>NZ_CP179207.1:0-1728022 GCF_051201655.1 Vibrio sp. nBUS_14
TTGTCCGTGCGACGTGAAGTCGCATGAAGCGCTGTTCACCGCGATAAGAGTGAACCGTTTGTATCACCAGACGACCCTAAGGCTCTGAATAAAGCAGCGAGCCTGACAATGTAACGAAGTTTGGCACTGTGCCAAACGGGAGCAAAACCGTGAGGGAATGCTCCTCCTGATAACCACGAATTGGGTGAGTGCTAGGGAATCAGTATGATGAACGAAAGTGAATCCATGTAAGGTGCGTCATATTTGAAGCAGCGGAAGTGGTTAATACGCTGTGGCCAAACGGCGATGGGAGTAGGAAAGAGGTTGGACAATACTCTTTCGTGATCGATAGGCTCCTCGCACTATAGTGGGCATCTACCCTGATATTGCGCGACATGCGGAACACGGTAAGCCAGTATCGTTCCTTCGGGAAAGCTGTCTGTGAAGAGAGCCGATAGCGGTGCTGGTAAAGGAGGTTGGAAAAAGCGAATGCTGCATTGTAATGATGCAGATACAGACGGATATCTGACACGAAAGTGTGCCCACTTCCAACTGGTCTCCCATTGCAAGATGATTTGGAAAACTTTATTTAAGAAGGAACGCAGATGATCTCTTCTCATGAAGTGAGTGCCCCTTCTGGCAGCGCCCAATGGCAATCCATCGACTGGAAAGCGGTTGAGCGCCATGTGTTAAGGCTCCAGATGCGCATTGCAAAAGCAATCCGAGAAGGTAAACACGGTAAGGCGAAAGCACTACAGTGGATACTGACTCACTCGAAAGCAGCAAAACTTCTCGCTGTTCGTCGAGTATCACAAAACAAAGGCAGTAAAACGCCAGGAATTGACGGCGACATCTGGAACACCGATGCACGTCGAATGGCGGCAGTCAGCTTACTGAGCAGAAAAGGCTATCGAGCTAAACCGCTCAGAAGAATCTATATCCCGAAGAAAAACGGCAAACTTAGACCATTAGGTATCCCGTGCATGATAGACCGAGCGCAACAAGCGTTACATCTTCTAGCACTAGAACCTATATCGGAAACAATTGCCGACCCTAACAGCTATGGCTTTAGACCTAACCGAAGCGCAGCCGATGCAATACAGCAGTGCTTCAAATGCCTGTGCAAAAAGGGAGCAGCACAATGGGTTCTTGAGGGAGATATCAAAGCTTGTTTCGACAAGATAGGTCACCAGTGGCTACTTGATAATGTCCCGACAGACAAAAGGATGCTCAAGCAATGGCTGGAATGTGGCTATATAGACAAAGGGCTATTCTACAAAACGGCAGAGGGAACACCACAAGGCGGGATAATTTCACCCACCCTGATGTTGCTCACTCTTGTCGGACTAGAAAAGTTAATTAAGTCTATCGCTCGCAAGACAGGCAGCAGAGTAAACTTTATAGGTTATGCTGACGACTTTGTTATCACGGGGTCTTCAAAGGAAGTCCTAGTGAATGACATTAAGCCGCAACTGATGGCTTTCTTACAAGAAAGAGGTTTAGCGCTTTCTGAAGAGAAAACGCATGTGACTCATATTAATGATGGCTTCGACTTTCTTGGCTTTAACGCCAGAAAGTACAAAGGAAAACTGCTCATTAAACCGAGTAAGTCCAACGTATTATCATTCTTACGAAACATGCGTGACCTCATTAGAAAACACGCAACAATCCCAGTAGCCGATCTCATCAAGATGATGAATCCAAAACTACGAGGATGGGCGAATTACTATCGCCATTGTGTTGCTAAACAAACCTTCGGCTATGTTGGACATCAGATGTTTCTAGCGTTATGGCGATGGTCAGTCAGGCGTCACCCAAACAAGGGACGTAAATGGATCGCACACAAGTACTTTCTAAACTATCAAGGGCAATGGATTTTCCATGGCTGGTTTAAAAAGGATGGACTGTATGGCGTGATCCGACTGTTTCAAATCGGTCAAGTGCCAATCAAGCGACATGTAAAAATCATGAGCCAAGCGACACCGTTCGATCCTTTTTGGAAAGGTTTTCTCAATGAACGTAAGGTGAAAAATACAGGTCGTAACTCATGGTTTGATCCTGTCGCCACTGCTTTGTGAGTTGCTGGGTAACAATAACGCCTTAGTGGAGGCTTGAGCCGTATGCAGTGAAAGTTGCACGTACGGTTCTTAGGAGGGCGGCACCTGGTAACAGGTGTCGCCTATCCGACAAAAGTGAGTTTTAGCTGAAGCTAGACAACTTTTAAATGATAGGGAGGTTAGACCTCCCTACCTATCTAGTGACTTACTCAGATATATCTGAGAATTTAACCCTCTACATTGGTCATTTTGTGTATTTCTGGCTCTTGAGCTAATGCGGTTTTATAAAACTCAAATATCGGTGTGATATATGGCTGGGCATAGTGTTCTTCTAGGGCAGCTTGGTCCGCCCAGTTTTCAACCAAGATCAGCTGATCTTTCGCTTGGTTTTCATGTAGCTCAAAACGCAAGCAACCCGCTTCTTCTCGAGTAGCAGTTAAAATGCCTTCAGCTTTTTGTTTGCACTCTGCATAAAATTCACTTTTGGGGGTAATAAAAGCCACAACACTAAGCATTGTTTTTCTCCTTTTGGGGTGTAAATTGACGCATCAATTTTTGGGTCAATACCATGATTGGTTTATTCAACAAGTAGGCCGCTGCAAACGAAGCAGGCCAAGCATTAATAAAGGCAAAGCCCCACCGGTTGATGAAATCTTCTGGTAAACCGAGATTGATGTAAGTGACCCACGCGGACACCATACTTGACATCGCGCATGAGAACAGAGCTGTGAAAAAAAGTTTTGTCATAGCGCTTCCTCCTGTCTGTATACTGTATGGATATATCGTATCGTCGGCCATACGAGATTTAGAACACTAAGATTGCGGAAAACCTTATGCTGGATGATTTTTTATTATTTGTTGAAGTAGCCCGTCGAGGCAGTTATTCAAAAGCGGCACGAGACTTAACAACTACCGCGCCTACCTTGTCCAAACGCATCTTATTGTTAGAAGAGAGATTAGGTGAGTCACTATTTATTCGCTCCTCTAGGGGAGTCAAACTCACTAGCTTTGGCAAAGGGTTATTTGAGCAGCATGGCGAGACCACCCTAAATCTTCATCAGGCCGTGACTGAAAGCTCGAAAAGTGAAGCGGTTTCCTTCGTCTTACATTGCCCGCAAAACTTAATCATTGGCCAACTATACCCAGCGCTTGAAGCCTTTCTGCTAGAAAAAAGTTATGTGGATGTCGTTATTGAGCCTGCCAACACAAATGTGCTGCTTAGCCAAACTTCTTTTGATTTAGCCATACGTAGTGGAGAGCAAAGAGACTCGTCTTTTTACCAGAAAAAGTTAGCCAGTATTGCCGTATGCATTGTCTCAAGACGAGACTGCAAAAGCCGAGAGCGACTCATTATGCCGTACTCTAAGACGCAAATTTCAGGGCAAGACTTGCTCAGTATCGAGCGGCAATACTCTAAGGTTTCTCGGGTCAACGACATTACCTTGGTACGCAAACTGGTCGCGTCAGGCATGGGTGTAGGGCTATTGCCTATGACAGAGATCGCCGATTTGTATAGTGAGATGTCCGGGCACGTTCAATACGACTCTGAGATACTTTTTACTCGGCCTATGTATGCCTTGTGGGCGAATAAACCAAAGCCTTCGTCACTGTCCCAAGATCTGATCACATGTATCGAGAGCTGTGTTCAAAACACTCCTGTTTTACAAGGGCGCATGGTTGATTTGACGTGATTGGGTTGGCTGCTAAGGGAAGGTAATTTCTCCATATATCAACGATTGTTGGTGAGATGATATTAAACCGACCTAGCCAAGGTTATTTCTCTTTATAGACCGCATCATACTGTTTCCCTACAAAAATTAATATCAAGTTCATGGATAATTTACTTACCATCTTTAATCGAAGTAGATGGTGTCAAGGTTGTTGCAATGGACGAGTTTGGGGGCGATAGATATTAAGCTGGAGAAAATATCGATATCCGTTTATCAGTTGGCCTCCACGATGAAGACGAAGAATGGGAGTCAATGTTTTCAGGTAACCCCGAAGCCAAGAAAGAGCTAGAACATCAATGGGGCTGGCGCTATTGGGCATACGGTATCTTGATAGAAATAGATCCTGAGGTAATAGCTGATGTGGGTATTACACATCTATCAGCACCAATCGAGACTAGTGGTCCAAGAGTGGTAGGAGAAAGATTGCATTCACCATCGATAGAGTGGATGCACACAGCAGCTAACAAGGCGCTGCTGTCGGACAACTTTTCCATACTCTAATTAATCCGTTAAATGCTAATTTAGTCATGTCGCTGCGAAGCTTTTGTCCAATGGTGACTTGAGAAAACTAACATACTACATAGGGAACTTTTCCGGCTTAGTTATTCGTTATCTTCACTCAGAGCAAATTTGATCTCGTCAGAGGAGAAGCCTTTACGGCTCAACATCGCATAGGCCTTTGAACGCTCTTTGTGATCTTTAAGATCATAAGATTTCTTCTGCAACTGTTCTAAACAAGAAGAGTAAAAATCTAGCTGCTCTTCGTTAATTAATCGGTCGACCAATTGTGGCAATTCAGTCGTGTCGATTTTTCGCTGTCTGAGCTCTTGCTGAATAGCGGTCAAGCCTTTGCCCTTACGAGCGTACTTGAGTACTTCTTTCTCCAAATCTGCTTTCTCAGCCTTGATTTGGATATTACTTTTCAGTTCATGCGTTTGTGAGTGCTGGTCAATCGCAACTTTTACTTGCTGATAGCTAAAACCACGCTTTTGCAGCGTCGCAACCAGCTTTTCACGACTCATGGTAAAGCTTGTGTAGTAATGGTTGATTCGGTCTATCAAGATAGTTTGTTCATCAATAGATTTTTCGAAGGACACCTTATGGATAGCATCAGAAATCACTGAGACCGTCAGGCCCTTCTTTTTCAATTTTTCGACAATATATTGAGAACCAAATTCACCAGAAAACGCTTGTTCCACGAATTGTTCAGCAAACACTTGGTCAGACTTAAGATACCCAAAGCCTTTCAGGGTACTCAAAGTTTCATCGATCCATTCTTGATTGTCGGTTTTCATTTTGAGCTTTGCAATCAGCTCGCTTTCCGTCATATCTCGCTGAGTTAAATGCCACATCGCAGAGTTCATGACGCTTTCGATTCGGGTCGCTTTTCTTACCGGTGTATTTCTAGTATTCGTTTTTTGCTGTGAATCATCCATTCGATTTCAACTGTCCAAACTGAGCCTACCCCATCATAACGTAATTCTAAGCTGGGTGAAGTGACATAAAAGAATGAAGCTTGATCATATGTTCTAGCTTTTTAAGCACTAGAGGGTGCGCAATGATGATGTCGTTTAATACCGCTTTTGCTTTATCGATGTCATTGGGATAACAAATGCCATGCCCACACGTCTAACACGCTCTGCTGTGATGTTGTTTATAACGTCACTCCAGATCTTGTTGTTCGGGGTCACTAAGCGTTGGCTATCAATGGTTTGAACGGTTGTCGACACTAAACTCATGTCTTTTACTGTGCCTTGAACACCAGCCACTTTAGCCATGTCGCCAATATTACAAATAGACAACGCCAAACCTTTATGATGTTACTTCATATGAATGTCTAAATTTACCCTATAAGTAGTAGTAAAAAGAATATGGATAACAAGCATTTAAAAGTATGTTGTGTTAAATATTCACAAAATATCAGCTCGAATCTAATATTTGAGAGTTCCAATCCCTTCTTATGACCTGTAGAGTACGCAACCAACAAAGAATAACGGCCAGAATCATCACTTAGGCACATGCACAAAAACGCCTTTAATCCGATGTCGGCTCATAGCAAGAGAATAAAAAATGAACAACGAACTTGATATTATCGATTCCTTAGAAGAACTGGAAAAGTTCCTAATCTCAGTTGAAGCTGGCGGTTTGGGTCTTGAAGGCGTTGAAGGCGTAGGCATGGCAACCAATAATTCAGACGGTCGTCATTTCGTTGCTGTATTTGATAGCAACCACAAGGTTCTACTTGCTCGTTGGATCACTAAAGAAGTCTTTGAAAATGGTAAAGACCTAGTTCGTAACGGACCTCGTCGCACTCATTAAGGCGCCCGAATAGAACCTAGAACACCTCAGACTATAGATTGAGCCCAATTCAGTTCCTAACGAGCGATTGGGCTTTTTTGTGTCTGCTATTTAGTTAGCTTTTTCAAACACAACCACGCTTGCCCCTCATAAATGCGTATCTGGCTCGCTTAAAACGTTACTTTGAAACTGTCACCTAGGCGAGAAATAGGGTCAGTTGATAAGAAAAACAACGGTCAGAAAAAAGAACTAATTATTATGAACTTAAACCGATACTTGATGCCTCACTCGCTAGGTTTGGCATTTATGCATCCCTTTTGCTTTGACAATTTTATGACTTGTAGCTCAGAGCAAAGTTATCTAAGCTAGCCACAATTCAACGAGCTCGCTTTAGCTACTAACTATTTATTGACTCGATTACTGACTAATTTGCTGAATACACCATTACTTTTCTTATCTAAACAGAACCGCCGACAAAAGTATTCGCTTTGGGCGCTTTTCCTTACCGGACTGGTTACCGTAACCTGTCTGGCGAGTACGCTGTCTGCAAACAAAGTAACCATTTCAGCTTCCTTAATTGGACAATCAATACTTGTCGGCGCAGAAACTAGCCACCCACAAGCAATCGTCGCTTCTTTCGATAAAATGTCTGAGCTCTATGCCAGCGTTTTTGGTTCCGAAGCTTCTAAAACTCTGTCAGCGCCAAACTCTAGCGCGTGCAGCCTAAGCTCCAAAATGCTCACATTCGCGACACCTAAAATAAGTTGGCTGATTCCTTTTATCCTGTTTATTGCTGTTGCATACAGCCTATCACCGCACATATCGAGATTGTCTAGAGATAACCATCGCTCTTCTCGACCTACAAAACACCGCTTACATCTAAAGCACTGTATATTTAGAGAGTAAATAACCGGGCTACTACACCCTTTTATTTATTTTTTGGAGATACATTTGTGTACAACACACTACTAACTAAGTTTGTCGATTCGTTGGCATTCTGCATGCGTACATGCGCAAAAACACTAGTCACTGCCCTTTTGATTATGACGCCATTTACTGTTTTGGCACAGACGACGGGCTGGCTCAGCATGCCTGAACATCCACCAGTCAAGATGCGAATGATGTCGACGGGTGAACAATCGGACGACGGTTCTAAGATTCAAACCGTGCTGGATGTCGTTCTCGACGGCGATTGGAAAACCTATTGGCGTAGCCCTGGCGAAGGTGGTATTCCGCCAAGTTGGGACTGGTCTGGTTCAACAAACATAGAGTCGGTAGAGTGGCATTGGCCGATCCCTAAGTACTACGAACAACTGGACGTGATGACGTTAGGCTACAAAAAACACGTCAACTTTCCCGTTACGTTGACACTGAAAGACAATACGAAGCCAGCACTGTTTAAGGCATCGTTCACCTTTCCGTCGTGTACCAATATCTGTGTGTTAACCGATTACGACATCGAACTGCCGATTGATCCGCAAACATTAGAGCTCGATGAAGAAGCAATGTTCTTGTTCAATCAAGGCATGAGCCAATCTCCACGAGAAGCTAACCGCACTTCAGTGAACGGCCTGTTCTGGGATAAAAGCAAACAACAACTGGTGACTCAGCTAACAAGTAAGGAAGGCTGGGATAAACCGATGGTATTGATTGATGGACAAGAAGTGCTTGATGACTTCTTCTCTCCACCAACCGTCCACATCACAGACAATACAATGACCGCAGTATTCGATGTGAGTAACTGGATCGGCGAGGTCGACTTAACGGATCGCACAGTGAGTATTACCGTTTCAGATACTAACTTTGCCGAAGAGATGACCGCGCAAGTTGGGTCAGAGCCGATAGCTTACCAAACAAGCAACAACAGCTTTCTAGTCATCCTTGGCTTTGCGTTAGTGGGCGGTTTAATCCTCAACATCATGCCGTGTGTTCTACCCGTATTAGGAATGAAGTTGAACAGCATCATTCAGAACCAAGGCGCTTCAAATCGCCACATCCGACTCTCATTCCTAGCGTCTGCTGCGGGGGTTATCACTTCGTTTTCGCTACTAGCTCTAGGCATGACCGTTCTGAAAATGGGTGGCAATGCGATTGGTTGGGGAATCCAGTTCCAAAATGTTTGGTTCATCGGGTTCATGCTGATCATCACCGTATTGTTCTCAGTTAACCTACTCGGTCTATTCGAATTCAGACTTCCTTCAGGCTTAAACACTTGGATGGCAACCAAAGGCGATGACTCACATTCCGGTCACTTCATCCAAGGCATGTTTGCGACACTATTGGCGACGCCTTGCAGCGCTCCATTCCTAGGAACCGCAGTAGATTATGCTCTGGGAGCAAGTTACCAAGAGTTGTGGGCTATCTTTATCGCACTCGGCATTGGTATGAGCGCACCTTGGTTGATCTTCGCGTTATTCCCGAGCCTAACTAAATTGCTACCAAAACCGGGCGCGTGGATTTTCAAAGTTAAGTTGGTATTCGGCTTAATGATGTTCATCACCAGTCTGTGGTTAACAAGCCTACTGAGCCCATTCATTGGCAAGTTCCCAACCATCTTGTTGTCACTGTTTATCGTCGTTTCAGTGCTAATTTGGATTGGCATAAAATTAGGACGCAAGGTACTGGTTCCTATCATAGCAACCACAACCTTGGTATTTGGTGCTGTATTGATCGTCGGCAGTGTTACTGCTGATAACTGGGCAACGCCAATTGTCGATAACCTTGATTGGCAGAAACTGGATGCGAAACAAATCCCTCAGTTGGTCGAAGAAGAAAAAACCATCTTTGTCGACGTGACTGCTGAATGGTGTATCACCTGTAAAGCCAACAAAATTGGCGTCATTCTTCAAGATCCTGTCTACAGCCACCTGCAACAAGAAGATATTGTTTTGATGAAAGGCGATTGGACAACACCAAGTGAAAGTGTCACTCAATACTTACAAAGTAATGGGCGATTTGGTGTGCCATTTAATATCGTTTATGGCCCGAGCTATAAAAATGGTATTCCATTGCCCGTGATTCTAGACAGTGACACTGTTATTCAAGCCATCGACGCTGCGAGATAATTGATGAAGACGCCCAATAATGAACAAAGCCCTAGCTCTGCTGAAGATAACGCTGTAAAGGCTGAAACCAAAAAGCCAAGCCGTCTTAAGAAGTGGGGAAAGGAACTCGTTTCAATGATACTGATCGTTGGCGTGGTTTCGTTTGCCATGGACTTTTACCACAGCAGAAATATGCCTCAAGGAGATGCGATTCCAATCGTGGGTCAGTCGATCCAAGGTGAGGATATTGATGTTATCGAGTTAAGCAAAAGCGGTAAGCCCGTTATTGTCTATTTTTGGGCGACTTGGTGTAGCGCATGCAAATTGGTGAGCCCGACGGTTAATAGCTTCAGCGACTCCCATCAAGTAGTTTCTGTAGCACTTTCATCTGGCCCAAACGAACGTGTTCAGCGCTTCTTAGACGCCAAAGAGTATGACTTCCCTGTTATCAATGATCTCTCTGGATCGATCAGCAGAAGTTGGGGGGGCAATGTCACGCCAAGTATTGTCATCATCAAAGATGGAAAGATTAGCAGTATCGCAACCGGCGTTACTTCCCCTATCGGCCTGTGGTTAAGAACCTACTTTGCATAACTCGCTCACTAAGAAAAACAGAGCAGAGCAAATGAACCGATTAAAGCCAATTTAACAAACAATAATACCGTGAGCGCGACCTCAAATTCGCTCACGATTATCAAGAATTAGAGAATAAACATCATGAAAAAACATCTGATTAGCGCACTGATTTTAGGCTCACTATTGAGCACAAGTGCCTTTGCTGAGTTAAGTACAGAACAAACCCAGCAACTCGAAGAAATTAACCAGTTCCTGAAAGAGAATCCTTCTACGATTTCAGGGCTGCATACCAGTTTAGAGCAGTACGTAGCTGGCCAAGCGCAAGCAAAGAAAGCTCAAGCAGAGAGTCACGATTGGTTGTATAACAATGACACTCACCCAATCACGGGCAACCCTGACGGAAAATCAGTCATCGTTAACTTTACTGACTACAACTGCCCTTTCTGTAAACGCTTAGAGAAAGGCTTAGTGAAATTAGCGTCTGAAAATAGTGATATCAAAATCATCAATGTGTACTTGTCATTTAAGCAGCAGCAAGTAGACGACCTTGATACCAATGCGGCTCTCTACGCGATGAAAGTATGGAAAGATAATCCAGAAGCCTTCCCTGAAGTCGATAGATTACTGATGGCAAAAAGTGGTAGCCACACAAAATCTTCACTACAGGCTGTGGCGAAGAAAACAGGAACAGAAGCCCAGTTGGACACGACCTCAGAGCAAAGCGACATACTCATGACCAACCACCAAACCTTTACCACTCTAGGTTTAACCGGCACTCCAACCATGATAATGAAGGGAAATGTTTTACCGGGATATGTGCCTTACGATCGGCTGAAAGACATCGTAGATGACGCTTTCTAATTGAATCTAGAAAGGTTGTGAGTCTTAGCAAAAATTGAAGATGAAACTGATAAAGCCTACTGGCGTTAACATGCGGTAGGCTTTTTATGGCTTTGAAACAATCGTTTTGAAACAAAAAAGCAGTCGAAGTGTCACCATCTCGCGATGGGTTCTTAATTTATCCTCGTGACTCTAAGAGCAGTTCTGTCGATGAGTCAAAGACGTATTAACTCTGGACAACTGTCCTTTAACAGAGCTTAGCTCGGTCTTTATTTTACGTATTTCGAATGACGGTAGCTTTCGCCAATGGCTCGCTCTACCTAGCAGTTATCTAACTCAACAAACGACACACAAGAGCACCCGGTTCCCTTAATGCATCCACATTATAACTAAGCACACGTCCTGCAGACGGTGCGTTATAGCGACGGCATTCGTTACCAAATGCATCATATTGAATGGCTAACAATTCACCTTGTTCTACGCTTTGCAGGAGTTCAACCTGGGGTAGAACAAAACCACCGATATCGGCACGAATAGACACAACATTGTTGCCTTCGATCCAATCAAGAGCGGGAAGTTGCTTAGGCTCTTTTATTTGCTCACCGACAGCCTCGGACATCTCATAGTAAGACAACATGTTAAACACGCCGTCGACCGCCCTTTGAATCATGTCAGGTTGAGTAAATTTACCCATCCCCACTTCGACCGTGATACTTGGGATACCACTTCGGTTCCATACGGTTTCTAAGATACCTGGGTCACCGGGATCGTTGAGCACACAATCGGGCTGCATTAATCTCGCCATCTCCAAACATTGATCAATCCGGTAATCAGCAAAAACATAGAGAGGATAAACCGCACCGCGCGTTTGAGTATGAAGATCGACCGCAAACGTTGCATTGTGTTTAAGCAAACGCTCCCACAATGAAGCCACAAAACGCTCGGCAGCCAAACCATGGGCATCACCGGGAAAAAGTCGATTGAGGTTAGCAGGACATGAACCCGGATCAGAAGAGATAAAGTCGCGGCTATGATTTAACAAACCAGACAGGTTGACCGTAGGCACAATAGTCACGATACCTGTTAAGGTCTTACCAATGAGATCTCTGATAATTTGTTGAGCAGCCAACACGCCATTCAACTCATCACCATGAATACCGGCGGTGATCATCAACTTGGGTCCATCTTGGCTTCCTTTAAAAACAGACACTGGCATATTTTTCGGTTGCCCTAGCCCATCGCTGGTCACTTGGAACCAAAACTGATGTTCCCCAATGGGTAGGTCGTCCACATTCAAGGAGCCAATAACCTGTCTATCTTGTAAAACATCACCTAAGTACTCTGTTTTCATGAAACCTCTCCGTCCTGTTGAGCAGAATCTATTCGCTTTGAAGTTTTTGCATCATAGAGGATATAACCACCAGCACAAACTGTTATTCGGCGACAAGAGTTCACCACCTACCTTCATTTCTGTTCAACTACCGCGAAGAAACCGCTAATCAAAACTTAAACGGACTAATAGAAAAGCGCCTGAACTTGTATAACTATTCACTAATTACTCAGTCAATTGAAATAAAAGTGCAATAAAATCAACATTTAAAAGTTCCCTATTCAAGAAAATGTAATTTTATAGAAATGAAAGCTTAATTTATCTGCTCTAAATTAGCTTCATATCGAAACGGAGAGCGCATTGCTCACGGATTTTAAAATACAAGGTAAGTGATTATGAAAAAGGCAGTTCTAGCTTCTGCGGTGGTAGCAGCACTAGTTTCAGGTTCATCTCTAGCAGCAACAGTTTACAGCTCTGATGGTACCGAGCTTAAAATTGGTGGTCGTGCAGAATTCCGTGGTGATTTCATTGGTTCAGGCGGTAAAGAAATCGAAGGAACAATGAAAAATAAAAGCCGTGTACGTTTAAATGTTGGCGGTACTACAGAAATCACCAGCGACCTATCTGGTTTCGGTTTCTACGAAGCAGAACAAGGCGTAAATTCTTCAGCTGACAATGATGAAACTGACAACTTTAAGCAACGCTACATGTACGCTGGCCTTCAAGGTAACTTTGGTGCTGTTTCGGTAGGTCGTCAAGATACAGCTGCAGCTCAAATCTCAGAAATGTCGGATGTTACTATCTACTCTGGTGACCAAAAAGCATTCATCAATGCCGGTGACGAGCAGATTAACAACACGTTTGTATACGCTTACGATGCAGACGCACTTTCTCTTAAAGCAAGTTTGATTGCTGGTGAAGACAAAGATACTGACGGTTACGGCATCTCTGGTATTTACACACTACCTATGGGCTTAGGTTTGGGTCTTGGTTACTCGGGCAATGACAACGGTGCGGGTAACGGATCTGCAACCGCTGTGATTGCTGGTATCAACTACAAAATGGATGCTTTATACCTAGGTGCGACCTACACAATGGGTGACCTAGACGACAAAGCGAATACTGAATTCTCTGGTGTAGAAGTTGCGGCTAAGTACAAACTAACAAGTCAATTCGAACTAGCTGCTCTTTACCAAAAACAGGAAAAAGATTTGACTCAGAACGTAACTGTAGATAAAGCTGACTTCTTTGAATTAACGGGTACTTACAAATTCAATAAATCTATTCGCACATACGTTGCTTACCAATTAAACAACCTAGACGATGTGAAAGTTGCAGGTCTTGAGACACAAAGCGAAGACTCACTTCGTTTAGGTCTACGCTACGACTTCTAATCTAAATTTAATTTAGATAGACGCTAAAAAGGTTGGGCAATCGCTCAACCTTTTTTCATATTCAAATATTCTGACCAACTTCATCAATGCTTTTTCTGGTTTCATTGTGTTAAATCCGTATCATAGGTGAACCACACCAAATAATTAGAAGCATCATGTCACAACACCATCCGATTCAAGGCGCTAGCTGGATGCTAACCGCTGGTTTAGCCTTTGCTGTCATTAACAGCCTTACTCAAATCGCTAGCATTCATTTCGGACTTACTTCTACCACCGTCGCCGTCATTCAATACGCTATCGCATTGCTTGCTATTCTGCCTTACCTTAAAACGTTAGGGATTCGCCGCGCGCTAAAAACTGACAACTTAAAATTGCACGTGTTCCGAGTTTTCTTATCGGTTATTGGTATTCAGCTGTGGATATGGGCGCTGGCTTACCCTGTGCCGATTTGGCAAGGTATTGCTCTTCTTATGACTTCGCCACTTTTTGCGACTATTGGATCTGGGCTTTTCTTAAAAGAAAAAGTAGGCGCCGCTCGTTGGGGTGCTACCTTAGCGGGCTTCATCGGTGCAATGGTCATTTTGGAACCATGGGCAGAAGATTTTAGCTGGGCAACGCTACTGCCTGTTGGCGCTGCATTCTTTTGGGCGTGCTACTCTCTAATGGTGAAAAAACTGTCATCGCAAGACAGCCCATCGACCATGGTGGTTTACCTTCTTCTTTTAATCACACCCTTTAATCTTCTTCTTGCTGCGCCCGATTGGCAAACCCCGAGCGGTGGCACTATCTGGGGAATATTAGTGATCATTGGCGTAATGACTGCCCTTGCACAATGGGCAATCGTAAAAGCGTACTCCGTGGCCGATGCCTCTTTTGTTCAACCATTTGACCACGCTAAACTTCCACTCAATGTATTAGCTGGCTGGATAGTATTTAGTTGGGTTCCACCTGGTCGTTTATGGCTAGGAGCCGCTATTATTATTGCGTCAGTTGCTTTTATTACCCACTGGGAAACAAAAAGACCATCGAAATCGAAGAAATTTTAAAGCGAGTGAAATAAATAACGCTACTGTCCGTTCTATATTGATAAGAGAATTTTAAACGAGGTCGTAACCATGAAGAAACCAGTCAAGATTACACTATACCGTTGGGCAGGCAGCTGGGGTCCATTTAAAGTCAATATCCCATGTGGAGAATGTACCCTTACTAAAGACATTCTTAAGGACACTTTTGAGAATGAATTAGCCGATGTCGATGTCGAACTGGAAGTGAAAGATTGGTTGTCTCATTGGTGGGAACCACTCAAGCTGGGTTCTTGGCATGCGCCGATTCTTGTCGTTGAAGGCAAGGTTGTTAGCCAAGGCGAGGCACTCAATCGCGGAGTGTTAGTTCAATCAGTAATCAAAGAATGGACGAAACGAGACAGCTTGAAAGGCAACATTGTTTACGGGAAAGCGACATGCCCATTCTGCGTCAAAGCAAAGAAAATGCTTGATGAAGCGGGTGTGGAGTACCAATACCACGATGTCGTGAAAGACAGCGCCGCTCTATATCGCATGATTCCAGAAGTAAAAGCGCACATTGGTGAAAAAACACCAGTCACCGTCCCTCAAATCTGGCTTGATGGTAAATACATTGGTGGAGCTGACAACTTAGAGGCATGGATGAAAGAGAATGGTTTAGACACTATTCCTAATAATGTTATCGATTTATCCAACCAATCAGCAAGCTGATCTTGCTCAGACTAAATCATTAGTCCAGTGGTTAACTAATCCGTGTTTTTTGTGTCCATCCACAACAAAACAGAGCGATGAAATACATCAATCGCTAAAACGAAAAAGGCCTTAAACTTCATTCAGTTTAAGGCCTTTTAAAATTCCGTTTAAAAAATGCTTACTTAGACATTTTCTTCATCATTCGCTTAAAGAACGATGGTTTCTTGCGCTTTGGCTTGCCATACAAGGCTTCGTGCATCATGTTTTTTGCAACCATTTGGCCAAGGTATGCGTGGCCTAGTTCGTAATTCATGCTTATCTCCGCACATAATCAATTTTCTGATGTGCGGATTTTACATTTAAAGCATCCCAAAAAAAAACTCATATCAAACTTATGTGTAATGGAATTACAGATTACATGGAAGTTTACAAATAAAACGCAAACTAAACGCAACAAAAAAGCAGC
This sequence comes from Vibrio sp. nBUS_14, assembly GCF_051201655.1. NCBI lineage: Bacteria > Pseudomonadati > Pseudomonadota > Gammaproteobacteria > Vibrionales > Vibrionaceae > Vibrio > Vibrio sp. nBUS_14. Next base: position 15,430 of record NZ_CP179207.1, read on the forward strand.
CTAATAAGCCGCTTTTAAAAAAAGGCTGAGTTCTAAAAAACCGTTAGTTCTAAAGATACCTTTCAAACGAAGCTGTTATAACACTAGCTACGCTTTGGCTGTCTGTAAGTTTTACCAGCAATCTGGTACGTGTCTTTTTGCTTTAATTCGAACATTGTCTCAAAGAACCAAGCTGCAAATTTGATTAAGTCATCGCCTTCATTCATAACATGTTCGATGTACTCTTGCTCTTCGCCCTGTTCATTCTCTTGAAGCGTCACGTGGTAAATACGCTTTTCGCCGTCAACTTCAGCTAACGCAAATTGACCAGTCAGTGATTCTGCAGCCTCAGCGACTTCAGTATCCTCGTTGGATTTCAACAACTCGAGCGCTTGAGGCAAGCCATCCAGTACACAGATCGCTTTTACCAGTACTTCAAATTCATTTTGCTGCATGTTTTACACCTATTAAATGGACCGAAGTATTGTAGGAAACCATCAACACAAATACAACGCTTTAACTAGAGCGCGCAACTATAAACCTGTCTAACTATATTCTATTGCTGCAGAGTCGATTTTTTGTTGGCTCGAGTTGAAGACCACAATACACAGCCCATACCCGCACCAATAATCAAGTAGAACACGCCAAGCTGTAGGTGAGTCGTGACCCAGCTTTCTACTAAGTATCCACCTAATAAGCCCGCCATACACATTTGAATTGAGCCCGACAACGCAGACACCGCGCCAGCTTGCTTCTTGTGAGGCCCCAACAACATACTGATCGATAGAGGGAAAGAAATGCCCTGCGCTATCGCTAGCCAGGTAAATGCCCACACCAGGTTAAAGATGGATAGCTCATGTGTTAACAACCAAGTGCCAGACGCCAACACAATCAAAATCGCTAAGCTCATTAACTGCGGCGTACTGAATCGGCGATTGAGTAAATTCAACGCTACACTGCCGATCAACAACCCAGCCGAAGGAACAATCATCAAAGAGCCATATTCAGCCGCGGTCAATCCCAGTTGCTCTTGCATCAAGAACGGGAACAGCGATAACGACACCAAGCTTGCCATGTAACTCATCCAGTTATAACTCGCGCTGCTAATCACCTGGCGGTTGGTCAACAAGCGCCCGTAGTTCTTCACTACTTGGCTGACTTCAAAACGACTCTTTCCGTAAGGCAGTGTCTCGGGCAACACAAAGTAACCGAGAATATATATGGCCAATAAATACAATAGAACAAACAGGAACACCGCCTGCCAGCCTAGATGAAACGAGATCCAACCACCAAACACTGGCGCAATAATCGGCATGATAGAAGCTGTGATTGAAATATAAGAGAGCGCCTTCGTGAGTTGAGGGCCATCATAACTGTCCCTAAGAACACTGCGCCCGAGCACCGAAGCACTGCCCGCGCCTAAGCCTTGTAACAAGCGGCCAACTTCTAAAGCGGTCATATTGTCAGAAAATACAAAACAAACGATGGTACCAATCAGATAAACCCCCTGACCCAACAAGAAGATAGGTCGTCTTCCCACCGCATCAGACATCGGGCCATAAAATAGCTGCGACAAGCCAAAACCCACAAGAAACAGTGTAACGAGCAATTGCACATCCACTTGGGTAACACTTAAGTCAGAAGCGATTAATGGCAATGATGGGAGGTAGATACTCACACCCACTTGCCCCGTAGCAATGATCATCATTGCTAAGAGTAACGGCGTTTTTTTAAAGGTCGATTGGCTCAAAAAATTCCCTGTTCGTTTGTTATTTTTTCATGATATAAGTCTATATTCAAAACCAGTAATTGATAATTAACCAAATTGGAATTTAATTAAGTCCCAGTAGGAAATAATATGGATTGGATTCTTAACGTAAAAAGCTACGTAAGAGTGGTAGAAGAAGGCAGCTTCAATGGGGCCGCACGCAAACTGAATACCACAAGCTCAGCCATCAGTAAAAGAGTGAACTGGCTAGAAGAGCGCATCGGAACTCAACTATTAAAACGCACGACTCGCTCGATTAGCCAAACCGAAGCAGGCGCACTCTTTTACCTGCGAGCCAAAGATCAGCTCGATAATTGGCAGTCGATTATTGACGAGACTCGCTCAGTAAACCAAACACCAGCAGGCCTGCTAAAAATAGGGGCAACCATTGCCGTTGGCTCTAAGTTTTTAGTGCAATACATGGACGACTTCTTAGAAAAATATCCAGATATCAAGGTACAGCTCATCACCACCACTTCCGGACAATTACCTGAACTTGGATTGGATTTGGTGATCAGTCGAGAACTGGAACAACTCAACTCTTTGAGCTTCAAGAAAACCCCCTTGTTTGAGCACAAAGCCGGTTTCTATGCCGCACCAAGTTATCTAGCCAAACATGGTTACCCCACCTGTGAGCAAGACTTAGAGCAGCACAACTCTCTTATCTGGGGAGAGCGCCCGACTCGAGAAGTGACACTCACCAAAGGGCAACGAATCACGTTGAATGGAAACTTCGCGACCACCAACCCTGAAGCATTATTTCATGCGGCGAAGCGGGGAATGGGCGTGCTCTTGACCATCAAAGCAATGATCAAAGAAGATCTCAAACAAGGGACATTAGTTCCAGTCTTACCAAACATCACTGCTGACGAGGTGATGGTTTACGCGTACTACCCTAAGCTTGACTACTCACATACACGAACAAAACTCTTTTTGGATCACCTGAAAGAGAGGTTAGACAGAGAACGCAGCACTCAGATTCTGTGAAATAAGTCGCAACTAAGTTTGAAAAATCATACAACACCGTCAATAATAAACTGGACGCATATTAATCGTGTGCGCAACTTGAACTGATACAAGGCCATACTCTTAAAAATCATGCTTATAAAAATCATACATATACAGCTTACACACTGATTCTGGTTAGCTACGGATGGTGACTATGACTCAACATACGCACAGCAACATAATAGACACAGAGCGCATTGGGCGTTTACTTAAATTGGAAGGTATCGATCTTTTAGAGTCGGCCGTGCTTACTTTGCATCAAACCTTTGGGACTCAATACACCAGCATCATTGAGAAAAAGAACTTCCCAGACCAAGTGGTGCCTTTGGTGATTGCGCAATCTGACCACGTACTGCATGACAAAATCAATCCGCGTCATGGTCACATCTATCAACAAGCCGTTAATCAAAGTCACACTGACTGCTCTTCCGCTCAATACATTATTAAATCTTTGCCAACGTCAGCGTTTAGGCAAGAGATCACCTCTCAAAACTCGATTGCGATACCCACTCGAACTCAGAGTGGCGAAGTCATGGGTGTGTTGTTTTCGACCTTCACATCACCTCTTAGTCCTAACCAACAGCAAGAAGTGATCAAACATCATCAACTTTTCGCAGACATCGTCATCCATACCCTGCGTGAGATGTGGTTCAACGATCGTTCAGAGCAGTTAGTCAATCAACTCAGCTACGAGGTGTCTCACGATAGTCTTACAGGGCTGCTTAACCGCAGTTGTTTGTCAGATACGTTAGAGTCAATCACTCAAAAGAGTGTCACGCCTTTTACAGTGGCTCTGTTGGATATAAACAGCTTCAAAGCCATTAACGACATGCACGGCAATTACATCGGCGACAAGGTACTCCAGCATGTCGCTGAAACACTGCGCCGAACATTGCCAGAAAACAACCTAACCTTTCGTACAGCCGGTAACGAGTTTGCTTTCATTACTTATCATAACGACCCAATCGGTGTCTGCGAACAGATAATAACCAAGATAAAGCAAGGTTACTGCAGCGTTGATCTGAAGATTGATTTCGATGTCAGTATTGGGATTGCTCGCTCAGATGGAAATATTAAAGATGTAGAACAGATCATCTTTAATACCAGTTTGGCTTTAAAAGAATGTAAGCAGCACCCTGACACGCACATCCAATGCTATGACTCTCATTTAATAGCACGCTATCAAAGAAAAGCTGAGCTGATTGCGGCTTTACGCAGTGAGCTTGAAAGCTCAACCTCAAGTAAAACAGCATCCAATGGTAATAAAATCTATAACCTTATATCTGACAACAATGGAATGTATGTGGTAGTCCAACCGATCGTAGGTAAAGACGATACACGTTGGGAATATTTTGAGGTGCTCACTCGTTGGAAAACAACTCAACACGGCGACATCTCTCCCGCAGAGTTTATACAAGTAGCAGAAGAGTCTGGCCTTATCGTCGAGTTAGGTGAGCGTATTATCGAACTCGTTTGCCGAGCAAAAATCACACTTGAGCAAGGCTTAGGCTATAAAATCAAATTGGGTATCAACTGTTCAGCTCACGAACTTAGTGATTCTAAACGCTACCTTGCCTACCTTACTAAAACGATCAAACAGTACAACTTCGAGGCGAATGAGTTTGTTATAGAATTAACTGAAACCGTATTGCTTGCGCCGACGCCTGAAGTCAAAGGTGCCCTGAACTACCTCCGAGAACAAGGCTTCACCATTGCGCTGGATGACTTTGGTACTGGCTACTCAAGCCTGAATTACATCCACAGCTACCCTATCGATTGTATTAAAATTGATGCCGTTTTTATCCAGAACCTGTTAACTAACTCCACATCAGAGAGCGTCGTTTGGTTGATCATTCAATTGGCGCAAAGACTGGGGTTATCACTCGTCGCTGAAGGTGTCGAAGAGCGTGAACAGTTAGATAAACTCCACTCGATGGGGTGCGACAGTATCCAAGGTTACCTCTATTCTTGTCCACTGCGCCCAGAAACCATCGTCAGCAACATAAACGCAAGCGTATGAAGACGGAACTCTTCATGCTTCTGAGCTTCTGAGCTTCTGAGCTTCTGAGAAAGCGTAGCTTAAACAACAAAAAAGCCGCAAGGGCAGAATTGAACACTGAGGTATTCAAATCCGCACTCGCGGCTTTTCAATGTTTAGATGTATAGGCTACCAAGCTATTCGCTTATTCAACAATTAGACTCATCAGCGATATCAACTCGCTATGACTAGCTGTTGTTTGATTGCTCCTCTAACGCTTTTTTGAGTAACTTGTCGGCTTCATCTCTTGCGGCTACGAATGTCGCTTTTTCCTTTTTCGGCACAGAATCGGCCATCGGAATATTTGCTGTCATCGCGTTAACAGGACGACCACGTTCAATCAGTTCATAATGCAAATGCGCACCCGTCACTCGGCCAGTCTTACCTGATAAGCCAATACGTTGACCACGAGAGACTGTTTGTCCTTTACGCACAAGGATCTTACTTAAATGCAGGTAGCGCGTTTTGTAAGTGCTGCCGTGCTGAATCACCACATAGTTACCCGCGTAAGGGTGTTTACGAGTCATGATTACTTTACCGTCACCCGTGGCTTGAACCGGCGTGCCAATTGGCGTCGCGAAGTCTGTACCGTTATGTGGTGAGATTCGACCTGTCACAGGGTGCAAGCGTTTAGGGTTGAACTGAGAACTCTGATGCCAACTGCTGCTCACAGGGTAACGCTGGAAAGCGCGTTGTAGGCTATCACCGTCCGCATCATAGTATTGACCATCAGTGTGAAGATAAGCAGAAACAACGCGGTTGCGGTTAATGATCTTAATCGCTTCAATTTCACGTTTTCCGGTTGCAACACCATCAACGAATTGAGCTTTCTGAAGTACTTCAAACTGATCGCCAGCACGTAGGTCACGGCTAAAATTCAGCTTGTCTTTAAGAAGAGTCACAATATGGTCAACCTCAAGGCTGTTCAGGCCGACTTTATTTGCCGACATAGAGAAACTGCCTTGAATATCACCCACTAGAGGCTTTTGCTTCCATTCACCAGGAATAGAAATGTCTTCAAATTCGTAACTGCCATCATCAAGCAGTCGGTAAACCGCTTTATCAGCAACACTAAATTGGATTTCCATCTTGGACAGATTACCCGTCGCCTCATCACGCCAAAAACGTAATGTGTTACCAGGACGAAGCGTGTCTAGCGCAAGGAAGTTTAAATCCGTTTCCATCACACTCATCATCGATTTATAAGAAAACCCAAGTTGAGTGAAGATGCTACTCAAGTTATCGCCCGTTTGAATTTGATACTCAAACGTCGGCGGCTCAATGATGACAACAGAAGGTGCAAGGATTGACTCAATAACGGTTGAGTCCGGTAAATTCAGATCGATCGTTTTTGTCAGATCTGATTGAGAAGTTTGTAAAGCAACACCGATGACTGCAATAAGCGGCAGTCCTAAAATAGCTGCTTTTTTTAAAGGTGAAAGCTCAGAAAACGGAGAGGAGAATATTTTTGAATACACGGTAAACAGGTCTTTCTACGATATAAAAGCATAGGATATGCTTTTCAAACGCATAAATCATCAATGCATTGTCATAATATGATGCGAATCTTACTCCTCGCACCTAAGTCATTGAGTTACCGTCAATGTAAAACGCTTTATCGCAAATAAAATTAACCGCTAAATTTGAAAATAAGAAAGCAGAAACACCTGATTTCTGCTTTCTATTGATTTAAGTTATTCCGCTTCGCTTAATTAATAAACAAGCGATATTGATCTTGAGATCCTCACTGGATACCCCCGATTTCAGATAATAAGTGCGACATTCATGGAAAGGTGTAGAAGAGGAAGCCAACTGCTGAAAGTGGTACGCTCTTCTCGCCAAAGAAACAAGCAGTACTACCATGAATTATCAGCAGTTGACCGAGGGCAGAAGATACCAGATTTCTGCTCTTTTGGAACGGGGGATTTCGGTTTCTGAAATAGCTAAAACTGTTCAGTGCCATCGCTCTACGGTATATCGTGAGCTTAAACGCGGCAGTAGAGGCAGTCATTATTGCCCAAGCGAAGCTCAGGTATTCTCAATCAAAAAACGCACATCAGCTCGTAAATACAGAATACCTCAGGAGCGTGTTGATTTTATCCGTCTCCTTTTGGAATCGGATTGGAGTCCAGAGCAGATTTCCAGTGTATTAACGAGAGTCGGTGCCGCTGTCAGCCATGAGTGGATCTACCGATTTGTTGCGCAGGATAAACGCTTGGGAGGCAAGTTATATCGCCACTTGAGGCAAGGTCACAAGCGGTATCGTCGCGGTAGAAAAGAGAAAGCGCCAGCGATCAAGAATGCTGTTTCTATCGATGATAGGCCAAGCATCGTTGACAGTAAGGAGCGATTGGGTGATTGGGAAATCGACACCGTATTAGGCAAACATGGCACTGGTGCTATGGTGACAATTTTAGAGCGTAAAACACGATTTTACGTGGTCAAGAAAGTGCCATCGAAGTCAGCAGATGATGTCACCAAAGCCACCATCGAGCTACTCATGCCTTATAAGGAACATGTCCATACCATCACGGCAGATAACGGGAGAGAGTTTGCAGGCCACGAAACCATCGCAAAGGCGTTGGAGGCTGATGTGTACTTTGCCCACCCTTATAGTTCTTGGGAGCGTGGAGCCAATGAGAATGCTAACGGGCTTTTAAGGCAATATGTGAAGAAAGGAACCGACTTAACAACGGTAACAGACAGCGATATTGAATTCGCTGTATCACGGATAAATTATCGACCGAAAAAGTGTTTAGACTTCAAGCAACCAGCGATTGTCTTTAAAGAAATGGTATTGGCTGCTTGATATTGGAGAGTGTCGCACTTCGGAGTTGAATTCGGGGGATATTAACAATAAAGACTTTACCGTGATAGATAATGAACTATTAAATCAAAATGATAATGGCTGGGACATCCGAAATAAGTGTAGATTGCCGAAGACACATTTAGCAACAAAAGAAGAATATCAAGATTTATGGAACTATCTGAGCAAAAATGATCTGCTGGACACGCTAGATTACCAACAGTTTTTATCATCAGATGGCCCACGTTCATACTATATTTGGCAGCTTACTTTCAATGATAATAAAATGACAAGCAATAAGTTTAGAATGAAAAATAAAATCGGAACAAGTAATGGCCTTGTATGTGTCAGGGAGCATTAGAAATGGGGACTATTAATCATATATTCCAAATTCTTGATTAAAATGACACCTTGAACAACGGTATTACTTCCATAGAAAAAGCCTATACTAAACGAGGGTGATCCTACCCTCGTTTTTTGGCCCAGTACCTTACGTAAAACTAACTAGATCTATCTAATTTGAGTTCTGCTGTCACCTTCGTTAAACGCAACGCTATTGCAAGACAGACTAAATAAGGGCTTAAATACCAAAAGATACTTTCCAGTGGCTGCTTCACCTGTGCCTCTCGGGTTTTAATGTACTGGTTTTTCTGCTTTTCATACTGACTCAGCATACCACTCACCCATACCGCATCACTTTCAACCAGCGACACGCTCGGCGCAGGAACCGTAAAATCCGATGCGTTGGGTAACAAGGTGAAATCGACATCTTTGAACATGATCGCCGTATTCAAATACCACAAACACGCTTCGTGGTGCTGAGCGTGATTATCTAAAGATGGTTGACCGGTGCAGGTATCACTTCGCAGCTTATCCAAAGAAAACTTCTGAACCGATTCTAAAATCGCCACCGCTCTGGTTTGTTCTGTTCTAACCCAATCACCCGCTACTTTCGCACGAATCTCAGACACTGCACCCAGCATCCCGATACCTGCCAAGAACGGCCATAAGTAATCCATGAGCTTCCATTTGCGTCGGCTCAAGTTGAACCCACACCAAATCGGAAGATGAAAAAGGAGCGTTAGCCCAAGCGATAGCAAAACAAAATTCAAGGAGCTAGAGAGCATGAGTTCGCTATCAAAGAAGTTCTTCATAATGAGAGACTTGCCTGTATAACAAAGAGAAATTTGATACTAGGTTCGATGTTAGAAAAGAGTGTAAGAGAAAAGTAAAAACAGCACCAAGAATTGGGACTAGTGCTGTTTATTTGAACATGTCGCGGTATTAAAAGCTTCCTCGATGGAAAAGCGTTAGCCTTGAATTAATCGCTTTTCCATCGGAATACAATCGAGGCTAATACCTCTAGGAGAGTGATAAGTAGAAAGCTGGTCGCCAATAAAGCCACACGAACGATAAAACGCAGCGGCATTCAGAGTTGATTCTAACTTCATTAACGACAAGTTGTGTTGAATCGCGAGCTCCTCTAGGAACTGCAACATCTGCTTCGCTGCGCCTTTCCCGGCAAAATCAGGGTCTACGAAAATAGCATCAACCATACCAGTTTCGGTGTTTATCTTACCGCTACCAATCACCCGACGATTAACCTCTGAGACATGAAAGGTTTCAACGACATCACTGATGAATCCATCAGACATTCCACCCTGCGTCCATATTGACAGCTGTTCGTCTGAATAATAAACGGAACACTTTTCGATAATGGCTCGGCTGCGAATATCGAAAATATCCTGAGCATCAGACTCAACCGCTTTTCTAATGGTAATCATAAGCCTATCTCTGGTGATTAAAAGATACTACTTGCGAGTAAATCGAATAACTACTCGGTGACTAACGCTGGAGATTGCTTCCCCTTAGCTGACATAAGATAAAAACCAACGGCACCAACAACTGAAATTAATATCACACTAAACCAAGTGAAAGTGTACCCATAATCATCGATAAAGTAGCCAATCACGATAAAACTAGGCATAACGAAAACCGTTCGCAAGGTAATGAGCACGCCTTGAATGCGTCCACGATGACTCGAAGGGGAGTTGTTTGCTAAATATATGCCTTCTTTTGTCAAAAGAAGAACCTCGCCCGCAGATAGGAATAGCCAAGCAAAGAAATGAACAGGAATATTCGGAAACAACATGACGAGCATATAACCAAAGGCAAACATGAAGCCTGCATATGCAAGGCTTACGGTTTCAGCCTTACCTGATGTGAACTTCATTAAGATTGGCGTAATTAGCACCACCACAATACAAGCGTAAGTCATGAGTTGCCCGAAAATAATTGGGCCTTGCTCTCCAAACACATGGCTCAAATACAGTGGACTCGCCATCGTCATTTGATTTAGCGAATACCACAGTAATCCACATAGAAAAGTGAACAACAAAAGCCGTGGCCTTGATCTTAAAACTGACCAAACCGAACCAGAAACGGGCTGTTCCAGTTCACTCTCGCTGGTCGATTCCGTTCCAGGTTGCAACTTCACAAATGCAGCCACAATAAAAACACAAAAAAGAGCCGCAAAACCGTTGCCGAAAAATATCCAGTCAATGTGGTTCCAGAACAAGTACCCCGCCATAACAGGACCAAGAGCTGAACCAAAGTTATAGGCTAGATAACTCAGTGACATGACTGCATCACGATTCTGAGGGGTAGAAAGATCCGCAACTAAAGCATTACTCGCGGGTAAAGCTAAACCGCCAAAGAAATAGGCACAAAGCAAAAACACAGGGACGACGACCGGAGCATCGCCGAAGAAACCACAAATAATCAATAATACAGCACACATAAACTCGCCAAACACCATGACCCGTTTATGTCCCAACCTGTCGGCTAGTCTCCCACCTAAAAAGCTCCCTAAAAGGTAAGAGCCCGTCACACCCATGGCAAGGGAACCTGCGACTGTTGCGGAATAACCCAACTTATCGGTTAACAGTAAGACTAAAAATGGAACGATAAAGTTACCCATTCCCAGAATCATTCTAGCCAGTGCTAAATAATAGATGTTATTCGGTAAATACCTGTAAATAGAAATAGCTGAGAAAAGCTTATGAATCATGAAACCCCTAAAGCATGTAAGTGCTTGATTATTAAACCCTATTCGATAGTGCTGAAATCTAGGTTTCTCGGCACCGAAACACTAACAACCTGACTTCCTGCGATAAAATCATGTAGGCAACGTTTATCTTTGCGCAAAATAAGCAGACAATCTAGCGTCGTTATAAAATGACCAATTACAGGTATGTACGTCGCGATTGTCATAGGTATCATTCGTTTACCCACTATTTTGAATAACCCTAGTTGCTTGCCCTTCATATCGACAATCGCGATTTCCATTAGTTTTTTGCCAATCGTCTGTCCCTTCTTATGCAGCAAATATCCGTGTAACAAAAAGAACACCAACCAACCGTAAGCTGAGGCTATAAGTAGTTCTGTCGTATCAATTTTCCCTGTATCGAATATTTTTTGAAAATAATCGGTATAGAGAAAGATTGGCGTCATCATAGCTATACCAATCAGGCAATCAATCAAACTTGCCCCTACTCGGGACCATCGGGACGCGAGTACAATTTCAGGGGTGTTTTCTATTACTTCAGACATATCCTTTCCAACGTCAAAGTACCTATAAATTAAAAAACGTCAGAAACTCGAAGCTCTGACGTCATCTTGAATTAGATTGAATCACTATATAGAAGGACAGTTACCGCTTTCAGCCATTGAGATTTTGCGCACTTGAGCTTTCCCTACTTCTTCATCGACTAACTCAACACCTGCACCACCGACAAAAACACCCATTTTAATGTATTGGTTAACGAAGTAATTCCGACCTTCAGCAGTAAAAAGGGATACGTGATTTTCAGAAAATTCAGATTCCGTACTGACGACATGTTCTTCGTTCCCTTTGACTTCGTGATAAAAGAACACACCAGGAGCCGTTTCACCTACGCACTCTCCATCCACGTATACATACTTTTTGAGCGCGCCACCGACAAAAGTATCTTCACGATAAATATAGATGCCTGTATTACCTTCTTTAGGAGCAGGAAACGTTTTTGCTTGATCAGAAACTGAAGAGTCGACTGTTGGCACAGAAGCACATCCAGATAATGCAAGAAGAAGAGCTGAGCAAAGAAATACCTTATTTTTCATGTAATAACCTAGACTTTATAAAAATACGAGAAACATAACATATGCAAATGATTTTGCTTTACACTTGCATGCATATATGTGAGCTACGTTGCACAATGGTTAGATAAAATTCAGAAAATTAGTTAAATATAACTAAACCATTGTTTTGTATGAACTTAATCACTTACATGCAACTTTAATCAAATGGTTAGAGGATCTATTTTTTGCAATCACCTCTAATGAACAGGAGACGTTACGAGGTGAAAGCCTTTAGATAGTGAGAACCAGAAAACGTACGTCTAGTGATTTAACTAGGGTTTATCGATTGGAGACAAAGGGGGTAAGGAATGCTGACTATTTCAGATCCAGCACATGCTCTATATAAGCCGACTTCTTTTCACGGTACTTTTCTTGAGACCAACCTGCACAACCCATTTTGAGGGTGTTATATTGCTGAACCAATGCCGGATTCGTACGTAGCTTGTCACGAAACATTAGAAAGCATTCAAACTCAGAACCATTGGCGACAACTTGCAACGCCACGTCATCAGAAGATGTAGATTCCAACATACACAGTTCAGGAGTTCTTAACGTATCGAGTTTCTCTGTAAAGGCTAGTGTTGTGAGTATCTCTATTACATCCTCAAGTTCGCTAAGATCAACACCTACGAAGATATCCAAATCGCCCTTAGATACTGCAGATGGAATCGAAGATGCGCCTACATGCTCAACTCTCGCATTAGGGATTAGTTTTTTGATGTCTCGTTCGTATCGGACAAATAGCTCATTGCAAGCTGCTTGGTATTGTTCAGCGGGGTAAAATTTCATATATCCTTACTCCGAATCACAAACTATTGAATACACCAATTGCTAACAGAAGCAACACGATGCTAATCGCTCCAATATAAGAGATTCTGGTTCGCTCTTTTTCAGTTGGGATCAATGGAGGGAAGCACCCTAATGTGAATACTTTACAGACTATCCAGCCAGATCCGTAACCAATAAATTCGATCACTAGCGACTGAAACAGATAACTAAAGAATGAGCTCAATGCCCTAAAATACGCGACTATCAAGTTTTCCATTTCTTGTCCTAACTAAAGTCAACTTGGAGCAAAATACCATGGGTAGAGATTCATATGAAGAGCCTTATACCGAACAACTCTCATATCTCCCTATGATCTATTTAATATTTCAACTGAATTTTTTCGATTAATTTTATCCAAAAACAAAAAGCCCGGTTATAGGAACCGGGGAAACAGGGTGGGATGAGTTTGGCGCGTGCCCGTAAACCACACTCCCCCCAAGCCTCACCTAAGACTCATGCTCTTAGGTAAAGGATGCTGAGTACTGATATTACAAGGTACTACTGTTGCAAAGTATGGTTATTGAAGCGTAGCGCCTTGCTCTACCCAAGTGCCGATGAGTGCGCGTTCTTCGTCGGTCATTTGAGTCATGTTACCGAGCGGCATCACCTTGGTTGTTACGGTTTGAGCAACAATCCTTGGTACGTTGGCTTTAATCTCTTCTGGGGTATCAAACATCACACCGGCTGGCGCAGCAGCAAAAGCGGCGTGGCTTGGGGTTGATGAGTGACACACAGAACAGCGCTCTTGAATGACTTTGTTGATGGTTTCAAAGCTTACACCTGCGCTAGCAGTTTGCATTGCGTGGTCTGCAGGAACAGCTTGAGAACTAGCCGTAGTTGAAGCAGGACCGTTTTCAGCAAGCTCTTCTGTCGCCGATTCCGTCGCGCTTACTTGCACTTCTTTAACCACTGGTGCTTGCACAACCGGAGTCATCTGCTTTTTCGCGTAAGGTGAGGTCACAAACGCAAGCGTGATCATACCTAATGCTGCTACTGGTATTGTCCATGCAAACTTCTGGCTACCATGACGGGTGTTGAAGTAGTGACGCACCAAGATACTGAAGACCGCTAAGCCAGCAAGAATCAACCAGTTATATTCCGAACCATAAGTACTTGGGAAGTGGTTACTGATCATGATGAACAGCACTGGTAGTGTCATGTAGTTGTTGTGACGAGAACGCAGTAGACCTTTCGCTGGCAATGCCGGATCTGGCTCGCGCTTCTCTTCAATCGCTTTCACCAAGTTACGCTGCGCAGGCATGATAACGCGGAATACGTTACCCACCATGATGGTACCAATGATGGCACCAACGTGGATGTAAGCACCACGGCCACTGAACACTTGAGTTAAGCCATATGTCGCTGCGACCAGCAACAAAAACAGCACAACGCCAAGCAGTACGGGGGTCTTACCTAATGGTGAATCACACAGTAAGTCGTAGATAAACCAACCGACAACGAATGAACCAATACCAATCGCGATTGCCGTTGTTGAATCAAGGCCAGAGCCCGGTGCAATCAGGTAAATCTCAGCGTTGAGGTAGTAAACCACACCCAGTAGACACACACCGGTGATCCACGTGAAGTAAGCTTCCCATTTGAACCAATGCAGGTGCTCGGGCATTTCTGGTGGCGCAAGTTTGTACTTCTCTAGGTGATAAATACCACCACCGTGAATCGCCCATAAGTCGCCTGAAAGGCCCGTTTTTGGGTTTACTCGGTTAAGGTTGTTTTCTAACCAAACAAAGTAAAATGATGCGCCTATCCACGCAACACCAACAATCATGTGAGCCCAGCGTATTGCTAAATTCAACCATTCTGTAATATGCGGATCCATAATAAACTCCTGTATCACAACGCTTTAGCTAAGCGTTGCTCTTCCTTATTGTCGTCCGTTGGCAGATCGTCCAAATGCAATGCCACTCGGTCGCTGTCGAAATAAACTTCGTCACAGTTGTGCCCTTCGCCGCCTCTATCGACGATCAAGAACTGGTCTTGATCAGTAAGCGCAAGAACTGGGTGATGCCACACCCCTTTGTGATAGTTCACTCCTTGACGGCCGTTGCTCAAGAAAGCTCGGCTATTGGCTAATGTTGGATCGTCGCCTTTTGGCGCAACAACAATTAAATAGGGTTGACCAAGTAATGGAATGAATGCCTGAGAACCAAGTGGATGACGCTCTAACATTTTGATGGTCAGTGGGTAGCTCAACGGTGTGGCTTGGAAGATGCTGATGATCGCTTCTCCGTCTTGGTCTTGCACATCCGTTGTCGCTAGCTTGTGGTAGCGACGTGTTGATCCACTGTTGATCATGAAGAAATCACTATTATCGGACTCGATAACATCACCAAACTCTGCAAAAGCCTGCTTGGTTAACGGTTCGATAGATAAACGACGTATTCCATTACTCATACTCATTTCCTTACCTATTTCGCTTTCGTACCAAATAGACGCAAACGGCTGATACCACCATCTGGGAATATGTTTGCACGTACGTGGGTAATCACACCAAGGTCGTTTACCTCAGAAATGAATTCGTGAATCTCGTGTGCTTGCAGCTTTTGTGCAGGCAACAGTTCACGCCAGAATAGGCTTTGTGTTTCCACTTGGTCGTCGGTACCACCTTTCACGTAAGCCGCTTGGATTGAGCAGCTGTCTGGGTAGTTACCTTTGAAGTGTGCCGTATCCACAACGATACGTTCAATATTACCTGGGTGGCCTAATGCCACGATTACCCAATCGTTACCCGGTGTACGACGACGAGCTGTTTCCCAGCCATCACCCATGTTTTCACCGCGGCCTGGGCCTAAGATGTTGGCTTTGTTACCGTAGTGCTCATCGCTACATGCGAGTGCTCGGCCACCGTGTTCAACGGCTGCTAGGTCGACTTGTTGCTGAGAATCTATTGCGTCCCAATCCACGCTTGGTCGGCCATAAACACGTAAGCGTGCGACACCGCCGTCTGGGTAGATGTTCAAACGTAGGTGCGTAAATACTTGGTCACTTTCGATTGCTTCAAGATGATGATGATCACCTTGTAGTGCCAGTGAAGGCAGAATTTCTTGCCACTCTGTTGAGTCAGTTGGCTCACCTTGTGGTGAATAACATGCGTCGATTGATGCCGAAGGTGGGAAGTTACCTGTGAAGAATGAAGTATCAATATCAACGCCAGCAATGGTGCCAGCTAGGCCAAGACGAACGACACAGTAGTCGTAACCTTCGCCGCGTTTGCGTCTGCTTTCCCAGCCGTCCATCCACTTGCCGTTATCGTCGTATAAGTCGTCTTTCCACTCAGGTGCTGCATGGCTGATTAGACGGCTTTTATCTGCGAAAAAGTCGTCGGTTGCGAAGATAGCTTCTGCGCCGAGTTTTTCGTCTGCAAGGTTGATGTACTGTTCAAATTTATGTGTCATGTCCGTGTAATCCTATGAAATTAATCAAGTAATAATAAAATGAGAACTTAGTGGCTTATGTTTTTACAAATCAAACCTTTAGGCACTAAGACTGGGCTGAGATAGCTGTTAACTCCGTTAACTTACATATCCCAGAGACGAAACATCGCGATCTTGTTGATCTCTTGAATCGCCGTAGCAAACTCAGTTTCACTATCATTTCCTAATCGCATCTCGAACGACTCAAGAATTTGGTAACGATTGGCTCCCTTCACCGCCATGATAAAAGGGAAATTGAAGCGACTTTTGTAGCTGTTGTTGTAAGAAGTGAATTTTTCAAATTCTTCGGCGCTGCATTGGTCGATGCCCGCCCCCGCTTGTTCTTTGGTCGACGACTCGGTGAGTTCGCCGTTTACTGCTGCTCTTCCCGCTAAATCTGGGTGAGCGTTGATCAAAGCCAACTGTTTGCCTTGGTCGGCATTTAACAAGGTCGATGCCATTTTCAGATGAAGATTCTCAATGTGATCATCTTCGGCATTCAAACCTTGGTCATACACCACTTCTGCAACCCACGGGCTGTGTTCGTAAACATCAGCAAAGTGCGCGACAAAAGTGTCACGGTCCATGGTGGTTGGTTGGCAAGATCGAAATTCAGTCACGTTAAGCCTCCTTGCTGTTCGTTCTAATTTTGTTGTCCGTTGTATGGGTGATGTTGGTGCCAGTGGTTAGCAATATCGATTCGACGACATAGCCACACGCTGTCATGCTGTTTTACGTAATCTAAGAAACGTCTTAATGCAGCAATACGTCCGGGACGGCCAATAAGACGACAATGCAGCCCAACCGACATCATTTTAGGTGCGGTCTTACCTTCCATATAAAGGGTGTCAAACGTGTCTTTTAGATATTGGAAGAACTGCTCACCCGAGTTGAAGCCTTGCGCCGTTGAAAAACGCATGTCGTTCACATCGAGAGTGTATGGGATCACCAATTGCGGATGACCGGTCTCGGTGTGCCAATAAGGCAGGTCATCATCATAGGCATCTGAGTCGTAAAGAAAGCCGCCCTCTTCTGCGACTAAGCGACGAGTATTTGGACCCGTTCGACCTGTGTACCAACCTTGTGGGCGTTGACCCGTCACTTGTTGGATGATCTCAATCGCTTTAGTCATGTGGTCGCGCTCTTCAGACTCATCAATGTATTGATAGTCTATCCAACGATAACCGTGGCTACAGATTTCGTGACCCGCTTCGACCATGGCTTTGGCAACGTCTGGGTGACGCTCAATCGCCATTGCGACAGCAAATACAGTCAGTGGGATTTCATATTCATCGAACAAGCGAAGAACACGCCACACGCCTGCACGGCTACCATATTCATAGATGGATTCCATGCTGATGTGACGTTCGCCTTTGATCGGTTGTGCTGACGGTATCTCTGAAAGAAAAGCTTCAGACTCGTCGTCTCCATGTAACAAACAACGCTCACCGCCCTCTTCGTAGTTCAATACAAAAGAAACCGCGATGCGCGCATTACCTGGCCATTGAGGGTTTGGAGGGTTAGCTCCGTAACCGATCAAATTTCTTGAATAATCCTTATTCATCCAAGTACTCCTAACATAAGTGGTTGGCTTAGCCGCTCTTTAAGGGAGTCACCAAATGATTCAATCAAATGGATTCTCGATAAACAGAGCAACCTTACCCCTGTATATTTATTGTATACAATTATTTATCTCAATGTAAAGATTTTGTTATTTAAGTTAAATTTATATACTATTAACGATTTAAAACAACAACTTAACAAAAACAAAACTCACCAAAATACGATAATCAAGATCTATAAAGTCAGAAAAAACGACACAATGGTTAACATTTTTACAACAATTAGCTTTACTAATTGTATACAGTTCGTACATAGTTAGTGATAACAAAGTGACCAGTTGCATTCTTTGCAAGGTCGAAACAGACAGATAAACCACGGAACAGAGGAGCGCCAAAGCGCTATTAAAGGACTATGGGAAGATTAACAACACACGTATTAGACACGACTCACGGCTTACCGGGTGCGGAGATCAAGGTAGAGCTTTATAAGGTCAATGAAGGCTCAACAGAGAAGCTGGCGACGGTAATCACTAACTCCGATGGCCGAACCGATGCGCCAATTCTGGCAGGGAATGATTTCCGACCGGGGAAATATCAATTGGTGTTCTACGTAGCGGATTACTACAAAAGCAAGGGTGTGGAATTGGATGGCGTGCCTTTCCTAGACGATGTGGTTATTCGTTTCGGCTTAGATGATCCAGAAGCACATTATCACGTTCCTCTTCTCGTCTCGCCTTACAGTTTCTCAACCTATAGGGGCAGTTAGTCCCGTGTCCTAGAACTTTGAACTAGGCACAACCATCGAATAATAAACAGATTCATGCGTGATGTGTGCATCCCAAAAGGTGTGCACTCACTAAACACGCTCATATAAAAATACTAACAACGTTAATGGTTAGAGATTAACAGCTAGAAAACAGATGGTTAGAAACTGATAACTAAAGAAATAGCGGCTAGGGAAAAACCTTAAAACTTAATATTGAAATCTCGCTGTATTCAATAAATGGATCACAACATAAAAGGACTTGCTGACATGAGTGAGAGTAAAACAGAAATACTCAACCAAGATGCGAATAACGGAATTTTAGAGAAGCTCTTTAAAATTAAGGCCCACGGAAGTAGCGTAAAAAATGAGTTAATAGGTGGTGTCACCACCTTTGCAACCATGGCTTACATCATCTTCGTTAACCCACAAATTATGGCCGCATCGGGTATGGATGCAGGGGCGGTATTCGTCGCTACCTGTATTGGTGCTGCGATCGGTTGCTTGTTAATGGGCTTATTTGCCAACTGGCCTGTCGGCCTTGCACCGGGCATGGGCTTGAACGCCTTCTTCTCGTTCACGGTTGTAAGCGAAATGGGTTACAGCTGGGAAGTCGCACTGGGTGCAGTGTTTATCTCCGGTATCTTGTTTGTCGGGATGAGTTTCTACAAAGTACGCCAATGGATCATTGAAAGTATTCCTGTGAGTTTGCGTTACTCCATGACAGCGGGTGTTGGTTTGTTCTTAGGTCTAATTGGCTTAAAAACAGCGGGTATCGTCGTCGAAAACCCAGCGACATTGGTATCACTAGGTGACTTCACCAAACCTGAAGCCCTACTAGCCGCTATCGCCTTCTTGATCATCGCGGTTCTGAGTGAGCGCAAGATTTTTGGTGCGGTGCTGATCGGTATTTTGAGTGTGACTCTAGTCGGTATGATGCTTGGTTTAGTGCATTACAACGGCTTCTTCGCGGCTCCACCAAGCTTGGCTCCTACGTTCCTAAAAATGGACATTATGGGCGCTCTTGATGTTTCAATGATCAGCGTTATCTTGGCTTTCCTTTTTGTAAACATGTTCGATACCGCGGGTACTTTGATGGGCGTGGCTGAGCGTGCAAACCTAACTAATCCTGAAACGGGAAAAATTGAAGGCCTAAGCAAAGCGCTTAAAGCCGACAGTATTTCAAGTGTGGCAGGTGCGTGTGTGGGTTGTCCGCCAGTAACCAGTTACGTAGAAAGTGCCGCAGGCGTTGCTGCAGGCGCACGGACAGGCCTATCTGCGATTGTGGTTGGCGTGTTGTTCTTAGCCGCGATTTTCCTATCGCCACTTGCAGGCATGATCCCCGCTTACGCTACCTCTGGTGCCTTGATTTATGTGGCCTTCGTAATGATGAGCAGCATGCAACACGTTGATTGGAAAGACTTCACCAACGGTGCACCTGCAGCCATTACAGCGTTAATGATGCCACTGACGTTCTCTATCGCGAATGGTATCGCACTGGGTTTCATTACCTACACGGTATTGAAATTTGCGACAGGAAAAACAAAAGACGTCTCAATTTCGATGTACTTCTTAGCCGCGATTTTCGTCGCGAAGCTAGTCTTCATCGGTTAATCACCCAACGTAACTATCGCTTGGCTTGTTCGCAGGCCGAGCTATCAAGAAACCCGTTACAACAACATTTTTAAGAAGAAGCTAATTGTGCTAATGAGTAAAGAGCAGATGCCGTACTTAATTAGTGCACCTTTTTTATGACCCTACGCAGTTTGTAGAAGTCATTATTTGACCACCATTCGCCTGTAAACGGAAACGGAAAACCCTGAGCCAAAAACGAACTAAATGGTTCACTGACAAACGTAAACCGATTTCCGTAGGATCTGGGCTGATTAGATCATTGAACGTTGTAACGACCATGATTCGAATTTATCTTTCACTACAAATACCAATATTCCCTGAAAAGACTGAGATCGCTAAGGGCTACTATGAATGGAAAGCATCTGGATTAAGACTCCTCTCGCAATCTACACTGGCTCACTGGCTGATGCAGAAGGCGGTATTGATTTACAAGTCGAGGCAGCAGAGAAACTGGGCGTTAGAGCCATATTCACACGCGGTTATATGAGCCTTGGGGAAGATGAAGGTGGGCTGGCTCAACAAACGCACTTGGCTCGCTCATGGTATTTACTTCAATCCAGGAGAGATCAAGCGCTTGGGTAAAGCAGGAATTGGTATCAGCCACTGCCTGACGTCCAACATGATGTTGGCTTCCGGTATTTGTAAGAACAACGACAGAAGTGCTTATAGTAACTCACACACCTAAATAAACGTTTAAACAACGTTAGCTTTTCACACCACAGCCTTTTATCACCAGCTGAGTGATGAATTTAGCGGCATCTTCATAGTCTTTATCATCGAGCTGATCTTTCTGCATCACGCTGCAAATCTGCCAGCCAAAATCGGCGTAGGTTTGAGTGGCTGCCCATATAGTGAACATCAAGTGATGAGCGGGAACATCGTCCATTAGAGCTTTTGCTGACCAAGTTGAAAACTTATCAAGAATCATCTGTGATTGCTTATACAGCTCATCACCAATCTCTTTCGGCAGTACTTTCGCGCCGGACATCACTTCATTGGCAAATACCTTAGATGCGTGTGGATGGTCGCGAGAGATAAGCAGCTTGGTTTGAATATACTGAGACAAGGCTTCAACAGGGTCGCTGAGCTCTTCTATCGGGCGAGATGCTTCTAGTAATGGCTGAGTAACGGTTTCAAGCACAGCGTTATAGAGCTTATCTTTAGAACTGAAATAGTAGAATACGTTAGGTTTGGGAATGTCGGCCGCTTTTGCGATATCCGCCATTTTTGTTGCGGCATAACCATGAGTGGCGAATTGTTCACACGCGACTTCGATGATTAAATCTTGATTCTTCTGTCTGATCCTAGACATATTGTATCCTTTACAGCTCATTACTAAAGCCATAGTAATCAACGTGCTTCATTAGTCCAGAAGATAATGCCATAACTCAACTCCAGCGCTTATCTCATCTGACGAAACATTTACAGCCTCCACAAAATCAAAATAGCCACCTTGATGTCAGTACACCGGCGACCATTTGAATACTCTGTAATTTTCTCGCAATAGACGAGTTTCTCAGGCTACAAAATCAATATTGCGCGGAAGTCATTCACATTAGTGAGCGTCGGCCCTGTAGTAAGAAGTACACCGATTTGCTTAAAGAAGTCGTAGCTGTTATTGGCATCGAGGTAGTCTTGCGCTTTAAGCGACAGGCTCGAACCTTGTTGCCATGTTTGAGGCGTGATCCATGCGCCCGCATTGTCTTCCACGCCATCAATCCCGTCGGTATCAGCAGCCAGAGCGAAGATATTGTCTTGGCCCCTAAGCTCGTTATACAAGCTCAACAAGAACTCACAATTACGCCCACCGCGACCATTACCTTTAACGGTTACCGTGGTTTCCCCACCGGAAAGTATCACGCAAGGCGTCTCAAATGGGTGCTTGTTATTAGCCACTTGCTTAGCCAGTGCAGCATGAACCTTCGCGACATCTCGCGCTTCTCCCTCTATGCAATCACTCAACACATAAGCGGGAATACCTAAGCCTTCAGCTTCTGCAGCGGCAGCTTCCAACGCCGACATTGGGGTCGCGATAATATGGTGCTCTACGTTCTTCCAACAGGCATCATCTGGCTTAACGGTCTCTGACTCTGGATTATTAAGCCATTCAAATACCGAGCATGGTGTTTCTATTTGATAACGTTCTAAAATGGCCATCGCATCAAAACGCGTAGAGGTGTCGGGGACGGTTGGGCCAGAGGCAATAACACTAATGTCATCGCCCGGCACATCTGAAATAGCTAAAGAGACCACTCTTGCTGGGTAAGCAGCCTTTGCTAGGCGACCACCTTTGATTGACGATAAATGCTTGCGCACACAGTTCATCTCATCAATGGCGGCGCCTGATTTAAGCAGCGCCTTATTGATTTGTTGCTTCTCTGCTAGGCTGATGTCACCGCCAGGTAAGCTTAATAGTGCAGAGCCGCCACCCGATAATAGACAAATAACCGTGTCGTCAGCGCTCAAGCCACTCACCATTTGCAGCATACGTTGGCTTACTTCTAAGCCCATCACATCTGGCACGGGGTGCGCCGCTTCGAGCACCTTAATGTGTTCGCAAGGGGCGGTGTGCTCATAACGAGTCACCACTAAACCTTCAAGGTCACGCAGTGCTAGGTCTTGTTGTTTTTTTGCCTGCCAAACCGCTTCAAGCTCTGCTGCCATTGACGCGGCTGCTTTTCCTGCTCCTATAACGACAGTTCGCCCAGCTTGATTAGCAGAGCGATAAAAAATGTCTTGAGGAAGAAAAGGTTCGATGTGATTTTTAGGTAGCGCCTGATTAACAGCACTTAAAAAAAGGGTTTGCAGAAACTGCTTAGCATCAATGTCCATCAGCCACTCCTTAGTCGACGGAGAAAAAAAGAACCCCGATACAAGGCCAAAGGGTGCCTGCTAAGATCAAGTTGGAAAGGAACAACTTCAACCTCTGCCTCGTATCAGGAACGCGTATAAAAGGAGACGAAACTACGCGATTTATAAACAAACTGTTTGAAACTGTGGGGCTAGCACATCGCTGTTCTATCGAAGCTTGAAAGTCGGTTTACTGTTCGACATAACTGCGATGGTGAGCCCATATTCATTAGCTTTGCCCCCTAGACAAGCGATAGGCGAAAAGGCTAATGAACTGAGACGGGTTAATCGTTGAAAGAGATTAACGAATCGAGTGATCAGAACGTTTCTCAATCGCTTGGATAAGCGCAGAGTGGTCCCAACCTTCACCGCCCATCTCGGCACACTCACCAAACAACTCTTGAGCGTTGGCCGTATTCGGCAGCGCAACCCCTAACTCTTGAGCGCCCGTAAGCGCAAGGTTCAGGTCTTTCTGGTGAAGTGAGATTCTAAAACCAGGATCGAATGTGCCTTCAACCATACGCTCACCGTGTACTTCCAAGATCTTAGAGTTAGCAAAGCCACCTAATAGCGCCTGACGTACGCGTGCTGGATCTGCGCCTGCTTTAGAAGCAAAGACTAACGCTTCAGACACGGCTTCGATATTCAGCGCCACAATGATTTGGTTTGCTACCTTACAGGTTTGACCCGCACCGTTGTCGCCTACTAGCGTGATGTTCTTACCCATGATTTCGAACAGAGGCCGTGCTTTATCAAAGGCGTCTTGCGCACCGCCCACCATGATAGTCAGAGCCGCGTTAATCGCGCCCACTTCACCACCTGAAACTGGAGCATCGAGGTATGAAGCACCACCTTCGTTGATGCGCGCTGCAATGGCTTTGGTCGCGATCGGCGAGATTGAACTCATATCGATAACCAGTTTCCCAGTTGCTCCGCCCGCCGTGAGGCCTTTCTCGACGCCGTTGTCACCAAACAGGACATCTTCAACTTGAGGGGTATTCGGCACCATTAGGATAATGATATCCGCAGCTTCAGCCGCTTCTGCTGGTGAGTGGCAGACCGCTGCTCCTGCTGCTACAAGATTGGCAGGTGCTGCATTAAAGTGATCCGACAAAATCAAATCGTGACCTGCTTTTTGAAGGTTACTCGCCATAGGTTTACCCATGATGCCAGTTCCGATAAATGCAATTTTAGACATGTTGTTCTCCTTAACGTTTTAGGGTTACCAGACGGAATTAACGGTACTGGTGTAGCCAACCAAGGCCTTCTGTCGTTGTTGTTTTCGGCTTGTATTCGCAGCCAACCCAGCCTTGATAACCAAGCTCATCAAGATAGTTGAGCACGAATGGGTAGTTGATTTCGCCAGTACCCGGTTCGTGTCGGCCTGGGTTATCAGCCAGTTGCACGTGTGCGATTTGACCAATGTACTGCTGCATGGTCGGCGTGAGATCGCCTTCCATAATTTGCATGTGATAAATATCGTATTGGATAGAAAGGTTATCGCTCCCTACCTCTTTAATGATTGCTTTGGCTTGCTCAGTCGTGTTCAAGAAGAAGCCCGGAATATCACGGGTGTTGATCGCTTCTATCACTAAGCTGATGCCTTCTGCTGCTAGCGCGTTCGCCGCGTAATGCAGGTTAATCACAAACGCCGATTGTGCGTCTTGTTGGGTGACACCTTGCGGAATAATCCCCGCCAAGCAATTCACTTGAGTACAACCGAGTGCTTTTGCATAAGCGATGGCTTTAGGTACACCCGCTTGAAATTCTTCAACTCTTGCTGGGTCTACCGCGATACCACGGTCGCCAGCGTCCCAATCACCCGCAGGCAAGTTAAATAACACTTGCTCTAGGTTATTAGCGTCGAGTTTTGCTTTGATTGCCTGAGCATCAAAGGCGTAAGGGAAAAGGTACTCCACGCCTTGAAAGCCCGCTTCTGCGGCAGCTTCAAAGCGATCCATAAAATCAACTTCAGTGAATAGCATTGACAAGTTTGCTGCAAATTTTGCCATGACTCTGTCCTTATTCTTTATTTGGTAAAACTATGGCTGTTTAGTGAAGCAACGGTTATTTGGTGTAGCTACGGTTGCTTAGTAAGACTCCGATTTCTTGGAGACTGTCCGTAGAGCTAAACCTCAGTTCTACGGATACACATTACTTAATGATTACTTGTACGCTAGCGCCGTTGGGGCATCGCCACGGCTTTCAGCAAGTGGCTCAAACTCGTTGATGGCGTTGATCTCTACGCCCATAGCAATGTTGGTTACTCGCTCAAGAATCAGCTCAACAACAACCGGAACCTTATGCTTATTAATCAGCTCTTTGGCTTGCTCAAACGCAGCGGCAATTTGGTCTGGTTCACGAACTCGAATTGCCTTACAGCCTAGGCCTTCAACAACGGCAACATGGTCAACACCGTAGCCCTCAAGCTCTGGCGCATTCTGGTTATCAAACGCCAGTTGTACACAATAGTCGATATCAAATTGGCGCTGTGCCTGGCGAATCAATCCTAAGTACGAGTTGTTCACCAACACATGAATGTATGGCAAGTTAAATTGCGCGCCAACGGCCAGTTCTTCGATCATGAATTGGAAATCATAATCACCAGAGATAGCGACAATATCGCGATTTGGATCGGCCGCTCGTACACCCAATGCGGCTGGTGTTGTCCAACCTAGCGGGCCAGCTTGACCACAGTTGATCCAGTTACGTGGCTTATAAACATGCAGGAACTGAGCGGCAGCGATTTGCGACAAGCCAATGGTGCTCACATAGCAAGTGTCACGGCCAAATGCCTTGTTCATCTCTTCATAAACACGCATCGGTTTCATTGGCGCTTCATCGAAATTGGTTTTACGCAGCATGGTCGACTTGCGTTCCTGACACTCACTTGCCCAAGCATTTCGATTCGGCAGTTTGCCAGCGTCACGCCACTCTTGCGCCACTTCAACCATTAACTCCAGCGCTGCCTTGGCATCAGAGACAATGCCTAAATCTGGGCAGAACACGCGACCGATTTGGGTTGGTTCAATATCAACGTGAACAAACTTACGACCTTCGGTGTAAACACCCACAGAGCCAGTATGACGGTTTGCCCAACGGTTACCGACACCAAGCACAAAATCAGAGTTGAGCATGGTTTCGTTACCGTAACGGTGAGAAGTTTGTAGCCCTACCATACCCGCCATTAAGTCATGATCATCAGGGATCGATCCCCAACCCATTAAGGTTGGAATCACAGGAGCACCAGTGATCTCCGCAAACTGTTGCAACAATTCGGACGCGCCAGCATTAATCACACCACCACCCGATACAATCAGCGGTTTTTCCGATTGAGACATCATGGTTAATGCTTTCTCAACCTGCGCGCGAGTTGCTTGTGGCTTATAAGGTTCTAGCGGTTCATAGGTATCGATATCAAATTCAATTTCAGCCAGCTGAACATCAATCGGTAGATCAATCAGGATCTGGACCCGGACGACCCGAACGCATTAAATGAAAGGCTTTTTGAAATGCGCGTGGCACTTGTGCAGGTTCCAGCACCGTAGTCGCCCACTTAGTCACTGGTTTAGCGATAGATTCAATGTCGACCGCTTGGAAATCTTCTTTGTGAAGACGAGCACGCGGAGCCTGGCCTGTAATACATAGGATAGGGATCGAGTCAGCTGAGGCAGAATAAAGACCCGTGATCATGTCCGTTCCCGCAGGACCAGAAGTACCAATACACACACCTATATTGCCTTGATTGGTACGCGTGTACCCTTCAGCCATATGGGATGCACCTTCTACGTGGCGAGCTAAGAAGTGGTCGATTCCTCCGAGCTTTTTCATAGCCGCATACATAGGATTTATTGCTGCGCCGGGGACACCAAATGCGATGTCTACACCTTCACGTTTAAGTACTTCTACCGCTGCTTCAATCGCTTTCATAATTGCCATTCGAACCTCCAGTTCAGATTGTACACAATTAAACTAACTTTTGTGTACTATGGACCATCCTCGCTATTTATCAACCCCAAATTGAAACAATTTTATTACATAACACCGTCATTTTGATTAAGCACCAACCTTGAAGAGCTTACAATTCATTGCTTTACATAAAATATCTTTACATAAAAATAAATGACAAAAAGACCAAATGATAAATACCTTTTGCTTGTTTACAATTTATGCAATATAAATATCATTAAAAAAGAGTATTTTGTGTACAAAATGATGACACATTGTTCAAAGGAGACAGCAATGATGAATGACGTAAAAGAGAGAGAAGAAGTACAATGTATGCAGGTACTTGGGAAGATGGACAACTCCGAGTATAAAGAAATCTTGTCTAAAGATGCATTAAAATTCTTAGAAGCCCTTGTTAACAAGTTTGGAGATCGCCGTCATACCCTGCTAAATGATCGCGACATAAAACAAGCTCAATATGACAACGGTGAGTTACCCAATTTCAGAAAGGACACCATCTCCATTCGTCAGAATAAAAAATGGAAAGTGTCAACGCCGCCACCAGAGTTACTGGATCGCCGCGTAGAGATCACCGGACCTATCGAAAGAAAGATGGTGATCAACGCGCTAAATTCAGGCGCGAAAGTCTTCATGTGTTGCTTTGAAGATGCCTCTTCCCCGACTTGGGCCAACATGGTCGAAGGGCAAATTAACCTAAGAGACGCCAACCTTGGCACCATTAGTTATTTCGATGAGAAGAAGCAGAAGCGTTACCAATTAAACGACGATCCTGCACTTCTGATTGCACGCCCACGAGGGATCCACCTTCCTGAGCAATCCATCCAATTCAACAATCAGCCTATCGGCGGTTGCTTGATGGACTTCGCGTTGTACTTTTTCCATAACTATCAGTCACGTACACAACAAGGCTTAGGCGTTTACTACTACATTCCCAAGCTTGAGAGCATGGAAGAAGCACTGTGGTGGGACGATATTTTCAGCTTCACCGAAAACTATTTCCAAGTACCCAAAAGCACAATCCGCGCGACGGTTTTGATTGAGACACTTCCAGCCGTATTCCAAATGGAAGAAATCTTGTACGCCATGCGTGATCATATCGTAGCGATGAACTGCGGCCGCTGGGACTACATCTTCAGCTACATCAAAACGCTGAAGAACCATAAAGACCGCATCCTGCCTGACCGTCATGGGATCGGCATGGATCAAGAGTTCCTTAACGCGTATAGCCAACTGTTGGTGCGCACTTGTCACGCACGCGGTGCACTGGCAATGGGGGGCATGTCAGCCTTCATTCCGGCAAAAGATCCTCAAGAGATGGCACGTGTAACTGCCAAAGTTATCGAAGATAAACAAAGAGAATCTCAGAACGGACACGATGGCACATGGGTCGCGCACCCTGCACTGGTTGATTTGGCGATGTCGATATTCGATAAGCACCTTGATGGCAAAGTAAACCAAATGGATTTCCAAAGCCCAGAGCATGTGATCAATGCAGACTCGTTGCTAAAACCTTGTGAAGGCAGCCGTGACGAAGCGGGCGTTCGTAAGAATATACGCATCGCGCTGTATTACATCGAAGCTTGGATCCAAGGCTACGGCTGTGTACCTATCTACGGCCTTATGGAAGATGCCGCCACCGCTGAGATCTCGAGAGCTAATATCTGGCAATGGATCCACCATGGGGTAACACTCGATGATGGCCAAACCTTTACCAAATCATTATTCCACTCTTGGCTTTACCAAGAGCTAGACACAATAAAACATGAAGTCGGAGACTCGCGCTATGCAGCAGGTCGATTTGAAGAGACAGCCGAGCTTTTCTATCAACTTTCTACAGCCGATGAGTTTGCTGCCTTCCTAACTTTACCCAGCTATGGGCTGTTACAAGAGTCCAGTTAGGACTCTTGTACCGAACTGAATCAGTCAATGATGCTCACCAATAAGAGTCATGATTGGCTGACTTAGCTTGGTAAACGGCCCCTTGAAAAACTAGGAGATAACATGGGAAGTTTGACTCTACAACAAGCGTTAACCATCATTGATGGCACCTTACAAGCAGGAAACAAGATCCACACTAAGCCTTTGACGGTCGCCGTCTTAGACAGCGGTGGCAAACTTATTTCTTTGCAACGTCAAGACGGCTCTAGCATGATGCGACCAGACATCGCGATCGCTAAAGCATGGGGAGCACTCGCACTGGGCTGTTCCTCTAGAAAACTCGCCCAAGATGCTGACAACCGACCAGCATTCATCTCCGCCGTAAACGTGCTGGCACACGGAAACATGGTGCCAGTTCCAGGGGGGCTGCTAATTCGAGATAAGGATTAAAACGGTACTAGGTGCTATCGGCGTGAGCGGTGACATTTCAGACATTGATGAAAGCTGTGCTATTAATGGTATTGGTTGTGCAGAGCTGTTTAGTGACGAGATGCTGCGAGCTTAATCCGTCACTTAACACCATATTTAAAACAAACCATACTTTAAATTCTGATTCAGAAACAAAAAACCGAAGCCTTGAGCTTCGGTTTTTTATTCATAAGTTGCGCCAACAACACTAACGAATAAGGTACGATTAGACAAAGAACGCTAACGTACAAGAACCATTAAGCGCGTCCATTTGGTGTCTTGCTTCAGCTTGTTAGACAGCCAGTAATCAACACTAAACGATCCTGCGCCAAGTACTGCTAACGCCAGATATCCACCAGCAACAGAGACGTTTTTGTAGAAATGAATCATTTGACCCGATGAACTTGGATCGAAGTGAAACATAACACCAGAAACCAAAGAGAAAAGTGCAATCGATAACGCTGTAAAACGAGTCATAAACCCAGCTAAAATCGCAAGTCCACCACCGAGTTCAAGCAAAATAACCAAAGGCAATAAGTGAGCGCTGACGCCTTGAGATGTCATGTACCCCGCGGTTCCTTCATAGTTAAATAACTTTCCCCAACCCGCTTGAATAAACAAGTAAGCCAATAAAATACGAGCGAAAAAAGTCAGTGTGTCGTTCAATCTAGTGTTCATAGTTCTAAGCCTTGATAAATTTAATTGCCGATAGGTTATTCGACTTAGCATTAAGATGATAACGAGAAAAATAGAACAACTTGTTTGAAATTTTAGTAGAGATACTCGCATACAAATTACTGACTAAACCCGAAGATTGAACAACCGCAATGCTGTTATCATTGCCTTAAATTCATTTAAACACTCGATTTGAAAAAGCTAAAGAAGTGCTGAAGAGCCTCGGCTCAGCCTAAGCCATCTAAATGAGTCAGAGAAATAAACCCATTTAACAAGCACAAAAAAACCGAAGCTCATCACTTCGGTTTTCAAATCAAATTAAGCTCGCTCAGTTCACTACGTTCAGCAACCTAATTCAACAAGTCGGTTACTCGTAAGCACTCAGCCATGTTTTAAGCAACTGGTTAGTATTTTTTTTCTGACTAGTAGACAGTGATTTAACGAGCTTTTTCTGCGTTTCGACATGCTCTGTCATCATTTGATCAATTAGAATAAGGCCATCTTTGGTTAACTGAACACTCACGCTGCGTCTATCTTCTTTGCTGTGCTCACGACTGATCAGCCCTTTGGCTTCTAGCTTATCAAGGCGATTGGTCATCGCACCTGATGTCAGCATCATCGACCCGATCAGTTCTGACGGAGTCAGTCGGTAAGGCTTTCCAGAACGTCGCAACGTCGCCAGCACATCAAACTCACCCAGCTTCATGTCGTATTTTTTATGAAGCTCAGCAACTTGCGTCTCCATATACTTAGCAATACGCATAATCCGGCCCATCATTGCCATAGGCTCAGTTTCTAGCTCAGGCTTTTCCTTTGCCCATTGCTCTACTACGCGGTCGATAGCATCCATTTGCGATCTCGCTCCGTTATTAGTCTGATTACTTCAAACTAGTTTAACATAAAGATACTTTACAACCACTAGTTCTCAGTATACAGTTCACACAATAGTTATCTTAACGTAAAGATATTTCAGATGAACATATTATTAGCAATGATCCCCGCGTTCTTTTGGGGAACAACCTATGCAGTGACGCAATTTACGCTACAGGAGTGGCCACCCTTATTACTCGGTGCTTTGCGTGCGTTACCTGCTGGTTTGTTACTGCTAGCAGTAAAGCCGACACTGCCTAAAAAAGGCGAGTGGCAGATCATTTTCACATTGGGCCTTATCAATATTGCGACCTTCTTTGGCTTGATCTTTGTGATGGCGCTAACACTACCTTCGGCAATTTCTGGCGTGGGTATGATCTCAGTACCTGTGTTCGCGATGCTCTTCCATTGGGTTGTGAAAAAGCAGCGCCCGCATTTGATTCAAGCCCTGTCTGGTATTGGTTTGATCACCTTAGCGTGGATACTGTTTAACCCAAGCCAAATCGCTCTGAACCCAATAGGTTTAGGCGCCATGTTCGCTGCAATTATGTGTATCGTCATCGGAAGTAGCATTACCAAATCACTGGGTAGTCGCATGCATTGGTGGAAGGTATTAACGTGGCAGCTGATTTTAGGCGGTACGATTTTATCTGTCGCGTCTGGCGTTCATGCGTTCATCGACCCGCCGCCTTATGTTAATGCTGTCACTCATTTCGATACTCGCAACGCAATGGGCTTGGTTTGGGTGATTGGGCTAAACACAGCGCTGGGTTACGGTATGTATGTATGGCTACTACAACGTATGACGGTGGTTGATTTCACCTTTGGTGGCATCGCCAATCCAGTGGCGGGCATCGTGACAGGTATGGTGTTAATGGGTGAATCCTTCACTGCAGTACAATACTCGCTCATGACAGGCATGATCATCATGTCACTGCTACCACAACTGATTCTTGCAATCCGACAGTCCAAAACCATCAAACCTGTTACGCAGTAAAGCTGCAAACTAAACTATAAAAACGCGCCTTAAATTGGCGCGTTATTTATTAATGGTCGTTACAAAACTTAAGCCTAAATCTAATCAATATATCGAACCTTGGTCACCATCACCCCAAAGGCAGCCAACACTTGAGCCACAAAACAGCTGACAAAAAGTACCGACAAACCAAACATTGTCACCAAGTATCCAGAAGCAGCCAAACCAAATGGCATCAAGAGTTTAAACAAAGACCCTGTAATTCCAGCAACACGACCAAGGTGCTTTTCCTCGAATGCTTCTTGACGATAGCTCCAAATACAAATGCTGCTGTAGACGCCAATCGCACTCACCCATAAGAACGACATCATCAATACGCCTTTTTCAATGACAACCATGTGCGCTGAAGTCATACCTTGCAGTAAATAGCTTTGACTCAGCAATGCAGGGAACAAGAATCCAAACGCCTCTAATACAATAGACAAAATAAGCAGTACGCCAAGCCCGATGCGCTTTCTAACCTTATCCGCGGTAAAAGAACCTAATAATCCACCGACACCGGACGCCGCGATCAAGTAACCCACCTCGATATGACTGAGCGCTAATTCAGCTTTGGCAAAATAGATGGCTTGAATCCAGAAAATTGCACCTGTGGTATTAATCACCATCACGACCAAGGTGATGTGCCACATGTTCTTGTTCGCATACAAAATAGACCAGCCTTCTTTTAGTGCGCTAAACACCGACTGATGGACAACGGGCGTAGACGGTTTGAGGTCCAACTTATTGACCTGCCAAAAAGCAAGCACGTACATAACTGCGATAAGTAGAAACACGTTATGTAACGCTGATAAGAGAAGCAATCCCCCAGACAAAACCGGACCAACAGTTTCTAACAAACTATACAAAGAACTCATTCTCGCGGTGGCGGTATTTTGCATGTGCTGAGGTAAAACATTTTTCATCATCCCAATACGCGCATTGTGATAACCATAGTTAAACGCCATCATCAGGAACGCGCACGGAAACAGTGCGTACAAAGGGTTCGGCAACCATCTTACTGCAATATAAGAGACGACCAATACTGCTGCTTGCCCGATCAACATGCATTGTGACCACTGCTTTTTATTAAACCTATCAACCCAAACACCGATGAACAGAGCTAATAGTAGGTTGGGTAAAAACTCGACGGCTCTCATCCAACCCATCATCTCTGAAGACTCTGTCAACTCGTAAACCAACAAGGGCAAAGCAAGGTCATATATTTTGGTACCAAAGGCAACAAAGAACGCCGTCGAAAACAAAACAATAAAGCTCGAGTTTCTCCAAATTGAGTTGGTCACCTTTGAATCTTTTACACCTTCCATTTTTCATTCCTTTTAAAAACAATCGAATAACTCTATTATCGAGATTAAAAGATGAAGAAAAATAGAAAGATTAAACAAGGATTTCACCTTTATGCATTACTGGAAGGCTCTGGCATTTTTACGTTCTCGGGTACTCGTTAACCAACCGACCTCACTCTCTTTAACTGAAATAACGAATGCGCTAGGTTGTACCAGACGCAACGCTCAATTGGTGATCAAAAAGCTAGTCAGCGAAGGCTGGATTGACTGGAAGTCGGGAGTTGGCAGAGGCAACCTACCCACACTCACGCTATTAAAAAGCTTGGACCGTGAGCTTGAGATACGAATAGATGAATTGCTCTCTGAGAATAAAGTGGATCAAGCATTGGATCTGGTTGATGAATCACAACGGGATCAGTTTCTACTGGGTTATATCAGCCGCTATCAAAGCTTGCCGACTAAACTAGATATTCTGCAAATCCCTTTTTATCGGGGAACACACAGTCTGGACCCGATTGAAGTCACACGACGCACTGAAGCTCACATCACTAGCTACCTTTTTAGTAACTTACTACGTTTCAACAAGTCAACTCACTCGTTTGATGGTGATCTTGCCATTGATTGGTACCAAACAGAGCACCGTTGGCACTTCACGTTACGCAAAGGCTTAGTCTTTCATGACGGTTCACCGATTCTAGCGCAAGACGTCAAAGCACACTTTCAACGTCTGATAGGAAGCTGTCATCACAATAGTCAGCAATTTAAATGCATCTCCGCTATTACTGTTATCGATCCGCTTCACCTCTGTTTCGATATCAATTCCAACACAGGCTACCTTCCGTCACTGCTGTCGTGCTCAGCCGCAGGTGTTGCCAAAGAAGTAGGAGGGAATATAATTGGTAGCGGCAGCTTTAAATTGGTGGAACAGTCCGAATGGCTAACCAGACTCGAGGTTTTCAGCTCCTACCATGGACACCGACCTTGGGTAGACGGTATAGAAATTTGGAATGTTGGTGATAAAGCCAAAGACTATGAAATACACTGCGATATTGTTCACTCACACCCACATTACCAGCACTCATCCATCTCAAACGAGCTTGCCGAAATAGAACAGTGGGAAAAGGGGTGCGAGTACGCTGTGATAAACCCACATCGACACACTTGGCTATCAAACCCAAAACACCTTAAATCACTGAGTGAATTACTACGTTTGCTGGGGATCGCTAAAGACATACCTCTGGACACTGTCGGCTACGCCGCGGGGATGCTATCGACGTCCAATCAATCAACACAGCCAAAGATAGAAACGGCGAATAACAAAAGCCCATTGCAAATGGCTCGACAATTCGCAGACCAGCTTAGCAAGCCTAAACAACCGTTAAAGATCCTAACCTATCAGCTGTTTGACCACATAAAAATGGCTCGCCACTATTGTGAGCGGTTGAATGAACTTGGTTTTATCTGCGAATATCAAGTGCTTGAGTTCCCAGAATTTTGCCAGTCAGATAACCTAAAAGATGCTGACATATTAATTAGCGGCGAAGTATTTTCAGATAACCACGATAGTAGTTGGATGGGGTGGCTACAAAGTTCTATCACATTAGAAGTGTGCCTCACTGATGAGCAAAAACAGTGGCGAGATAAAAGCCTTGAACGGCTCTGGAAAATAACCGATTACCAACAACGACAACCTCTCTTCCTAAACATAGAAGCGCAATTGATCGCATTCGGAATCTATCGACCAATTTTTCACGTTAAACAGCAGCTCAATTATGCCAAAACCGTGAACCCTGTGGAGCAGTTGGCGAACGGCTGGATTGATTTTAACCAAATCACTATGCGCCGCTAAATTGGTCAATTCTCAACCCGAACTAAACCTCACAAAGAATAATGACTTTATGTAACTGTTAATTGATAAAAATATTTACCTTTAAAAGCCAACATTATAGATTTAATTTCTCCATTCACCTTCAATTAGAGACAAAAAGACAAATTTTTTCTCCGACGACCTCCTTATACTGTGACACGTCATTAGGGCGCTACAAGCCTATGATTTAAAATAATTATTAATGAGTAGTCACCATGAATTCGAAGTCGCTAACTATCTTGCTTTTTGTCTCTGTTTGCTTAATTTGGGGAACCACTTGGTTCGCTATGGAAGTGGCATTGCATTCTATACCACCAATTTTTGCTACTGGACTGCGCTTTTTACTTGCAGCCCCTCTGCTTGCAGTACTAGCAAAAGCCTTCAATCAACCTTTGCTGTTTCCTAAGGGCAAGCGTCAATGGCTACTTATTGTAGCACTGATGTATTTCGCGATTCCGTTCACTTTGATGATCTACGGTGAGCAATACATCTCTTCTGGTTTGGCTTCGATCATCTTCGCTAACATGCCTGTTGCTGTGATGCTGATGTCGGGTTTGTTCCTTGGTCTACGCTTAGCGAAGCATCAAATATTCGGCCTAGTTACCGCGGTTATCAGCCTGTGTTTAATTCTTGGCAACGAAATGCAAATGGGTGGTGATGACTACTTTATCGGTACGGTTTGCCTAGGTCTTGCGGTTGCGATTCACGCGGTAATGTACGTGTTAGTTCAAAAACACTGTAAAGGCATCGAGGTACTGACTTACAACGCTGTACCAAGTTTCATTGCTGCAATTTTCTTGTTTGCAGTATCGGCAGTAGGTGAGAACGTGAACGTAGAATCTTTCACTTGGGATTCTATCTCAGCGGTCGTGTACCTAGGTTTTGTAGCAAGTGTCGGCGGTATTGTGGCTTACTTCAAACTAGGTCAGGTTTCGACGCCGTTCCAAGCATCCATTTGTTTCCTTATCTTCCCAGTGGTTGCACTGTTGATCTCTTGCTACATCAATGGCGAAGTTCTCTCTGAACAATCACTGCTTATGATGATCCCTCTACTTTGTGGCATCTTGCTGACCAAGGCACCAAAAGGGATCTTTAAGCTACGCTCTTCGTTAAAAACAGCGAGCAACAACTAAGCTCTATGAATCATCCTAGAAGCCCGTAATGTGCTTCTAGGGTTTCATTTAGCTACTCGTATCAAAACTTCTACCTCACTCCCCTTTGCATACACTCCTATATGTTTCACCTCGTCCATTCTGTCACTGCCCATCACTCATAGATAATGGCAAGCGAATGACTTAAAAGTCGCAATCGACTACATTAGAAACACCAATCATTGTCGGCTTTGGTCATAGCCTTCAGCCCCCTTCTCCAATAAAGGAATGTCATGAGTACTCCCATCAAACACATGCGCCTAATCAAGGGTCAGCCCTGTCGTGTGACTGAGTTGTCTAACAGCGACGATGCGTTCTTAGAATCGCACAGACATGAGTATTGGGAATTAGTGTGGTGCGTGGATAACCAAGGTAGTCAGAGTATTGATTTCGTCGACTACGACAACAAAGTCGGGCGCATTTTCACCATCGCACCAGGTCAGGTACACCGCTCAGAACTGGTGGAGAAAATGCTCGTTTACTGGTATTTACGCCACGCTTTGTCAAAACTAATCATCGCAACACACAACTAGTCGACACTGTTTTTGCCATGCATCAAAGTCGTCCTCCCTATTTGGATTGCAGTGAGGAAGGCAACCGCTACCTGCTACCTATTTTCACCATGATCAAAGAAGAGTGTGAGCGAGTGGATAGCGACTGGGATTTAGTAGAATCACTCATGAATAGCTTTTTGCGCTACATATTACGCTTCGCCAACCAATTCTCATTGAAAGGTGAAGTGCGCGACAGCCGAGTAAACAAGGTTGTTGATTTAATTGAGCAACACTACGCTACGCACAAACATTGCGAGTTTTATGCGCAAGCACTGTCGATCACGAACAAGCGCATCAACGAAATCGTTAAAGCGGAACGGGGTAAAACGGTCACTCAGTTAATCCATGATCGAACCATCTTGGAAGCTAACCGAGAATTGATCTTTTCTACCAAAACCATCAAAACCATCGCCTTTGAACTCGGCTTCGAAGACCCCGCCTATTTCAGTCGTTTTTATCGTGGGCAGATGAAAGAGTCTCCTGCAGAGTTTCGAACTCGATGTGCAGATAGTGCAATATAACACGCAGATAATCCCTTTAATCCACGTTTAAATGTACCAATAATACCC
Source organism: Vibrio sp. nBUS_14 (assembly GCF_051201655.1). Classification (NCBI taxonomy): domain Bacteria; kingdom Pseudomonadati; phylum Pseudomonadota; class Gammaproteobacteria; order Vibrionales; family Vibrionaceae; genus Vibrio; species Vibrio sp. nBUS_14. The sequence continues at coordinate 52,600 of NZ_CP179207.1, forward strand.
GAAAATAAATTCATCACATTCGGGTATTTTTTATTCTATGGCTATCAACCTAAACACTGATCCTATTTCAAAATCCTTTTATCAGTACCTATGGCCAGCGCTTACTGGCATGTTAATTAAATCCTTGTTCATAATGGGTGATACACTCATCGTCGGGATGGGGGTCGGCTCCGAGGGAGTTGGGGCAATGGCATTAATTGTTGTGCCATTCTCCATTTTTACCGCCATTGCAATGATGGTTGGAATTGGTGGCGCCACCAAAATGTCGATAGAAATTGGCACAAGTAAATCCAGAGCCAGCCAAATCTGGTTTAGTCAATCAATCTTGCTCACAGCGCTGTTTTCGAGCATAACGGTTGGAGTCGGCATAGTCTGGCTAGATGAAATCATTGCCTTGATTGGAGCCACAGGCACTATAGCAAAACATGCTCACGATTATCTGTCTGCGATGTTACCTTTTTTCATCATCTACTCACTCGCTTGGGTTCTATCCTGCTTTGTGCGCAACGATACAAACCCTAAACTGGCCACTTATGCCATGTCTTTTGGTGCGATTGCTAACCTAGCGTGCGATTATTTTTTCATCATAAAAATGGATATGGGAATGGCAGGAGCAGCCTATGGCACCGCGGTCGCGCAAACACTAATTGCATTAATTTTGCTCACTCATTTCATCAAAGGAAAAGGCACGCTGAGGCTTCACTTAAAAGGCATCGGATTAAGTAAAGCGAAAGAAATTTTAAGTATAGGCACACCTACTTTCTTTCTTGAACTCACATCAGCAATGACCATTATTTTGTTCAATTATGTCCTACTACACCAGTTCGGTGAGGGCTACATTATCGCATACGGTTTAACCACAAACGTTGGTATATTTGCCCTATTTGTCATGGTAGGCATCGCACAAGCATGTCAGCCAATCCTTAGCTTTAATCACGGAGCAGGACGCCCAGAACGCATTGATGACATTCTAAAACTGGGGGTGAAAGCAGCCATGGGCAGTGGTACTTTCTTTCTGTTAGGTATCTGGCTGTCGGCACCACTGATTGCCTCAATTTACTTAGGTAATGCGAATGACTTAATCCCAATCGCCGCAAGCGCGCTGACGTTCTACTTCTTCGGCGTACCTTTGATGGGGTTAAACATGGTGATTGCCAACCTGTTCCAAGCCATTGCCAAGCCAAAACAAGCGACGCTTATTTCCTTATGTCGAGGGTTTGTGTTTGTTGCGCTAGGTGTATTGCTACTGCCTAAGCTCTTCCCGCAAGACGGCATTTGGGCAAGCATTGTCTTTGCAGAAGCGCTCACCGCGGTGATCAGTTTGAGCATGTTGCTAAACTACAAACGTAAAGCCCTTTTGCCGGCCTATTCTTGATATTAAATAAATCGGGCCTACAGACTTGCTGTAGGCCCGGATAGATTAAGAAAAAACGACTTATTCATGTTCATCAAAGACGAATTGGCCCTCAACACTGAAGTGATCTGACAAATGCCACTCCCCCCAAGTCTCTTCGCTAACTCGCTGTCTCAACTTAACCGTATTCGTATTTTCAAAGGCTCTACGATGCTCTGAACTAACGAGTACATAATCGAGGTATTCAGATTGGGAGCCACCAGAGTATTTAGCAGACGCGTATGAGTTTATACTCGGATCAAATGTTGCTTCTCGATAACCTTGGTAAGTAGGCGGATCGACCTCAAGCGTAGCCAACATAAGCAAGTACTCAATAAAATCGCTATTTTTATCGATATTAAAGTCACCTGCATAAATGACTGCCTCGTCGGCTGGAATTTGCTTAGTCAACATAAAAGTACGCAATAAACCAAGCTGCAAGCGACGCAATCTTTTGGCAGCCTTTGTATTGAACGAAGCTAGGTGTGTATTGAAAATATGGTATATCTGACCATTTTTATCGATTTTAGTGTAAACAATTCCTTTATCAGCATAACAATCTGTCCCAGAGCAATGATCAAACACCAAAGCATCCGTCTCTAAAATTGGGTATCGACTTAACGTCACAACACCACCATCATAGAGTGCAGCGCTATCACCGCCGACAACATCGGTTTGGTAAGGGTATTCCAGCTCTAAAGCGTCAAACATTGGATCTCTCGCGCTCGAAAACGCTTCCTGTAAGACCAAAACATCATAGCCGGACAAACTGTGTTCCATCAGAGCAGCACGAGCATCAATGTCTGAAGAGACAGAAGGAATCATCCATAGGTTATAAGTAGCAACCGTCAGCACATGATCTCGGTACTCCATGTCGGCAATATCATGGTCAGCAATCACAAACTCAACGTCATCAAAGCCAGAGGTATAAACCGCTTTTACTCCGAACTCAGTATGACTTCCGTCACCTCGGTTAAGATTGGTCACGTAGGGATTATAATCCGTTTTTAAAACGAACCTTTTATACCCGTAGGAAAGCGTGGTACCAGCCCCATGACCGACTAAACGCAATTGCGCCACCGGAGTACCGGTTTCCTCTATCCATCCTCCATAACCGTTTGCACGTTCAACATGCATAAAATAATCATAGGTTGCACCGTTGACTATCCCGTAATAACGATTAAAGTCAGCTACCTTAACTCGTTGGTAAGCGGGTATGATAATTTGCTCTGAGGTCAAACGGTACTGGTTGCCGTTTTCAATTGGAGCCGTCGCATCTGCGATAAAGTTGATACGGACAGGTTCATCCGTGCGGTTTATGTAGTAGACAGAAGTAGCTAGTGCTTGGAACGTCATTGCCCACAACAAGGTGGCAATAGTTAATGCTCTCATCATTAATAATCCTTATTAGTTGTTACACGTAGACTTGCGGGTCCAAGCTAAACCCTATATGCAACCATGTGCAAACCAAAAGGAATCAAAATGTGCGGTGTAACCGAAGTGTTATTGGAATGTTAATATTATGTAATCTTATTTAAAATTATGATCGATTATTGCCCATGATATGCAGTTTTAATCTCAAGGCTGAAGGACTAAGCATTTCACGCACTAGCTAGTTTTTATGACAACCATCAATATCGACCGAAATACACTGCGTTCTTAGAACATTTGAAGCCACCGCTCTTACCCGCTAGAGTCGCGTTAAATGTTCTCGCCTAATACCAATATAAAAAGCCTGCGTAATTGCAGGCTTCCTTATCTTTGTGCCATGGTAGAACGGCTTAAATCGCTTCCCCATTTACCGTTACTGCGACATCAACGTTGCCGCGAACCGCGTTGGAGTATGGGCACACTTGATGTGCGCGACGAGTTAGCTTCAACGCTTCTTCTTGTGACATATTTAGCTCAACCGCTAGGCTCACCGTCAGTGCAAATCCACCGTCATCATTCGGTCCAATACCTACTTCTGCAGTAACGGGGGCTGGCTCTATATCCATTTGACCTTCACGCGCTACGTGCTGAATCGCACTAGAAAAGCATGCCGAATAGCCCGCCGCGAAAAGTTGCTCTGGGTTTGTTGCCGAACCCGTACCACCCATCTCCTTAGGATAAGCCAGTTCTAACTCTAAAAGACCGTCATTTGTTTTTACTTGACCATTGCGACCAGCCACTGCAGTAGCCTGAGTTTTATAGATTGTAGTCATACTAATTTCCTTTTCATTTTAAGTTGTGCGCTATCTAATTGCCCGCAACCTTATATCGAATTAAAGATCGTTGCAACTATATTGCGCACAATTTATTATTCTTTTTTCTATAAACAGCTAGGCAACGCCAATGAGCCAGTGTTACACCGACAACATCATGACCGACGACGATAAACTCTTACTCGAAAACCAAACTTGCTTCCCGCTCTATAGCTCAGCGAATGCTGTGATTCGAGCTTACCGTCCGCTGTTGGACGAGCTTGATCTGACCTACTCACAATATTTAGTGATGATAGTGTTATGGGAGAAAGACGGTGCCAGCGTGAAAGAATTAGGATCACAACTGTATTTAGACTCAGGCACACTCACGCCGCTGCTTAAACGATTAGAAACAAAAGGCTATGTAGAGCGTGGTCGCAGTGAAACGGATGAGCGCGTTCGTGTACTCAATCTAACCGAGCAGGGTCGTGACCTCAGAGAACACGCCAAGTCAGTGCCAAACGCCATGATGTGCAAAATTTCATTAGAGCAGGATGAAATGATCATGCTGAAGAAGCTGTGCGGCAAAGTGCTCGATAATCTGGGCTAACAAAACGGATCGCATAAAGACGACTCTTAAATCAGAAACAAAAAGCGCCGTAGTCAGTGGCTTACCGTCTATAGGCTGTATGTATCTGTTTGCTCCAAACATTGCTGCTCTTTATCTAGGGAGATCGCGTCACCTGATTGAATTTAATGCAACTTCACTCATATTATTCTTCTTATAAGCCCAACTAATGGGTATTAACCTAGTGGTGGCTAACCTTTTTAAGGCCGCAGCAAGCCCCAAACCAGCAAAACTCATATCAATTGCCCGCAGTTTTTTTTTCGTGGTATTAGGTATCATCATTTACCGAAGCGACTCCCAGAAAAAGGGGGGAGTCTTCTATTTGTTGAAACCTAATCGGCAATCTTCAGCTACAGTATGGTACGCAGCTGCAGAAAACACTTTGCTAGTTCTTTAGAGCATCAGAGCGTTTAAATGTGTAAACCGCAGAAACTAAACAGCTCCAATATCGCTATTGGAGCTGTTTTGTCATCGCGCGTTAGGTAACTGCTTAATTAGCGCCAACTAAACACTCGTACTTCATTACCCTCTTCTGGCTTCTTAGGGATATTCAAAGACAGCACCAAAGAAACCACAGCCATTGCCGCACCAATGTAGAACACGGTGGCAGGCGAAGATAGCCAAATCACACCAAACGCGACAGGAATGACAACAGCTGCAATATGATTGATAGTAAAAGAAACGCCTGCAGTAGAAGCCATATCGGCTGGGTCAGCAATCTTCTGGAAATAGGTTTTGATAGCTAGCGCTAAAGCGAAGAATAGGTGATCGACTACGTACAGCGCTGCGGCCCACTCAGCCGTTTGTACTAAAGCATACCCAACAAACACACCAACCAAACCGACATACTCGAAAATCAATGCCTTGCGTTCACCAATTACACCAATTAATCGACCTATACGTTTTGCAAATAAGAAGTTAAACAGGTAATTGATTAAAAACAGTAGAGTGACGTCAGCTGCAGAGTAACCGAACTTTTCCACCATCAAAAAGCCTGCGAATACGGTAAATATCTGTCGTCTTGCCCCGCTCATAAAGGTCAAAGCATAATAGAGCCAGTAACGTTTTCTAAGCACTAATTTCTTGTTTTGTTGAGTCTTGGTTTGAAATTCAGGGAAGCCAAAAGTTATCACTAGCACCAGAACAAAACCTAGACCACCAGTAATGCCATAGACCCAAGCGAAATCGAGCTTTAACTGCTCCAGCATCACCCAAATAGAGCCATAGGTGATCAACGATGCGAAAGCACCAACCGAGATCATTTTACCCAGCATCTCTGGCGCTTCTTCTTTACTCAGCCATTGCAGGGACAAAGACTGCTTCAGCGTTTCAAAATAGTGAAAGCCCGTCGACATCAAAATAGTCGTCAGCAACAAGCCTGTGAGTGTAGGAAATAAACCGGTAATCGCCGTGCCTACAGTTAACATCGCCAGCGATATCAACATAAAGCGTTGCTCACGAATGAAGGCTAAAACAAACACCACGGTAAACGCTAAAAAGCCTGGGATCTCACGAACACTTTGTAGCAAGCCAATATCAGCACCATCAAAGTTCGCCTTTTCTATAACGAAGTTATTAAGCAGAGCCATCCAGCTCGAAAACGCGATAGGAACAATAATAGAAATCAGTAATAAAAAGTTTTGCGGCGTTTTCCAGCCCGTATTCGATGCACTCATAGCTGCCAAATCCTGAATGATAATATTACATAATACTCTGCTTTTCTCTTAAGTCACAAATCATTAACACTTCTGAGAAGTTAAAATGACACGACTTTCATCGTTTACATAGGGCAGTATAATAATGGAAATCGAAGCCTTGCATTTGTGAAACATTATGTTACATTTACCGGGTACTTGATCACAACCAAGTGACGGGAATAACAACCCTGCGTAACACTCCTCTCTACTACGCGCATCCCAATATCAAAACTTCATTCTAAGCCTACCTGCACTTGCAGCGTTTGCGCTTCTGACTTTTATAATAATAACTCATTGGATTAACTATGTTTCCCATCTCTCATGAGGGGAAGTGGTTTCGATTTTTAATGGTATTCATATTTCTTGGTGCTGCCATGGAGACGGATATCTATCTACCCAAATTTCCCGATATATTGAACGACTTCAACACTGACGCGGTTATGGTGCAGCGCATTCTGAGCTATAACTTTATCGGCATCTGTATTGGTTCCTTACTCTATGGACCACTATCGGATCATTTTGGTCGCCGAAAGATACTAATGTTTGGTTTTAGTGTCTTTCTAGCTGCAAGTATCGGCTGTATTTATGCTTCGAGTATCGAGCAATTACTGGCGTCAAAGCCGATTTAAGCAGGCTGAAAATATGGAGTAAATATCTGAATAAAGAAGGGAGCTAACCTCCCTCCTTTATTCATTAAATGTCTTTATAGAGCTTTATAGAAGGTTAACCACTCGCCTCGCTCTAAGCCGCTAACGTTCACGCCAGTGATACCACTCGAGCTTGTTGCATTAGATGGAGAGAATGAAAGGTTAACGTTTTTGAATTTATCGGAGAGTTCACTTTCTGTACCCGTTTGAGAAAGAATGTATCCCAAGTTAGTAGAATTCCAGCTTGAGTTTCCACCGTCTTCCCATTTTTTGAGAAGATCTTTTGTCACCAGTTGGCTGCCAACTTTGAGTGCTGGGCCACTAATGTTTCGGAACTGATAGTAGTCAGCGCCAGAAGAGGTAACCGCAATAACCTTTTCTTCCAACACGTACAAAGATTTAATGGCATTGCTACTCAGAGCCTCTTGTACGAGTAAGGCTCTTATCATGTTATCAACGATATACAGAGAGTTCGCCGTTGTAATGGCGCTGATTTTTCCATCTCGCGATGTCGCAATCTTGCTAATTTCAGCATCGACGCTCAGCTCTCCAAGTACGGTTTTTTGTATCGAGTTAGATACCCACTCAATCTTATTACTATCCAACCCTAACAGTATTTACTGATTCGCGGCAATACTGGCTGTTTTAAGGTTTAAATTATCAACGGTCATCTTAGTCGAAAGGTTAGAGGTATCAATAATTTCTGCCGCTAAATTGCTGTTTGAAAAGTAATTCTTATAGACAATCAAAGCTTCACTTTCGTCATAAGATGGCATGACTTGAGGTGAGGAAGCTTTCAACGCGTGACCCCAGCATTTCATATCTAGTTTATTAGAACTTAGCGATTTGAGCTCTTTCTGTGAGTATATCGAGCTTCCGGTATTTTTAATCGCTAATAACGAGCCGCTTTGTAACAAGGGAACCATTGAGGCTCGTGAGGAAAACACCATTAGCGCCTTGGCTATTACAAATATCACTCGCTGTCGGTGAGACGTAAGCGGTCGGCTTGTAAACCTTGTAGGCCTGAACACCATTTAACGCCGCTACTAACTGAATGATTTCATTAGCATCTACCGTTGTTTCCCCACCACCAGTACCACTTCCGTGATCGAAATCGTGGTCATCATCGTCGTACGAACGGATACTAACCAAACCAGAAACTACCTGAGATGCAGGGTCGCCATTGACTGTCACAGGTTTATTACGTGACGTACTATCAATCTGCATAACCACATCGTTCGCCGTAACAAACACAATCTGGCTGTTCGCAGGGTTCAATGCAATCGACTTAGCTCTATACAGTTCTGGTACTGACTGGGAACCTCTTTCCACCAATGAATCTTCAATTTGTAGATGTCTAGAAACCGATCCTGCAACATCAATGGCAGATAAATCTAAAGTCTGGTGCTTTATCATTAGATCCAGAGCGTGAGCAATATTTGTGTAAGAGGCTTGCTTACCGTCATTTTTTTCCTTTTTCAACGATTTTAGCAACACATTAGACAGTTCTTTGGGGCCATACGTTGTATCTAGCAAGCTGAAATTGATGCCGACATGATCACCCAATTTACTTTGAAGTGATGCTTTTGCTTGTTCAATATCGTTGCTTACGCTGGGGTTAAACATCATCTCACTATGAATCAAGGTCGTGAAAGGTGTTACCAATTCCATACTGGGAGAGGCGGTCAAAATTGCACCATCATATTGCCTCTGTTTCGCGTACCCAGAGACCACTTCAAGCTGTTTCTCTTGGTCACTACATACGCCATTCAGATCTGCATCAGCACATACTAATGAACCTTGATAAGGATAGCCTTAAGCAGACGTTCCCACAGAACTATTTCCGCCCGAACCTCGACCGCAGCCAACGACCATTAAGACACTAGAGATAGCTAGTGATAATTTGCATATTAAGAATTTATTGTTAATTTTTTCGACCAATTCACCTAGCCTATGACTTAGTCGATAGCATTTAATCTGGCTATTAAATCACTTAACGAAATAAAAGATCAAATGATATTGATAATCACTATTATTTAAATTAACATCCTCTGCCTTTTCTATGGATAATTTGTAGATACCCCCGTGCATGCACGGGGTACTTACTGTTACAACTCCATGCGGAGTTGACCAGAATCCTTTTCGCCCTGGTGTCTAACGTAATTCGCTATAACTTGTTCATTCACGCCTACGCTACTGACAAAGTAACCTGGCGACCACACAATGTTCTCTTTCCAGTAAACCTTACTTAGCCAACTGAACGTTTTTCGCATGTGGTGCGACGATTGGCTTTTTAGTTTACCCATGACGTCTGAAATACTGTATTTCGGTGGGATAAGCATCATCATATGCAGATGATCTTCATCAAAGCCTATCGTCTCTATCTCAACGCCAGGTAAACTTCGCAGTAACTTTGGCATAACCTTCCGTAGGTAGCTGCACATACCAGGATTCAGGATTTTCCGACGGTACTTAGTTACCCAAACTACGTGATACTTCGTGTAGTAGATACTATGGGATGAGGTGTAATATTGCATTTATCCATCGTACCGTCTCCAAAGGCATTCATCCACGGGTAAACCCGTGGTTTTCTGTATCCACAGAATAAATAATTTGGAGTTCAGATGGTAAGAAATCCATACAAACTAATGAGTGTTTCACTCATTTCCACAATGCTTATGGCTTGTGGTGGTGCAGAATCAGACCCCAAGCTTAACCAGTCACAAACTCAGCCAAAATCCTCGAATATCTCAGGTATAGCGTTAGATGGTTATTTGCACAAAGCCAAGGTCTGTTTAGACAGAAACAGCAATGCGATGTGTGATTCTGCCGATGGAGACATTGCCACTACGGACACCGAAGGACGATTCCAACTAGACGTCGACAATGATGTCGTCCAATACCCAATATTGGTCGAAGCGGTTGCCGGTATAACCATCGATATGGATTCACCGAATCAGCCTATTGAATCCGGATTTACGCTAGAAGTACCGAGTAGCAATTCGGACGTGATTAGCCCCGTGACGTCTCTCATTGCAAGTGTGTCGAGAACCAGTGGTATCAGTTTTGATGCAGCATCCCAGCTTGTTGCCAATGACTTAGGAATCGACAAACAACTGGCTATTGGTGATTACTCCGGTTCTAGCGCAGCTAAAAGCCGCGAAGTACATATGTTTGCGCGCGGCGTTACTCGCGTACTTCAAGAAGCACAAATAGCCTCTGTTGATGCAGGTGTCGACCAAGTAAATGCTCGAAAAGGATCTATCTACAAGCTGGCAGAGCTTGATTTAGTAAAATTTAAAGCCGAGACCGATAAGCTGTCTCATGGCGCATCAGGAACCGATAGCGCATTGAAACAACTTGGTAAGGAATACCGAGACCAACTCAAAGTTTCCCAAGAAGACATCGATGGAAATAAAATCATCACTAGCCCGCCAGCGCCTAGGTACGGTCAAGTTCGAGTTGCTGCGTCTGACGTTCGTAATACGCCAGCAGGTAAACCGCTTCTTTCAGACAAAGCATTTACGCTTACAACAGTTCCGGCAGCACCAGCTTCGATTACGGTAAATAACGCGATCAATCAATTTGATTGGGCATTTGTCGACTCGTTTAATGAACTAGGTTTGTATGAATATTCATTAGATGACGGCTTAAACTGGATACAAGCCACTGAAAAACCACAGAACATCCGAGATCTCGATATTCCTCGTGGACACCTAAAAGTTCGTGTTGCTAAAGATGATTCTCTAGGTCACCCAACCGGTTTAAGTGCAGCTTCAGAAACACCGATGACGGTAACCCCAGTACAACCGACGCAGCCAGTACTGGAATTTGCTGATGACAGCACCAATCAAATCAATTGGCTTTGGGTTAACGGATACAACGCTCCGTCTTTCTACGAAATTAATCTAGGTAGCGGTTGGAAAGACGTGACCACACTACCTTATCTCGTTGGCAATGTTTCACTTCCTGCAAACACGATTTCGGTTCGCGTTAAGTCAAATGCATTGGATGCACGCCCTGCCGGCGTTCCATTGGTCATTGGCTCTGCATTCATTCGCTCAGAGCATCAGCCTGTAGCGCCAACCATGCCTATTGTTGACGATGCTGAAAACTCGTTCGCATGGACAGACGTTGAAGGATTTACGGGCAGTGACGACTACGAATACTCTTTAGACAGAGGTATTACTTTTAGCCCTGCAACTAGCAACCCACAAACAGTCCCAGATGAGGTGTTTGCTAAAGGGAAAATCTGTGTACGGGTGAAAGCAGAATCGGATCCTCAACATGAAGCCGGTGAAACGCTGTGCTCCGATAAACCCTATACAGAAACACCACAGCAACCAGAAGCACCGACCGCCCCGATCACAGATGATGATAATGATACATTTGATTGGACATTCGTACCTGGGTTCAGCAGCAACAACGATTATGAAATCCAAATTAATTCATTAGGTAATTGGAAGTCAGTTACGCACAAGCCATATCAATTAGGTCAAGAAGATTACGCGGTGGGTTCAATCATCGTTCGGGTCAAAGAAGATTTCCAAACGGGTCGTCCTGTAGGCGATGAATTATATAATGATGTTGAGTTTACAGCGGTTCCGAAAGCACCCAAAGCCCCGACTGGTCTGGTGGTTAACGACGTAGACAACACACTCAATTGGGCATACTTCGACGAGTTCACTCACCCCGAGTACTTTGAAGTCACGCTCGACTCAGGTACAACTTGGGCAACGGTAACTACGAAACCTATTCCAATTGGAAATATAGCCAAAAAAGCAGGTGAAGTTCAGGTACGTGTGCGTGAAAATCCTGACACTGGTATGCCTCACGGAGCAGAAGCATCAACAAGCAAAAGTTTCACCATAGAAGTCCCTAAATGTAAAGATTTTGGTGGCCCGTGTATTTATTTATGGCGCCAAAATGATGGAAAGTTGATTACTTTCCCCCCTTCACAGGCTTATCTAAACACTCTTGGGGGGGTATTCAAAAGATTTGATGACACAAAAAATTCCAGCAAAGTGTCTTATGAGACTCCGGGGGGGCTTGATGGTAAAGCTTATTTCTATAATTTCTCTCTTAGTGGAGCACACAAATTATGTGGAGTTTATAACAATAAATTATTAGGAGGTCGATCAAACTGGCGTTTGCCAAGTGCAAATGAACTGATAAAAGCCTCTAATGAAGCTGCTGGTGATGTGTATTTTGATTTTGTCTTTGAACCTAATGATCCGACATTTTGTGTGTCAGAATCAAAATCTGAACATAGTAAATATAATACTTACCTTTATGATTCTTCCGACAACGACGTTATTACTAGCAAACATTTTTATAGACAAAACTATGTAGCGTGTATCTCAAACCCTTAGTCTTTAACTCTAATCGATTAAATTAATTTGAATGGCCTCACTCGAGGCCTTTTTTGCCATATAAGGTTATCTCTTATTGCAAGAGATAACCTTATAACTTCTGGCAACCCACTGCGAGATTTCTAGGGTGACCACGCACCCAGAAGACTGTCCCTTCTCTTGGGGAAACAAGCGCAACGGCTTGCTTCATCTTAATAGCAGCGTGACACGCTTTCGTGTCGTAAACGCCATCACCAGACACCCCATGGATACTTCGGCGCGTTTGTTTCAGTCGGTTCGGGAGGGCTTCGTGATCTGTAACCGTCGATCAACTTAGATCGGCTGCAATAATTTCATTAGTACTTGTATCGACGGCAATATGCAGCTTTCGCCAGACTCTACGCTTTCCGTCCGTCTCGTGTTTTTTGACTTTCCATTCACTTTCGCCACAAACCTTAAGGTCAGTCGCATCAATGGCTAGGTGCTGTATTGCTCCTCTCATTTTAGTCTTAAATGAGACCTAACCTGCTTGGCTCTATGACTGATGCAGGTGTAATGCAGACAACTTAATGGAACATGAGCAAGTCTAAATACCGAGTAGACAAATCCTTTCAGCACTCTCAGTGGCATAGAAAAGACTCGCTTTATCTGAGCGCTGTCGTGATAGCTAAATCACTGAACCGACGTGGCCTCCCGCGCTTATTCTGTTTGCTTTGCGCCCACCCGCTTATCGCCTCTCATCAGTCCAAAAGGTCAGAGACCTGCGGTTAATGAGTGATTGGTTGTATTGCTTCCTGTTGATTGTTTTGTAACGAGGCATAGGGCTACGAGAGGTAGTAGACGTAGCTGATCAGATCGTAGGTTCTTGATTTAGTTCCACTGAATTACGCAACAAAGCCAAAAGTTACTCAGCAAATTCAATCATAGTTCGAGTTAAAGAGGATATCATCACAGGCCGCCCTGCGGGCATCGAATTAACCAATGATGCTCCGTTTACTGTTAAGTAAAAAAACGTAAATGTGTACCGACTTAAACTCAACCTTAAATAATGCGTGTATTGATATCTTGAGTCTCGACGGTAAGTTATTTACCAGCTCACTATCACAGGAGTACTTAAATAGCATTGGTTATAACACTGAAGCACTTGGAGAGCATTGGGAAGATGGTTAATAAGGCCCACGCGGTTATTTCAGCACCTTCACCCAGAATCAGATGCTATGTATGATGCTTACAGGTGGCGGACCTATCAATTTTACAGGTCGACAAGTAATTCACCTATGAGAGAGGGAGCTGACCTCCCCCTTTCATAAACAACATCCCTTATAGAGCTTTATAGAAGGTTAACCACTCGCCTCGCTCTAAGCCGCTAACGTGCACCCCAGTGATGCCACTTGAAGTTGTCGCATTGGTCGGAGAAAACGAGAGATTGACGTTTTTAAATTTGTCGGAGATTTCACTTTCTGTACCCGTTTGAGAAAGAATGTATCCCAAGTTAGTAGAGTTCCAGCTCGAGTTTCCACTGTCTTCCCACTTTTTGAGGAGTTCTTTGGTCACCAGTTGACTGCCAACTTTAAGAGCCGGACCACTAATATTTCGGAATTGATAGTAATCCACCCCTGAAGAAGTCAGTGCAATGACCTTATCTTCTAACACATACAAAGACTTGATAGCATTGTTACTCAGAGACTCTGTTACAAGTAAGCTTCTCGTCATGTTATCAACGATATAAAGAGAAGTTGCTGTGGTGATAGCACTGGTTTTTCCGTCTCGCGATGTCGCTATCTTGCTAATTGCAGAATCGACATCCAACTCTCCAAGTACCGTTTGCTGAATCGAGTTTGAAACCCATTCAAGCTTGTTATTATCCAACCCCAACAATATCTGCTGATCCACGACAATATTGGCTGTTTTAAGGTTTAACTTATCAATCGTCATCTTCGTCGATAAGTTGGTCGTATCAATAACCTCAGCTGCTAAGTTGGCGCTCGAAGAATAATTCTTATAAACAATCAAAGCTTCACTTTGGTCATAAGATGGCATGATCTGAGGCGAAGAGGATTTAAGTGCGTGACGCGAATTATTCATAGTTAACTTGGCAACACTTAACGATCTGAGCTCTTGCTGCAAGTAAATCGAACTGCCAGTATTTTTAACTGCCAATAACGAACCGCTTTGCAGCAATGGAATCACTTTTGTAAAGTTATCGTTGATACATGATTGAATAGAATCAGGAGTTTCAGCGGGTTTAGGCTTAGGAATTGGCGGCAGCGTTCCTCCACTTCGGCTACTGTAGGTATCAATCTTAAACGCCTTTGCACCACTATTATTATTGGTACTGGTTAGACTCGATAAAAAGATGCCGTTGGCACCTTTACTATTACAAATATCACTCGCCGTCGGTGAGGCGTAAGACGTAGGCTTATAAACTTTATAGGCTTGACTACCATTCAATGTAGGTACTAACTGAATGATTTCGTTAGACTCTACCGGTATCTCTCCGCCACCAGTTCCGCCTCCATGGTGGTCATCATCATCATCATCATCATCATCATCATCATCATCATCATCGTAATCGTAATCGTAATCGTCATCGTGAGAACGAATACTAATCAAGCCAGAATTATCTTGAGAGGCTAAACCACTATCAAGGGTAACAGGCTTATTACGTGAAGAGCTATCGATTTGCATCACGACATCATCTGCCGTTAGAAACACAATCTGACTACTTGCTGGGTTGAGAGCAATCGACTTCGCACCAGATAACTGTGGTACTGATTGTGAACCGCGAACAACCAAAGCATCCTCTATTTGTAAGTGCTTCGAAGCAGTCCCTGCGACATCGACGCCTGACAGGTCTAACGTTTTATGCTCGATCATGAGGTCGAGAGCATGGGCAATATTTGTGTATGCAGCTTGCTTTCCGTCAGTTTGCGCCTTTTTCAGCGATTTTAACAACAGATTTGATAGATCTTTAGACCCATGAGTTGAGTCTAGAACATCAAAATTGATGCCAACATGATCGCCTAACTTACTTTGAAGCGATGCTTTTGCTTGTTCTACATCGTTACTTACCGTTGGGTTAAACATCATCTCGCTATGAATCAAAGTAGTGAAAGGCGTCACCACTTTCATACCAGGAGAAGCAGTCAAAATTGCACCATCATATTGCCTTTGCTGTGCGTACCCAGAAACATCAGCAATCTGTTTCTCTTGATCACTGCATACGCTATTCAGATCTGCATCAGCGCAGACTAATGAATCTAGAAACGCATAGCCTGAAGCCGTAGACCCAACTGGGTTTTCGCTATCAGAACTGCCTCCACATCCTGAGACCATTAAGACACTAGAGATTGCTAGTGATAATTTGCATATTAAGAATTTATTGTGCATTTTTCGACCGATTCACCTAATTTATGATTTGATTGATAGTATTTTATTTTGCTATTTAATCACTTAACGAAATAAAAGATCAAATGATATTGATAATTACTATTATTTAAATTAACATCCTTCGCCTTTCCTATGGGTAATTTATAAATTATTTGGAGTTCAGGTGGTAAGGAATCCATACAAATTAATGAGTGTTTCACTCGTTTCCACAATGCTGATTGCTTGTGGCGGAGCAGAGTCAGATCCGAAGCTCAAACAGTCACAAACTAAGCCAAGTTCTCAGAATATTTCGGGCATAGCTTTGGATGGTTATTTACGCAACGCGAAGGTTTGTTTAGACAGAAACAGCAATGCTATGTGCGACTCTGCTGATGGAGACATTGCCACTACGGACACCGAAGGACGATTCCAACTAGACGTCGACAATGATGTCGCCCAATACCCAATATTGGTCGAAGCGGTTGCCGGTATAACCATCGATATGGATTCACCGAATCAGCCTATTGAATCCGGATTTACGCTAGAAGTACCGAGTAGCAATTCGGACGTGATTAGCCCCGTGACGTCTCTCATTGCAAGTGTGTCGAGAACCAGTGGTATCAGTTTTGATGAAGCAACCCAGCTTGTAGCCAGCGACTTAGGCATCGATAAAAAACTGGCTGTTGGTGATTATTCCGCATCAAACTCAACCAAAAGCCGTGAAGTACACATGTTTGCGCGCGGTGTTACTCGCGTACTTCAAGAAGCACAAATGGCCTCTGTTGATGCAGGTGTCGACCAAGTAAATGCTCGAAAAGGATCTATGTACAAGCTGGCAGAGCTTGATTTAGCAGAATTTAAAGCCAAGACCGATTTGCTGCCTCATGGCGCATCAGGAACCGATAGCGCATTGAAACAACTTGGTAAGGAATACCGAGACCAACTCAAAGTTTCCCAAGAAGACATCGATGGCAATGAAATCATCACTAGACCACCAGCGCCTAAGCACGGTCAAGTCAATGATGCCTCAGACACCTTCGATTGGCAGCTTGTGCGTGGCTTCACTCACAATACAGATTACGAATATTCATTGGATTCAGGGAAGACTTGGACAACGGTAATTCGTAAGCCGATTGTTGTAGGGAAACTGGCGTTCGACAAAGGAGCCGTTCAAGTTCGAGTTGCTGCGTCTAACGTTCGTAATACCCCTACCGGAAAGTCCATGCTTTCAGACAAAGCGTTTACGCTAACGACAGTGCCTGCTGCTCCAGCCTGGATTAGTGTGAATAACGCGATCAATCAATTTGATTGGGCATTTGTCGACTCGTTTAATGAACTAGGTTTGTATGAATATTCATTAGATAACGGCTCAAGCTGGACGCAAGCGACTGAAAAGCCTCAAGAAATTCCAGATCTAGATATTCCAGTTGGACATCTAAAAGTTCGTGTAGCCAAAAATGACTCGCTAGGTCACCCAACAGGATTAAGTTCAGCGTCAGAACAATCGATGACGGTAACCCCAGCGCAACCAGCAAAACCTGTGCTGGATTTTGCAAACGACAGCACTAATCAGATCAACTGGCTTTGGGTCTCTGGGTATGATGCGCCATCTTTCTACGAGATTAATCTAGGTAATGGTTGGCAGGACGTAACTGCACTGCCGTATCTTGTTGGCAATGTTTCACTTCCTGCAAACACGATTTCGGTTCGCGTTAAGTCAAATGCACTGGATGCCCGCCCCGCGGGAGTTCCGTTGGTTATCAGCTCTGTATTCACTCGCTCAGAAAATCAACCTATAGCACCAACCTCACCGATTGTTGACGATGCAGAAAACACATTCGCATGGACAGACGTTGAAGGATTTACGGGAAGTAATTTCTACGAATACTCTCTCGATAGAGGCATTACTTTTACCCCTGTAACTAGCAACCCACAAGCAGTCCCAGATGAGACGTTTGCTAAGGGACAAGTCTGTGTGAGAGTGAAAGCAGGAACAGATCCTCAACATGAACCTGGTGAAACGCTGTGCTCAGATAAGTCATACTCGGTGACACCTGACAAGCCATCGGCACCAACATCTCCAATCACTCACGATGGGTTAGACACATTTGATTGGACATTCGTAACAGGCTTTTCAGAAGCTGCAGATTACGAGATCAATGTACTCAACACTGGTTGGGCAACAGTTACTCAGAAACCTTATCAGTTAAAAGATCAAGCTTACGCTGTTAACTCAATTCAAGTACGAGTCAAAAGAGATCCAATCACCGGTCGTCCTAGTGGATCAGAGCTGAAAAATGATACTGCGTTTACCGTTCGTCCATCTGCACCCAATGCTCCAACAGGTCTAGTGGTGAACGATACGGACAACACGCTAGATTGGACATACTTTGGTGAATTCACTCAGCCCGAGCACTTTGAAGTCACACTCGACTCAGGTTCTACTTGGACAAAAGTAACCGCTAAGCCTTTAGTGATTGGTAATATCGACAAAAGTATCGGTGAGGTTCAAATACGCGTCGCTCAAAACCAGACGAATGGTATGCCTCATGGCGTAGCAGCATTAACCACACAAGCCTTCACCAAAGTGTTTGAGATTCCAGCACCAACATCGCCTGAGATAACCAACACTTTTACTGGCTCAAACCCAATCAAGACCAATGGTTTTGAGTGGGACTACTTAACGGCTAACGTTGATGGTCAATCTGTCCGCTTTGATGATGCCGAATACTATGAGTTCACCAACGACAAAGGCCTCACTTGGCACCCTGCTATTTCGAACCCACAGTTCATTGGCCCAGAAGCATATGACAAGGCTAGTGTCGGTATCCGACTAAAAGGAAATGCGAAAGAAGGTGTCGCAAACTCAACCAGCGACACGCTTTGGGCGACAGCGGCGAGTAGTAGCTTCACGGCATTAAAATTCGTACCAATGAAAACCCGTTCGCAAGCCGCTGATTTTAGTTACGACGGCTCATGGAATACGTACTCGCTCAATTGTATTGCTGAATACGACGATAAAGGGCAAGGGGAGCCGACGTTTCGGGCGAGGCGATTCTCTTCAGAAACCGATACCGTCTTCGATAAAGTCGCTCGACTCATTGCTTGTGATATCACTGGTTGGGCGCTTCCAGACACCAATGAAGTGATTATGCTATCGCAACGGGACCCTGCAACACTGCCATCAGATCTAAGAAGTGGTGGTTACTTGGTATCGAATCAGTCAACAAATATATTAGCGGATAAAAATGGCGCCGCTGTCACTATCAACAAAGGCCAAGAGTCTGTTGAGCAATATTATTCAAAATACGCATACGCTAAATGGCAATTGCCATCAGGCAAAGAGTTACTCACTGGTGTAAATAGCGCGACGACTGAAATAACCGCCTTTCTGGGTACGCAAGATACAAAAATTAACGCTACAGAGCTTTATTTAGAAACCTGGCTAACCGCCAATCAATCTAAGAGCAAAGGTTACGCTGCATTAGAAGCGGAAGCTCAAGCTAAAGTAGTAGAACTGCAGGCTTTGACCCAACCATGGGCAGATGATCTTAAGAACACAAAGCTAAAGCTAAAAGCTCTTGAGTTTCAGGCCTCTGTTGCTCAAAGCCGAACTGATGCTGAGAGCCTTGAATTCATTAACAAGGTAAAAGCGTATAAGGAGCAAGTCGCTAAATTAGAGCAAAACACCGTTGTACTAAGCGCACTAGTCTCTGGTTCTGAGTTTGCTCAAAAATTAGCGTTCATGCAGCAAAAGTCCGTAAGTCTATCTAGCTCGACCAACGCACTAAGCTCAGCGTCATTGGCTAAGGACATTCACCAGGCAAGTTTAGACCTGTACAAGGCTATCTCAGACCTAGAGTATCAATATGGCATGGTTAATTCGTTCGCAAGTGATCTGAATACATCGACACAATCGCTGGGCTCGGAGTTTGCCACCCTAACTACATTGTTCCAGAAGTTTATCAGTGAGATGAACACGACGGCCAAAATCCACAACCTAGTACAATCAAAAGTGCTAGCAAAAGATGGACTAAAACTGGCGAAAGACAATGGCTTTAGCGTTTCTCAAGCTGACGCAATGGTAAGCAGCCGCTTTGCTAAATTGGACGAGTTAGGTAACTACCTACCAAAAAGCACCACCTACCAACAAGGCTGGCGTTGTGTTGAAGACACTGACATCACAGGCAAACGCCGAGTATGGACACTGCTCAAAGACGGCCGACCAAATGGTGCTGACGATCTTGCTTATGACGCTTCGGCCTCTGGTGTAGCAAGTGTTTTAGGCAGTAACGGCCTGCTAGAGAGCACTAATAATGCGAACTTATGTGGCTTCAATGATTGGAAAGTACCAGCGCTGTCTCAGCTACTTTCACTGCAAACTAAAGCAATCTCTAGCTCAAACTCGACCATAACAATCGATACAGATGCATTCCCTCATCACCGAGGGCTGGATCCGGAGTATGACAAATCTAGCTATTACGGTGGCGTGATTTTTTACTACTGGTCGAATCAAGCAAAGGACAACAAACAATACATCACAAACTACAGCTCTGAACGCAGCTACCAAGATGTCCGTCGTTCGGCAGTCGATGGTACTGAAGATGCCGTCATCTTAGGGCGTCTGGTTAGAGAAAAAGCGACAACATACCAGTACCTAGATATGCAAGGGAACGTGGTAGCCGATCGCCAAAATGCAATTTGCGCGCAAGACGCTGACAGTAAGCTGATTTGGCAACTGTTTACCAACGGAGACAGCAGTCGTTTCAAGAAGTACGTAGAGGTAACACCTTTAATTTCAACACGAAATACACAAAAGGTGTGTGGTAAAGCAAACTGGCGCTACCCATCAAAAGCAGAACTATACGGGTTGCTACCCATCAACTCCAATGTCTTTAAATTTAATGACGTGACGAGTGGTGGCTACTCGAACTATGGTTCTTATATCACCAGCGATGCCGCTCGTTATGGGCGTGTCCTCGGGTTGAATATGACAACCATGGATGAAAGAGACGTGGGTACTCAAAGTTACGACGGCCGCTACCTATACCGACTCGTTGCCAAATAGGCAATCAAACACCATTACTTATTACCACAGCAGCCTCAGCTGAGGCTGCTTTCATCTAGGAAATAACAACATGTTGAACAAGAAAAAACAGCGCGGCGCGGCCGCTATCGAATACGCAATCCTCGCAGCAGCAATGTCTGTGGTCTTGCTTAATTTTGTAGGCGGCGAAAATGGTGATCTAACCGAAGCCATTAATGGTGCTTACGAAACTGTCGTCAAGCAGCTCACCGAAGCTCAAAAATCAGAATAAGTCCGTTTACCGTAAATTAAAGGAATAGTTATGACTGCCAAGCGACTCATGTTGCTGTCGTTATTTTGCTCGGTGCTCGGATTATCCGTTTTACTGTTGAGTCAAACCAATAACGAGTCTGCGAGCACCTCCGTATCGGCTGCTGAGAAAACGATCAAAGTGCTGGTGCCGACTCGCACTATCGAGATAGGCCAAACCTACACGCCAAACTCGTTCCGATGGAAAGAAGTTCCACAGCAAGAGTTGGAGAACTACATCGACCACGTGACGCCGGAAGATATTTCAGCCAACCACAAGATGTCGGGGCTTGCACGCACCAAACTCGTCAAAGACTCAATATTGTCGAAAGCGGACATCACCGAACCCGAAGGTGGCTACTCGCTTTCATTGAAGTTGCAACCAGGCTATCGCGCGATTTCAGTCCCTGTCGATCAAGTCACATCTAATTCAGGCTTCATTGAACCGGGCGACAGAGTGGATATTCTCCTACTCGGTTCACAAGATGGTGAGCTACTTCGTTATGGCAATTCATCTCAAGGATTGTACGTTACCACGATAGTGCATGATGTAAGAGTCTTGGCATTTAATAACAAGCAAACGGCAGAATCTTATCAAAAGGCTCGGGAATCTAATGGTTTCGAAAATGGTATCCCTGACGACAGCAGTGTCTCTTTAGAAGTGACACCCGAGCAAGCAAACCAGGTGGTACTTGCAAAACAATTAGGAAAGTTAACGCTTGTATTACGCGGGCAAAACGAGGCTCAAGTTCAACCTCAACACGCAAATGCCGTGACGCTCAAAGTCATTTCTCCAGACACAATTCAGGTATTACCTGACGTGGGTTTGGTGGAATTTAGAGCCGAAAATAAAACCGTCAATAATAAAACTGGAGCTGATAACAATGGCTAACATCTGTCGTTGGTGGGGTATTCTCCTGCTATCAAGCCTATGTGTCTCTTTTGCATCTGCAGCATCAACATTTGATGTCACGATCAATGAGGCGAGAATGATTCGCTTACCTGAAAAAGCGAAATCCATTTTCATCTCTAACACCCATATCGCTAATTACCAAACCTTAACCAATACCAAGGTGATGATATTCGGTAAGCAGGCTGGCAGCGCTACGATCACGGTTTTGAATGAACAAGAACGCGTGATTTATACCAACAAGATTCGCGTCACGCATAACAGCCGTGAGTTCAATGAACTGGTTAAAAACAAGTTCCCAGAAGCGTCAGTCAACGCGGAATCTCTGGGCGGAAAGTTATGGCTTAAAGGTCGTGTTCCCTCTCCTATGATGGCACACAATATCGTGTCGCTCGCGAAAGGCTATTTATCCCCTATTGTCGGTTCTACCGAACAACAAGAGAGCTCGAATTCACAGGGAAACAGTAACAAAAGCAGTAATTCAACCAATCAAAATCAGCAGACTAAACCCAATGATGATGAGCTGATCAATCAATTGGTTGTCACCATGCCAAATCAGGTCAACCTTCGTGTAAAAATCGCTGAAGTCTCAAGAAATGTATCCAATAAGTTGGGCATCAAATGGGGTTCAATCGCCGGTGGTGTGGGGCAATTTTCGTTTTCAAAGCTGCCTAATGTCAGTAGTTGGGGCAAGCCGAGCATTACTGCTCTGATTGATGCGCTAGCAACCAACGGCATGATGTCTGTGCTTGCTGAACCTAACTTGACCGCGATGTCAGGCGAAGATGCAGAATTTCTAGTGGGTGGAGAAGTTCCTCTGCCATTGATTACCGCTGACACCACTGAGATTGAATATAAGGGTTTCGGTGTGAAACTGAACTTCACCCCAACCGTGCTCAGCCAAAACCGTATCAGCTTAAAAGTCAATCCCGAGGTCAGCAACATCTCAATCGAGAGCCAACAAGTGATAAACGGAACTAACTTCCCTTCTTTTACTACTCGTAAAGCCTCCACCACCATTGAATTGGCGAGTGGGCAGAGCTTTGCTTTAGGCGGATTATTAAAATCGGAAGACATCGAACAACTGCAGAAAGTCCCGTTGATTGGCGAGGTTCCCGTTCTAGGTTCACTGTTCCGTTCAAGCGAGTTCACTCGTAGGGAAACAGAGCTGATCATCATTGTAACGGCGTATCTGGTGCAACCGACACGTTCAGACTCAATGCCACTACCAACCGATGGCTTAATTCCGTTGAGTGATGTTGAACGATTACTGGCACTGCCGAGAATTCAACGTAAAAGAACGTTTAGTCAAGACACATACACCGACAACCAGAAGCCTCGCTTACTGGGTGACAACGGGTTCTACTACTGAGGACATCATGAACAAATTATCCTTATTACTGCCCGCTCTCATTGCGCTTGCGGGTTGCGCGCCAACGCCTACAACCCAACAACCTTCTGTGGATGTGGTGTCCGTGACAAACAAACTGACTTTAACACTGTCGGGCAAAACGTTATCGGGCCAAGAGAAAGATGACATCTCTGATTTTATTGCTCGTCGAGGCACGCTATCCAACTTAATGGTTAAGATTGAAAATACGACTCAGAAAGGAGAAGGCCAAAGTGAAAAAGTTAGGCTTCGTCTGATCGAGTCAGGCCTCTACCCTTCGCAAATTTCAGTGTCAGACACTGCGGCGCAAGGTAAAGGCGACATCACGATTTTTGTTGAATCTTATCGTGCCAAAGTCACGGCATGTGACGCGGGTAAAACACCAAGAACCACACTCAACGCTTATCGTACTCAGCGCAATTTTGGCTGTGCGAATGCCAATGCACTGGCGCAAATGGTCGCCAATCCAAAAGACCTGATTGTTGGTCAACCCATCGACAGTGCACAAGGACAAAAAGCGGTGTCTGGCATCGATAACTACTTTGCACCACCAGCACAAAACCAACAGACAAACTCTGGTTCTTCGAATACCACGCTAGGAGGTTCGCAATGAATCAAGTACATAATTTAACGGTACTCATCGCGGCATCGGAGCAACTCGATACATTAGCGCTCACATACACACTGAATGATTTCGGTATCAACAACATCACGACCTCTTCGAATCAAGAAGATGACGTGGTGAGACAGGTACTTAAGAATGACGTTAAAACCATCTTTCTCGATGTACTGAATAGCGAATTGCCAGAATCGAAACAGGTTGTGCAGCGTTTAATACAACGTACTGGGTGCCAAGTTATCGCGATTGGTCATTCAACTGAAATTTTTGCTTACCGTGGAATGCTCGCATCTGGTGCCAGTGACTATTTAGTCAACCCTGTGACACCACAAGATCTTGAACACGTCTCCTTTGCTGCTTTGCAACTCAACAACGAAAAACGAAATGAAAAAGTCGTTTCCATTGTCAGTGCAAAGGGCGGCTCAGGAAGCAGCACCATTCTCGCAACGTTATCGCAGCAGCTTGCCGAACTCGATAAACGAGTAACTTGTATGGACCTCGATTTTTCGATGGGTGATTTGGATTTGCTACTCAATGTCGAAGGCAACACGGCGTTGGTAGAGCTTTTACAATACCCAGAAAGATTGGAACCTCTCGTGTTTGAGCGCAGTGGGATCAGTGTGTCACCCAAGCACACGCTCTTTACCGGTTATCTGCCTTTAGACACCACACCATTTTGGCCACAAAAGAGTGCATTCGATCAGTTTACAAAGTTCTGCCTGCAAAGTTCAGACTACTTATTGATCGACATCCCGACCTATTCATTGCGTGACCAAGTTGGTTTTGAAGCGCTTAAAAGTGCCGATATCCGAATCATTGTGGTGGAACCAACACTCAGCTCCATTCGCAATGCAGGTCAGATAATCAAACGACTTCAAACCCAAGCCGCTTCACAAACTATTGTGGTGTTGAACCATTGTAAGTCCGATTCCGCATCCCTTATTTCGGTCAATGATGTGAAGAAATCACTCGGAACTTCCGTAGACGTCGTGATTCCATTTTTGCCTAACCATTTCTTGAGCAAGTCATCGCTTGGTCAGCCTGCCCATAAAGGCAATAGGAAAGTGAAGCTCGCGTTTAACTCTCTACTTGAACTAGTCACTGGTGAGCCGCAACAAGGCAACCGCCGTTTTTGGAAGCGAGGCGCATAATGTTTGGTCAGAACACACAAACCATAGATCCGATTGAAGCGAATAGAGCTCGGTCTCATGAAGCCCTAACATCAACACCTTCGGTTCGTGAGCATTATCATGTGATCCATGAAGAGGTCATTAAGGCGATCGACCCATCGGTTGTAGTGAGCTTAAGCGCATCCGATCTTGAAGCTAGAATTGCCGAAATGGTGTCAGATATCGTGGTCTCTAAGCAGTTACCACTTGGTCACAAAGATGTCGCTCACTCAGTAGAACAACTGCTTAATGAGTTTCTAGGATTAGGTCCACTACAGCCCTTAATTGAAGACCAAGGCATTACCGACATCATGGTCAATGGGTACCGTGAAGTCTACGTAGAACGCTCAGGAAAATTGCAAAAAACGCCAGTTCAATTTCGCAATGAAGAACAACTTCTCAACCTAGCGCGACGCATCGTCAGCAAGGTTGGACGAAGAATCGATGAATCAAATCCATTAGTTGATGCTCGATTGGATGATGGTAGCCGTGTCAATGTGATGATCCCACCGCTAGCGCTTGATGGAACCTACATTTCCATCCGAAAATTCAATGAGAATAAGCTAACACTCAGCCAATTAGCTCAGTTTGGCGCAATGTCGAAATCGATGGTTAAACTTATCGATATTATTGTTCGCTCACGCCTTAATGTGCTTGTTGCAGGAGGCACTGGTGCAGGTAAAACCACACTGCTCAATGCGATGTCTTTTAGCATTTCACCTCAAGAACGCATCATTACCATTGAAGACACCGCAGAACTGCGTCTACAACAGCCTCATGTTGTGCGCGCTGAAACTCGCCCAGCCAACGCCGAAGGCTTAACGCCAATTACCCAGCGAGAGTTGGTGCGAAATGCTCTACGTATGCGACCAGATCGCATCATTTTAGGCGAAGTTCGTGGTGATGAAGCCTTTGAGATGATGCAGGCAATGAACACCGGCCATGATGGTTCACTGTGTACATTGCACGCAAACTCAGCGACTGATGCACTCGTTCGCATGGAAAACATGTTGATGATGAGCCAAGCGACCCTGCCTCTGTTCTCATTGCGCCGCCAAATCGCAGACACCATCGATGTCGTTATACAAGTTGAAAGAATGCGTGATGGCAAAAGGCGCATTGTTTCGATCACCGAGGTGCAAGGGTTAGAAGGAGAACAATACATCACTCAAGACTTGTTCAAATTCAAACCTTTATCGGAAGATCAACAAGGTAACCTGATTGGAGAATACAAGAGTGCTAAGTGCGTACCAAGCTTCAATGAAAAAGCCAAGTATCACCAACTCGATGCTCAACTCAAAGTTGCGATGGAGCTTGAAGCCTGATGATCCTAGTTCTCACTGTTTTCGTTTTGTTTATCGCGATTGGGTTGATCAGGTTGAGCTCAAAGCAAGCCATCGTCAATAAACGGCTGTTATTGGTAAGCGACAGTCAACGCTCGTTTAAAACTGACGTTTCAATCAAAAAAAACAACCACCAACGTAGTAACAAACTGCATGCTTTCTTTTTACGAATGAATGCATTGCTGCCAGTTTGGGATAAGTACTTTATTGCTTTATCAGCTATCGGCTTCCCTACATCTGGCCACATGTTATTTCCCCAACTGGCAATGCATCATCAACTTTTCGCCGCTGTTGGACTTTGGTTTGTATGCGCATGTGCCTTGGTGATGTACCGCCGAAAAATGCAGGTAGAAGAGTTCGAGCAAGGCATCATCAATGTACTTGGCTTAATTTCTAGAGCGGTGGCTGCGGGGCTCTCAGTCCCACAAGCGATTGAACAAGTGTCAGAAACCCAACCAGGGTTGTTAGGACGTGAGTTCTCCTATATTCGCGATAACTTAACGCTCGGTTTAAGCCTTCGACAAAGCCTCGATGATGCATGCGTTCGCCTTCCTTACAGCAGTTTCCGCTACTTCTCGGTCGCGTTAATCCTGAATCAATCGAATGGTGGCCAACTGCGTGACATTCTTCAAAGCTTAAGCAGAACCATGCATGACAACCGAGCGATGAGAAAAAAGGTCAAGAGCTTAACCTCGGAGCCTCGTATGACAGCCCTCTTTCTTTCTATCTTACCCCTGGGGTTATTGGGTGGTATCTATTTGATGGAACCGACCATGATAGCCCAATTGTTCAACACCGAATCGGGGCAGCGGGTACTAACCTACGCCGTCATTAGCATCAGCTCAGGTACACTCATTTTGAACGCTCTGACTCGTAACAAAAGGTTCTCATCATGATGTATGTTGCCCTGCTTCTGTTGGGGTGTGCATTACTACTGACAGTTGTCGCACACTTGTCTTCTTTCAAACGAGATGTTGTCGCTGAGCGACTGACTCGCGTATCGAGCTACTCCTCTAAGTACACCACCGCTTCTAGCAAATGGCGCTTCCAAGGTGCAAAACCACGACGCCAGAAGTTAATCCTCATTGGCTGGTTGAGTCCTAATGCAGAGATCTACTTTCTTGGCTTAAGACTACTAACGATGGTGACGGGCTCTATTGCTTGGTATGTCGCTCGAATCCAAGTGCTTAACATGAACTCTGTGGCCGAATGTATCGCAATCGCCATTGTGGTTGGCATCCTGTTCGACCGCATTCTAGATTGGCGCGTGAACCAAGTCCGAATGCAAATTAGCCGCGTTATTCCTGATGCTGTCGATCTGATGGTGGTATGTGTCGCATCAGGTCTAACACTCGAAGCGGTATTTCGCTGTGTCGGTGAAGAAATGCGTGCGATCTCTCCAGCGTTGTCACGCGAATGGCTACTCACTGCGACTGAAATATCGGTTCTTGATTCACCACAAACAGCGCTGTCAAACCTAGACAAACGAGTGCAGCTTCCTGACATCAACAATATTGTGACCACCATGAATCAAGCACTTCAATACGGCACGCCTCTCGCTGACGCGTTAAAGCTGATTGCCTCTGATAGCCGCCAATATCACTTCTTAGAGCTTGAAGAGTGGGTAGGAAAAATACCAGCCAAGATGTCATTCCCTTTAGTGGTCTTCATCATGCTACCTGTCGTGGGCATTATTGTCGTGCCAATCATGTTATCCCTTAAACAAACCTTGGGGGGCTTATGAACAAGATCTTTCTCTTGGGTTTAGCGCTAATTTTAGTCGGCTGTCAATCAACGAATAGCATTGAAAAAGAGACTTCTGAAGACATGAAAGTCGCGGAGGTTGCACTGATGAATGGCAAACCAGAAAGTGCCATGGATCTCTATCGCAAAATGCTGGTAGCGAAACCCAATGACCCGCAGTTACTGCTGTTGATGGGCTCTGCAGCCAATCAAGCCAGTCGTTATGACGAAGCACTGCATTACTTAAAGCGTGGCATCGAGCTTAATCAAGCCAGTGCGATTTACCGTGAGTTAGGCCGTTCATGGTTAGCTTTAGGAGAGCTTGAACAAGCGACCTCCGCTCTTGAAGAATCTGTTCTACTGGAAGCTTCTGATGACGTTGCTCAAAATAGCTTAGGAGTCAGTTACTCGCTCAATAAGCAGTATTCAAAAGCCAGAGAGTGTTACTCAAATGCGCTTAGCTTAATGCCTTCAAGCAACGAATACCGGAACAACCTCGCTATGGCTTGGATACTCGATGGTAAACCAGAGCAAGGGATTCGTATTCTGCACCCGATCTTTGTCCGAGGTGAAGCGAGCGTAAAACTGCAACTCAATCTAGCACTGGCTTATGCGCTTTCTGGAGACAGTGCGTCCGCCAAAAGTATCGCTCGCGCGCACCTATCTCAACCTGAGTTCGCCAACAATAGCCTGTATTACCAAGAGCTTGCTGCTAAAACTGAGCAAGGAGAACTGTGATGCTCTCTCGTCAAAAAGGGGCGCAGAGCGTCGAGTTTGCAATGTTGGTAATACCGTTTCTGATACTCATCATTGGTTTCTTTGAGATCTGCCGTCTGCTGCTGGTCAACATCATCTTTGATGTAGCCGTTAATGCGGGCGTTAGAGAGGCTAAGACACGGCCGATTAGTCCTAATTCAGATCTCGCCTTTACCGAGAGCATCGCCCAGTTCCCATTGATAAGTAAGGATAAAATCAGCTTATCTTCACCGATATACGCCGAAAACTTCTCAGATTTAGTCAATAACAAATCGGTTTCCAAAAGCAGAGCCGTGTTGGGGGAGTACAAGGTATCTTACTCATTTTCATTTGCCTTATTACCTAATCTATCAACTCAGTTTTCTGAGTCTATCGGCAACATGACAACCTTGAAAAGAAAGGTACTGGTTAGTTATGACAACAAATAAAACACCTCGAAAAAAACAAGCGGGGTCAGCAGCGATTGAATTCCCCTTCGTTGTACTCGCACTCATGATCATTTTGTGGGGGCTTGTTGCCATCTATCGCTTATTCAACCTACAGATTCAGCTCGACAACGTGACATATAACCTAGTGAATGCCGTTTCACTAACGCAACTGAAACCAGAGCAAGGCCCAAACGGATTGCCTAATACGTTAAAGGATCAGCTTCTCGATCTCGCCGAGCGTTATCTTCCGCAAGACATTAAGCGCAGCAATATTGGGCTTTTACTTGAAAGTCGTGTCTTTGATATTGCTACTTCAACGTGGGAATACAAACATCTGTATGCGGGAAGCGACTGCCAAAGTGATCGGCCGATTGAACAGCTTACGGAGATGCTCGTTGTAGGCAGTGGCGATCCTGCGTTGGATGGAAGGCCTTCCACCTTAGTTCAGCTGACCTTATGCGTGGAGACACCATTTAGCTACGAACGGCTCGCTCTTCCAAATAACCTAAAAAGCTCATCAGTAGTGGTAGGTAAGCATTATGGTTAAACCAATATTCGGCAGCATTGCGCTTAAAAAGCAGCAAGGCTCCATGACCATTTCATTCTTGGCGTTACTGTTTCCAGCGCTTTTCATTGCCGTTGGCACCCTGATGATCTCCGCACAAGTAATGGTTTCAAACCGAGCAGCGCAAGCCGCCGATTCGGCCGCATTAGCGTGTGCTTTTGCTGACCAAGCCACTCTCCCAATGATGCAGGCTTACCAAGATTACTATAAGCCAACCCTAAAAGGTGTGAGTGGCTTAGAACCAGAAATCATAGGCTCAGAATGCCGTATTAGCCTAGGTTATTCATTGTCACCCTTACTGCCCAACTTCCAATATGAGAGCTATGCCACCAAGGTAACGGCGACGGGTGGTGGTTATAAAGGTGTGGTTGAAAGCAAGCAATCTCCGATTCCAACGGAGCTGGTGTTAGTACTTGATGTGTCTGGTTCGATGGGTTCAAACATCCAGTCTTTGAAATCCATTTTGTCCGACGCTTTGAATACGATTCAATCTCAGAGCAAGAGCGCTAACGATTTAGAATCAGTAAGAATTTCAATCGTTCCTTTCGACTCTGGCGTTGCAGCGCAGCGCCCACCTTGGTTATCAAAAGAAGCGGCCGGAATCTACTGTATCGATGGGCTTAGCTATCGCAGTGGCAATTTCTCTGCGGCACTGACCGTCGATAACCTAGCGACGCTTCACTCAGAGCGACCGGTGAAATTACCACCACCAAGCTACTGCAATCAAGATTCACCAATGCTGCCATTGACCAGCGTATTTTCCCGCGTCCAAAACTCGATAAACAACCTAACAGCAAATGGTGGCACTAGCTCTTATCACGGTTTGGTATGGGGAGTGAGACAGCTTATCCCACGCTGGCAACAAGCATGGAGAATTAACGCCAGCACAGTACCCGAAACCAGGAGGAAATTGGTGCTTTTTACCGACGGTGATGATAGTGGAGACGCGTTTACCCAACTGGTTAACGCCGGGTTCTGTACTACCGCAATTAATCAATATGGCATCGAAATGAACTTCATCGGCTACGGCGTCAGCGCATCTCGAATCGCTCAATTCGAGAACTGTGCCGGGGATACACAACGCGTGTTTAGCGCCACCAACACGGCTCAACTCAACGAGTACTTTTCCGATATTTTGGCGGTTGAATACTCGGCAACCATCAAACTCACTCGCTAATCCAAACAAAGCGTTTGATTCGAAACACCTGAATTTAAGCATTGAATTAAAAACAAACAAGTTAAAAACAATATGGAGAAAAACATGTTTACACGAGCCCTAGCGCTATTGGCGCTGTGCCTTTCTTTACCTGCATTGGCTTATCAAGAAGGCGAGTCTTTATCACCAAACGTCATCGAGAAACTGCAACTCAACAACGAGGAGCTCACCATTGTCGACTTCTTCGCAGAGTGGTGCGTGTCTTGCCGCGAAGAGCTTCCAGAAGTAAACCGACTCTACACCGAACTTAAAGGCACCGGCGTGACGTTCAAAGGCGTTGATGTGGATGAAGATGTTGAGGTTGGCTTGGAGTTTCAAAAACAACTCGAACTGGAGTTCCCTGTTGTTAACGACCCTGAACAAGCGTTGATCGCAGAGTTTAAACCTATCGGTATGCCTGCGCTTTACTACATCTATCAGGGCAAGGTTATCAAGATTCGTTTTGGTGCCATTAACCACATTAGTGACGTGATTACTGACGACCTCACCCAAATGGGAGTGCAACTGTAATGCTAATCAAAGCCACCCTTGTTGGGCTACTCACCATTCCAATGATGGCTAATGCCACGCTAGAAATCGACCTCAGTGGTCTGGGCAAAAAGCCCGTTGAGCAACAAGCCACTGACAAAAACGAAGGTCCTATCGTTGAAGAAGAGATCATCTCCAGCACCGTTTATTCAAGTGGCGGTGATTATTCAAACCAAGAAGCAAAACGTGCAACCAGACGAAACATTGAAATGGTGAAACCCAAGGCAAAGCAACTGGTTATCGAACGGAAAGCACCAGAAGAGAGTAACAAACCTTCTGCTTTGGCTTTCGTTGATGAGTTTCTTGGTATTGAACCTGTAAAGCCTTGGGAAAAAGGCACATTGGCTCAAAAAGAGATGAAACCCGGTGGCACGGTGCCTGAGTTCGACGTCTTTTCAGAAAAAGTCTTCGCTTACAAACAAGGTTCCGTCGGCGGCAGCGGCGTTGGTGGCGGAGGCTGTGGTTGTAACTAACCGCTCCTTCAACGAATAAATCAGTATTTAAAAAAACAAAATAAGAAAAAAATGAAAAAATTACCAATTACGCTGCTGAGTACAGCGGCAGTGGCTAACGTTGCATTAGCTGAAGATCATATCTCTGTTCATTACCTTAGCTATGAGGAATACGATGACAGAGTATCAGCCAATGACACCATGGTTTCGATTGAGAAAAGTATCGGCTTAGATTGGACACTCAACGCAGAGATAAGCTATGACAGTGTTTCTGGCGCCTCACCAGCGTGGGGACCAACGACACCTCTTGCTTCGAATGCCGATCAGATAAATCGCGCCCTGAAAACTCAGCAAGCTCAAAACAAAACCAACGAGGTCATTCGTGCAGGTTACGACCCTCATCGAGACAGCTACGAAATCCAAAAGTTCGATCTTGAAGACACCAGAAAGTCCATCAGCTTAAGCGCAACCTACCGTGACACGTTACGTAATGAATGGACCTTTGGTGGTAACGCCTCTCAAGAAGAAGATTACGAAAGCCTTGGTATCAATGCCAAAGGTTTGGTCTATGCCGATAGCACTAAAAACCGCTCTTACAGTCTAGGTGGCTCTGCCCTTTTCGATCAGACTCAAGCGTTCGGCAAATATTCATTGGCTTCATCAAACAGCCAGAGTTGGGAAGACATTTTTACGGGCAGTTTAGAAGCGGGGTTATCTCAAACCTTCACGCCGAATCTATACAGCATTTTTACCGCTTACACGGGTTACCGCAGTGGCTATTTGAGCAATCACTATTTAACGGTTCTGCGTGAAGTCGATATCAATGACGACGGTAAGATCGATGACGATGAAGTGTTCTTGGGGCAAGATTCTCGACCGGATACGCGACTCTCTGGCGGTATTAATATCCAAGCCTTTTACTCATTGTCCGACAGTTTAAAAATCCGACCAAGATACAAGTGGTTTATGGATGATTGGGGCGTAATGTCTCACCAGTTAGGCGGCAAATTATCTTGGCGAGTGAGTGAATGGTTAACGTTAGCACCGGGCTATTTTTGGTACACGCAAGATGCAGCCGATTTCTATCGCGACCCAAGTAGTGCGGTTCCTTCTTTTGCATCGTCAGGTTACGCGACTTCTGACCTTCGCTTAGGTAACTTCACGGCCAATGCCTATGAACTAGGGGCGAGTATCAAGGTACATAAGAAGTTACGCTTAAATGCGCTTGCTGCGTATTACGAGCAGAGCAACGGTTTTGAAGCTCAGTGGTGGGCGGTTGGAGCAACCTATGAGTTCTAACCTACCCTTTGTGCATCGTTTTCATGCCATGACCGTACCGTGTGAAGTGCAAATTTTGTCGATTGATTTGGCTAACTTTCCAAAGACAACCGCAAAAGCAATCGCGACCGAGATAGAGCAGAACACACGCCGATTAGAAGACAAATATAACTTCTACTGCGACGACTCGTGGCTAACACAATGCATTAATCAACGAGCATCATGTGATGTCGAACTCGACTCTGAATCTGCCGAGGTTTTCCAACATCTCGACCGATTGAGCCAACTGACGTTCGATACCTTTGATACTACGGTCGGCAGCATCAAACATCTTTTAAAACACAAACCGAAGATGTTGCACAGCCACGCCTTCCAAGCCCTATCTTCTGCTTTGGGTAAGCAAGCGTGGGAATTGAAAGGGACAATGGATCAAAAAGGGGACGTCGATCGACAAAAGGCTGACGATCTACAAGGGACCCTCGATCTACAAAGGACAAGGCTACACGTCCCTGACTCACGCACTCGTTTCGATTTTGGCGGCGTCATCAAAGAGTACGCCGTTGACCAAGCGGTAGTGCTCGGCAAACAGCTCGGCGCGACGTCGATGTTAGTGAATTTTGGCGGTGACATCTATGCGTTGGGAACCAAACCGGATGGCTCGGCATTTAACATTGCTGTATTGGACCCAAGAGACAACAAGACCCCATTTTTCGCCGTTCCGTTAACGGACGCAGCGCTCACGACTTCGGCTCACAGTGAACGTCAGATGCAGTTTGGCGACAAGACCACCTCTCATATTCTGTCGAAGCAGGATATTGAAAAGAAAATCATGTCTGTTACTGCTATCGCGTCGTCCACATTAGAAGCAGGCGTGCTCAGCACTTCTCTGACACTGAACCCAAACATTTCAGTACCCGAAGACTGTGCTGTTATCTACATCGACGAGCAATTACACATTCACCAAAACACGGAGTTCCTTCTTCCATGAAGTGCTACCTACTTACGTTAATTCTATTATTTAGCGGATTGTTACATGCTCAAGAAAACGAGTTTCTTCCCGTTGAAGAGGCCTTTCCTGTTACATGGGAAGCGACAGACCAAGGCGCGGTGATCAGCTTAGATACCCACAAGGGTTACTACCTGTATCAATCTCGATTTTCATTCAAAGGGGAGTCGTCATTATCAACGTTAGAACCGAGTTATTCGCTGCCAGGTGAAGAGAAAGAGGATCCAAACTTTGGTAACGTCATCGTATTTCACGAGCCCGTTACCGTTACTGTTCCTTACTCGGGAAGTGGCAAACTCACCGTGCGTTATCAAGGCTGCGCAGACAAAGGACTTTGCTATCTGCCGCAAAAGTTAGTGCTCGATTTACCTATGTTTGAAACCGTAGCTGAACCGCTGGTTGAGGAGCCATCAAACTCTCTATATGAAACCTTAGGTGAGATCAGTGAAGACACGAATGGCTTATCTTCGTTCCTATCCCAAGCCGGTAAGCTACAAGCGCTTCTTGTGTTCTTCTTGCTTGGTTTAGGCTTATCCCTAACGCCATGTGTACTGCCTATGATTCCAATCTTAGCTAGCATCATCGGTGGCGAAAAAGCGATGACAGGCAAGAAAGGCGCGGCACTCTCCAGTTCTTACGTTTTGGGAATGGCGACCAGCTATGCCATGACGGGGATCTTAGTCACCACCTTGGCAAAAGGGGTCAACCTACAAGCCGCGATGCAACAACCTTGGTTGTTAAGTAGCTTTGCAGCGGTTTTTGTTCTGCTTGCGTTGGCGATGTTCGGATTCTATGAACTCCAACTGCCTGCTGCCCTTCAGCAAAAGCTTAACAGCGGCTCAGACAAGCTTGGAGGCGGTAAGATCGCCAGTGTCTTTGCCATGGGCGCAATATCAGCCTTGGTGGTGTCACCGTGTGTCAGTGCACCATTAGCTGGTGCGTTGCTGTACGTATCAACCACTCAAGATTGGATGTTTGGCGGAGCGACTCTGTTCGTAATGGCGCTTGGCATGGGCGTACCGCTTATCGCTATCGGAGCGAGTGGCGGGCGTTTGCTATTAAGAAGTGGCGCATGGATGGTTTCAGTCAAGCAGGTATTCGGCGTGCTGCTATTGGCAGTTGCTATCGTGCTATTAAGCCGCTTTGTCGCTCCATCGATCATTATGATCTTATGGGCGCTGCTTGCTATTGGTACTGGTGTACATTTCGGGGCTTTAGAAGCCGCACAACCGGGTTGGGCGCGTACTCGTAAGTTCTCAGCTTTGCTACCACTGAGCTACGGGTTAGTTCTGTTTGTCGGATTTCTCTTAGGTAATACCGATCCTCTGAATCCGCTTGCAAACCGAGAGTCAGTCCAATCCGTTGCAATCACTACATTTGAAAAAACAGATTCGATTAATCAACTAGAGAAACAGATACAAGCCGCTACCAATACCGATCAAAAGGTGCTGGTCGATCTTTACGCAGATTGGTGTGTCTCTTGTAAAGTGATTGAAACGAATGTGTTCAACGACCAACAAGTGAGCCAACAGCTTAAAGAATGGAAGACCATAAAGCTTGATGTGACCGAAAGCTCTCCCGAGCAAATGGCGTGGCTCAATGATAAGAATGTATTTGGCCCTCCAGCTATTTTCTTTTACTCACCCGCCGACGGTGAAATAGAACCTGCGCGAGTAATGGGGGATATTGATAAAGAGGGTTTCAATAAAAAACTCAAACTTGCCAATAAGCTCGCTTACACACAAACAACAGAAGCTGATAGCCAAACGAACTAAGGCCTACGTGAGATAAAATCAAAATCGCCCAATCATAAATTGGGCGAATTTTTCTTATTTGGTTGGCAGATATGAGGTAATTTATTCTGAGCTTTCTAGCTGCTCAATAACCGTTTGAGTCAATTGCTCAGTATACGGGTTGATCTTCCAGTGCTCTGGGCTCCAGCCTTTTACGAAACGTTGAAAGTCAGCCCACGCCACGTAAAACATGGGGCTCCATGCGGCTTCAACATCATCAAAAGAAAGTTGTGGTTGATAGTGTGTAAGTGCCTCTTTCAAATATCGAAAATAAGCCTCTAATATTTCTGATTCAAGCTCTTCGCAATCTTGCGGCCTAACCGCGCTGCTCATAAACAGAGCTACATCTTTCATCGCACAACCATGACCCACATATTGGAAATCAACCGCAGCAGCGTTTTGGCTTTCTGAATCAAAACAGAAATTAGCGAGCTTGGCGTCGCCATGCACCAAGGTTTGATACGGACACTCCCGGAGTAAACGATCGATGTATTGCGCTTGATTTTTCAATGGTAAGTCAGCCAACGCATTTAACTCATCAGGCCGTGTGTCTAAATGCCAGTAAGTACCGACTTGCCACAATGATGCAGACTGTTCTTGGTCGATATGGATATGCTTAGCATGAAAGTTAGCGAGCCACTTTAGGCAGGCATCACGTTGTTTTTGCTCTTCAAAAGTGTAGCCAGACGCCAGTTCAGACTGCGTATCTTTGGTTACCAGATCGTCAGAGACAGCAAGCACATCAAACTGAGAAGTTAACGGAAAACCGATATCCACTAAGTCTTGTATCACAATCAGCCACTCGTTCTCTTCTAGCTCACATTGCAGTCCAACAGGGACAGGGCAACGCTCATCCCACTGTTGGGTGAACAATTGATACCATGCAGTCTCTACTTGGTAAGAGTACACCTTTCGCTGATGAGATAATTTGGTGTTCCAGCCTTTGGGGTGTTCGGTTTTATCTGGCAGTGCGACATGCTTGACGATGACGCTGTTCATCGAAGCATTGTTTGTCAAAGCACTATTCTCGCGAGCAAAGACCAAGCGTACTAACTCGCCGTATCCGCCCCACAAGCGTTGAATTACTTGAACATCAAACCCTTGATGGCACCCCAACGAGGTCGCTATTTTTTGATAAAGCTCATTTTGATAAAGTTCAGGTTGGTTTTGACTCTTACTCACTTGTGATTGAGCAAGATTATTTGACGGCATTGATTGAGACATATAACTCGTTACTATGCTTTATCGGAGAGAAGATGCGACCATTGCTTTTGCCTGTTCATGTAATGCACGACATAGCTGCACACCGGAACAATTTTAAAAACCGCCTGTTCAATTTCAGGTAATACTGATTCCATCATCACCTTGCCAAAGCCTTTGCCTTGCAATTCATCAGGGATACGAGTCGAGGTAATATGTAGTACGTCTCCATCCTTTTGATACTTAACAACAGCGAACTGATTTGGCTCTAGCTCAACCGTGATCTGGCTATCTTTTTGATCCCATTTTATGGCCTTCATTCTCAACTCCTGCAAATAATTGGTACGCCAAACAATAAGAGTTTAAAGTATCAGTTCCTTGTAATAGACTAACGCAAGTGCATATAAATAAAACTAAGTACTTACAAACACAGAAATAATTTAGAGTTAACTGCTTTATATAAAGTACTCCTGTTAAATCTAGCACGTAATAACACCTTGTTAGCAAGTTACCAAATAACTAACAGACGCATGTTGGCGGATGGAGAAATATAATGAACGCACCACTGAAGAAGCCTTTGGAGCATAATCAGGCACTTCAAGACTCTCGAAATCGCACTATTTCCACGATTAATAGTACCGATGCCCTTGCCATGATTGAACACGGCAGTGAACTGACGTTAAACGTATCGACTCCGGTTGGCACTAAGTTTCTCGCCACCACTAAATTTATAGGTACGCACAGTGATAACTGTATTGTGGTTGAGGTTCCCGAGGTATCCAATGAAGATCTTAATTTTTTCTTTCAAGAAGGTTTTTGGATGACCGCTCGTGCCTATTCTCTACGAGGTGAAGGCGCACTTATTCACTTTAGAAGCCAAATTCACCATAAGATTGGTGAACCCTTCCCTATTCTTGTGCTTTCGACACCAAACACGATGCAAGTCACTCAGCTGCGTAAAGAAACACGCTATGAAGTGAACTTGGCATCAAGAATTATCTTCAACGACCAAAGAGCAAACTGTGAGATAAGAGACTTATCGAAAAGTGGTTGTCGTTTTGTGACCTCACCGACCTCTCGTGCAATTCAGATTGCCGATCGAGTGTCTATCGAGATTACCCCTGAAAACTATAATGGCCCTCTTATACCTCCATTGAGAGGCACCATCTGTAATCTGCAAAAATCGACGCACTACACTCGATACGGTGTGGGATTTGATGATATTGGCCGCGCTAATGCGAAGAATCTACTGGGTAAACTCAAATTCGATGGCACTAAGCTTCGTTTACGTAATGCTTAAGTGTTCGTCAGTTCCGATTTAACATCTATCTGAACACCCACCTATGCATCGTAAAATTCAAAGAACCCAAAATCGAGTAGGAGGAGGCCTCGCAGCCTCCGTCCTCTCACACCACCGTACAAGCGTGGGTCGCATACGGCGGTTCCGAATATACTTTCAGTGACTCGTACCCATCTCTTAATGAGTACAGCCCCAACCCCTCGAACCATTTTATTGGCATGGCGTGATTAACCTGTGGCGTTAAAGCTAGATGCCACCAACCCTTATCTGACATCGCTAGCTTCCACGCATTACGCTCCGTTACACCTTGTCGCTGTAACCATGTCGCTATGCTGTGTCTGCGTTTGCGCTGCTTTAGTCGGTAGCACCTTAGTCTACGCCGTATCCATTCATCTAAGCGCTGCATTGCACTTTTACGAACAGTAAGCTTGAAGTAGTGTTGCCATCCTCTTAGGTATTGAGTTAACTCCGTGATTATCACCTGTAACTCTCGTCCTCGATTTCGCTTCGTTATCTGACGTACTCGCTTCTTCATTTGAGCTTGTGCCGTCTTCGATATCCCGATTGTTCCGTCTATCTGGAAGCGATGGCTTAGGTAAGTTCGCTTTGTCACTCTCGTTGCTGCACTTTTCTTACGGTTTACCGTCAGCTTTAGTTTCTGCTCCAAGAACTCCGTTATCGACTCTTTGACTCGATGAGCGGCTTCCTCACTACGCACGTAGATTTGGCAGTCATCTGCATATCGACAGAACTTATGCCCTCTACGCTCTAACTCTTTATCCAGTTCATCTAATACAATATTTGATAGTAGCGGAGATAATGGCCCACCCTGGGGTGTGCCTCGTTGTCTCTGCTCAACTAGTCCATGTCGCATTATGCCTACCTGTAGGTATGACCTAATTAGCTTTAACACGCGTTTATCAGCAATATCTTGTGACAGCCTGTGCATTAGCCTATCGTGATTCACTGTATCGAAGTATTTTGCTAGGTCTATATCTACTACATAACCTCGACCCTCTCGGATGTAGCGACTGGCGGCCGCCAATGCATGGTGCGCACTGCGGTTGGGTCTAAACCCGTAACTATTGTCGGAGAACTTCGGCTCATAGATACATGACAGCACTGATGTGATTGCCTGTTGGACTACCCTATCAAGGACTGTTGGGATACCTAATTGCCTTACGCCACCACTAGCTTTGGGGATTTCTACACCAAGAACAGATTGAGGTTGATAGCTTCCATCCAGAAGAATCTGGCGAAGCTCTTGCCCGTTTGATGCCTGTCGAAGTCTTGAGATAGTGGCGTTGATGTCGAGCTTGTCGACTCCTGCACACCCTTTGTTCTTCTTCACGCGTCTAAGAGCTTGATTCAAATTGGTTGAAGAGCAAATTTGCTCCATCAACGAAGTTGAGGTCACCAAGACTCGCCCTCCTGTCTACGCCGACCATGCTTGTCATTCTTCGTATCCATGAGCTTTACTTGCGGTATTGCCCTTTGGGACGTAGAGATGAGTTTCATCTTGCTATGACTCCACATGATTGAGTGTCTAGTGACTGCTTCTTGATATATTCAGTTCAGGCCTTCCTTTGAGTTGTACATTCTCAAAGTACTATGCCTTCTGCTGACTTCTTATTGTCCATCACACAACATCACTGCTGTATTAGTCTCTATTGAGACAAACAATAAGATCTCCCGAGGTAAGGCGTTGTTCTTTCCCTTGGCTGTGCCTGATTTACCACTACACACTTCCCGTCGAGGCATTGGACTATTCTATCTATGGCTAGGTTGCCCAAGTTGTAATGGCCTACTATCAGATTTCTGTTCGTCACAACCAAGTTTTGCCATTTGCTTCCTTCAGATTTCACCTCACGGTGAACACCCTTGCATAGGCTAACGGTTCTCGCTCGACTGAGCCCGTAGAGGACTTTCACCTCCTAGATCAACGCCATGCTCGGCGCACCAAAAAAACAGCCATCGATAATATCGATGGCTGTTGCGTTTTAGCTAAATCAAAGGATAACGGTTATTTACCCGATCTTGCTTAGCTAACGTAAATAGCTATTTACCTAACGTATTCAGCTATTTACGCAGAGCATTGAGCTTGGCTTGAGCGATGCCAAAAATAGTATCGATAGGATAACTCCCCTCATCGCTCGCCTCACCTGCCGCTTTGCCCGTGAACAGCTCAATCGCTTCTGTCACATGGTCTATCGCCCAGATGTTGAACTCGCCTTTTTCAACCGCTTTCACGATGTCACCGCGCAGCATCAGGTTGTGAACGTTAGAACGCGGAATAATCACCCCTTGCTCGTTTGAACGTCCTTTGATTTCACACACATCAAAGAAACCTTCAATTTTCTCGTTCACACCACCAATTGGCTGAGACTCACCGAACTGATTCATCGAGCCAGTAATCGCGATGTCTTGACGATTTGGCTGCTTAGAAAAAGCAGACACTACCGCACAAAACTCGGCCATACTCGCACTATCCCCGTCCACACCACCATAAGATTGCTCGAAGGTGATGTTGGTCGTAAGTGGTACTTTCGCTGTCTTACCAAATACCGAAGAAAGATAAGCAGACAAGATCATCACCCCTTTCGAGTGGATACTGCCACCTAAGTCTACGTTTCTTTCAATATCAATTACTTCACCGTCACCGTAAGCTGTGGTTGCCGTGATTCGGTTCGGCGCACCAAACATATGATCGGTGGTACTGAGTACTGACAAAGCATTAACCTGTCCGACAGCCTGGCCATCAACATGTATCAAGGTCGTACCGTTTGTAAACGTCTCCATTACGCTGTCTTGTAGTCGTCCTACACGCATCTGTTGATTAGACAGTGCTTGGTCGACGTGGGTAGAACGAATCAGGTTCGATTTCGCCCCTCTCGCGACGTAGTTAGACTCACGAAGCAGGTTCGCAATGTGTGCCGAATGCAGCGATAGCTTGCCTTGGTCACCGGCCTGACGTGAGCTGTGCTCAATGATGCGAGCAATCGCTTTACGATCACAATGCAGCATATTGTTGTCGTGCACGATACTCGAAATGAAGCGTGCGTAATGCATTTCAGAATCCGCGGTACGCTTCATCTCATCTTCAAAATCAGCCGTCACACGGAACAGTTCACCAAACTCCGCATCGTAATGCTGCAGCAGTTGGTAAGTGCGATAATCACCAAACAGAATGATTTTCACATCCAATGGAATCGGTTCTGGGTCAAGCGATACTGCGCCCGTTAGGGTCACTTCTTTCTCCAATGACGCAAAGCTCAGTTGACGTGAACGTAGCGCGCGTTTAAGCCCTTCCCATACATACGGTTGCTCTAACACTTTCACCGCGTCCATCAGTAATACGCCGCCATTAGCTCGGTGTAAGCTGCCCGCACGAATCAAAGAAAAATCGGTAAATACCGTGCCTTTGAACGTCGCCGTTTCCACATAACCAAACAGCGAGTGATAGTTCGGATTCTCTTCGACCACAATCGGCAGAGACTGCTCTTTTTGGC
Organism: Vibrio sp. nBUS_14; assembly: GCF_051201655.1. Classification (NCBI taxonomy): domain Bacteria; kingdom Pseudomonadati; phylum Pseudomonadota; class Gammaproteobacteria; order Vibrionales; family Vibrionaceae; genus Vibrio; species Vibrio sp. nBUS_14. The sequence goes on from NZ_CP179207.1 coordinate 94,408, forward strand.
TAACAATGACGTTCACTTTGTAACGACGTGGCATTTTCTTATCCAGAGAAGCCGTCGCGATTTCAGCTTGCTCAGTGCTCTCTTCTAAGAAAATATCAGCGTTTTCGACAATATCCTTACGCAGTGCCGTGAGATACTTTTTGATCTCTGGATATTGGCTGTAATCTTGCTTCAACTGCTTAACAAAGTGGGTTATCACATCCCTTGCCGTATCATCATTCAGCTTTTGAATTTTCTCTGTATACGTCTCTTCAAGTTCAGTCAGCTCTCGAGAAATCGTTCGTAACCCCACCTCTAATCCATCAATGGTTTTATCGAACTGATCTTGTTCTTCCGGCGAAAGCAAATCAAAGCTCTCTTCGGTATGAAGCTCCTCGCCGTTCATTGCGACAAACTGGTAATCGCCCTGAGTGGTAATCGTTAGGTTAATACCCTTTTCTTTCGCTTCTTGGCTAATACTTTCTAGCGCTGCTTGCTGTTTGGCTGCCAGCTGGTTTTTAAGCCTGTCTGCACGGCTAAAGTACATCTCATTATCAAACGCAAGAGGCATACCTTTAAGCAGTTTACGCATCAATTTTTCGATATCTTGTTTTAAATTGCTGCCAACGCCACTCGGTAACTTGAGCACTTTAGGTGTACGAATATCTTCAAAATTCGCGATGTAACACCAATCAAAAAGCTCCTCGACTTCTTGAGGGTGACGGTTGAGATAACGCAAGATCATAGTGCGTTTACCTAGACCATTGCGTCCTATCGCGTAAATGTTGTAACCCTTTTCCTTAATTGACATCGCGAACTCAACGGCTTTTTGCGCCCGTTCTTGCCCGACGATCTCGTCAATTGGAGCCAGTTCTTTGGTCGACTTACAGGGTAGCTTCTCTAGCTCTGCTACCTGATACAGCTGTTCTGTATTGAGTCTTTGAATCGCCATGGCCGCCTCCTTAGTCCTTTATTACTTGGGGGTAGATAAAATCAGTGTAGATGTAATTTCCCATAAATTTAGTGACTTACGCAACATGGCAGTTCAACTGAACAAATAACACACAATTCGAGCCGATTATTAAGAATAAAGGGTTATTTTATTTACCAACCTAACACGTAAATGATTTTAATTTGCAATTGATAATAAATATCATTAACATTCCATGATATTATAAATTGAGGATGTGGATATGGAAATTGAACGATGCTGGATGCACTACCTAAAAGCTGAACAGTTAATGGAACAAGGTCACTGGCCTAAAGCACAACGCCTTTATAGTGATGTTCTCAATTCTCTTCCTCATCACATCCAAGACGCGGCGTACCAAAGCGACATCAAACCCTGTCAGTTTGCTTGTCTATTGGCAGGGCTAAGAGACGCAAGCGTAGCTCAATCAGAAATTCTTAACCGTCAGGGTCTGCAACAGCAAGCCTTCGACACATTGAATCAGTCATACGCGCTGATGCAGTTTATCTCTTTAGAAAGCACTGAACTGATTCAACGGACTTATTCACTACTGGAAAAGCAAAGTGAAGATCTACTCAATCACTTGATCGCTTTTTGCAGTGCTCAGCGCAGCTCACATTGGATGCTAGAGCTAGAACAAATTCAGCGTGCTCATCACCATTTTGGGCAGCTTAAAACAACGTCAGAAGTTCAATCTTCACCTAATGTCTTAAATTGATAAGGATATATCATGTCGGACCGGGCCATTCTCAAAGTCAGTAACCTCTCCGTTAGCTTCACAACCAATGATGGAATCATTGATGCGGTTAAAAAGGTTAACTTTACCCTTAACTCCAACGAAACCTTGGCCATTGTTGGTGAATCAGGTTCAGGTAAATCAGTCTCTTCCAACGCACTGATGCGTTTGCTTCCTGATAACGCCATTATTGACCCTCAATCTCAAATTGAGTTTGAAGGACAATCGATACTCGAAAAAACAGAACGCCAAATGCAGTCAATTCGGGGCGATAGAATCGGCATGATCTTTCAAGAGCCGATGACCTCTTTGAACCCATATTTGCGTGTAGGCATTCAAGTGGCTGAAGCCATTATGTGTCACCGTAAGGTATCAAAGTCAAAGGCCAAACAGCGCGTACTTGAGCTATTTGAGCTTGTTCATCTGCCAATGCCAGAGCAAGCCTACACTAAGTACCCTCACGAGTTTTCTGGTGGTCAGCTGCAACGCATCATGATCGCAATGGCCTTAATTAATGAACCCGACATTTTGATTGCCGACGAACCAACGACGGCATTAGATGTGACAGTTCAGGCTGAAGTGCTCTCTCTTATCAAAGAGATTCAAAGCAAGATGGGAATGGCTATTTTATTTATCACCCATGACCTTGGCGTAGTAAAACACTTTGCAGACCGTGTTCTGGTGATGTGTAAAGGTGAACTTGTTGAAGAAGGGGTGACTCAAGCCTTATTCGAAAACCCAAGACACGACTATACACGCATGCTGATTAACTCGATTCCGAAAGGCGCTAAGGTTCCTGTTGAGGCATCAGCTCCAGAGCTATTGTGTGCTGACGACATCCGAGTTCAATTCTTGGTTAAATCACATTTCATCAAGAGTAAAAACCAGTACTTCGAAGCCGTCAAAGGCATTTCTTTGAACCTAAAACAAGGCGAAACCCTCGGCATTGTCGGCGAGTCTGGCTCTGGTAAATCAACCCTTGGACGTGCGTTAATCGGTTTATTGCCAAGCTCAGGTCGTATTGTTTATAAGGGACAAGACGTTAACTTACTCAACGACAAACAGCGCCATAGCCTGAAAAAAGATGTTCAAATGGTTTTCCAAGACCCTTATGGCTCCTTGTCACCACGTATGACGGTTGGCGAAATCATCACCGAAGGCTTAACGGTACATCAACCTCACTTGTCAAAACAAGAACGTTTAGAAAGAGCTCGCAAAGCGCTGATTGAGGTTCGTCTAGAGCCAAACTCAATTAACCGCTACCCCCATGAGTTTTCTGGCGGACAAAGACAACGTATTGCGATTGCTCGTGCACTGATTCTTGAGCCATCTTTCATTTTGTTGGATGAACCGACATCAGCACTCGATCGCTCAGTGCAGCTGACCGTGATTGACCTGCTCAAAGACATCCAAACTAAGCACAATATTGGCTTCCTATTCATCAGTCATGACCTTTCGGTCGTGAAGGCACTTTCGGATCGTGTACTTGTGATGCAGAAGGGTGAAGTGATGGAAAAAGGCTCAGCTGAAGAGATTTTTAATGCGCCGAAAAACGACTACACCAAGAAACTCATCGCAGCGTCATTCGATCTAGAAAATAATTCAGAAAAAAATGCCGCTTAAAGGGAACTAATCAAGGTTAACGACGTCTTAAAATTACATTCTGAAAAAGCATCTGATGGATTGCACTCTAGAATGGATATAGCAAACTGGTTTGGCCGCCAAAAGAAAAATGTCGCATGGATGCGACATTTTTCGTTTCTGACATGTAAAGAAGATCAGTTTAGTGGTTGAAAACGATGGTCACGCATATTTACTATATGTTAATAGCCTTTTAAGACTGTCAATTGAGTACAACCTCACTCCACCTATTGTACTCAATATCCAACTGCATGCCCGCAATGACGTTCAACTTACTGAGCATTTTCCACCACTCGAGCTTGAGTCATTGGCATTGAAATTAAAGCTATCATCATTTGAAGTTACTTCCCCCAACAAGGATGACACCATTTTACTCAGTATCATGTCGTCAATGGTGCCATGATGAGTAAATCGAATATGGCCCATTTTATCAATTAGAACCAATCCAGGTGTCCCCCCTAATCCATATTCGCCCATTGTAATAGGTATTGATCCGCCTGAGGGAGCATCAATTGCGATTGGAAAATCTAGACGGTATTCATGTACAAATGCTTTAAGTGATTTAAGCTGCATAGCTTCATGGTGTTCAAAAACAGTATGTAGTCCTATGACCTCTAACGCTTCATCCTTGAAGAAATGTGCTAACTTGGCAGCTTGTGGTAATCCATGACTTACACAACCAGGACAGAGCATCTGAAATGTGTGTAAGGCAATGACTTTCCCTCTCAACTCACTAAGAAGCAAAGGAGTATCTGTATTTAACCAGCTCGATACCTTGAGCTCTGGGGCTTTTGACCATTGGTTCATGTTAGCCCTCCTATTGGTTCGTTTTACCCGGCAGTGATAAATCACCAGATGCAACATCAAAAACATCAACCACACAAAGCAAAGGTGAATGTGCACTAGCATTGACTCTCAGACCAGACGTGACTCCGTCAAATTGTGCTAATTTCAGCGCCTCTACATTGTCAAACTGAAAACTTACATTAACCGAATTTTCTTTGAAGTTGGGTTTGTAATCAGGACTATCAATCAGAATCGGTAAACCTGGCCAAGTTTTGGGTAAATTAGGCTTGGCTCCTTCGGGAATATTAACCACACCAAGTGCACCAGCTCCGCACTGCTCATTGGGCTCTAAAACCACCCAGTGACTATGCCAGACATCACCATCATTCGCTTTATTCCCATCACCATTCTCGTCATACAATGGCGTATCATCAAAATCTGGATGAGACGTCACAGCTAGCGCGAGTATTCCTGCATTATCGTCGAAACCAACCAGACTGCTGTTGAGAGTTGTCGGCCAAACGTAAGAGAACACATTACTACCTGCAAGTTTACCTGTTGCCGTAGGCTTAATCTCTCCTGCTCGCTCAGAGACTGCCATATGAAAAGTCGCGATATTCCCTTTCGTCGTGACTTTGGTGTGAATAATGTCAAATGGTGCCAATGTGCCAGAACTCATCTGAGAATTAATACCACCTGTGTGGTTTGCATGTGCGAACACCTGACCAGAGCTTGCCACTACCGATGCCGTCAATATAGATAAACCTAGCTTAGAAATTTTCATCTTTTGCCTTTTTAGTTTCGAGTCGATACCAAATAGCATAGTCGTATAGAAACCCACTTGTCAACATTGTTTTTAGTCGATACTATTAATTCATGAATACAGAAATTTTATATCACTTACTCGATAGAGTCGGTAATCTGCTCAGAAATGAAGTGCGGGCCGATCTAACGCCTTATGGCCTTCAGCCTATCCATTTTGAGGCATTATACTACTTATCAATTTGCAATCGATTTTCTGACACGCCCAAAGCCGTGACTGAATATTTGGGTTTAACAAAAGGCACGGTTTCTCAAAGTCTTAAAGTACTGGAAACAAAAGGCTACTTGATCAAACAACCCGACATAACGGATAAGAGGGTTACACATTTAGTCGTTTCACAACAGGGCAGGAAGCTAATCAAAACCGTGTTCCCACCACCGTTGATGAAACGGGCAATAAATACGAACAAAAAAAAGGAAAGTACAGGTGTTGATGGCGCAGAATTACAACAGCAATTGCAACTTTTACTGCGTTCAATTCAGAATCAAAACCGTCTGCATACCTTTGGTGTATGTGCCACATGTCAACATAATCAACCTTTATCTAAAGGCACCCATCTATGCGGTTTAACTCAATTACCTCTCTCAGATAAAGATATAGAATTGATTTGTATTGAGCATCTTGAATAACAACAATGTTTTTCCTTCAATACCAAGGTTAAAGATAAGTTCTTCTTACTTTTGGCTATAGAACGCTAGTTTTTATCGCCACTGATTTTGGGGAGTCATTTGATAAAACTAAATCAACAACCTACGCTCTGATCCGTTACGTTCCTCTGACATAACTCCATCAAGCTCACTTTATCTGCGCACCTAATCAAGTTCCAGCCATAACATACATTTGGAAAATTGCATAAGAAAACGGCTTTGTTGCGTAATTCAATGGAACTAAATCAAGAACCTACGATCTGATCAGCTACCACCACTCTCTCTCGTAGCCTTATGCCTAAACCTCGTTACAAAACAACCAACTGGAAGCAATACAACCAATCACTCATTAACCGTGGTTCTTTGACCTTCTGGATTGATGAAGAAGCAATAAGTGGGTGGGCGCAAAGCAAACAGAATAAGCGCGGGAGGCTACGTCGGTTCAGTGATTTAGCTATTACGACAGCACTCATGGTGAAACGAGTTTTTTCTATGCCACTGAGAGCGCTGCAAGGATTTATCGACTCGATATTTAGGTTAGCCCATGTGCCGTTAAGTTGTCCGCATTACACCTGCATCAGTCGTAGGGCCAAGCAAGTTGTGGTCTCATTTAAGACTAAAACGAGAGGAGCGATACAACACCTAGCCATTGATGCAACTGGCCTTAAGGTTTATGGCAAAGGTGAATGGAAAGTCAAAAAACACGGTACGGATGGCAAGCGTAGAGTCTGGCGAAAGCTTCATATTGCCGTCGATACCAACACTCATGAGATCATTGCCGCCGAGCTAAGTTTATCGACGGTTACAGATGGCGAAGTACTCCCGAACTTACTGAAACAAACACGCCGAAGTATCCTTAAGGTGTCTGGTGATGGCGCTTACGACACGAGAGCGTGTCACGCTGCTATTAAGATGAAGGGAGCCATTGCGCTTATTCCCCCAAGAGAAGGTGCAGCCTTCTGGGAGCGTGGTCACCCTCGAAATCTCGCCGTGGGTTGCCAGAAATTATACGGCTCAAATAGGTATTGGAAAGAGCGGTATGGATACCACAAACGTTCATTGTCAGAAACAGCGATGTATCGAGTTAAACAGTTGCTAGGAGGACGATTGAGCTTAAGAAATTACAATGCACAGGTGGGTGAAACTTACGCGATGATAAAAGCGTTGAACAAGCTTACTGGGTTAGGTATGCCTGAAACTTGTCGTATTGATTAAGAAATACGCGAAACGGGGTAGTTCTATCTTTAAATTTAATTACGCAACAAAGCCCCACCAAGCTTCAAACATTGCGCCGAACGACAATGTATCAACATTGGTTGTCTTCACTGTGTTGCCTTTCGTTTCTACATCACCGACGGTTGTGTAGAAGCGAAGCATTGGACGGCTCCAAGGTAAGCCACCTAGAGAAACGTTTTGAGACAACGTTACTTTCCACGCGTTCTCTTCACCGTCGTCATCGTAATCAACCATACCGTAGCCCGCTTCTAACCATGTAGAGTGAACATCATCCCATTGGTACTGTGGACGAACGATACCCGCGTATTCAGTATTCTCACGATCTAAGTCTGAGCCAGAATTGTCTTTGTAAGACACTAAGTAATCGATGATGAACTGTTCAGATGCCGCGTAGCTACCCTCAACACTTGCATACAAAGTCTGGTAATCACCTTTAAGGTCATATACCGATGAATCTGCACCGTCACCGTACTTAACAACCAACTTATTAGACTCACCCAAACCTAATGTTGCACCTACTAGGTATGCTGTTTCATCACTTACTTTTGGATCACCCGCTACGTCTGCTTCATCTGAAGCAAAACCATAGTTAGCATAGAGGTCTAGTTGACCGATACCCGCGTTAATTGAGTGAAGCTTAGAAGTAATTGCATATCGACCATTGTCATTTACTAGGCCGCCTTTCACTTGGCCTACAAAGCCCATGTCGAGCTTGGCACCACCAAAGTCTAAGTTGTTAAAACCAGCACCTTGACCATCGTGTGTCATCCAGAAGTAGTCGTTCAAACCTTGTTGTGGACGTTGATGGAAGTCACGACCAGCCCACATGTAAAGTTCTGGTTGGCTTTCAAATACATTGGTTACACCAGCGTACATTTTTTTCATGCTCAAGCCGCCGTCGTCAGCCCAAGCGTCAGCTTCCCAGTGGTCAGCCATGAATACGATGTCCCAGATAGCGCCGTTGTCAGCTTCGAAAAGCTTAGCTAGCTGAACCTCGCCACCATTAGCTTCGTTACCTAAACGACCGACTGAACGACCTGTTGTACCGATGTCTACGTAACGTTCATCACCACTTTTGTAATGAGCGCCGTAACGAGCGTAACCAGAGAAGACAATGCCATCTGGCACATTTGTTTCAGCCGTTAGAACCGCTTGTTGTTGGTCATCAACATATTTGATATCTCCAACTTGAGATTCTAACTCTAGGATTCGTTGTTCTAGAGCAGCAAGATCCGTCTCTGCAGCAAAAGAAGAGAGTGAAGCAAGCGAAGCCGCCACTGCGACCGTTATTGGCAAAAGCTTAAATTTTTGCATTGTAATTCCCTATTATTTTTTTGAGTTTTCATCGAACAGGGAAATATTAAGCAATGAAAGAGTTGAAAAGTTGGTCGCTGTTCACACTGATAAATCAGCTTAAATGTCATGAAACTTTTAGAAAATCCACAGGGGAAACTACTACAATAATATCAATAAGTTATGGAAAAAAATACGTGACATTTCAGCTTGAAATCGCTTTCATTTCATCAGTAATGGTGGCGGCTATCACGGAAAAGGGTGTAGGAAAACAAAGAGAATTGGATGTAAATTTGATTGATTTTCATACATTTGGAAAAACCTCAAAACCTAAGGCAGATTTTGAGGCTTTTGGACTGAGTCAAATACCCAGTTATCTAAAATAAGTATTTTCTAGATTAAACCTAGAGACTCTATTCCCATATTGAACAGGGTAAATGCGTAGATATCAGCAGTAAGATCGATCGCTTTACTCAGCGGCATTCCCGCACCATGTCCTGCATTTACGTCAATACGAATCATCACAGGCGCGCCACCTTCATGCTTGTCTTGCAGCTCTGCAATGAACTTATAAGAGTGCGCAGGCACCACACGATCATCGTGATCTGCGGTGGTCACCAGTGTTGCTGGGTAATCGATACCTCGCACCACATTATGAACCGGAGAGTAACCAAGCAGGTATTCGAACATCTCTTTGTTTTGCGCTGACGTGCCGTAATCGTACGCCCAGCCTTCGCCAGAGGTGAATGTGTGGTAACGCAACATGTCCAACACCCCAACCGCAGGCAAAGCGACTTGGAACAGCTCAGGTCTCAGGGTCATACAAGCACCAACCAACAAACCACCATTAGAACCACCGCGGATCGCTAACTTATCGCTACTGGTGTAGTTTTCTTCAATTAAGAACTCGGCAGCAGCAATGAAGTCGTCAAAGACATTCTGCTTTTTCTGCTGAGTTCCGGCTTTGTGCCACGCCTTACCATACTCACCACCGCCACGCAGGTTTGGCACCGCATATACGCCACCCAGTTCTAGCCAACTGCCAACCGTGCCCGAGAAAGAAGGCGTTAGGCTAACGTTAAAGCCACCATAGGCGTACAACATGGTTGGACTATTACCATCTAACACTAATCCCTTCCTATAAGAGATAAGCATCGGAACCTGAGTGCCATCCTTCGAGGTATAGAAGACTTGTTTAGACTCAAATTGATCCGACTCAAACGGAGACTCAGAGCGTTGGTAGATTTCAGAGCTTCCAGATTCAACATCAAAAGAGAAAATCGTTGGCGGCGTTACATAGTTGGTAAAGGTGTAATAAAGCTGAGTTTGCTCGTTTTTTCCACCTAAGCCACTGGCCGTTCCAAGGCCAGGTAAATGAACTTCACGAACTAGGTTGCCTTGGAAATCCAACTGCTCAATCTTAGACACCACATCCACCATATAGTGGGCAAACAAGTAGCCGCCACCAGTGCTGATGTCTAATGGCTGTGGCTTTTCAGGGATGATTTCGAGCCACTGTTGATTGCGAGTATCAAAGCTCATCACCTTGCCATTAGGCGCATCGAGATTAGTGTATAAGATGAAGACTTCATCTTGGTTATCAATTAGATAGATATCGCTATCCACATGATCAATCAGCGTATTCAGCTGTTGTTCTGCTGAGTTTAAATCGATATAAAACAGGCGATTACCCGATGTCGACTCTCTCCCTATGATGACCAAGTAACGGTCGTCTTCAGTGGTGTAACCCGATACATAGCGGTGCTGCTCGGTGTTGTTCTCACCAAAAACCACCTTGTCGCTGGCTTGTTCTGTTCCCAATTCATGGAAGTACAGCTTGTGTTGTTCGGTACGTGCCGAAAGCTGACTGCCGTCTGGCTTATCGTAGCTGGAATAATAGAAGCCACGATTGCCTAACCAAGAGATACCGGTAAATTTAGCATCGGTGATTTCGGCTTCAAGCTGTTGTTTGGTCTCGGTATCGATAACAAAAATCTTGCGCCAGTCACTGCCGCCCTCAGAAATGCTGTACGCCACCAAGCTATAATCTTTCGAAAACGACACAGAACCCAGAGATGTCGTGCCATCTTCCGAGAAGGTATTCGGGTCCAAGAATACTTCAAGCTGCGAGCCTTCTTTCTGACGATAGAGAATGCTGTGATTCTGCAGGCCATCATTCTTATAGAAATAAGTGTAATCACCTCGCACAAACGGCTGTGAGCTCTTTTTGTAGTCTTGCGCTTTCGCCAATCGCTCTCGCAGTTCTGCGCGATACGGGATTTGAGCAAGGTAATCGAACGTCACTTCATTTTGACTTGCCACCCACTGCGCGGTTTCGTCACTTCTGTCGTCTTCTAACCAGCGATATGGGTCTTCGATTATTTGACCAAAATAGTCATCGCTGACGATCTGTTTGTTGGTGATTGGATATTGATACTCTTTTAAATATCTCATCGTGATCCTTATTAAAAATAATGTGAAATCGTCAGGTAGCGCGTTCTGATGTGTTCAATCAATAACTTAATTTTATTTGGCGGCTGGCGAGTAAAGGGGTACACCGCATAAATACCGAGCTTTTTACCCACCAAATCTGGAAAGATGTCCACCAGCTGGCCGTTACGAATGTCGTGATAAACCAGACAACGTGGCACGTACGCAATCCCATGACCGCCCAGCGCCGCTTTTCTTAATGCAGTCGCGTTATCTGTAGAAAATGAACCCGAGACACGCACGATGTATTTGTCGTTGTCGGTACAGCCGTCTTTACTATGCAGGAACTGCCACTCGCTAGCGCCCGTTGTTTGATAGGCGTATTGCAAACAGTTGTGCTTCACCAAGTCTTTAGGCAGCATCGGCTTACCATTCTTGCCGATATAAGACGGCGAGGCACACACTACCCATTGTGAATCCAATATATGACGTGCAATAAGGCTTGAGTCTTCCAAGTAACCAGTGCGAATTACCAAGTCCAAACCATCCTCAACCAAATCGACAAAACGATTGTTAAGTGACATATCGACCGTTAAACCTGGGTGCATATTACAAAACTCGGCAACGGCATCTGCCAGAATCAAATCTCCGGAGATAGTAGGCACTGACATTTTGATATGACCACTGACATTTTCACCAAAGCCTGAAACTGCGTCCATAGCCTCTTGTGCCGCCTGCTTCACATTTTTGGCGCTATGTAACATTGCCTTGCCCGCCTCAGTCAGGGTCAATTTACGCGTGGTTCGATATAATAATTGCACGCCAATTTCTTCCTCTAATCGCGCAATTCTTTTACTAACTACTGAATTTGTAAGGTTATTTTGCTCTGCCACCTTACTAAAACTACCCAGCTCTACTACCTGTGAAAACAGGATCAAATCGTCTGCTCGCATCTGATTATGCCAATTTTGGAATTAATTATTTTCATTATTTCCCTATATCAATAAAAAATAAAGGGGTAAATTCACGCCCAATTAACAAAAAAATTACAAAAAAAGCTTTTGCAATCAAATCGGTTACCAATAAAGCGACTCTAATTACAACAATTGAACCCTCGAGATTCAGATTACACCTACAAAACTAATGACGTGTTATTCACTTCAAACATGAACGTTTGAAAACAAGTACGAGGAAGTACCCATGAGTGAAACTCTACTAGCATTATTGGCCTTTTCGCCAATAGTTGTTGCATCGATTCTGCTGGTTGGCCTTAACTGGCCTGCAAAAAAAGCGATGCCCGTGGCATTTGCATTAACCGTTGCTATCGCCCTATTCGCATGGGATATGTCTAGCACTCGCGTGCTGGCTTCAGTATTCCAAGGCTTCGGCATTACCGTGTCGGTTCTCTGGATTGTGTTTGGCGCCATCTTCTTATTAAACACTTTGAAACACACCGGAGCTATCACCACCATCCGCAACGGCTTTACTGACATATCAGCAGACCGTCGTGTGCAAGCGATCATTATCGCTTGGTGTTTTGGTTCATTCATTGAAGGTGCATCCGGCTTCGGCACACCCGCTGCAATCGCCGCTCCATTGTTGGTTGCAATCGGCTTCCCTGCGTTAGCAGCGGTACTGATGGGCATGATGATTCAATCTACTCCGGTATCGTTCGGCGCGGTTGGAACACCTATCATTGTTGGTGTAAACAAAGGTTTGGATACGCACAACATCGGTGAAAGCATGATTGCCAATGGTTCAACATGGGATGCTTACCTACAACAGATCACATCAAGTGTTGCAATCATCCACGCCTGCGTTGGTGTGATGATTCCTGTATTGATGGCGATGATGCTGACTCGCTTCTTCGGTAAGAACAAAAGCTGGACTGAAGGTCTTGATATCCTGCCATTCGCACTGTTCGCAGGTGCCGCTTTCACCATTCCTTACGCACTAACGGGTGTTTTCCTCGGAGCTGAGTTCCCATCACTGATTGGTGGTTTGGTTGGCCTTGCGATTGTTGTAACAGCAGCAAAACGTGGCTTCCTAGTACCCAAATCAAAATGGGATTTCGAAAGCGAAGACAAGTGGCCAGCAGAATGGCTAGGCTCTTTGAAAATCGACCTTGATGACAACAACCAAAACCATAAAAAAATGAGCATGGCGATGGCATGGGCACCTTATGTGCTGCTCGCCGTCACTCTAGTGACTAGCCGTGTAAGCCCTGAGTTCAAAGGCCAGCTTAAGAGCGTTAGCCTTTCTTTCAGCAACATCCTTGGCGAGACAGGCGTAAGCACAGCGATTCAGCCTCTGTATCTACCTGGCGGTATCTTGGTCTTCGTCGCACTGATTGCTGTTCTAATGCAATCACGTAGCGCAACGCCACTGGCTAAAGCTTTTGGTGAGTCGAGCAAGACTCTGATTGGCGCAGGCTTTGTGTTGGTGTTTACCATCCCAATGGTTCGTATCTTCATTAACTCTGGCATGAACGGCGCTGATTTAGCAAGTATGCCAGTAACCACTGCCAACTTTGCAGCTAACCTAGTCGGCAGCGCATTCCCAGCGTTAAGTGCCACGGTTGGTGCCTTAGGTGCCTTCATTGCAGGTTCGAACACCGTTTCAAACATGATGTTCAGCCAGTTCCAATTCGAAGTAGCACAAACTCTGTCTATCTCTAGTGCCGTGGTTGTTGCTCTGCAAGCGGTGGGTGCTGCAGCCGGTAACATGATTGCGATTCACAACGTGGTAGCTGCATCGGCGACCGTAGGCTTGTTAGGACGCGAAGGCGCAACACTACGTAAGACAATCATCCCAACGTTCTACTACTTGGTGATGACAGGAATTATCGGCCTAGTGGTTATCTACGGCTTCAAAATGACAGACGCACTTATGTAAACCATAAGTCGTTACAAAAGCACTTGGCGTTAATACTCAATTCCCCGACTGCAACACCGTCTAATAAGACAGTTGATGAGTTTCGGAATGGATACTAAAACACATCAACACCCTCAGGTATTAACGCCATTTTATTGTTTCACTGTTTATTTGCTTCACCAATTAATTGCCTAACTGGTTAATTGCTTCACTGTTTAAGAAAGAACCAACGCTTACTTTTACAAGAATTAAAGCAGCCCAAGCCAAGCTCTCATAGAAGGGCGACATCCCAAGAATTTAGGACTGAAATTATGATCATATCCGCATCGACTGATTACCGCGCCGCAGCAAAAGTGAAATTACCACCGTTTCTTTTTCACTACATTGACGGCGGTTCTTACGGAGAACATACCCTACGCCGCAACACGGCCGATCTTGCAGAGATCGCGCTCAAGCAGCGTGTCCTCAATGACATGTCAGATCTGAATTTGGAAACTGAGCTGTTTGGCGAAAAGCTAGCGATGCCGATTGCCTTAGCGCCCGTTGGTCTAACAGGCATGTACGCACGACGTGGCGAAGTACAAGCTGCAAAAGCCGCAGACAATAAAGGCATCCCTTTTACGATGTCGACCGTATCGGTATGCCCGATTGAAGAAGTCGCACCTAAGATTGAGCGCCCAATGTGGTTCCAACTTTACGTACTAAAAGATCGTGGCTTCATGAAGAACGTATTGGAACGTGCAAAAGCGGCAGGCGTGACGACACTGGTCTTCACCGTTGATATGCCAGTACCCGGCGCTCGTTACCGTGACATGCACTCAGGAATGAGCGGTCCAAATGCAGCAATTCGTCGTGTATTTCAATCTATGCGTCATCCTAGTTGGGCTGTTGATGTTGGCCTACTAGGCAAGCCACACGATCTTGGCAATATCTCTACTTACCGCGGTTCTCCGACCAAACTTGAAGACTACATCGGTTGGTTGGGTGACAACTTCGACCCGTCGATTTCATGGAAAGACCTAGAGTGGATCCGTGACTTCTGGGACGGCCCGATGGTCATCAAAGGCATTCTTGATGAAAAAGATGCAAAAGACGCCGTGAGATTTGGCGCAGACGGTATCGTAGTTTCAAACCACGGTGGTCGTCAGCTTGATGGTGTTCTATCAAGTGCTAAAGCACTGCCTGCGATTGCAGACGCGGTAAAAGGCGATACTAAGATTCTGGTCGACTCTGGCATTCGCACTGGCCTAGATGTCGTTCGCATGATGGCGATGGGCGCAGACTGCACCTTGCTTGGTCGCTCTTTTGTCTACGCGTTAGCAGCGCAAGGACAAGCAGGTGTTGAGAACCTACTCGACCTATATGACAAAGAGATGCGCGTTGCGATGACTCTAACTGGCGCCAGGACAATCAGAGACTTAACTCATAATTCTCTGGTGGGGCTAGATTAAACCTCAACGACTTAGGTTCGGATTCGGACTAATGCTTTGGTCTACTTAGACTGAAGTTCAATCGTTGTCACAGCAATTACACTGCCGTTGTGACACCGTTTAAACACTGGAAAATAAAATAAAAACAAATCAGTGCCAAATAAGAAGCACAAGGAAGCAAAGATGGAGACAACCACATCCCATGAGCGAGTAATAGACGCACAAGCTTATCAGCAGCTTGGAGCGATACTGGCTCAAAAAATAGAAACAGAGCGCATTGTCACTCAAGAGGCAAAGCGATTGGCTTACGGCACCGATGCGAGTTTTTATCGCTTGGTACCGAAAATGGTTCTAAGGCTCAAAAACTTAGACGAAGTCATACTTACCATTCAAAGCTGTCGCGAACTCGGTATTCATTTTACCTTTCGCGCCGCAGGCACTAGCCTGTCAGGACAAGCGGTTTCAGACTCGGTACTCATCACACTGACCGATGACTGGCGTGGCCACGAAATCGTCGACAACGGCAATCAGATCATCCTTCAACCGGGTGTGATTGGTGCTGATGCCAACAAATACCTTGCCCCTTTCCAACGTAAAATCGGCCCAGACCCAGCCTCTATCAATACCTGTAAAATTGGTGGTATTGCCGCGAACAACGCCAGTGGCATGTGTTGTGGTACTGCGCAAAACTCGTATCGCACCGTCGAGAGCATGAAAATCGTATTGAGTGATGGCTCCCTGCTTGATACAGCTGATAACGCAAGTGTTGAGGCATTCAAACTATCACATAAAGACCTGTTTGAAGGCATTGTCGAATTACATCAACAGACAGCTTCAAACCAAGAACTTGCAGACAGAATCCGCCACAAGTACCGCCTCAAAAACACCACTGGCTACGCTCTGAATGCTTTGGTTGATTACCACGATCCAATTGAGATCATCAAACACTTGATGATTGGCTCAGAAGGCACGCTAGGTTTCATTGCTGAGATTACCTACAACACGGTTATCGAGCACCCGAACAAAGCTTCGGCGCTGTTGGTGTTTGCCGACATCGAACAAGCAAGTAAAGCCGTTACTACATTATCAAAAACACCCGTTGCTGCGGTTGAATTGATGGATGGCAGAGCACTACGTTCAGTGGCTGATAAACCGGGTATGCCTGCATTTATGCCAAGCTTGGACTTGGAAGCAGCAGCTATTTTGGTTGAATCACACGCCAGATCCCAGCAGGACTTAGATTTACAATGTAAATCAATTTTGGATGCATTGACTGAATACACGATTGTTGAATCGGTGCCTTTCACTTCCGCTCCAAAGACAGTCGCAACCCTGTGGGGTATTCGAAAAGGCATGTTCCCTGCTGTTGGCGCAGTGCGTGAAGTCGGTACGACCGTTATCATTGAAGACGTGGCATTCCCTGTCGAAAACCTTGCTAATGGTATTCGAGAGCTGCAAGAGTTGTTCGATAAATATGACTACAGCGAAGCAATCATTTTTGGTCACGCCCTCGAAGGCAACTTGCACTTTGTATTCACTCAAGGCTTCGATAGCCAAGAAGAGACCGACCGTTACGGCGGTTTCATGGATGATGTTGCCGAACTGGTTGCGGTGAAATACCAAGGTTCTCTGAAAGCAGAGCATGGTACAGGTCGTAACATGGCGCCTTATGTGGAGTTGGAGTGGGGCAAAGATGGCTACGCCTTGATGCAAAAGATCAAAGCGCTGTTCGACCCAGAAAGACTGCTCAACCCTGGCGTTATTATTAACGACAATCCAAATTCACACATCACGAATTTGAAGCCAATGCCTGCTGCTGATGACCTTGTCGACCGCTGCATTGAATGTGGTTTCTGTGAGCCGGTATGTCCGTCTCGCACGCTGACTCTATCACCACGTCAACGCATTGTTCTGTACCGAGAACTGCAACGCCGCCGAGCTGCGGGCGAAGAAATAGAAGCAAGCGAACTAGAGAAAACCTTCGAATACCAAGGTATCGATACCTGCGCCGCAACTGGCCTGTGTGCCGAGCGTTGCCCAGTGGGAATCAACACCGGTGATTTGATCAAGAAGCTTCGTATTGCCAAGTACGAGAAATTTACGCCAATCGCTAAGTGGACAGCGGATCATTTCTCGACCACCACTAAACTGACTAAGGCTGGCCTCAAAACCAACCAAGTGGCGAGTAAAGTATTAGGCGCAAATACCGTCGGCAAGCTAACCAACGGCTTGCGCTCAATAACTAAAGGTGCGACACCCGTTTGGATGCCGGAGATGCCGCAATCCAATAGACACTCGCTAGTCTCATCACCAGCGACGGCAGAAAACTCAAGCAATCATAAGAAGGTGGTTTACCTCCCTTCGTGTGCCAGTCGAACTATGGGACAACAAAGCGATGCGGGCGATCAACGTCCTCTAACGGAAGTGACCATGTCTTTGCTTAACAAAGCCGGATTTGAGGTTATTCTTCCGAAAAAGCTCGATGACCAATGTTGTGGTATGCCTTACGACAGCAAAGGGATGACCGATTTAGCCCAATCGAAAGCACAACAACTCGAAGAAGTGTTGTGGCAAGCGAGTCGTCAGGGTGAATACCCAGTATTAATGGACACCAGTCCATGTGCTAAACGCAGTATTGAACAGTTCACCAAACCGTTAGAGGTATTAGAGCCGACAGGGTTTGTGAATCACTATCTGCTTGAGCACCTGACACTTGAGCCGCTGCAAGAAACCGTGATGCTGCATGTCACGTGTAGTTCTCGTCGAATGGGCTTGGAAGGCGCGATGTTGAGCCTTGCTAAAGCCTGTACCGAAGAGGTCATCGTTCCTGAGCATATTCAGTGTTGTGGTTGGGCAGGTGACAAAGGCTTTACTACGCCAGAGTTAAATGAGGCAGCTGTGCATCCACTCAAGGAACAAGTACCGAGTAACTGCACTCGTGGTTTCAGTAACAGCCGAACCTGTGAGATCGGTTTATCACACCACAGCGGCATTCCTTACCAGTCGATCTTGTACTTGGTTGATGAAGTGGCGCAATAGCTAGATATTAAAAGCTAGACACACTCTAAATAAAAAGGTTGCCTTGTTGGCAACCTTTTTGTGGCTCTGATTAAAGCTCCCTCATGATTATTTGACAATATATGTCGTTTTCTGGGCAAAAACTTAACGAATTGTTCATCTCGTTATTGAGTTCTTGAGCGTGACTGGTAGAGACCGTAATCAATTGTACCAGTGCGACTAAGATGATTATTTTCTTCATTACTATTTTTCCTAAATATACAGTTAACAATGAGCCTTCAAGTTTAAGCATATTAAAAGCTGGCTCACTCCGAAAAACCATACTATTCAGAACTTTAAATAAGAATGCCCTGTTCTTAAAAAAGACGATGGAAGACTCAAAGCCGCATGTACTTTCTCTGAATAATGACTACCAGTCCGAATCAAGCTGAGTTTAGTGATAAGCAATATTACTGATTTTCAATATGTTACAATGCACTTTGTTTAAACGAGACCATACTCATCGCAATGGTTACGCACCAATGAATGTCGCTAACTCTTGCGCAGAATAGTGCTCAGCCTCTTGACCTCTGCAGATCAAGTCAATCACTTGAAACTCGCTCATATCACCAAATTCCTTGATCAAGTAATCACGAAACGCTTTTTCGTTCGGCCATTTTCCTCGCACAATATAACCCTCTTCTTTGTCGAAATCTTCCGTCTCAAAGAAAGAAAAATCAGTCATACCGATGTTGTGGCAATACAAAACGAGATACATGTTTACTCCTCAAAATGGGTGGATTAATAAAAACTTACCGGAAGATAAAAATCAAGTTCGAACACTTCATCACTATTCAAAAAATGATTCTGATGATAGTGCACATAAGCTGGTGTTGAACGCTGCTTGAAACCTGATGTAGGTAACCACTTTTCTAATACCATACTGATTTGCGGTAGCAACTCTCCATAACGGCCATTGAGTCGAAACACGGCATGCAGCCCGCCGGGAATTACCATCTGATTAACCACACTTCGATACTTGATCGGTTCACTGATCGCGATACACGCCACATAACGACACTGGTCCATCTCAACCCAAGCAGGGTTTGAATGGTGCAAACCAAATTGGCTCGAAAAATCACGTTGCTCAGAGTTCGCCCACGCTTTCAATATCAACCACGCATTACGTATAGAGCGGTTATAGCCAGTGTGGCGAACATAGGCTGCCATGCGTTCAGGTGTTTCCACTATTTTGGGCTCGGGTAATGCCCGCAGTGCGACATTTTGATAACCAGCCGCCACTTCAGGATCTTTCAAATAAGGCTTTTCGGCAATCTGCAAATCGTGTTTTCGCCACTCGCCCGGAGACATATTAAAGGTCGCTTTGAACGCTCGGCTAAACGAAGACACAGAACTGAAACCACATTTATTGGCTATCTCAACCACCGATGAGCTGGTATCGAACATCAACTGATTAGCAGCATACTCCATCCGAGTGCGTCGGATATATTGATGCAGCGACTCCCCCACCACACTTTTGAAAGTCCGATGAAAATGTTGCTCTGAGTAGGCCGCTATCTCAGATAGCGCTTTTGCCGACAAAGGCTGGCTGATGTCTTGGTGAATATGGAACAGAACATCATTGATTCGGGATATGTGTTGTCGTGACATTTTTTAAATAGCATAAATGGACATGTTTATGAGCATAAACGGATACGATTGTTTTTACAATTGCCGTGTAATATCAAGCGATAGAATAAAAACGAAAACACGAGACACAACACATGGAAATCGCACAGTCATTACAACAGATTCAATCTTCATACATTCGAGAGATCCTCGCAGCCGCAAGCAATCCAAATATCATCTCATTGGCCGGTGGTTTACCGGACGAGAAAACATTCCCTATCGATTTGATGAAGCCAACGCTAGAAAACCTAGCGAACATGCCTGAAGTTTTCCAATACGGCTCGACAGCGGGTTACGGCCCGTTGCTTGAACACCTTACGCAAAGCTACCAATTGCCAGATACTCACACAGCAATGATCTGTACTGGCTCTCAGCAAGGTTTGGATTTGATTGCTCGTGCGTATGTTGATCCGAATGATGTGGTTGTGATGGAAGCGCCAAGCTACCTAGGTGCGATGCAGGTGTTTGGCTTAGTTCAAGCGAACATTGTGACTGTGTCTCAAACAGAATTTGGCCCGAACCTTGATGAACTGGAAACGTGCTTTGCACAGCAATCGCCAAAAATGTTCTATGCCGTGCCAGATTTCCACAACCCAACGGGCGTATGCTGGACAACAGAAACTCGTCAAAAAGTGGCTGAGCTGTGTATCAGATACAACGTGGCCTTCATTGAAGATGCACCTTACCGCGAGCTGCGCTTTACAGGCACTGAGCTGCCAATGGTTTCTTCATTCTGCCCTGACAACTCTATCGTTCTTCGTTCATTCTCTAAAATTGCATCGCCAGGTTTACGTATTGGCGCGGTAACAGGTAAACGCAGCTACCTTGAGCCACTGATTAAAGTGAAGCAAGGCGCTGACTTACACTCAAGTGTACCTATGCAAGCGCTGCTTGTGGGTCTTCTAAAACATGAAGATTTCAACCTGCACATGGAAAACATTCGCACCCTTTATAAATCTCGTTATGAAGTGCTGTTTTCAGAGCTAGAAAAACAACTGCCTGCTGACTGTGTACTGAAAGCAGTAGACGGCGGAATGTTCATTTGGGTAGAAATCCCAGAGTGCGACACTTTCGAATTGGCAAAAACTCTACTTTCGAATGGTGTGGCGGTTGTACCAAGCCCAGTATTCTATCCAAAGGCTGATGAAGCAAAAGCTGCACTGCGCTTAAACTTCACCAATGCCACCCCAGCAGAATTAACCGAAGCGGTGAAACGCTTAGCGGAAGTACTTAACCAAGCATAATCGCTGATTAAGTAAAACGGACTAGATACCAAGGCCCTGCTGTATTGTTACAGCAGGGCCTTTTTGGTTTGGGAATACGTGTTGTCACTCATACCAGATAGAACGATATCATTGAATACCTTAATTCATAAACCACACAAATCGAAATGATAAATAGCCCTACTTTTAGTTGGTTTTTGTCCTTCCTTGGCTTGGTTATACTGCGGCGGATTTTAATAAGCCAATATGGGCAAACCTGAGCAAATCAAACTCAGTATATCTCATAAAAGGCAACCGCTCTGGATTTACGTTCCAGCTCGCAGAAAGGAAAAACCATGTCTCAATATGTTGTATGTGCTTTGTATAAATTCGTAGCACTTGATGATTACCAAGAAATTCGCCAACCGCTAACTGAGCTTCTAGAAGCTAATAACATTCGCGGTACTTTGTTACTCGCAAGTGAAGGTATCAACGGTACCGTTGCAGGTAAGCGCGAATCTATCGACGCTCTTCTTCAATGGTTCAAGCAAGACGACCGCCTAGCGGATGTTGTTTACAAAGAGTCGTTCAACGAAGAACAGCCATTCAACCGCACCAAGGTGAAACTCAAGAAAGAGATCGTAACCATGGGCGTTGAAGGTATCGACCCTCGCCACGTTGTTGGTACTTACGTTAAGCCAAACGAATGGAACGACCTCATCTCTGATCCAGATGTAATTTTGGTTGATACTCGTAACGACTACGAAGTCGATATCGGCACGTTCAAAAACGCAGTAAACCCGAACACAGAAACCTTCCGTGAATTCCCTCAATATGTGGCAGAGAACCTCGACCCTAAGAAACACAAAAAAGTCGCGATGTTCTGTACGGGTGGTATTCGCTGTGAAAAATCAACAGCCTACATGAAAGAGCAAGGCTTTGATAAGGTATACCACCTTGAAGGCGGGATTCTTAAGTACTTAGAAGAAGTACCAGAAGAAGAGAGCATGTGGGAAGGCGACTGCTACGTATTTGATGGCCGTGTAGCGGTAAACCACCAGCTAGAAAAGAGCGATTACGATGTGTGTAACGCTTGTCGTCTACCAATCACTGACGAAGATAAAGCCTCTGAACACTTCGAGAAAGGCGTAAGCTGCCCTAAGTGTATTGATAAGCACAGCGACGAGCAAAAAGCCCGTTTCCGCGAACGTGAAAAGCAGGTTCAACTGTCGAATGCGCGTGGTGAAACCCACGTAGGCGGCGATGCAGCTCACCTTATCGATCAACGTAAAAAAGAAAAGCTAGCACACAAAGAGCAGCAACGCTCTGGTAAGAAAGCGAAGTAGTTTTTACTATTACTAAAATAACAAAGGGCATCAGCGAACCCACAATGGAACGTTTATGCCCTTTTTTGATCCTGCTCTCGCTTTGTGTTTAGGAACACATTTATCTTCAAAAATAGAATCTATACTGAAGATAATTCGACTAGAGAGGAATTCCCAATGCTCAATGAAAACCATGCCTTTATCTTAGATTTCCCGGATCTTAAATTAGACATTGTTCAGCTCAACCACGACGACGAAAAATTCAAATCAGACATGCAGAAATACCACCAACTCGACTACGATATCCGTCAGCTAGAAATCTCTGGCAGCCCTATCGATGACGACAGCATGCACAACCTCAAAGTAGAACGCATGGCGCTAAAAGACTCGCTACACAAACAGCTCACTCGCCATCATGCGCTTAAGCTAGTTTAAGCGGACCTCTACAAGTACGACTTTCAGAGCCACGTACATCGCGTGGCTTTTTCACTTCATATAATCAAGCACATAAACAAATTACTTCACCAAATATGTTACTGTTTGCTTAATCCAATAGATTGATAAGGAGCGAGCGCCGTGACAACTAAGGACGGAAACATACAAGTCAAACCCGTTTCAAATTCTGAATTTGAAGCGCTATTTGATTGCGTCAAACAAGGTATTTTCATACATGTTGATAAGACTTTCGGCTGGGACGATGACTTTCAACGTCAACGCTTAATCAATGATTATCATCCCTCTTGGTTTCATTGGATATACCATAAAAGTGAGAGAGTCGGACTCGTCTGCTTCAAGCCCTACGGCAACGCATACCATGTGCATCTTCTGATCATTTTCCCTCAATACCAAGATCAGTCTCTTGGTAAAAAAGTCATGTCACGCATCCACGAGAAAGCCCATCAAGAGCAACGAAACCAAGTCACTCTGTCGAGCTTTAGAAGTAACATTCGCGCTATCAGTTTTTATCAGTCGCTTGGCTACCAAATAGTTGATGACAACGATGAGGATTTTGTAGGGATGGCTCTCTACCTAACTAATCTATTACAAACAGATAGTTAGGTAGATAGATAGGTATCGAAGTCACTAGCGATCAACTGAAACATCCAACTTATTCAGCAACGACGGGAAACCCCAGCCATTCTCGCCTACGACCACAGCTTCTCCGGTTAAGTATTCAAATAGCGTCGGCGCTAAAGAACCGTTGGCTTCGATTTTTAGTGGTTGAGAGTTTTCACCAATTGGCGTTCCCCAGAACCCTAGAAATGCATCTTTCTCTAAATAGTCCTCACCGGCATGACGCCCCGGTACTATCGTGTTGTAACCCATTCCCGCTTTGGGGAACAAATTAATGGTACCGGCTCTATCCTCAAGATAAATATTAGCCAATTGATTGACCGAATCAGGTCGAGGAGTCAAATGAGTTAAATCCGTCCACTCGCTACGGCTACACCACGTTGAATCATCTTCTTTAACTGAACGATTAATGCATTTGTCCACCAGCTTAGAGTAAGCAGAAAAATCAGCTATGCTTGGTAACGCGAGATATGGGTTTAACGTTTGTGTATTCAATAAGATAGGTGCTTGATTTCCCATTAATGACTCATAAAATAACTTATCTCCGTATCGGGTGATCAGCTCGTCAACGCGTTTGAGATCACGGGTACCGATCACTCGAACAGAACACGATCGCTCGTCACAAGGCGCCTCTCTAACCACCATATAATCGAGACTCTCAGGTAAGCGTTTTGCTATCTCATCAATAACATTAATGCTGTCATCTTTGAGTGCTGCAATGGGCTTCCACTGTACCAACTCCTGATAAACAGGTTGTACTGTCCAACCTTGTTTCGAGTTAAAGAAATCCATCATAAAATTACCGCCAGCAGTCGAGGCAACAACCACATCAATGTCTTTTGAGCTCGGATAGCTCAGAGCATTGGTGATTTTAGGTCCCTCACCTTCGTCTGATGATATTTTCTTAACGACTATTGGGTAATCTAATTCTGCTTGTAAGCCTTCAAATACTTGCTTCTCAGGGTTAAGCGCATAGAACACTGGCGTTAGTCCGTGATCGCCCGCCATTCCCCAAAGGGTTTTATCGTAGACCCCAGCACTACGGTAAGTTGCTTCAATTTGACGAATCCAATAATCCAATCGGTTTAGCTCTCCAGTTGGCATCAAGATTTCGTCACTAAAAGGGCCTGTAAGGTGCGCAAAGTGATCCGGCCATGGGTTATAAACCAAGGTATAGTCAGGCATCCCTTTTCCATCGAGTTCAGCTAGCTGTGTGATTGCCTGCTTCACCTGAACCTTTTTGGAATACTTGGTGAAGAAATCAAAACCAGAAATAGTCTGATACGCCTCAATATCTTCAATCAAAGCTACACGCTTATCTCGCAGTGTCACCTCGACTTCAGAACGTTCTTGAAGCTCTTTAACGCAGCGTTTCTCACCATAATCACGTAATGACTCTCCCAAACCTAAGTTCACGAGGCCGTCGTAAGTCGTATGCGCATTCCAGTCATATTGAGCGTTGCAGTTCAGCGTTTTAAGGTAATCAAGGCGATCAAACATGGTTTGTACCTTGTTGTCTGCCATCAACACATCTAACTGCAGGGCATCATTACCAAAGAAGTAATACGCTCGGTCGATCTCTCGGTCGACAAAGTGGAAATTAGGGATGCCAGTGCCACCTTGCCCCGATACTTTTGCGCCCGTTTTGATGATAGGTAGGTTACGTACGCTGATCGTCGGAGTAGAAGAGATACCCACTCGGCTTATATTATTTCGATTCTCTTGATAGAGTTTTTTGAAGAACGGAAGATAATTCGGATCACGGTAGGTTTGTTCAGAAAGAACCTCCATGAACCTCACCTGCTGTTGGTGTTCAGGCTCAATCACTTTTTCTAGCTGAGGTTTGTATTGCGTTCGGTTTTTATGATTTTGGTAAGCCACCGAGATGAAAGGTGCATTATCATCGACTAAACCTTCAATTAAGCCTTGCTGTAATCCATCAACAGTCACTTGAACTGCAAAGCGCTTATGCTGTTGGGATTCTAAGAACTGAATAAGTGCATCAGGCTGGTCACTGAACGCTTGTTGCATCCACTCATCGAGGGCTTCTTCACGTTCTTCTTTAAAAACAAATTGGCGGTAAGCTTTAAGCAAATTTAAGCGCACAAAATCGATGAGCGTAATAGTCAAGGCTTGCGCTTTATTGTTCGGCTTGTCGGCGTTTTCTGGCTTGCCATCTTCAGCGATCGCGAGCATTGCTGACTTCATATCACCTTCATCCATCCCTGTGGCCGCTTTATCGATTAACTCGACAATGATCGGTTGAATCTGAGCGATGATCGCTAAATCTTCAGGGCTATTCGTTAAATAGGTGTAGTGATCCGGGAGGTTGTCCATATTTTGCCAAACACCGATTTCAAAGAGCGCATCGTAGATAACGACCATGTTGGCAATGAAATGTTCATCAATACGAATCCCTTCATGGTGACCTGTCGCTTCCGTCGATGTATCTGGCTCTTTGTACTCTGAAACCGGCTCATCACCGACATAATAGAGGCTATGTTCAAAGCCTTTTAACGCCTCATCATCATAGACTGTCGACAGATACCCTTTGAATACATCTTCACTCCCCAAACCTGAATAGCGGTCGTAGTAACTATAGAGAAAGTAGCCCAAAGGAATTGAATAGGTCGGGTTGGATAGCTGAGCGATCACTCGCGCTTTTGTTTTAGCATCCAAAGGCAGCGCGAGAATGTACGCATCTAATGTTACGCCACCGATAGTAAAAAGTGCCGCGTCGCGAGTAAGCGTGGCTGAGTAACTTAAACTTGAAAGCACCTGATTTTTCAGAACTTCACTAGAGCTGAAAACGCCACCAATGACAGGCGTTGTCGAAATATCCGCAATACTCGGCGCTGAAATAACCGCCAAAGAAAGAGAACTAACTAAACTCGTGTAGTGACGTGCTCGGAAATAGAGGCTCATCAAGTACCCTTTATTGTAATGTGTGATTATAAATGTAACTTATTGTTCCAGGTTACTTTAATTATCAAAAATAGGCATAATTACGCTTACAAACAGAGCACGAACAGCTCATCTTAAATAATTGAGCTTAGATAATTCGTCTTAGGTAAGTGAGCTTAAGTCATTAAATCAGCCTACCAGCGCTTGCCGCTGCCGTCTTCCCACATCACTTCGCACTCATCTTTGATGGCTGCTTTTAACAGTTCAACCAACGGGAAAGCTCGGCTGCCTATATTGACTGGCGCTTCAACGACCTCTTCTTCATCGTCGTCATCAGTGTTCTCTTGCTCTACAGGTTTGCTCTGCTCTGCTGCTATCGCAGTACGTAAATTATCCAGAGCTTGAGGAACGTCTGGGGCATCAATTGCTCCAGGGATCGCGCCACTATGTCCAAGCATCTTAATAAACTGAAGACCGACCTCACCAAACATCGTAACGCTAGCATAAGGGCGGGATCGAACTTTAGTTATTGAAAATAAATAACTTTATTTTCAATTGGAACTTTTCCTGATAGTCACGATCAGATCATGAAATAAAAAATATGAGAAACTCGCATGATTATCATTGAACAGCTAAAAAAAGTGAAAGATACCCGTTCGCACATCAACCAAGTCTACCCTGTTATAGAAGTCGCTTTTGTTGTCATAACAGCCATGCTTTGTGGTCAAAACAAGTGGACGGATATCAAGGATTTTGGTGAAGGAAATATCGACTGGTTACGTGAGTATTTCCCCTACGAAAATGGCCTTCCTACTCGTCATAATATTGCAGCAATTATGAGGACTATTGTTCCTGAAACACTCTTAGAAGCTATGGTGGGCTGGGTTAATTTGCATAGAGAGAGGCATGCTCAACCTATCATCAGTGTTGACGGGAAGGTACTAAAAGGTGCTAAAGCAAACAAACAAGATAACCCCCTTTATATGGTCTCGGCATTCGATGTTGATGAAGGTTTGACCCTCACACATCAACCCTGTAAAGGCAAAGGGACGGAGCTAACAGCGATAAGAAACCTGTTAGATACTTTAGATATAAAAGGATGTCTATTAACGGCTGATGCCCTGCATTGTCAGGTTGAAACTCTGAATAAAGTGGTTGATAAAGGTGGCGATTTCTTAGTGCAAGTCAAACTGAATCAGCCCAGTTTGCTTGCAGAAGTGGATGCACAATTCCAAGACTATTGGTCTTTGCCTGAAGATAAACAAGAGTCATACATCACCGAAGATAAAGGGCATGGCAGAAAAGAGGTTCGTGAGGTTTACGTTCTCCCAGCAGCCTTCAGTGAAGCACTCAGAGAAAAGTGGTCTGTCGTTAAAAGTGTTGTTGCAGTGGTGAGAGATAGAAGTGTCAAAGGGAAAGGAAGTTATGAAACATCGTATTATATTTGCACAGATCACTTGTCGTTAGAGTTAGCCTTACAAGCGACCAGAAAACACTGGCACATCGAGAACCAGCAGCACTGGGCGTTGGACGTTATTTTCAAAGAAGATGAACAATGTATTTATGCTGGAGATTCAGCACTAAATATGGCTTGTTGCAGACGTTTTGTTCAGAACTTGTTTAGAAAATCCGAAGGGAACTTGTCAGTACCCAGGAAGATGAATAAAGCGGTATGGGACAAAGATTACAGAGCTTCGGTTTTGTTTACATCAAATTAACAAAGTACATTCGTGCCCTTACCCGCTAGGTAAGCTAGTTGGTGACCCATTTCCCAAGATTCGCCAAGGTTCATTACACCCCAGTTAATTAAACGGAAACCAGATGCTTCGTTGAATGCTTCAGTACCACGCGCGTAGTACGAACCTGAACCCCAGAAGTTTGCCGCTTGTACGCCGTAACCGTTAGTACCGTACTGAAGTACTGTTTGGTGGAAACCGTTGCTCGTTCCTTGATGTAAAATTGCAGATGCTAGTAGACCATCATCAGCAGACTCGCTTGCGTCATCTGAATCAGTTGCGAAGTTGTATGCTAGTGCAAATTCTAGAGAAGCATCTTGCCATAGGCCAATGTTCGCTAGACGAGCATCAAAGATGTAACCTGTTGAATCGTCAGTGTCACCATCTTGAATAAGCGCTACAGAAAGTTTTTGGTCACCAATAGAGATGTTTTCAACACCACCACCAGTACCTGATGTATTTAGGTAGTAGAAGTCTGTAATGTGGATATCTTTACGTTGGTAGTATGTTTTACCAGCCCAAAGAGTCGCTTCTTGGTCAAAAGATAGAACGCCTTTCGCTTTAACAGCAAACTGAGCAACGTTAAAGTCAGAATCTTCCCAACCATTTGCGCCTGGAGCACCAGAAGCAATCATTGACTCAACGCGCCACGTTTGCTCACCAGTTTTCAGTTCTTCAGCCAGACCAAACTCAGAATAGTTATCGTTTTCGTTACCTAGACGACCAATACCGTTCTTGTTAACTGATACATCACCATTACCGTTACCGCTGATACCAGTACCAGCACGCATGTAACCATTAAAGTCAACAGCGAACGCAGAGCCAGCAGCTAGCGTTGTCGCCACTGCAGCAGCAATCAAACTTACTTTTTTCATTCTTAACTCCATTAAGGACGATTTATTTTAGGTTTTTATATTTTTGCTCTCTTGCGGCAACCAAAGGCAGTTATGGCGGACGTAAGATAGAGAGGTTTAGGGTTTCCCCTGATTCGTTTCAACGGAGTCAATATTAAGAGGGGATGACAAGTTTGACTTCCTCCACCCCTCACTTAATTAAGGGGGACTAGAGGGGAGTAGAAATTATACAGAATGGTATTTTAAAGAGGTAGATCACTTAATCTAGGAGGAGTAGGCAGCACTCAGATCTAATTATTCAGTATAAGTGAGATCTAGTTCAAATATATAATTTGAACTTCATCGATGAATTATTTTTTTCATCGTAATTATTATGTGAAGTTGCTTGACCTTACTGTGACAAAGCTTTTTACTAATGGTTCACTGATGTTGATAAACGAACAAGAAATCAAGCAATGACTAGAACGCTCGCTCGCCCTTATCCGCTAGGCGCAACGCTAGGTAACACTGGCTGTAACTTCTCTATTTATTCTCCTGACTGTAAATCCCTCTCCCTCACATTATTCGATGAGAATGACGAATTCGTTACTTATAAACTAGACAACGAATACGCTGATATTAGATATGTGTTTGTTGAAGGCATAAAAGCAGGACAAAAATACGGTTTCCTTGCTGAAACTGATGAAGGCCCGATCCTGCTGTCCGACCCCTATGCAAAAGCAATCAGCGAACCACTCGATTACGTCACGCCATATAGCCATGAAAAGAGCTTTTCGATGGCAAAATGTCTTGTTGTTGATGACACCTTCGATTGGCAAGACGTAGAAAAGCCACGTATCAGCCGAGAAGATACCGTTCTTTTTGAAACCCATGTAAAAGGCCTCTCTCAGCTTCATCCAAAGATGGCGACCAACACCAAAGGTCGTTACATGGGTTTAGTTAGCCCTGAAATGCTAGCGTTCTACAAACAGCAAAATATCAACTCTCTACAACTTTTACCGATTGCTGCATGTATGCATGAACCTCATCTGCTAGACATGGGGAAAGTGAATTATTGGGGTTACAACCCATACCTGTTCATGGTACCAGACCCTCGCTATGCAGAAAAAGATGCTGTGACCGAGCTAAAGACAGCAGTTCGCGAGCTACACCGTAATGGTATTGAAGTCATTCTTGACGTGGTCTACAACCACACGGCAGAAGGCGGTGAAGGTGGTACAACCTTCAACCTAAAAGCACTCGATAGCCGCTACTACATTAAGCATGGTTGTCATTACGCGAACTTCACTGGTTGCGGTAATACGGTCGACCTTACTCACCAGCCAGCACTGAACTTGGTCATGGATACCCTTCGTTACTGGGTCAGTGAGTTCCAAATAGACGGCTTCCGTTTTGATTTGGCAGCAACACTGGGCCGTGAAGGCGATAACTACAATCCTGAGGCCGCTTTTTTCAAAGCCGTTGCTCAAGACCCTGTACTCAAAGAAACCAAGCTCATCGCCGAACCATGGGATATCGGTCCTAATGGCTATCAAGTGGGTAATTTCCCACTCGGTTGGAATGAGTGTAACGACAAGCTCAGAGACATCACACGCAGCTTCTGGCGCGGTGATCAAGGCTACCTGAAAGAGTTTGCAACCCGCTTGATGGGATCTCGCGATATCTACAGTGCCGCGCATTGGCCCTACAAATTAACCGTCAACTACATCACGTATCATGATGGCTTCACCATGCAAGATCTTGTCTCTTACAAGCACAAGCATAATGAAGAGAATGGTGAGAATAATCGTGATGGGCATGGTGACAACCGCTCTGACAACTATGGTGTCGAAGGGGAAACTGAAAACCCACTGGTGATTGCGACTCGTGAAAAACAAAAGCGCAACTTTATGGCGAGCCTGTTATTCGCCTTTGGTATTCCGCATATCATGACCGCAGATGTACTGTCTCATTCTCAGAAAGGCAACAACAACGCTTACTGCCAAGACGACGTAACCAGTTGGCTAAATTGGGAAGACTCTGAACGCAAGACGTACTTCAAGACTTGGCTGTCGGAAATGATCTCTGCACGTCAGCAGTACATGGTGCCATTTATTAAGGCATTCAGTGGTGAAAAGCGTAACTCTAACCGCATCTTCTGGAGCCGTGTTGATGGCACACTCATGGAGCATGATGATTGGAACCGTTTAAGCTCGGTGGCACTGCACTTAGGAATTGGTAAAGATGGCGACGAGTTGATTTACTTGATCAACCAGACGAATGCACCAGCACGCTTCTCGTTACCTAAGGATCGCGATCAAAACTGGGTGACCATTTGTGATACCAATCTGAGAAATGTAAAACCAGGTCATGCAGAAGGTGAAATGCTGCTATCGCCGACTTCAATGGCGATTCTGCACTATTCGCCAGACAGGACTGAGTTGAGTTGAGTTGAGTTGAGTTAGGTTAGGTTAGGTTAGGTTAGGTTAAAAACTAAGTCAGCTTGAAAAAACGTTAAAAATCATAGGAGCCAGCTATGTTTATAGCTGGCTTTTTTGTTAGCCGAACATCACAAAACTCATTCATTTATATGGAATAATTTTCATTAATGCGATCTCGAAAACTGTTTAGTATGGCCGTACTATAAAAATGAATCTATAACGTCTTTGGATATCATGGCTTTACCTAATCGGCTTTTCACACCCTACGTACTCTTATTAAGCGGAGGAATGCTCTATCTAGAGCAGCGCAATTGATCTAAGTAGAGACGCAGCAACTCGGAAAGAACAGACTGGAAGGCCATATAAGAGCCGTCGCGCAAGCTTCATAAACCACCGCAGATTCACTTGTACACATAAAGCACCTAGGATTTAACCTCTAGGTGCTTTTGTTTTTGTATAAAGTCATTACAATGCGCCTTCGATACGACAACGCCTATCACTTTCAAACGACACGAATCTTATGAAGCTCAGCAACCGACTGCAAACTCTCCGCTCTCTTGTCAGTAATGACTACCAGCACATTTGGGACTGTTGCTGTGATCACGGCTTCTTGGGCGTTCAACTGTTGTCAGACAACAAAGCGCCTTTGATTCACTTTGTCGATATTGTCCCGTCTCTGATGAACGAGCTTGAAGGCAAGTTAACGCGTTACTTTCCTCAAGATAACAACGTTGATCAACACGAGCAGAGTCAGTGGAAAGTCTATTGTTTAGATGTCGCAGCTATCCCACTGGATAAACACACCGGCAGACACCTCGTTATTATTGCAGGTGTAGGTGGCGACCTAACGCAAAAGCTCGTCGATGATATTCACCGTCAACATCCAGACAAAGCAATCGATTTCTTGCTATGTCCTGTGCATCAGCAATTCGAATTGAGAAGCCATTTAAAGTCGCTCAATTTTGGCCTTATTGATGAAGTGTTGATTGAAGAAAACCGCCGTTACTACGAGATTTTATTGGTCAGTAACAACCGAGACGAAAGCGAAAACATTCGAGTACTTCATGAGATATCGAACGTTGGTGACAAGATCTGGGCGTCGAGTTGCGAACAGCAGTTACAGATATCTCAACAATACAAAACCAAAACATTGCAGCATCACTTACGCATTCACCAAGGCCAAGAGCGGCAAGGTAAGCCTAGCGAAGTGAAGCACATTATTGATGTTTACCAAGCGATTTAGCCCTCACTGGCTCTGCATATAGTATTGCTTCTAATGCGATTAGTTTATAGTAAGTACTAACTTTATCGCTTATCTATGATAAATCCGATTCAATAAAAAAGCCGATATTTCAATGAACTATCGGCTTTTTTGATGCTATCTGTTTGGTTTGAGCTTACTGATCTTGTCTTTTATGAACCGCATAAGGCCCATCCATCGTTTCACCCTCACAGGGAGTATCAGCCCCATAAACCGTATCAAGATAGTCATCTTTCTCTTTCCACGTGTTATTCAACCAGCAGTGGAAACGACGTTTAAAGGCTTTGTCTTCGAAGTAGTTACCGTTTACGTTCTCATCCATTGGGTGCAATTTAATACGTACGACCACCTTCTTCATCTTACCTTTCAGCATGTCTTCAAACGGAGAAGTCTGATTCTCTGGATAAGCCAAAGTAACATCGACGATACCATCTAAGATTGGGCCCATTGCAGACAGAGCAAACGCCACACCACCGGTTTTCGGTTTTAGTAGGTGTCGATAAGGTGTTTTCACTGTCGATAGCTTCTCGTGATTAGCACGCGTTCCTTCGACGAAGTTTACCAATGTTGTCGGGGCAAGTTTGAACTTGGTGCACGCCTTATTAATCGCATCAAAATCATCATTACGACGTTCAGGGTTACGTAATAAAAACTCGCGTGAATGACGTTTCATGAACGGCATGTCTAAACCCCAGCAGGCCAAACCGACAAAAGGAACATACAACAGTTCATGCTTAAGGAAGAACTTAGTCATCGGCATCTTGTCTTTCAAGATAGAAGACAAAATCACAATATCCGCCCAACTTAGGTGATTCGACATCATCAAATACCACTGCTTGGTCGAGATATCTTCCCCGCCTTCAACTTGCCACTCGATATCGTTATTGGCGTTAAGCATCCACAAGTTAAGGGAAGCCCAGCACCAGAACGTGAAGTTAGCTAATCGAGTACACACTTTTTGAATCGGATGTATTGGGAGAATCAGTTTGATGAGGCCAAAGAAACTGACGGTAAAAGCCGTCATGGCAGTATTGATTGTCACGAACAAAACGTTCAAGACCATACGAAGATTATCAAGCATAAAACAAGGCTATATTGTGATTGAAAGCCGCCATTATACTCATCTGTAAATTATTCTCTTCAGTTATTGGTGGAATCGTTCAAGGGTCAAACCACTCATTGAGTTTGATCAAGCTCAGTTCAAAACTAGCCATAACCAAGTCACCACGACCCAACCTCCAAATGAAAACAAAAAGACAACCATGAGTCATTAAGACACCTATCAACATGGGTATTTTTGACTCCATTGAAAGTAATTTCCCTCACAGATATAGTATTGATAAGCATTCTCATTATTGGCATGGTACATGCAACTCCAAAAAGTAAGATAGTTGAGTATCCTTAATGAGATAACTTCTCTAAATAAAGGTGATGATATGACAGATATTCCTCATGGCTTAGTAACCGGAAAAGTCTTACACAAGACCGAATGGACAGAGCAACTGTTCTCGCTTCAAGTCAGTGCGCCAATCTCGTCCTACCAAGCAGGGCAATTCACTAAGCTGGGACTACGTAACAGTGAAGGCGAGTTTGTTAGACGTGCTTACTCAATGGTGAATGCGCCAGAGCACGAACGCGGTCATCAATCGCTTGAGTTTTTAATTGTTAAGGATCAAAACGGTCAGCTCTCTCCTCAACTTAATCAATTAAAGGTAGGCGACGATATCTTTGTCGGTAAAGATCCAAGTGGGTTCATGACATTGGAAGAGATCCCAGAGATCGCAGATGATCTATGGATGCTTTCAACCGGAACGGCCGTGGGCCCTTTTATCTCTATGCTCGAAAGCCTGTTGATAGAACAACAAGGCAAAGTAGATTTCAAAAAAACAACGTCGTTCAACAACCTTGTGCTGGTTCATGCTGTAAGAACTGAGCAAGATCTCACGTATCAAGACCGAATCAATCAACTCGTTGAACACTTTCAGGGGAAACTTAAGTATGTGCCAATTATTTCTAGAGAATCAGTCACCGGAACTTTGCGCGGACGAATCCCAAGCTTGTTACTTGGAGGCGACCTTGAACGAGCCTCGTCTATCACTATCAATCAAAGACATAGTTTCCTCTATCTTTGCGGTAATCCCCAAATGGTTCGAGACACGAGCGAAGCACTAATATCATTGGGATTACAAAAACACTTACGCAAGAAGCCAGGTCAATTTAGTAGCGAAAACTATTGGTAACCCTGACCACCAATGTCATTGAAGCGATGACGACTTTTCACAAAACAAGCTTCAATGCATTAATTTCAAAGCATTAGGTCCAACACACTAATTTCAATACATAAGTAAAAACACAGTTCGAAAAGAGGTTTTATATGAATCATTTACGTATTCCGTCACACTGGAAAATTCAACGTTCAACACCATTTTTCACCAAAGACAACATACCGGCTGCATTGCTTAATCACCACAACACCGCAGAAGGCGTATTCGGCCAGATCTGCGTAATGGAGGGGACGGTCACCTTTTATGGCTTTGCTGATGCTGAAGCGACGGAACCAGAAAATGTTATCACGATCCAAGCCGGGCAATTTGTCACCATGCCACCTCAATATTGGCATCGAGTGGAACTGAGTGACGACGCGCAATTCAACATTAACTTCTGGTCAGAGAAAGAGACCAAGAAGATGTTCAACACCCGAAAGTAAACTCCATCCAATATTGATGAGCTTATAAGCAAACTACTTCGTAATGTGATTTTTAATCTTCAATAAGTAAATATAAAAGACTAAATAACCATAGTAAATACAATGATTAATCGTGATAGACAAGACAAAAAAACTCTAGCACACTGGACAAAGTTATTAATTTTAATCCCGTTTCAGATAATGAATAAGTGGATTATTTATATTTTAGGTAAGAGAGGAAGCCATGCTCAACATTGCTTTTTTTAGCTCAAAATCATACGACGAAAAATCATTTGAACTTGCAAAAGGCGAACTCAACGCCGAATTTCATTTTCATGATTTTCGACTCACCACAACAACAGCAAAAATGGCGCACGACAACGAAGTCGTTTGTGCGTTTGTAAACGACGACCTATCGCGAGATGTGCTAGAGATTCTAGCGAAAGGCGGCACCAAGCTGATTGCGATGCGCTGCGCTGGTTTTGATAAAGTCGATTTAAATGCCGCCAAAGAGTTTGGTCTGCAAGTGGTTCGCGTTCCTGCTTATTCACCAGAGTCGGTAGCAGAACACACCGTCGGTATGATGATGTGTTTGAACCGCAAGCTACACAAAGCATACCAACGTACTCGTGATGCGAACTTCTCCCTTGAGGGTTTAGTTGGCTTTAACTTCCACGGAAAAACCGTCGGTGTGATCGGCTCTGGCAAAATTGGTCTAGCAACGATGCGTATTCTGAAAGGTTTAGGCATGAATATTTTGTGCTACGACCCGTACCCGAACCCATTGGCAAAAGAACTGGGCGCTAGATACGTAGAACTCGACGATCTTTACAAAGAATCTGACGTGATTTCTCTGCACTGCCCAATGAGCAAAGAGAACTACCACCTATTAGATGCAACGGCATTTGGCAAAATGAAAGATGGCGTGATGATCGTCAATACAAGTCGTGGTGAGTTGCTTGATTCAACCGCTGCAATTGAAGCGTTGAAACAGAGCAAGATCGGTGCACTTGGCCTTGATGTCTATGACAACGAGAAAGAGCTGTTCTTCCAAGACAAATCTAACGATGTGATTGTCGATGACGTATTCCGTCGCCTATCAGCTTGCCATAACGTGTTGTTCACAGGCCACCAAGCTTTCTTAACCAAAGATGCTCTGTTCAACATTGCCAATACAACGCTAACCAGCGTCGACGCTTTCTTTACAGGCAACACCAGTGGCAACGAACTGGTTTAACAACAACTTGAGTTAATAGCAGACTGAGTTAGTAATAGACTCAATCTAAAAATAGAAAGCCACGCTAATTCTTAATGAACAGCGTGGTTTTTCGTTTATGCGATTATCGAAAAGAAATACTAGATGCAGAAGTGACAATCCTCGGTACCCAAACCATAAACGCCTTTGCGAATGGCCAGATGCTCTGCACCTGCATTCACACCCATATGATAACCTGCGTCCAGAACAGTTTGATCCATGGTTAATCGCTTAACCGCGAACGCTTCTGGCGGCGCTATCACCTTGATGGTCGCATCTTTGGGTGGATTACGAATAAACTCCAAAGACTGGTTATAGTTTTCAGCTCGCACCGCCATCGACTCTGCAATATTCGGGAATTTTTTTAGCAGCTTTTTCAGCATCCACTGATACTTCTGAGGTTTCATTCGGTAGCTAAGTGGGTGAGAAAGAATCACGGTAATGTCTCGCGCACCACGACGATATGCTTCGCGAACCGGAATAGAGTCGGCTACGCCACCATCGGTATAGCAACCACCAGAGAAGCACGGAGTTTCACGGTAAGCGATAGGTAGAGCCGTTGTCGCTTCAACCACGTTAGAAAGGTTTTCTGGTTTGATGTGATAATAGTCTGCACTGCCAGTATCAACATTAGTCACAGCCGCGATGAGTGGGATACTTGAGAACAGCTCACCACAATCCAGCGGATAACGTTGGTTAGATTCATCCCACAACCACTTAACGTCGACCAAGTTGCCACCTTTAGCAAAGCGAGCAGGGTTAAAGAACGTCTTATCGGTCGCCATAGTGGTGATCACGTTGTAGCTGCGTGTAGGCGCTTGAGATAAGTAGCCAACCAAATTCGACACACCCGCAGACACGCCAATGGCGAAATCATATGGACGGAAATCGTCTTGCATAAAGGCGTCCAAAACTCCGGCAGCGAAAATGCCTCTCATTGCCCCACCTTCAACGATCAATGCGCTTTTACTCATCTCAAACTCTATTACTTTATAAACGGATAGCCGTAGGATAATCTCGCCCATCTTATAAAGATAATGGGATATGTTTATCAATTTGATAGGTAAAAACTATCAATAGAAATGGTGCTAATTTTCAAGTAATTGGCACTACTTACATGACTCACCTAATACACAGCATGATCAAAAAAGGCCGTTGAGTGATTCACTCAACGGCCTTTCATTTAATTAATCAAACTTATTGATTACGACTTAAATTCACTCACGTCGATTTCAAGCAGTTTACCAATGCCTTCACCGTATGCTGGATCGGCTTTGTAACAGTGTCTTAGGTGACGCAGTTGAATCTCTTTGGGCACGCCGCCTAGGTTACGCGCTGTATTATCAAACAGAGTCGCTTGTTTCTCTGGCGTCATCAGACGGAACAGATCACCCGGTTGTGAGAAGTAATCTTCATCTTCGCGGTGATCCCAGTGCGCTGCAGCGCCATCTAGGTTCAATGCTGGTTCTGCAAAGTCTGGTTGTTCTGCCCATTGGCCTTCGTTGTTTGGCTCATAGCCAAGTGTGCTACCAAAGTTACCATCAACACGCATCGCACCATCTCGGTGGTAGCTGTATACAGGACAACGAGGTGCGTTCACTGGGATATGCTGATGGTTAACCCCCAAACGGTAGCGTTGCGCATCACCGTAAGCAAACAAGCGACCTTGCAGCATCTTGTCCGGTGAGAAGCTGATGCCCGGAACCACGTTCGCCGGGTTGAATGCCGACTGCTCAACTTCTGCGAAGAAGTTTTGCGGGTTACGGTTCAATTCAAACTCACCCACTTCAATCAAAGGGTAATCTGCGTGTGGCCAGATCTTAGTCAGATCGAACGGGTTGTATGACACTTTCGCTGCATCCGCTTCTGGCATCACTTGAACTTTCAACGTCCATTTAGGGAAGTCTTGGTTGTCGATGCTGTCTAGTAAATCACGTTGGTGGCTCTCGCGATCATTACCGATCAATTGTCCGGCTTCTGCATCAGACAGATTTTTAATACCTTGCTGAGATTTGAAGTGGAATTTCACCCAGAAACGCTCGTTGTCTGCGTTAATAAAGCTGAACGTGTGGCTACCAAAACCATGCATATGGCGGTAAGTAGCAGGAATACCACGGTCGCTCATTACGATGGTGATTTGGTGTAGAGCTTCCGGCAGAGAAGTCCAGAAATCCCAGTTGTTCTTGGCGCTGCGCATATTGGTGCGCGGGTCACGCTTAACCGCATGGTTTAGATCTGGGAACTTAAGAGGATCACGAAGGAAGAATACTGGCGTGTTGTTACCCACCATGTCCCAGTTACCTTCTTCAGTATAGAACTTCAATGCAAAGCCACGGATATCACGCTCAGCATCAGCGGCGCCGCGCTCACCGGCAACCGTTGTAAAACGTGCAAACAGGTCGGTCTTTTTGCCTATTTCAGAAAACAGTTTTGCCTTGGTGTATTTGGTAATGTCATGCGTAACAGTAAATGTACCGTAAGCTCCTGAACCTTTCGCGTGCATACGACGTTCTGGAATGACTTCGCGGTCAAAATGCGCCATTTTTTCTAAAAACCAAACATCTTGAAGCAGTTGAGGCCCGCGTTTACCCGCAGTTTGAACATTCTGGTTATGAGCAACAGGACAACCCGCAGCTGTAGTTAGTTTTTTACTCATGATCTATTCCTTAAGGTTTAAAGGTGCAGCAATAGTAAGTGCACCTTGATATTTATACTGGCTTTCGCTCAAAAGCCCCTAAAATAATATGGATATAGAATAGACCTCTAGTGGCATAAAATATAATCGTTTCTATTTATCGTTATAATCTATAAAACCTATTAAGCGACTGATTTAGGCATCATATTCTAAGGCACTGACTAATCGAGTATTTTCCTTCCTAGTTTAAGCGTCGCTGCAATATTCCTAGCCGTTCTTGTCAGATTTTTTTCCGCCTCCAGCAAGACTTGGTCAAGTGACTGAGGAGAACGTACTGTTCCAAACAAGCTGCTCATTTCTCCATAAAGAGCTTCTACTTCAGTTCCCAATGAGCCTGCAATCCCAATTGTAGGAATACCTTGTAAACTCGCTCGTTTGGCAATCCCATAAGGTGTTTTTCCTTGTAGAGTTTGATTGTCCATCTGTCCTTCCCCCGTAATCACAAGGTCGGCACCTTTCAATATCTCATCAGCTTGCAATACATCAAGCACCATCTCAATGCCCGGTTTAATCTGCATATTGAATAGCAAGCTCAGCCCCATCGGTGTGCCACCAGCCGCTCCATAACCGGTACGCTTGTAGACCGACTCATCACCACCAACAAAGCCTTGTGACTCAGAAACTTGAGCAAAATTCGCTAGCGTCTTATCAAGCAGTAAGACTTGTTCAGGCGTCGCCCCTTTTTGTGGGCCGAAGATATAGCTGGCACCGTTATCACCACACAATGGATTATCAACATCGCACGCCACAATCAATTCGACATCTGCACAGCGCGAATCTAAGCGGGTAAGATCTATTGATGCGAGTTCTGCAAGTGCAGCACCACCTCTGCCAAGCTCTTGCCCATTATCATCAAGTAATCGGCCACCTAGAGCTTGAACAATACCTGCACCGCCATCGTTAGTCGCACTGCCACCCAATCCAAGAATGATGGTTTGAGCACCCTGTACTATCGCTTCTAAAATTAGCTGACCTGTCCCAAAAGAAGAAGCAATCAAAGGATCACGCAGTTCTGGCGTCAGCAAGTCCAAACCAGACGCGGCAGCTATCTCTATCAAAGCCGTTTTATTGGAGCTCTGAGCTGACGGTTCTAACATCGCCCAATCAGCATGAACCAATTCACCCAACGCCCCTTCAACTTGATGTGTTCGCTTTTGCCCTGCTAAGCCTTGCAGTAACACATCGACCGTACCTTCGCCACCATCGGCCAGAGGTAAGGTCACATAGTCAGCGTCTGGAAAGATTTCACGGAAGCCCTTTTCAATGCACGCCGCCACCGATACAGCAGATAAAGATTCTTTAAACGAGTCTGGCGCAATAACAATTTTCATACTGAGAGATCCAAAAGATTAGTAATTTTGATGAGTGCCCGATCCAAAAATGCCCCTATTGAAGATCAGCAAGCTAATCACTTGATAGGGGCAGTATATAAAGGTAAGCAGTATTAATTAGTAACGGCTGTCTTTACTTGTGATTTCTCTTTGCTTTTTAGCCATACAAATACAGCACCTAGAACCGCAATTGGAATCAGTGGGTCAATCAGCGTACCGCCTTTACCAAACACCAAGTTTAGAACCATGATGATGCTTGCACCAATCGCCCATGCGATGGTTGAAGACACAGACCAGATCTTGATTTGGTCAGCTAGTTCAGTAATCCCTAGCGTACGGTTGATGATGTGGAAGTACGAGTCGTTCAGGTGAGAGAAACCTACAGGGCCTACCGCACAAGCCAGAGCGACGAACACAGGGTCTAGACCTAACGTTTCGACTAGAGGCAGTGTCATCGTTGCTGCAACCATCATTGATGCCGTTGCTGAACCTTGGATTAAGCGAAGCATTGATGCGATGGCTAACGGGACTAATAGTGGAGGAATCCCACTGCTCGCAATCGCTTCTGCTACTTGAGGGCCAGCACCTGATGCTTTAAGTACTGCACCCATTGCGCCACCACAACCAGTCACTACAAGAATTAGGCCCGTAGTAGACAAAGCATCATCCATAGAGCTAACCATGTCTTTACGCTCAATATGGCGAGTAAGACCGTATAGCGCCATAAGAACACCAATACCAACTGCAACTACAGGATTACCAATTAAAGAGATCACAGTGTGCATTGCGCTGTCCCCCTGACCAGCAAGTGTGTTGATTAGGATAAAGGCGATCGGAAGAAGGATTGGACCAAATGATAAGAAGTTACTTGGCAGTTCTTTGTCATCCGTCTCTTTTACTTTTTCTAGATTTGCCCAATCAGCTTGGTTAGTGATCCATGTTTCACCGTTTGGTACACGGTAGTATTCGTTACCTACTCGGCGAATATAAATCATAGAAAGCAGCATCATAGGGATAGAAACCATCAAACCCCAAAGCATGTACTCACCTAGGTCTACACCTAAAATACCCGCAACCGCTACCGGACCTGGTGTTGGTGGCACAAGTGCGTGAGTGATCAGGAGGCCAAGCGCTAGCGTCACACCCAAGCCAACCGCAGACTTACCGGTATCACGTGAAATTGCGCGAACAAGAGAGTGCAAAATGATGTACGCAGAATCACAGAAAACCGGAATAGCGACAAGTACACCTGTAAAGCCTAGTGCTAAATCTTCACGACCTTTGCCACACAGCTTAACGAAGGTTTTCGCCATACGAACCGCCGCACCAGAGCGTTCAAAACACGCGCCCATAATCACGCCAAACGCGATGATCAAACCAATGCCACCAAGCACACCACCAAAGCCCGCTTTGATTGCGTTGATCAACTCTGTTGGTGCCATACCAGCAAACAGACCCATAATGATACTGGCAATAATCATAGCAAGCGCGACTGGGATTCTCGTTTTAATGATCATTCCCATCATGGCAATAATACCAATCACAATGCCTATCAATGCTCCATCCATTTTTAATTTCCTTTTGTTTCTTATTTTGTAAGAAAGTACTGTAGGCAGTTCGATCTACCCACAATGCTTTCTATGCAAGCGATTTATTCGTTGTTAAATCGTCGAATTATTTATTTTTTATTCGGTTCTTGTTTAAGTTGCCTAATTAGAGATACGGCTTGACCCAACCGAGACCTTGTTCTGTTGTGTTTCTTGGGTTGTACTCACAACCAATCCAACCTTGGTAACCAGAATCATCCAAAACCGTGAAAAGGTGCGGGTAATTCAGTTCACCTTCCGACGGTTCATGTCGTTCAGGTACTGATGCGATTTGGATATGACCCGTATAAGGCGCGACATTGCGAATCAATGTGCTTAAGTCGCCATCCATAATTTGTGCGTGGTATAGGTCGAGCTGCAATTTCACGTTTGGACGATCAACTTGCTTGATAAGCTCTACAGCTTCACGTTGATGTGCAACAAAGTAGTTCGGCACATCGCGACTGTTGAGAGGCTCTATCATCAGATCGATGCCCTGCTCTGCAAATTTGTCAGCTGCGTAGCGGATGTTCGAGATGAAGGTATCAACGTGCTGTTCACGTGTGAAACGCGCATCAACAATGCCAGACATGGCGTGAACCTTTTTACAGTTCAGCGCGTTGGCATACATCAGTGCAGTTCCAACGCTTACTTTGAACTCTTCTTCACGACCTGGGATAGCTGCAAAGCCACGCTCACCTGCATCCCAATCGCCTGGAGGCATATTGAACAGTGCTTGTTCAAAGCCAAACAGCTCCATCTTGTTTGCGAGCTCTTGTGCTTCGAATGGGTATGGGAAAAGGTATTCCACCGCTTTGAAGCCAGCTTGGTGCGCTTTTTCGAAACGCTCTAGAAACGGAACTTCTGTGAATAACATGGTCAGGTTTGCTGCGAACTTAGCCATTATTTACCTATCCCTTTAAGGTCTTGAACCTCAGCATCCGTTAGGTAGCGGATGTTGCTGTCTTTAAGAATGAACGCAAGTTTTGCTGTCTCTTCCAGCTCTTCGGCGTTGTCTACTGCATCTTCAAAATCAGTACCCGTAATTACTGGGCCGTGGTTCGCCAGCAAGAAGGCACGGTAATCGCCTGCTCGCTGCGCAAGCTCTTCTGCGATTTGCGGATCGCCCGGGCGCAGATAAGGAATCACTGGTAGCTCACCAATACGCATCACAAAGTAAGGCGTAAAGGCTTTAATCGCGTTCTCACGATCTAAACCATCTAGGCAAGAGAGCGCTGTCAGGTAAGTCGAATGCAAGTGCACAATCGCATTGCATTCTGAGTTATTGCGATAAATCGCTAGATGAAACGCTGCTTCCTTCGATGGCTTCTTACCTGATATATGGTTGCCATCGATATCGACAACCGACAATTCCTCAGCCACAAGACGACCAAATGAAGAACCTGTTGGTGTTGTTAGAAAATGTCCATTTGGTAATTTGACAGATAGGTTACCTGCGCCACCAGTGGCGTAACCTCGTTCGAACATTGAACGAGCGAGCGTGACCATTTGCTCTCTTAACTGCTGCTCGTTCATTACAATTTTACTCATCTGAATCTCGCTTATAAAAAGAATGACTGCGCTTTAGCGAAGAAGTTTTCATCACCAAAGTTGCCCGATTTAAGCGCTAGCGAAAGCTCACCTTCAACCGACTTAACCCAAGGTACACCAGGTGCGATTTGAGGGCCTATATGGAAACCTTTCATAGCCAAACTTTGCGTCACGACACCTGATGTTTCACCACCAGCAACTATGAAGTTTTTCACACCATGCTGTTGTAGTTTGATAGCTAGTTGACTAAAAAACTGTTCAACGGCGTGGCTTGAAGCTTGTGCGCCGTATTCTTCTTGAATAGCTTTAAGCGCACCAGCGTCTGCCGTTGCATAAACCAACGGAGCAAACTCGCCTTGGTTGTTGGTCATTACCCAACCGAACACTTCATTGGCATATTGATCGTTGGTTAAGCATGCCTTCACATCGATAGCAAAGTGAGGAGCAAGCTGCTTGTATACTGCAACCTGTTGGTTAGTCATTACCGAGCAAGAACCAGAGAACACAACTGTTGGTGCTTTTATTGGGCTACCTGCGTTTTTTGCATCGCTTTGGTCAGCAAGATGTTCAGTCCAGTTTTTTGCAATACCAGCAGCTAAGCCTGAACCACCTGTGATTAACTTCAGAGATTTAGCTGCTTGGCCTAACGTCACCAAGTGCTCTGCGTTAAAGGCATCAACTACCACATAACGGATGCTTTGAGCTTTTAATTCGTTAAAACGAGCGGTAATTGCATCAGAGCCCTGTTCAATCGTTTGAAAGTTAACCAAACCAGAAACACCTTCTGATTACGCGTCCATCATTCGAACCACACTTGAATCCGCCATTGGTGTAACAGGGTGATTACGCATACCTGAATCACT
Source organism: Vibrio sp. nBUS_14 (assembly GCF_051201655.1). Lineage (NCBI taxonomy): Bacteria > Pseudomonadati > Pseudomonadota > Gammaproteobacteria > Vibrionales > Vibrionaceae > Vibrio > Vibrio sp. nBUS_14. The sequence goes on from NZ_CP179207.1 coordinate 138,682, forward strand.
GAGCAACTCACCAAAAACAAACAAGTGGCCGTTGTAAACCGTGCGACCATTTATTGGTAATGCAGGGCAAACCATAGTGAAATCTTCGCCAAGTTCAGCCAACAGTGCATCAGTTACAGGGCCAATATTACCCTCAGCCGTGCTGTCAAAGGTCGAGCAATATTTGAAGTAAAACTGTTGGCAGCCTTGAGATTGAAGCCATTTAAGCGCAGTTACTGAGTCGGTTACCGCTTCATCTACTGGGCAAGAGCGAGACTTAAGGCTAATAACAACGGCATCGGCTGAAGCATCAAAGTCTCCCGTCGGAATTCCGTTCAATTGAATAGTACGCATCCCGTTTTCAACAAGGAAACCCGCTATATCTGTTGCGCCAGTAAAGTCGTCTGCAATAACACCTAACAACATGATTACTTCTCCACTTTTGGTGTGTTAACACCTGGTAGGTCAATGCCTTGAAACACTTTGATCACAGCGCTGTCGTCTTCTTGACCAAAGCCAGCATTACTCGCACTCACGAACATATTCAGTGCCGCACTTGATAGAGAAAGTGGGAATTTCAGGTCTTGAGCGGTATCCGATACCAAGTTCAAATCCTTAACAAAGATATCGACCATAGATTTTGGAGAGTAGTCACCATCAACAACGTGCTTCATTCGATTCTCGAACATCCAAGAATTGCCCGCCGCATTGGTCACTACGTCGTACATCAGATCTAGAGGGATGTTTGCGCGTGCCGCTAATGCCATCGCTTCCGCGCCTGCAGCAATGTGAACACCTGCAAGTAACTGGTGAATAATCTTCACAGTCGCGCCAAGTCCAATAGCTTCGCCAACGTTGTAGACTTTTGCAGCGGTTGCATCGAGAACAGGATCCAGAGCTTCGAATGTGCTTACTGCACCTGAAGCCATGATGGTCATTTCACCAGCTTCTGCTTTTACTGCACCACCTGAAACGGGCGCATCAAGCATCACAAGGCCGAACTCAGATAACTGAGCTTCGATTTGTTTTGCGTCTTCCGCGGAAATTGTCGCCGATACCATAACTGGCGTATTAGGTCTTAATGCCGCCGCGAGACCTGTTTTGAACAGCACCGTGTTTGCTTGAACAGCGTTCACAACCAATACCAAAACAGAATCGAGTTTGTCAGCAAACTCCACCGCACTGGTTGATACCGCTTTTGCGCCATATTCACCCAAGGTTTCAAGCGCTTGTGGATTCAAATCAAAACCATATACATCAAGCCCTGCACGTACACATGACTTAGCTGCACCCATACCCATAGAACCTAAACCGATAACACCAACAGATTGAACTTCACTCATAACAAGATGCCTTTCACGTAATTATTGAACTCTAGATTTGTTAATTCTTGTTTATGTTTGTGATTATATGTGAGGCAACCGAATGCTACTTAGTGATAAGTCACACTTTTAACAAAAGTTAACAACCAAAGATAACTTAACCCTTTAGAGGTATTTGACAATGGTAATTTCGGCGGCTATCACAGTTCTAATTACTATTTAACAACAGATATTCACAGATATTCACAATATCGCGAAAGATTGATAGGATGATGAAAAATAAAAACATAGAAGAAGAATCATGATTCCAGCGGAACGTCAGAGAACCATTTTGTCACTGCTGTCACACCAAGAGGTGATCAGTATTTCTGAGCTCATTGAGCACCTAGAGGTGTCTCATATGACCATTCGTCGAGATATCGTAAAGCTAGAAACATCTGGGAAAGTGATTTCTGTTTCGGGTGGCGTGCAGCTAACTAAGGCACTTCACAGCGAGTTGTCCCACGACATAAAAGTAGAGCAACAGTCCAGTGAAAAGGCTCAAATTGGCCAATTGGCTGCACAGTTGGTTCCTGAGTTCTCGACTATCTACCTAGATGCAGGAACAACTTCTTTGGAGATCGCTCATCAACTTGCTGGTCGTGATGACCTACAGATTATTACCAATGACTTTGCTATTGCCGCATACCTAATGAACAACACACAATCTGAGATTTACCATACTGGTGGTAAGATTGATCGTGAAAATCAATCGAGTATTGGGGGGAAAGTGGCTGAGTTCTTGGCAGGGATTAATATTGATATTGCCTTTATCTCTTCTTCATCTTGGAATCTAAAAGGGCTATCAACACCTTGTGAAAATAAGGTATTGGTCAAACAAGCCATTGTTCAAGCTGCTAATACTAACTATCTGATTTCAGACTCAACCAAATACGGGCGCATCGCTACTTTCCACGCCTTAGATTTAAGTGCGCTTGATGGTGTGATCACCGACATTGATCTTTCAAGCAGCGTAATTGATGAACTTCAAGACAAAGGTATCAAGGTCATTAATTCATAACTTCATATCGCGGCTTTATTTCAGGCTCCCACTATAACATTCGGAGCCTGACTGCCTCCACGCCCAAATACATTCCCCTATCCACTCGATAAAAATGTAACAAAGCCTACCTCGTGTAGGCTTTCGTTCTTTAGTTAGCGAACCAATCAGAACTCTGACTAAAGCTTCTTAAAGTCTATGGCTCCACTTACCTTGATGGTCACGGTCGCAATTCTCTTGTGTATCGAAGCTCACGTGCTTATCGATATTCTTCAATGTAATCCCAACCTGACTAAACGCCTTTTGGATGGTAACAGAGACCTCCTGCTGACCTCCTCCCTCTAAGAAGTTAGCTCTATCTTGATTGGTGTCGAATACGCAAACGATTTTTAGGCTCTGTGGAAAAGAAGAGAAATTGACCGTATGAGTCACCCATAGAAAACCATCGTAGCTTTTCAACGTATCTTCACACACGTCCGTTAACACGTCTCTGATCTGATTTTCGATCTTCTTATCTGATTTACGCATACAGCAAACTTCCTATTTAACACCTTAAAAATAAGGTTTTTCGGTCAATATTGTCTTAACCGACATTGGACACTGTGGCTGTTTCAAATGCAAAGTATTTATACTTATACCGATAAATTCCACAATGTGGGACTCTTGTTTCACAAAGCGGAATGTTGAGAGTTATCACATTATCAATAGCAAACTACCGCTATATTTCTCTCATACAACGAGAGGCGGTTTTATGGGCAAGTTACAAGGTAATCAAGCATTGGTAAAAGCAATCGCGGTCATCGACTCGATCGCTGAAGGTAATCGACAACTGAAAGATGTGTGTGAACATTTGCAGCTGCCGAAATCTACGGTGCACAGAATTATCCAAGGCCTTATTGAAGCTCGCTATATCCGAGAAGTGAAAGGGATTGGTCTAGTGCTAGGTACTAAAATGATTCAACTTGGTATCCGCGCCCAACAAGACATGCCTCTCAAAGAAATTGCGAAACCCTTTATTCGCGAACTTGCTGCTCAAACTAAAGATACTGTCCATTTAGGTATCCAAGATGAGGATCAAATCTTCTACCTAGATAAAATCCCGGGAGAGCGTGCAATTCAACTGCGATCTCAAGTGGGAGACCGACTGCCAATGTCTGCAACGGGTATTGGAAAAGCGTTAATGATTGATATGCCAAAGATGGAATGGATTCGACTTATTTCATCGCAAACTAATCATGACGTCGAGTCGATGCTAAAAAGAATGAATGAATATTCTAAGCATGACTACAGCTATGACTTAGAAGATAACGAAGACCTTGTACGTTGCGTTGCTGTACCAATAAGAAATAAATATAACAATATTATTGCAGCTATATCAGTAACCAGCATTAAAGAATACATGTCTGATGAAAGAATGACGGAGTTAATTCCTGTTATTACTGAATATTGTCAGAAAATATCCAAGCAACTTAATTAACCCTACAGGTGTATGTAACATACACTTTATATAAATAATAAATTAATCAGGTACGACTATGTCTAGAACCGGAAAAATTCTAGCCATTGGTGGGGTGTTTGTCGCCTCAATCATTGGTGCAGCTATTGCTACAAATTCTCAAGGAAATAACCAATCGAGTATTGCAGCAGGTGAATCTCAAGTTCAAACATTACGTTTCAGCATGAGCTCTAATAACAAACATCCTATCTATGATGGTGCTGCTAAGTTTAAAGAAATTGTTGAGAAATTTACTGAACTGAAGGTGGATATATACCCTTCAGCGCAATTAGGTGATGACCGTGCGGCGATTGAAATGCTGCAATTAGGAACACTTGACGTATCTATTCCATCGACGGGTCCACTGGCTAACTTCTACCCTGAATACAATGTGTTCGACCTTCCCTTTATGATCACCAGTGAAGATGTCGCAGATAAAGTGCTACGCAGTAAATTTGGTGACGACATGTTGAAAAGACTAGAGTCAAAAGGCTTAGTCGGCCTGGATTTCTGGGAAAATGGCTTCCGTCATGTAACTAATTCACGTCGTGCTGTGAAATCGATTGAAGATGTGAAAGGCCTAAAGATCCGTACTATGGAGAGCCCACTTCACCTAGACGCTTGGAAAGCAATGGGCGCAACACCAACGCCGATGGCCTTCAACGAACTGTTCACAGCACTGCAGCAAGGCACGGTTGACGGGCAAGAAAACCCTTACCCGAATATCGCACTGAACAACTTGTTCGAAGTACAAGAAACCTTATCAAACACAGGCCATGTATACACACCATTAGCTTTAATTGTTAGCCAAGCGACATGGAACAAACTAAGCCGTCACGATCAAAGGGTTCTGCGCCAAGCCGCTATTGATGCTGGCGACTACGAGCGTCAAGTTAACCGTCGAGTCAATCTGGAAAGCTTGGATGTTATTAAACAAAACATGGAAGTCGTAACGCTAACACCTGAAGCACTGGTTGGCTTCCAAGAAGCGACTAAGCCCGTTATTGAGAAATACACACCAATCATTGGCAAAGATGTTGTCTCCGCTTTCCAAGAACAAATTAAAAAAGCTGAAAACGAATTAGCCGCTCAGTAACTTAAGCCATCACTTAACATTTAGGCCATTACATTATTAATACTGACTATTTTGATGATTAACCCTCAATAACTATCATTAATAAATAATAAACAAGTAATAGGTCTAAGTAATAAGTGAACAAGGAACCTTATTATGTTGAATTGGTTAGATAAGTATTTTGAAAATACGATAGCCGTAATACTGCTCGTTATTATGACGGCGGCAATATTCTTACAAGTAGTATCCAGAACATTCGATTATTCAATTGCTTGGACTGAAGAGTTAGCTCGCTATTGTTTCATTTGGTTAGTTTATATCGGCATCAGCTTTGCTGTCGCGAAAAAGAGCCACATAAAAATAGAAGCTATAGCAATGTTAATTGATGACAAGGAAAAAAAGTACCTAAGCCTATTTTCGGACTTCGTCTTCTTAGCATTCTCTGTTGTTATTTTATTTAAATCAACGCAAATGGTGGCGAACCTATATTACCTAGGTCAAACATCACCAGCACTTGGGTTGCCAATGTGGATCGTTTATCTAGCAGGCCCAGTAGGCTTTGCACTTACATCAATCAGGTTGATTCAACAGATGGTATCACCACTGATGACATCAAAACAGCGAAATAGGAGGTAATCATGTCAGTATTTATTTTGTTTGCGACTTTCGCACTACTCGTTATTGCCTCTGTGCCCATTGCTATCTCATTGGGTATGGCAACGCTACTCACCATTATTTCAACCGGCACCTTAAGCGTTGATTTTCTTGTGAGTACCTTAATCACCTCTGTCGATTCTTTCCCAATTATGGCAGTACCATTTTTCATCCTAGCGGGTGACATCATGGGCAGCGGCGGTATCTCGCAACGTTTGGTGAACTTTGCTAACTCATTAGTGAAAAACATCACGGGTGGCTTCGCGATTGCTTCAATAATTACATGTATGTTCTTCGCTGCTATCTCGGGCTCTGGCCCAGCTACGGTAGCAGCGGTTGGCGGCATCATGATTCCAGCGATGATCAAGTACGGCTACGACAAGGGCTTTGCAACCGCGGTTGTCACAGCAGCAGGTGCGATTGGTGTCATGATTCCACCAAGCATCCCAATGGTGATGTACGGCGTATCTGCAGGCGTATCAATTGGCGACTTATTCATTGCAGGCATCATCCCAGGCATCTTGGTATCGCTTTGTTTGATGACTTGGGCATACATCTACTCTAAGAAAAAAGGCTACAAAGGATCAGACGAACCATTTAGCTGGAAAGAGGTGTGGGCTCAATTTATACACGCTCAACTCGCACTGCTTATCCCAGTAATCATTCTTGGTGGTATCTACGGCGGTATTTTCACCCCAACAGAAGCAAGTGTAGTAGCGGTGGTTTATGGCCTTATTGTGAGCCTATTCGTCTACAAAGAAATTACCTTTAAAGACTTACCAAAAATCTTCACTAAATCGGTGATTACTTCCGTGATTGTGTTGTTGATTGTAGGTACCGCGACAGCCTTTGGTAAGTACTTAGCACTTGAGCAAATTCCAACACAAATTGCTAACGCGATGCTTGAGTTCTCTGATAGCAAGGTGATCTTCATTATCTTGATGGTAGCACTACTGCTCGTCGTCGGCTGTTTCATGGAGACCGTTGCGGCAATCATTATTTTGACGCCAATCTTGGTTCCAGTGGCCATGCTATTCGGTTTCAACCCAGTACACATTGGCATCATCATGGTGGTGACATTGGCTATCGGGTTTATCACTCCTCCTCTGGGTCTAAACTTATTTGTTGGCTCGAGCGTTTCAGGGGTCTCTGTTGAGAAACTTTCTAAAGCCATTATCCCGTTCTTCCTAGCCATGATGTTCGCGTTAACGCTGATTGTATTTATTCCTCAGATATCTCTGATTCTGATTTAAGTAAGGTATTTATTGTGAAAATTATTGATGTCATTCCACACGCAATCTCAGTTCCATTAGAGACGCCGTTTTACTTCGCACAAGGCTGGGTTCATAACCGTAGCTCAATGATCATCGAAATCGTTACTGATGAAGGGGTTGTTGGTTTTGGTGAAGCTCTGTGTCACGGCCTACAGAGCCCGCACATTGCGGCGGCATTTATTGAACATACCTTTAAGCCACTACTGCTCGGACGCAGCCCGTTCGACGTGGAAGTGCTTTGGGAAGAGATGTACAACGTGACTCGCCCATACGGTCAAGGTGGTTCTGCGGTGAACGCGATCAGCGGTGTTGATATTGCACTGTGGGATGTCATTGGTAAGGCTCTCAATAAACCAATTCACTCACTGATCGGCGGTGCTTTCCGCAAGGAAGTCACCCCGTACGCAACTGGCTTCTATCGTGTCGCAGACGCGAAATATCCAGAAGCAGCTATTGAGGAAGCACATCGCTATGTCGATGGTGGCTTTGAAGCGTTCAAACTCAAAATTGGATTCGGCGTAGATGAAGACATCGCCTTCATTCGTTCAATTCGTGAAGCCGTTGGTAATGATGTGAAGATCATGGCTGATGCTAATGGGGCGTACAACGCCGCTGCTGCACGTCGTATCATCAAAGAAACAGAAGAGTTCAACCTGTACTTCTTAGAGGAACTGTTAGCTCCAGAAGACATTACTGGCTATCAAGAAATCAAGAACCTTTCTACGACTTATATCGCCGCAGGTGAGCAACTGTTCGGAAAAATGGGCTACCGACCTTGGCTTGAACAGAGAGCGTTAGACGTGATTCAACCTGATCTATGTTCTTCAGGTGGAATCACGGAATGTAAGAAGATTGCAGCAATGGCACAAGCAAACCACACCATGATGATTCCACATGTGTGGGGTTCTGGCATTGGTATTGCGGCCTCTTTGCAGTTTATTGCTTCACTACCAAGTTCACCTCTATCACTCAACCCTATCGAGCCAATGCTTGAATTCGACCAGTCTTCACACCCATTTCGCAAAGATCTCATTTGCGATGGCATCAAGATGGAAAGCGGCAAGGTACAAATCTCTACTAATCCGGGCATCGGTGTCGATGTGAATACCGACATCATCAAGCAATACAAGGTTAACTAAAGGGGTAAGGTTAACTAAATAAACAGAGTTAGCTAGACCCGAAACGTTAACGGTTCGACAAAGTAAACAGATAAAAAGTACATCAACTAAACCTAAAACTGCGCGCCCTAGGGCGCGTCTGTGAGCTGTAATTATGAATCAAAAAAACAAAATCAGTTGGCTAATTCTGGATTGGGGAACGACAAACTTTCGTGCCTTTGCCATGGATGAACAAGGACAGGCCGTTGATAAAACAGGACGCAAAATGGGACTGCTTCAGGTTGAAGATGGTGCCTTTGCAACCAAGCTTGAATCATTGCTGAGTGAGTGGCTCGGCGAATACCAACACTTACCCATTTACATGGCAGGTATGGTTGGTTCCGCCCAAGGCTGGGTCAACGTCCCTTATATTTCCACGCCAACTAATGTGCAGTCCTTGGCTCGAAACACCCATCAATTCGACCTCCCTTGGGGGGCAACAGCCACCATCATTCCGGGTGTCAGCCATTGTGATGAGCATGGTAACTACGACGTCATGCGTGGTGAAGAGGTTCAGTTGTTTGGACTTCTTGAGTTAGCAGGCAAACTGACGCTTGAAGCAGCCTTTCCGGGTACTCACAGCAAACACGCAAATATTGAAGCGGGTAAGTTAGTCTCGTTTTCAACCTACATGACTGGCGAACTATTCTCTGCACTATCGACACACACAATCCTAGGGCGTGGCTTACCTGAACAAATCAGCTCTAACGCTGCTTTTGTAAAAGGGGTAGAGGAAAGCTCGAACCCGTCAATCACTAATCAGCTCTTTAAAGCCAGAACGCATCGTCTATTCGGCAATCTAGAAGAGAGTGAAGTGTTTGATTACTTATCAGGGCTGTTAATCGGTAACGAAGTACGCGAACTGCATCAAGAGAGCATCTACTTGGTGGGCGGGAAAGCCCTATCAGAACGCTATGACCAAGCATGTCGTCAGCTAAAGAAAACAACCGAATACGTGAATGGCGATGACACTTTCATCGCTGGAATGTTAAAAATTAAAGAGGTAATGAACAATGACAAATAAAGACTTTAACCTAAGTGATCACTTACCACTCGTTGCTATTATCCGTGGTGTAGAACCGGCAGATTGTATTCGTGTGACGCAGATTTTGATTGAGGAAGGCTTCTCAATGATTGAAGTGCCATTGAACTCACCAGATGCATTAACCAGCATTAAAATGCTAGTCGAACATTTCGGTGATCAATACTTAATTGGCGCGGGTACCGTTACCACACCAGAAAAAGCACAAGCTGTGATTGATACGGGTGCAAACTTAGTCGTAACGCCGAACTTCAACGAACAAGTCGTGAAAATGTCAGCGGCTGCAGGTTGCGTCAGCTTCCCTGGTGTAGTTACGCCAACAGAGGCGTTCGCTGCACTTGCTGCCGGCGCGACAGGGTTAAAACTATTCCCAGTTTCTGTGCTTGGCCTTGATGGCTTTAAAGCGTTGAATTCCGTACTGCCTCCTGAAGCAATCTGCTTACCTATAGGAGGAATCAACCCTACCGTCGAGAGCATGAAACCGTACTTAGACATAGGTGCAAAAGGCTTTGGTTTAGGAGCGTCACTTTACAAGCCTGGCTTATCTGACGACGAGATTCGCGCCAATGCAAAAGCATTCAATACCGCCTTTAAAACGTCTGTAGCTTAAGTAAGCTCGCCCAAAAAGTAAGCAGAACCAACAATACGGCTCATATTTGTCTATGTGATTTTGTTATCAAGTCATACAGAACAACATGAGTCGTATTTCTTTTACTAAGACACTAGCTAGCCGCTTGTTCCCAATCAGTCAGTAACTTCATGATGACGCGAGAGTCTTGGTGAGTCGCCATTGGTGAAGTGAGCTGAGTATCACCTCGCTCAACCGCTTGGCGGATATTGCGCACTTGATAATGGAAGCCATCACCTTGCGCTTCAACTTTAACTTCGCGTGTGAATGTTTCATAGATCTCAACCGTGAACGAATTGTCTTCGGGCGGTAGCCATGGGTTGGTGTCGAGAGTGATGCAGCCTTTGCTACCTAGAATCGTAAAACCATGCTTTAAGCCATGGCCTTCTGCAGTATGAAAATCTTCGTCTACGTAGTGGAACAGGGCAGCTTTCGTAGCACCGCATGGGTAAATACGCAGCGGCGTGCGACCAATACTCAAACACTTCTCGACGCTCTAACAGCTTATCCAGATGGTTCAGTTGCTAGTCTTGATTACGATTCCACAGCGTATGATGGTGGGCTCGCTGAATCACAGAAATGGTATCAATTTGCACATAGCCAAGGTTTTCAATTGCAGACAGCGTGTTCGCCAAAGCGCCACTATTACGTTGCTTTTTAGGCGGTAGCTTTTGCGAAAGCAGTACAATTTTTTGCGCTTGAGCGAGTGACAATGATTCCATGAAATTCAAACTCTAATTGATACCAATGACTGACTTATGATTCAGCAATAAGTTCTTGAAGGATTTGCTTGTACGTTTCAACCATCTGCGCGCCTATCACTGCACTCTTGCGGTTGAATACCACAGTAGGTACCGCAGAGATCCCCATGCGTTGCCATTCAAAATCTTGCGCTTCAATTTGCTTCAAGTTGTCGATGTTCTTTAAGCGCTTCAGTGCCTTGGTTGAATCTAGCCCAACCGCTTCAATTTCTTACGCAATAACTTTAAGATCAGACAGATCTTTCTGTTCTTAAAAGTGCGCCGTAAAGAAACGTAGCTTTAACTCCGTCTGTTTACCGTGCGCTAGAGCAAAATCGAGCAGCACATGCAGATGACGAGAATTCACCATTCTCATGCGGTCATAGAAGTTAAAATCGAACCCAACGGCTTGGCCACGAGCAGCCAGTTGCTCACGAGAACTTTGGCTCTCTTCCGCACTAGAGCCGTATTTTCTCATGATATGGTCACGCAGGTTTTCACCCTCTTGTGGTATATCAGGATTCAGCTCAAACGGCTGCCATTCAAGTTCAATCTGTTGTTCTAAGTCAAGCTCCGTAATGGCTTGCTCTAAGTTTTTGTAGCCGACCACACACCAAGGGCACATTACATCAGAAATAATATCGAGTTGAAGTTTCTTGCTCATCGTCATTCAAAATATCGATATCTCCCCTCCAGAATAACTCTAACTTCTGTCAATTAACCTTTGACTTAAAGTTAACTTTAAGTTGTAGAGTTATGCAAAACAGAGAAGATGAGACAACGATATGAAGAGAAAAACACCACCCTACCTTACCGGACGCTTCTTTGATGGCATTAGCTCAGGGCTGTTTATGTTAGCACTGCCTTGGTTAATGCTAGCGACACCTAACATGGGAACTTTTGTAGCGCTGACCGCCCTGCTTTGTACCGTCACAACTTTTCTAGTAACCCCGTATTTTTCTGCGTTGATCGACCACCATTCTCGTAAACACATTCTGATCATCGCGCAAATAATTCAAGCTTCAACCGCATTTATTGTCGCTGCTATATACTGGCTCGGATTTGGTTCGATTATGGTGTTAGGTGCGGCTCAGCTGATCTTTTGGGTCTCCAGTAGCCTAGCATGGCACACCAACAACGCCTTTACACAAGAAAATTACGATCACCACGAATACGCCAAAATCTCTAGCCACCAAGAAATTATTCTGCAGTCGACAACATTAGGTGCGGGGGCTTTGGGCGTTGTGCTACTAGAACAATGGAGCATCAATGAGTTTGCGATTTTTGCAGGTATTGCTTCGACTATTTCAGCTATCAGCTATCAGCTATCTAATGACTCCCTACAGAAGACGAATCAAGGACAGCGTAAATACACCTTTCAAGCAGCAGCTAATCGAGATTAAGGATGTATTTGCTCAGTCGCCACAATTCTACGGGTTTCTAATTGTGTCTTGTCTCTCATATCCGATGATGACTTTTTTAAGTCGTTTGGTTCCTATCTGGTTTTCAGAGCTCAATGTGACCGGAGATTGGCTCGCACTTTACAACATCTCACTCGGCATGGGCGCACTGATCATTGGCGTGTCTTTACCATTAATTCTAAAGTCCGCTTCCCACAAAACAATCATCCAAATAGCCATGGTGATCATCGCCGTCTCTTTATTGCTCATGAGCCAAGTAGAAAATCCAGCGTATATCATTGTGCTGACTTTCATCTTCGGGGCATTCAACGCGCTCAATAGAATCGCACGTACCAATTGGATGCACCACGCGGTGGCAATGAAGCAGCGAGGAAGAGTGGATGGAGGATTAGCCCTATTCGCCACACTCACACAAAGCCTAAGCTATGTGTTGATTGCGGTATTGGCGCAAGCAGATGCCATTGAGTATGGTTTTACCATTGCAGGAATTGTGGTTCTAGCTGCTACATTTTGGATGAGTAAACTTGGTAAAAAAATCAAACCTGAATGTACGTTGGCCAACCAATGTTAAAACGGATTATAAAGTTCAGGCTCACCAACAAAAAAGCCAACTCATATTCACGAGTTGGCTTTGATAAAAATCGGATGAAGCTTTACCGCGTTACGCTAGCAGGTTCTCAAGCACTCGGAAAACACCTGCATCGACGTTACTTGGCGCGCTAAAACGTGCGATCTCTTTTAACTTTGGATGCGCGTTTTCCATCGCGTAAGAGTGGTAGCTCTCTTTAAGCATTTCCAAGTCATTCAAGTAGTCGCCAAAACTCATGGTCTGCTCGTAGGTGAAGCCTAATGAGTTTTGTAGATGCTTAATCGCCGCACCTTTCGACGCTTCAGCATTCATCACATCCAACCATATTTTTGCACTGACAACCACTTGATATTTCTCACCAAATGTGGATTCAATAGTTGGGTTCACTTTCTCTTGTGAACCGTCGAAATGGCAGATAGCCACCTTAATGAAATCGTCTTCTACCGCCAGTAAGTCTTCTACTTGCTCTCGGCGATGGTAGTACTTCGAGATCTCCGCCAGAGCACGCTCATCTTTGGTTTCGATGTACGCTGATTTCTTACCACATAACACCACATATGCACCTTCCATGGCACGCGCTTCTTGGATGATGTCTTTGATGGCATCAGTATCAAGTAAGCAGCTGTAGAGCTCTTGGCCTTTGTGCATCACTAATGTGCCGTTTTCAGCAACGAACATCATGCGATCTTTTAACGGAGAAAATGTCTCCATCAGGCTGTAATACTGACGGCCCGATGCCGCAGCAAAAGTGATGTCTTGAGCTTCTAGTCGCTCGTAAAGATTGAAGAATTCAGGGTCTAACTTTCCGTGTTCATTAAGCAGAGTGCCGTCCATATCAGCAGCGATAAATTTGATGTTCTGTTGTGGCATTTCAGGGCTTACCTATAAGTAAAGATTAAAGTGTAAATTATGATTTTTCGTTATCTTGTGTAACGGTTCTGCATTCGATTATATCGCTAGATTAGCCAGTGAATGCAATGCTTTTCGGTCGATTTATTTGTTTAAATCTAAAATCTTGTTTATGCGCAATAAGAAGGTAGATACCCCCGTGCATGCACGGGGTACTTACTGTTACAACTCCATGCGGAGTTGACCAGAATCCTTTTCGCCCTGGTGTCTAACGTAATTCGCTATAACTTGTTCATTCACGCCTACGCTACTGACAAAGTAACCTGGCGACCACACAATGTTCTCTTTCCAGTAAACCTTACTTAGCCAACTGAACGTTTTTCGCATGTGGTGCGACGATTGGCTTTTTAGTTTACCCATGACGTCTGAAATACTGTATTTCGGTGGGATAAGCATCATCATATGCAGATGATCTTCATCAAAGCCTATCGTCTCAATCTCAACGCCAGGTAAACTTCGCAGTAACTTTGGCATAACCTTCCGTAGGTAGCTGCACATACCAGGATTCAGGATTTTCCGACGGTACTTAGTTACCCAAACTACGTGATACTTCGTGTAGTAGACACTATGGGATGAGGTGTAATATTGCATTTATCCATCGTACCGTCTCCAAAGGCATTCATCCACGGGTAAACCCGTGGTTTTCTGTATCCACAGAATAAAAACAGATAAAAATCGAATATCAAGCTTAGCTAAAACCACTGATCTGAGATGCCAATTTAGGCCGACTTTTAAATTTCGCATTGACCAATAAAAGAAATGGGCTTACTATCAATCGTCTTTTAACGATTATTGAAAGCGAAACATCAATATGAACGAAACTTGCTCTACAACTGGTGGCTGTGCTCTACCAATCGGACATGGTGATGCCGAAGCTAATAAGCAAATGGCAGCTCTAGCGAAAGCACTCGCTCACCCGGCAAGAGTACGTATATTGAGTATCCTTTCAACGTTAGAAAAATCGGGCGGCTGTTTGAACAGTGACTTGGTGAGTGAATTAGGTTTGGCTCAGTCAACGGTATCTGAGCACTTACGAATCTTGAAGAACTCAGGCTTCATCACCGCCGAATCGATACCACCGAAGATGTGTTATCGCATTAACCGAGATAATATTCAGCAATTTGAATCGCTGATCGACGCTATTTTAAAATAGATTAACCACGCTTAGCTTGTCGAACATAGAATAAACTAAGCGTATTTTTTTACTTTCAAGTATCGTTTTTCGACGATTAACGATATCAACCAAAGAGATAATATCATGAAACCAAAATTAGGTTTTCTCGATCGCTACTTAACACTGTGGATCTTCATCGCCATGGGCATTGGTGTACTGCTTGGCACCTTGTTTCCACAAATCGAACAGTGGAACGAATCAATGTCTGTTGGCACAACCAACATTCCACTTGCGATTGGCCTTATCTTAATGATGTATCCACCTTTGGCTAAAGTTAACTACAACCTATTAGGCACTGTGGTTAAAGATAAGAAAGCCATTAAACTGTCTCTGATCATGAACTGGATTGTCGGTCCTATTCTAATGTTCGTGTTGGCACTGATTTTCTTAGGTGATCACCCAGGTTATATGGTGGGTGTTATTTTGATTGGTCTTGCTCGTTGTGTGGCGATGGTTCTGGTTTGGAACGATATCGGCGGCGGTAACAAAGAGTATGGCGCAGCTTTGGTTGCTTTGAACAGCGCATTCCAAGTCGTGACTTACAGCTTTATGGCGTGGTTATTCGTCAGCGTTCTACCGCCTGTATTTGGTTACGAAGGTATGATGGTTGATGTATCGATGACCGATATTGCTCACAGTGTACTTATCTACCTAGGTATCCCATTCCTAGCGGGCTTCTTAAGCCGTAAGATCCTAGTGTCGATGAAAGGCGAGCAGTGGTACAACGATGTGTTTATCCCACGCATCTCACCAATCACACTGATTGCACTACTGGCAACGATCGTTCTAATGTTCAGCCTAAAAGGCGAGATGATTGTTGAACTGCCAATGGACGTATTATTGATTGCGGTTCCACTGACTATCTACTTCACTGCAATGTTCTTCATCAGCTTCTTCATTGGTAAGAAGATGGGTATTGAGTATGACAAGAACGCGTCAATCGCATTCACAGCGACAGGCAACAACTTCGAGCTAGCCATTGCCGTAGCAATCTCTGTATTTGGTATCAACTCAGACCAAGCGTTTGCCGTTGTTATCGGTCCACTGATTGAAGTACCTGTACTAATTTACCTAGTGAACGTTGCACTTAAGATGAAAGACAAGTACTACAACGGTCTAACAGTGAAATCTACGAACTAGAAAATCGTGTATCGCTTAAAACAGAAAGGCTCACAAAGTAATTTGTGAGCCTTTTCTTTATTCTAGTTCATCCAATTTAAGTCTCATCCAGCTTATGTTTCGTCAAATAGGCCTTTCAATGCTTGTTCAAGCCATAGCAATGCTAGCCCTTTCGAGCGTGTTTTCGATAAAACCAAATCAACCGGAGGCGGTAAGAGACTACTTTGTAACACAAGGCAAAGTTAGCGCTCTCAATTAAGTCACTAATTCGCTCAAATATCACCACTGAGCGATAGACCAAGCGAATTGCCAGATTCAGTATGGATCTGGAATTTTTTGTCACAGCGTAAGTACATCCTTGTTTGTTAACGCTTTTCCAACATTTGAGAGCCCGGATAAGTCCACAAGATCCAAGTTTAATAAACCACCACTCGCGAATCAGCATCACAAATCCAGCCATCAACTCCTCGTACCAGTTGTGCATCCGTTTACATACAGGTAATTTTAGCGACCTCGCAACCTATCAATTCTAGCAATGACTTTCATGCGAGCTTCTTTTTCGAACAAAAGTGTTCGGTTTAACATTTAAAGTGACTTTAGTTAACAACTTCATGCTCAAACGCTCAAATTTAACGTTCGTTTATTTTCGCGCTCGCTAATATATGCACAATGCACGTGCTAGATAAGCAAAACTAAAAAGGACTCAAACATGACAACTAACAAACACCCCTCTTTATTTGGGCAATGCTTGGCCGAATTTATCGGTACAGGCTTGCTCATATTCTTTGGCGTTGGCTGTGTGGCAGCATTGGTACTAACCGGTGCGACATTCGGACAATGGGAAGTCAGCATCATCTGGGGCTTCGGCGTAGCCATCGCAATTTACTGTACTGCTGGCGTTTCTGGCGCACACATAAACCCGGCAGTGACCATCGCACTCGCAATGTTCCATGGCTTTGATAAGGCGAAAGTTGTGCCTTATATCATTTCGCAGCTACTTGGCGCATTCTGTTCTGCGGCATTGGTTTACAGCCTGTACAGCAACCTATTCACTGACTACGAAATCGCACATAACTTCGTTCGTAGCAGTCAAGACGCACTATCAACCGCTGGTATCTTCTCGACTTACCCACATGCTTCACTTTCTTTCTTGGGCGCTTTTGCTGTGGAATTCGTGATTACGGCTGTGTTGATGTTTGCTATTTTGGCGTTAGGTGATGAGAACAATGGCGCATCTCGCGGTGCAATGAATCCTCTACTGATCGGTATTCTTATCGCAGTAATTGGTGGTTCTTTAGGTCCACTGACTGGCTTTGCAATGAACCCCGCTCGTGACTTTGGGCCAAAACTTTTCGCTTACTTTGCAGGTTGGGATTTCGCATTAAGCGGTGCTCGTGATATTCCTTATTTCATCGTTCCAATTCTTGCTCCAATTGCTGGTGCTTGTTTTGGTGGTTGGTTGTACCCACGTGTTATTGGTGCTTACCTACCAGTAGAAGGCCAAGGCTGCACAATTCCAAACCAATGTGAAACAGAAGAAGAAGCTGAACAAGCTCAAGCTTAATCCCTAAGCGACCTTACATTTACTAAAATATAAATAACGAAAGAAAAAGGATTCTTACCATGACCGAGCAAAAATACATTGTTGCCCTAGACCAAGGCACCACAAGTTCTCGCGCTGTAATCCTCGACCACGATGCAAACATCGTTAGCTCTTCTCAAAGAGAATTCACTCAGATTTACCC
Source organism: Vibrio sp. nBUS_14 (assembly GCF_051201655.1). Lineage (NCBI taxonomy): Bacteria > Pseudomonadati > Pseudomonadota > Gammaproteobacteria > Vibrionales > Vibrionaceae > Vibrio > Vibrio sp. nBUS_14. The sequence continues at coordinate 156,044 of NZ_CP179207.1, forward strand.
GAAAGCAGGTTGGGTTGAGCACGATCCAATGGAAATCTGGGCAACTCAAAGCTCTACCTTGGTTGAAGCACTTGCTAAAGCAGGCATTCGCAGCGACGAGCTAGCGGGTATCGGTATCACTAACCAACGTGAAACCAACATTGTTTGGAACAAAGAAACTGGCAAACCGGTTTACAACGCAATCGTATGGCAGTGCCGCCGTACAGCAGATATCTGTGAAGATCTTAAAGCACGTGGCTTAGAAGACTACGTACGTGACAATACAGGCTTAGTCCTTGACCCGTATTTCTCAGGTACCAAAGTAAAATGGATTCTAGACAACGTTGAAGGCGCTCGCGAAGACGCTGAAGCTGGCAAACTACTGTTCGGTACGGTTGATACTTGGTTGGTTTGGAAGATGACTCAAGGACGTGTTCACGTTACGGATTACACCAACGCGTCACGTACTATGTTATTCAACATCAACGACCTATGTTGGGATCAGAAGCTACTTGATGAGATGGGTATTCCGTCAGTCATGATGCCTGAAGTGAAACGCTCTTCAGAGGTATACGGTCAAACGAACCTTGGTGGTAAAGGCGGTACTCGTATCCCAATCGCGGGTATTGCGGGTGACCAACAAGCTGCACTTTACGGTCAAATGTGTGTAGAAGCAGGCCAAGCTAAGAATACTTACGGCACGGGTTGTTTCCTTTTAATGAACACTGGCCAAGAGAAAGTAACATCAAAGAATGGCCTACTAACAACGCTAGCATGTGGCCCTAAAGGCGAACCTGCATATGCGCTTGAAGGTGCGGTATTCATGGGTGGCGCATCTATCCAATGGCTACGTGATGAAATGAAGCTGCTGGCTGGCGCAGAAGACTCTGAGTACTTCGCAACCAAAGTAGACTCTTCAAACGGCGTTTACGTGGTTCCTGCGTTTACTGGTCTAGGCGCACCATACTGGGATGCTTATGCTCGCGGTACGATTGTCGGCCTAACTCGTGGTGTGAACTCTAATCACATCATCCGTGCAACGTTGGAAGGTATTGCTTACCAAACTCGCGACGTACTTGACGCAATGCAAGCCGACTCTGGCATTAAGCTAGCGAAACTACGTGTTGATGGCGGCGCAGTAGCGAACAACTTCCTAATGCAGTTCCAATCAGACGTGCTTGATACTGAAGTTCACCGCCCTGAAGTAACGGAAGTGACCGCTCTGGGTGCCGCTTACCTTGCTGGCCTTGCGGTTGGTTTCTGGGACAGCATCGACGAGCTTCAAGACAAAGCCGTTCTAGATCGTACCTTCATGCCACACCACGACGAAGAGAAGCGTAACCGCCGTTACAAAGGCTGGAAGCGTGCTATCAAGTGTGCTCAGGTTTGGTCTGAACTGCACGATGACGACGAAGAGTAATGCTGAGTCTTCAGCTACTCGCTATTCGTTTAACACTAGTCGTTCACACAACTGAGGCGTTCGAATAATCACTTTCACGTCGATTGGATTGTTCGAACCTCAGTAAACGAAACTAAAAAGAGCACTATTTTGTGCTCTTTTTGTGTTTGGGGCTCAAATTTTCCGCTCAGAGCACCGTTTTTGCGGTTTAGACACGATTCCTTACCATCATTACTTCTCTCTCTTCTTCAATTCGAGCACAATAGCGCGAGTTTATATTTTCGATTTTGACGCGCTAGAGCCTTTAGCGTGCAGGGAGTGGTAAGTTAAGTGAAGCAGATACCAAGACACCAGCAGATTGTAGACCTGGTTAAAACACAAGGATATGTGAGTACCGATGAGCTCGTTGAAAAGTTCGATGTCAGCCCACAAACCATCAGACGAGACCTCAACGAACTGGCCGATAGCAACAAAATCCGTCGCTATCACGGTGGTGCAACCATTCCTTTAAGCTCAGAAAATACCTCTTATAACACGCGTAAAGCGCATAACTTCAACGAAAAAGACGTGATTGCCGACGAACTGGTTAAACACATCCCAGATGGCGCAACCTTGTTCGTTGATATCGGAACCACACCTGAATCGGTTGCTCGCGCACTCAACAAGAATCATAAACAGCTACGAGTTGTGACCAACAATATTAACGTTGCGAGCGTCCTTTTACCTAACCCTGAGATCAAGGTTATCTTGGCGGGCGGTGAAGTAAGAAACCGCGACGGCGGCATCGTGGGTGAAGCAACCCTCGATTTCGTCAAACAATTCCGCCTTGATTTCGGCATCTTGGGTATCAGTGGTATCGACTTTGACGGCTCACTGCTCGATTTTGACTATCACGAAGTTCGAGTGAAACAAGCCATCATCGAAAACAGCCGCAGTATCTTCTTAGCTGTCGACCACACTAAGTTTGGCCGTAATGCGATGGTTAAGCTTGGTAATATCTCTCAGGCACACATGGTATTTACTAATAAGCAGCCGCCGGAAGAGATTCTCAACATCCTTAAAGATTCAGACATTCCGTTAGAAGTCATCGATACCGCTCAGCCTTCAACACCAAGTGAATAGCCCCTGCTAAGCCAAGCTAGATTAAATTGAGTTGAATGGAGTTAAGCACTCGCATTCGTGAGCAATCAAAAGCCAGTTTTATTGATAAACACTTATCGATAGCTGGCTTTTTTTAATAACTGAACCATCAATACTTGATCCATGTTCATGTCACTTCTATGCTCGAATAAGTTTTATTTTAACCTCTGCTTTCATAAGCAGAGGTTTTTTTATGCGCAAATCACATAAAACGCGCATAAACGAAAATAATAAATGACCGAAAACGAAAGTTAATATAGGATTGAATTATGTTCCAAAATGCTCGTTCGCTCAGAAAGAGGTCAAAACCATGAGTGCTCAACAAAATAATTCAAAAAATAGTACATCTTCAACTCTAGACTTAATCGTGATCGGCGGCGGCATCAATGGTGCAGGCATCGCGGCTGACGCAGCAGGTCGTGGTCTAAACGTTGGTTTATACGAAGCAAATGATTTCGCCTCTGCGACATCGTCTGCAAGTTCAAAACTTATCCACGGTGGCTTACGTTACCTTGAACACTACGAGTTTCGTTTGGTTTCGGAAGCACTGGCCGAGCGTGAAGTATTGATAAGAAAAGCACCTCATGTTGCTCAACCTATGCGTTTCCGTTTACCTCATCGACCATTTTTACGCCCAGCTTGGATGATCCGCTGTGGTCTATTCCTTTACGATAACTTGGGTAAACGCACCACGCTTCCTGGTAGTAAAACAGTGAACTTGGCGAAATCAGGTTTACTGAAGCCAGAAATGAAAACAGGTTTTGAATACTCAGATTGCTGGGTAGATGATGCGCGTATGGTATTGCTGAACGTATTAGCGGCGAAAGAGAACAACGCAGAAGTTCGTAACTACTGCCGAGTTGAAAAAGCACACCGTGAAGGCGATGTTTGGCATGTAACGATTCTTGATGTGATGACAAACCAACGCTTCGAGCGTAAAGCGAAAGCACTTGTTAATGCTGCTGGCCCTTGGGTGAAACAGTTCTTCGATGATGGTTTAGAGCAAACATCACCGCGTAATATTCGTTTGATCAAAGGCTCGCATATTGTTGTGCCACGTATTCATGACGAACCACAAGCGTACATTCTACAAAATAAAGATAACCGCATCGTGTTTATGATCCCTTACCTAGATAAGTTCTCACTCATCGGTACAACCGATCTTGAATACAAAGGCGATCCTCGTGAAGTGACTATCGACGATGTAGAAGTTGATTACTTAATTGATATTGTAAACCAGCATTTTGTTAAGCAACTAGAGCGTGACGATGTAGTGTGGACTTTCAGTGGCGTGAGACCGCTTTGTGATGATGAATCTGACTCACCACAAGCAATAACCCGTGACTACACATTAGAATTAGATGCTGAGTTTGACCAAGCGCCACTGCTTTCTATTTTCGGTGGCAAGCTAACCACTTACCGTAAGCTTGGTGAAGCAGCTGTAAACAAGCTAGAACCTTACCTAAAACATATGGGGTCACCTTGGACAGCTAACGACACGCTACCGGGTGGTAACTTCAGCTGCAGCCGCGAACAGCTTGCCGCAATGATGCACACGAAATACCCTTGGGCATCAGAAGCACTGCTGCTTCGTTACGTGACCCAATTTGGTACTTACACATGGGATCTACTTGAAGGCGCTACGTGTGAAGCGGACCTTGGTATCCAGTTCTCAAGCGAAGCACACGGTGTTTACCAAGCTGAGATTGATTACTTAATCAACCAAGAGATGGCAATGACAGACGAAGACATCTTATGGCGCAGAACCAAGCTTGGCTTGTACATGAGCGAATCTGAGCAACAAGCATTGTCTGATTACTTAAAAGAGAAGCTACAACGTAAAGTAGTAAGCTTTTCTCAAGTAGGCTAATCCACCAGCCAATAAGCACAGTTTAGAAACCTGATTAATAACCAAGCTTAGCGTCCCCCGCGCTAAGCTTTTTTATTACCGGGTATTCGGATCACACTCAATCATTTAAGTAGGTGCCAATCTCTTACAAAAAAACTCCCGAGGGAGTTTTTGTTGTCTATATCTAAAATCTGTTGTCCATTAGCTGCTCAAGCGAGCATATAGCGCATCTTTCAGCACAGAACGGTCGTGCTTCAGCTGATGCATTGAGCCATCATCAATGGGTGAATCTTTCAGCTCAAGTTTACGAATCTCTTTATCAAGGTTGTCGTATGTCTTCATGTCTGTTGCAAAGCCATCATCAATTTTAGCAAGCTCAGCAATTTTGTCTTTCATTTCAGGAAATTCGTGAACAATAGAGTGATTTTCACCTAGCATAGAAACCTCTTCAGTTGATTAAAGTGATTGGTAGTACACATTCATTATTTACCTTAGCAAGGGACTCAAATAACAAATGAGATCCAGTACACAGCACAGAATATAAACAATTTAGATTCACAGATTTACAACATATCCTCACAAAAACAAGAGAATATTAAGTTGAGACTCTCAAGCAATTACTTTTTCCTCAGACTTTATATTGGTCTCTCCGGTCAACAAGCACGAGCTTCCTCGGAATACGCCAAAGCGTATCAACGTTAGTATTGGTTAATAATTCACAATACAGTCGAATAAGTTGTTGAATTTTAAATAAGATACCCTCACAAAATGGAGAGGGTATTCATTTTAGTATTCCTAAAGAAAGAGTTTACTCAAAACTTACTCTCAGAAAAATCAGTGGCTACATGAAAGCTAAATACTTTGAGGATATATCAATGTGTTACTATTGAATCTGTGTGGCGCTTGCTCCATTGAAGCGTTCATTTTTCACTACGGCTAGCGATATCAACAGAGACCAGAGGGAATTGCTCAACTGGCACATGAAAATATGCTCCCATGGCGGTCGCCCGCGTATGTGCATTATAGTCGACACGTATACAGCCAGTCTTTGAACGCAAAAAAGATCCAAGTTCAAAAACAAATGAGTTACGGAGTTAAGGGTTTACCCCACTAAAAAATGTCGTTATGGTGATTTGTAATACATCATAAAAACAAGGACAGTCAGAGCGCTATGAATAGTACGATTGAGACTATCTTGGGGCATCGCTCCATTCGTCAATATACCGATCAACCAATAGAGAAAGAGCACCTCGATTTAATTGTCCAGGCAGGTCTCGCCGCGTCATCATCAAGCTTATTACAGGCTGTTTCAATCATCAGAGTGACAGACAAAGAGAAGCGTAAACTGCTAGCCGAATATGCAGGCAATCAAGCTTACGTAGAAAATGCAGCCGAGTTTTTGGTGTTCTGTATCGACTACCAACGCCATGCTCAAATCAACCCTGAAGTAAAGACCGACTTTACTGAACTGACTCTGATTGGCGCCGTCGATTCTGGCATTATGGCGCAAAACTGCATGCTGGCTGCTGAGTCTCTGGGCTTAGGTGGCGTATACATTGGTGGCTTGCGTAATAGTGCACAACAAGTCGATGAACTGCTAGAACTACCACAACACACCGCCGTGTTGTTCGGGATGTGCTTAGGTCACCCAGCACAACAACCAGAAATTAAGCCTCGCCTTCCTGCTCACGTAGTAATGCACGAAAACCAATACCAACCGCTGAGCCTAAATGAAATTGCCAGCTACGATGATTCGATGCAAAGCTACTACGCAAGCCGCTCAAGCAATCAGAAGCAAAGCAGTTGGTCACAACAGATCACACAAAAGTTGTCTGGTGAATCTCGCCCGCATATTTTGCCTTACTTGAACAGTAAGCAACTGACCAAGCGCTAGCTCCGTTTCGTCATCACAAACAAAAATGTCAGCGCATAATACGCTGACATTTTTAATTTCTAAGGTATTGACACTCTTACAGATATTTCTCAATTGGTAACAGCTGTAGGAAGCCTGACTGCATTCGTTCCCACTTGCCTGTTTCTGGTTCGCTGTCCCAACTTTGCTCGCCTGAATACCAATACACATCACCATCTTCCAGTTCCAATCGCCAGCTGTTTTCTTCACTCATTGCTTGCTCAATGGTGTCAGCTAACGTTTCAGCAATCTCTTTATTCTCGATGATCAAAACCGATTCAGTATTGAGGTAGGTAGAGCGTAAGTTGAAGTTGAATGAGCCAATACTCGCGATACTGCGGTCAAACACCACTGATTTAGCGTGCAAGCCATAAGCCGTCTCGGGCGCACATTTCGACACGTCTTGAGTCGATTCTTCACATAACTTGGATTCTGGTTTTAACTCAAACAAGTCGATGCCATTCTCTAACATATCGTAGCGTCTGCCCGCGTAAGCAGAGTGGTTAGTAACCAAGTCATTTGACGCCATTGAGTTGGTCAATGCTTTTATCTCAACGCCTTCGTTATTCAACGTTTGCCACTCTTCTAATTGGCCATCATCAAATACCAAGTAAGCCGACTCAAGCAAGATCTCTTGTTTCGACTCGCTTGCGAGTTGTCCTAACAGAACTGCCGTTGCTTTTGGTTCATCAGTATTGTCTGAATCGACAGGTACAGGGCGATCGTAAGCAAAACGAGCATTCACCCAAGTCATCTCATCAAGAACCTTTTTCAATAGGCTATCTGCTGCTTCACGATTTAATGGTAACTCTGGGTAGCTTTTGTATTGCGGAACGGTTATATCGTCAATCTTTGAAAGATCCGGTTGTTCGTCGTCACCTAACATATCGACAGGGTAAGACCAACGGCTGTCCCAATACTCAATAAAGCTGGTTTGGATCGTGGTAACAACCGAGCCCATCACCAATACATCACGATCTCGGAAGTTGATCTCGTCAGAAAGGTCGAAATATTCATCGCCAATATTACGCCCACCTACCACTGACAAGGTGCCATCTACGGTAAACGATTTATTGTGCATCCGGCGATTTAAGCGAGAGAAGTCCGCAAGGAAGCTTAACCACTTACTAAAACCACGGCGTGTTGGTGTTGGGTTGAAGATTCGGATCTCGACGTTCGGGTGAGCGTCAAGTGCAGATAATAACCCTTCACGCTCATTGAGGTTGATGTCATCCAACATCACTCGAACCTTAACACCACGATCAGCGGCTGCTAATAAACGGCTAGCGAGATATCTGCCCGATTCATCGGAGTTCCAGATATAGTATTGAATATCAATGGTGTGCTCTGCACTTTCAATCAACGCCAAACGCTGTGCCAATGCATCCCAACCGGATTCTTGTAAATGAACGGCAGTCGTCGCCAGCTCTGATGCGGGTTGATATTCATCCACCAAATCCGATAAAGCGCTTGGTCCATAAGAGGTGTACGGTTCGGCAGGGTGATCGATGCCTTCTGGTAATGAGGAACAACCGCCGAGTACAGCGATGAGTAATAAGGTTAAGCTGATGCGTTGGAGCATAGGCATGTGTTTGACTTCCTTTTCACGGTCAGGTCTTTGAATTGGCCTCGACAACTTTTCAACGACCAAGTTATTCGAGGTTATTCATTGATTATTACTGCTAAATCCAGAAATTTATAGGTAATTATCCAGTAAAATCATACTTAGCTAGTCCAAACGATATACATTCACGCACCCACAACCAAAATGTCGTTCAAAGTACATGATTTTTAGATATTCAGGAATGATTCAAAGGTTAAATTCACCGTTAATATGGAAATCAAAGAGCAAACCGTCTCAAAGTAGTTGAAGCAATTGGCCCTTTAATAGTTACAAAAACCGTGCACGACCTCATAGACCATAGGCTTGATGTATCTCAAGCAAATAAAAACAACAGTAACTCCAAAATATCAATTACTTAATTCATTGTGTGGGCAATTTTAGGTAATCTAATCCAGTCGCACCTGGTTTGCTAATTATTATCAATTAATTTTTGATAATAATTCTAATCGATCGCGGTTTATCCTCATGAACCTTCCTACTATTCTTTGTTCACCGGCACCGATGATTGTTCACCCAATAAAGAGCAACTCAGTGAACAACACCGCTTTGGTGAATCAAATAATATAGGCAACGAACATGACCCAACTGACTATCATCGCAAACATCGTCGCTAACGAAGACAAAATTGAATTGGTTAAAGCAGAACTGCTAAAGCTGATTGATATCACTCGTGCAGAAGAGGGTTGCATCAACTATGACCTTCACCAAGACAATGAAAACCCAGCGCATTTCACTTTCTACGAAAACTGGACGTCTCGCGAGCTGTGGCAAACACACATGGGGAATACTCACCTTGCTGAGTACATGGCTGCAACGAAAGGTTGTGTTGCGACATTCATACTGAATGAGATGGCGAAAATCGCTTAAATCCGTATTCCAAGTTCTTAATTTGAAAGCCCTGCTGAATGTTAGCGGGGCTTTTTCGTTTCAACATTTTCTCATCTAGGCCTACTTATCTCGATTACAGTTTTAAACGAGGCTCAATAGAGTCGATAAATGCTGAGATACGCATGGATTGACTCGATTCAGTGGTGCGTAGCCCATCACTTTTTGTAGGCTAAATATGAAACTCACTCACAGTTAATTAAGCCTAGACACGCGGGGCAACTGAGTCGCGAATTACCAAACTGCCCGTCGTACTCAAGGCTTGTGCTTGCTCAGTTTCACCAACGATTTGTAGAATCGCCTTTTGCGTCATTTGCTCTAGTGGCACACTCACAGAGGTAAGACTTGGCGTTAAAAACGCACCCACTTTACTATTATCAAAACCGACGATAGAAACGTCTTTAGGTAATGAATATCCAAGTTCAGTTAAAGCCTTAATCGCGCCAATCGCCATGTCATCGTTTTCAGACAGAATAGCGGTGAATTTTGCTTTGCTTTCCACTAAAGCTTGAGCCGCATGATAACCACTCTCCATCGTCCAATCGCCTTGAACGACTTTAAATTCATCCAATGTAATACCGTGCTTGGTTAGCACATCTTGATAGGCTTGATAACGCTGTTCATCGGTAGACGAGCCAGCTTTACCACGAATCACAGCAATGTCTGTATGGCCTTGCTCAATGATGTGTTCAACCATCAAACAGGCACTTTGATAATGGTCGGTGGTGATAGCATGATTGGGCTTAGATGGCATTTCGCGGTTGAGCGCTAAAATCGGTGTATCAGTGCTTTCGATGATCTGTGCGATCTCGCTTTCCGTTAAACATTGCGGGTAGATGATGATACCCGCGCACTTCATATCGAGAAGGAAATTGATCGCCTTGCTTTCGTCTTCGGCGCAGTGTTTACCATCGGTGATCACCAGTTGATGATTCGACTTTTCACTATAAGAAGCAGCGTGATACATCAAGGAAGAGAAGTACGGGCCGTTGAACAACTCATTGGTGATTACAAAGCCAATGAAGTTGGTCTTCTTGGTCGCCAATTGCTGAGCTAACAGGTTTGGTCGATAACCTGTTTCTTGAATCGCATCAAATACCTTTTTCACCACATCTGGGCGCACGATATTCTTGCCATTTAAGACACGAGAAACCGTCGATTTAGATACGCCCGCGCGGTTAGCGACATCAAGCATGGTTACCATTCGCTTCTTTTCCTTTATAAAAACTAGCCGACATAAGCCGACTAATTCATTGCAAAATGACAGCTCACAGTTAACATAACTGCGCTGGGCAATGCATTCTAAATAGTGACACCGTTAGATGCAATCACGCCTTTATACCACTCGAACGACTTCTTACGTTTGCGAGCTAAAGTACCGGATTGATCGTTGTGCTTGTCTACGTAAATAAATCCGTAACGCTTTTTCATTTCACCGGTAGTGAACGACACCAAGTCGATACAGCCCCAAGGGGTGTAACCCATTAGATCAACACCATCAATCGTAACGGCTTTTTTCATCTCTTTGATGTGATCCCTAAGGTAAGCGATGCGGTAGTCGTCATTGATGCTGCCATCTTCTTCGATGGTGTCGACAGCACCGAAGCCATTCTCGACAATGAACAATGGCACTTCATAGCGCTCATAAAGAGATGCTAAACAGAAACGCAGACCAGTTGGGTCAATCGGCCAACCCCAATCACTCGATTTGATAAATGGGTTATCGACCGAATTTTCATGGCCGCCGTCCATCGCTTCATCCGTCGATTGGTGAGAAGACGAGTCCAATGTGTTCGACATGTAGTAGCTAAAGCCAAGGTAATCCGCTTTGCCTTCTTTCAAGATTTGCTCATCTTCAGGCTGCATTTCAATGCTGAAGCCTTTGATTGCCCAATCGCGTTTTGCGTAGCTTGGGTAGTGGCCACGTACCATCACATCCGAGAAGAAGTAGCGATCACGCATCGCTTGCTGTGCGACCATGATGTCTTCTGGCTTTGAAGAACGAGGGTAGAAAGGGACCATTGCACACATTGCACCGACCTGAAGATCTGGGTTGATCTCGTGACCTTTCTTAACCACCAAAGCACTCGCAATAAACTGGTGATGAACTGCTTGATACATGGCTTCTTGCGGCTTCTTGCATTGTGGGAACTTCACGCCAGAGCATAACCAACCAAAGATATCTGCCGAGGTGTTCATCTGATTATTGATCTCGTTAAACGTCATCCAGTACTTCACTTTGTGCTGGTAACGCTCCATTACAGTGGTCGAGTACTTAACGAAGAAGTCGATGACTTTACGGTTCATCCAGCCGCCGTATTCTTTGGCTAGATGGTAAGGCATTTCAAAATGGCTCAACGTCACGACTGGCTGAATATCGTATTTGAGCAGCTCATCAAACAGATCATCGTAAAACGCTAAACCCGCTTCACACGGCTCGGCATCATCGCCATTAGGAAAAATACGTGTCCACGCTATGCTGGTTCTAAAACACTTAAAGCCCATCTCAGCGAATAACTTAATGTCTTCTCTGTAGCGGTGGTAGAAATCAACAGCCACTTGGTTTGGGTAGTTTTCACCATCAATCACACCATCGGTGATTCGACGTTGTACACCATTAGCACCCGCCGTTAATACGTCGACGACACTCACACCCTTGCCGTTCGCATCCCAGCCGCCTTCTAGCTGATGCGCAGCTACTGCACCACCCCATAAAAAATCGTTCGGAAATTCGTTGTTCATATCGTTACTCGCTAAGAAAAAAGACTCGCTAAAAAGCGACTAAATAAAGTTATTCGCTAAGAAAAGTGAATGGTTTAGAGTCACAAACTTAAAATCCTCAACTATGAAACTGATTTCATCACAGAATAAAGATACACTCTGAAACCGGTTTCAAAAATACCTTTTTGATCAAACTTAGGATTTATTTGAGCTCATACCTCTGCCAATCGACTCTTTTCATTAAACCAACTCAAAAGGCAATTCCTTGGTTTAAAGGATCAATCTAGGCTAAGGACTGTGCTTTGGAGCACACTCATCCCACTCGTGCTCACTAAAATGGCAAACGTTCCCTTCACTGACATGAGCACGCTATGAAAAACCTTAAAATGAAACCTTTATGCTTTGCTGTCTCGGTATTAACGACAGTGGCTTCAATGCCAACCCTAGCCGAAATAAAAGAGATCACTCTGCTTCATACCAACGATATTGAAAGTGTTTACGAACCAGTCGATGCGTTCTACAACACAATGTGGAAAGGAAACCGTAAAGGGCTAACCGTCAAAGATCCTACGGAAATCGCTCAAAAATGGGCTGATAAAATCCGCGATGATGTCGACATGATCGTAGTACTAACGCACCAAAACAAAACGGCGCCAATGCAAACTGCCAAAGAAGCCGATCCAGAAGTTCAACGTGGATTTGATGAAGATTACGAAATGGCAGGCAAACTTTTGGGAATGGATGTCATCTTCGGTGCTCACTCGGATAATGGCTTGATCGAACCTGTTGTTCACCCAAAAACCGGCACAGTTATCGGCTTAATCTTTGGTCAAGGTATTCACCTTGGCTACACAAGATTTACTATCGATACCGAAAAGCATGATGTCAAATTTTTTGGTGGTAAATCTCAGCCAAACCTTAATGCTGTTCAAAATACTGATCATGTTGTGATTTGCCAGATTGATCTTGGTTTCCAGGGTAGAACTGTACGAGTGTCTGATCTGCGAGAGTAAGGTGAATCCAGCCTTCTTTAACTCTAAGCCAATTGGTGCCGTTTGTCTCATAGACGCTAGGAAATTTACCCCAGCCAGACTCGGAGACCTGTAGCTCTTGGAAACGGTCAATCGGTGGTAGTTGATTACTTTCGAAGTTAGCTTCGGTATAAACAAACAAAGGCTCCATGGCATCGTTTGGCTTGAAAGTATAACAATTCACGGAAGTGGATGTGCGATCAAACCATTGGTAGGGCTTCGCTCCTATGAGATCATAAACCGCACAGTCATTAAATTTAAGAGCCCACTCTTGATGAACTTTAAAGCCGAGGTACCCTATTGGTTGTGATGGTTCAGGTTCAGGCTTAGAGTTAGTCTCTGACTCATAAACCGGTTCTGAGGTAACACACCCCATAAGCCCAATACCAAAAAGGAAAGTCACAGCACGCTTCATCATTGTCATACCTCAGCTCTGTTTGTAGATGATTAACTCAATTAAGTCTCTACATTAAACGGTAAGTTCCAATCGATTACCATCAGGATCGAAGCCATCGCCAGTGCTTCTTGGGCCATCTAAGCGCTAATAACCATCTCCAACCAAACGGTTGGTGAGTTCATCCACCGCTTGTTTTGATTCTAGCGAAATCGCCATATGAATGAAGCCGGTAAATTGATCATAGAGGTCATCTTTCGATTCAGGAACCAACCCCTTCTCTTCGTGAAATAAGCGCAATGGCTAGGTGCTGTATAGCTCCACTCGTTTTAGTCTTATATAAAACCTCAACTTGCTTGGCTCTACGACTGATGCAGGTGCAATGCGTATTACTTAACGGTACATGGGCCAACCTAAATATCGAGTCGATAAACCCTTGAAGCGCTCTCAGTGGCATAGAAAAACTCGTTTCACTATGAGTGCTGTCGTGATCGCTGAATCACTGAACCGACGTGGCCTTCCGCGCCAGTTCTGTTTGCTTTACTCCCACCCGCTTATTGCTTCCAGTTGTTTGTTTTCTAAGGGTTTAGGTATGGAGCTACAAGAGAGAATGGAAGTAGCAGATCAAATCTTAGGTTCTTGATTTAGCTCTATTGAATTACGCAACAAAGCCCTATATTGCTTATCCTTAGCCATTGCTGACTGAATTATAAGCAGATACACAATTTAAATTACAGGCTCGGATAGATAACCATCACACCATAATATATGGTTTTCGATCTGTTATAACCTTTGATTATGCACCTATGATTTATCATTAGCGAATACCAGTGTAACAAAATGTAAATAAGTGTAAGTAATGTAAGTAATGTAAATTTTATTCTAATGATAATAATTATCATTAGAATTGAGATCCTTATGTAAGCAGGCTGTTTTCACTATAGTTTTATATTTACAGTTGATACTCGTTGTACTCAATGGGTTTCTATTTTTTTGTTTATATTTTCTGCTTCTATTATTTTATTTTGTTATGGATTAAATATGAAGATAAAAAATGTTTCTTTGATGATAGCTATTGCCTTAAGTGCAAATAGTTACGCTTCTAATGATGCAGATGAAACTGTGTTAGTTGTCGGAAGCCAATTAAAAAATTCGATTTCTGAAGAAGAAATTGAATTGAAGCAAGCCGATCATTTAGCTGATTTATTAAGGGATAAAGCTGGGGTTGATGTTGGTGGTACACATCAAACGGTACAAAGAATTAACATTCGCGGCTTAGAAGATGAAAAATTAGACATTACTATTGATGGAGCAAAGCAAGGTGGTAGAGCCTTCCACCATTATGGTTCAATAATCGTAAACCCTGAAATGTTAAAATCCGCAGATATTCAAGTTGGTAATAACTCTGTTACACAATCAGGTATTGGGGGAGGAGTTGCTTTTGAAACAAAAGATGCCGCAGATCTTCTAAAACCAGGGCAAACAATAGGAGCTCAGGTTCTTGCTGGAACTGCTACGAATAATTATGATTCATATAGTGCAGCTGTATATGGAAAATTGGGGAGTTCATTTGATGCTCTGGCTTATTATTCTGGAAGATCGACAGGGAATACTGAATATCCATCAGGTAAGAAAGAAGAAGGTGGCGAAGGGCAACTGAATAACATCCTTATAAAAGCTGGGTGGGATATTTCGGATACGAACCGTCTTGAATTATCTTATGATAATTATGATGATAGTGGGGATTACCCTGAAAAACCTGAGTTCGGTCAGAGTAATAGCTATAGTCGTGGTACTGAAGATGTTGAAAATAAAAGAGAAACATTAACCTTAAATCATGAGGTTAGTTTTGCCAACACAGATGCAAAATCTACTATTTATGCCAATAAAGTTACGCATAAACAAGACAGTGGCGCTGATAACGTGGCTGGCGATTGGGTTCCTTCAGACGCAACTGGGGTAACAGAAACATATGGAGCAAAAACATTATTCATTACACACGATAGTCTGTTGGGTTTAAACAGTATTTATCGCTATGGTGGTGAATATAGTGATATGGAAAATTATCGAGAAAACTTCGCAGAAGAAGTTGTTGTAAAGAAAACACCAGTCCATACATCTAAAGAACTGGCTGTATTCGTTGAATCTGAAATTGAAGCGTTAAATGGACTGTACTTGACTCCTGGTGTCCGTTATACAAATTATAATATCAATATGTATAACAAAGAAGACTCGTTTAATGAAACTGTATTTGCTTTAGCTGGCAAATATGAAATTAACAGAAATTGGACGACTCAAGTGAGTGCCGCGCAATTTTCTAATGGTCCAGAGCTTGACGATTCATTTAGCTCACGCAGTGAGACGAAATCTTTTAATTTGAAGCCGGAGACCGGAATAAACTATGAACTCTCTTTGAACTATAAGAACACTGAGCTACAAGCCGTTGATAGATTCGCAGTGGATTTAACTATTTTTGAAACTCATATTGATGATTACTACTCATTAGGAGAGTTATCAAACGATGGTGATGTCAAGATTAATGGTTTTGAAGCGAGCATGAAAGCAGATAAAGGTATTTATTTTGCTACGCTTTCATACGCACATTCTGACTCTGAATATGTTTCTTCTAATAATGATGATGTTATAGTCGGTTCATCACTAGAAAATCAAGTTGGTGATAGTGTAGCGTTGAGTTTAGGCCTTACTTCAGAAGAGACTGGTTTAAGTGTTTTATGGACAAGTCTTGTGACCTTCGACCTTGATGCTAAAACGAATAGTGACAGAGATAAAAAAGGTTATGACGTACATAATATAAATCTGCAATGGACACCTAAGTCTATGCAAGATTTAACTATCACTGCTGGTATTGAGAATATCTTTAACAAAGAGTATGTATCACATGCATCAGTTGTATTTGAAGAAGAAGGTTTTGATCGCCCAGGTAGCTCTTTTGCGAGTGATTATGAACCAGGTGTGAACTATAAAATACAAGCAGCTTATAAATTTTAATTAGCCCGAATTCAACTCCGAAGTGCGACACTCTCCAATATCAAGCAGCCAATACCATTTCTTTAAAGACAATCGCTGGTTGCTTGAAGTCTAAACACTTTTTCGGTCGATAATTTATCCGTGATACAGCGAATTCAATATCGCTGTCTGTTACCGTTGTTAAGTCGGTTCCTTTCTTCACATATTGCCTTAAAAGCCCGTTAGCATTCTCATTGGCTCCACGCTCCCAAGAACTATAAGGGTGGGCAAAGTACACATCAGCCTCCAACGCCTTTGCGATGGTTTCGTGGCCTGCAAACTCTCTCCCGTTATCTGCCGTGATGGTATGGACATGTTCCTTATAACCGACATTCCGCACCTCATTTAGGAATAAATTGCTTCATATAGCTTACCTAGCAATTGAAGCAATCTCCTCTGATGGTCTTGAATGCCGGTGATAAACCATTGTTCGCCGAACTCAAGTGTATCGACCCCTTCAAATTTTAAAAACACCCAGCGAGCAGTTGGCTTAGATGTGGTTTTGTTCTTAACCATGCTTGGAAAAAATTCTTCAGTAACAGCCAACTCTTCACGTATCTTATGCTCGAGTCCAGCATAAACCATTAGGCTTAAGGTCATTATCATGAGTAAAGCTTCGATGCGTTGTGGTTTTTTTAAGAAGATAGATGATGTTAAAAACTCAGGGCTTTTAAGGAAGCGAAAACCTCGCTCGACTTTCTGTTGTGACTTGTAGTGTTCCAGTAACGCAGCCATATCGAAATCGGTACTTTCAGTATCATTGGTCGCAAGAATGAACATACCAACTTTAAGCTTCGCGAGTTTTACTTTTTCTAAATCAGTGAACGGATTTGCTTCAATTTTGTAGTGGTATCCAGTTGGAACCTCATCTTTTTTAGGGCGCCCTCGGCCAGCAAACTCGGGCACTTGCCGTATCTCACTTTGCTCGAAACTCAACAGTTGGCATTGACTCTGAAATTCACTCATAGCCTTTTGTGCATCAGTCGCACAGGCAAATTGTTTCTTAGCTAATTGAGCTAGAGATTTAAGCTCTTTGGTCAGATTTTTATCCAAATTTTTATAAAAAGTGGCTTCTTCTCGCTTTGTCGCTTGCTCGCTGTTCACTAACAACCATCGCTGCTTCACGTTGCCATAATCAGATTCAATCCAGTGCCCCGAATAACCATTACCGATAGGCTCTAATTGCGCTGGCGATAATGCCAGTAGAGCTTGTTTGGCCATTTTAATGGTCATTGGGACGCGTGTAATGAACTTCTGCTTTTGTTCATCAAGTGAGCAAATACTGTCTGACGTGTATAAAGCTGCATCAGCAATAAAGTAACGACTATTTTGCGCGGCTTTAAGACAGTGAATATGGCGCTTAGTGACCTCTGCAAATGCTTTTGCATCGTTCGTGTTTCCACTGAGAGCCTGCATATAAACAGGGAGCCCTGCTTGATTTTCACAAATTAATTCAAGGACAACCTGATTCAATTCAGGTCGGTGATCTCGACTATAACCTTTGACGAGTTGAATAGAATTAATGTCATCCTCTGCTGATTGAGCATATTCACCATCAACATGGAAACTCGTTATATCAAGGTGGACAGACTCTGTCTTGAGGCCCAATTTTTCAACGGTATGCTCTGCAATAACTTGATATAAAATAGATACATCAGCTTCAAATAAAGCATCTAATGTGCGCCCAAGAACATCATCAGTTAAGTGGTACGCTTCTATGTTTTTAGCAAGCAGCTTTGATATTGGCTTTGTCTCGAAAAAGTCAGAAAACATATGCAATGTTCGACTATGGAAGCCCAAACCGTTCAAAATCATGGCTAGAACGGCATCACCGTGTGAGACATTATGCTCTGAATACTTAGGAATTATGCGGTCGATAAGCCCGGGTAAATCAATCTCATGACAGAATGCAGCGATTAATCCAAGATGATCTAAGCGTTTTATGACAGGTTGAGGAGCAGACATCGCAAGTTACCGGCAAATAAAAGTAATAGATCAAAACGGGGGATCTGCGTCAAGTCTCAACTGCAATCATTATTGATAAATGATCGTGGGATCACACTAATTAAAATGTAAGCGCGTCATAAACCCCGCATTCTAATCGCCTAGCGCGAAGAATAAGATCAAGTCTCCAACCATAAGGAGATTTGAAATGGGAAAACGACACACTAATCAAGAATGGCAAACGCTCATCGAGCAATCTGAATCGAGTTCATTGTCAACGCTTGCATTTTGTAAGCTAAATGAACTCAACCCCTCGACGTTTTACGCTAAGCGCCAGCAACTCAAAAAAGCAGATGTCTCTCAAGGCTTTGTACGGGCAGAGATCGTCGAAAAGACAACGAAATATCAAGCTCAAATAGCCACCGCTAACATGACACTTCTCATCAATGATGTGGAGTTGAGCATTCCTCAAGGCACGCCCGCTACCTACCTGGCAGAACTCATTGGAGCCTTGTCATGAAACATATGCTCAGCGCACCAGAGATTTATCTGTATCGTGAGAGTGTCGATTTTAGAAAGTCCATCAATGGCCTCGCGGCGATTATCGAAAGTGACACCGATTTACCCTTGGGAAGTGGCGCACTGTTCCTGTTCACCAATAAACAGCGCGACAAAATCAAAGTGCTGTACTGGGATAAAACTGGCTTTGCGCTTTGGTATAAACGTCTTGAAAAAGCCAAGTATAAATGGCCTACAAAAGAGAAAAATGAAGTGTTTACCCTGACTCAATTCGAGCTTGATAGACTGCTTTCTGGCTTCACGATTATCGGCCATAAACCCGTTCAAATAAACGATTTTACAATGACTTAATCGATAATAAAGCCTTATCTACCAAGCGTAAATGGTATGATTTTAGTATAATCAATGCCATGAAAAAGACGCCAGATATCAACCCAGAAAGCCAAGATGTTGCCAAGCTACAAGCGATGGTGAAAGCGCTGATGGCGTCAGAAAACCAATGGAAACAAGAGCGTCAATCTCTGCTTGAGCAACTCAAACTTGCTTTCGACCGCCAGTTCGCAAAACGCTCGGAGGCGTTAAAGCCTTACGATGAATCTCAAGGTGACCTCTTCAACGAAGTGGAATGTGAAGCCGCTAAGGGAGAGGTGGTTGAGGTAACAACGACCACAACGAAGAAGCGTGGTAAACGCAAGCCACTTCCAAAGACTTTGCCTCGTGAGGTTATCGAACTCGATTTAGACGACCATGAAAAACAGTGTGCATGCTGCCAACATAGTCTGCATAAAATCGGTGAAGACCGCAGTGAGAAACTTGAGTTCTCACCAGCCGTGCTCAAAGTGCTGGAATATGTTCGTCCTAAGTATGCTTGTCGTCAGTGCGAGCAAACTGAAGACAAAAGCCACATCGTTCAAAAGCCAGCGCCCCAGAGCATCATCCCTAAAAGCTTCGCGACAGAAAGCTTGCCAGCCAACATCATCCTTGGCAAATATCAATACGCAATGCCACTGTACCGCCAAGAGTCGCTGTTTACCCAGTCGGGTATCGAGCTATCACGAACCACGATGGCAAGGTGGGTTATCCAAGTCAGTGAGAAGTTCACACCGCTGTATGCGGCCTTGAAAGAGCATCTACTCCAACAAGTGGTGGTTCAGGCAGATGAAACGCCGCTCAATGTCCTCAAAGAAGATAAACAGTGTTATATGTGGCTCTACTGCTCGGGCGCAGACTCGCCCGACGCTGCACTGCCGAATGTAAAGAATATCGCCTTGTACGACTATCAAAACAGTCGCGCGAGGGCATGCCCTGTTGCCTTCTTGGGGGATTACAGTGGTTATCTGCAAACCGATGGCTATGGTGCCTATGATGGTCTTCATCACGTAACCAATGTTGGTTGCTTGGCACATGCACGGCGTAAGTTCATGGATGCTAAGAAGCTTCAAGGTAAAGGTAAGTCAGGCAAAGCAGATAAAGCGCTAGCCAAAATCCAGAAGCTCTATGGGATAGAATCGCGCTTAAGAGGTGCGACTGTCGAAACACGAAAAGCAGAACGTCAACTGCATGCCAAGCCGATACTGGATGAGCTGTACGAGTGGATGACGACTCAACAAGTGCTAGCGTCTAGCTCGCTGGGCAAGGCGATAAAATACACGCTCGGCCAATGGCCGAAACTTATCCGCTATATCGATGACGGTCATTTATCTATCGATAATAATCGTGCTGAACGCGCCATTAAACCGCTGGTCATTGGCAGAAAAAATTGGCTCTTCTCGAACACACCAAATGGTGCTGATGCGAGCGCGATGCTTTACAGCATCGTCGAGACGGCGAAAGCCAACGGCCTTATCCTCTACGACTACATGGTCAAGTGCATGAAAGAGCTTGCGAAAGCTGAGCCTGATATCGATGCGCTCCTACCTTGGAACTTCAAACATTAACAACATCGCCTCGTGGGTTCATGGGGCGTTTACATTAAAATCTAGAATTGGCTGCGGAATGACGGTTCTAGAGCGGAGAGGAATGAACCGAGCGATAGTGGCACTTGCCGCGAAGAACGCACGAATTATATGGTCGCTTTTACACAATCAAACAGAATATGAAAACTATGCTGCCTAAGTAAAACTTAAGCAGCATAAAGAGTTAAACCCACCGGGTCATTGCAGACGCTAATGATGGAGATAGGTTAAGACCACTTGCGGAGAGCCTGTTAATGCGGCGGACACACTAGATGTCACCTAACGAATAAGGCACCGCAGTCGCGCAAGTCATCAGGGCCACGACGTATGCGAATCGTCGATAAGTAGGCCGAATGTAGAGCGGCAGTCCAAAACCCATCAACATAAGTTTAGCGGATGTTTGACAACCGGGGGAATCCATGTAGCCGCGTTAAGTAGTGAGCAACGCCAGCCACCCAACCTAAACCATTGCACCTTAAACACTTAACCCAACTTTGAATGCAAAATGCCAAGTGTTGGGAATCTGTCTTAAATGTCTTGTTATAGCGCTTTGCCGTTTACAAGTGACCAATGATGAGGCATTAATTCTCGTATAGTTTTGAAAACCAATGCATTATCTGAAGTCGTAATTGCTGCTTTAACATCCCCACCCCAGTGGACAAGGCGCTCTTGGCAAACCCCGCATGGTGACAAGATTAGAAACTCATCGTTCTCATTTTCACGACACAGACATAATGAGTGAGTCACTCGCTCATTGAGTTTGTGAGCCTCTAAATACGCTCCCACTTCCATGCATAGGGAAAGAGCATCGTTTTGGGTATCAGGAGCAACGCTTGTTAATATTTTTCCTGACTCTGTTCTAATAGCTGCGGCACCACCCCAACCCGAAGGATATCGCATATTTACTAGTTCTACTGCCGCTTGATAAAGCTCTTTTTCGATACTTTCCATCACCATCCATCTTCAATTTTATCGGGCGCTATAACGCCTTGTTAACTAGTGACAAAACGTTGCCACTAAACCCTGTTTGAACACCTTAATTACAACAACTAGCCATTACGAAAATGCCGAGCGTTTTGGAATCCAGTTGAACAATTTGTTAGCCCTGTACTGAAATTTTTAGCTTAACTCTAATTCAGCTCTCATTTGGCTGATGATGTCTTGTTTTAAAACTTTAATTTCTTCACCTTTAGATTTCATTTGAGAAGCAATCGGTGAGTCAAACTCATCTGCGGTAAAGCCTTGCTTGAACTCTTCAATCCAAAGTGGAGACAACTCAAGTAACTCTTGATGTAAAGATTCAAACCTAGTCGTTAACTCGAACAACTTCGGAGAGCCTAATACTTGTAGAGTCGTGGCCTCTTGAGTTGCTTTTCTATGAGCTGACTGTATTTTAGAAGGAAACTCGTTCACAGACGCTTGAAACTCGATCAAAGCTTCATGGGAATTATTTGATTCCAATAACTTCCGAAATTGCTCTTTTAGCGTTACTTTTGAAAAGTGTTCGTATTCATTACCTGTTTCTTGTGATGCCTCTTCGAATTTTTTAAAGTATTCAGAATATACTTTTGTTCTGATTTCTAGAATCCGGTCGGCACGTTCACGCCGAGACTTGAGGAAGTGTAAAGCGAAAGGAACTATGACCGCTGAAACTAAGACTGAAATAGCAGGAACTAGAACTTTGGGTTCAAGCCAAGAGTTACTAAAGACAGTTTGTACTACTTCTACTGACATGCATATTTCCTATTAAGGGCTAACGCTAAACTAACCCGCATGAGACCTTGGCATAGACTTTTGCGAAGCAAAAATGCCAAGCGTTGAAGTGTCGGGTTTAGTGCCTTGTTAGTTGCGTACTTCAATCATACGCTCAACACTCTTACAGGCCTTCACTAACTCAGGCTTTAATCGAGAGGCCAAAATATGATTTCCCCTGAGAAATGTACTGAATTGAACTCGCATGATTGGGTCTGCCGTTTTTATTGTATAAATCGCAAGTTTCTCTCTATTTACCTTTAACGCTGAAAATTGAGTTTGTAACTCTTCGCTTTCTCCATGATAAAACTCATACTTGTCATGAAGCCTTACTAACTCTCTCCATGAAGATCGCTCACTTTCAATTGCAAGGTCAACTTTAGAATTATCTAAGGCGGATAACAGGCAATTTTTATCATCGGGGATTGATTCACATAGTAACTCAGCCTCTCTTAGCCAGCGTCTTAACGACAACTTCAAGTCCAAAGCAGCATCACTAATTTTTGGCTTCTTCCAATCATTCCTTACTTGTATAAGAAAATATAAAGTGCATAACGTTCCGAGAGCTGATAGCGAACCAGCAAAAGCAATAACTCCATTGATGTAATTGGCAGTACTTTGATTTTCTCCGCCACCTAAACCATAGCCGACTCCTAAAGAAGCGACCAAAGATAGACCTACAATAATTCCAAGCAAACTCTTCAATACATAACCCTCGGTTTTCACCTTAGCAACTAACATTTTAATATCGTGCAAGCACGAATCCATCCGCTTAACATATCAAAAAGATCCCTCATAACCAACTGAATGATTTGCATTTAATATAAAAGTGGGTCTAAACATTCAGGGTGAAAACGTGCAAGCACACAGTGCCGCCTATGTAACGCTCATTATCATTCTTAACTATCCAAAAATACCACTATCAATCAATAATTTAATATCAACTCATTGTTCAATTCGTGCTCATTCAGAGTTAAAAACCACTCTTTTTTAAGTCATTAATTTTTCAACAAGCAATAAACTGTTTGTGTGTACAGTTTTTTGGAGGGGGATATATGGCGAGTCAATTCATGCAGGCAATTTGCGAACATATGACGATGCGGGGCTATAGTCGCAGGACAATCAAAGCCTACAGTTATTGGATTAAGTACTACATTCATTTTCATAAAATGAAACACCCTGAACAGATGCATGCAACTGAGGTTGTGTCCTTTCTTTCTCATTTAGCTAATCAACAAAAAGTCGCCATCAATACTCAAAAGGTTGCCCTCAATGCTCTAGCCTATCTGTACAATCAATTTATTAAGCAACCTCTAGGTGACTTAGGGTTCAGCTATGCAACTCGGTCTCGAAAAATTCCTAGCGTACTCAATCATGCCGAAGCTATCTCGGTGATCAATGAAATAGTCCCTAAATATCAACTGTTTTTTCGCTTGTTGTATGGTTCAGGTTTGAGAGTATCTGAATGCCTGAGGCTTCGAGTACAAGATATAGACCTAAAACAAGGGTCTCTCACTGTCCACGATGGCAAAGGAAATAAAGATCGAGTCACAATTTTAAGCTTTTCACTCACTGAGGCTATTCAAGACAAAATTTCACAAGTTGCTGAGCAGCTTGCTAAAGATAACTTGAATGGGTTTGGGCCATCATTACCACATCGATTAGGTAAAAAGTACCCGAATGCCTATCGACAACTTGCTTGGATGTATCTATTCCCATCAAAATCCGTCACTCAACACCCAGAGTCGGGGATCGTATGCCGACACCACCTACACGATTCGGTGCTCCGAAAAACACTGAAGAAGACGACTAACTTTAATAAATTGCGCCACAAACAAATTAGTTGTCATACTTTCAGGCACAGTTTTGCCACGCAACTTCTAAAGTCAGGCTCCGATATCAGAACCGTTCAAGAGCTACTGGGGCACAGTGATGTTAAGACAACTCAAATATACACTCACGTTATTGGGCAACACTTTAGTGGCACGATCAGCCCGCTAGACGGCCTATAACGAAACTCCCTCATCGATAGCTAAACCTTGTCTTGATGGCTTCTGTCTGACAAAGTTGTCTGATATGGTGGCGGCAGAACTTCAGCAATTGTTTTAGATAGTATTGAATATGAAAACACTCACCATACTTGATGGCGGCATGGGCCGAGAACTCAAAGAAATTGGCGCGCCATTCTCACAGCCTCTTTGGAGCGCTCAAGCACTAATTGAAGCACCCGAATTTGTCAGCCAAGCGCATCAAAACTTTGTCGATGCAGGTACTGAAATCCTGATCACAAACAGCTATGCGTGTGTGCCTTTTCACTTGGGTGACGATCTCTTCCAACAACGAGGCTTTGAGCTAGCAGCACTTTCTGGTGAACTGGCTAAAGCGGTTGCTGACAATGCCCCTCACGCTGTAAAAGTCGCGGGCGCGATTCCACCGCCATTTGGCAGCTACCGACCTGACTTGTTCAGGATAGAAGAAGCGGCGCCAATCATCCAAACCCTTTACGATGCCCAAGATCCAAACATCGACCTTTGGATCGCGGAAACGATTGGTAGCCTGAAAGAATTCGAATCCATTCATGGGGTACTTAAGCAATCAACGAAACCGTGTTACTACGCCTTTAGCTTAGAAGATACCAAAGGCGATTCTGCGTCTATTCGTTCTGGTGAGAGCGTAAAAGAAGCCGTCAAACTGGTATGCCAGTCTAACGCGACAGGCATCATGTTTAACTGCTCGGTGCCCGAAGTGATGGATCAAGCGATTATCGATACCAAACAGGTAATGGATGAGTTAGACCAAGAGCTAGAAATAGGTGTTTATGCAAACAACTTTGCGCCGATCAGCAGTGAACATGAAGCGAATGACATGCTTCAAGAAATGCGCGAGTTAGGTGACCAAGGTTACTTAACCTATGCAAAACGCTGGCATGCCCTTGGCGCGAATATTATTGGCGGGTGTTGTGGCATCGGACCAAAACATATTAAAGCCCTAGCGGATTGGAAACTATCCACGCAAAGCTAAAGCGCCACTTCGATTGGAATAATAAAAATAGAGAACAGTTTGAAAGATCTGTTCTCTATTTGTATGTGAGCCAACTGAGTACACTGGACCAAATCAACGATTGGAGTAAGTGATGAGTGACACGCAACGTAAGATAAAATGGGGTATCGCAGGGCTCGGCAATATCGCGAATAGATTCGCAACCGCGCTAACAGAGCACTGCTCATTTGGTGAACTCTACGCGGTGTCAGCACGCGACCAATCAAGAGCGGATCTGTTTGCTGATAAATTTGGTTGCGACAAGGCTTATGGATCTTATGGAGCCATGGCTCAAGATCCCAATGTTGAAGCAGTGTACATTGCGACAGTTCACCCTTATCACAAATCTCTAGCAAAACTATTTCTAGGCCATAACAAGCACGTATTAGTAGAAAAACCGGCCTTTACTAACCTTGGTGATTGGTTAGAAATGAAAGCTCTGGCAGAACAAAATGGTGTGATGTTGCTAGAAGCGATGAAGACCGTCGTGTTCCCTGCTTATCGTGAGCTCATCTCATTCTTAACCAACAACAAGATTAAGATTGATTCAATAGAAGCCAACTTTGGTAATGAGCACGACTACGACCCTAAACTGTTTATCTTCAACCCTGATTTAGCCGGCGGGGCAACACTTGATGTTGGAGTGTATGGCTTGTGGTTCTTCTACGATTTATGTCGCACTCTTGAGATAACGCCTTCTATACCTCAAGTCGAAATGTCGAGCCTCTATGAGGGTTCGAATGTTGATACCGATTCATGCTTCCAGTTCTCTGGAGAGATCAACGCGACCATATCGGCTTCGACGGTAAGAAACCTGCCACGTGCAGCGCGATTAACGGGCCCAGATATCGCCATTACGATTAAAGAGAAGTGGTGGAACCCAGCCCATATAACGGTGGAGTACAAACAAGAAACCTTCACCATCGAGCACCCCGTTCAAGGTAATGGGTTTGAGTATCAAATCGAGCACTTCTCGCAACTTGTATTAGAGGGACAACTTGAGTCTGAT
Source organism: Vibrio sp. nBUS_14 (assembly GCF_051201655.1). Taxonomy (NCBI): domain Bacteria; kingdom Pseudomonadati; phylum Pseudomonadota; class Gammaproteobacteria; order Vibrionales; family Vibrionaceae; genus Vibrio; species Vibrio sp. nBUS_14. The sequence continues at coordinate 182,223 of NZ_CP179207.1, forward strand.
ATCCTAAGCTCAAATATAAGTGCACAGGTTCTTGAAACCATGGAAAAAGCGCTCGCTGATGCAGGCTACCAACACTTAACTCAACCTAACATTTAGGAATTCGAATTGGGCAAGCTAAAGCGCAAGCTTGAACTGTACGAAAAGATATTTCAGGTTTTTGGGCCTGGAGTATCACGCTGCCAAGTCAGTCAAATCGCAACGCTTCTACATGTGAGTGAGCGTCACGTTCAAACACTACTCAAAGCAATGACAGCGCAAGGCTGGATTGAGTGGCAAGCCAGTTCAGGACGCAATAAAAAGGCACAACTCACGTGTCTGATTGAACCGATGGAAGCGTGCTACCAATACGCACAAAGCCAAGCAGATTCCGGCAACATCGAGCAGGTCTTCAGCACCTTAAGCTTCAATGGACGCAATGCTGGTACAGAGCTGCAAGCCTTTCTAAATAGCGCTAGTCAATCGGCGCAGAGCGTCGCATATATTCCCTTTAACCGTGAGCTCGAAACACTTCATCCTCAGCGTGTACTAAGACGGACGAGCGTTTCTTAGTGATGCAAATTTGCCAGCGTCTCACCTCGGTACAACAAGGCAAATTATGTGGCGACTTGGCTTATCATTGGCAACCCAATGAAGATGCAACGATCTGGCGTTTCCAAATTCGTAATGGTGTGCAATTCCACAACGGCCGAACACTGGAAGCTCAAGACATTGCACACTGTCTGACTTTGCTCTCTTCAAGCAAGTTATGGCATCGCTGCTATCAACATATTGCTGCAGTCTCTGCGTCTTCAGGTAACATCATCACAATTAAACTCAGCAAGACGGATTGGCATCTGCCCCGCTTGCTTGCCAGAGCCGAAGCATCGATTTTTGAGCCTAATTTTGTCGAGAGGCTGGTCGGTTCAGGTCCGTTCTCATTGGCGATCTTCTCAAACAAGATGCTAAGACTGAACCGCAATGATGCGTATTCAAGTCAGGTTCCGATCCTAAATCGAGTCGAATTATGGGTTTACCCAGAGTGGGCAGAGAGTAAAGCGTGTGCGCAAAATCAGGTGTGCGTAAAAATGCCTGAAAAGACACTCAAAGTTGGCGAATACTACTGTGGACATGCTCAAGCTCACGGCTCTACTTTTTTCAAAATTCAAAATCCAAAGTTGTCTTCTCCCAACCGAACATTCACCGTTGAAGACACCTCGGAATGCCAAGCTTATTTCAAGCAATCTTCAGAGCCTGGTGAGACTAAGCTCACCGTCGAGTATGGGGATTTTTTAACGATAAGAGACGCGGCTTTATGCAGTATTATCGATGAAAACCACTCATTCTCTTCTTGGTTAGGCTTCTTCACCCGTTTCACTTTCGAAGATTTGTCACTACCCGTTGAAATGCTCGCAACCATCGAACAGGCTTTAACCTCAATTCAGTGCGAACCAGACTTTGAGCAAGCCGCCAAAACGCTCTTGAAACTCAAATGCTGGCTATACAAGACTGAAGTTGTGGTTGAGCTTAAGAAAGAGGCATTCAATCTAGAGGTATCTGAAAAAATACACGGAGCACGAGTAAATGGATTCGGTTGGTGTGACCTCGATAAGTTGTGGATTAGCCATATTTGATTCTATCTTTAACAAAGGTAAGTCATTCTACACATAGACTTACCTTTAACACTCCTCTGCCATAAGCAATGCATGCGAGTGTTAAGTTACGAGTAAACTAGGCTCAATCCTACAAAACCAGTAGAAGGTAAATCATGAATCGACACCTAAAAGGCTCAATACTGCTCCTCAGTGCATTTTCTTTTAGCAGTATGGCAAGTACCGAATGCGACGCGCTCAAAGGCTGTGAGAAGAAATTCTGTGAGATCGAATACCAAATAAAGAAAGCGGAACAGTACGACAATCAATACAAAGTCGAGCGATTGACCACAGCACTGAAAGCTACGAAAGAGAACTGCACCAACGAAGGTTTGAAAGACGACCTTCGTGAAAAAATCGAATCCAATGAGGAAGATTTGGCTGAATACCAAGCCAACTTAGAAAAAGCCAAACAAGACGACAGGTCGGACAAAATTAAAAAGTATCAGCGCAAGATAGAAAAAGAGCAGCGTAAAATAGATGACTTAAAGCAAGAACTGTCTGAAATCCCTTAAATCAAATTCGCGCACATCGTAGCGGCTTCAATTAAAAACAAAAATGGTCTTACTCATTCGTAAGACCATTCACAAAAAACTGCTATAAACCAGCATCCACAGTCAACACTACAACACCAATGAGTTAGGCGGAGCAGAAGGGTCAACATGCTTGAAAGCCTCCACCATCATTTGGAAATCGCTTTTTGAGTACCAGTCGATTCGTGTGTTGGTATCCATATTATAAATCTGCGACGACCTTAATTGTCTCTCTCTTCAATATTTATATTCGAGTACGCCAACCGGATAATCATTATGAAGTTTTACAAGCTCAGTGGTAGCTAAGGAACCTTTATAGCTGAAGCCATATTTGAACCTGAAAAAATGCAACCACCACTACCATCAAAAAGTATTTCAATCTACTCACATATGGTTGCACAAAGTTAAGAAGCTAGAGTTATCCTAAACCGTTAACATTGAGATATGTCAGATTTATCATTTGTAACACACGTCGTTTACACTCAGCACCCGCGAACTATGTGTATTAGCAACGATTCTTCAGTTAGTAAAACAGGAACAAACTCTATAAGTGTTCCGGTTTTGTCTTTCTGAAATCATTTAGCCTGTCTATGCTTTCATTCATACAGGTAAAAAAGATGACAACTTATGACTACATTGCAAAGTTCATTCAATCAACTTATCAACACGAGAAAACACGGGGATTGCTGGCTCGGATTTTCTATATGACACCAGCGCAAAGAGTGCAAAGGCTCAATGAAATATTTGACACTAACAAGTTTTGGGAGGATACACAGAGAGAGAACCGTACTCGAATGACTCAACGAGAACAGCCCAATGAAACTGCGAAAATAAATGAATAAACGTAAACTAGAATTGTACGAGGACCTGTTTCAAAAAATGGGTCCCGACACGAATAAGGTGACGATTGAACAGATCGCTACCGCCTTTATGTGCAGTGAAAGGCATACCCGAACTCTACTTAAACAAATGTCCGAAATGAATTGGCTGACTTGGGCTCCAGCTAGAGGACGAGGCAAAAGAGGGCAACTTAACTGCGTCGTAGAACCAATCGATGCTTGTTACGCACAAGTAGATAAAGCTATAGAAAGCGCAAAATATGAACAAGCACACCAATTAGTGAGCTTTAACAAACGAGATGCTGCAGTCGGATTAAAGCAATATTTGGAGCGAACATCTAGCCAAAATGAGAGAACTATCTACGCTCCATTTCACAGAAAGATAGGACCACTACACCCTCACAACTCTATAGAGCGAACTGAAAGACATCTAATTCATGAAGTTTTTCAGACTTTAGTCACCTATGACGGGTCAGAGCTTATAGGAGATCTTGCGCATCACTGGGAAAGTGATAAAGGCCATATGAATTGGACTTTTCATCTGAGATCCTCAGCAATTTTTCATGACCAATCAGCCGTAACAGCAATAGATGTTGTTGAAAGCTTAAAAGCCTTGTCTCTATCTGTGTACTGGCAAAGGTTATACGATCATATTAGCGACATAGAAATAGCTTCGTTGTATTGCATTATTATCAGATTGAAAACCAAAGACCCTAGCCTACCTCTGTTGTTGTCCAGAGCTGAAACAGCAATTATGCCTAAACATAGTATTTATCAGCCAGACATGAGTTACTTGCCCATAGGATCTGGGCCATTTCTTGTTGAGGTTAACTCAACTCGAGTTCTTAGGTTAGCACGAAATGACCAATACAGCGGCCAATGCGCATTAATTGAAAGGATTGAACTTTGGATTCATCCGGAATGGGAGCAAGACAAAAAGTGCGCTGAGAATTTCTTCTTTCTTGATGGTGATGAGAACAAATACAAAGTATCAACGAGTGATATTGGTTACTTTTTCATTTTACTTAATCATAGTGAGCTCCAAACCACTTCCATCAAAAATTCACTAATCAATTTATTTCAATGCAATGACCAATCATCATTTGAATGGCCATTTCCCATATCGTTCAGCTATGAGAACAACAATGAAAATCGCAACTTTGCTCGTAAGTTAGTGCGTGTCAATTCATCCATAAGTAAAAAGCCTATTGGTCGTCAGCATTCATACGGACGTGCTGTACCTAACCAAGACTTGGCTATTGGTGGGATTCGATTAGAGGGAGATCGAGTTACAAGCTTGTTTGCTTTTTTCAAGCTTTACCCTTTTTGGAGTAAAAATCTAACTTGGGAGCAGCATGATAATTTAGCTAACACTTTAAACATCATACGTAAAACTGAGTCCCCTACTCAGAGAGAAACCTTAATAGATGGCCTAATAACTGATCTCTACAACAATAATGTATTTGCGATCTTCAAATCAGAGAGTTTAACGCTAACGGTTCCATCTCGAGTAAGAAATGTCGAAATTAACTCTATTGGTTGGTGCGACTTTGCAAAGCTTTGGGTAAATCCAGATTAAGTGAACCTGTTGGTCATTAGGCGTTACCTGAAGCTCGAAACCTTTGATAATACTACAACACCTATTTCCAAGGTTTTCAAACAGAAAAAAGCGAAGGGAATTCAGTCTATATTTTAGACCTTGATGGTCATATGCACTCAGGCTCAGTTGGGGGGTAGGTTAGAAGCACTTAAAGCGAACCCATACAGCGGAATCATTTGGCTTTACACACAATAGGCGTTTAATTGCTCTTTAATCTAACGCCAGCCCGAAAAAGCAAATTCACTCAACTTACTCTCGCAAACAGCTTAATCGAACTGCCTAAAAAACATTTTACTGCGCCCAATAGTAGGTAAACCAATTGAGAATCTTGTGTCTTTTTAACAATCAATTATCGCAGCCAGCGATGGCTAGGCTCAGAATCGAAATAACGGTACTATAACAAGAATAACCCGCCCAGTACCAAATCAATGGGAACTGGCTCAAGGTAGAATGATTGTTCTACCCATATCAATGAGATCTTCTATAGAGCCTAAAAAGCCAATCACCTTAAATCCATTAACTTGACGCGAAGCGTAGGTGACACTAACCTTGACCTAATAGAAGTATTAAATACAAAAACATTAAGATTAAGACAAATGGCATTTATCGATGACAGCAGTGCTTTTGATGCCGATAGCATTAAAGCAAGCGTAGTGGGAATAGCAGCAGAGCTAGGACAGCATGATTCAGGTATTCATCAGCATCGCAAAGGGCAATTACTTTATGCGCCGCAAGGGTGCATTACCTTAACACTGGATAATGCTTTGTGTATTCTGCCTCCGACTAAGGCTGTGTGGATCCCGCCACATGTTCCACACCGAGCGCAAATGACCAACGTAGTCGCGTATCGTTCTCTGTATTTTGATACCGATGTATTTGAGTGCCCAGAAGAGATCACCACGATTAAAGTTAACGATTTACTGAAAGCGCTGATCAATAAGATCGCATTATGGGAATGGGATATCACGGAGCACAAGACACTCAATACGTCTGCACTTTTTTGGGAAGAGTTTCATTCCTTAACACACCAAACCTTAATGCTTCCACTCCCAACAGACCGACGATTGGCGCGTTTCTGCGCACAAGTCAACCAAGCCGATTTTATCGTCCCCCCGTTGAATGTATTGGCATCATCCGTCGGAGCGAGCAGTAAAACCATCACTCGTCTATTTAAAGCCGAAGCCGGCATGACCTATCAAGATTGGCGTCAACAATGGCGGTTGATGAACCGGCGACGGTGTCGCCTGAGCGGCCTACGGCCGAAAACAAAGAGACTCAACCGACTAGGGTGCTTTACATGGATCGTTTATCCTATAGGTCATGCATCCGAATAAGCCCATCAAACAACTCTTCAATGCCAACGATACTTGGCTGAACTACCTCAATAAGTACCGAGAAACCCTCCGAACCGTCGTCATTGAAAACGTCACCAAGATGCTCGCTTGCAGTACCGCTGCTTTTGGCTCTAAAGAGTATCGATGCACTCATGCTGACTGCACCCATCACAAATACATTCACCAGACGTGTAAATCTCGCTTTTGCAGCAGTTGTGGCATAAAAGCCACAGAGCGGTGGATACGAAAGCAACAACATGTCTTTCCTGAGTGTGAGTATCAACACGTTACGTTGACGCTACCTCACACGCTGTGGCCCATCTTTCGGGATAATCGTTTTCTTCTCAATCATCTCTTTAGCTGCGCAGCCAAAATCTTCTTAGGATGGGCAAAGCAACTCGATATCGATATTGGCGTGTTCTGTGCACTTCATACCTACGGCAGAAAGCTGAATTGGAATGTGCACATCCATTTGTCTGTCACCCGTGGGGGTTTATGTAAGAAGACTGGTCTATGGAAGCCGATTTTCTTTAAAGCTAAGACCACTGAGAAGTGTTGGCGCGGTGCCATCACTCAACTTCTCAGCTCCAATTACTCAGAGTTAGACTTGAGTGGAGAGGACTGCCCTTTCATTCGTAATGAGCAAGATTGGTCCCGATTTTTAACCAGCCAATATTGCCGTCGATGGAAGCTGCACTTTGCAAAGAAAACAGCCAACGTGACGCCAACCATGACTTACCTGGGTCGATACCTAAAACGGCCACCGATATCGGCGTCGCGTTTACGACATAACTTCCAGGGAGGCTTGGTGACGTTTGATTACCTCAACCATAGGAATGGTCGAACGGAATCCCTCATTTTGAGTCCAGAAGCTCTGATAGAACGCATGATTGAGCATATTCCAGATAAGCACTTCAAAATGATTCGATACTTCGGTTTTCTATCAAACCGACGTCGTGGTGAGATGCTCCCTAAGGTCTACGGTGCCTTGGGTGTCGCTCCTAAAGACGCACCTGAAATGCCCGGTTACGCAGCTATGCTGAAAGGGTATGTGAAGGTTGATCCGTTTGAGTGCATTCTTTGTGGGCACCGTTTAACGTTTCTTCGCTTTAGGGCTGGGGAGCCGCTGTCAGAGCTGGTCCACCATGCTCTGGTTCAAGCCCAAATCAGGTCAATTTAGGCGTTTCACAGGATGGGTGTATCTGAAATAGCGAAAACAGCATGAAAGTGTTCAACAAACATCCGTGTTTAGATTGTAGAGCAGAAGTTAGGTCTGTCCGGGACTCATTCTGACGTGAGTTATGCCGCGATTGTTCAGGTCAGGAAACATTGAGATTCCTTACCTTCAAGGCGATCGAGCTACTTGCTCAAAACCGAACGGTTACCGACACCGCGCACTATTTAGAGTTCTCTTCGAACAGCGCCTTCATTGCCTTTTTCAAGCAACAAACCGGACAAACACCCTTAGCTTTTACTAAGTTAGGGACGTGATTGTTTTGGTATCAAAACATAGGCTTTGCTAAGAGCAGATACAAAAAAACCAGAACATGAGTTCTGTTTTTTAAAGATGTTCATTTAATTAGTCAATCAACACCAAAGAATCCAAAATCCCTTTGCTGCTGTGGATCCCGCTTTCATTTTCGCGGGTTGGTTTACTGCGGATCAAGTAGCCTGCGTAACCATCCAGTTCGGTAACTGGCTTACCTTGATAGTAAGCGGTGAACAAACCGATTTCGCTCACCAAATCCTCCACAATAATTTGCTGAGTATCGCGCACAGCGATGGTTGGCGTGCTGGTTTCAAGCGTTCATCCACACTGCCGTGAGCTTGTTGTGGTAACAGTGAAGTTGTCATATATCACATCCAAATAAAAATAGCCCTCAGAATAAGACGAAGCCTAATTCCAAAAGACGAAATAAATTCTATTTATTTCGTCACTAATTTTACTTTCAGAAAAACCAAATTGAAAAACAAATTAACGTGTCTGCTGGATAATCAACTCTCGTAGCCATTTGTGGCTCGGCTCTGAATCGAAGTATTTGTGCCATAACAGGAACAAGCCTCCAGGTACCAAATCAACCGGAACGGGCTTCATCACTAACTCACCGCTATCAATATAATCCCGTACCGAATTGTATGGGTAACACATCAGAAGATCACTCTGCTTACACAGCTTAATGGCACTGGTGATGTCCGATACGTTAGCGGCTTTATTGACTTCCAATTGCTTAGAATTCAGCACCTCCATTAAGAGCCAATCACCCGCACCACCTGTCACCAACTGTATATGTCGATATTTTAAAAAGGTGTCGAGATTCCACTCCTCTTGCAACGCAGGATGGTTATTTCGCATCAAACACACCGAATAATCCAAGCATAGCTCAACGTAATCTAGATCATCAGGAATGCACTGCACATGGGTAGACGCTCGTTCATCCAGCTCAAAGATACCGATACCAAAATCCACTTCACGTTTGAGTAAGCGCTTGAAGCTGTCACTGCTCCAAGTTGAACTATTGATGGTAATGTGAGGCGCATCCGAAAGAGCAGTCGGCATAAAGTGTGGATAGATCGCCGTGTAAGCGGTTTCGACAAGGTCTATAGTGAAGGTACGTTCACTGTCTTTAGGGTCAAAAACTTCGGGAACGGTCAGCTTTTCGATTTGCAACAAGATTTGGTGGATCTTAGGCGCTAACGCGAGTGCTTTGGGCGTGGGGAATAACCCTTTGGATTCTCGCTCAAACAGCGGGTCATCAAACAAAGCTCTGAGTTTGGTGAGCTGTTTACTTACTGCAGACTGGCTCAAAAAGAGTCGCTCTGCCGTCTTGCTCACACTGCGTTCTTCAATCAGAACGTGTAAGCAAAGCAGCAAATTCATATCGCATTTAAGTAAGCTTTTAACATCTACCATGATATTCCCTAAATTCAGGTTAATGATGATTAATTGTCACTTTAAATCATATCATTGTCTTGGTAAATTTAGCGCATGTGAGTTAAAACACTCAAAGAATAATAGAATTAAGGAATACTCATGGATTTTCTAGCACTACCAAAGATTGATTTACACTGCCACCTAGACGGAAGTGTTCGCCCAGATACGATTATTGACCTAGCAAAACAGTACAATATCGAATTACCTGAAGATCGCGATACGGTTGTTCAATCTCTAACGGTGCCAGAAGATTGCAAAAACCTAGATGAGTACCTAGCTTGTTTCAGCCTGCCACTACAAGTAATGCAGACTGAAGAAGCGATTGAGCGTATCTCTTTTGAGCTTTACGAAGACGCAGCACTAGAAAATGTTAAGTACCTAGAAGTTCGTTTTGCGCCAATCCTACATGTGAACAAAGGTCTGTCTCTTGATACGATCATTGCAAGCGCAGTAAAAGGCATGAAGCGTGCTGAAGAGAAATACGACATCAAAGGCAACTACATCATGTCTGTGCTTCGTATGTTCCCTAAAGACTCTATCAAAGACGTGATCGACGCAGGCCAACCCTACTTAGGTAAAGGTGTTGTTGCGTTTGATATCGCAGGTGGTGAAAAGCCAGGTTTCTGTGCTGAATTCCCAGAATACACACAATACGCACTTGAAAAAGGCTACCGCATTACAGTTCACGCTGGTGAGCAATGGCATGGTCAAAACGTTTACGATGCAGTAACTATGTTGGATGCTGAACGTATCGGCCACGGTGTTCACATCCAAGGTAACGAAGACGCATACAACATCGTTAAAGAGAAGCAAGTTGCACTTGAGACTTGCCCAACAAGTAACGTTCAAACCAAATGTATTCACAAATTCAGCGACCACCCAATTGCTGAATTCAAAAAAGACGGCATCGTTGTAACGATCAACACAGACAACCGCACTGTGTCGAACACGACCATGACCAACGAAGTGAAGCGTGTGTGTGAAACATTCGGCCTAACAAAAGAAGATTACGTAGAAATCTACAAGTACTCTGTCGAGAGCGCGTTTGCTTCAGACGAAGTGAAGCAGCATTTAATGGGTTTTGTTAAGCAAATCTAATTTAAGCAACTTTGATTGCTAGCTAGAGAAATAGGAAGAGAAAGGCTGAGGCTTTTCTCTTTTTTTATATCCGTTTATCCGTATTCAAAAACCCACGTTGACTAGTAAGATGCAGACAATGAAAACAGAGCTCGAGAAAATGCTGTCCGGCGAAATTTTTGACGGTGCAGACCATGAAATAGGCCAAATGCATACGCACGCTAGCAAAGCGTTGTCAGACTTTAACCAATGTTCAGCTGCCACTCAACAACAAAGCCACAGCAATAAGCTGTGGCTTTTCTTTTCACTATAAACTGACTCGTCAGTTAGTTAAGCAGCCAATAACTCACTGGATTGTCTGAACACTGATAAGGTCCACATTCAACAAAAGTAGCGATAGCATTGAGTGCAACCACAACGATGGCTAATAAGCATGCCACACGTCCCAAGTTGCTCATCTTATAAGCTTCTTGCGACGACTCTTTGTTAGTCAATATTAAAATGACGGCAACCGCTAATATGGTCGCAGCAAATAACACGAAAGCCCATGTGTAGTAGTGCATTCCAAAGATAGGACTACCATAGCCAGGCGTACCTGGAATTACATGTAATGAGACCTGCCTTAGTGAAGTGGCAACACCATATAAGGCGCCGATCAAAATAATGCCATAGTGCCGAGGTTGAGGCCCATAAACCACATTCAACATAAAGCCAAACGCAACCATCACGAAACCGATACGTTGCAATAAACACAACGGGCAAGGCAACTCATGAAGAACAAACTGAAGGATAAAGCCTATCAACAGAACGGCTGTCATGCCGAGTAGGCCTAGCGTATTTAGGAGCGTTAACTGATTTCGATTCATGTTAGCTCCTTACAATAAAATGGGTAATGAATCAGTCGCATGGTGATTAAACCAATACAACCCAAGGATCACGGAGCCCGCAAAAAAGCCATAAGCCGCGGTCTTCTTGTCGAAAAAAGCGCATAACATCGCCACGAGTAATAGTAGAAACAGTAAAGACATCATAAGAGGTATTCCCTCGCTATTTATTAATTTCAGTCATATTGAACGTCATAATGAAGATCCACACCTACGCCCCAAACAGCATTCAAAATCGGCAAATCTATTGATTACAGATTAAAAATCATCAATTTAATACTTGTTAGTAAGCGTTAACTTGTCAAGTTACCACAACTAGTAAAGCGCTTCCACGAACAGGAGATGCAAATAACACGCCGAATCAAGAAAAGCGTGCGCACCTCAACATCAGGCATGTCACGAAACAGAACACAGATATTACGATTGGCTACACTTACCAAACAGGGATAACACTTAAAGAGTGAATGGCTAGGAAACATAATGAAAACAACACGATTAGTCTCTGCCCTATTTCTTACCAGCCTTACCATTCCCAATATTGCTTGGGCCAACTACGCGATCGTTCTACCCGGCCAACATGAGCAAGGGATCGACTTACAAGGTAATGAAATATCTGCCCACGATGTAATTAATTGGGAGATCAACCATAACGATTTGATATTTGGAGTTAATGCTAACCAAAAACTTAAAACCAAAATTCCGGCGGTTGGCTACATGTACAACCAAAAGCTAGAGTTAAACTCAGGAGCACTCGAAGACAAGATTAGAGAAATAGCAGAACGATACGGCATCGATTACGAAGATTTCTTTTTACACTTTTCAGAAGACACCATCCTTGCAGAGCCAAACTCAGCTCATGGCGAGAATACCCTGTTAAATCGTAAACCCATGCTTGTGGGTTATACCGCAGACGCAATGCACGCTGGTTTTGCCCTTTACCAACCACCTCCTTGGGATGCCGATGTCTTTGAACATTTCCAACAAGGTGGTGCACTCTACCTATACCACTCAGAACAATTCGATAGTGTGGAGTTTCAGTTTTCACGTTTTGCACAAGGTGGGAACTTTTGGATTGAATATCCTTCAGAGGTGAACACCAACAATCAAGTCACTGCATGGTCTCATCTTGTTATAAGTGAAGATAACACCGAGAACATGATTCAAAACCAAGCGGTTAGCTGGCAAGTGCCCTCTGACTGGGTAAGAGCAAGCACTCATGATGGTAGTGGTAAAAGTTATGGTGGCGGCCAATATTTTGGCTCCTCTTTTGTCCGTGATGGTGGGCGTTTATACGTAGTTAGAGTGCGTTGGCAAGGTCAGGGCAGTGATATTCGACCCCGTTTAAGTCGCATTCAGTTCACAGATAGCTTTCCAAGAATTGCTATAGAGAACTTACCGTTGAAAACCATGAAGCTTGGCTCTAGAAAAACTAGCCAAAAGCCCCCTAGCCATGCACCAAAACATTGGCGAAAAATTCGTGGCTTCGACCAATCGGCCGACCTTAACCAAGACAACTACTTGTCTCCTGCTGAGTATAAAAATCGAAGCAACACATCTGCCACCGCTCGGTTCCGTTGGGAATCTCGTGTTATTCCTTTTGGTCGAATGTGGGACCAGAACTCATCATGGTCGCTAACCAATTTGGTAAGCCCGGGGCTATTAATAGCAATGGGCAGTTATTATGCTCAATATTGGACACAACAAGGGCTAGATGGCGCCTACAACGATGACACCAACAAGCTTTTAGGTAGCAATCAATTTGATATCTACTCTGGTGGAAACATCGCTGAACTTGGTGTTATCGCAGGCTCAATTGATGCTAATGAACGCTACAAACAACAGTTTTCCGCCTTGCTCAAACGATTGACTGCCGTTATTGACAAACCGTTAATCGGGCTCAATATTGGAACGGCCAACCTTTATGGTAGAAATGGGCAATCGCACCTTTTGGGTGCAGGAAACCTGTATTTCAGGGAGCACTATATATTCCCGTCTACTGGCTTTAGCGGCTATAGCGGACTATCGAAGTTTTGGGATAACTCAGCACTCGCCTATTCAGGTTCAAAGGTCATCCAACAAGCGACTACGCGCTATGGACGCGTACAATACTTGGGAAACAACCAAGAAAATTGGCAACAAGACCAGTACTCAACTATCGTAATCTATTACCTTAACTACCACCCAGGACGCAGCTACTTCAATCAGTGGAACAGTGATTACGTGTATGGGAGCAATAACACCACAACAGATAATTTCTGGAAAGATCGCGTACCCAAAAATATGGCTTACCAACCCACAGCACTACTCAATATTGATCTGGGTATGCCTTCAGCTATCATTCCAAAGGGCTTTCAACCACTTACACTGATGCTCTCGACTCACTCTCCACAGCCTGAGGACTACACGATTGTCGGTAACGCTTCGCAATCTCAGGTCGCTCATCAAGATCTACCGGATGAAAAGGTTTTACTACTACCCACTCATGCCTACTTCCTTTATCAATCAGATAAACAGGTTGTAGAAGGCGGCCCAGAAGACATGGTGATTGCCAGAGAATTTGAGCATGGACGCGTTCTCTATCGCACCGATTTTTATGGTAGAAATGCTGACTTTTATGCCGCAGAGAAAATCTCTATCCGATTAGACCCACCAATGAAGCCCGTAAGTGCTGATGGCAGAGTAGGTGAATATATAGATAAAGTGCAAGTAGGTGGTTACCAAGGTTTGATACTACTTTACTGAAGCAAATCAAACTTAAAAAGGTCACCATAAAACAAAGAAACCTAGCGAATGGTCGCTAGGCTTCAAACATAAAAACAAATTAGTCTCTACTTACTTCAGAGGATCGTTATCAGGCAATGCGTTGTGTATCCATAGCGCCAAACGCTTTTTAATATTGGCCCCATCAAGCTTACTTTCTGGAAGAGGCGTAATCTGATTCACTTCGACCAAAAACAGGTACACTGATTTAATTTTTATAGGTTGAGACGAGTGCGGCAAATCAAAACCTTGTAATTTTGCCATTTTAAAACCGACTTCCAACGCCTTCTTGACCAACTTATCTTCATTCATGATCTTCGCGGTTTTCGACATATCATCTCCATCACATTTTTCGAATGTACATTGAGTATATCAAACAGATTTGCGAACGAGATTACCGCGATCTCAAATCAAAAAATCTCTTTGAGAAATAAAATAAAACGCATCACAGACTAAAAACTGATTCTAATCATATAGACATTGACGCGACAAATAATGATAGGCAAACGGTCTCTTAATAGAATACTCAATAAATGAGATCTCCAGTCAAGAAACCAAAAATCGAACAATGTTTGACTTATCATTTTCAAGGATACGGAATACTATGCCTCTCATATGACTGGTAAGCATTCTATCAACAAGCAATAACTTAATGTTATTTAAACAGTTTTATACTAGAACGACTTAGATCATATTTACGGGCATCTGTAACTAAAAACCTATTTACAAAGTACTCATTAAGAAAATAGAATAAAACCACTAACTTTATACTGGTGTTAAAAATGCGTTACCTATGGGCTTCATTCTGTCATAAAAACCCTGTTCCCGGACGAATCGTTCATATCCTTGTTATGTTGATAGCGTTAGCTTCTATCGTCGTGCCACTGATTTCCAAAGATGCCACAACCATCGTAGCCTCACTATGTGTCGCACTTGTATGCTTTGTACTGTTTGTGTTCTTTGCGCTAGCCGACAAAATGCGTTCAGATATGCATTAATCAGCCCTATATTGGCTTTGTTGCTTAATTCAGAGAGAAGGTATATCTGTCCGTTGTGCTTAACTCCTAAACGATATACTGAGTTTCAGGCATACCTAGCCCCGCAAGCTTATTCAATGCTTTGATATTGCGTAAGTCTCACCAACCTGAGCGTTGTAGTTCCTCAAGCTTAACTTTCCGCCTAACAACTGTTTCACTCAATACATTGCTGTCTCTGATAGTGAGCGCTTATGATAGCCAAACCAATTTTTTCACTTCTTGTTAGAGCCGTAGAGCTTCTGGCAACCTACTGCTAAGTGGCGAGGGTGTCCTTGCTCCCAGAAGGCTGCCCCTTCGCGTGGCGGGATGAGCGGCACCGCTTGTTTGCTCTGTATAGCATCATGGCAATTCTTTGTGTCATAAGCGCCATCGCCTGCTATCTCAACGATTTTACGACGTGTCTGCTTAAGTAAGTTGGGGAGCACTTCGCCATCGGTTACGTTAGATAAACTTAACTCTGCTGCGATTATTTCGTCGGTACTGGCATCTACAGCGATATGCTGCTTACGCCACACTCTGCGCTTCCCTTAAGTACCATGCTTCTTGACCTTCCATTCACCTTCCCCATAAACTTTGAGGCCAGTAGCATCAATGGCTAGGTGTTGTATTGCTACTCTGGTTTTGTTTTTAAATGAAACCTCTACTTCTTTAGCTCGACGACTTATACAGGTGTAGTGTGGACCAATAAGCGGGATGTTAGCGAATTTAAACACTGAGTCGAGAAAACCTTGCAGCGCTCTCAATAGCATAGAGAAAACGCGTTTCAGCATCCGTGCGGTAGTATATAGCTAAGTCACTGAGTCGGCGTGGTCTACCACGCTTGCCTTGTTTGTTTTTCTTCCACTCGGCTATCGTTTCCTCATCAACCCAAAAGGTCAAAGAGCCACGGTTTATTAAGGCTTTATTGTACTGTTTCCAGTTAGTTGTTTTGTAACGAGGTTTAGGTATGAGACTACGACGATTAATGGATGTAGCCGATCAGCTCGTAGTTTCTTGATTAAGTTCCATCAATTTCAGCAACAAAGCCCCTCTTGTGCTGTGGTGAAAACAGAAAGTCTCGCCATACTATCCAAATGTCTTAATGGCAATTTCGACTCATACCTCTCACTTCAAATCAAAGTTAACAACATTTAATACAATTGGAGCAATTGATATTTATAACTATTTATTTTACAAAGTGCCTCGGAGGGGCGATTATTAGCACATCAAAAACACGGAAGTTAAAGGTGCCTAGTTATGCGTTCATTACTTATTGTTTCAACAGCTATATTAGCAACTCTTATCTCTTACCAATCAGTGGCGGGGAATATCACCCTACGTTGGACTGGGACAGTGCCAACGGCTAATTGTGCATCTAACCCAATCAGTAACCAAGTACAGTTCAATTCACAGAGTGCTCGATGTAAGACTGAGCTCAAATTGACTAAAAAGAAAACTCATAAAAAAGAGACTCATAACATGGTCTCATTTGATATCTAGATGAACTTTTGGCAAAACGAGTACACATTTTTGTACCAAGAATGGGTTGCCACTCATCGAGAGAGAATCGCTAGTGTCACATGCTCTCTCTACCATTAAGTAATTCTTTTTTGCCCACTTTCATTCAGACTGAGAGTGGGCTTTTAATTTTTTGCATACCAGTAGAACTCACACGATTGATTTGGAGGGAGACCTTTGAGGATCACCACAAGGCGATACAACGTAGAAAAGAGCGCAAACAACTTTATTGAAAACACAAAACCTAAGCCCATAAGACTCATCTATTCATCTCCTCGCTTTGCTTTCATCTTCTTATCGACACGCGCAACCGTTCTAACTGAAACACCTATCATTTGCGCTGTTTCGTTAATGCTCATCAGAGCATTTCATTTCAAGCGTAAACTCCACAGATATTGGGAGCGACTGACCTTAAGGTTTATGACTAAGATGAATGGAAAATCAAAAAACACGGAATGGGCGGGAAACGTAGAGTCTGACAAAAACTGTATATTGGCGTCGATACAAGCATACATAAGATGTCTGGTGATAGCGTTGACGACACGAAAGCATGTCACGCTGCTATTAGGATGAAGCAAACCATTGTGCATATTCCCATAAAAGAAGGAGCAGCCTTCTGGGGGCGGGGTCAACCTAGAAACCTCGTCGTGGGTTGTCGCTCAAATAAGTATTGGAAAAGCGGTATGGATACCACAACAGAAACCGTGATATATCGAGTTAAACAGTTGCTAGGAGGGCCATTGAGCCTAAGAAATTACAATGCCCAAGTGGGCGATGATAAAAGCGTTGAACAAGCTGGCTGGGTTAGGTATGCCTGAAACTTATCGTATTGATTAAGAAACACACGAAACGGGCAACTCTGTCTCTAAACTGAATTACGCCACAAAGCCCGAAGCCAACAGAGTAAATCAATGAATGAGCGTAATAGCCAGTTAACTTCGATGGTAGTTATTAATTTAAAATATTATACTCAATAGAGTTTTGTCTTACTGACGGCTCATGGGTACCGCTATTTTGAGTGAAAACAGCTAAACCACTAGTATCGCTTCTGCATTTAAATAAAACAGTATGTGAAGGTTTAGTAAAAGGTAATGATTCATAACCTTCATATAATCCAATACCTTTATCAGCATCCAAAACTCTATATTTATAGTAACCTTCAAATGGGCCTAAATCACGGTTAATAAACTTTGTTATATACTTTTCCTTAGAATAAGTAACATGTGCAACTGCCCCTGCATTTGTATTGAGTACGTTGTAAAGAGGAGAAATAACATTGGTGAATGTGATACCATTTAAATCAGAGGGTACTCTGCAGTTAGCAAAAACATTCATAGATAAAAAGAAAAATAAAAGTACTAAAAATTTATTAACCATAATATTGTTCAACCTGTTTGTTGCTCTTCATTTTTTGATAATCAGTATAATAAGGCGCTTAACGATAAAGCTTTGATTTAGGTTCGGGTGGTGCCAGGTCAATAAAGAGTTGGATAAATATAACTAACAACCACAAATTTATGTTTAGCTTATGCATAAAATAAAAAGCACCTATTGCTGCCGATGAACAACAATAGGTGAAAGCGTAGCTAATATATGTATGCAACCATCACGGTACACAACATGTATAGTAAACACTTTTATAGTGTTTGTTTAATAAATAGTTATAAAACATCTTACACGACCTAAGTTAGGCTTCACGACCCTATCAAACCAAATCGTTCATACTTCCAGGCACTTAAGCTTAATCGCTAGATTGGGAAGTTACGAATAAGTTGTTTACTCTAAATATCTCGAAGCTTAGTAAATCACTTTACAACGACATTCCACTAAAACTTCTGGTGTGGTTCCGTTGTCTGAAGGCGAGTAAGGTATCCAAAAAAGAGCACACTCCTCATAAAAAAAACTTAAAAAACCAATGACCACCAAGCCTATTGAATTGCTCATCCGCTTAATTACCTCTTTAAAGTTCGCTTAACTCTCCAGTCCAAACCTCCTAATAGCATTTCTATTGATAGAAAAAACATTAAATTTAACTTACAAATTTAAATTGAATCTTATGCAATCGAAATGATGCACATTTATAACTATTTATTTTACAAAGTGCCTCTGAGGAGTGATTATTAGCACATCGAAAACATGGAAGTTAAAGGTGCCTAGTTATGCGTTCATTACTTATTGTTTCAACAGCGGTATTAGCAACTCTTATCTCTTACCAATCAGTGGCGGGGAATATCACCCTACGTTGGACTGGGACAGTGCCAACGGCTAATTGTGCATCTAACCCAATCAGTAACCAAGTACAGTTCAATTCACAGAGTGCTCGATGTAAGACTGAGCTCAAATTGACTGAAAAGAAAACTCATAAAAAAGAGACTCATAACATGGTCTCATTTGATATCTAGATGAACTTTTGGCAAAACGAGTACACATTTTTGTACCAATAATGGGCTGCCACTCATCGAGAGAGAGTTGCTAGTGTCACATGCTCTCTCTACCATTAAGTAATTTTTTTGCCCACTTTCATTCAGCCTTGAGAGTGGGCTTTTTTACTTGTGGCAAACTAGTCGCACACACGCTTCTCTCGAAGCAGATTTTTGTTATTGGATTGAGAATGGCAACAAGGCGAATAAGCCATTCGGAACAGAACCCTAGAGTGTGGAAGGAGGCTTACCTAAAACCCCTGATGAAGCCTACTTCGGTAAACAGAAATACACAGCATAAGCTAAAGTGTGATTACAACATGCAGATATAACTTTGTAAGAAAGAGACAAAGTGATAATTAGGCATAAACCTATCAGCGGAATCTCCAATTTAGAATCGCACAGACAAGTTCAAGTATGGTAGCCCTACATCAATCGCCAAATTGATTCAGCCACTACAAAATCAGTAAAGTAAACGTAAGATACCTATAAAAGGCCTGCCACAACATTTTTGTGTTTGCGACAGACCTTTTTATTGCTATCTGGGCAATTGTATTGAGCAACAACTAGAAAGAGAAAGCTTTAAAGCAGCCTTGCACCCAATGTTTACTCGTTCCTAGAATACTATATTGTCTGGCTTTACCAACACCATGAGCAAATATTTGGAGTTTTAGACCATTAAGCTTGTGGTTGAAGGTGATAGTGGGAGTATCGCCACCTAAAAAGCGCGCAATCTTAACCCCGGGAATAGAGGACTCAAGTATTACCGCTTCATCTATTGCTTTGTAATAGGTTTGAGTTCCTAGAAACAGTTTTACGTAAAAATCGTCCCCGCTTTCACGGCCAAGAAACTCTAAAGTCACGGCTTTTGCTGCAGAATGAGAACTAGGAGCAGGAATCTTCTGCCAATACGTATTATTTGTGCCGCTTGTCATGCAAACCGAGCCAGAGTCTCCACTCGGCCCCACAGGACCGGTATAACCTCTAGGGCCTCTAGAACCAGTATATCCTCTAGGGCCTCTATCACCTTTGGCTCCTGTGTCACCTTTGGCTCCTGTGTCACCTTTGGCTCCTGTGTCACCTTTGGGGCCTGTGTCACCTTTAGCACCGGTGTCACCTTGAGCACCTTTAACACCAGGGTCACCTTTATCGCCTTTGGGACCAAAATCACCCTTGTCGCCCTTCAATACGCCTCGACCTACCCACTCACCTTGTTCATTGATGACTTGTTCACCTTTTATACTGATTGATGACGTATCAATAGTGTTAGGAGTGATATCTCCAACGACATTGGAGGCTATTTTGGCGACCCGAGCATATAAGACGGGCTGTGCTTCGTATTTAACTGAACCATTTTCAGGATCCATTTTGCCAACGCTCACTGATACATTTGATATATCAAAAGAAACAGAATTTTCGTTTACTAAATCTGGAGCATTGATTAAAAAGGAGACCCCTTTTAGATTATCCAAAAGAGTTAAATTGCTTTGATTTACTGGTATTGAGCATAAACCATTAAAAAATGCACAATCATGACGTTCATTACCTACAACCTGCCCGCTCACATTGTCAACAATATCGACCTCGACATAATGTATACCGTCATTGATAGGCTCCCCGCTTCGGCTATCAAAAAGATTTACATTAAGAGCATGGGGTTGGTTAAATACGTCCTCTGCCATTACAAAGTTAGATAAAGGGAGAGCTAGAAACAAACATACAAAATGCTTGTTAGTTAACATATTAATTTTTTTTATCAAAATAAAGGCCCTATTAGCTTGAGTTAAAAAGTCAAGATAACAAAGAGATAAAAAAGGAGAAATAGCATTTAATTTTTATGTATTCCGCCAGAGCCTTAAATTAAACCAATATTAGATAGAATTACAAATAAGCTATAGTGTGACTTACCAATACTATAATAAAATTCTCCCTAAAATTGAAATATTTTAAATTAAACTCAATCTAATTTTAACAAATAGTCATTATCCCTATCAAATACAGAGATAATGAGCACTACTATTAACTAAAATTATAAAGTGCCATCTATGATTGGCGATATATTTATTAGTATTAATTTTTCATATAGTTAAGATAGAGTATAATTTTTTATTATGAAAATATCACCATCGAAAATTTTAATTTTCTTGAGCTTAATTGCTCTTATTGGATGTCAAGGAGTGAGTGAGATCGTTATTACCCCTCAACAAGAACGTGTTGTTAAGGGGCTTGAACTTCAACTCAAAGTAGAAAAAGTATTCACAAATGGAAAAGTAGTAGATATCACGAATAGTCAAACTGTAAAGTGGCAAAGTTCTAATGAATCCATTGCCATAATCAGTAATAAAGGGCGGCTTTCGAGTGTAAGCGCCGGGGAAGTAAAAATCAGCGCAACGGGGACCTTCGGCGGAAAAGTCTTTAATGCTACGACAATGATCCATGTTATCGAACTGACTGTAAAGTCGATTACAGTCACACCTCAAGGGGGAACAGCTGCCATTGGTCTAACTAAATCGTTCACGGCAATGGCCCACCTATCCAATGGGCTAATCGTTGATGTCACAAACGATAACTCGACCAAATGGACTGTTAATGACACTGACATAGCAGAAGTTTCAAATCAGAAGGACTCTAAAGGTGTTGCAGAAGGAAAATCGACTGGCTCTACCAGTATTACAGCGAACAGTTATTTCGCAGGAAACCGCTTCAGCGACTCGGCAACTTTTAATATTAATGACGCCCTTGCAATATCATTAGACGTGTCGCCCCCAAAAAAAACGATTATTGTTGGTTTGGAAGGGCAGTTATCGGCCGTACTCCAACTGGATAACGGTGACATTCTTGATATCACAAATAACCGCTCAATTTCTTGGTCAAGTAGTAATCCCGAGACGGCTACCATCTCAAATGATATGGGATCGAAAGGTCGAGTTACCGGGGTAAATCCGGGCTCAGTCGAAATATTTGCTTCCGTTTTAGTAAATGGTCAAAACGTTTACGGAAAGGCAAATTTTGAAGTGCTAGAGTCGAAAATTACATCATTAGAAATTCAGCCAAAACATCAAACCGTTGCTGTTGGACTAAAAAATCAACTCAAGGTGTTTGCGCACCAATCTAATGGCAACATCATAGATGTAACCAAAGACAGCGCCATCAGTTGGAGTAGTAGCAACACGGATTTAGCAACGATATCCAATTCATTACTTGATAAAGGTGTCGCTAACGGGTTAAAGGTAGGCAATGTTACCATTACCGCATTTGTTGAATCCGATACTTATAATATAACCGATACTGCTACACTTAACATTTCAGATGCCGTTATTGTTGACTTGGATGTTACCCCAAAACCACAACTCAACCTAAATACTCCCCAAATTCCATCGAATTCAAATAAACAATTTAAAGCTGAAGTCATTATGTCTGATAATGAAAGATATAATGTAACTAAAGACGCTCGATTAACTTGGCAGAGCCAAGACGAAAGTATTGCAACAGTATCGAATACGCTTAAAAACAAAGGAGTGGCAACAGGTAAATCTACCGGAACTACCTCTATCAGTGCGAAATTTCACGCCAATGATAGTGATTTTGATGACATCGTAGAGCTCACCGTTACCCCCCCTCACCTCATCAAGTTATCCGTATTCTCGGACGTCTACCGTCTTAAGTCTGGTGAATATACAGGATATTATAAAGATGTAATGGGGAGTCATTGGGTTACTGAGGGGCAAAAGTATTTGAGTACTTACATCACAGCTGCTTATGCCCTCAAAGTTTTTAGTTCTGAAGGTTCAGAGAGTGAGGTTGCTTTTATTTTTGGGCAAAATACTCATCAACCAATTTCAGGTTCATTACGCTATAGCGCAGAATTTAAATGGTCTGACACCACAGTAACGAGAGGAGTTTTAGAGTGGGATTTCGAAAATGCTTATTATAAGTTAACGGATAATCAAGCCATTGAGAAACTGCTTCAAGACCAGTTAGACTTTGAGCTTACGGTGTCGAATTTAATGCTAACCCCCTTAACTCTTCAATAACGTTAATCCCTCCGGCTTTGTTTACACACGCTCAAACCCTCTTCTATTTGAGCGTTTTTACATAACCAACAAAACTAACAGTGCTTAAATGACGCTTAAAGAAACGATAGGGACGTAAACACAACCTACATTAGCAAAGCGAGGTTTGCGAGATGGCGCACAAGATCTAACGATATACACAAAGCGACTAGGATTAAGAAGCGACACCTCTAAACCTTCCATATGGAAACGCTGCTTACTACTACTGGAGGGGGAATGTTAGCGTAATCTAACGGTTGGCTGCAAAACTCTATGGGTAACCCAAAGTCCGAACAACAGTGCTGTCGTTAAGAAAGCAGTGAGCGATGGTTGTGCAACACCGCTATGTATTTGTCTTAGTGAGTGCGACTTGAGGCTAAAGCGCGTTTTACCAGCGATAGCCCCTTATTAAGACACACAAAGCTTGATAGATACCCTCTATAAGATTTTTTCTAGCAGGAAGGTCGCCTTGCAACACCTTATTAGGATGAAACCTCAACTTTTTGTCTAGATAACATCTCAACCGCTATTTTAGGTAAGGATGGAACCCCATGAAAGTAACCTTGCTGATTAAAACCATCAAAAGCTTGCAAATAAGCACAAGTGTCTTCGTCCTCAACCCCCTCGTAAATAATACGGATATTTTTTACAGAAGCTAACTTTTTGACTTCTTCTACTCTTTTAAAAAATTCAATGTTATAACTAAGTCCACAAGTGAGCTCTCTATCAATTTTTACTTCATTGAAGGGGAAGGCAACCATACGCTCAACATTAGATGCTTCGATACCGAAGTCGTCCATTGAAATCTCAAAACCCTTCATCTTCAGTCTTAACATATTTGCCAATAATGCCTCATAATCGACGTCGGCGGAAAGGCTTCTTTCCGTCAACTCGACAACAATAGTATGGCTTATCCCTTGATTATAGATCTCAAAAAGGTCATCAATAATGGATTGGTCAATGAGTAAGTTGGGATCGACATTAATTGAGAAACGCAACGAACTGTCCAACTCACTAAAATGCAAATGATAATCTTCAACAAACTTTTTGATCACAATCTTAGTAAATATTTTTTGCTTCCCCAATTCTTCAATAACTGGCAAGAAATAGCTAGGTGGCAGTAAACTTCCATCGTTATCAGACCACCGAGACAACACTTCAAACCCAACAATAGCCTTCTTATTCGAAATAACTTGCGGTTGATAAACTAAGTTTATGGGAAAGCTATCGCTAATGGACAATGCACAGCTATCAATGTCTGATTGAGTAGGCGCTGACGCTTTCTGTGTCAGAACTTTATGAACTAATCCACTCATCTGATCGGCAAAGACAGGCTTTTTTAGTGACGCTGCAATACTTAACTCATAGAGTTCTCCCAACATATTCGTGGAACTAACAATAGATTGATCTAACGCTGAAATAATTACGATTTTAGAATTAATCTTTTTTTCAGACATCATACTTAAAAGTTCAAAACCGTTACCATTGGGCATCATAATATCCATGATAACTAAATCATATACAGTATTTTTCATTTTATTCATTGCATCAAATGCATTTTCAGAAAATTTCACAAGAACATTTACACCCGATAAATTAACAGCGTTTTTAATAATTTCTCTTGATAGTTCTACATCATCAACAATCAATACAGTTTTATTCATAACCATCACCTTTATAATTGGAGATCAAGCTAACCCACGAGCGATTTGATTTAATTTTATTCACTTCAGAATACATTAACTTCATCGACTGACCGCTTCTTGTTATAGTCCGATACTCGAACCCTAAAGAAAAAAACAAATCAAACATTTTTTTGTTATTAATAAATAAATAAATTTTTCTATCTGGATTTAAGCTTTGCAGATATTTATAAACTTCTTTCGACATTGTATAAATAAATGCTGGAAAGTAGGTGCAGTTAAATGTAATAATTTGGTGGGCCTGCTCTTTTTTGTAAATATCGCCGAGTTCTAAAAAATCACTTGCGGGCATATCGTTAGAACTGAGTAAATGGCTTATCAATTGTCCATTCACAGTAACAAGTATTAAATCACCGCCATATTGGTTTATAATTTTTGTGATTATTGCCTGTCGACTTAGCCCTGTCTTTTCTAAAGCATGAAAAATTAAATTTTCTTCATAATCGAAAATAACATCAATTAATTTACTTAATCCATTTATAAGATAAGAGTTATTTGAATTTATAGTAACAACTTCGGTATTATAAGCCTGATTAGTATCTAAATATCCATTTTTGTTTAACTTTTTTGTTATCTCTTCGACATGCTTTTTTGATTGACCTACCTGCCATACATCAAAAATATTTGCTCCAATCAAATTTAACAATTCGTTCTGTCTTTTAAAATGAGGTGTCGTAACACCACGTTCCCAACGACTTAGTGTAACGACGTCTAGGTTACGAAAATGGGAGCTACTCGTTTGAACCAAGTCAACGAACATCGTCTGAGATAAACCGTTGTTAACCCGAAAGGTACGTATAATATTTCCAAACATTAGTTCAATTTCTTATTTATTGTTGTGATTGGTCATATTATTGTAGATAGAGAAATAAAAGCTAAGGGCAGACTGCAATCTAAAAAATATAAAATGCCCACCATATTAAATGAAATGTGCATCTTTAATGGAGATTGTCATCATTCGATCACTGATAATAATGAAATTCATTAACTCTAGATCAAAAACTCAGTAATAATGGCTAAAAACCGTTAGATAACTCATTGATAATATACTTTAAAGTCCATCAGTGAGGAGCTGGTTCTGATAGTACGTCATCGAGCTTTTCTTTCAACTCTATAGGGTTGATCGGCTTTGTTAGGTAACATGAAAAGTAGTGACTCATTTGAGATACGTCTGTCGTTGTCGCTCTAGCCGTAACCGCAATGATAGGTGCCGGTACTTTATGCTTTTCTAATTCACGAGCAAGCTCTATACCATCCATAACAGGCATAGATATGTCAGTTAACACAACATCAAACTCATGTTGCAAGGCGAGGTTTAACGCTGCTAAACCATCATTGGCTGTCATACATTCAAACCCCATCTCTGTTAGGTGAAACTCAAGAATCTCTCGGTTAAATTCAACATCGTCGACAATTAAGCTCCTTTGTCTTGCAAAGTCTGATTTATATTTTAATGTATCTAAATTGGGTGTTTTTTGATGTTTTGAGCATTCACCTATATTCAATATTTCGGTCGCAGGAAGATAAATTCTAAAAGTACTACCCACTCCCAACTCACTCTCTACTGTTACGGTGCCATTCATAAGCTCGACGATTAACTTGGTGATAGCCAACCCCAGACCAAAACCAAACTGTTGATCTTCTTGGTTAATCTGCTCATAACTGTTAAATACTTCATCTAGTTTATTCTGCGGAATCCCGACTCCCGTATCGCACACTGAAATAGTGAACACCTTACCATCGGTCGCCGTTTCGATGGTCACGCCCCCCTGGCTCGTAAACTTGATCGCATTTGAAATAATATTACTGAGTGCTTGTTTTAAACGAAGCTCATCAATCATCAAGGTAGCGCCACTATCGAGATGACTAATAACCTTCAGCGACAGCGCCTTTTCTTCAAAGAGTGGTAAGAAAGTTTCTTGTATTTCATCCACAAAAGTTCGTAGACATATACATTGAGGATTCAAACTGAAACTTGAAGCCCTAACTCGCTCAAAGTCCAGCAAGTCATTTACAATATTTAAAATGGTATTACTCGCACTCGATATGCCTTTCAAATGCAGCCGATGAGACTCTTTAGTCGAACTGTCGATTAGCAGCATATGCGTGTAGCCAATAATTGCATTCAGTGGAGTCCTTACCTCGTGAGACACATTAGAAAGTAACGTTGACTTTTGTATACTGGCTTCTTTAGCCTGCTTTGCTGCACTTTCATATTGTTTCGTTCTGTCTAGCACCTTCAGCTCTAAATCTTCAACCAAATGCTTGATCTCAGTGCCAGCTTCCGAATAGGCTTTGGAAAGCTGTTCAATTTCATCGCCGTGACTTAGAACCCTATGGGTTACATTATTAAAATCACGATGTTTTAAGTATTCAGCTTGTTCCAACAATTTAGAAATAGGGACCAACATCTTACTCGCTGTCACGTAATTGATAGCAAGAAAGAAAGTCAACAAGATAAGGGCGGCGAAAAAAATACTTCTGTTCAACCAAATGTCGCCCGAAAGCACCAACTCTTTAGTAATATCAAAAGTAGAATGCACGACTTCCTCTGGAGTGACTAAAGCTAGCCGCCACCCCGTTAGATGGTTTAGTATAAAAGTTACGTTAAATATACCCTCCCTTCCCTTAACAACAACACTGCCTAACTCTTGAGACATCATATAATCGGCAACAGTTAACTGTTCTTTTTGACCTAAAACCGTCTCAAACATAAATTTTTCAGCGCTCTGTTGGAGATTGGAAGTGACTAGGTTACCGCTATCATCCAACAAAAAATAACGATACTGAAATTCATCCGCCATATTTTCAAAAGTAAGTGACCTTGAAAAATACTCTAAGTCGAGGTCAAATTTAAGAACCCACTTTTTCCAACTTTCCCAGTTTTTTGGTTGGGTGTAAATTGAATAAACAGCTATATGGTTATCTTCATATTCTTTTTGTATATGAAAATTCTCATAACGAACCATACTACTTAGATCTAGTGGAGTGACTTGACTGCCGATGCCGCTGTGGCCACCGCTACCAATAATAAAAAATTCTTCATTACTCTCAGTGTTAATTAACGTAATATTTTTGATAAAATTTTTACTTTCATTATTAGCATAGATCAGTTGTTCGAAGAGTTGTCCTCTATCTTTCATCTTGTCATTCGCATTGTATGCCATCTCTACTGCGATGGAGTCAACTTCATTAGTGATCAGTTCAACCTCTTTGTCCAAACTGACATTTAAAGACTGAACAAAAGTAAATAACAGCTTTTTATTGCCACTTATAATACTCTCCTTGATCTCATCAATTTGATTGAGTGAGGATTTTTTTACGATTTGAATAGATGAATATGTTAGCAACAAAACAAATAAAATAAGAATTAACGCATTAATTATTATGATTTTATTTTTAAATGACAAAGCTCGCGCCTCCTAATTAAACATCGCAAAGCTCAATCATAGACATAGCCACATCTTTCAAAATCTTTTGTGTCGCACTTTCATTGATCATTTGATGATAATTCTCTAATTTGAGGCATATTCTTGCGATCTCCAGAGCACCACAAGATAAAGCAATGCCTTTTATTTTGTGTGCTGTCGCACGACTAGAGTCTGTTCGTTGTAAGATGTCACCGATGATCGTGTGCAAGCTTTTGACCGCAATTCGTCGAAAGCGAATACCTGTTTCTGATTGGAAATCACACCCTGTTGTGCTTAAAAATGTGCTTTGATTAATGTGATACATACTATGCTCCCTCTTTGATATGCCCAATAAGTTTTTATCCAAATAGGCAAAATTTACATAGCACCATGTAAATTTATCTTCTGATAATGCCCACGCATGTTTATGAACTGTCGTAGCCAAGCAAACCGACCCAACTAGGCACATTGTTCTATGTGTCTTTTGAGCTGACATTGCATATTAGCCGTGCGAGTCAATAATGTTGCGAACGTATTAAACAGGTTGTTTATGTATGAGTATTCTATTACATAAAGGTCCACTGAGGCTCACCATGACTGAGCACCCCAAATCACCTCCCATACAGCTCACGCTCAGTGAGTTTCTTGTGCTCAAAGAGTTGTTGATTCATCAAGGGCAGCATTTAAGCAAAGGACACCTGATTAGAGCGGGCTGGCCAAATTCCTACGTATGTGACAACGCATTAAACATGGTGATTATGTCTTTAAGAAAAAAATTACTTAGGTACCGTGATTCGATAGAGATCAATACCATTTATCGGGTGGGTTATAGCCTTAATACAGTAGCGAATTGCGCTCACTATGTTGAGTCAATGTGCGGTGAGTAAATCTAACGATGCTGACGACTGATCTTATAAAGACCACAAAGACGGCTCGCAATTTCTTTATAATATAACCAACAAAGAACCACGGTATCACCCGTGGTTGTTTGTAAAGCGCACCGCTTACTGAGTTTAAAAATAAACCTTTAATTTTTAAAAAAGAAAAAACGGCCCTGTGGGCCGCAAACTCTAAACGTTGAACGTTAAACCCTAAGAACCTGAAACGCACGAGGCGTAGCTCTGATAGGATGGGTAGTAGTTGCTGCTGACGTAGCCATTGCTGAGGCCCACGCGGTAGTAGGTGGAACCAGTGGGCGTCGACGACCAGTAGCGGTAGTGGGTCGCCCAACCCTTCGCAGTAAACATACTTGAATAGGTATTATAAAGATTCACCAACTCATTTTTCGTTGCTAAACGCCAATCATTCTTACCTTGGAGGTTAATGTCGTTATATTGAGTACAAAGTTGGACAGCCTGAGACTGTGTGAAAAGAGCAAACACACCGCCTTTAGGGCCCAAGCTACCAGACTCCTTGAAAGAAGAACTATAATCAGCGTAGTCTATAGCCTGTAAAAAGTTGACACTTGGGGTTCCGGTATACAGCTTTCCGCCGCTTTCCGCCACTTTGATGCAGTCACCCGCGGCGTTTGCTTTATCAGCATCGCCGACCTGACCACCACACAAATACGCGTTAAAGGCAACTGAGCTAATAAACTCACTCTCTTTACCGGTTGCTGTCTCATATGATGACGTCACGTCGAAAGTCATGGTCTTTGTCGGGGTTGCAATGTCTTTATCCCACTTTACCCGGACTTTTTGCTCACCAAACTGATCGGTTTTCGTCGTCTCATCTTCAAGTATAGGCATCACTGATTCTCCGGTATCGGGGTGCAGTTGTGCACTGACCTCTGACGTAACTGAGTAGCCTTCTACCGGGTTATCATTTTGGTCAGTCAAGGTTGCAGTCACCTGACCACCTTCGACCGATGTGAAAGGTACGTTGTCAACGGTTGTTTTCGACTTCACTTCAGCCGTCGTTTCATCGCCAATAAATATCACGTCATACGTTACCGTTTCACCTTCAGCATCAAACGTTAATGTAACCTTTTCAGCGCGCAGACTTATTAAGCTAAATGTTGCTACACCGTCATCGTTAGTCGTAACACTATCATCAAAAGTCGGAAAAGTGCTGGAGGAAGTGGCACGAACGAGCGTATTAGGCCTGACTTCATTACCAAGTTTGAGCTGCACGACGACTTTAGCTTCTTTAGTATTATCCGCAACAACTGTCTTGTCTGAACGGTCAAGTAACACTTGAATTGCTCCTGACTTAACACAGGTGACATAGTAATTGCTTCCCCCTATAGCTAGGACTGGAGTAGCGCTCTCGTCACCATCCTTCAAACTAACCTGATAGGGTGCAGCGGCAGTATCATCATAAGCGAGGTAGTTAGCATCAGTAGGCCAACTCTTGTCCCTCTGTAACTTGGTGTTTGCGGTCAACTCCTGCAATGTTTTCACGTCGGGCAATTTAGCACCAATATCTTCGCAATAATTTTTTGCTGTACTATAGCGAAAACCTGCCATATCAATAGCTGGATCCCATCCAGAATCGGTGAGTTTAGCATCATAAACCACTGTTTGGCTCGCGGCATCCATAGCGGTGAGTGGCGCTGTAAACAGGTCTAAGCCATAAGAAATATCGGTCCACCTTGCTGACTGAAACGGATCCGTAACTTCAACTCGGATCAGACCCATGTCATAAGTGCCATTATGATCAGAGACACCAAAACTCACATAGTGATAGCCAGGTTTTGACGCTTCAAAGGAAATGATTTTATTTCCGAGGCTATTATTTTTAGGCTTTGCTATCGCGTCAAAGGTTTCAACGTAAACCAATTGAAAGTCATCTTCATCAACTGATTTAACATAGTCCTCAAGATTAATTTCTTCCTTCTCGTTAACATGAACGACAGTTGGGTATTTAATCTTCTCATCGATAATAAAGCCTTCATTTGCTTCATAGCCGACAGCAATATCTACTATACCCATTAACACCTTCTTATTATTAGAGTGCTTAAAGGAATAAAGAACACGGTCAATTCCGGTAAAACTGGCTTCTGGTGTGTAGTCGAAAGTTTGATTATTTGATGCATTGATTGTTACCGAACTCGAATGTCCGTAGGCAATGTTCACAGTGTCAAGTGTGAACTCCTCAGTTAAATCATACCCCACATTTTTGAGTTCTTTTTTCAGGTCAACAGAGACCTTTTCATTAATCAATGTGGTCGCACTCACTGGAATCAGCGTGGTCTCACTCGGGTCTTCACTTACAGCAACACGGGCGAGCGCAGAACTTGAACCTTCAGCTTGGCTACCGCTCATTGCCATGGCAGATTGGTTGGCCGACGCCGTTTTAGGCATTACATGATATCGATAATCACAGACTTTAGTATTAGAAGCTTGAATAACAAAGCTCGTATTATTAATGCTTTCTAGTTGACAGCTATTATCACTAGACAAGACGTCTACCTCTGTAATTTTAAAGCCGCCACCGGTTGATGAGAAAACCTTTGCCGATAGATCGACCTCAAACGTCTCTGAAAAGGCAGTAGAATAGGTTGTATCATAAGCAGACAGCGACGCACTCGAAGTTGGAGGGGTATAGGTTGCCGAACCAGCACCACTTGATGAGTCATCACCACCACCACACCCAAAAAGAGCGAACGTTGTCGCGAGGAGGAAACTAAGGCGGGCCCCCTTTCCTCTATTGTGGTTTATAACGTGCATAATTAGTTCCTTAATCGGATTAATGGCTGATTTAAAATTATATTCCATACCATTGACGTTGTACTGGGCATTTATTGTTATATTGGCAAGCATAATGCCATGTTCTTGAGGCGATCAGATTTAATTGACTGAATGTAAAGGCCATAAATTAACTCACTTGCACTTATAGACAATCACAATTAACCAAGGTTTTAGCATTATATTGAATGCGAATAAGGTTATTTAATCTGAGCAGCCCAACCGAGGAATAAGTATTTTCTCGCCAGGATAAATTAAATTGAGGTTACGGCTGTTTAATTTTGAGTTGATATCCAATAATAATTTAAAGTCGGTATCAAACATTCTCGAAATTTGCAGTAAATGGTCTCCGGAAACAACTCGATACTCAATAGGTTCTGTCTGACAAGAACGTTCTTTATCCGGTGTGGTTTCAGCCAACAAATTGGTGGCTTTAATCCGAGAATTAGCCTGATGCTCAACGCGTATATCCGCACTCGGCCTAACAATAACATCCTCGGTATTTGGCGGAGTACTGTCGACTGAAAAGCGATAAAACAGTTGTGTATTAAACGCATAAAGGTCCGCATCGTACCTCATTTCACTAAAGACACCTTGATAACTGAAGTCAGCGTACCAGTGTTGATTCAACTGATACTTTATGCCTATTGATGACGTTAAATTTGTCTTGTCGCTTGAAAACGCCCCCCCAATACCAGCATAAAGAGCCGCATATTCACTCACCGGTAACAAGAACTCTGTTTCAGCCATCAAGGCTTGCAGGTTATGGGTGGCTTGACCAGAAAAGGCCGAAAAATCCGCATACCCAAGCTCGAAGAGCACATTGTCACTAGCTTGATAGCCGAGTGAAGCCCGATAACCGATCATTTCAGTCTCTCTCGCATTATCATCCAATACAGACACAGTGACGCCCCCACCGATTTGGATTGGTAATACTTCGGCTAGCGTATTAGTAGATAACAACACTAAAATAAACCATAACTTGAGGGGTACGATTTTCATATTAAATCCCTGGCTCCAACATGATTCTAATAGTATCCGAATAGTCACCGGATATGACGCTGCTTCCCTCGATGTCATAATCAAACTTTAAGGTAAAGTTGACATCGGTTTGAACTCCAGCTCCTTTGGAAATGGCCGAAGTCTGTTGCTTTAATTGACCTTCGTTAACCAAATTAGCGTTACCACATTGAGCACATTGGACATTGTATGGAATAACCATGCTAGTGTTCTCCGTGTTAACCAATTGGTAATCTCGTTGCGGCATTGTTAAAACAATGCCATTATTAAAATAGCCATTTGCAGTAATATCATATGATGTATTCGCACTTATTTTTTTTTGAGCTGTATTATAAATAGGGTTCATAATTCCATCACCTCTTACCGTCACGCTGTCGAGCTGTACGGGTTGATAATCGAATGAAAACAAAATGACTTCATTAATATTACGATACGTCTTAATCCCGTCATTTTCATAGTAATAGCGAATAATCAACGGTACCGAGGCTGAATATATACCTTCTGCCTGCCCGTTTAGTGCTTTGATTATATCGCTTTCTTCAATATCAAACATCGGTCTAAAAAAGATAAAAGGGGACGACTGTCCCTCATTAATTAAACGAGTATTTGAAACGCAGCTTGCTCCCGTCACGGTAACAATAGGCAGTTGCACCTCATCAATAGTGCACCCCCCCCCCTGGTTTGTGGATTGGGCTAATTTAATGCCGGAGGTGTTGTATTGTACACCTAATATATCAATCGCTATTGGCTGTGATCCCCCCCCACTCCCACCGATTAAACGCATGGATGATTGTGGTTTAACTGCAAATGTCCCAGCCGCCCACGCCTCTGATGCCTGAAGACTAGGTGGCGTGCCCCATGCACTTGGCAGTTTTTTTCCCTTATACAGAGTGACGT
Organism: Vibrio sp. nBUS_14; assembly: GCF_051201655.1. Lineage (NCBI taxonomy): Bacteria > Pseudomonadati > Pseudomonadota > Gammaproteobacteria > Vibrionales > Vibrionaceae > Vibrio > Vibrio sp. nBUS_14. The sequence goes on from NZ_CP179207.1 coordinate 215,535, forward strand.
TATCCCAATGAACAGTATTCGATTCGACTTTAGCGCGAACCTCAAAAGCAGCATGCGCGATATTAGTTATAGCCAATATACTTAAGGATAAAAAAAAACTTATATGTTTCAACATTATATTTTCCCTCTTACAACCTTCTCTTTTTTGGAATAACTGTTATCGTGAGACGCCACAGTCACATTTAACTCATTACTTTGCATCGAGTCTGTCAAAGTAAAAGTCTTGTCATTACCCGCAAAAACCGTGAACTTTTTTCTACAGCCATTGGTATTTTCATCATTACACGTGTCGGTAAATACCTTAATCATGGTATTACTGTTATTTTCAACCCTGAGGCTATTACCATTATTAAATAATCGATAATCATACTTTGGTGTTGCAGTCGGAATGATATATAAAGGTGCAAAACCGTAATTTATTTCAACTCCATCTAGCTCTTCACCCGGCTCCCTGTATTTAGTTGGCGAAAAAGATAACAGAAACATCAAATCTTCAGACCTCTCACAATTGATGGTTTTGCATAGACTGCGTATACCGACATCTTTTTCTTCACCAGGTTTTAAAACTAACTTTTGATGAGTCATGGTAATTTTCCAATCATTCAAATTCTCTCGTGTATAGGGAGTACGTTCGATTATTGACCCATCGACAATCTGAATTTCATCAACCTGAGCTTGGACAAAAATAGAATGAGGTTCGTCATTAAATAATGTCACTATGCCATTCTCTTTATCATCCGAGATAATAATCATTTTATCGACATTAAAGGCTTGAGCAGTCATTGACAGTATCAATGCTGCCAAGGATACGATAATTCTTAACATTAGTTTTTTCCTCGTTTAATCGTCGCTTTCTTCGAATAACTGTCATCGTGAGATGCTACGGTAATATTCAGTTCATTACTTTGTATATTCTCACTAAGGGGAAAGGACTTAGTTCTTCCTGCCACGACAGTAAACTTTTGTAGGCATTTTTCTTTCTTCTTGACATCGCATGTATCAATAAAAACATTTATCATAGTATTACTATTATTTTCAACCGTTAGGCTGTCACCATTGTTAAACAACTCATAAGAATAATAAGGATTGGGCGTTGGGATAATATAGACAGGTGAGAACCCATAATTCATTTCAATACCACCTGTTGTTTGTGAGCTATACCTACTCGGAGAAAAAGACAGCATAAACATCAAATCTTTTGAGTTGTCGCAAGTGGCGTTATGACACAAACTACGGATACCGACCTCTTTCTCTTCACCGGGTCGTAATACCAACCTCTGATGCGTTAAAGATATTTTCCAATCACTTATATTATCTCTGATATAAGGTTTTTTTTTCACCGCTCCTTTACCTGAAACATCTATTTCATCGACCTGCGCTTGTACAAAAAGCGCCTGATCCTCATCATTGGTGAGAGTGATGACTCCGTTGCCTTTATCATCTGAGGTGAGCAGCATTTTATCAACACTGAATGCATGAACACTGACTGATAACATAATATTTATGACTAAAGAAGCACCGATTATGATTTTGTTTAATTTCATTGAAACCTCGTTAGTTCGCTTGTGCAACAGGATATGTTATTGCGTTGCTGCCATTAAGCTGCATTGCTAAAAGCCTTAATTCATCGATATCTCTTTTATAAATTGCGATAGAGTCCATTATATCTATCGACGAATGAGCTAAATATATTGCAGTGAAATTTCCTATTTCTTTTTGAATGATTCGGTAACCTCTTGACTCGAGCTTTTCAAGTGCAATATTTAGTTTGTTAGAATTTTGATACGCGCCCAAAAATACAGCCGTCAATTGCATTTCGCCATCATCCAAGCTTATTGGTTTATCTTTTTCAACTGGTAGACAATAATTTAAACCAAAATTCGTCTGTTCAATTGACGTTAGCTCAAAAGGCAATAAACATTGACTCTCCTTGGAAGAGAGTGTGAAATCCATGCCTTCTAACACCGATACGCGATAAACGCCATCCGTCATTTCATTCACGTCAATGCAAGCTTCACCGTGACACTCCATCTCTAAAATTGGCTGCTCAGATATATCATTGAAAGCACTGACAAATGAAACCACTCTACTGACTTTAGGCTCTATCAAAGCCACGGTTCCAGGGTGCGTGAATACCGTCGTACTGCTGTCACCAGAATTGTAGATATCAAGACTTTCTGAATCGAAGTTAGCACGATACTGACGGTAATCCTCCAGAGGGACAATTGTTTCATCTTGGTACACAATAAATTTACCGCTACTACGACCTTCTTTTTTAAGAGAGAACAGACCTTTTTCATCCATGATTCTCTCCATGTTACCCACCTGTTCTATATCGACAAGCGTATAGGATGAAGCCGCTCTATCTGTTACATACACATTGTCACTTGTGGCGATTTGACTACTAGAAAGACCGCCTGTAAAACCATTAGAACCGTTAGTCGAAGTGCTTATGGTTCCATTCATACTCGCGTATTTTGTCGTGCCATTCGCGACTAACTGCGCGTCTTGGTACATGTCATTATTTCCTTGAGCATAAGTGTTACTCACTTCGAGCGATGTATTAAAAACCTTCGAGTCGACTAATTGCTTTCGTCTTAAAGTGGTTTTGAATTGATTAACTTCCTCGTCAGTCCCTGTAAGCCCAAAAATTGTCTCTACGGTATCCGACAAAGGAACACTCCATAATAAACTAACAGATGTATCATCCGTCGCTTCTGAGTAGTCAAGATTAATATTGATATGTGAGTTTAGCGCTGCCGGCGCACTATATCCCACCGACAGAAACTGTTGCTCTTGTTTATTATCACTATTTATATTAGATGTTGGATTATCCTGATTTAACGAGTAAGTAGCATACAATGAATGCCCTCCCGAAAAGTTATATGATAAATCCGCGGATAAGCGCGAATAATCCGCCCCCCCATAGATATACGAAGCTATAGGATCGCTGTGTTGATTGTCTAACCGATTGTAGGAGAGGCTTAAATGAGGGATACCCACATTCACGTTGAGATAAGATGCCTCTTCGAATTGATTGTATACAGCTTCAGAATCCAACCCCCAATCTATCATATTATATGAACCGCCAATCGAGTACATGGAACCACTCTCAGTGATTAACCCTCCTAAACCAATGAGTATGCTCGAAGTGAATTGATAGCTAATGAGACCCTTACTATAGAAGTCATTTTCTATATTTTGAATATCATTATTCGAGTCATCGTAAGCACCTCCTGAGAACAGCCCCCCAGTCGCCACAAAATCGAAATCCCCTTGAGTCAGCGTATCTGTTCTTGCATTGTATACTTGAAAAGTTTGCGTGTTGATGACTTGCCCGCCACTCATCACATTCAGAACAACCTCATAACGCCCCATAGGTAATTGACTATAAGATATTGAGTTTTGCCCTTCTGGCACAACGCCTTGAAAAATTAATCGGTCATCACGTAGTACTTGCACACTGCCGCTTGCGGGCGCATAAAAACTTAATGCTTTGTTATTGTTATTCCCCCCAACAAGCAAATTTTGGGATGTACCTATGATAATTGAGTTTTGAGAGATACGTGCCATATTATTCAAGAAGTCAGTTGAGTTTATTTCGGGGTCATACTCAAAATGCCCCGCTTTTATTGAATAAGACTCAACGTCTAGGTGATAGGCGGCTTCGTAAAGCTTAGAGCTATCATCACGGTTACTGAGGTTAAAATCACTTTTTAGATACCCATATGGAAGACCTACTGTTGTTTGATCATTGAAAGAAATAGTAGAATTTTGATCTTGGTAATCACTGATATAGAGATCGAATGAGTTAATTAAACCATTATTTTCACTGAGGGAAGAATGATACAATACCTCTTCGTTATTATCGGAGTACGACAGCACGTTAGGGGAAACATATAAATACAACTCTCGATCATTATAGTTATGTACTATTTCAAATGTTTCAGGATATAATTCACACTCATTGAGCTTTCCCAAACAGCGCGAGTGATCTTTTACACCAATCATAAGCTGCTCAACAATCGACTGTTGATATTCATCCAATATGGAATTATCGTTTAAATATTCAAAAATTGACGAGATCGACTCTTCATTGTTCGACTCAAGTTTAATAGTGTTAAACGACGTTAAAAAAACAATCGGCGATGTGAAAGAACCATCTAAATTACGAAGACGTACTTTTTCAGGTTTTATTTCAAAAAGATCCTCAAAACCTTCAAGCATGCCTTGACTATAACTAGATTGCGAAAGCATCGGTAATAATAAGCAAAAAAATATTGCTGACAGTCTAAACATTAAATATCAACCTCTATATCAAAATTTACTTCACCACTACAACTCTCTGGTAATCCTTTTGTGGTGATATTTTTAAATGGAGAAAAACTTAATTTTATTTCATGTTCACTAGCCATCGTTGAACCATTATTAGAATTAAATCGGTCAAAGTAGATAGCCTCTCCTTCAGAAAGGTCCTTCTGATCAATCGTTAATTTAACAAATTCTTTTTGCTCATTTACCTCACCAGAATAATCCGTACAGCTTGCCGTATTTTTTGTTAACTTCGCTTTATATGGAATATCTATAGTTCCGTTGGGAATATCGGTTTCAATCCTTAAAATACTATTAACATCATCAAATTGTTTTTTATCTTGACTTACTTTTAATTTTAAATTGCTCGGTTTAAATACAACTGACGTAATTGACTCTTCATAAAGTTGTCTTACGTCTAATGTCGTTTTTATACTAAGTAATGTGCTCGCCCCCTCTACATTCATAGTAATCAAGGCTAGTATTAATATGCATCTTTTCATTGTTACTACCTTTAACATGCTCGGTATGAATTGTTAGTTCCATAAATATTAACGTTAAAAATGATAGATTAATCATTTATTCAATTCTAAATACTCTATATTTATATACTCAGCACTTATCTACGAGTGTGATTTTTCTCAATAAAAAAGCCCTTATTTAGGGCCTAATTTATTCTTTATCAAATAGACCATCAGAACTATTGATCGGTACCACCGGTAACAACATCTGCGATTAACGTGATTGACGCCGCAACCGCTTTGCCGGCTACATCACTTGTGTCCAAAGATTCAGTCTGGTGAATTGCCGCTTTGATCGATGACGCGTTATCCACTGTTTCGCTTATCGCTTTCACTTCATCGTTGAGATAAACTACAGGCTTAGTGCCGTTAACATCAACACCATCGTATGTGATAGTTGCTTTTTTCAGTGTCCATTGTACTGGTTGTAGTTCACCCACTTTAAACTCTTCTGCTGAAGTGCCTTCATTTTTACGGGCTTCAAGAGTCAGGCTTGAAGATTTAAATTTACCATCGACCTCAGCGACAATCGTACCCAGTACTTCAGCCAAATCACCACCTTGACCGGTAATCATTAGGCTATCTGATATTCCAGTTTCTGGCACAGTACCTTGCCAGATAAGAGTTGCATTAAGCGGTTCTGCTGATGCATTGGTTGCCGCCATTAAACATGTTGTCATTGCTGCAGTAATCGTTAGTTTTTTTAGGTTAGTCATTTTTCTTTTTCCTTTAGAAGTTATATACTTTTCTCAGATTTAATATTTTTTAAATCAGCATTGAGTTGCTTTTCAATCAACGTTGAGCTGATGGATGTATTATGCAGATCATCAGGAAGGAATAACTTAGCATCGTGAAATTTAAATTTAATTAAATGCCCACTTCAAGGCTAACTTAAGGATAGATATGCCAATAACATTTCCAGAATTCCTAAAAAAAGTAAGAAATACTCGGAAATTAACACAGCAAGAGGTGATTGATTTATTGATTGAGTCGGACGATGTATTTTCTAAGATCGATCTGACCACATTTAGCCGCTGGGAGCGTGGCGTGACCTCACCTAAACTTGCAAGGCAATTACTTGTTGCTCGAATCATGGATGAGGATGTGGCTCTGCTCATTAACCCAGAAGCGCAGCCGGCAATGAAAAACGTCGCTAATTTCGAGCAGATACGTTTAAGAGTTCGCAACCCGTATAGTTCAGATGTCGCTCCATTTACAACGCATCATTATAAATCCCTATCGAACCAATCCGAACTTTGTCATAAGTTAATGACATTTCATCAAGATTATTTAGGGATGAACGTTAATTTGTCGGATTTTGAACATCCCAATCTTATGCTCGATGTATTTATTGATAGCTCAGGTGTTCTGATTGGACACCTTCTTTACGGATATTTAGACGCTTCAAAACTCGATTCAGGATACGTGCCATCCCTTCTTTCAGAATGCGATTTCTTGCAACCTAAAGAGCATACCAACACCAACCTAACTTTATATGTCGTTTCCGTATACAGTGCACTAGCTTCACCAAGAATGGTTATTGTTTTAATGCTGCTGGATATATTGCGACAGAACAATAATATCAGATATTTACAAGCTAACTGTCATGATCAAGAAGGCTATGCATTTTACGAATCAAACTCGGACTGCGAGTTAACGAGTAAAGGTCCTAGCTTACCCTTCGGAGGTGTTAAAGTGTATGGCAAACATTTTCGTTATGTCCGAATAAAAACCAACACCGAAAGTCTTTTGGCCTGCGCACTGTTTTCTGAAATGCTGCCTTTTACTCATGATTACATCCAGAAATTACTCAATAAATCTTCATAACAGTTAAGAATATTAATCGTCTTATGTTGTAATAAAGAGGGTTCAAAACCGATTACACTACGGCCAGCTAACCTGAAGAGAGTTAATTTTGACTCTCGTTAGTTTGGCAACAAGCAGTAAGCAATATCGTATGTTAACCTTCGATATTTTTCACAATACTGTAACTAATTCACTCATCACTACTTGGGCTATTAAATTCAAAAAAAGGCCCCATACTCGGAGTATATAAGAATGGGGCAAACAACACATCAGAGAGTTATTTATATGTAATAATTCACATATGATGAATAGCATTTATTTATAAGCATTACGATAAGTGCCTACTTGGCACGATTGAACTGGGCATTTCAAGTTTGTAAATTGTAAGCGCTCCATAAAACCCGCAAACTACCTATCTAGGATATGTCTATTCTAAATCTATGATTCGGCACCTTATGGATAAGGTATTTATTACAGCTCCTGAAGATAGACTTCGAATAAATCTAAATGCCTTGGCTAGGTCTTGTGTTTCAATTTTAAAATTATTATCAATACGCCCATCGTTAGTCATATCGCTATCCACTACACTAGGGCACAAACAGCAGACTGTTATCCCAAAAGGAAGAAGTTCTTGATAAAGTGAATGGCTATAACTAACTATTGCAGCTTTTGTCGCTGAGTATGCGGCAATCTTTGCGACTGGTACTAAACCAGCTGTAGAACCGAGAGTATAAATTTCACCGTATCCTTGTTGTTTCATTTTATCCGCAACTAAATTACAGACAGTTATTGTCGATAATAGGTTTACGTTTACCAACTCAGAAAGTTTAGCTAAGGATAGGTTAGTATTACCAGCCGCCAATACACCAGCACTGTTAACCAAAACGTCAATATTTTCATACTTTTTGTGGATTGATCTGATTGTACTTTCAACTTCAGATGGATTGTTGAAATCGACTGTAATTACCTCAGCGAGGCATGAGGGATACTGTGATTTAATTTCGATTTGAGCCTGCTCAAGGTTTTGCTGATTTAAGGAAAGTAACACCAAAGTGTATCCTTCTTGCGCAAAGTAATGAGAAATAGTTTTACCAATCCCGCGACTAGCACCTGTGATTATGGCAATTTTAGACATCATGATTCCCTCTGAGCGATATGATCTGTGTATTATTAGAGTTAAATAGCGTCGCTAATTTAGAATTAGTCTTTGTGAATTTGAATACGACCATAATGCTGCTCCGAGCCAATCAAACCATTGCATCGATCAATTCGACAGTAAGCTGGCTTATATCTTCAACAGCAGTAAACAGGTACTTGTAACGGAAAAACTGATCCCGCAGTAAGTTGTTGCCGCACCGCCATCAAGATCTTTCCCAAATGGTTTTCTCCCGTTCCATCTCCCCCATCGCCCCAGAAATGGTCTTTAGGAGTATGCTCTTTGATTATCGACTTACCGGTACTTTGCAAAAATGAGAGCAAATATGGATTCTGTCTAAACTTCTCGGTCACAATGAAACGCATTACCCTGAGGCGGATGTCATGCCAATCGCCTCGAACTTGATCTTTGTATTTGCGGCTCAAAATAAATGCTTCATTTGGTGTGCTCGCCTCAAAAATGTTAAGTCTAAGTTTTTGTGAAGTAAACTTCATCGCTTGATAGTAATGCTCACTGGTTGCCCAAACTTGCCCATCAACCATGATAGGACAGATCGCAAAATTTGAAAGGTATCCATTCGGATCCTCAGGTTCATAAAACAAGATTTCCACAGCTTTATCCATATAAATTGACATTGCCTTCTCCTTACCAATGAAAAATACAACCAAATGCTTATCGTATGATTGCATAGCAAATTAACGAAGCTCACTTTACCTCAATACAATCTGATCAGCACTGGCATTTAATATCACAAAGCCTACAAAATGCCTTCAGGTGCAATTTGAGGGACGCTTATTCCTTTCAATATAGCGAATTGCTACTCATTCTATTTCTATACCATTACTTTTACGCGATATATGCCTGTTGGTAACACACCTCGACGAAAACCTTTTACATTCTGCTCTTCTAATGCTTTAACGAAAAAATCTCGGCTTTATTGCGTAATAGTAAATGTGACCTTTTTTAGTAATATTAAACAGGAGTACCGTCTTTATCCGACGATTTACTAAACCGTAAGAGGTTATAGAAGCGCAGCCTAAGATTTAACAGATAGAGATAAAGATTAGGGTGTGTTGACCATTCGTGGTTAAATTTCGTTCGGGTGGGGACGCCTAGTCAAAAGCGTTTTAATCGCGGCGAGGGAGAAGTAGCCTAGCCATTCTAAGAAAATCTCCCTCAACAAAGAGTAAAACGCTTTTAGTCGAACCCTTCGGGCAGCGTTTGCTGCAAAAATCAGATCGAAAGATCAATACGCCCTAATCAATAATTTTTTATGCTACAAATCCAGAATCTGTTGTGAATCCAAAGTTTCAGTATGCAGTTTATTAAATTTATAAATTTTTATTGTTAATAAATCATCCTATTGTTCATTATCGATAGTGAAAATTTTTACAATTTTTATTTTTGATAAATATCGTTTTTATTGTTCAAGCAAAGCTAATTCAATAATTTAATATTTTTCACCATTGGATAATTTAGGTTACTTCATGTTAAAAAAAACTTTTTTATTTTTTATTTTATTAATAGTTAATGATTGTTATGCTCATAATGACAATGCGTACTATCATGGCTCATCACTTCAGCAAGATCGAAGTAAATGGCAGCAGAGATTACCTGATAATGTTAAAATTCGCTCTATATCCATTCCTGGAACACATGGTTCTGGATTTTTCCATGGAGGGGATGGTTTTAAAACTCAAACTTTATCAATTTCACATCAATTAAAGTCCGGGATTCGATTTATGGACATACGATTGAGGCATATTAATGATTCTTTTGCAATTAACAATGGCATTGTATTTCAGAAACAGTTCTTTGATGACATTTTAAGTGGTTCCACCCAATTTTTAAAAGAAAACCCTTCAGAATTTATTTTGATGAGAATTAAAAAAGAATATAATGAAAAAAATAACACAAGGTATTTTAGTGATACATTAAGGGAGTATATTAAAAACCCACTATATAAAAAATATTTATATAGTGGAGATAGTGACAACCCTAATATCAGCGAAGTAAGAGGTAAAATAATATTTTTAAATGATGGGATATATAGTGACATTGGTATAGATTATCTTTCATTTAATATTCAAGATGAAAGTAAAGTATCTACTAACTGGGATTTATATTCAAAATGGGAAAATGTTAAAGAATACTTAACGTATGCCTCTGAACAAAAAAAAGATGTTATAAACTATTTAAGCGCATCTGGGGGTTCTTTTCCTTACTTTATTGTTAGTGGGCACTCGTCACCTCAAACAGGAGCACCAAGGCTACTAACAACACCTGGTTGGTGGTGGAAATACCCTGACTTTCCTAGAGTTAGCTGTTATATCGATATATGTAATATAGCTTTTGAAGGGACAAACACTCTAACAAAAAATTACATTTTAAATAATAACAGTAAATATGTGGGCATAATAGTAACTGACTTCCCAGGGCAAGGGCTCATAGATGCTGTGATTAATTCTAATAATTTTGCTTACTTAGAAGTTTTTGAACATAGAAAATTTGAAGGAGATAAAAAAACAATATTTAACAATATTGATTGGATAGGAAAAAGTTTTAATGACAAAATTTCCTCTTTGATTGTTCCTTATGGTTTTTTTGTTAAAGCTTATGAACACGCTAATTTCCAAGGAAGAGTTAAACTATTTTCGGGTAAAGTTGGTTGGGTTGGAAATAGTTTCAATGATAAAATTTCGTCTTTAAAGCTATTAAGGAAAGGTACTGAGGTTATTTATGATGATGCAAAGTTGAGAGAGTTGTCGGATACTGGTGAAGAGGGATTTTCAAAAATACTTAAAGAGAATAGCACTATAAAATTAATTATATCGAATGGTCACTGGGCTCCACATTTCTCTTTACCATTTAAGTCAAATAGAGGAGATAAAGTTATATTTGATAGTTCAGCAGATTTGAGGTTAACTATTTATTATAATGATAAATCAATAGAGTTGAATAAAAACCATAAGTTAACCTTTGTTTATGATGATGTTTGGCATATTTCGAAATAGCAATTCACGCTGATATTGCTTAGCTTTCTCAATATTATTTAGGTATTTAAACTTTTCGTCAATGCTTTACATTATCGTTAGATATTTGCTCAATACCTACCGAGTGATCTCTATCTTAATTTTTAGAGATTAGTACTTTGTATCTGAGGTGTCCGACTGGACGCCTCATTTACTTTATAAATTGTGGAGTTAACACAGGAAGACGGAGCTTTAGTGCACTGTCAGTTTCTGGTCATCACAACATGACCAAAAATCAAATTGTCCCTTACTCAGCAAAGAAGGCCGGCCGCATGAGGGATCGCCTGGTTGAAACCTGCACTTAATACTGTCTCTAACATCGCACTATTCATCACGCATACACATTGTTCATATGGGTGGTGCGCGCTTTATCTTCTCGATTTTATGAGCCTAGAAGCATCTTTCCGTCGTCAGGAACAGCTTGACCTTCGGTAAGCGTTTGTGTCGATAACATCCTGTCGATGAAGCACTCTGAAACTGCTCTGGTTCAATTAGAGAAATTATACGAGCGATAATGTCATCAGCAGGAATACCGTTCAAAAATTGGTCATTTCACTCGCCTTATCAATCAGGCATAACCACAATACCCATAGTTTCAAGCAGTTGCTCTTGTTGCCAAGCGACAATTTTAATGCCCGATGTGTCGACCTTACGAGGGTCTAACCCCTCTAATTCAGCGTGACACAAGTTTGCACCCTGAATACTGAACTGCCCCCATACATCTTCAGAGAATACGCCTCGGCTCAGATCTGACTCCTTTAATGACGCTCCTGCAAGGTAAGTCTCTATCCAACGGTTCTCAAACAACTCACACTTTTCTAAGCAGGCCTGTTCAAAGTTTGCATAGGAAAGGTTACAGCCTGTGATATACGCCGAGCAAAAATACATGCGATTACTCACCTGATTAGCAAAATTTGTTCGCGTAAAGTTCGCTCCTTTCAAGTCACATTCACGTAGCTCAATCCCATAACAATTGGCGTTGCTAAAATTGGCCATGGCGAGCTGGCAGTTCTGAAAACTTGCATCACGCAAGTCTGCGATACCAAAGTGACACCCTTCGATATCGCCTTGCTCGATGAACTTACAATTGATAAACGTTGCATCGCGTAAATTCGAGCGCCTAAAGTCGCATCGAATGAAAGTGCACGCTGTAAATGTTAGCTCTGATAGATCTTGATGAGCAAAACTGTGTTGATGATAAGTGCTGTTATTGGTGTCCATTTAGCCCCCTAAAGAAATGAAGCTCAGACTACCACTGTGATCTTTAAAAAACATTAAATTAAAAACTAATAAAAACAGCCACTTAAAACACCCCAATTTGGACATTTTAAGGTACCAAACAGACTCTTTAAGGTTGTTGTTTTCAGTTTATAGGACGCGCCTATAGTGAAAAAAGTTTTGTTGCTTAGAGGAGGGAGAGGTAAATAACTGCGCACAAACCTGATTACCTCTAATTGAGATCAAAAATGGCCGCTCAAAGCGACCACTAAATAATATTCTAATACATTTTTTTTAAGTAATTAACTCAGCTAGCTAATTAGCTCTTAACAACGTTGGCAATGCCTTCAAGCTGTAGAACTGGGGCAGCGTCGATGTCTTCTGCGTTCATCATTGCAGACACTCGTTGCATCGAAGAGAGCAGCAGGCTTTGCTCCCATGCTTCTAGGTTTTGGAATTTTTTAACGAAGTTATCTTGTAGCGGTGGTGGCGCATTGTTAAGTAGCTCTTGGCCTTTATCAGTCAAATTCGCGTGAACTTTACGTCGATCAGCAACACTACGGATACGTTGCACATAACCATTAAGCTCTAGACGATCGATGATTGTCGTTGTCGTCGCTTGACTCACATTAGTTTGATTAGACAATTCTTTGATCGTCACATTACCCATCTCTTGGATTGCGCGCATTAAAATCAATTGAGGGCCCGTCAAACCATACTCTTTACTCAGCTTTTTCGAGTGTAAATCGATAGCGCGAATAATTTGGCGAATAGCGACCAAGATTTCGTCATGTTTATCCAAGATGCAGACCTTTGTACTAATATACTGTGAGTGGCTTTACAGTGCTGTAGCGATGAGATTTTCCAAACTGAACAGCTTAGGATCGCTCGAATTACACTGTAAATTGATAATTTACTTCATTGATTTTTCCGCATTGTACTGATGTTAATACTATTCTCAATCTTTTCTATACCACTAAACTTGCTTGGTACGGCACTTTTACTTAATGAAGGGGGAATCAAAGCTTCAATGAAGACAAAAATAATGAGTCAGAGAATACAAACTCAAAGAATAATATATCTTAATAATCATAGAGGTAGAGAGAATTATCCCTCTCCACTCAATATAAAACCAGCCCCAATAACTAAGCTAAAAAACGAAATTTTACGCAGCGGTATTCATCTGAAAGTTACCAGTAAGCGCACTATAAAATTCACTGTTATCCAAAATACCGACCAGTTTATTGTCTTCCACCAGCAAAATCGGGTGATTACTTAGCTGTTTCAGTTTAATCGCATCACGCATGCCAATCTCTGGACTTGCCACTACAACACTTGATGCGCTGATTGCAGTCAAATCATCAGATTCGTTCCACTCAACAAGCGCCAACGTCGATTCACCTTTTACAGATAACGTACCTTCATTCTGCTCAATCCATAGGTCTTTAGAGTCACAGATATTCCAACTTTCATCTTCTTGTTTCAAAGAATCCAGTGGTTGCATCAACGAACGACCTTTGAGGACGTTCAACGGGTTAGTGTGTGCGACAAAATCTTTCACGTATTCTGTTTTTGGCGTGAGTACGATCTCTTCAGGCTTACCGTGTTGAATCAATTTTCCTGACTCCATGATCGCAATGTTATTACCAATCTTCAGTGCTTCATCTAAATCATGACTCACGAATAGAATCGTTTTGTTAAGCTTGTTTTGCAATAGGATTAGCTCATCTTGTAACTGCGCACGAATCAACGGATCAAGCGCCGAGAATGGTTCATCCATCAATAGAATGTCAGTATCCATCGCAAATGCACGCGCCAAACCAACACGTTGCTGCATACCGCCAGAGAGTTCATGCGGATACTTGGTTTCCCACTCTGCCAAACCTACCATTTCTAGTTGTTCTCGTGCTTTAGCACGACGAACATCTTTAGCGACACCTTGCATTTCAAGACCAAACGCCACGTTATCTAACACGTTTAACCAAGGCATTAGGGCAAACTTTTGGAACACCATCGAAACGCGGTGAGTACGAAGGTGACGTAAGGTCGCTTCGTCACACTGTTCACCTAAATCAACCAGTTTGTCTCCATCTTTGATCGCCAATGAGCCACGGCTGATCGCATTCAAGCCATTCACTGCACGCAATAAAGAAGATTTACCTGAGCCCGATAAGCCCATCAGCACACAAATCTCGCCTTCTTCGACGGTCAGCGACACATTGTCTACGCCAACGACTTGGCCAGTCTCATCAATGATCTCTTGGCGAGGTTTACCTTGATCGAGCAGCTCAAGCGCTTGCTTCGGCTTATCACCAAACACAACATCGAGATTTTTAATAGTAATCGCGCTCATTGTCTTTTGTTCATGAGAGTTAGGCATGATTAAGCTTCCTTCTGGTTTGGTGTTTTGCACAAGCGATCAAGAATAATAGCGACTAATACGATCGCCAGTCCGGCTTCAAAACCTTGTGAGATGTTCACTGTGTTCAATGCACGAACAACAGGTTTGCCAAGCCCGTCAGCACCAACAAGTGCCGCAATCACTACCATAGAAAGCGATAACATGATGCACTGAGTGACACCAGCCATAATGCTTGGCAAAGCCGCTGGTAATTCCACTTTGAGCAGCAATTTCATACGGCTAGCGCCAAACGCTTTACCTGCTTCAATGAGCTCTTCTGGCACCTTAGTCACGCCCAAGTAGGTCAGACGTATTGGCGCCGCGATAGCAAAAATAATGGTTGAGATTAAGCCCGGAACAATACCTAAGCCGAATAAAACCAAGGTTGGGATAAGGTAGACAAATGTTGGTACCGTCTGCATTAAGTCAAGAATGGGGCGCAGTAACGTATACAACCAAGGGCGATGCGCGGCCATAATGCCAACTGGAACACCAATTAATACGGAAATCGTTGTCGCCGCAAAGACGAGAACAAAGGTTTCCAGCATTTCTTGCCAATATCCAAGATTTAAAATAGTCAGCAAGGCTGCAACCACGAAAATCACAAGCGAGGGTTTACGGTGTAAATACCAAGCAATCGCCGCAGTAATCACGATTGGTAAAGCCGGTGGCATCCACTTAAATACATCGACTAAAAACATAATGATGGTTTCTAAAAAAATCGAAATAGCGTCAAAGAATCCTGCTGCATTGATCGTTAACCAATCAACACCCGCTTCCATCCATTGACCAACAGGGATTTTGTTTTCCGTAATAAAATTCACAATATTGCCTTTTATTATGGGTGGGCTACTTCAAACCAATCGAACAATTGGCAAGCCCACCTTTTTTATTTATAGAGCTTTGATAAATAGATCGATAGATAGGTAGAACTAAGCTTTAACTTGTTTTAGGTATTCAGTAACCGCTTGCGTCGCTGATTCACCTTTATGCGTTTTTACGTTGTCTAACCAAGCTTCAACTTGTTGTGGGTTAGCATTTAACCACTGTTGCGCCGCTTTTTCTGGCTTCACTTTTTGGTTAAGAATCTCTTCCATCAACTGGTTTTCCATCTCTAACGTAAACTCTAGGTTTTGCAGAAGTTGACCGACGTTTGCACACTCAGACATGTAGTTTGAACGAACATTGGTGTAAACATTTGCTCCACCGTAGTTCGGGCCGAAGAAGTCGTCACCACCTGATAGGTATTCCATCTCAACGTTGCTGTTCATTGGGTGTGGTGCCCAGCCTAGATAAACGATCCACTGGCTACGACGAGCAGCGCGAGATACTTGCGATACCATGCCCGCTTCACTTGATTCAACTAAGCTAAAATCTTTTAAGCCAAAAGCGTCAGAATCGATCATCGATTGGATTAGGCGGTTACCATCGTTGCCCGGCTCAATACCGTAGATGCGGTCTTTGAATTTATCGGCGTGCTTAGCTAAATCTGCGAAGCTTTTAACCCCCGCGTCGTACACGTATTTTGGTACGGCTAGTGTGTATTTTGCACCTTCAAGGTTGGCACGCACTGTCTCAACCGTTCCCGCTTCGCGGTACTTAGCGATGTCGCCTTCCATTGTTGGCATCCAGTTCCCTAGGAACACATCGATGTCGCCGTTCGCCATTGAAGAATAAGTGACCGGAACGGAAAGTAGGTCGGTTTTGGTTTTGTAGCCTAGACCTTTCAGTAGTTCTGAAGTGACAGCCGTTGTCGCTGTGATGTCTGTCCAACCGACATCAGCGAAGCGTATGTTTTCACATTGTTGAGGTTCAACAGAAGCGTTAACACTAAATGCAAATGAGCTGATGGCTAGTGCTGTTAACGTTTTTGTCGTCACGTTCTGAATATTTAGAGTCGTCATAATGGTTCCTTTTTATCTTTCCTTTTTCTGCTCGATATCAACACCGATAGAGAGCAGTTCTTCTGACTTTTGACTAATTAGTTTTGTTATTTTTTGCTTGTTACTTGTTGTTTTTATTCTTTGCTACTTTTGCTATTTTTCAAACAATAACAGACGCTTACGCTTCTCGTACTGGCTTATTGATTCTTTGTGTTTCTTCCCATTCCGGTGCTATCCATACCGGAACGTTTTGCTCTTTTAGAACGGGCTTGCCCAGAATCAGATCCGAGGCACGCTCAGCCACCATGATGGTAGGTGCGTTAAGGTTACCGTTTGGAATAACAGGGAAAACAGAGGAGTCGACCACGCGCAGATTATCAATACCGCGAACACGACACTCTTCATCAAGTACCGCCATTGGGTCATCATCAGCGCCCATTTTGCAGCCACAAGAAGGGTGATAAGCACTTTCAACGTTCTGCTTAACCCATTCGTCGATCGCTTCGTCAGAAGTTACGCTCAGACCAGGCTGAATCTCTTCGCCACGATAAACATCCATAGCAGGTTGCGACAAAATCTCACGCGTCAGCCGAATACAATCGCGCCAATCTTGGCGGTCTTGTTCGGTCGAAATGTAATTGAAAATGATCTCAGGCTTGACATGTGGATCAGCCGAAGTGATCGCCACCGTACCGCGACTTTCTGGTTTATTAGGCCCAACGTGAACTTGGAAGCCGTGACCATCAAAAGCCGCTTGTCCGTCGTAACGCATCGCTGCTGGCAGGAAGTGATATTGAATGTTTGGCCACTTCAAGCCTTTGCGAGAGCGAATGAACGCGCACGATTCAAAGTGGTTAGTAGCACCCAAACCTTTACGAGTCAGAATCCATTCCGCGCCAATCATGCCCTTGCTGACTAAACCAAGTTTGCTGTTGAGAGTGATGGGTTCGTTACAGTGGTATTGGAAGTACACTTCTAAGTGGTCTTGTAGGTTTTCACCGACACCACTGAGTTCGTGTTTCAGCTCAACGCCCGCCTTCTCAAGTACCGCTTTAGGGCCGATACCAGACAGTTGCAGCAGTTGAACAGAGCCAATAGAACCCGCAGAAGAGATCACTTCTTTGTTCGCTACCGCGACTTGGGTATTGCCTGACTTTTCAAACTCGACACCAACCGCTTTCAAGCCTGATTGACCTTTTGATGACTGGTCTTTTACGACGAGTGACTCAAGTAAGAAACGACGTGCCACGATGCCTTTTTTCAATATAAGGTTTGAACGCTTCAATGCACGGCGTAGATAAGCGTTAGAGGTTGAGGCTCTAACCCCCTTGTCTACCGTCATGTGCATGGTGCCGAAGCCTTCTTGCTGATAGCCATTGTAGTCTTGTGTTTCTGGGTAACCGGCGTCTTTACCTGCATCGATGAAGGCTTGATAAAGTGGGTTAAGCGCCATATCGTTACCGTTACATGTACCGACTGGGCCATTGTCACCACGGTATTCGTCGCCACCTTTGTTCCACGATTCAGCACGGCGGAAATAAGGCAAACACGCTTGGTAATTCCAACCCGCTGCGCCCTCTTCTTCCCACTGGTCGAAGTCGCATGCGTGGCCACGCACGTAAACCATGCCGTTGATCGATGAGCTACCGCCTAACACCTTGCCGCGTGGGCAGTGCAGTTCACGCCCATCAAGGCCCGGTTCCTGCTCGGTTTCAAATTGCCAAGCGTACTTTTCAGTATTCATTGGGTAAGAAAGCGCGGTTGGCATCTGGATAAAAATGCTCTTATCTGTACCACCCGCTTCGAGTAATAAAACGCTATGTTCACCGCTTTCTGTTAGCCTATCCGCTAACACACAGCCGGCCGAACCCGCGCCGACGATAATATAATCGTAGCGTTGTTCCATGTTATCTATTCCCTGAGATGAGTCAGTTGGGCTAACTCTATTACGCTAGCCCGTTAATCGAGTGTTACGCGTTAGGCATAAGGGCTGGCGTAGTCGCCAAGTTCAATAAGAATGCTCTTAGTCTGCGTATAGTGGAGTAGAGTCTCTGGTCCGTTTTCACGGCCAACCCCTGAAAGTTTGTAGCCACCAACAGGCATTTCTGCCGGTGAGTCACCCCACGTGTTCACCCAGCAAATACCCGCCTGCATTTGATGAATAACACGGTGAGCGCGAGAAAGGTTTTGCGTGAATACGCCAGCAGCAAGGCCGTATTGAGTATCGTTAGCACGACGAATCACATCGCCTTCATCAGTGAACTTCAACACTGACATAACCGGGCCGAAAATTTCTTGCTGAACGTGAGGCATGTCGTCATGGCAATCTGTGAATACTGTAGGAATAACAAAGTTACCGTTTGCTAAGCCGTTTTCCGTCACTTGGTAACCGCCAGTCAGCAATGTAGCGCCCGACTGTTTAGCCAGCTCAATCGCTTCAAGGACTTTTGAAAGATGTTCTTTAGAAATCAACGCACCGATCTGAGTCTCCATATCCATCGGGTTACCAATAATGAGCTTTTCAGTACGTGTTTTAAGTTGATCGATGAAATCGTTGTAGATATTTTCATGAACGTAAACGCGAGTACCGTTAGTGCACACTTCGCCTTGGGTGTAGAAGTTTGCGACCATAGAAGCTGACACCGCATCGTCCAATTTCGCGTCATCAAAGATGATCATGGGTGATTTACCACCGAGCTCCATCGTTACAGACTTGAGTGTTTTTGCACTGTCTGACATTACCGCTTTGCCCGTACCTGTTTCACCCGTGAAAGACACTTTAGCGATGTCAGGGTGAGCCGTTAGTATTTGACCCACTCGGTAGTCACCTTGAACTACGTTAAACACGCCATCAGGAAGGCCAGCTTCTGTGAAGATCTCAGCAAGCTTAAGTGCCGTTAGCGGCGTTTCTTCTGAAGGCTTGAAAATCATCGCGTTACCCGCAGCGAGTGCTGGAGCCGATTTCCACATAGCGATTTGGATAGGGTAATTCCACGCGCCAATGCCCGCACAAATACCTAGCGGTTCGCGGCGTGTGTAGAAAAATTGAGTGTCACTAAGGGGTTGTTGATCGCCTTGCAACGTAGGTGCTAGCCCTGCGAAATACTCAATAACGTCAGCGCCAGAAGCCACATCGACTTCGATCGCTTCTTGTAACGGCTTACCCGTATCGACAACCTCAAGGTTCGCAAGGTCATCATTTCGAGCTCTAAGTATCTCTACCGCCTTTAAAAGAATACGGCTACGTTCTACGGCTGTCATTGCTGACCACACCGCAAATCCGCGCTTCGCCGATTCAATCGCATGTTCAACGTCAGCTGAAGAAGCTTGGCCAAGCGTTGCGATAGGTTCACCGTTTGCAGGGTTAATGCTGACGAAAGTTTCGCCTGAGGTAGCGTCAACCGCTTTACCATCGATGTATAACGAGTTCATTTCCATTTGATCTTCTGACTTAATCATTGTTTTAGACTCTATCGGTCTATGTATTTGTGAATGCATATCGTTGTTGAGAGCGAGCCTTTTGAGCTCACTCACTAGAATTTTTGATGAATCATTAATCGCGCTGACACGAGTAAAACGTAAGCTGCTTGTCTAAGTAGTCATTGATGATTGCACGAGCTTTATCGGCGTTAATGCCTTCAGGATTGAGCGTCCCTCTCAGCCAGATCCCATCAATTAATGATGCAATGCCGTGTGCGATCAATTCCGCTTGAACAGGTTGAAAAATCGATTTTAATTCAATAAGTAAGTGAGAAATCAAACGCTTTTCATTCACGCGTTGAAGACGCTTGAGTTGAGCGTCATGCATCGAATAAGACCAGAATGCGAGCCATGTTTTCGACACTTTATTTTCCGCTTGATAGCCTTCGAAATTACCGTTGATGATAGCGTTGATCCTTTGCTGGTGAGCATCAGCAGGGAGCGCTTTTAATTCTGTTGTTACGGTATTCGAAAGTTGACGCAGTATTTCTCGCATGGTCTCTTCAAGCAGGCCATGTTTCCCACCAAAATAGTGATTAATGATCCCTGTCGACACACCCGCCTCTTTACTGATCAGAGCAATGCTCGCAGCATGTAAACCTACTCGATCAATCACGGTCATCGTAGCTTGGACGAGTTGTGGTTTACGTATATCAGGCATCCCTACCTTGGGCATTTCTTAGTCCTTTTATTTTTCATTGAACGTTCAATTAATTATAAAATGACAGAAAAGTCGTTAGGGTTCAAATTATTATTTAAAACAAACTCGTAACAACACAGCATCCAAACCACAACAAATCACTTAAAAACAAACACTTAAATATCATTCAGGGTACTAATGAAATCAATTAAAGATTTGAGGTGTGATAGTTATTGGTCAAATGTTTTTACTCAATAAGCGTAAAAATCAACCACACCTAACCCACAAAGAAACTCGGGGTGAGTGATGTGCAACTGGCTTTTAGGGTAGGAATTGAAGACCAAATAACAAGAATGAGAACGGAAAGGAGAAGTAGAATAAAAAGAACTGGAGCACCCTCATTTATTTGGATGCACTAGCTCTAAGCGGACCACTAATAGGCAATGATTGACTGACTCAAAACATCTAAAACGCTAGGTGGCAACTGTTGCTCGCTTGGTTCATTTTAATCACCCAACTCTGCTCTTGTACTTTGCTGCTCATCGGAACCCAACGGGCATAGATTTGCTCCCAATTACCATTGACCTCCAGTTCCACGACATCGGTATGAGTTGGGTAAACCGTGGTAATTCTGGAAGTGGGCTCTGCCACCACATCGCCGTTACTCATAACGAATGCTGATTCAGAGTATAAGTGCAAGGCACCGAGCGTCACACCGGTGTAATCCAACGACAAACTGATTTTCTCACCGATATCAAACGAGAAGTCGACGGGGGCCACAATATCCGAGGTGTTGATTGCCGCAGCCGCAACAGGTTGAGAGGGCGTTGCGGGTGATTGAACCGGCGTTGGGGTAACAACTGGAGTCTGCGCTGGTGATGCACTTGAGTTGCCACCACTGCCTCCTCCACAGGCGCTAACCAACAACGAGAGAGATGTCATAGCGATTAATTTACTCGTATTGTTCATGGTTCTCTCCTATTCATCCGTCGCTGAAATAACTTTATTGATGGTCGATGCTTTGTACCATTCTCTGTCTGTTTCGCCGTTACTGGTTACCCAGGTTGGAAATGATGTGTAAGCTTCACTGATATCAACCAACTCCACTGGGTGATCCCACTCATCACGAATATTAATAACCCATGGCATATTATTGCTGGTTTTGAAGGACTCAGAGCCTGAAGAGCTATCATCGTGGCTGTTGAACAAAGTGTCATTCATATCACTGGTACCTGAAAACTCTTTTAAGTGAGTTTGCCACGTCATACCCGGAGGGGTCGCAACGAAGTCACCGTGATAAGTACCATCAGCCCCAAAGATAAATGAATCATAAGGAGGATAACCTACGTCATCACGTGATACTGGTGTAGTAAACTCCACGTAAAGCTGATATTTAAGCACCTCAGCGTTTTGCACCCCAGAACACGCACTTTGGGTTCGGTAGAAAACACAGCTTTCTGTTAACTCGCCTAAGTTTTCCAGATCCTCTCTTAGGTCTTCTGACACCATCAATATCGTCTCACTGTCTCCCGCTTGTAAAATCGTGTGACCGACTGCAACACCGTTACGAGTTAGTGTGGTAGATGCTACGTTCGCAGGTAAAACATTCGGTAGTTTCACTGCATAACCATTCGAGTAACCCGCACCCATCGCTTGAAGTGTGTAATCTACGGTTAAATTTTTGAGTTCTCGTTGACCATTAAGCTGCTCCGTCACTTTGTAACGCCATACCACGTCATTAAAGTCGTAGTCGCCTTTCAATGGCCAATTGTCTTCAAATGCGATCGTTGCGTAGCTGTTTGAACTTGGGTACACCGTTGTTACAGTCACATCTTCGTTGTTCTCTTGAACAAGCACCTCATACTTCGAATCTGTTGTGCCGTCCTCGTTAACCCCATCAACAGCAATAAATGGCGTAACTTCAACGGTAAAGATCAAATCATTAAAGTCGTTGTCTCCAGTTGGACGGTAAATGTCCTCAAAACCAAGTACCAAAAACTCATTCTCTGTATCCAAGAAGGCAACATTGTGTCTTCTATTTTCGGCTGTCGCCTCTGGGTTAATCGAAGGATAGCTGTAGAAGGGTACTCCCCAACCACCAAGCCACGGGATGTTGTTATAAGATCCTTCCCAACCCCAACCATTGGAAATGATGAAAAAAGCCAATGTTTGGCCTGCAGTAAGTTGGACACTGAGATCAATAGAGTCCCCTTCTTGCATTTCCCCAACATCAGCAACGGACGTATTAGGAAACACCACGACATGTGCGTTGATATCGTCTTTAGTTGCTGGAGGGTTATTGGTATCAAAAACGAAGTAGCCAAGGGTGTTGCGGTAACCCGCCCCTTCGTTTAAGAAAGTGATTGTGGCAGTAGCGTACTCTGCACCGTCCAACTCATCATCAATGTCGATGCTCGAGTAGCGCTCAGGTGCAATAAAAGCGCTATTGACCGTACTTCCTTCAGGCAACATCAAATAGACGTTAGTTAAAACATCTTGAGGAAGTGACGCTGCAACCGAGTAAGTATTATTGGGTTTGCCTTTTGCAGAATAGTTAGAAGCATCCGCTCCAGACTCAAATGTTAAGTCCGCAGTGGTCAACGCCAACGCGACACATGGCATCAAGCAACTAGGCAGTATGACTGAATTCCAATTTCTCATTATGTTCCCTCTTCACTAGCCTTAAACGTGTAGATAGATATATGGAGCAAAGATAATGCCGGGAATTAATCTATTATTTAACAGTACTTTAGAGTTTAATCTTCCGTTTCTCTCATTTTGAGAATGAAGTTGATTTGAAAAAAGCCGCAGGTTTATTCGCGACCTTTATTTGAGTGGGGGGATGTGACTAGAAAGCAACGAGCACCCAATTATTGAGTAATAATCGGCATCGATTGCCAGACTCTTTGGTGCAGCATCTCGCAGCCAGACTCTGTGATGACGATGTTTTCCTCGTGTACCATCATACGGTTTTTCGCAAACGCCATGCCCGGCTCAAGGGTTAACACCATACCGGGTTTTAATATCACATCCCCATTTGGCACATGTGATGGCCATTCAGTTAGCTGCATGCCTAAGCCGTGCCCCATGCGACCCACATCGTTGCCGAGTGCACCGTTCTTTTCGAGCACCGACCACATGGCTTGCCACACGTCTCCGGTTGTTCGTCCCGGCTCTGCAATCGCGAGCCCTGCTTCTGTCGATTGATAAACGGCGTCATAAGCCGCTATCGTATCTAGCTGCGCATGCCCAAACGCATAATTCCGGTCAAAATCACTGAAATAGCCATCAAAGTTGGCCCCCGTATCGATGATCAACACGTCACCTTCAGAGAGCACACGATCCGTTGGCCCCATGATGATGTTGTCATAGCCACCTTGGCCAGATGCCGAAATCAAATAAGGACACGCATCGGCACCCAAACGCAACATCTCCAAATGCATGGCTTTACACGCCTGTCGCTCTGTCATCCCTATAGCGAGATTATGACGAAGATACTCAAAGCCCGCCGCCGTGACTTGGCAAGCGAAGCGTACTTTATCGATCTCCGCTTGAGACTTAACACTGCGAAGATCGCGAACCATCAGTGACACATCAACCACACTATGTTGGCTCAATTTCTGCTGTAACAATACATAGTTAGCGGCTGGCATACGCAAATGTGTTTCAGGGCCAATCATCGAACCGATTCTGCGAGAACCCTTGGAGACCTCAGATAGCGTAGAAGCTAACAAAGAGATGCCGTCATCTTCTGGCCTTGGTGACGGCCAACTGCGCACATCGTCAATCCATGTATCGTCAAAACCAGCCACACCAATCTCTGGCACTACCGCTATGGGCTTACCAACCGCTGGCACCACCAAAAACCAAGGTCGAGTTGGGCTTTCCCAAAACTGCGATTTAAAACCACTGAAATAGCGGAATTCAGGCTCGGTCGTGAAAAACGCAGCATCGATGTTTTGCGCGCGAAGACGTTGTTGCAACTCGACAGTACGTTGCTCTAGTTCTGCTGATTCAAACCCTCTCTGCGGAGGTGTTAATGGCAGTATACTCATATCTCTATCCTTGATTGAATAAGGGTAACTCGACGGATTAATTGAATAAAATGTCTCTTGGTAACAGAGCGATATTTGGGAAGAAAATCAGCAACGCAGACATCAATATCAAGATGAGGAAAAACGGCAGTGTTCCGCGGATCACTTCCATATAAGGACGCTCGAAAATCGCAATCGCGGTGAATATGTCACAACCGAATGGCGGCGTGGCCGACCCAATCGCCATTTGTAGCGTCACCATCACACCGACCAAGATTGGATCGATGCCCGCAGCCTCAACAATCGGCATGAAGATGGGTGTCAAGATAAGCAGCACCACCAACGAGTCCACGAACATGCAACCGACAAAGAAAGTCAGTGCGATAACAAACAGAATGAATTCAGGCGAAGCGTCTTCTAGATTGAGGGGAGCCAACAACTCTTGAGGAATTTGTTCAAACGAGATGTACCAAGAGAACGCCTGACCAACACCCACTAGCATAAATACCACCGCCGTAATCAAGCCAGTATTTAACGCCGCATCGCAGATGTCTTTTACGCCAAGTTTGCGATAAAAAATGCACTCAACGATGATCGCATACAGCACAGCGAATGAGGCCGCTTCGGTTGGCGTGACAATGCCCGAATAGATACCACCGATAATCAAAGCAGGAAAACCAAGAGGAAGAATCGCTTTCTTGATCGCTTCAATGCGTTCTGCGGTGTTGGCTTTTTCAACCAAAGTGATGGTGTCGCTGTGTTTTACGCTGTAGACATAGCTGTACAACGAGAACAGACTCGCGAGCACTAAACCTGGGCCAATACCGGCAATGAATAATTCACCCACACTGGCGTTAGCTAAGGTGCCGTAAAGAATCAAACCGATACTCGGTGGGATAAGAAACGCGATGTCACTGGCATTAATGATCAACGCCATCACAAAGCTGTCTTTGTAGCCTGCTTGCAGCAACTTCGGACGCATGATCTGGCCGACCGACACCACGGTCGCTTGGGTCGAACCGGAAACAGACCCAAACAAGGTACAACTGATACACGTCGTAATCGGTAACCCACCACGCAGATGTCCAACAAACGCTTGAATCAGGCCAAGTAGGTTATAGGCCGTGTGTCCACGCGTCATAATATCGGCCGCCAAGATAAACATGGGAACCGCAATCAATGCGTTGGGTGAGATGCCCGTGACCATCTGCTGAATAAGCACTCCCGGCTCAACCTGAGAGAAATGAATCAAGCCAATTAGAGCCCCAACCGCTAGCGGCACAATCATTGGGAAGCTCAAAAACAGCAGAATCACCATCACAGAAACAAGAGTAAATGTGATGACATAAATATCTAATTCGCCGGCAATAATGTCTGAGAAAAACTGTGCTACATCGCTCATTCGAACTCACCTACTTTTGTGTTTCTATTTTCAATCACGTCAAATGACACGTAGATCTCTTTGTGCAGTAAGTTCATCAAGAAACTCATGCTGTATTGCAATCCGGCAATGAAAAAACCAATCGGAATGATCGCGTACACCCAATAAACCGGGAACTGCAGGGCTGGACTTAATCGATTGATGTCTTTGAGCTCTTTGACGTAGAAGAACGCATGGTAGGTGAGGTAAAACATCAGCATCGCGGTGAGTAGCGCAATGCTGGTTGTGAGAACTTTTTGAGCTTTGGCACTCAATGAATCGTAGACCGCGGTCATGCGAATGTTTCGACCTTGGCGCACCGCATAAGCGAAGCCAATAAAGGTGACTGAGACGATCAAAAACTGATTGAGTTCTTCTGAGAAAAACAGGCTTTTGTTAAAGGCATAGCGACCAATCGCATTGGCCGTGGAATTGATCATCATCGCGAGAATGGCGGTCATGATTAAAAAGCGTTCTAGCTTTTCTGTCGCGACGCTTATTTTATGTAGCAGTTCTTTCATAACAGGCAGTGCTCCATACTTCGTTCAGTGACAGGGGTCCATTGCCACAATTTGGAGAAGGTGGGGATAAGCTACCCGCTGCCAATAAACAGCGGATAGTATTCATCCTAACAACGCTTTCTATTGCGTCGCTGAAGCAGCCTTCACTTCATCTAGGATTTCTTCGAGAATGGTTTTCGCACCCTCACGCGCTTCACTTTGCTCACCAGAAGGATAAGCATTTGCTACCACGTCATAGTAAGTCGTGTGCAGCTTTTGACTGAGAACCTTGAAGCGTTCACGCTCTTCCTCAGTTAACACAACCACTTGCATGTTTGGACGCTCTTTTAAGATCTTGTCCATGTTCTCTTTGTTGATGCGGATCTGATAATCGTATGCGGCTTGGTCTGCCGCTGTGATCGCTTTGTCGACCATCGCTTTCTTCTCTTCTGACAGGCCGTTGTACCACTTGCTGTTGGTCGAAACGGTGCTCACATAAGGTTGCTGACCTGGGAACATTAGGTAATCTTGAACCTCATGCCACTTCGCGTTGTAGATGAAGTAGATAGGGTTAACCATGCTATCAATGGTCTTAAGTTGCAGTGAACCGTACACTTCGCCCCAAGAAAGAGGGGTAGGTGTTGCACCAAACGCTTTGTAGGTTTCAACAGGAATGGTTGAAGTGAAAGTACGGATCTTCTGGTTCGAAAAATCTTCAGGTGTGCGGATAGGTTTGTTGCCACCCCATACCATTTCGCCTTCAGACATCATCGACAACAGCTTAAGGTTTACGCTCTCAAACTTAGGTGCCAGCTTGTTGTAGATGGTTGGGCTTTCCGTTAACACCTTATGCGTGATCGCTTCATTGGTACCCAGTACATACGGCAAGCTCACCGCTTGTACTTCAGGAACATAAGACCCTAAGTGACCCGCGCCTACAGACACAAATTGAATGGTGCCTTTGGCAGCCAGTTCTACGATGTCGTTTTCTGTACCCAGTTGACCGTAGTAATAGATGCGAACACGGATGTCACCATCAGATTCCTTCTTAATCACTTCCGCAAATTTTTGCGCATAGATGTCTTGAACGTCTGTTTTGTCCTCCTCTGAAGCAAACTTCCATGTTTCGGCATGAACGCCAAAAACCATGCTCAAACTTAGCAGTGCTACGCCTAATCGTTTCATCATGTCTTTCCTTTTTATTATCCTAATTACACGCTGATGACCTTGGTCACTTCACGCGCTTCAGTTTTGGCTGTGTCGACAATAAACTCCGTTTAAAGTCAACTACCTTGCAGTGCCAAATGCATCACTGCTGAATCTGTTTCTCTTCTGATTGCTTCTAATTGAGCTGCTTCTAATTAAGTGTTTCTAAATTGATCGTGCTAAACGATCGTTCACCAACTGAATCCAGTAACTCGCACCGAGCTTTAAGATGACGTCGTTAAAGTCATATTCAGGGTTATGCAATGCGCAGCCACCGACCGATTCCGTGCCATTACCCAGCAGCACATAACAGCCCGGTTTAACGCGTAACATGCTTGAGAAATCTTCCGAAATTGTCAGTGGGTCGCAGGCGTCATTAACATTCTCGACACCAAGCACCTTCTGCGCGGCAGCAACCGAATATTGGGTTTGTTGCTCGCTGTTGATGGTTGGGTAGAAGGTATTGATAAACTCGAAGTCGTAAGTCGCGCCTGCTGCCTGACAAATGCCCGCCACAATCCTTTCCATACTTTGTTTGATTCGATCGAGAGAGGCTTCAGTGAAGCAACGACAATCACCTTTAATGGTTACTTGGGTCGGAATAACGTTAACTGTGCCATCGGTAATAAACTCGGTCGCAGAGACTACAGCCGTATCGTGAATCGCACTGAGATTACGAGATACTATGGTTTGAAGACCAAGAATGACTTGTGAGCCAACGACTAAAGGATCGACCCCTTGATGCGGCAGGGCGGCATGCCCACCCACACCGTTGATCGTGATCTCAAAGCTGCTCTCACTCGCCATTAATGATCCAGGACGAACCATCAATTCACCCTCCGCTAAACCGGGAAAGTTATGTACGCCATACACTTCATCAATCGAGAATCGCTCAAACAAGCCGTCATCAATCATCGCTTGTGCGCCGCAGCCATGCTCTTCATCGGGTTGAAAAATGAAATACACCGTGCCATCGAAGGTTGAGTTCCCTGCCAATAGGTTTTCGGCTAAATAACTTGCCGCGCCAAGCAACATTGCAGAGTGCCCATCGTGGCCACAAGCGTGCATCTTCCCATCATGTTGTGAGCAATGCGCAAAGCTGTTTTGCTCATGAATGTGTAGCGCATCCATATCAGCTCTTAGGCCAATACTCGTTTCACTTGCTCCGGAACGAAGTATCCCTACCAATCCTGTTTTACCGATGTTACGCACCACTTCTACGCCAAAGCTCTCAAGCTTACTGGCGATGAAATCAGAGGTAAGATTGACGTCAAAGCCACACTCAGGAAAGCGGTGCAAATGCTGACGCCATTCCGTCATGCTTTGAATAAGCAGCGAAGACAGTTGGTCAGGTTTAATCGAGAAAGTAGACGGCATAGTAGTGATCCCAAAGTGTCATTCTTTGTATTAACGTTAAATGTAGAGTTAGCTTGGCTGCTGAAGTTAAACGCCAAGCGAGCAGCTTTAATCAAAGGTCGTTACAACAACAGCGACCTTCGGCAATTATCTGAGGATGGTTGGAGATGGTACTCTAGCAGTGCACCAAACCCTTTAATGGGTATGGGGTAGTTCATCAACTGAAGCGAGTGCCAAGCCAACACCTGATTGCTGCTGACAACGGGCTTATCTAATCGCGCTTCAATAGATTCAACAACGGATGCTGCTCGTAATGCCGTGCAAGAGATAAACAGAAGATCCGCTTCAGGGTCACAGACTTGTAGTGCGGCGTGTTTAATGTCCATTGGATCAATGAACGTCATCGCGGTGTCATCTTCAAAGCCAAAGCCAGCGATGCTCAGCACCTCGATGCCTTGCGACTCAAAAAATGCAGCCACGTCTTGATTCACGGCTTCGGTATAAGGCGTTAATACCGAGATACGCTTCGCTTTAAAGCTGTCGAAAGCCGCTAAGGCAGCGGTCACCGGATTCGTTACCGCAGCGTTTGGGCGAGACTGATGAATGAGCTGGGTAATTCGCTCGCTGCCAATCGCTATGGTGCCGGAGGTACAAGCGTAAATCACCACATCCAATTCGGTGCCCGGTAGGATGGTATCCGCACAAGCAGCGAGCCCCGGTTCCATCTTACGCAGGTTTTCTATCGTCAATGGATTGTAGTTTCTTAGGCGGCTGGTGAACGATTGCACATCGTTTGGATACAGCGCGTTTAAATCACGCTCAATATTGAAATCTGTCGCCAACGCAATCACACCGACGCGTCCTGCTGGTGCCAATTGTTCTAATTCAAACTGTAAAGTAGCGATTGCAGATTTCATACTTTCCGACTCCTTGAACTGCCGATATCAACACTCAATAAATGTTAACAAAATGTATAATATAAACTTCAAGCTCTGTTAATTTGAACTTTACATTTCGTTCACAAGGTTAATAATGCACCGATAACTTTAAGGATTATCATTAAACGAACACCTTATCGTGCGGAAATTCCGCATTTTTATTGCGCTATAATGATTTTTTTCTCTCATTCATCGAGGGCGAATTGTTAAGGCTAAATACCTTTAACTCGATCACACACTGGTTCAAAAGAAACAATTAATTTACAAACAGATATTGGGAAGTATGGGTATGACACAGCAACCTGCATTGGTGGTCGACAGTTTCGACAAGAAGATCCTCAACATCGTACAAGACTCAAACAGAGCTACTTCAGACAAAATTGCAGAAAAGGTAGGGCTCTCTCCTGCTGCTGTTCAGCGCCGTTTAAAACGCATGAGAGCACAAGGTGTCATTCAAGCTGATGTCTCAGTGATCAACCCAAAAGCAGTCGGCCATGGAATGACGTTTATCGTTCAGGTAACGCTAGAGCGTGAGCGTGTGGATTTGATGCACAATTTCAAAAAAGAAATGAGTTCAAACCGCTCAGTACAGCAGTGTTATTACGTGACCGGCAGTTCAGATTTCATCATGATTGTCACTGCAGCAGACATGGAGGGATACGACAACTTTACTCGTGAAGCCTTCTTCGATAATGCCAATATCAAGAGCTTTCAAACCAATGTGGTGATGGATAACGTTAAGGTAGGGCTGACAATTCCAATTGATGAGCAGCGCGATTGATGACCGGATCGATTAGAAAACAAGGCGTGTCGTGAAATGAAGTAAAAAATGAGAGAAAAAAGACGGTATGAAGAAACCTTACATACCGCCAACCTTGGGGCTTACTTTATTATTTGTTGTTCGCGATTAACGGCTAACTACTAACTGCTAACTGCTAACTATGTACTTTTCGCTATTAGATTTTGTTGTCGATGATTTGTTGGTAGAGATCCGGGTCGGTTGCTCCTTCAGTACCAATCACCAACACTCGGCTGTCTTGAGTTAAATTCAATTTTTCAGCGAAATTTGGGGCCTGCTTAGCGATGATCGCTGCAGCAAATCCAGGAACTGCAGATTCCCCCCCTTCTATCGCTACTTCCGTTTTTTCACCACTCGCCAGCATACGCATCGATTGAGGAATGGCCTCTTCGCTCAGCGTCATAAAATCATCAGCGCCATTTTGTAGAATCGTCCACGCCAAGCTTGAAACCTCACCACATGCGAGTCCTGCCATCAGCGTCTCTAAGTCGCCCGTAACCACAATCGGTTTACCCGCTTGAGCACTCTTCTGTAAGCAGTTAGCCTGCTCAGGTTCGACGATAATAAAACGTGGACGCTCAGCGCCCCACAGATCCCAGAAGTAACCACAAACAGCGGATGCCAAACCGCCCACACCGCCTTGTACGAAAACATGAGTGGGGATTTCACCATCCAATTGCTCGACAATTTCAGCCAACATCACGGTATATCCCAGAGCAACGTCTTTAGGTATTTCCATGTAGCCTTCGTAAGAGGTGTCCGACACGATCACGCGATTTTTCGCTCGCGCTTCTGAATCGGCCAAACGAACCGATTCATCGTAGTTACCGGTGATGCGAACCACTTCTGCGCCAAACGCTTCCATCGCTTGCTTACGCCCTTCCGACACATCGCGATGAATGTAAATCACACAATCACAACCAAACATTTGTGCGCCCCACGCGACCGAGCGGCCATGGTTTCCGTCTGTCGCACAGCTGACAACAATTTCAGCAACTTCTGATTTCCATTCCCCGTTGAGCAGCTCACTGATGGTCGGATTCTTCCCATAACGGTTGGCGATCTCAATCTGAAGCTGACGCGCAACCGCATAAGCGCCACCGAGTGCTTTAAAACTCTTTAGGCCAAAACGCTGCGATTCATCTTTGTACCAAAACTTGTTTACGCCGATCTCAGCAGAGATAGCATTCAGCTCATGCAAAGGAGTAACAGAGTAGCCTGGCCATTGAGAAATATCTTTAATCGCCTGTTGTGAGTTCGCGACACTTAAAATGTCACGCTGCTCACTCGAGTATTCCAATTCAGGGCGTGCTTGAGGGTTAGCGTAGTGTGTCAGAGTGCCTGCCAGTAACTGCATAAATGATCGTCCTTATTAGTCATTCACATGCTCCTTACATCGTTAGATTATAGAAACCTATCGGCCAGTAAGGCTGCGGATAATAAATTCTATCGACAAAAAAGTGCCGTGATTACACATTCTTATCACTCGATCTGCGGGAATTAATTGTTACACCATGGTTAAATGCAGTATTTGTTCATCTTATGACATGAGTAAAGCATTCGTTGTTAGAACAGATAAAAACCTTTGCTCAACCACTACAAAGGTAAAACTAAAAACATCAGACACAAAAAAAGGCTGGTAATGACAGAGCCAAGACCAACCTTTGCGGAGTCATTATTGCTACTTTCTTTGACTACTCAATACGTGTAATGAAACCATACTTATCCGAGTCGGCTTTGGTCATCCAGTGTTCACCGGAAGCGGGGGCTGAATCTAAAGTGAAGATGTAGAAATCGATCCCTTTGCCTCCCATCACCTTTGTAAAATAGGTCGCTTGTTGACGATGACTCTCGTTGGTGTACGGGAATTCTTTCGCCGTTTTATCACCCTCGGCCCAACTATGCACACCAACCTGCTTATTCAGTTCAACGGCCTTGGTAGTATCAGCGCGTTGCAAAATACGTGGATTACCTGCAGCAAACAAGTCCGTGCCGCCAGAGAACACTGACCCCGTAGGCGTTACGATCGTCGTCATGTTGTTATTGTGGATCATGCGACCAGTGTACATATTGATATCATCGTCGGCACTACCACCAATATGGTTGGTAAACTTCAGCGTCATCTCACTGCCTTGATACAATTTTACAATATCAAACAGCTGAGAATAAGTTGATGCACCCAGAGTCGACTGAATTCGATCAACAGCGCCAGTCTCATTGAGCACATCGCGGTAAAAAGCATTGAAAGCAAACGACGTGGTGATCGTAACCTTGTTCCCACTTTTGGTTTTACTCAGGATTGTAGAGCCCAGGCTCGTCACGTATTGCGACAACTCGCTTTGGTATTCAAGCTTAACAGCAAGCTTTCTATCGCTCGTTGTCGTTTGGATTAACGTCGTATCATTGCCAATTGAACGTTGAGCCGTACCACAATCAAACACGTCCAAACCCTTACTCTCCGTGTAGATACCACAGCTCTCAAACCCTGCATCAGGAAAATACAGGTCAACGCTTTGACCTAAACTATCCGCAAGACTGACCACTTTTTGCACATCACTAATGTCTTCAGCAAACAGAATGGTTTCATACTGCACACCATCGTAAGTCAGCTTCATTGCCTTTTGGAGCTCTTCTCGCTCTTGATACAACTTGCCTAATTTCACTGATGAAAATACGTAATCAGCCTTAGGTTTCGCTTGCGCTTTAGTAGCAGGCTTATTCGAACTGGAACTTGAATTGCAGCCCGCTAAAAGAATCAAAGGTAACGCCAGTAATGCCTTTCGATAGTGGTTCATTGAATTATTCCCATCATGTTTTGATGGGAATGATTCTATTATTTAAAGACATACACATCTGTCTCATGAATGTATGAGAATGTAATTCTTTTTGAACGTTGTTTTTTATTTTCCCAAAAAGTCAAAATCATCATTGAACTGGCGTAGAAAGTGTTTAATCATTCACGTCAGGTATTTTACGTAAAGTATGGAAATTGGATATCTAGTAATAGCTAGCAATACCACAAGGCTCCCTCACGTAATCTCAATAAATGAAACGCACGATAAGGCTGATAATGGAATGACAAAACCTAAAATGATCATCGTAGAAGACGATTTAAAACTTCAGCGAATGCTAAAGGATTACTTTGTTACGCAGGATTTTGATGTCTCCACATTAGATGATGGTAGTGATGCTACGCAAACCATCCTTGCCGAACAGCCTGATATCGTGTTGTTAGATTTAATGCTCCCTGTAACCGATGGACTGACAATATGCCGACAGACGCGTACGCACTGTAAAGGTAAAATCTTGATGCTCACCGCTAGCGATGACGACTTTGATCACGTCGCTGGTTTAGAGACAGGGGCTGATGACTATGTCACCAAGCCAATTAAACCAAGAGTTCTGCTGGCCAGAGTTCGTTCGCTATTACGCCGCCAAGACGTCAATACGGCTTCAGTCGATGACTCAGACAACCTTCAGTTTGATCAACTCGTTCTGAAAAACACCTATAAGAAGTGTGAACTTTCAGGTGCCATTTTATCACTCACTGACAGTGAATTTGACCTACTTTGGTTATTGGCAAGCAACCCAGATACACCGTTATCTCGTGACTACTTGACGCAAACATTGCGCGGGATTGAGTACGACGGAATAGACCGCACAATAGATAACAAAGTCGTGCGTCTAAGAAAGATATTGGGCGACGACCACACACCAGCAGAGAGAATTCAGACCATTCGCGGTAAAGGCTACTTGTTTGTTTCAACCGCCTGGCATTAACTTCGCTCACTACGAGCGTAATGAAAGAGAGCGATTATGCGACGTATCTTTTTGGAATCCCTATTAGGGCTGTTAGTTTGCTTTATGGGCGGCATTGTCGCCTACGAAATCTGTGTCTATCAGCTTAATACCGACTACGAATATGTTCTGCAAGATTATGAAGCAACAGCCCACCAGCAACTCATAGAAAACATCGCTAAAAATCAGGGACTTGAAGCGGCTCAACAAGCCATGAACCAGTTTGTCGAAACCACTCGCAATAAACTGGTGACGTTCAACCCAAAAGATGAAATACCAAACCCAGTTTCGGAGTTCTTCAGTACCAACCCAAATACCTTTATCTTTCATGATGATGAACGTGATCTATGGTTTCGCTTAGCAAGCAGTGACAATACCTATCACTACCTACCCAACAGTGAAGCGTTCGTTAGGCAAAAAATAGAGTTGGAAGATGACCTCATTTGGTTGTTCTTCCTAGCAAGTTTTATTTTATACGGCTTATGCCACCTATTTATCATCTTCCGCCGAGTTAAGAAGCTTGAATCAGCAACTCTAGCCTTTGCAGAGGGAGATCTCTCTTCACGAGCCGAGACCTCAAGTGGTATCGCCATCGGCTCACTCAACAAATCCTTCAACCTAATGGCCGACCGAATCCACCGCTTGATTGAGAGTAATCGCTCACTCACTAATGCCGTCGCTCATGAACTGCGCACGCCGATATTCCGTATCCAATGGCAAGCTGAAATGCTCAAAGAAACGCCACTCAACGAGTCTCAGCAAAACACTGTAGAAAGCATTGTTGAAGATACCGAAGAGATGGAGAAGATGGTCGATGAACTATTATGTTACGCCAAATTGGATAGCTGCGACCTCGAGAATTTGCAGCAGCCTGTCGAGATAAATGACTTTCTTGGTCACGCAATGACGCGTTGGAAAAAAGACACTGAGCTCGACATCAACCTATCACTGCCAGAGCAACCTTACGAGGTTCTTGCGGATGAGATACTGCTGAACCGCGCCCTAGATAATCTCGTACGCAACGCCATGAAATTCGCACGCTCTCAGGTGTTAATTGAAGCCAGCGCGCATCAAGAACAACTGAAAATTGCAGTACATGATGATGGCGATGGTGTGGCTCAAGAGCATCAGGCTCGCCTGTTTGAACCGTTTTACGTTGGCGACAAAGCGCGTAACAAAGCCAAGAGCGGTCATGGTTTAGGGCTTTCTATCGTCGAGAAGATCTGTGCTCAACACAACGCAACCGTGGAAGTGGGTAAGAGCCAAGCCTTGAAGGGTGCGGTATTCACCATAACCATTCAGCTATGTAATGATTCAACTGATAAACCCATACAGTAACTACAAAACACCTCTGGAATAATGTTCAACATCGGTCGGGGGATGCTGTCCCCCATGAACTTATTGAATCTAGATAATCATGACATTGCCTTTGTGGCTTGCCATCTCGATTCCAATCATTCTTAAGGTATTTTTATGAAAAAGTTATTAGTTGTTTTAGGCATTGTTTCTCTAGCAGGTTGTTCAGGTATCAGCCACAACGAAGAAGCTTACACAGCGCACGCTGAGAGCTTCAACATTGTCGGTTTCCAAGTTGCTGGTAACACACAAGATCGTGCAATGGAATGAGTACCAGAAGGCACTACGATTGAGACTATTCGCTCTACAAACTCTGACACAAGCTCTGTTCTGGGTGTCATCAACCGTATTATCGGTATCGACTACGTTCAAGTTGGCGGTAAGAAGCAGTAATTTACTAAAGCCTATATGCCTTTAAAGGCTAGCCTGTACAAACTAAGTTCATCTAAGCCAGTGACCTCGTCACTGGATTTTTTCATCCAGCCGTTTTTGTACTCTGTGCCAAATAAGTTCTTAATTACCCTGCCCTCTTATAAGTAACAATTCTAAAAATAAGCCTAAAAACCTTCAATTTCTTATCAAAATGGCCCCTAAATTCGCTTTATTACCTCCCGCTTAAACTAACACGCCCAAATCGTTAATCCTTCTATCAGCCCAAAATTCGTTAATTGAGGCACAGATAAATTTACCCAGAAATCTTAATTTCTATAAAAAAATAACAATCAATAAAAGTGTCATAATTTTATAAATAAACATATAAGTGCATTCAAAAATAAACAGAAACGATAACTATCTGTAAATACGAGAAATATAATTTTCATGAATAAAAGAGATCATTGCCATGCTACTAATTAATCAGATCGAATAATGTAAATTCGTTGCGATAATTTTGTTACGTTTTCATAGATTTTACATGGAAAGAGAAAATAACAATGAAAATGAAAATGAAAAAGCGTTTAGTTGCCGTTGCTATAGCGAGTGCTATGTCTTTAACAGTGCATGCAAGTGAATCCGTTAACATCGATCAACCGATCAACTTTACTAGCTTTTCTGGGTTGAACACTCAGTTAGGTGTCAGTAACGCTTCTAGCTTTAAGATGGTGAAGGAAGTTAACCTCAAAAAGCGTGGTATCTACAAAGTTAAGATCCAACAGAACATTTGGGGAACACCCGTTTGGGGGCATTACCTAAACGCCACTCAAAGTGTACAAGGTGGCGCACTTAAATCGGTTCAAGGCAGCTACCTTAAAACGACGACCCTAGAGCGATCTTTTGTTAAACCATCAATCAACAGATCCCAAGCCGTTGAGCTTGCGAGTAAAGATCTCAAGGTTCAGGGCTTAACCAGCAAATCTCTAGACAACGTACAACATGAGCTGTTTATTTATCAGGGGACATCTAACCAAGGAGCCGATAAACAAGGCATTGGTAAACAAGGTGCGGATAAAACACGCCTAGTCTACGTTATCTCTTATCTCGTTGAAGGCAGCGAACAACCGACTCGACCATTCACCATGCTAGACGCGCACACTGGCGAAGTTATCGACCGTTGGGAAGGTATTGCTCACGCACAGATCGGTACTGGTCCCGGTGGTAATGAAAAAACAGGTATGTACGAGTACGGCACCGACTACCACTACCTTGATGTGGTAGAAAATGGTACAGAGTGTGTGATGGAGTCGGAGAATGTTGTCACCGTTGACCTAAATGGTGCGACCGATGGCGACACTACTTACAGCTACGAATGTCCTCGTAACGAGCATAAAGAAGTGAACGGAGCCTTCTCTCCACTCAACGATGCGCACTACTTCGGTAACATCGTGTTCGACATGTATAAGAACTGGTTCGACACAGCGCCACTCTCTTTCAAACTCATGATGCGTGTTCACTACGGTAACAACTACGAGAACGCATTCTGGGATGGCAAGGCAATGACCTTTGGCGATGGTGAAAGCTTCTTCTACCCACTTGTTAGCCTGGACGTGTCAGCGCATGAAGTGAGCCACGGTTTTACAGAACAAAACTCAGGTTTGATTTACGCGAATCAATCAGGTGGTATGAACGAAGCTTTCTCTGATATGGCAGGTGAAGCGGCGGAATACTACATGAAAGGCACCAACGACTGGATGGTCGGCCGTAATATCTTTAAAGGCGATGGAGCTCTGCGTTACATGGACGATCCATCACGAGATGGTTCTTCAATCAACAACGCATCTGAGTATTACGATGGCTTAAATGTGCACTACAGCTCTGGTGTGTTCAACAAGGCCTTCTATCACCTTGCAACCACACAAGGCTGGGATACTAAAAAAGCATTCGAGCTTTTCGTGCTATCCAACCAAATCTACTGGTCGGAAAACAGTGACTTCTGGCAGGGTGCTTGTGGCGTGAAAAACTCAGCAAACGACCTCGGCTACAATGCCGATGACGTTGTTTCTGCGTTCGCTCTTGTGGGTGTTACCCCATGTGCAGAGCCACCACTGCCGCCAGAACCGGAATATCAACGCCTTGAAAACGGTGTTGAAGCTGCAGTTGCTGGTGAAACCGGCTCAAAAACTTACTTCGATATCGAAGTACCAGAAGGCCAAGACAAGCTAACGATTGATCTTGCGGTATCTACTGGTGATCCGGATATGTATGTCGGTCTAGATTACGCACCAAGCCCGCAAGAGAATATCTGTAAGAGTGAAAGCGTGACTGACGAAGTGTGTGTGATTGAAAGCCCAATAGCTGGTCGCTACACGGTGAACATTCTGGGTTACTCAGATTACGCAGGTGCAAATCTGAAAGCATCATACGAATCAGGCAATGCTAACATACCGCCAGTTTCTTCTTTCGAACACACCATTGTCGGCAAAGAAGTAGAACTGCGCAGCACAAGTTCGGACAGC
Source organism: Vibrio sp. nBUS_14 (assembly GCF_051201655.1). Classification (NCBI taxonomy): domain Bacteria; kingdom Pseudomonadati; phylum Pseudomonadota; class Gammaproteobacteria; order Vibrionales; family Vibrionaceae; genus Vibrio; species Vibrio sp. nBUS_14. The sequence goes on from NZ_CP179207.1 coordinate 254,281, forward strand.
GATGGTCAGATCGTCTCTTACCAATGGAACCTTGGTGATGGCAACACACAAACCGGTGAAGTGACTCGTTATACCTACGCTGAAGCTGGCGACTACGTGGTGACTCTAACCGTGACTGACGATGCAGGCGTTGCAACATCAACAAGCAAGTCGATTACGATTGAAGGTGACTCAGCAGAAGGCTTCCCACTAAAACTGAAGTTTGGTAACAAAAACCCGAATGGCAAAGCTCGCGTTAAGCTGGCATGGGATTACGACACCAATGACTACTTCGTGATTAAGCGTAATGGTAAGAATGTTGGTGCTACAGACTTTAACTCATACGTCGACAAGTTCCGTCACAACGGCACAGTAGATGTTGAATACCAAGTGTGTACCTCAAGCGATATCTGTTCAGAAACCAAGCACTACCGTTTCATTAAAACACAATAATCGATAGTAAATTCAGGGCTCCGAAAGGAGCCCTTTGACTATGTGGGTAATGAAAGCCCTCATAACTAAAGCAATCAGAAAAGCAACAATATCAACGATAGAAAGGACATTAAATGGCTATTCAAAAAAGCATTCTCGCTGTGGCTCTATTTGGCAGCGCTACGGCTTACGCATCCCTGGGGATTACACCGCCAAAAAACTCAGAAGTTTGGATCACAACCGATGCTGACGCTCAGCACCTGATAGTTGAACACGGTGCAACGGTGTACCCAGCGGTGAATGGAAACAAACACTCGGTCGTTGCAAAAATCAACACGAAACAACTGGCTGCGCTCTCGAGCCACATGCACGAAGAGACTCACCGTTGTGGTGGCTACATGGTGCACGAAGACAAAGCAAGTGCGCTTAAAGCTTCGGCAATGCCACTAACAATGAGCACCTTCGAAAAGCCGGTGATCAGCCATCAAGATACGGTCAACGATTTGCTTGCTCAAGTTGAGTCAAGCAACATGGTTACGACCATTGAAAATCTAACCAACTTCACCAACCGTTTTTATACTACTTCTACTGGTGTCGCTGCTTCAGATTGGCTTTTAGAGCGTTGGGAAACCGAGATTAAGGATGTACCATACGCATCTGCACGCCAGATCACGCATGCCGAATATCCACAAAAATCCGTTGAAGTGACACTGCTTGGCGCTAAATATCCTGAAGAGATCGTCGTTGTTGGTGGACACCTTGATTCGACCGTTGGATCTTGGACAAGCGAAGGCACCATCTCACCGGGAGCCGATGATGATGCGTCTGGCATTGCAACGGTAACAGAGTCGCTTCGCCTGATGATCGCCAGTGGCATTCAGCCAGACAAAACCATTAAGTTCTATGGCTATGCTGCAGAAGAGGTAGGGCTGCGCGGCTCACAAGATGTCGCCAACGCTTTAAGAGATGAGCAAGCAAACGTTATATCAGTACTGCAATTAGACATGACCAACTACAACGGTTCAGCGCACGATATTACCTTCATCACAGACTATACCGACAGTAACTTAACCGCCTACTTGAGCGAGCTGATCGACACTTACGCTAGTGAGATCAGTTACGGTTTCGATGATTGTGGCTATGCCTGTTCTGACCACGCCTCTTGGCACAATGTTGGCTACCCAGCCGCCATGCCATTCGAGAGCATGTTCAATGATTACAACCCAAGTATTCATACCCAGCACGACACGCTTGAGAACTCCGACCCTACGGCGACACACGCGACTAAGTTCGCCAAACTGGCCATTGCTTACCTTGTCGAAACCAGCCTTGATTCGCCTGTTACAGGTCCTAAAGAGCTGCAAAATGACGTGCCTGTTGAAGGACTTACTGCAGGATATGGTGAAGAGCAGTTCTTCACATTTACGACTCAAAGTGCAGGTCAGTTAACGGTCACATTAACAGGCCCTCGTAGTGGCGATGCCGACCTTTACGTGAAACACAACGGCACCGTATCGAAAGCAAGCTACGATTGCCGTCCATACCAGAACAGCAGCAACGAGCAATGTGTATTGAACAGACCAGCGGGTGAATTCAACATCATGGTGCGCGGCTATCGTAACTTTAACGATGTCACCATCGTCGCTAACTTCGTGCCGGGTTGGCAGTAACTAACCACTTAGGCGAAAACATAACGCAGCTGAACTGGCTGCGTTTTTTTGTCAGTGGCAATGAAGATGAAAATAGTTACTTCACCAAAAGCTAATTAAGCACCCCTAAATATAAATAAAAGGTTATATTTTAATTAAGTAGTTTAAGCCCCTTACTCCTAATACGTCCACCTTATATTCAATTCTATAAATAACCAACACGAACAATAAAGCAATCACTTAATTAGTTAATGCTTATTCTATTGCTCTCTAATCATGAGGAATATAATACCCACCACCTAAGTCGATAAATAATTTAAATATAATTACACAAACTTTCATTTAATTATTTATTTAAAGTAAGTCAACGCTATATACCTATTAAAAATAAGGATAAAAATAAGAGTTGAACTCAAGAAAACAAAGAAATAACCAATACACACAACAAGTAAGACCAGCTCAATTACGAGACACCGGTTCAATTAATACAAGCACTCCATACACCAAAAAAATAAGACCTCAATGAGTTTAATAAATATTGCATATATTAACTAGATGTATATTATCTATAAATAATTCCAGAGTTATATGTACATTTTATAAGTGTTATATTATTTACATTCAGGAATAACCCTGAATTATAAAAATAATCAAACACTGCTTATATTGGAACTAGTTATGAGTGCTAAACTAAAAATCATTCTTTCTATTATGGGGCTGACTGTCATTTTGATCATGACGACAAGTTTCTTAAGCTGGAAGAACTTCGAAACATCATCGACCATAAGTTACAAAAAACAGTTAGGGTACAAGTCTCAACTTATCGCAGACACTATTGGACAGAAGATCAATCGTTACTTTGATGTTCTAACTTTGGTAAGCAATGAACTTTCGTTCACTGAGGATGGTCAAGTCGATACTTCGCGTGCAGTCAAAACACTCCAAAGCGCAATGCACTCAATAAATGTCACCAACGTCTACTTTTCATTAGCAGACGGAACCTCTTACTCATCAAAAACCAATGGCATCATCGAAAACTTTAATGCCAAAACCAAACAACGTGAATGGTTTTTGAAAGGTATGAGCGGCCAAGACAAGATCATTACTCGCCCTTATCTGGCGACAACAGGTGATCAGGTGATGTCCCTCGCCATGCCGATCTACAAACAAGGCAAAATTGTGGGTGTTGTCGCGCTTAACATCTTGGTTGAAGATCTCAGCAAGTTCACAGAACACCTCACCACGAACAACAAGATCTTTGTCACTCGTGAAGATGGTTTTATCTTAGCGGCACAAAGCTCATCCATGGTAGGTAAAAACATCTTCAACGAAATTCCATCTTTCAAAAATCGAGATACCTCTCGTGAAGAAAGCTTTGAATATGTTTATCAAAACACTGAGTTCTTGGCATCAGCCGCTAACATAAAAGGCCTTGGTTGGAGTGTATGGGCATGGGACAAAGGGTCTAACGTCAATCAAGACTCACAAGATAACCTTACTGAAACGCTGATCACCTCTTTGACACTGTTGCTTATTTGCGCAAGCTGCGTGTACTACGTTGTCGAAGTATTGGTTTACCGCCCAATAGGGGGAGAGCCGAGCGAGATAGAAGCAACGGTTGCCAAGGTGGCTTCAGGTGATTTTACCGCGATTAACCAGCAACAAGGGAAAGCGATTGGTATCAATGCTGCAGTTAACGATATGGTCAATGAGCTGAGCACCACGATCGACATGATTCGCAGTTCATCAAACGACTTGTTTAAGTTTGCAGAAGGTATCACGACCGCCGCAGACAGTGTAAATTCGAGTTCCGCTTCCCAAATGGAGCAATTAGAACAAACCTCAACGGCAATGAATGAAATGTCGGTCGCCGTCGATGAAGTTGCACAGAACGCTCACCGAGCTTCAGAAGCTGCGATGCAAGCTGCTCAAGAGGCACAATCGGGCAACCAAACCTTTGATACTGTGAATATCAGTATTGTGAACCTTTCACGCGGTATTGAGGAAGTCTCAGATGTCATTAATACCGTTGGCGAAAAAACCTCGAGTATCGGCACCGTACTGGATGTCATCAAGGATATTGCAGACCAAACCAACCTACTCGCGCTTAATGCTGCTATTGAAGCTGCACGTGCAGGTGAACAAGGGCGAGGCTTTGCCGTTGTCGCTGATGAGGTTCGTAATCTCGCAAACCGCACTCAACAAAGTACCAACGAAATCCAAGAAGTTATCGTCTCACTTCAGCACGAAGCTAATAACTCAATGGAAATGATGCTGACTAACCGAGAAGCTTCAGATCTCACAATGCAGAATGCGAAAAAAGCCCAGACATCACTCCACGAAATATCGAATTCAATCACCGTTATTGAAGATATGAATACTCAGATAGCCACTGCGACAGAAGAACAAACACTTGTCGCGGGGGAAATCAATCAGAGTATTGTGGACGTCAATGACAAAGCTCGCGAAACCCATAGCTTGTCAGCGTCTAATCAAGAGAAAGCCTCTGAACTTATTGCTCTGTCAGAGAAACTCACGCAAGCGGTGAGCACGTTCAAACTAAACAGTTAAACCCTGTATTCACTTAACACTAAATAGGGGAAATCGCTCCCCCAACTCACAACATCTGAGTTAAATAATCAAGTCACCTTACAAAGTGGCTTGATTAACGATTTACCGTGTCCACCCAACAACATAAACCCCTCGTTTTCTCTTTGCCATATTGGCAAGGAGAGGCTTTTTGCTTTCTAAAATAAGCAAACAACTTCTCAAAAAAAGGATAACTCTATGAAGTTAAATAGATTAGCGCTCATTACGGCCATGATTTCATCTAGCGCCGGCGCTTTTGAAATCTGTAAGATTGGGGACGAATATAACGTCTTAGATAGCGAGAGCTTCCACCAAATCCGCCAAAAAAATTACGATGCATTTAGTGATGGCATTACCCCTGAAAACCTTTTTCCGTCGGCGCCGGAACACATTATCGACTTAAAACCATCGCTATCCGAAGCCAGTGATATTTTTCCAGAAACCGCCACATTACTGGAGACAGGGCCAGCCTCGGCGATTGCGATAGAACAGGCAGAAGCGACACGACTAATGGAAACCTTGGGGCGTTCAACCAGTAGACTAGCACAAGGCGCGTTAGAAGCCTTGGGGCCAATTGGTGATGCGGTTGCGGTCGGCCTTTGGGCAAAAAGCGTTGCCAATAGCTTTCAGGACGAATCGCGCACCTCTTATGACAGGTTCTCCACCGTTATGGAATTGGTCGATTGGTTTGGCGTATTAAAGCTTCCAGCCAGAGAAATAGATCGTCAAATATTAAGTAGCCGTTGGGATAGGATTGCGGCGGGGGACCATTATAGTTATCGCGTTCATGATGACCTGATTACTCAGCAAGATCTAAGAGACAAAAAACATTGGGCTGAACTCGCATCCAAACAGCAGGCCATGTTAAACGCAGTAGCACAAGGCTTCGCGACCGATCTTGCACTCAAATACCAACAGCACTATCAAGAAGTCGTTCAAGCTCAAACCATCATGGCAGAAGAGCTGATTACCGGTGTCGAGCATGAACTGCGCAAAACCCTCTTTAGCCAGCTTGCAATCGACCATCAAGGCTCTCGCCTTTTCGCATCAGACATTGCCTTGAGCTGTAATGAAGAAACCCAATCATTGGCAGAGCTTTACCCTCAACAAGGTGTTGAAGAAAACAATAACCGCCCACCAGCGGTGCCGTCAAAGCGCCAAGCCAACCGAGCTCTTGCCAAACTCCAACACTGCCAGCAGCAACTATTGGATGAAGCGATTACCAAACTTGATGCCTTACGAGCGGGACAAATTCCGGGCCTTGACCAAGCCGCTGTGGAACAACTTTATACCCGAACATTAGCAGCAAAGACGCAGATCATTGAAACCGCGGACAACCATGTCAATTTGCTCAAGAGTAAGCTGCAAAAAGAAATGTTTACACAAGGTGAAATCGCCGTTGAACAACTATTCAGTTCAGGCTCTGTAGACACCATGCATAACTTCTTTAAGGCACAAGCGGAACGAAACGCTATCGACGAAATGACACGCAGCATTCTTGGCCGACCTGCGACCACACAAGAAATACGCAACAAAGAGATTATTCTCCAAAGCGGTTACAGAAAGTGCGTCCGTATTGGTATTCTCGGGGGAGACCCTAATTTTCGTGGCTGTGTCGAATATGCTTGGATACCAGCGGAAACTCGCCCGTTTAATCCATCTGAAGATACGGTTATTGCGCAAATCTACCCGCCTAATCAAGAAGCGGTGAAGCGAGTTCTTTTCGATACGCTAAGCACCTTGATTGACCATGGCTGGAACTCAGAAGACGAGGAGCATTGGTTAGAGCAACAGATCTTGAATTTTTCTGCACAGCAGCGCCTAAAACAACAAGCCGAATTCGATAAACAGCAGGTTTATCATTGGCTGTTAGATTCAACCGCGCAACTAGGAGGTAAATGTACAGGTGGCAGTTCATGCGCAGGCTGGAGCCCTTCTTACCTACAAACAGTGAACCTATCACGTCAATCGTCGCTGCATTACATCAACAATTGGCATACTAACTATTCGGGCAAATACGCAAATGTACACTCAAAGCGTTATCAAAAGCTCGAAAGCCTCATCGCAGTGGCGCTGGCAAGTGAATGGCAGGCCAAGCAAGCAGTAGAATTTTTTAGTTTTACTTATCCAGGTAGTGCCGATCTCGAAACTAACGCGCCATTAATTTACTCAGCACTCAAGTCTTCATCACTAGACATTACGGACCTGCAAGGTAATACGCTACAACTGGCTAAAGGAATAGTGAAAACTCGACTTGCCGAGGCGATAAGCGTGTCAGACAGCAACGGTATTGAGTGGCTACATTCGCAAGTGGGTCAATTCCAACGCTACACGTCTATCATCCACTCTCAACATATCTCTACGGGACATTACGCCTCTGGGGAAGAAGGGGTTACCGCTCTATTTTCAGAGATGCTACCCGCGCACCTAATGCGTTACCTGATTTCAGACATAATCCCTGATAGTTATGATGCCCGTTTGGAGCGCTCAATTGAGGCACTGTTTAATCCAGCCTCAGAACTCAACCAAAAACTAGACAGCTTAAGCCTTACAAATGAAAGCTTTACCAACAAACCGGGTCGCAGCTGCTTGATCTACTATCCGTACCTTAAGAGCGCTCTTCTCAGTGTGGCTGAAGAAGAAAATCTGTACTGGCTTTCACCTATCTCAGAATGGTACGACGCCGTCACTCGACAACAACTTAATACTTTTCGCGCACTTCAGTCTGCCGTAATCAACCAGAATACTTTTGGCATTCCTTGCGACCTAAGCCCAAACAGCTACCAATACCAATAAAGGACGACCACTATGAATATTCGTTTTTTATTACTTCTCTGTTGTTTGAGTTTTGCTAGCTTCTCTCAGCCGTTTGATACGCTCAAACAGCCAAACCGTTCTGAGGAAGAAATCACCCAACTAGCAGAAGACTTCAAAGACTGGTCAAAGGCTTCCAATGGTTGGCGCTACTCATTCATAACTGCCAATGAAAAGGAAGCTGTGGAAGACTTTTCAATTTCCGGCTATCAGACCGCTAACGACTACCTAAGAGCAACTGACACTTCAACATGGGGTGTCGCCGGGGCGGATGCGAGGCAGTACATTCGCATGGTTAAATCGGCCCTCAACAAGCTGCCAAAATACAAAGGGACCACCTATCGAGGGACTTGGGTAAAACAATCTCTGCTAAATAAGATCGAAGAAGGGGACGTGTTAGTCGAGCCAGCATTTACCTCAATGTCTACTCTGCCAGAAGTCGCTAAGCGCTTTTCGGTAGTGCATCCCAACTCACCGCAAAGACTCAAGCGAGTGCTCTTTGAGGTAAAGGTCAATCAAGGGGGTCACACCATTGCAGGGCTTTCGGAGTACAGCAAAGAAGCAGAGGTTCTATTTGCGCCAAATGCACACTTTCGAATCACCCAGATAGAGCGAGCTTCTAACCATACCTACATCGGCGTTGAGACAGTGAAGGCGTCTGCCGTCAAAAATACTCAGAAATATAATCTCTATTCAGGCAAAGAAGTAGAAGCGTCATTTTGGCACTCTCTCGTTTGTACATAAGCTAAGGATCAAGCAATGAAAAAATTCATTTGGGTGCTTTGTCTCTCTTTACTGACAAGTTTTTCGGTACAAAGTGAGGAATTTGCGGAATTTAAAGGACGTCCACTCTCCCATGAAACCCAGCAACAAATTGCTGATAACTTAATGGATTGGGCTACTACTCATCATGTGAACGCAGAAAAAAAGATGGTGCCTGAAGAGTATTCCGCAATCAAAAACTATGGCCGAGTGGATCACGACGTGGTCAATGAATACATGCGGGCTGGAGAGCCTGAAGGGTATCTGTCGGAAATGTTTGGTCGTACATTAAAGTCGCGAGTCTTTCATATGCGAAATGTCATGAATAAACTCCCTAACTACAAGGGCACAGTCTACCGTGGCTCATCGATAAAAAATACGCTACTGGATAAGCTAAATGTTGGTGATATTCTGCACGAGAAAGCCTTTTTATCGACATCGACACTGCCTAGTGTTGCCAAGAACTTTTCGTCGGCTGGCGTTTACGAAGGCGCCTCTGCCGCTCAATTCAAAATTGAGTTAAAGTCAGCAGGCCGGGCGATCAACGCTTACACATTCAAACCAGATGAAGCTGAAATACTCGCTAAACCCAACACTTACTATCGAGTAGAAGCAATTGAAAAAATATCGCCACACAAAAACTACATCAAGATGAGAGAGGTAAAAAACCCTAGTCGTTATCTTAAGGCTGAACCCGATATCCATATATACGACAGCTTTAATGGTGAAGAAGTCTCTCTCAGAAATCGCAGTTCCCTCTACTGCCTGTAGCTTGATGCACCTGTCTATAGCGTAATGCACCGTCTTCTCAGGTTATGTTCTTAACGAACGATTAAATACAAAAAGACCATCGAAATGATGGTCTTTTTTATTACTAATATCCGCTAATTTAGCGCTATTAACTGGCGGTTTTACGCATCACCTTGCCACAAATGTACTCACCAATAGGCATTGCCGAAGTCGCTGCAGGCGATGGCGCATTACAAACGTGCAAGCTTCTTGGGCTTTCGGCAAACAGAAAATCATGAACCCACGAGGCGATGTTGTTAATGTTTGAAGTTCCAAGGTAGGAGCGCATCGATATCAGGCTCAGCTTTCGCTAGCTCTTTCATGCACTTGACCATGTAGTCGTAGAGGATAAGGCCGTTGGCTTTCGCCGTCTCGACGATGCTGTAAAGCATCGCGCTCGCATCAGCACCATTTGGTGTGTTCGAGAAGAGCCAATTTTTTCTGCCAATGACCAGCGGTTTAATGGCGCGTTCAGCACGATTATTATCGATAGATAAATGACCGTCATCGATATAGCGGATAAGTTTCGGCCATTGGCCGAGCGTGTATTTTATCGCCTTGCCCAGCGAGCTAGACGCTAGCACTTGTTGAGTCGTCATCCACTCGTACAGCTCATCCAGTATCGGCTTGGCATGCAGTTGACGTTCTGCTTTTCGTGTTTCGACAGTCGCACCTCTTAAGCGCGATTCTATCCCATAGAGCTTCTGGATTTTGGCTAGCGCTTTATCTGCTTTGCCTGACTTACCTTTACCTTGAAGCTTCTTAGCATCCATGAACTTACGCCGTGCATGTGCCAAGCAACCAACATTGGTTACGTGATGAAGACCATCATAGGCACCATAGCCATCGGTTTGCAGATAACCACTGTAATCCCCCAAGAAGGCAACAGGGCATGCCCTCGCGCGACTGTTTTGATAGTCGTACAAGGCGATATTCTTTACATTCGGCAGTGCAGCGTCGGGCGAGTCTGCGCCCGAGCAGTAGAGCCACATATAACACTGTTTATCTTCTTTGAGGACATTGAGCGGCGTTTCATCTGCCTGAACCACCACTTGTTGGAGTAGATGCTCTTTCAAGGCCGCATACAGCGGTGTGAACTTCTCACTGACTTGGATAACCCACCTTGCCATCGTGGTTCGTGATAGCTCGATACCCGACTGGGTAAACAGCGACTCTTGGCGGTACAGTGGCATTGCGTATTGATATTTGCCAAGGATGATGTTGGCTAGCAAGCTTTCTGTCGCGAAGCTTTTAGGGATGATGCTCTGGGGCGCTGGCTTTTGAACGATGTGGCTTTTGTCTTCAGTTTGCTCGCACTGACGACAAGCATACTTAGGACGAACATATTCCAGCACTTTGAGCACGGCTGGTGAGAACTCAAGTTTCTCACTGCGGTCTTCACCGATTTTATGCAGACTATGTTGGCAGCATGCACACTGTTTTTCATGGTCGTCTAAATCGAGTTCGATAACCTCACGAGGCAAAGTCTTTGGAAGTGGCTTGCGTTTACCACGCTTCTTCGTTGTGGTCGTTGTTACCTCAACCACCTCTCCCTTAGCGGCTTCACATTCCACTTCGTTGAAGAGGTCACCTTGAGATTCATCGTAAGGCTTTAACGCCTCCGAGCGTTTTGCGAACTGGCGGTCGAAAGCAAGTTTGAGTTGCTCAAGCAGAGATTGACGCTCTTGTTTCCATTGGTTTTCTGACGCCATCAGCGCTTTCACCATCGCTTGTAGCTTGGCAATATCTTGGCTTTCTGGGTTGATATCTGGCGTCTTTTTCATGGCATTTATTATACTAAAATCATGCTGTTAACGCTTGGCAGATAAGGCTTTATTATCGATTAAGTCATTGTAACATCGTTTATTTGAACGGGTTTATGGCCGATAATCGTGAAGCCAGAAAGCAGTCTATCAAGCTCGAATTGAGTCAGGGTAAACACTTCATTTTTCTCTTTTGTAGGCCATTTATACTTGGCTTTTTCAAGGCGTTTATACCAAAGCGCAAAGCCAGTTTTATCCCAGTACAGCACTTTGATTTTGTCGCGCTGTTTATTGGTGAACAGGAACAGTGCGCCGCTTCCCAAGGGTAAATCGGTGTCACTTTCGATAATCGCCGCGAGGCCATTAATGGACTTTCTAAAATCGACACTCTCACGATACAGATAAATCTCTGGTGCGCTGAGCATATGTTTCATGACAAGGCTCCAATGAGTTCTGCCAGGTAGGTAGCGGGCGTGCCTTGAGGAATGCTCAACTCCACATCATTGATGAGAAGTGTCATGTTAGCGGTGGCTATTTGAGCTTGATATTTCGTTGTCTTTTCGACGATCTCTGCCCGTACAAAGCCTTGAGAGACATCTGCTTTTTTGAGTTGCTGGCGCTTAGCGTAAAACGTCGAGGGGTTGAGTTCATTTAGCTTACAAAATGCAAGCGTTGACAATGAACTCGATTCAGATTGCTCGATGAGCGTTTGCCATTCTTGATTAGTGTGTCGTTTTCCCATTTCAAATCTCCTTATGGTTGGAGACTTGATCTTATTCTTCGCGCTAGGCGATTAGAATGCGGGGTTTATGACGCGCTTACATTTTAATTAGTGTGATCCCACGATCATTTATCAATAATGATTGCAGTTGAGACTTGACGCAGATCCCCCGTTTTGATCTATTACTTTTATTTGCCGGTAACTTGCGATGTCTGCTCCTCAACCTGTCATAAAACGCTTAGATCATCTTGGATTAATCGCTGCATTCTGTCATGAGATTGATTTACCCGGGCTTATCGACCGCATAATTCCTAAGTATTCAGAGCATAATGTCTCACACGGTGATGCCGTTCTAGCCATGATTTTGAACGGTTTGGGCTTCCATAGTCGAACATTGCATATGTTTTCTGACTTTTTCGAGACAAAGCCAATATCAAAGCTGCTTGCTAAAAACATAGAAGCGCACCACTTAACTGATGATGTTCTTGGGCGCACATTAGATGCTTTATTTGAAGCTGATGTATCTATTTTATATCAAGTTATTGCAGAGCATACCGTTGAAAAATTGGGCCTCAAGACAGAGTCTGTCCACCTTGATATAACGAGTTTCCATGTTGATGGTGAATATGCTCAATCAGCAGAGGATGACATTAATTCTATTCAACTCGTCAAAGGTTATAGTCGAGATCACCGACCTGAATTGAATCAGGTTGTCCTTGAATTAATTTGTGAAAATCAAGCAGGGCTCCCTGTTTATATGCAGGCTCTCAGTGGAAACACGAACGATGCAAAAGCATTTGCAGAGGTCACTAAGCGCCATATTCACTGTCTTAAAGCCGCGCAAAATAGTCGTTACTTTATTGCTGATGCAGCTTTATACACGTCAGACAGTATTTGCTCACTTGATGAACAAAAGCAGAAGTTCATTACACGCGTCCCAATGACCATTAAAATGGCCAAACAAGCTCTACTGGCATTATCGCCAGCGCAATTAGAGCCTATCGGTAATGGTTATTCGGGGCACTGGATTGAATCTGATTATGGCAACGTGAAGCAGCGATGGTTGTTAGTGAACAGCGAGCAAGCGACAAAGCGAGAAGAAGCCACTTTTTATAAAAATTTGGATAAAAATCTGACCAAAGAGCTTAAATCTCTAGCTCAATTAGCTAAGAAACAATTTGCCTGTGCGACTGATGCACAAAAGGCTATGAGTGAATTTCAGAGTCAATGCCAACTGTTGAGTTTCGAGCAAAGTGAGATACGGCAAGTGCCCGAGTTTGCTGGCCGAGGGCGCCCTAAAAAAGATGAGGTTCCAACTGGATACCACTACAAAATTGAAGCAAATCCGTTCACTGATTTAGAAAAAGTAAAACTCGCGAAGCTTAAAGTTGGTATGTTCATTCTTGCGACCAATGATACTGAAAGTACCGATCTCGATATGGCTGCGTTACTGGAACACTACAAGTCACAACAGAAAGTCGAGCGAGGTTTTCGCTTCCTTAAAAGCCCTGAGTTTTTAACATCATCTATCTTCTTAAAAAAACCACAACGCATCGAAGCTTTACTCATGATAATGACCTTAAGCCTAATGGTTTATGCTGGACTCGAGCATAAGATACGTGAAGAGTTGGCTGTTACTGAAGAATTTTTTCCAAGCATGGTTAAGAACAAAACCACATCTAAGCCAACTGCTCGCTGGGTGTTTTTAAAATTTGAAGGGGTCGATACACTTGAGTTCGGCGAACAATGGTTTATCACCGGCATTCAAGACCATCAGAGGAGATTGCTTCAATTGCTAGGTAAGCTATATGAAGCAATTTATTCCTAAATGAGGTGCGGAATGTCGGATGTAACGATTCAAATTACAAAGTCATACAGTAAAATCGATAAAATTATGGAATAGTGCTCACCAACGGTCAAAAGGCCTAAAAGATAAATGATTAATACTGCACAATATTAAAGAGTGAGTAAGAACAATGAACAAATTCGCGAAATCAGCATTAGCACTGGGCTTAATCGGCACGGTTTCTCTTCCCGCTTTAGCAGCAGGAACTGACGGCGGTGCGTACATCGGTGGTGGCCTTGGTGTGTACCAAGATTCTGATACAGACGGTCAAGGCAACCTAGACTCGGACGGCATGGGTTACAACCTGTATGGTGGCTACTAGTTCAACCGTATCGTTGGTGTTGAACTTGGCTACAATGATTACGCAGACTACAAACAAGGCACTGCAAAAGTCTCTCCGACGTCTGTTTCTTTGTCAGCAAATCTTGGTTACACATTCGACAACACAATCCGTCCATTCGTTTTGGCAGGTTTAAGCTCTGTTGATCTGAACGCAAATAAGAGTACTGGTTACGCTGATGATAACGGTACGGGTTTCCACTTTGGTGTAGGTGTTGAATACACGCCGGTTGAACACCTAACACTTCGTCTAATTTCGCAAGCAGACGCAGTAAGCGTAGAGAACGACTACGGTTTGTATAAAGAAGACAAAACACTTGCCTTCAACAGCATTAGCTTCGGTGGTTCATACAACTTCTAATGTGATTGAACCACATAGAATAAGCTGAACATACTAGGGCGTATTAATCTTTCGAGAGTGTTTTTTTGAACAGCATGGTAAAGAGTTATAATTTGCTTCGCCAAAAATAAAACTATAACCAATACCATGCCAAAAACAATGCTAACTGATATTCGCTGGGAACTGCTACTCCAAGTTATGAAAAGTACAGGTCGTATTTACGATAAAATTGAACATCGAATGACATTTGAAGGAATACTTTAACGAATGAGAACCGACGACGGTGTCGCCTGAGCGGCCTACGGCCGAAAACAAAGAGACTCAACCTACTAGGGCGCTTTGGATGAATCGTTTATCCTATAGGTCATGCATCCGAATAAGCCCATCAAACAACTCTTCAATGCCAACGATACTTGGCTGAACTACCTCAATAAGTACCGAGAAACCCTCCGAACCGTCGTCATTGAAAACGTCACCAAGATGCTCGCTTGCAGTACCGCTGCTTTTGGCTCTAAAGAGTATCGATGCACTCATGCTGACTGCACCCATCACAAATACATTCACCAGACGTGTAAATCTCGCTTTTGCAGCAGTTGTGGCATAAAAGCCACAGAGCGGTGGATACGAAAGCAACAACATGTCTTTCCTGAGTGTGAGTATCAACACGTTACGTTGACGCTACCACACACGTTGTGGCCCATCTTTCGGGATAATCGTTTTCTTCTCAATCATCTCTTTAGCTGCGCAGCCAAAATCTTCTTAGGATGGGCAAAGCAACTCGATATCGATATTGGCGTGTTCTGTGCACTTCATACCTACGGCAGAAAGCTGAATTGGAATGTGCACATCCATTTGTCTGTCACCCGTGGGGGTTTATGTAAGAATACTGGTCTATGGAAGCCGATTTTCTTTAAAGCTAAGACCACTGAGAAGTGTTGGCGCGGTGCCATCACTCAACTTCTCAGCTCCAATTACTCAGAGTTAGACTTGAGTGGAGAGGACTGCCCTTTCATTCGTAATGAGCAAGATTGGTCCCGATTTTTAACCAGCCAATATTGCCGTCGATGGAAACTGCACTTTGCAAAGAAAACAGCCAACGTGACGCCAACCATGACTTACCTGGGTCGATACCTAAAACGGCCACCGATATCGGCGTCGCGTTTACGACATAACTTCCAGGGAGGCTTGGTGACGTTTGATTACCTCAACCATAGGAATGGTCGAACGGAATCCCTCATTTTGAGTCCAGAAGCTCTGATAGAACGCATGATTGAGCATATTCCAGATAAGCACTTCAAAATGATTCGATACTTCGGTTTTCTATCAAACCGACGTCGTGGTGAGATGCTCCCTAAGGTCTACGGTGCCTTGGGTGTCGCACCTAAAGACGCACCTGAAATGCCCGGTTACGCAGCTATGCTGAAAGGGTATGTGAAGGTTGATCCGTTTGAGTGCATTCTTTGTGGGCACCGTTTAACGTTTCTTCGCTTTAGGGCTGGGGAGCCGCTGTCAGAGCTGGTCCACCATGCTCTGGTTCAAGCCCAAATCAGGTCAATTTAGGCGTTTCACAGGATGGGTGTATCTGAAATAGCGAAAACAGCATGAAAGTGTTCAACAAACATCCGTGTTTAGATTGTAGAGCAGAAGTTAGGTCTGTCCGGGACTCATTCTGACGTGAGTTATGCCGCGATTGTTCAGGTCAGGAAACATTGAGATTCCTTACCTTTGAACAGTATTCCTTGGCGAGATCTACCACCTGAGTTCGGAGAGTGGAGTACCGTTTACAGACGATTTAATCTTTGGTCAAAGAAAGGGATTTTAGATAAACTTTTCAGAAGTTTATCTAGCATGGCTGATTTTGAATGGGTCTTTCTTGATGGCTCTATAGTTCGAGCGCATCAGCATAGTACAGGTGCAGCTACTGAAAGCTCAGAGCAAATAGGAAAAAGTCGCGGGGGCAACTCAACCACTATTCACTTAGCCGTGGATAGTGGTGGCTTGCCGATTTGCTTTGATATATCAGAAGGACAACGCCACGATATAGTGCATGCCGAAAGCTTAGTTGAGCAACTCGATGAAGTTAATACCATCATTTGTGATAAAAGATATGACAAGCTAGAAAGGAATTATGCCAGCATGTTATCGCTGGCATTCATGTTAATGTGGCTACCGACGTATTGGTGAATACGAAATGTACAGCAAAGATCAACACGCCCTAGTCATTACGTATTCAGCAAAGAGAAAACTATCTTCCTCAACGATAGACACATATAGTTATTACAACGCTAACCTCAAATAGAATGTCGAATGATCAATTGGTTACAGTCTCCAAAATCCTCTGTTGTTGCTCAATACATTGATTGTTATTGGTTGATCGAGAAAACGCCCGACGCCGAAACTCATCAATTTCCCAAGCTCAACCCAGCTCCTTCAGCACACTTGATTCTGTCCCCAAACGACCAGCCTTATCACTACACGATAGAGCAACAAGTCGATCAAGGCATTGGTCGCCATTTGCTGCTGCCACACCATAAGCGATTGAACTGGATCACTCGAAACCGTTTATTCATTTGGGTATCAAGTTCCATGTTGGCGCCTTGTACTCGTTAAATATTCCAAACTGTCCGCACCCTAACCTAGACAGTGTTAACCCTATCGATCTCGCGAATTTGTTAGGTAATCCTAATGCCGAAGCAATGTCGCTGATCAAGCTCGCTCAAACCGACTTTGAAGCTTGTTGTCAGCAGTTGGATAAACTGCTGCTGCCTTGGCTATAGACAGGTAAAACCGACAGACACTGCGAACTCACCCGCAAGGTGTTAGAAGTGCTTGGTACAACGCCGATTGCAGAGCTCGGCGACAAACTGTTTTGCTCGCAACGCACCTTAGAAAGAAGCTTTAACAAGGTGACAGGACTGACATTGAAACAATGCCAATCAATGAACAAACTCGAGGCGATGCTCGAATACTTGTACAAACGAGATTTTGATGACATTGATTGGATAGACGTCGCCTACCAGTTTGGATTTAGCGACCAGCCACACCTGATTCGCTACCTTAAGAAAACCATCGGATTAACACCGAATACCTACGCCAAAGAAGGTGGCTTAACCATTGATGTATATGGTGGAGTGCGATCGGATTAACGGACGCTCTGTCTTTTGTGTCCCATTATCTGCAAGTTTTATTGAGTTTAGATTTGCGACTAAATATACTGGAGACACCATCAGACGGAGGACAAAAATGAATAATAAAAACAAACATATAGTTTTAATTCATGGTCTATATATGCCTGCGTTGATCATGCAGTATCTGGATAGAAATTTCAAAAAACGTGGCTTTACAACGCACAAATTTGCCTACAACTCGCTACGTTTTCCTTCGGCCGCTAAACGCCTCAACCGCTTTATTAATGCGCGTTTTAATGAATACGATGAAGTCTATTTCTTTGGTCACTCACTGGGTGGCTTGCTCATTCGTCACTACTTTAAGTTTTACCAACCCGACTTTGCAGACACCTGCATCATTACCGCAGGCACACCGCACAACGGCGCGACTATCGCTAAAACACTGTCTAACCACGGTTTTAGTTTTATATTTGGTTCGAGCAAAATGATCTTAAGTGATGGCTTGGGTGACTACGACATTGATGTGCCAATTGGCGTCATTACCGGTACCTACGATGCTGGTGTTGGACGTATTGTATTAGGCCGAAACCCAGGGCCAGGGGATGGCACGGTCACACTCGAAGACGCCAACCTAAGGGGCGCGACAGATACCTGCGCCCTCAAGCTCAATCACACCGCGCTTGTTTACTCCAAAGAAGTGGTTGCGCTGTCTGCTCAGTTCATCGAACACAGAACTTTCAAGAACGCTTCATAGCTTTTGTGCGCGTTAGCTCGTATATCTAGCTCTGGTTCTCTTATTGCTGTCTTCTTACTTCTGGTAGACCGATACAAAGATAGACAAAAAAAAATACCACTCTGCGATGAGAGTGGTATCCATAAATTCATGGCTGAAGTCAGTCGCTTGCTATACTTGCTACAGGAGATCAAGTCGCGTTGGCAAGAACACCTCACCCAACATACATCGCACCGAACCACCGCCGATGTCTTCGATCGTTTTCACGTTAAATGGCAGTAGCTTTCCGTGTGTCGAAAGCTGAGCTAACTGAGTTGGAGAGAATGCATCGTATGCCGATTGAGACATCGCGATCACTTTGTCGCCATTCACTGTTTCCAATTGCAGAATGTTGCCACAGAATCGGTTCATCTGATCGATTGAGATAGAGATAACCTGCTTGTCTTTAGCCAGTGATTTCACCACAAAGCGGCGCTCAAATTCTGGAATCACTTCATCACAAATCACGCAGAAGTTATCACCAATCGCCATCATCACATTGGTGTGGTAAACCGGCTGACCAGACGGTAATGCTGTTTGGAAAGAGACCATGCGAGAATAGCCAATACGCTTCGCATAATCTTCTAACACTTCACGGTCACAACGCTGAGAAAGCGCCGCATAGATCGTCTTATTGATATGATCGATCACCATCACACCAGTACTCTCTAAATAAGAACCTTGAGCAACGTACGACTCCATAGACTCACTATGGTTAACAATACGACCAGTCGTTTCTAGCGCTTCAATAAGAGCATGTGGCTTAACTTCATGTTGACGATTTTCACAGGCCATAGGGAAAGTGAATAAGCTTCCATCACCACAAGTGCTGAACCAGTTGTTTGGGAATACAGCATCGGGTGTTTCCACGCCTAATTCAGGGTAATCAAACTCTACAACTTGCACACCTTCTTTACGCAACGAAGCGACCATAGTTTTAAACTCGGCCATCGTTTCTAACTTAACCTCAGCTTCAGTCAGATTGACTCTGTTTTGAAACTCATTATCACGTGCAGTTTCTTCGTTAAATTTAAATTCCTTTGGTGGCACCATAACAACGCAATTGGCGTTTTGAACATTAGTAATATTAAGTGATTTTTTGTGTAGGTTTAACATCTCAACCGTCCCTATCTTTTATTTACCTCAGAATTGTAAACAAGTTGTTACGACAATATTCACTGAAAACAATAATGATTTGAATATTTATCCCAAACAATTACTGCAAAACTCAGTTTATTCGGTAATTTTTACTGCAAGATAACAGCACATCAGAAATAACCAACGGTTTGTATATCCGTTTAAGAACTTGCTGAATAAATATCCGAAACTCATTCTCTAGCTTGCCACGAGTTTAGGTTACAATTTATACCATTTAACGTTAGGATTACCATCGTTGCATAACCATCAATTACGTTTGAAATAAGCTTAACTTTTCCTGTCTACTTCAATCTAAAATAAGCGTCATGAAAGACACTCTTTGGACCTTTCCTGCCTCGCTTAAACAAAGCATTTAACGTTAGAACCAAGTGATTAAAGCCAAGTAATTAAAGCTAAGTGCTTAAATCAAATACTTAGATAAGAGCTAGAAAAAATCCATCGAATGATTTAATGATTATAAGAACGCATTGGCACTTATATAATTTCAAACTAAGACTGAAAAATTCAAATCAAGACTATAAAAACAAAGCTACATATCAAGATGCTCTAACTCAAAGATGTAGTAGCTTATAAAGGGAAAACTATGTACAAGAAATTTGAAGGCTTTACTGAAGCATTTCCAAAGGGAGAGCCGATACAACCTCCTAATGGAATACTGGCATTCTGCCGCCATTACACACGAGGTTTTGAAAAGCCGTTGATCTTGCTTGGCTTTATGAGCATGACCATCGCGATCATCGAAGTCGCGCTGTTCGGTTACATGGGACAACTGGTTGATTGGCTATCAACAAGCAACCCAGACACTTTTTTGGCAGACAACCAATCCACATTGATGGGACTTGGTATCCTATTGCTGGTCGTGATGCCAATCTTGATCAGTGTTTACTCGCTATTGCTTCACCAAACTTTGCTGGGCAACTATCCAATGTCGATTCGTTGGTTAGCGCACCGCTATCTTTTGAAGCAAAGCTTGTCGTTCTATCAAGATGATTTTGCTGGGCGTGTCGCCACCAAAGTTATGCAAACGTCGCTCGCAGTGCGTGAAACCGTAACGAAAATGGTCGATGTGTTTGTTTACGTGACAGTTTACTTCACAGCGATGCTGTTCATGCTCGCTGAATCGGATTGGCGCTTAATGGCTCCAATGTTGATTTGGTTGTTCATTTACGTCTGCATTCAACTGCACTTCGTACCAAAGCTGAAAGATGTGTCTTCAGAGCAAGCGGATGCACGCTCATTGATGACAGGACGCATTGTTGATAGCTACACCAACATTGCAACGGTCAAACTGTTCTCACACAGCAAAAGAGAAACCGAGTATGCCGAAGAAGGCATGGAAGGTTTCCTAGACACTGTGCATCGCCAAATGCGCTTGGTTACTGGCTTCAACATCTGCGTTGAATTCGCGAACTACCTATTGGTATTCAGCATTGCTGGTATCTCTATCTACCTGTGGCTAGATAACGCGATCACGGTCGGTGCGATTGCCATTGCAATCAGCTTGGCTCTGCGTATTAACGGTATGTCTAAGTGGATCATGTGGGAAATCGGCGGTCTATTTGAAAACCTAGGTACTGTGATTGATGGCATTAAAACTCTGTCTAAGCCCATCTCTATCGAAGACAAGAAAGACGCTGAACCATTGAAGGTTCCACAAGGCGGCATCAACTTCGACAACGTTAGCTTCAACTACGGTGAGAACAAGGGCGTGATTAACAATCTGAATCTCAATATCAAGCCGGGCGAAAAAGTTGGCTTAGTTGGCCGTTCAGGGGCAGGTAAATCGACATTAGTTAACTTACTACTGCGCTTCCACGATGTAGAAGATGGTCGAATTTTGATTGATGGCCAAGAGATCTCATCGGTGACACAAGACTCGCTACGCAGCAATATCGGCATGGTGACTCAAGATACCTCACTGCTGCACCGTTCGATCAAAGACAACATTCTTTACGGTCGACCTGAAGCATCAGATGAAGAAGTTTACGCAGCCACTAAACAGGCGCACGCACATGAGTTTATCGAAACCCTAACCGACCCATTTGGCAACGTTGGTTACGATGCTCAGGTAGGTGAGCGTGGCGTTAAGCTTTCTGGTGGTCAGCGTCAACGTGTCGCTATCTCGCGTGTTCTTTTGAAAAATGCGCCACTACTTGTTCTGGATGAAGCGACGTCGGCACTCGATTCTGAGGTAGAAGCGGCAATCCAAGAGAGCTTAATTGAGCTAATGGAAGGCAAAACGGTTATCGCGATTGCACACCGCCTATCGACCATTGCTGCGATGGATCGCCTGATCGTGCTTGATGAAGGCAATATCGTCGAAGAAGGTACGCACCAAGAGCTGATTAACCAGAATGGTATCTACGCGCAACTGTGGAATCACCAAACTGGTGGATTTATTGGAGTGGAAGAATAACCAATTAAAAACAATTACTTAAAGTAACTTCAATCATCAAGTTGCGATAAAGTGGCGGCAAATTTTTTTATTTTTCATTTACCGTAATGGTTCCATTTTTATTGAGCATTTACACGGCTTTGATTATGCTTCCTAACTGTTCAACAAGCTCTAGTGCTTCTATTTTCCGTTGAACCTCTTTGCCATATTCGTAAGCGCTCCATAAAACCCGCATTCTAATCGCCTAGCGCGAAGAATAAGATCAAGTCTCCAACCATGAGGAGATTTGAAATGGGAAAACGACACACTAATCAAGAATGGCAAACGCTCATCGAGCAGTCTGAATCGAGTTCATTGTCAACGCTTGCATTTTGTAAGCTTAATGAACTCAACCCCTCGACGTTTACGCTAAGCGCCAGCAACTCAAAAAAGCAGATGTCTCTCAAGGCTTTGTACGGGCAGAGATCGTCGAAAAGACAACGAAATATCAAGCTCAAATAGCCACCGCTAACATGACACTTCTCATCAATGATGTGGAGTTGAGCATTCCTCAAGGCACGCCCGCTACCTACCTGGCAGAACTCATTGGAGCCTTGTCATGAAACATATGCTCAGCGCACCAGAGATTTATCTGTATCGTGAGAGTGTCGATTTTAGAAAGTCCATCAATGGCCTCGCGGCGATTATCGAAAGTGACACCGATTTACCCTTGGGAAGCGGCGCACTGTTCCTGTTCACCAATAAACACCGCGACAAAATCAAAGTGCTGTACTGGGATAAAACTGGCTTTGCGCTTTGGTATAAACGCCTTGAAAAAGCCAAGTATAAATGGCCTACAAAAGAGAAAAATGAAGTGTTTACCCTGACTCAATTCGAGCTTGATAGACTGCTTTCTGGCTTCACGATTATCGGCCATAAACCCGTTCAAATAAACGATGTTACAATGACTTAATCGATAATAAAGCCTTATCTGCCAAGCGTTAACAGCATGATTTTAGTATAATAAATGCCATGAAAAAGACGCCAGATATCAACCCAGAAAGCCAAGATGTTGCCAAGCTACAAGCGATGGTGAAAGCGCTGATGGCGTCAGAAAACCAATGGAAACAAGAGCGTCAATCTCTGCTTGAGCAACTCAAACTTGCTTTCGACCGCCAGTTCGCAAAACGCTCGGAGGCGTTAAAGCCTTACGATGAATCTCAAGGTGACCTCTTCAACGAAGTGGAATGTGAAGCCGCTAAGGGAGAGGTGGTTGAGGTAACAACGACCACAACGAAGAAGCGTGGTAAACGCAAGCCACTTCCAAAGACTTTGCCTCGTGAGGTTATCGAACTCGATTTAGACGACCATGAAAAACAGTGTGCATGCTGCCAACATAGTCTGCATAAAATCGGTGAAGACCGCAGTGAGAAACTTGAGTTCTCACCAGCCGTGCTCAAAGTGCTGGAATATGTTCGTCCTAAGTATGCTTGTCGTCAGTGCGAGCAAACTGAAGACAAAAGCCACATCGTTCAAAAGCCAGCGCCCCAGAGCATCATCCCTAAAAGCTTCGCGACAGAAAGCTTGCTAGCCAACATCATCCTTGGCAAATATCAATACGCAATGCCACTGTACCGCCAAGAGTCGCTGTTTACCCAGTCGGGTATCGAGCTATCACGAACCACGATGGCAAGGTGGGTTATCCAAGTCAGTGAGAAGTTCACACCGCTGTATGCGGCCTTGAAAGAGCATCTACTCCAACAAGTGGTGGTTCAGGCAGATGAAACGCCGCTCAATGTCCTCAAAGAAGATAAACAGTGTTATATGTGGCTCTACTGCTCGGGCGCAGACTCGCCCGACGCTGCACTGCCGAATGTAAAGAATATCGCCTTGTACGACTATCAAAACAGTCGCGCGAGGGCATGCCCTGTTGCCTTCTTGGGGGATTACAGTGGTTATCTGCAAACCGATGGCTATGGTGCCTATGATGGTCTTCATCACGTAACCAATGTTGGTTGCTTGGCACATGCACGGCGTAAGTTCATGGATGCTAAGAAGCTTCAAGGTAAAGGTAAGTCAGGCAAAGCAGATAAAGCGCTAGCCAAAATCCAGAAGCTCTATGGGATAGAATCGCGCTTAAGAGGTGCGACTGTCGAAACACGAAAAGCAGAACGTCAACTGCATGCCAAGCCGATACTGGATGAGCTGTACGAGTGGATGACGACTCAACAAGTGCTAGCGTCTAGCTCGCTGGGCAAGGCGATAAAATACACGCTCGGCCAATGGCCGAAACTTATCCGCTATATCGATGACGGTCATTTATCTATCGATAATAATCGTGCTGAACGCGCCATTAAACCGCTGGTCATTGGCAGAAAAAATTGGCTCTTCTCGAACACACCAAATGGTGCTGATGCGAGCGCGATGCTTTACAGCATCGTCGAGACGGCGAAAGCCAACGGCCTTATCCTCTACGACTACATGGTCAAGTGCATGAAAGAGCTAGCGAAAGCTGAGCCTGATATCGATGCGCTCCTACCTTGGAACTTCAAACATTAACAACATCGCCTCGTGGGTTCATGGGGCGTTTACATTCTGCGGAGCAACTCTATGCTGTGAACCAAGACTATGCAAAGTGTTTGGATGTTCTATTAGGCAATTTTAAATCAGATGCCGAAGCCCAAGAAGCAATGTCCAAATTTTACAAAGCTCTCACTGCCAATACGGAGCAGCTCCTAGAGTTGCAGCTTCAAGCTAATGATGAAGGGATGTTGGCTTTTTAGGAGTGCTACATGACCGTAAGGTTTTACTGGGTTATATGGTCGCAAAAATGTCTGAACCTGACATAGCATTCGAAGCTGAGAAAGCTCAGTTAAAAGAGGCATATAGTTTCGACTGGAAACTAGTTCATCAAGAGCTTTGGAGAACTAATGGCTGTAATGCGATTTACGGTTCACTTGACTAAACGTTCAACAATCTGTTTAAGAGTGATTCCCAACGCTTGGCATTTTTGCTTCTACTTGAACCGGCGACGGTGTCGCCTGAGCGGCCTACGGCCGAAAACAAAGAGACTCAACCGACTAGGGTGCTTTACATGGATCGTTTATCCTATAGGTCATGCATCCGAATAAGCCCATCAAACAACTCTTCAATGCCAACGATACTTGGCTGAACTACCTCAATAAGTACCGAGAAACCCTCCGAACCGTCGTCATTGAAAACGTCACCAAGATGCTCGCTTGCAGTACCGCTGCTTTTGGCTCTAAAGAGTATCGATGCACTCATGCTGACTGCACCCATCACAAATACATTCACCAGACGTGTAAATCTCGCTTTTGCAGCAGTTGTGGCATAAAAGCCACAGAGCGGTGGATACGAAAGCAACAACATGTCTTTCCTGAGTGTGAGTATCAACACGTTACGTTGACGCTACCACACACGTTGTGGCCCATCTTTCGGGATAATCGTTTTCTTCTCAATCATCTCTTTAGCTGCGCAGCCAAAATCTTCTTAGGATGGGCAAAGCAACTCGATATCGATATTGGCGTGTTCTGTGCACTTCATACCTACGGCAGAAAGCTGAATTGGAATGTGCACATCCATTTGTCTGTCACCCGTGGGGGTTTATGTAAGAAGACTGGTCTATGGAAGCCGATTTTCTTTAAAGCTAAGACCACTGAGAAGTGTTGGCGAGGTGCCATCACTCAACTTCTCAGTTCCCATTACGCAGAGTTAGACTTAAGTGGAGAAAACTGCCCTTTTATTCGCAATGAGCAAGATTGGTCCCGATTTTTAACCAGCCAATATTGCCGTCGATGGAAGCTGCACTTTGCAAAGAAAACAGCCAACGTGACGCCAACCATGACTTACCTCGGCCGATACCTAAAACGGCCACCGATATCGGCGTCGCGTTTACGACATAACTTCCAGGGAGGCTTGGTGACGTTTGATTACCTCAACCATAGGAATGGTCGAACGGAATCCCTCATTTTGAGTCCAGAAGCTCTGATAGAGCGCATGATTGAGCATATTCCAGATAAGCACTTCAAAATGATTCGATACTTCGGTTTTCTATCAAACCGACGTCGTGGTGAGATGCTCCCTAAGGTCTACGGTGCCTTGGGTGTCGCTCCTAAAGACGCACCTGAAATGCCCGGTTACGCAGCTATGCTGAAAGGGTATGTGAAGGTTGATCCGTTTGAATGCATTCTTTGTGGGCACCGTTTAACGTTTCTTCGCTTTAGGGCTGGGGAGCCGCTGTCAGAGCTGGTCCACCATGCTCTGGTTCAAGCCCAAATCAGGTCAATTTAGGCGTTTCACAGGATGGGTGTATCTGAAATAGCGAAAACAGCATGAAAGTGTTCAACAAACATCCGTGTTTAGATTGTAGAGCAGAAGTTAGGTCTGTCCGGGACTCATTCTGACGTGAGTTATGCCGCGATTGTTCAGGTCAGGAAACATTGAGATTCCTTACCTGAACCGACGACGGTGTCGCCTGAGCGGCCTACGGCCGAAAACAAAGAGACTCAACCTACTAGGGCGCTTTGGATGAATCGTTTATCCTATAGGTCATGCATCCGAATAAGCCCATCAAACAACTCTTCAATGCCAACGATACTTGGCTGAACTACCTCAATAAGTACCGAGAAACCCTCCGAACCGTCGTCATTGAAAACGTCACCAAGATGCTCGCTTGCAGTACCGCTGCTTTTGGCTCTAAAGAGTATCGATGCACTCATGCTGACTGCACCCATCACAAATACATTCACCAGACGTGTAAATCTCGCTTTTGCAGCAGTTGTGGCATAAAAGCCACAGAGCGGTGGATACGAAAGCAACAACATGTCTTTCCTGAGTGTGAGTATCAACACGTTACGTTGACGCTACCACACACGTTGTGGCCCATCTTTCGGGATAATCGTTTTCTTCTCAATCATCTCTTTAGCTGCGCAGCCAAAATCTTCTTAGGATGGGCAAAGCAACTCGATATCGATATTGGCGTGTTCTGTGCACTTCATACCTACGGCAGAAAGCTGAATTGGAATGTGCACATCCATTTGTCTGTCACCCGTGGGGGTTTATGTAAGAAGACTGGTCTATGGAAGCCGATTTTCTTTAAAGCTAAGACCACTGAGAAGTGTTGGCGCGGTGCCATCACTCAACTTCTCAGCTCCAATTACTCAGAGTTAGACTTGAGTGGAGAGGACTGCCCTTTCATTCGTAATGAGCAAGATTGGTCCCGATTTTTAACCAGCCAATATTGCCGTCGATGGAAGCTGCACTTTGCAAAGAAAACAGCCAACGTGACGCCAACCATGACTTACCTGGGTCGATACCTAAAACGGCCACCGATATCGGCGTCGCGTTTACGACATAACTTCCAGGGAGGCTTGGTGACGTTTGATTACCTCAACCATAGGAATGGTCGAACGGAATCCCTCATTTTGAGTCCAGAAGCTCTGATAGAACGCATGATTGAGCATATTCCAGATAAGCACTTCAAAATGATTCGATACTTCGGTTTTCTATCAAACCGACGTCGTGGTGAGATGCTCCCTAAGGTCTACGGTGCCTTGGGTGTCGCACCTAAAGACGCACCTGAAATGCCCGGTTACGCAGCTATGCTGAAAGGGTATGTGAAGGTTGATCCGTTTGAGTGCATTCTTTGTGGGCACCGTTTAACGTTTCTTCGCTTTAGGGCTGGGGAGCCGCTGTCAGAGCTGGTCCACCATGCTCTGGTTCAAGCCCAAATCAGGTCAATTTAGGCGTTTCACAGGATGGGTGTATCTGAAATAGCGAAAACAGCATGAAAGTGTTCAACAAACATCCGTGTTTAGATTGTAGAGCAGAAGTTAGGTCTGTCCGGGACTCATTCTGACGTGAGTTATGCCGCGATTGTTCAGGTCAGGAAACATTGAGATTCCTTACCTTGGACGTTTACTTACAGTGATGTCAGATAGATTTGGCTGTTGGTATTGGTAGTCTTCATCTTCTCCGGTCAAAGGTTCTGGCGGTTTAGCCTCAACTTCTGTTAGCCAAGACAAATCTGGTTTGGGTTGGTGCTCTTCAACAAGCTGGGCTGGACGCACCGCTCCGCATGGCAAGTGTTCCGCAGGGCGGATTCTTATACTCGTTTCATCATCAATTCGAATTGAACTGCCTTGTTGCAGCGTGATTAAGGCTGAACTATCAATATTTGGCGGTAAACCACCACCTACAGAGTAAGGTTCTAATAATCGCTTAAGCTGATCGCTGACCCGTACTTTCTTCGGTTGCGTACAGTTATTGACAGAACTCCGAGAGGAATCAGAGATTCCAGAAAGAGCAAGGTCAAGAGCAGGAGCAAGAGCCCCCGCTTCAGCTTCTATCGTTTCCTTGGAAGTAACTTTTTTACCTTTTAACCTCCATGTGGTCGGGTTTTCGCTTGGCTTATCAAACTCGTAAACTGTTTCGGTATTCTTCTTAGTTTTCTTTGTGATGGTCCAGGTTCTGAAACGTGTTTTAAGCAGTTCACCTGAAGCGATAAAACCTTCAATTTTACGAACGTCTTCACCGTGCGGAGAAGCGAACGGCAACACTTCATAAGAGTTAGTGATAAGTAAATCTTCACGCTTAACGAATGGGCCCCCCTGCCCCATGATGTATCCCTTCCAGTCACCTTGGTCGGCTGACTTCATCGTTTCAGATACGCTCGCATCATCAGTACTCATACGTGCTTCGTAATGATTTGAAATAACCTCAAGCAGCTCCGCATTCTTCATTGTACAAGCGGACTTAAACGGACCAACTAACTGGTAATGAGACATTAAATAGATATTGATGAGGTCTTCACGTTGCTGGTTAAAAACGTATTCAATGAACGCTTTTTTGTTTTGATTCGCTAAGCGGCGCAATTCACGATAAGTGGTAACTGGTGCACCACCAAAGAGTTGGAATTGACGAATACCGTGGAGGCTTTTCCAAGCGCTAACGTTTTTGGCCATAGCTTGTGTTGTGCTACTTTAAAAGTGCGGCGTAATTCACACCAATTTGTTAATTAACGGTAAATTACACGTAGCAGAATGTTATGTCGTAATTATATAATAGCGATAACAGATCAAGACGCTTCGCTTGCGCGTTCTGGAATAAGGCTAGACTTCGGGGGGAGGCTAGCCTTTTTTATGCCTGTTATTGAGAACTCTTTTCTACCTGCCCCATAAACTTCATCGATCCTTTTGTTTTTTTCTTGGCGTTTTTTTCTTAAAATGCGCACAGTATTCTTTCTAGAGATCAACCATGAACAAAAGTGTCTTAACTAACGTTATTGCGTTAGCGCTGCTTACTGGCGGCTATGCGACAGCAAACCAATACTTGCTTTATGCAGGCCTATTCGCCTTTTCAGGTGCCATCACCAACTGGCTTGCTATACACATGTTGTTCGAAAAAGTCCCCGGTTTGTACGGTTCTGGCGTTATTCCAGCTCGTTTTGAAGAGTTCAAGGCCGCTATTAAGCAACTGATGATGGAACAGTTCTTCACTGAAAGTAACATCGACCGTTTCCTTAGCAGTGAGATAACCGGAAAATCGCTCAATCTAGAGCCCGTGATTAAGAAGATCGACTTCAACCCTGCATTCGATTCATTGGTTCATGTTATTGAGAACTCACAGTTCGGTGGCATGTTGGCAATGGTTGGCGGCACAGAAGCCCTGCAGCCGATGAAAGCGCCATTTGTAGAAAAGATGCAAGAGTCTGTGATTGAAATCAGCAAGAGTGATTCGGTAAAAAATGCCATCAAGGATGAACTTGAATCACCTGCCATGATGGATGAAATCAAAGAGAACATTGAAGCGATTATCGACCAGCGTTTGAATGAACTAACACCAAAACTTGTGAAAGAGATGGTTCAGACCATGATCAAGAAGCACCTTGGCTGGCTAGTAGTATGGGGTGGTGTATTCGGTGGTGTGATTGGCTTAATCTCAGCGGTAATTACCCTGTAATCGGTTTACCGACAACCAACTTATCTGATTGCCTACCTCTGACACTCAACAAAAAATGGAAGCTCATGAGCTTCCATTTTTTATATCTAATCTATTTATACCTAATCACTAGCTCGTTACTGCTCATTAGTAACTAAGCAACCGCTAACAACCAATTGAGAAACAGTTTCGGCATCGAATTACTTTAAAGTTGCCAACAACTCAGGGTTCACGCCAAAGCCCTTCTTATGCTCTTCAATCACCACTTCGCTTCGAGTCTGGATCACGCCCGGCAATGTACCCAGCTTGGTTGCCATAAACGCTTGGTATGCCTTCATGTCTTTCACTCGAACCTTGATCATGGTGTCAAAGTCACCGGAGAGGGAATAACACTCCTCCACCTCGGGCATCATTTCAACCGCCTGTGCAAACTTATCAAAAATAGAGAAGCTCGTTTGGTCGAGTCGAATATGGATAAAGACTTGAACATCGAGCCCTAACTTCTCAGAACACAGCTCAGCATGATAGCCGGTGATGTAGCCATCTTTTTCCAATCGTTTGAGTCTATCGGAACATGGAGAAGTGGTTAGGTTGACTTGTTTTGCCAACTCAACAACAGGCAAACGCCCTTTCATATGCAGAATTCTTAGTATCTCTTTATCGATACGATCGAGTTGGTGCTGAGACATAACATTCCTTAAACATTCTAAATTCGGCTCAGTATATTCCATAGTGATCAAAATGGAGCAAAACCCCGCTCACACATTTAAAAAACTAAATGCACAGGAAGCATTCACAGGGTGCATAAATAAACCCAAACCGATAACAAGCCTTATAAGTCATCTTCTGGTTATTAACAAATTATTATAAAAATGACCCAAATAACAAATAAGTTGAGCCAGAAACGAAAGAAAGGATATAGACCAAAGTGAATAATAGAATTATCAAAGAGAAAGGATGACTCTATTATGAAAACGCAGGAACTCGCATACAAGCCGTATGGCATTGGCTCATGGACACACGTAACCGTATCAAAAGACGTCGCTCAAGCACTGGCAAATGAGTACTCCAACTACGGATGGGACGTGAAAATTGATGGTAACTCCATTGAAGCAGAGCTAGCGTTAAAAGCCGCATAAAAATGAAAAAACCTCCAAGGCGGAGGTTTTTTTGATCTAAATAAGTAAGTACTTACTATTGACTAAGCTAAGCCAACTTGTGGGACGATACGCCCAGATTCGCAACGGCAATTACACGTTCGACAAAAATGTTGTGTTTCCATATCGTAGTACTGGTTGCCACTAAAAAGCTTAGATGTCCATTGCAACATGCGGCCAGAAGTCGTCTCAGGCTCTGATTCACAACGTTTCATTATAGACTTATGTAGTGTTGTTTTTTTACATCCTTTGCAATAGAGATCTGGCATACCTTTGTCCTATAGGTCTTTAGCTGTTACTGATAATTGACACATCATGTTCAATTCGGTTCCACAATTCACCTTGCTAGTAACAAAAGTGAGCGACAAGTTCAAAAATTAGCCACTTTTCTGTGTCATTTTTTGACATCACACTCCATTGAGTAAATTGATCTTTCCCTTCTCACGCAAGATCCAACCACTTCGATTTACATTGTAAAACCCCAATAACCGCTCGATCACGGCAGATTCCCCCCCGATCTTAAGTACGACAAACGTCGCACCTCAGAAAAATACCGACGTCATTCAACTGTTCAAATTGCCGAATCAAAACCCCATTCTTTATTACGAACGTGCAAGGTTGTTACTACCTAACTGTCGTTCAGACAATGGCTACCGTTGGTATGGTGAGAAGGAACAGGCTCGCATAGAAAGCATTATCTCTTACCGCTCCTTTGGATTATCCACCCAAGAAATGACCGCGCTACTTGATCGCAAAGACGACTCGAAACAAGAGCAAACCTTAGTGAACCGGTTCAATGCTCTAGAGAAAGAGGTTCAGAATCTTCGCCAACAACAAAAGGCAATTGTCATTCTACTAGAACAACCTGAATTGCTTGAGCAGAAATCGCTGACTAAGGTTCGCTGGGTTAAAGTAATAGAAAATGCTGGATTCAGCGAAGATGACATAAAGAACTGGCACAAACAGTTTGAGAAGATGGAACCGAGTACTCACCAAGAGTTCTTGGAGTCATTGAATATCGTTCAAAAAGAAGTCGAGAGCATTAGGGACTGGTCAAAAAATAGAGCCACCGGAGTGACTCTATTATTTTTACTGATATTCTTTGCTAAATCATCAGAGTTTTACAATGTAAATTCGCCTAGCTTCTCACCTAGACGAATGACAATAAAACTAGTCTAGTTCTACCAGATTTTTCTCGAATTCAGCGTGTTGCTTCTTCACTTCGTCTTCTGGCTCACCCGTAATTAGGCTCACGATAACGATAGAAAGAGTCGATAGGATGATTCCTGGTACGATTTCGTACACATCGAACCAACCACCCGTGAACTGCTTCCAAAGTACAATCGTAACACCACCAACCACGATACCCGTTAGAGCGCCGTTACGGTTCATACGAGACCAGTAAAGGCTCAACACGATAGCTGGACCAAATGCAGCACCAAAACCAGCCCATGCGTAAGATACAAGGCCAAGTACTGAACTGTCTGGTGTCATCGCTAAAAATAGCGCGATAAGAGAGATTAGGATTACCGCAAAGCGACCCACACGAACAATCTCTTCTGACGTTGCGTCTTTCTTCAGAACTTGCTTGTACAGATCTTCTGCCATTGCAGATGAAGAAACAAGAAGTTGTGAATCCGCAGTACTCATGATTGCCGCTAGAATTGCAGCAAGTAGGATACCTGCGATTACTGGGTGGAACATCGCGTTAACAAGAAGCATGAAGATCTTCTCGCCATCGTCTAGCTTAGGTGCACCAGAGTTAGTCACGTAAATTAGACCAACCAGACCCACTAGCATTGCACCAATCATAGAAAGAGCAGTCCAAATAACCGCAATGCGGCGTGCTGTCACAAGATCTTTGTTTGAACGAGTTGCTTTAAAACGAGCCAAGATGTGTGGTTGACCGAAGTAACCTAAACCCCATGCCGCTAGAGATATGATCGCAATAGCAGAAAGAGGCTCACCCTTCGCATCATTCCATAGCGTTAATAGCTCTGGGTTGATGTTGTGTAGGTCGCTAGAAAGCTGACCTAGGCCACCGTCCATTGCAGCAATTGGTACAATCAATAGTGCTGCAGACATCAGTAGACCTTGAACCAAATCCGTCCAAGCTACCGCCAAGAAGCCACCAAACAAGGTGTAAGAAACCACACATACAGTACCGATGATTACCGCTGTTGTGTAATCTAGGCCGAATACGGTTTCAAACAATTTACCACCTGCTACCAAGCCTGAACTTGTGTAGAAAAGGAAGAATAAAAGGATAAAGAAAGCAGAGATTGTTTGAATCAGCTTAGAGTTATCATTGAAGCGGCGAGATAAGAACTCAGGCAGAGTCAGTGATTCAGTCGTAATACTGTAAGTACGTAGACGTTTAGCACTGATTAACCAGTTAGCCCAAGTACCCACAAGTAGACCACCAGCAAGCCAGAATGCTTCAAAGCCAGCAGCGTAAGCGTAACCAGGCAGGCCTAGTAGCAACCAACCACTCATGTCTGATGCACCAGCAGAAAGTGCAGCAGGCCATGGGCCTAACGAACGACCACCTAGGAAGTAGTCAGTTGAGTTAGATGTACGCTTGTAAGCAATAACACCGATCGCTAGCATCATAATTAGATACGCAATGAACGTCGTCGTTATTGCAAAACTGTTTTCTATCATTTGATAGTCCTCATTTTGTAGAAAGCCTTCCATGCCTAATTCGATGCAATGCACTCACCGCAAAGGTAAGCGAATACATTGAATTAGGGATTATGGCTCCAAATACCAATGGAAAACCCAAAAGTCTTTAGAGCCAGATTTAATGAAGGTTAGTGAGCTTCGCTTCCAAGTTCGAGCAAGGTCGCGTTACCGCCCACGGCTGTTATATTTATAGTTCGCGTACGCTCGGTAATGAAGCGCAGCGATAGGTGTGGATCATTGGCAACATTCATTGCGGTCAGATCCGTTTCAGCTACTAAACCGACGATTGCACCGTCACGCTTAGCAAGCTGTAAATTGATAGCTTGTGCCGTTTGCGAGTTACCCACGTAACCCACGCTACGTACATCGCAAGACAACAACTGTTGAGCAGCGTCATACGAGGCAACCTGCACCAAGTTGGTTGGTAGATTCGCTTGTTTTGCAGCATCTACAATTAATGTGTTGAACTGTACGTCATCACCGCACAGTTGCACGCTGTTACCTGCCAATAGTGCTGCGGTAATCATCGCTGTTGCGGTTTGTCGTGCGGGCACTTTCTCTTCGCAATCATCAACAATAACCAAAGCCACACCGCGACCAGCGGCATACAACTCATTGGTTTCGCCCGTAGGGCCAGCCATTAGATGATGTTCAGAAAGCAGCGCAGACGCTTGCTCTAGATGATAAGTCGCCACCATTGCCAAAGGCGCAGATTGGCTTTCGATCTCTGATTTAAGCGCAAGTACCTGAGCACTCTTGTAATCAAAGTCTGTAAGGTTCCATTGTTCCCACGCTAGCAAAGCATCAGAAAAACCTGTCACTTGATGAACCATGATAATGCTCCTTATACCTTGTCTTGTGATTGAGAGAAATGAACATCAGTAAAGCGATATAGGTAGTGAGGACCACCCGCTTTAGGGCCAGTACCTGACAAGCCTTGACCACCAAATGGTTGAACACCAACAACAGCACCGACTTGGTCACGGTTGATGTAACAATTACCCACACGAACGTGTTTTTCGATCCAACGGTAAGTTGTCTCGTTACGGCTGTGAATACCCATGGTTAAGCCAAAACCGGTTTGGTTAATTTGGTCTACCACTTGCGCCAGCTCACTCGCTTTGAAGCGAACGATATGCAGCACAGGGCCAAACTGCTCTTCTTTCAAACAGCTAATATCATCGATTTCAAATGCACTTGGTGGAACAAAGTCACCATGTTCACAATCCGTTCCTAGAGAAAGTTGAGCCACTTTCTTCTGGGTCTTAGTCATGTTTTCTAAGTGCGTCATCAACTTCTGTTTCGCATTTTGATCGATAACAGGACCAACATCCGTTTTATGAAGATGCGGAATACCTACACTCAGTTCGTCCATTGCACCGTGAATCAATCCAACCACGCGGTCTGCAATGTCTTCTTGGATGTAAAGAACACGCAGTGCAGAACAACGTTGGCCTGCAGAAGCAAACGCAGAACGAATCACATCACGAACCACCTGTTCAGGCAGTGCGGTACTGTCGACGATCATCGCATTCTGACCCCCGGTTTCCGCAATAAACGGAACAGGTTTAGCATTGCGACTTGCCAGTGACACGTTGATACGTTGTGCTGTTGGTGTTGAACCGGTAAAGGCAACGCCAGCAATCGCATCATGGCTAGTTAGCGCACTGCCGATCTCAGCACCACGACCTGGTAGAAGTTGAATCGTTCCAGCAGGGAAACCCGCTTCATTCATCAGTTCAACAGCGCGAGCTGCAATCAAGCTTGTTTGCTCTGCAGGTTTCGCCACAACCGTGTTGCCCGCGACTAGTGCCGCTGTAATTTGGCCAAGGAAGATCGCCAATGGGAAGTTCCAAGGGCTGATACAAACGAACACACCACGACCTTGTCGCGAAGCGATTCGAGTTATGCCATCAAAGCCTTTTAGCTCAAAACCTTGTAAGTTGTTCGCTTGTTTTGCGTAGTAACGGCAGAAGTCGACCGCTTCACGTACTTCATCAACGCTATCGTGAATTGTCTTACCCGCTTCTTGATGACAAATAGCCACTAGCTCAGCCAGGTTGTCTTCCATCAGGTCAGCCAGCTTATCAAGTGCAGCCGCTTTGGTTTCAACCGAAGTCGCGTTCCAATCAGCAAATGCTGCGTCTGCGCCAGTGATCGCTGCGGAAACATGATCAAGGTTAGCGAAAGCCACCTGACCCACATTAATACGACGATCGTAAGGTGCGGTGACTTGTTCAACGTTCTGATCAGCCTTGATCATGCTTTCGGCAAGAGATTCACCGTTGATCACAGGTCCAGCAGTCCATTGAACGTTCAAAAAGCCTTTTACTTGCTCTTCAAACTGATGCGCTTCACTTTCGATATCAATGTTCACACCGTATGAGTTCTTACGCTCAGGGAATACCGCTGGCGGAAGAGGAATCTTGGTGTTGTTCAAAGCATCGAATGCCAGAAGCATGTCGACTGGGTGCTGTGTCAGCTCTGCCACGGGGCAACGAGCATCAACCAAGCGGTGTACAAACGAGCTGTTTGCGCCGTTTTCTAGCAGACGACGTACTAGGTATGGCAGTAGATCTTTATGGCTACCAACTGGCGCGTAAATACGTACCGACTGTTGGTAAGCTTCCATTGCATGGTTGTAAAGAGAGTCACCCATGCCGTGTAAGCGTTGGAATTCAAAGTCTTTATGCTCTGTCATCACTGCAATAGCAGAAACAGTGTGAGCATTGTGGCTCGCAAACTGCGGGAAGATATTACCGCGAACACTTGGGCTCAATAGGTAACGCGCACACGCTAGGTAAGCTACATCAGTCGCTTCTTTGCGTGTGTAAACTGGGTAATCACTAAAGCCAGCTTGTTGCGACCATTTAATTTCGCTATCCCAGTAAGCACCTTTCACCAAACGAAGTGGGATCAAATCACCCTGCTCTTTTGCTAGGCGGTTTAGCCATACTAGAACCGGTAGTGCACGCTTTGAGTACGCTTGAATAACCAGACCAAATTTCCCCCAACCTTTTACAAGATCAGTGCGGTACAGTTTTTCGAATAATTTAAGAGAAAGCTCTAGGCGATCCGCTTCTTCCGCATCAATCGTAATTGCAACATCGAGCTCTACTGCGCGGCGTAATAGCTGCTCTAGCGTGTCGCAAAGTTCAGTCAGTACGCGGTCTTCATTCGCTACTTCGTAACGAGGGTGAAGCGCAGAAAGCTTGATAGACACAGATGGCGCTGGGCTAGATTTTGAAGAGACATACGTGTCTCGACCTACGGCTTCAATTGCCATTAGGTAATCTTTAAAATACTTGTTTGCGTCAGCAGTGGTCAGTGCCGCTTCACCTAGCATGTCGTATGAGTAGGTAAAACCTTTGTCACGCATAGACTTACCGTTCTTTTGCGCTTCAGCAATGCTGCGGCCAAGAACGAATTGGTGACCCATCACCTTCATTGCTTGGTGCATCGCTTTACGAATCACCGGCTCAGAAAGCTTGTTCACTAAACGATTTACTGCTTGGCCAGCACTCTGCTCATTAGATGAAAGTCCAACCACCTTACCCGTTAGCATTAAGCCCCAAGTCGATGCATTAACAAACACCGAATCAGAATTCTTTAGGTGAGATTTCCAATCCGCAACGCTTAGTTTGTCGCGAATCAGTGCATCAGCTGTTGCTGAATCAGGAATACGCATCAAGGCTTCCGCCAGACACATCAGCAAGATGCCCTCTTGAGTGTCTAAGCTGTATTCAAGCAACAGCGCATCGATCATCTGGATAGAAGTTTTATCCGCACGGATAGCTTCGATCAATGATGTCGTTTTCTCTGTAATTTGCTGCTTTTCTGACTCAGAAGGGGTAGCTAGCGGCAGAAGTTGCTCTAGCCATTGGGTTTCATCCACCATATATAATGGTGAGATAAGCGTCCAAAGATCAGCAAGCGACTGCTCGTTGAATTCTGGCTTTAACACATCAGTAGCTGTAAACATGCGTTTTCCTTAATCTCACACCCGAAAAGAGTTCGGGATCTCTACAATGGCTGCAGTGTATTTAGAGTATATAAGGATTACTTGTCAAAAACTCCGAGTTTTTTGCTAAAAACTCGCTTTATTAACAAAACAAACACAAGGTCACATATGAAACTTTAATATAATATGCCGTTTTGTTTTTTTATTTAACAGAAATTTGCTTTTTGTATTGAGATGGTGACATGCCTTGAAGGCGAGAAAAGGTATGAGTAAAGGATGATTGACCAGAGAAACCGGCCAGTTCAGCAACCTGACCAAGGCTAAGATTCCCTTGTTCAATAAGGCGTCGAGAGCGGTCGATACGCTTTCCTAAAACATACTGGTGAGGGGTAATACCCATTTGGTCTTTGAAAAGCATGTGGAACTGGCTTTCACCCAAGAACACACTACCCGCCAGTTGCGCTACAGATATCTTGTTTGCTAAATGTTGCTCGATATAGCGATCCAACGCTTCAAGATCAAAGCGTGAATCTTTGATTGAGGTTTCAAATGCCGAGATGTGTCTTTGCATCAATGCAATCACCGTATCATTGCACGCACGACTTAATAACAGATCATCAGGACTGGCCTGCATCTCTTGCACCAACATATGGATAAGCTTTTGAATTTGAGCACCTAATTGGAAGTAGACGTTCGATGATTCTAACTGGTTAATTTTCTCTAGCATCAGAGGGTCATCATCGGTTGGCATAGGCATGTTGAGCACGAGAATATCCGACTGACCAACCACTCCGCCGAAAGCATGATCAGAGCGAGCTGTGACTACACAGCCTTGCCCTGGACCGACAAGGTTACCTTTACCGCTTACTTCAAATTCCGCCTGACCTTTTAGCCCAATGACCACCTGCGAATAGTGATGCTCGTGGCAATCCATATGCGATGGCAAAGTAATGATCTCCGCAGGACGAGGGCCAGTAAGGCCAAGCGGGGACAGGTCTAAGTTCGGAAAGGGTAACGGTTTTGGCATGGCATCAAAATACTCAGGTCGACATAGTAAGAATAATACTCTGAAATCTGCATAAGATGAATTTGTAAATGCTCATGAGAGTCATTTCCTCACCTTTAGCAAAAGATCATTATCGCGATCGCCTTGATCATGCCTCCGGAAGGATGATCAAGAGTGTATAAACTACGGCCATTGTAAAACCAATCGTTCCGGTGAGTTTAAGGGCTTTACAAGCACTCATACAAGCACTCATACAAGCACTCATACAAGCAAGCACACCAGCACAAAAAACCATGTCATCAATAAATACTTCAGCACCCTAACATAATGAATAAATTTTCTTATATGGCTCAAATAATTGACGATAAACTTGTAAAAAGTGTATCCGAAGTACCGAAACTTGGCTTTTGAGTAGATTGGATAGCAATAAAACGGTATAAAGACGGGTACTGTGTTAATTGCTAATAACTAGGGCGTGTTGATCTTTCGTGAGTGTTTTTTGAACAGCATGGTAAAGAGTTATAATTTGCTTCGCCAAAAGTAAAACCATAACCAATACCATGCCAAGAACAATGCTAACTGATATTCGCTGGGAACTGCTACTCCAAGTTATGAAAAGTACAGGTCGTATTTACGATAAAACTGAACATCGAATGACATTTGAAGGAATACTTTATCGAATGAGAACAGGTATTCCTTGGCGAGATCTACCCTCTGAGTTCGGAGAGTGGAGTACCGTTTACAGACGATTTAATCTTTGGTCAAAGAAAGGGATTTTAGATAATCTTTTCAAAAGCTTATCTAGCATGGCTGACTTTGAATGGGTATTTCTTGATGGCTCTATAGTTAGAGCGCATCAGCATAGTACAGGTGCAGCTACTGAAAGTTCAGAGCAAATAGGAAAAAGTCGCGGGGGCAACTCAACCAAAATTCACTTAGCTGTAGATAGTGGTGGCCTGCCGATTTGCTTTGATTTATCAGAGGGACAACGCCACGATATAGTGCATGCCGAAAGCTTAGTTGAGCAACTCGATGAAGTTAATACCATCGTTTGTGATAAAGGATATGACAGCGAACCTTTCCGTACTTTTGTTAAGGAACGTGGCGGAGAAACAGTAATTGCTAAACGCAATTACGGACAAGATATAGACAAAGACAGTATGGATTGGTGTCTATACAAGTATCGTCACTTGGTCGAAAATGCCTTTGGGAGAATTAAGCATTATCGAGCTATTTCAAGTAGATATGACAAGCTAGAAAGGAATTATGCCAGCATGTTATCACTGGCATTCATGTTAATGTGGCTACCGATGTATTGTTGAACACGGAATGTACAGCAAAGATCAACACGCCCTAGTGACTCACAACTAGAAAGTAGACACTTTATTAACGAGCCAATTTCAATCTACAAGTTGCAGGGACCTATGACTAACTTTCGAATTTCAGCGCTTTTACTTGCGCTATCCCCACTTTGGGTATCTGCATCGGTATCAGCTGAAGAACTGAATCAAGTCGATCCCGTTTCAGCTATCGATGCAAAGCTAACAGAGAAAAACTCGGATATTGAGCGTATTTCAGCAACCAAAGTATCGGCGACTGAAAACCTAAAACAACTACAAAACAAAAATAGTAAGTTGTTGCGCGAAGGTGAAGAACTTAAGGCAAAACGTAACAGAGCTAAGTCTGTACTCGACAAACAGTACAGTCGCTTACTTGAAGATCCAGAAACGGATTTGGTCTCTTTCCAGAAAAGCTATCAAGATGCTTGGGCGGCCGTTAAAGAGAATCAATCGTCTAAGTTAGATAACCAACAAGCGATGAACGAGGGTGAAATTCACCTTTCTCAAATCAAGCAAAAGCAAGCGCGCCTTAATAATGAGCTGGCTAACTTGAGAGAGTCAAAAGTTGAAGCTCGTGTTAAACGTATTGCAACAGAACTTCGTGAAAGTGCCGTTCTTGAAACGAGCTACACCACCACATGTGCATCAACAATGACACTCGGTGAATGTACATCTCAAGGTAAACACCTAACGAACCAAAAAGCCGTTCAAACGTTCAAGGCCCAATTACTTGAGCAGCTCACAGAAAGCACACTAGCGAAGCAAAACTTGCAAGGTGTTCAACTGAACATCCATGTTCAAGATAGCCAGGCAATCAAGAGTGGTTTCTCTGGCAACAACGCATACTTCATGCAGATACAAGCTCAGCTTCAAGCTAAACCTGAAGCCATTGCCGCTTGTAACTTGTTGAACGTGTCTACTCGCTACTGTCTAACAGGCAGTCAAGCCGCTGTCGTTAAGAAAAATGACAAGCAGTGGGCAAATGTGACCGTTCGTTCTGATCAGTACAATGATTCAGTCACTATTAACGGCATCAAGTATGGCAGCACACCAATTGAGGTTGCACTACCAAGCGGACGTCACCAGGTGACCGTTTCAAAGCAGGGTTACGAATCTTACAACCGCTCTGTAACCATCAATGGCAGCGATACCATCTGGGTTAAGCTTCTTCCCAGCAAAAAAAGCTAAGTCGGGTATAGAAATTAAATCCGATATAAACCGTTAAGCCCGATTGAAATAGCCGTATCTGTTTCACAAAGCTGAATGAATACTCGCCATTTTGTTGATAGTTATAGAAAGTAGCTGCAGACGAAATGGCGTTTTCGTTTAGAATATTTGATTAACCTAAATTACAATTGAAGTAGCCCATCATGCGCCAAGGTTTTCCAGCTCTACTATTTGCACTTGCTCCCTGCTTAGTGACACCGGCTGTTTTTGCTGAAGCAACACCACCAGCAATCACGTCATCTGTCACCGACATTGAAAGCTCGCTTTTCGAAAAGCATGCCGACTTAACGGCTGTCGAGAAAAAGCTCGCAGACAAACAAAATCAAGTCGATAACCATGCACAGCAATCTGCGCGTGTAGCAAAGCTGACCGCTAAAGCAGAACAAGACCTCGCAAATGCGAAAGCGAATCTAGAGCAAGATTACGCTCGTATGATTGATGAACCTGACTTTGATATTTCACTCGCTCAAAACGCTTTCCAAGGGGCTTGGAAAACCGTCAAAGAGAACAAGCTTGCGATGTCTGACTCTGAACAGAAACAACAAGGCTTAGTGATGGAACTCGAGGCTATTCAAGCAGAGAAAGCGGCAGCAGAAGCTTCAATCACAAATCTCAATCAAGACAAGCTAAGAGCCAGAGCCGAGCGATTAAGAAACGAGATCACTCAAACGCAAGAGCAAACAGTCAGCTTTACCAATCGTTGTAGCAGCGACATGACACTGGCACAGTGCTCAGACCAAACCGTGACTTTGGCACTTCAAAAAGCCGTAAAGCAATTTCAGCATAGCCTAGTAGACAACACGACTGAATCGAAAGCCGTAAAAGAGCACCTAGCGTCGGCTTCGCTGAATATTCACGTCCTGCAACACAAAGTGAAATCCTCTGGCTTCTCAGATGATAACCGTTACCGAGCAGTAATTGCAGCGAATCTAGAGACTCGTCCAGACAAAAACACACCTTGCCGTCTGCTGGGTATTCAGTCATCAAACTGTTTCACCCAAAGCGAGCAACAAGCCAACGATCAGCAAAAAGAAGTCGCTTGGGTTAACTTGGTGGTTCGTTCAAACCAGTACAACGACAAAGTTTCTATCAACGGCGTGAAATATGGCAGCACACCCGTTGAGATAATGTTACCTACTGGTCAGCACATAATCACCATCGAGAAAGAAGGCTACCTTTCTTTCCATCAAGAATTGAAAATCGCTCGTGATCACAACCTCAGAGCGGTGCTACAAGCTAAGCAAAACTCATTGAATGTTGGCACCAAGTTCACTGATCCAATGAAAGCCAACGCTCAAAGCCCAGAAATGATCGTGGTAGGTTCAGGTCGTTACTTGTTAGGTGAAAACAACGCACAGCAAGTCACCATTAAGAAGCCTTTCGCGCTTGCAGCAACACCAATACGAGTACGAGACTTTAAAGCATTTGCAGCAACACCAATACGAGTACGAGACTTTAAAGCATTTGCAGAAAGTACAGGCTACGAGACAGACGCAGAATTAATGAATACCTGCGACACCTTTACAAATGCAGAAATGACCTCAGTGTCAGACAAGCATTGGCAAAACCCAGGCTTTAAACAACAGGACGATTCTCCCGTTGTTTGTGTTAGCCAGAATGATGCCAAAGCTTATACGCGTTGGTTGTCTAAAAACACTGGCTTCACTTATCGTCTACCAACACCACAAGAGTGGGAAGCGGCAGCAAGAGCTGGCCAAGATACTAACTTCTGGTGGGGCAACGAATTTAAGTCTGGTAAAGCGAATACAGGCTGGGCTGGCACACCTTGGTCAAACGTCAGCACTTCACCAGTTAAATCGTTCTTACCAACGCCAACGGGCTTCTACGATATGGTTGGCAACGTATGGGAATGGACAACCACTCAGAAAGGTTTAGCAAAAGGCGGTGCGTGGAGTTTCTCACCGGAAGAAGCTAAGGTCTTTAATGAACTGTATGTCGCGCCTTCAACCGCAGCCAATTACCTAGGATTCCGAGTAGTACGAGAGCTATAAGCGCTCGATTACTTGCTCAAGATTTTGAAATATTTACTCTAGGTTCTCAATTCTCACATTGAGCGGCGTTTATAGGGGAATTCCCCCCTTATGTATAAGTACTCCTAGGAGTAGATTCATCGGCAGAGTATTAAGTCACTCTGGGTATCTAACTGATGCCTCAGGTTAATTTGCACGACCCTCGCGAATTGATCTGAAAATCTTTTACATGTCGACAAGGCATATCTTGTCTTTAGCCAGCCCGTCTTCAGGCTGGCTTTTTTTTGCCTATTTATCCCCCCCTTCCGTTCAGCTATTCCCCTCAAGGCAGACACTTAATCAACGATCCGTTTAATGGCTGTTCAGCCTCTCCAGCGATCTCATCGTTGAGCCCCTAATTGGCATTGCAGCTCAATAAGAAGCTGATATCATCAATGCGTCGCAGCTTACGAGATAAAACCTTGTCAGAACCTCTCAACTCCATACATCGCTCTTTATTTGAACAACTTCCAGGCTGCTGGGGCTGTAAAGATACTGAGTCCGTTTTCGTATACGCGAATCTCGCTTACAACCAATTGATTGGGTTGACGCCGGGTGAAAGTTGTACTGGCTTAACCGATTTCGATATGCCGAGCCAAACAACCGAATGCGCGCAAGACTTCAGGGCTCAAGACAAACATGTGATGGACACACGCTGCACGCTCAAGATCCTCGATATTCATCCTTATCCAGACGGGCGTTGGCACGCACATATCTTTACTAAGACCCCTTGGCTTGATGACAATGACAACGTCCAAGGCACGATCTTCTATGGTCAAGAGCTTACTGATACGGCCATCTTAGAAGTTGGACATTGGGTGTGTCAGGCGACGTGTGAGAAAGGAAATCAGGCATCGATAGCGGGCTCAAAACCGCGAGCGTCTAAGCTGCAAAAGAAGCTAACTGCACGAGAATCAGAAGTGCTGTTCTTATTACTGTTCGGTAAGAAACCTCAATACATTGCACTGACGTTAAATATCTCAATCAAGACCGTCGAAGGCCATGTCGCGAGATTGAAGCAGAAGTTCGATGCTCTCAGTAAAAGCCAGTTGATTGAGTTTGCGTTGCATTCAGGGCTAGGTTCAGTGATTCCAGAGACTCTGCTCAAAAAACAGATCTCAGTTGTTCTGCACAGTGACTAAGTAAAAGTGAGACAAAAAAATACCGTTGACCTGATGAGCCTAAGCACCAAATCAACGGTATTTTTATATCTATTAATCGGACTATTGTTAAGAAGGGAAGGATTAAGCTGACTTAAGGAGACTATGGCGCTAGGCGATCGATATCCCAGCTGTTGTCTTGACGTGAGAACAAGAAGCGATCATGCAGACGGTGTTCACCACCTTGCCAGAACTCAATGCTATCAACATGTACTCGGAATCCCCCCCAGAAAGAAGGCACAGGAATCTCTCCCTTCGCGAACTTCTGTTTAAGCTCCAAATACTTACCTTCCAAGATCCCACGCGCAGAAATACGACTACTTTGCTTACTCGCGATGGCAGCCAACTGACTCTCTTTCGGGCGAGATGAGAAGTACTTCATGTTTTCCATTGCTGTCAGCTTTTCAGCGGTGCCGGTAATGTGAACTTGTCGCTCAAGAGGATGCCAAGGGAAGTGCAGGCTGATCTTACTGTTATGCTCAAGTTGATGCGCTTTACGGCTACCCAAGTTGGTGTAAAAAACGAAGCCGTCTTTATCAACATTCTTCAACAAAACAATTCGTTGAAATGGCTGACCATTTTCATCAACCGTGGCAACTGTCATGGCAGTAGGGTCAGTCATCTTAGCTTCGATGGCTTGCTCTAACCATAGATTGAATTGCTCAATAGGGTCTGCGGCTAAGTCTTTACGTCTCAGTCCGCCCTTAGCGTATTCACGACGAATATCTGTCAGTT
This sequence comes from Vibrio sp. nBUS_14, assembly GCF_051201655.1. Classification (NCBI taxonomy): domain Bacteria; kingdom Pseudomonadati; phylum Pseudomonadota; class Gammaproteobacteria; order Vibrionales; family Vibrionaceae; genus Vibrio; species Vibrio sp. nBUS_14. Next base: position 298,996 of record NZ_CP179207.1, read on the forward strand.
CCATTTCGTTGCTCCTTTTATTTTTTGTGATTCTGCGCTGTAATCCTTTGAAACACAAGTCTAAGCCGTGGTTTTGTCTTACAGAAAGCATTCGGTGTTAACAAGATCTCGGTACTCAAACCATCATATTGATAGTCTGTATATAAACGGATCATAAGCTGAGATACAAGTGACTAAAAAACGGCCTAACCTTCTAACACCATTTGCTTTATTCTCATTGTTGTTAGGCATAGCAGGGCTGAGTGCAACCCACTTTGTGGCCATGCAGTATCAAGAAAAAATCGTCGCGCAACAGCTGCATGAAGCGGCCAACAAAGCCAATCTGCAAATCGATTCTGAACTCGAAAAATTCAAACAAATTCCTGACTTACTTAGCCACGATCAACGTTTGCTCTCTTATTTTGATGATAATGCTCAAGCAAGCAAAATTACGACCATGCAACTCAATAAGTTACTGTTTGATTGGTCGAATCAGAGCCAAGCTGACACCATCTACATTCATGATCAAAGTGGTACAGTCGTCGCGTCAAGCAATTACCAAAAAACGCGTACCTTTGTGGGTGAAAATTTCTCGTTTCGTCCCTACTTTGCGTCTGCTATCAAAGGCGATAAAACCCATTATGTTGCCCTTGGTGCGCGTTCAAATGTCAGGGGGTACTTTTTATCTTCACCGCTGTATATCGCCGACAACATCGTTGGGGTCATTACCGTTAAAGTCAGTTTAGAGAATCTTGAGAACATCCTCACCAGCGATGAATTTGAGATCGTGGTACTCGATTCGAATCAAGTGGTGTTTCTTTCTAGCCAACACGATTGGCTTTACCAGTCACTGTTGCCTTTAACCCAAACACAACAACAAGAAATTGCGCGCAACCGCCAATACGGTCAAAGCCAAATATCGATCATTGACGCCTTTCAAGCCTCATCAGTGACTAGCAGTAACCCGCCGACAAGCAATCAAACACAACTGATGACTAATCAGCTCAGCAGGTTAGGTAGCTTTAAGCTTTACCCAGCCTCAACCAGCAATAATCAGTACCAAGTGGTTGCCTTAAAAGAAACCAAGACTGAGTTACGTAAAGTATTGCAGGTAGACGCCATCTTTATGGTTATCTACAGCTTAGTCGTGCTCATTGTTTGGTCTTGGCGTCAAACTTACTTAGCTAAGATCGCGTTAACTCAATTGAATCAAAATTTGGAGCAAACCGTTGATAAACGAACTCACTATTTAAAACAGTCTAACGACCAACTTCAACAGACAATCTATCAATATCAAGAATCTCAGCTGAAGCTTAAGCAGACAGAGCAAGAGCTGACGCAAACCGCCAAGCTAGCCGTACTTGGGGAGTTGTCAGCCAGCATCAACCACGAAATCAATCAACCGCTTGCGGCGCTGAGAACCTACAGTGAAAACAGCCTAAAACTACTTGAGATGGAACGCACTGACCTGGTTAAAAGCAACCTTGAGAAAATGATTGCCCTCAATAGCACCATTACCGACATCATCGCTCGGCTCAAAGTTTTTACTCGTAAGGTCACCAAACAAGAACATCACGTCGCCAACCTGCACCAAGCTGTCAATAACTCGACCAGTATTATGAACGCAGTCATGATCAAGCAAGGCATCACGCTCCGATTAAGTACCATACCGGATGATCTCAATATCGCCATTCACCCAACCGAGCTCGAACAAGTGTTGGTGAATCTGATCCACAACGCGACTCAAGCGCTTCAACAACAGGCATTCAAACAACAGGCATTCAAACAACAGGCATTCCAACAACAGGCACTTCAGCAACAAGACCGGCTACAAGAACCGGCGACGGTGTCGCCTGAGCGGCCTACGGCCGAAAACAAAGAGACTCAACCGACTAGGGTGCTTTACATGGATCGTTTATCCTATAGGTCATGCATCCGAATAAGCCCATCAAACAACTCTTCAATGCCAACGATACTTGGCTGAACTACCTCAATAAGTACCGAGAAACCCTCCGAACCGTCGTCATTGAAAACGTCACCAAGATGCTCGCTTGCAGTACCGCTGCTTTTGGCTCTAAAGAGTATCGATGCACTCATGCTGACTGCACCCATCACAAATACATTCACCAGACGTGTAAATCTCGCTTTTGCAGCAGTTGTGGCATAAAAGCCACAGAGCGGTGGATACGAAAGCAACAACATGTCTTTCCTGAGTGTGAGTATCAACACGTTACGTTGACGCTACCTCACACGCTGTGGCCCATCTTTCGGGATAATCGTTTTCTTCTCAATCATCTCTTTAGCTGCGCAGCCAAAATCTTCTTAGGATGGGCAAAGCAACTCGATATCGATATTGGCGTGTTCTGTGCACTTCATACCTACGGCAGAAAGCTGAATTGGAATGTGCACATCCATTTGTCTGTCACCCGTGGGGGTTTATGTAAGAAGACTGGTCTATGGAAGCCGATTTTCTTTAAAGCTAAGACCACTGAGAAGTGTTGGCGCGGTGCCATCACTCAACTTCTCAGCTCCAATTACTCAGAGTTAGACTTGAGTGGAGAGGACTGCCCTTTCATTCGTAATGAGCAAGATTGGTCCCGATTTTTAACCAGCCAATATTGCCGTCGATGGAAGCTGCACTTTGCAAAGAAAACAGCCAACGTGACCCCCACCATGACTTACCTGGGTCGATACCTAAAACGGCCACCGATATCGGCGTCGCGTTTACGACATAACTTCCAGGGAGGCTTGGTGACGTTTGATTACCTCAACCATAGGAATGGTCGAACGGAATCCCTCATTTTGAGTCCAGAAGCTCTGATAGAACGCATGATTGAGCATATTCCAGATAAGCACTTCAAAATGATTCGATACTTCGGTTTTCTATCAAACCGACGTCGTGGTGAGATGCTCCCTAAGGTCTACGGTGCCTTGGGTGTCGCACCTAAAGACGCACCTGAAATGCCCGGTTACGCAGCTATGCTGAAAGGGTATGTGAAGGTTGATCCGTTTGAGTGCATTCTTTGTGGGCACCGTTTAACGTTTCTTCGCTTTAGGGCTGGGGAGCCGCTGTCAGAGCTGGTCCACCATGCTCTGGTTCAAGCCCAAATCAGGTCAATTTAGGCGTTTCACAGGATGGGTGTATCTGAAATAGCGAAAACAGCATGAAAGTGTTCAACAAACATCCGTGTTTAGATTGTAGAGCAGAAGTTAGGTCTGTCCGGGACTCATTCTGACGTGAGTTATGCCGCGATTGTTCAGGTCAGGAAACATTGAGATTCCTTACCTTGAACCGGCGACGGTGTCGCCTGAGCGGCCTACGGCCGAAAACAAAGAGACTCAACCGACTAGGGTGCTTTACATGGATCGTTTATCCTATAGGTCATGCATCCGAATAAGCCCATCAAACAACTCTTCAATGCCAACGATACTTGGCTGAACTACCTCAATAAGTACCGAGAAACCCTCCGAACCGTCGTCATTGAAAACGTCACCAAGATGCTCGCTTGCAGTACCGCTGCTTTTGGCTCTAAAGAGTATCGATACACTCATGCTGACTGCACCCATCACAAATACATTCACCAGACGTGTAAATCTCGCTTTTGCAGCAGTTGTGGCATAAAAGCCACAGAGCGGTGGATACGAAAGCAACAACATGTCTTTCCTGAGTGTGAGTATCAACACGTTACGTTGACGCTACCACACACGTTGTGGCCCATCTTTCGGGATAATCGTTTTCTTCTCAATCATCTCTTTAGCTGCGCAGCCAAAATCTTCTTAGGATGGGCAAAGCAACTCGATATCGATATTGGCGTGTTCTGTGCACTTCATACCTACGGCAGAAAGCTGAATTGGAATGTGCACATCCATTTGTCTGTCACCCGTGGGGGTTTATGTAAGAATACTGGTCTATGGAAGCCGATTTTCTTTAAAGCTAAGACCACTGAGAAGTGTTGGCGCGGTGCCATCACTCAACTTCTCAGCTCCAATTACTCAGAGTTAGACTTGAGTGGAGAGGACTGCCCTTTCATTCGTAATGAGCAAGATTGGTCCCGATTTTTAACCAGCCAATATTGCCGTCGATGGAAGCTGCACTTTGCAAAGAAAACAGCCAACGTGACGCCAACCATGACTTACCTGGGTCGATACCTAAAACGGCCACCGATATCGGCGTCGCGTTTACGACATAACTTCCAGGGAGGCTTGGTGACGTTTGATTACCTCAACCATAGGAATGGTCGAACGGAATCCCTCATTTTGAGTCCAGAAGCTCTGATAGAACGCATGATTGAGCATATTCCAGATAAGCACTTCAAAATGATTCGATACTTCGGTTTTCTATCAAACCGACGTCGTGGTGAGATGCTCCCTAAGGTCTACGGTGCCTTGGGTGTCGCACCTAAAGACGCACCTGAAATGCCCGGTTACGCAGCTATGCTGAAAGGGTATGTGAAGGTTGATCCGTTTGAGTGCATTCTTTGTGGGCACCGTTTAACGTTTCTTCGCTTTAGGGCTGGGGAGCCGCTGTCAGAGCTGGTCCACCATGCTCTGGTTCAAGCCCAAATCAGGTCAATTTAGGCGTTTCACAGGATGGGTGTATCTGAAATAGCGAAAACAGCATGAAAGTGTTCAACAAACATCCGTGTTTAGATTGTAGAGCAGAAGTTAGGTCTGTCCGGGACTCATTCTGACGTGAGTTATGCCGCGATTGTTCAGGTCAGGAAACATTGAGATTCCTTACCTTGAACCACGCTGGCAACAAGAATCGGAGAAGTTGATCGAATCACACGTGCGCTTTATGGCGAGCCATCCCCAGAACGATGATCAAGGTATCGTCAAGCACCAACTTCATTGATCAATCCTTTCTCGCTCAAAAATCAACGCATCAAAATTGCTGTCCCTCAAAAGAACACGATCCATAGAAAGCATGCTCTCACCTTGATCATGCTTCGTAGTTCATTAATGTAAGCTATTGAATTTTAATGATTCGATGAATTTCAGGCAAAAAAAAAGCGAGTCCCTTGGGAACTCGCGAAAATCTATTCAGTATGATGTAACAAAATATGAGCCAATCTATTAATCATAAGAAAGGACAAAGGTTGTCTATTCGGGATAAATAATAATCAACTGGGTGCTCTATATTGTCATCACATTGTCAGCATTAGGTGCGGTTATTATCAGAAGCTAATGATGTTCAGATCATCCATTCAACAACGATTATAGGACTCACGGTTAGTGGCCTATCGCCATTTCATCGAGCGCTAAGAACACATTCTCATCCAAATGGCCTTCATGAACTTGCTTGCATACCTTGCGACGCACGGCCAAGCCAGAAATAAGACGCTCGATTGAAAGGTGTCGATTACTGGTGCTATCGCGGTCGTTGTAGAGTTCGATCAGCTTACTCAATGTTTCGTAAGGAATCACATCCTCTCCAACTCTTAACCAATCAAGCTTCTCAATGAGCTCTGAGCACTCTTCTTTGATTGAGGCATGAGAGTGCCCGGTCATCGCTGATAAAGCCGTTATACTGCGCTCTAGGGCCTCTGAAGAGGTATATTTAGATAGGGTTATCATGATCTCATCAGCATTAATCTCAACAGAGTGCTTACGTTGCTTAACCCTGCGTCCTAGCTTGCCTCTTGGTGAAGGGGCTTTGCGCTGAATAGGCTCAAATTCGCCATCAATGATTTCAGATAACTCTTCCAATTTTTGCTTGGACACCATTTCATTGCGCAGTGGGTTGGGCAAGGTTGGTGCCATGTTCCGCTTACCTGCGTTGGTGGTGCGCGCTCTTGAGTAACGCAGTACTTCTTCAACGTTACATTTGATATCGACCTGATAATCGGTGGTCTTGCCTTTTTCGATCAACGCAGTGATCGTCAGGTGGTAACCCCACAGGTTGACGAGGAAAGTGTCTTCTTGCTCCCCTACTTCACCTAGCTTTCGCAGTTCGCGGATCAGATCCATCGAAAAACGACGCCAATCAATGTTACGCGCCAACTTTTGATTCAACTCGCTCAACAGCATGCAATCAGAATGACGACGCGCCATACGGCTTCTGAAGTAAGAATACATTTGGAAGACCAAGGTATGCTGTTTCAGGATCTCTGGTGGGAACAGGAAGAAATAATCGCGCGTGAGCAGCTCTTCATAGAACGATGGTTCCCATACCAAGATGTATAGGTTCGGTTTAATGCGAATTTCGCCGTCAGAGCCCTCTGTAGGTGCTTCTTCCGATGCAGTGATGGTTCTGGCTAAGAATCGGAAACGGTCGCTCTTAAAGCCTTCTGGCATGTTTTCACTCAACCAACGGCCTGTAAGCTCATGCAACTGAAAATCGGTAAACTCAATGCGGTCAATGCTGTCTCGGATAGAGTCACGAGCCGGCCCGCTGTCTTTCTTGCCACGTAATGAAAGAATATCTGTGATGTAGAGCGGAGTTTTGTTCGGTGTGTGCTTAGCATCCAGGTGGTAATCGTCTTGATGATGATCATGGTATTGAACCGTTAACGTGAATAACGCGAATAACGTCATCAGATCATCAACGGTCATAATGTTTTTTGAAGATCGTGTTTCGATCACCGCTCGAGTTCCTGAGATCGAAACCATCGATTTCTGGTAGCTCTTACGTGTTCTAGGAGGCGCTAACGCTTGATCGATAATCCCAGCCCAATTGGTTGGCGAGACAATGAATTGATCCGCCTCGTCTTTCATCGTTGGCGGAGTATTAAGACCGTGTTCATTCAATAAGCGTTTGTTTACTTTTGTTTGAGCAAGGGCTTTAGAACGCTTTTGCTTTTCGTTTTGTTTCACACTTTCAGTCACTAAGCTGGTGGCACCTAGCACTGATATCAATTGATTGGGATTAACAAAGCGATGTAGCATGGTTTTACCCGCAAGGCCTTCTTCAAAGCGAACTGGAATTTGCTTGAAAAGTCCGATGTTTACAGCGGCTCTGAGTCTTTGTTGCAAGGCAGCACGTGTAACTTGTCCATCGGTTGATTCGATAATTTCAGTCGTTGAAACGTATCCATCTTTGCTGCTAAACCCGCGAAGTGAAATTAGGTTGAGAAGCTCAACTACTGCTTTTCGTGACCCCTTTGAAGTGTTGATATTGTTCTATCCATTCAACAGCTGTCTCAGATACCTCAAATAAATGACCATCTTTGTGGCTTCGTGCCTTAATTAACAATTTCTCTTCTGGTTTCATTTTTGATCCGTATCACACTAACCGTAATTTCACTATAGTTCCTGAATGATAAAGAAAGAATGATCATAAATAAAGAGAATTTATTGACTTTTAAATAACTGATCTTTCTGATTAATATGATCTTAAATGCTTAAGTGATCTAATGATCCGGGCGATCATTAGATTTTAAGTTACTGAATTTAAAGTGTAAAAAAAAATCCTCTTGGAAAGCATGATCATAAAGATAGCGAAACGATGATCATAAAAGATAAGAAAGCATGATCACAGAACATCAGAACGATGATCATTAATTCATTGTAAGCATGATCATTATTGTTTCGAAAGCATGATCATTATACTTATACAGCTTATCCACAGTCCAGAATTGATCGACGAGTCTTAAATCATCAATGTGGATATTTTCGTTAGGTATTCTAGCGGAACAATGATCAAGTAATGGGGTTTTTATATTATTCTTTCCCTTTTCTGTTTAAAAATCAGTCGAGATTGGTCATACAGTCAGTGGTTGGGCGCTTTTAGCTTGCAACACAATAAATCGAGAAGCATGATCATGAAATTATCATGTTTCTGCATTTCCATTCCGTGTCGATTGAATTTCTAGCCAATGAGGTCTTATAGAGCTTGAATCCCCATTGCAAAAGCATTTGTCCGTAAGTTAGCTCTAAATTTATATGCTTCCGGAACAATATTTACTTGATCATTTTTCCGGAGGTTGATCATTTCGAATGGGCATTCATACGGATCAATACTGATGAGTTTACACCTTGATCATGCTTCATAATAATGGACTTATCAATTTTCTTACGAGTTATCTATCCCATGATCATTCTTCCGGTTGAGGCTCAATTCTCTTTTGTTTAGTGACGTCTCATCTTCGCTTTATTTTTTATTAACCAAGCGATTTTTTAGGTTTTACTCTTTGTTGGTTGAAAATCTGTCAACTTCGAATGCAAACCACACGAACCGTAATCTATGCTTGTGTTTCAATCGTTCCGAAGGTTTTCCGTTGAAATTCTATTTACATTGTAAATAAGTGATGCTGTAACATTTTAAATGTGAGGCAGAAATAGCACGTGAGATACATGACAAAAATGGTCATTTTTGTGTTCGTATTAGCCGTTGTTTCATCAAACTGTAAAAATACTGTCTATTTTATGTGATTTTACTCATAAATGCATGTGCATGTTTTTGTTGTGTTTGTTGTTGATCGCTGTACAATTTGTAGTTAGTTAATCATTACGGAAACTGGCAATGAAAAGAGAACAAACGATTGATAAGCTCTATCAGCTAGCCGAACAAACTCAACAAGTTCAGGCTGACCGAATTGAGATTATTCTTGAAGAGCGAAGTGATGAGCATTTCCCTCCAATGTCTAAAGCTATGATGGAGACACGTTCAGGCTTAACTCGTCGAAAATTGGATGAGGCAATCAATAAGCTTGAAGCGGATGGCCATCAGTTTACAAAAAACAACGCCAATCATTACTCGATTTCATTAACCGAAGCGCACATGCTGATGGACGCGGCTGAAGTGCCAAAGTTCCACCAACGTAAGCAGCATGTCGATAATAAACCATGGGTTATCAACGTACAGAACCAAAAGGGTGGTACGGGTAAATCAATGACAGCGGTTCACCTAGCGGCTTGTTTGTCTCTAAATTTAGATAAGCGCTACCGTATCTGCTTGATTGACTTGGATCCACAAGGCTCTTTGCGTCTGTTCTTAAACCCACAAATCAGCGGTGCAGAGCACGACAGCATCTATTCTGCCGTCGATATCATGTTGGACAACGTGCCTGAAGGCCAAGATGTTGATCTTGAATTTCTTCGCAAGAACGTGCTATTGCCAACACAATATCCGAATCTAAAGACGATTTCGGCGTTCCCAGAAGACGCGATGTTTAACGCTGAAGCGTGGCAAAGCCTGTCTCAAGATCAGTCACTTGATATCGTTCGTCTTCTTAAAGAGAAGCTTATCGATAAAATCGCCGATGATTTTGATGTGATTATGATCGACACTGGCCCGCACGTTGACCCGCTAGTTTGGAACGCAATGTACGCTTCGAATGCACTTCTGATCCCATGTGCTGCAAAGCGTTTAGACTGGGCTTCAACGGTTAATTTCTTCCAACACTTACCAACCGTGTACGAGATGTTCCCAGATGATTGGAAAGGGCTTGAGTTTGTTCGCCTGATGCCAACCATGTTTGAAGACGATAACAAGAAGCAGGTTTCAGTATTAACTGAGATGAACTACCTGTTGAATGACCAAGTAATGATGGCAACTATTCCAAGAAGCCGTGCCTTTGAAACTTGTGCAGATACTTACAGCACAGTTTTCGACTTAACGGTTAGCGATTTTGAGGGCGGTAAGAAAACCCTAGCGGTCGCTCAAGACGCGGTACAAAAAAGTGCTCTAGAATTAGAGCGAGTATTACATAGCAACTGGCCTTCACTTAATCAGGGATAACAAAAATGGCTATTAAAACATCTGACTTAAATGCAAAGCTATTTGGTAAAGCAAACAAACGCCGCGTAGCAACACCGCAAGAAGCGCAAACGGCAGCAAAAGAACAGGCTCAAGTGATTGAGCTTTCTGTTGCGGGCGAAGAGCTGGTTTCATTTGAATTGGTTCGAATTCCTGCGGCTGATGTTTCGACTCGAACTGTCGTTTTTGAAGATAATGCTCGTGAGCAATCTTTCTTAAACGAACACGCTCTTTCTGATGTTCTGACTACGTTAAAAGAACGCGGTCAGCAATATCCAGCGGTTGGTCGCAAGAATAAAGACGGCAAGATTGAAGTTCTTGATGGTAGTCGTCGTCGTATGTCATGTATTTTAGCGGACAAAGAGTTCCTAATTTACGTAGCGGAAAATATTAACGGCGAACACGCTAAGTTCTTATCAGACGTTGCTAACGCTCATAAGCCACTTTCTCTTTACGAGAAGGGTAAAGAGATGCAAGCGAAACTGGACAAAGGCGAAGCTGAAGACCAGAAAGCACTCGCGAAAATGTTCCAATGCAGTGAAGCTTTGGTGAGTGGAGCATTAAAAGCGGCGGCTTTGCCACTTGAATTACTTCAAGCTTACCCAAATGTGAGTGACCTTGGTCGTCCAACGATTGTTAAACTGCATAAACAATTCAGTGGCCTAACTGAAGACCAGCAGCAAACATTGCTAACTAAATGTGATGCTTCTGAAGGTTTTGTATGGCAGCGTAGCGAAGCGCAAGGCGTTACTCGTTTAACGAAAGACGTGACCGAAACATTGGAAGGTTGGATTCTTGAACTGGCTCCAGCGCCAGCGAAGAAAGTATCTCCAAAAGTTGAGCTTATCAAAGGTCGCGCTTCTTATAGCCGTAAAGGTTCAAATCTAGCTTTGAATCTTAAAAAAGTGGATGATGTGACGATGCAAGAGATCTTAAACTTCGTTCAATCAAAACTCGATTAAGCTTACAAACTGTCGAATGACTCTAAAGCCGCTTTACGCGGCTTTTTATTTGGCTGTGATAAACTGTGTTTAGATGAATCTGGATGCTAATTATGACGAACCCAACAAACACTTTTCTACATACCCTTTCCCAAACTGCTGAGCATATCCAACACCGTTATGGTGTTGTCTTTTCTGGTGATAGTGATTGGCAAGACGCTTCGATTCAAAGCTTTCTTGATACCACTTCAGCACAAACAATTTTCCAGATTGGTGGTTCACCTTTTCAATCGGTAACGCATGTTCCGGTTAAAAAGGGACAACAGCTCCTAGGTCAAGAGTGCCAACTTCTTGTTTGTGATTTTAGAGAGCAGTTTGATGCCAACAGTTTTAGTGCGGCATTAGGTGCGTTAGTCGGTGGCGGTTTATTGTTGGTTATCCCGCCCAAATCAGATGAATCTGAAGTGGGTTTGAATTCTACTTTTGGACAACGTTGGTTAGCGTCCAACTTCGCCAAACTGTTTTCTGTTTCACAAGATGATGAGCAGCTGACACAACTCTGTACTCGTCATCCTTTAACTGAAGAATTAACCCAACCGATTTTTTTCGATAGATTTGAACAACAAAAGACGGCAATAGAGTTAGTTAAGAAAGTTGTGTATGGACATCGAAAGCGTCCTTTGATCCTCACTGCAGACAGAGGTCGCGGCAAAAGTTCAACATTAGGTATTGCGGCAGCGGAGCTTTTGGTTGAACGCCACGGGCTCAATATCATTGTTACCGCACCTTCTGTTAAAGCGGTTGCGCCGGTATTTGCTCACGCAAGCCAGCGCCTAGAACCTTGTGAAGTTATCAATGCTACTCACATTTGCCATCAAGGTGGCAGCCTAAGATTCGTTGCACCAGATGAATTACTTCAATCTAAGCCTGATTGCGATTTGTTATTGGTTGATGAAGCGGCTTCCATTCCAATCCCAATGCTTAAATCTATGGTCGGTAGTTATCACCGTATGGTTTTTTCAACCACGGTTCACGGATACGAAGGAAGTGGGCGAGGGTTTGGAATTAAATTTGAGGCTTGGCTTTCAGAGTATCGTCCTGGTTGGAAAGGCTACAAGCTTGAGCAACCAATCCGTTGGAATAATCACGACCCTCTAGAGCGTTGGTTGTTTGATTGCTTCCTTCTGAGTGGCGAGGTTTTATCGAGTGGTTCCGTTGTTTATAAAGCTGGTGATTTTTCTGACGAGGCGCTCAGCCAACTTAACTTGGTCGAGCTATCTAAAACAGAGTGTCTAGCGTACCCTGAAAAGCTTCAGCAATGTTTTTCTCTTTTAGTCGACGCCCATTATCAGACATCGCCCAATGACTTAATGCAGTTCCTCAATAACCCTGCAATTCATTTGTACGCCGCTTGGCATCAAGGTGTCTGCTTGGGCTGCATGCTGGTGACGGAGGAGGGCGGTTTAGATATAGATTTAATTGCTCTGATTCAAACAGGAAAGCGCAGGCCTCAAGGGCATCTCGCTCCAGTGTTGTTAGCGAATCAGCTCGGCTCTATTGAAGCGGCAACAAACCGTTGTATGCGTGTGATGAGAATTGCGGTTTCAATTGATCATCAAGGTTTAGGCTTAGGAAGTTGGATGCTTGATCAACTATCGAATCAAGTCTCAGATATCGATTATCTGGCAACGAGTTTTGGGGCGACCAGCGAATTGGTTTCTTTCTGGCGACGTAACCAATTTGCTCCCGTGCATATTGGACATCAACGAGATCAGGCAAGTGGCTGTCATTCGCTGTTGATGGTCAAGCCACTCGGCATTAGTGCAAACAATTGGGTCGCTCAGGTGCAGTCTCAGTTTGAGCAAAGCTTTTGCTTTCTTGTTTCTGGTTCTTTAACTTCTCTTGAGGTTGATATGGTTCGTGCTCTATTACCAAGCCAGTCACTGTCAGTTAGTGAGTTAGAAAAGAAGTTGCTTTGCAACTATGTTGAAGGAGGAAACAGTTACGACAGTATTGGCTTTATTACGTTGAAATTGATTCTAGCGAGAAACATTCAACTGTCGAGCGCGTATTCATCGTCATCAACAGAGCAGCCAGTTAAGCCTGAACGCCAACATCGTAATGCTGATTGTTCGTCTATCCCTGATTTGTTGATTGCTAAAGTGGTGCAACAAAAAGGATGGGGGACTTGTGTTGAACAGTTCAACCTTGTTGGGCGTAAGCAAGCAGAAGTTCAACTTCGAAAAGATATCTCGCTCTTGTTGTCCAATTTACAGTGTAAATAGACAGAGATTTTTTCTAGATTAATTTACAGTGTAAATCCGAAATGACGATTTACACTGTAAACTGAAGCCTGTTGCGTGCCTTCTTCTTCGGTTACAGTCTTCTCAAACTATCCCTAAGCTTTTAGCTTTCCCACAATATTTGTAACGCCCCAGAAACCCCAAAGCTGAAAACTCTAATCCAAGTGTTTTCAGCTTATTGGTTTGAACGCTGGCCTACTCGATTCAGACTAACCGAATCTAAACTAGCCCTGCTGAATCCAACACCAAACCACTCATTTGCGTTTCATTAAAAACTTACATCATCACTCTGTCGAGTTGTTGTTTATTGTCTTCACCATAGACTTCCATCTCGCGTAAATTAAACAGGGGCCATACTCTGTTTCCCATTGTCCGCTTCTAGAGTTCTATTCCAAAACTGAGCTTGGAAATCGCTGATTATGATTGTAAATGTGAGCCCGCTCATAAAATGCGAGTGTCTTATTTCTGAGTCATGTTTGCACAATCGAAAGTAAGTGATGTGACGCTGATTATTCTAATGTGGTGATTCTAAGCTCAGAATGAATTATATAGACTGAATAACAACTGAGTCATTAGGGATACTCGATTCGAATGTGGGATAATATTGTTACATTGTCAGAAGATAAGCAGCATATGGTCGCGCGTTTGCCATCTGGATTTGTGGTCGACGCAAGCTTTGATAGCAAGACATTGCCACCAGCCTTGGAAGTCTTGAACGCATCTAACTATTTTCTTTTTGAAGAAGAGGTGCTGCGCTTTGTCACCCTGGCTAAAGAAGGTAAGGGTGAAGCTTATGAGGGAATCTTGATTGCTGAAGTTCGCAATGCAAGTGTTGCGGTCGAACTGTCGGATGACGAGATGCTGGCAAGTCTAATTGTTACTGGCCCTTACAGTGGACACCCGCTGCGTGGTAGCGACATCATTCACTGTTTAGCTCAAGCCCATATTACCAAGGGTATTAATAAGTTAGCGCTCAGAAAAGTACTGGTGATGAGTAGCAAGCTGAAACCCGGTGAAAAGTTTACTCAGCCCGTCGCGCAAGGTACACAACCCGTAAAGGGCAAGGACGCGAAGTTTACCGCTTTAGTTGAGGACATTACTCGTCAAGTATTGAAACCGCGTAGCAAAGACGCAGGCAAGATTGATATGCGAGATTTGGGTGAAACCATTACCGTCGGCCAAAATGACCACTTGATGAAGCGTACTCCGGCCACTAAAGGCATTGCCGGTTTTACCGTGCAAGGTCGAATCATCCCACCACTTCCTGGACAAGACAGTTTAATTAAGCCTGGTAAGGGCACCTACATTTCTCCTGACGATCCAAATTTACTTCTCGCTTCATGCCCCGGCTTACCGATCATTAAAGAACGCAGTGTCGAAGTTGATGATGCCTTATGTGTGAGCAACGTTGATGTGTCGACTGGCCACGTTAAATTTAAAGGCAATGTGTTTGTCTCTGGGAACATTGAACCGGGGATGATTGTTAAGGCGACAGGATGCATTACGGTTGGTGGTTTTATTGAATCGGCTGAAGTTCAAGCGCAAGGGGATATCAAAGTCGCGAAAGGAATTATTGGTCACACCACGAAAGAAGGTGAACCCAAGAGTTGTAAGGTATTCACTAAAGGCTCAATTACTGCCAGCTATGCACAAAATGCAGAGTTGCAAACGGGGACAGATCTTCGTCTTGGTGTCCACAGCATGGGGAACGAGATTCGATGTGGGCATGACCTTATCGTGATGGACACTATGAAGAAGCATGGCACGCTCAGTGGCGGAGAAGCTAAGGTGGGTGGCAAAGTGGAATGTGTTTTCTTAGGTGTTGAAGGGGATACTGCTACTAAGGTTCATGGTTTTGCGCGCTACGATGGATACCGACAAAAAATTGCTGAATTAAAAGAAACCTATAAACAAACTCAAGAAAAGACGATGGATGTGATTCGTCAGGAATTAGAATTTAAAAAGCAGCCTAAAGCTCAAAGAAGTGAAGAACAAGCCTTCTTGATTGAACAACAAAGAGAAAAAAACAATCTAGCCATCGAGAACACCAAATCGCAGTTGGACATGTTAGATAAAGAATTTGAAACGCACCTTGCTGAGTGTACGGTAGAGGTCCATGAGAAAGTCTATACTCGAGTCACGATTCAATTTGGTGATGAAACCGTGACGACCAAGCGCACTCATGGGGGAAGCGTATTTTCCTTCAATCAATACGAGATTCAATGTTCCTTTAAAGTGGAACAAGAAGATATTTCACTATAAAAGGCGCTAGCGTGCGGCGCCTTTATCAAAATACCCTCATCGCCACCTCTCTTTAATCAGAAGACCACACCGAGCGAATATCTGGCCATCCCCAGTTGGTGAGTGCGACATCTTCTAAGACACCTTGAAGGTAAGGAATCTCAATGTTTCCTGACCTGAACAATCGCGGCATAACTCACGTCAGAATGAGTCCCGGACAGACCTAACTTCTGCTCTACAATCTAAACACGGATGTTTGTTGAACACTTTCATGCTGTTTTCGCTATTTCAGATACACCCATCCTGTGAAACGCCTAAATTGACCTGATTTGGGCTTGAACCAGAGCATGGTGGACCAGCTCTGACAGCGGCTCCCCAGCCCTAAAGCGAAGAAACGTTAAACGGTGCCCACAAAGAATGCATTCAAACGGATCAACCTTCACATACCCTTTCAGCATAGCTGCGTAACCGGGCATTTCAGGTGCGTCTTTAGGTGCGACACCCAAGGCACCGTAGACCTTAGGGAGCATCTCACCACGACGTCGGTTTGATAGAAAACCGAAGTATCGAATCATTTTGAAGTGCTTATCTGGAATATGCTCAATCATGCGTTCTATCAGAGCTTCTGGACTCAAAATGAGGGATTCCGTTCGACCATTCCTATGGTTGAGGTAATCAAACGTCACCAAGCCTCCCTGGAAGTTATGTCGTAAACGCGACGCCGATATCGGTGGCCGTTTTAGGTATCGGCCGAGGTAAGTCATGGTTGGCGTCACGTTGGCTGTTTTCTTTGCAAAGTGCAGCTTCCATCGACGGCAATATTGGCTGGTTAAAAATCGGGACCAATCTTGCTCATTACGAATGAAAGGGCAGTCCTCTCCACTCAAGTCTAACTCTGCGTAATGGGAGCTGAGAAGTTGAGTGATGGCACCGCGCCAACACTTCTCAGTGGTCTTAGCTTTAAAGAAAATCGGCTTCCATAGACCAGTCTTCTTACATAAACCCCCACGGGTGACAGACAAATGGATGTGCACATTCCAATTCAGCTTTCTGCCGTAGGTATGAAGTGCACAGAACACGCCAATATCGATATCGAGTTGCTTTGCCCATCCTAAGAAGATTTTGGCTGCGCAGCTAAAGAGATGATTGAGAAGAAAACGATTATCCCGAAAGATGGGCCACAACGTGTGTGGTAGCGTCAACGTAACGTGTTGATACTCACACTCAGGAAAGACATGTTGTTGCTTTCGTATCCACCGCTCTGTGGCTTTTATGCCACAACTGCTGCAAAAGCGAGATTTACACGTCTGGTGAATGTATTTGTGATGGGTGCAGTCAGCATGAGTGCATCGATACTCTTTAGAGCCAAAAGCAGCGGTACTGCAAGCGAGCATCTTGGTGACGTTTTCAATGACGACGGTTCGGAGGGTTTCTCGGTACAAGGTAAGGAATCTCAATGTTTCCTGACCTGAACAATCGCGGCATAACTCACGTCAGAATGAGTCCCGGACAGACCTAACTTCTGCTCTACAATCTAAACACGGATGTTTGTTGAACACTTTCATGCTGTTTTCGCTATTTCAGATACACCCATCCTGTGAAACGCCTAAATTGACCTGATTTGGGCTTGAACCAGAGCATGGTGGACCAGCTCTGACAGCGGCTCCCCAGCCCTAAAGCGAAGAAACGTTAAACGGTGCCCACAAAGAATGCACTCAAACGGGTCAACCTTCACATACCCTTTCAGCATAGCTGCGTAACCGGGCATTTCAGGTGCGTCTTTAGGTGCGACACCCAAGGCACCGTAGACCTTAGGGAGCATCTCACCACGACGTCGGTTTGATAGAAAACCGAAGTATCGAATCATTTTGAAGTGCTTATCTGGAATATGCTCAATCATGCGTTCTATCAGAGCTTCTGGACTCAAAATGAGGGATTCCGTTCGACCATTTCTATGGTTGAGGTAATCAAACGTCACCAAGCCTCCCTGGAAGTTATGTCGTAAACGCGACGCCGATATCGGTGGCCGTTTTAGGTATCGGCCGAGGTAAGTCATGGTTGGCGTCACGTTGGCTGTTTTCTTTGCAAAGTGCAGCTTCCATCGACGGCAATATTGGCTGGTTAAAAATCGGGACCAATCTTGCTCATTACGAATGAAAGGGCAGTCCTCTCCACTCAAGTCTAACTCTGAGTAATTGGAGCTGAGAAGTTGAGTGATGGCACCGCGCCAACACTTCTCAGTGGTCTTAGCTTTAAAGAAAATCGGCTTCCATAGACCAGTCTTCTTACATAAACCCCCACGGGTGACAGACAAATGGATGTGCACATTCCAATTCAGCTTTCTGCCGTAGGTATGAAGTGCACAGAACACGCCAATATCGATATCGAGTTGCTTTGCCCATCCTAAGAAGATTTTGGCTGCGCAGCTAAAGAGATGATTGAGAAGAAAACGATTATCCCGAAAGATGGGCCACAGCGTGTGAGGTAGCGTCAACGTAACGTGTTGATACTCACACTCAGGAAAGACATGTTGTTGCTTTCGTATCCACCGCTCTGTGGCTTTTATGCCACAACTGCTGCAAAAGCGAGATTTACACGTCTGGTGAATGTATTTGTGATGGGTGCAGTCAGCATGAGTGCATCGATACTCTTTAGAGCCAAAAGCAGCGGTACTGCAAGCGAGCATCTTGGTGACGTTTTCAATGACGACGGTTCGGAGGGTTTCTCGGTACTTATTGAGGTAGTTCAGCCAAGTATCGTTGGCATTGAAGAGTTGTTTGATGGGCTTATTCGGATGCATGACCTATAGGATAAACGATTCATCCAAAGCGCCCTAGTAGGTTGAGTCTCTTTGTTTTCGGCCGTAGGCCGCTCAGGCGACACCGTCGTCGGTTCGGTAAGGAATCTCAATGTTTCCTGACCTGAACAATCGCGGCATAACTCACGTCAGAATGAGTCCCGGACAGACCTAACTTCTGCTCTACAATCTAAACACGGATGTTTGTTGAACACTTTCATGCTGTTTTCGCTATTTCAGATACACCCATCCTGTGAAACGCCTAAATTGACCTGATTTGGGCTTGAACCAGAGCATGGTGGACCAGCTCTGACAGCGGCTCCCCAGCCCTAAAGCGAAGAAACGTTAAACGGTGCCCACAAAGAATGCACTCAAACGGATCAACCTTCACATACCCTTTCAGCATAGCTGCGTAACCGGGCATTTCAGGTGCGTCTTTAGGTGCGACACCCAAGGCACCGTAGACCTTAGGGAGCATCTCACCACGACGTCGGTTTGATAGAAAACCGAAGTATCGAATCATTTTGAAGTGCTTATCTGGAATATGCTCAATCATGCGTTCTATCAGAGCTTCTGGACTCAAAATGAGGGATTCCGTTCGACCATTCCTATGGTTGAGGTAATCAAACGTCACCAAGCCTCCCTGGAAGTTATGTCGTAAACGCGACGCCGATATCGGTGGCCGTTTTAGGTATCGACCCAGGTAAGTCATGGTTGGCGTCACGTTGGCTGTTTTCTTTGCAAAGTGCAGCTTCCATCGACGGCAATATTGGCTGGTTAAAAATCGGGACCAATCTTGCTCATTACGAATGAAAGGGCAGTCCTCTCCACTCAAGTCTAACTCTGAGTAATTGGAGCTGAGAAGTTGAGTGATGGCACCGCGCCAACACTTCTCAGTGGTCTTAGCTTTAAAGAAAATCGGCTTCCATAGACCAGTATTCTTACATAAACCCCCACGGGTGACAGACAAATGGATGTGCACATTCCAATTCAGCTTTCTGCCGTAGGTATGAAGTGCACAGAACACGCCAATATCGATATCGAGTTGCTTTGCCCATCCTAAGAAGATTTTGGCTGCGCAGCTAAAGAGATGATTGAGAAGAAAACGATTATCCCGAAAGATGGGCCACAACGTGTGTGGTAGCGTCAACGTAACGTGTTGATACTCACACTCAGGAAAGACATGTTGTTGCTTTCGTATCCACCGCTCTGTGGCTTTTATGCCACAACTGCTGCAAAAGCGAGATTTACACGTCTGGTGAATGTATTTGTGATGGGTGCAGTCAGCATGAGTGCATCGATACTCTTTAGAGCCAAAAGCAGCGGTACTGCAAGCGAGCATCTTGGTGACGTTTTCAATGACGACGGTTCGGAGGGTTTCTCGGTACTTATTGAGGTAGTTCAGCCAAGTATCGTTGGCATTGAAGAGTTGTTTGATGGGCTTATTCGGATGCATGACCTATAGGATAAACGATCCATGTAAAGCACCCTAGTCGGTTGAGTCTCTTTGTTTTCGGCCGTAGGCCGCTCAGGCGACACCGTCGCCGGTTCATGTTAAAACTTACCGATTTGACGGCATTAAAATCGCCGTTATCCGTAATGTAATCGACACATAAATTCTTCACTTGGAGAAGTGGTGTCTCTGAATGTTCACTAGACATACTAAATACTCAGTTATGATATTGATAATTATTATCATTAACATGAAGTAAATTTAGTGAAAGCAGTGAGCACAAAAAGAATGAAGTGCCTCGAAATTAATTTAGGGTTATTTCATGAGGTTTCAGTGGAAAAGCCAGATTGATAAAGGAGAAAATGAGAGTTTGATCAAACCACATTTCTAGTGGGGAATCTTGTAAATGTAATTGCAGAAATTGGCTTTGGCAAAGTTTAAATGAGGCATTTATTAATTAGCTTTGTGAAGCGTCGGAATCATCACACTTCAGTACAGAATTTCTTAACAAGTGATTTAGCTTTTGCTACAGATTAGCTGTCCATTACATGGTGCTTTTCGGAGGAAAACATGTCCATTAATTCTATCAACCATGATGAAATGACAAATATTGCAAACAAGTGGGATGCTGAAGAAGAAGTATCTTTCAAACCAGAAAAGAAAATGAAGTCTGCTGAAGCTCGTCGTCGTATCGAGACTCTAAGAGAAATTAGAGAAAGCGGTTTTAGTCTGGAAGAAGCGAGAGATCTCGGTTTGATTCACTAAAATTTCCAACTGTATTTCAAGGGTGGTCACATACCACCCTTTGATTTATATAGATTTTATTTCGTTAACTGCAATTTAAATCAACCACATACTGTTCTTTTCTTAGTAAATAAAATCTCACTTAACTCCTCAACTCACTTCCCTTGTCTGCTAAAAACACGCTGATGGCTTACTCTTGGACTAAGTTGTTTGACAGCAATATGCAACGCCACTAATTTTAAAGTTAAAGCAACAATATGCGATGTCGTTGGTAAGGAGAAGGCTATGTCTAATTCTGTGGCTCAAGCCAAAGAAGTGCTGTTTTATGAACCTGAAGACCCAAATGGATACCTTTCAAATTTTGCGGCTTGCCCCATTAAGGTTGATGACCAAGTATGGGCTACCAGTGAACACTATTATCAAGCGATGAAGTTCGCCTCTCGAGAACTGCGCAATACTATTTTGGAAGCCTGTTCGCCTGCTGAAGCATTTTCGTTGAGTCGTCATTATGAAGACCAAGTACGTGAAGATTGGTATGACATCCGCGTTGAAGTGATGCGATTCATTGTGACCGAGAAATTTAAACAGAACCCGCAATTTGCCTTCTTTCTCACTAACACTGGTGATTGTGTTATCAAAGAACACTCTCAAAAAGATCACTTTTGGGGAGATGGCGGTGATGGAACTGGGGAGAATCGACTGGGTGAGATTCTGATGACGGTACGACAACAGCTTCGTACTCAACAGCTGCATTTGATTGCCTCAAACTAATCCATTTAACTTCGGTTGTTCCCAATTAAGTAGGTCGATTAAGGGTAAACTCTTTTAGTCCTTAAAGATGAATAGAAAAGGCCGCCCTGTTTAGGTTCTGTGCTCAACAAGGCGGCCTTTTAAGTTTTAGAGCGAGTTAGCCATCGAAGAGAGCTAAAGTGCGTTACCGAAGCTATACGGTAACGCTGTGGTTATAAATGATACTGTTACTATAAGTAACTCTGTACGATGTCGTCGAGCTGTCCATCGTCTTTCAGTTGGTCTAAGCGTTGGTCGATGAAGGTTTGCAGTTTAGGATCCATCTCGGGGTCAAACGCCAAATGGATAGGATAGTTATTGATCACTGAATCAAACTCTTGCATCTGGTAGTCATCAATACTCAGCTTCTGCTCGTTTAGGTTGTATTTGATTCGTGATTCCATCTCAACAAACACAGTATCGCCAGGTGATCGGTTGAGGATACGAAACGCAGCCGTGTAATCTTTCACTCGAATCTCGTTAAGCTTGCCTTGTTGGATGTATGGTTCTAGGTTCGGATACTCAAACCCTACCAGCAATACCACGGCTTTTCCGTCTAGGTCATCGATAGTATTAAACTCAAACGGCTTTTTTCCGCTGCTGAGCAACACGTGTTTTACATTGTAAATCGGATCTTTAGACAAGTTAACCGACTGGATATTCCCCCAGCTCGGACTACCGTAGGTTACCCAGTTTGGATTTTCTCTCGCATCAAGCTTGTCGATCATTCGGTTAAAAGGGTAGGTGTGGTAGTTGATCTCATATTGGCTATCGTCGAATACCGCTTCCACAATATCTGAAACCATTCCTCTGTGAGATGACCCGTCAGTTTCGATCTGAAAAGGTTGCGCTTGGCTCGCAATAATGTAGTAGTGAAGAGGTTCACTTGCAGAAGTATAACTGCTTGAAAACAAACTGACTATGGATGCAACGATAAGATGTTTTTTCATAACCTTCCCTAGTTACTTGATGAATGACTACTACTACTATACTAGTTGAGTAATTGTAGTTTGTTAGGATAACAATAATGGTAATTTGTGTATGGTGAAAAAAGGAAAACGCTATATTGGACTCTCTCGACAGTTGATCGGGACAATAATTGCAATCAGCACCTTATTCACTGTGATAGTGACAGGTCTGGGATTATATGTGGAGTACCAAAGTCGAGTTTCTTTTATCAGTTCTCAGATCGAACAGGTTAAAGCGGGATACCTCTCCGGTTTAACCGCGAGCTTGTGGGTGGAAGACCGAACTCAACTGTTCGTACAAGCTGAGGGCATTTCTCGTTTACCCTCTGTGAGTTATCTTAAAATAGAAAGCCCGGGTGAAAAAATTCTTGAACTGGGTAAAGCAACCTCAGGGCAGTCTTATTCTCAGTTTTGGGAAATGGTGTACCAAATGGGAGGTAAAGATTACCACCTCGCCACATTAACGGTGCAAGCTGATTTAAGTATTATCTTCGATGATTTCGAAGAACGGGTTCTGTTGTTACTCGCCTTTGAAGCGGTGAAAATCTTCTTACTCTCTCTGGTATGTCTGACTATCGTCTATCGTTTAGTCGTTAAACGCTTGATGATCATGTCTTCTCAAATTAATCAGCAACAAGTGGAAGACAACAAGCCACGTTTTCTCACCCCAACTGAATGTACCTATCAAGATGAGATTTCAACGCTAGAGTCGAGCTACAACCAGTCTATTGAACGCATTCGCCAACAATACCAAGAATTGGAAAAAGCCAAAGACACCGCAGAGATAGCCAACCGCAACAAGAGTGAATTTCTCGCCAATATGAGTCACGAGATTCGGACTCCAATGAATGGCATCATCGGGCTGTCGTCTCTGCTTTCTGAAATGGACATGCCGAAAGAGCAAAAAGAGTATGTCGACATGCTTAATACCTCTTCGCTTACGCTGCTTGATTTGATCAATGATATTCTCGATTACTCGAAGATTGAAGCGGGCAGGCTTGAGCTTCAGCAAGAACCGATGAAAATGATGGGCATTGCAGCCGACGTTGAGTCGACCTTCAGAGTGAAAGCTGAGCAAAAAGGGCTTCGATTCCAACTAGCGATAGATCCTAAGATCCCGACCATGATGATTGGAGATGGAACGCAGCTCAGGCAAGTGCTGAATAACTTAGTGGGTAATGCCATCAAATTTACCGAGCGCGGTCATGTCACGCTTTCTCTTCGCTTAGAGCAAGTGATTGAGCCTGAGCAGCAATTGAGAGTTCGATTTGAAGTTGCCGACAGCGGTATTGGTATCGCAGAAGACAAACAGAAATCGGTGTTCGATAAGTTTCAACAAGCCGACGGCAGTACCACGCGTATCTACGGAGGCACAGGGCTTGGTCTAACAATATGCGAGAAGATCGTGACATTGATGGGCAGCAAGCTTGAACTCACCAGTGTTGAAGGTCAGGGCAGTACATTCTATTTTACGGCTGACTTTGACCCGAGCCTGAATGTGGACGAGAGCAACATTGATTTTAATAAAGTATCGGTACTACTAGTTGATGATAGCCAGCTGAACATGCGTATCACATCGACACAGCTACAATCGTTTGGTGTGTCCTCTACATGCTGTGAAACCGCAGCCCAAGCGTTAGAGCTCGTTTCAGAGTCTGTCGAAAACGCCACGCCTTACGACTTAGTGTTGATTGATAAAGTCATGCCTTCCATCGATGGGTTCCAGCTTGCAAGAAACCTCATAGAGCGGTTCGGCAAAGCCTGCCCTAAGCTTGTCATGATCTCTGCCGCCCCTCGTAAGCAAGATGAAATGCATGCCAAGCAAGTGGGATTTATAGCCTTCATAGCTCGTCCGTATCAAGATAATCAGCTAAAATGGACCATCAGTGAGGTGTTAGCGAGAACGGCTGAAACCGAGAGCTTTACTTATCCAAATCGAGGTGAAGTGGCGTTTAAGGACAAAGAGCCTGTACCAACAACTAAACCTGCGGTGGTTGCGAAAGAAAGCGCCAAGGCTGAAGAGTCTAAGCCTGAAGCCGCGTTATTTAGCGGTAAAGTTCTGGTTGTTGAAGACTCCAGAGTGAACCAGCAGGTTGCTAAGATGATGCTTAGGAAGCTTGGTTTTGAGGTGGACATTGCCGATAACGGTAAAGTCGGAGTCGATAAATTTAAGCATAATGAGTATCAAATGATCTTCATGGATTGTCAGATGCCAGTACTTGATGGCTTTGAAGCGACGAAACAGATTCGAGCACTCGAAGAAGGGACCTCGAAACATATTCCTATTGTGGCGCTGACAGCCAACGTAGTGCTGAAAGATAAGCACTTATGTTTTGATGTGGGTATGGATGAGTTTCTACCTAAACCTGTTAATCAAGGCACACTGAGAGAAGTCGTAGCGAGTTTTTTGTCTGATAAGAGCGAGCTTACAGGCGAAAGTGAGCAGAAGATTATTTAGTCTGTGCGCCATTAAATCTCATCGTTAAAATCAAAAACTCCGACCTAATCAGTCGGAGTTTTTGTATATGTGGGGTTACTCTCTCAACGGATTCGGCACTAGTCAATGCTATCAATATGGAGCACTACTGAATCTGGTCGCCAGTATTCCAGCTCGCAGTCCATCAACTCGCCGTCTTGTTTGTAGTTCACTCGACAGATTTTAAGAACAGGTTGCCCTTCAGCCAAATTTAACGCCTTAGCGACATGCGCAGGAGCTGAAGTAGGAATCACATTAAAGCGCGATCGTTTTGTCTCATAGCCATATTTTTCTAGGTAGATTCCCGTCAACGACATGGTTAGGTTTTCTGACAATACCTTCTCAAAAAGGGGCGCTTTCAAGACGTTTTCAACAAACAGTACCGCTCTGCCATCAATAAAGCGCAATCGCTCAATCACGTGTATTGGGGTTATCTGTTCTATCTCTAATGCTTTGGCGTAATCGCCTGCGGCCATCTCTGTGCGGGTGCTCAGCAGCCTTGTTTCTGCAATACGATGTTGCTCACGAATCATTTGATGAAAGTGAGAACGTGACAATGGGTTGTAGCGAATCCGTTCGGGTGACACATACCAGCCTCGACGTTCTTCTCTGTATATCAAGCCTTCGGTTTCTAATGACACCAGCGCATCTTTGAGCGTGATTCGTGTGGTGGAAAACAGCTCGCTGAGCTCTCTTTCGGATGGCAGTTTTTGCCCCTCGGTGAAGATGCCAGATTGAAGCTGTTCTCTAATGCTCGTTTTAATTCTGCCTAGCTGTGTCCTTGATTGCCCTGTTGCCAATGTTCTCATTACTGATCTAGTCCATAAGTTCGTGTGCTTAATAAGGTAAACCATGGAGTTAACAGGAATATTACAGTAAACAATGGCTTATTGTCATGTCGGTGAAATATAACTGCCATGTAAATGCATCCTAACTGTCAAATAAGTTGCGCGAAAGCGTCACATTCTGGCGATAACATACAAAACGAACTTACTGACCTAGTCCAGAAGGATAGAGACAATGAAAACTTTGCTTAGCCGTTCAACTGTATCGCAAGCTAAATTAATAGGTGCAACATTAATAACGGCAACACTTTCAATGCCAGCGATGGCGAAGGATGCTGATCTTGAGTCACTGATTGAAGCCGCTCAAAAAGAAGGTGCGGTTTACAGTGTGGGTATGCCAGACAGTTGGGCAAACTGGAAAGGCACATGGACAGACCTGAAAGCAAACTACGGTTTGAAGCATCAGGATACGGACATGAGCTCGGCGCAAGAGATCTCGAAATTTGAAGCAGAGAAAAGAAACGCAACCGCAGACATCGGTGATGTTGGTTTTGCTTTTGCACGTGTCGCTGTGAAAAAAGACGTCACTCAGCCATACAAGCCAACGACTTGGAATGACATTCCAGACTGGGCGAAAGACAAAGATGGTCACTGGGCTCTGGCTTACACTGGTACTATCTCGTTCATCTCAAACAACAACCTTGTTGAAGATGCACCCAAATCTTGGAGCGACCTACTAGAAGGCGACTACAAAGTCACAGTCGGTGACGTAGGTGTAGCCGCGCAAGCAAACAACGCGATTTTAGCGGCAGCATTTGCTAATGGCGGTGACGAGTCGAACCTGAAACCAGCGATTAAATTCTTTGGTGAACTAGCGAAGCAAGGCCGTCTATCTTACACAGATCCAAGTATTGCGAACCTTGAAAAAGGCGAAGTGGAAGTGGCGATCATGTGGGATTTCAACGCACTGAACTACCGCGACAAGATCGACCGTGAGCGCTTTACTGTAAGCATTCCACAAGATGGCTCTGTGATCTCTGGTTACACCACCATCATCAACAAATACGCGAAAAACCCGAACGCGGCCAAGTTGGCTCGTGAATACATCTTCAGCGACCAAGGCCAAATCAACCTAGCAGAAGGTTACGCACGTCCAATCCGTAGCAACGTTACGCTGCCTAAATCAGTGCAAGACAAGCTGATCTCGAACGAGCAATACAGCAACGTTCACCCAGTAACTGACTTCTCAGCATGGGATAAATCAGCACGTCGCTTGCCGCGTCAATGGCAAGAAAGCGTATTGATTCACCAGCAATAATCCCGCTTAACACGCCACCTGTAGTGGGGGGCTTATAGAAACAAGCAATAGAGAATAGACCATGAGCAATAAGGTTATCCTTGTTGTTCTAGATGGACTGAATTATCAGGTAGCCCGTGATTGCATGGGCTACCTGAACGGTCTTCTAGAGCAAAGTGATATGCATAAAAAACAGGGCGATTCGTACAATAAACAGAGCACTTCGCAGAGCACGCAAAAAAACAAGCTGCGCGCCACACTTTACCCTATGCAGTGTGAACTGCCGTCCATGTGACGCCCATTGTATGAGTGCATTCTTACAGGTGTTCGCCCTGTCGAGAGTGGCATCGTTAACAACCAAATCGTGCGTTTGTCGAATCATGAGTCGATCTTTAGCTTAGCTAAATTGCAGGGTAAAGTGACGGCCGCCGCGGCATATCACTGGGTGAGCGAGTTGTATAACCGAGCACCGTTTGACGCTGTGCGTGACCGTTTTACCAACGATGAAACCATGAATATCCAGCACGGTTGTTTCTACCACTGGGACCACTACCCAGATGAAGCCTTGTTCTTGGATGCCGAGCATCTGCGCGTCACTCATCAGCCTGATTTCTTATTGATTCACCCAATGAACATTGACGACATTGGACACAAGTATGGGTTGGATTCTCGCCAGTACCGCAACAGCGCACGTGGCGCGGATATCTACCTATCAAACTATCTTGAGAAATGGGTAGATGATGGTTATCAAGTGATCATCACCAGTGACCATGGCATGAACAATGACTTATCTCACGGTGGTATTTTGCCTGAAGAGCGTGAAGTGCCATTCTTTGTGATTGGCGATAAGTTCACACACCAAGCGTGTTCAGTGAAACAGACCGACATCTGCGGCAGCGTGTGTCAGTTACTCAACCTTGAACACGATAAACCTTACACTCAGGAATTGTTGGCCCTATGAGCAGTTCTGTAATCACGCAGAGCGATGGCTCTGCGCTTAAACCTCAAACCAAATCTTGGTTCAAACGCTTCAAGCCCGCTTTGTGGCTTGCGCCTTTTGCCCTGTTTTTTTATCTGTTCCAACTGGCACCTATGGTTTGGGTGTTGCTTAACAGCTTCTTTTACGACGATGAGCTTTCTCTCGAAAACTATTCTGAAATATTCGATTCTGCTTTCATGATGCAGGCTTTTGGCAACAGTTTATGGTTGTCGATTTGGTCGAGCATTATTGGCTTAGCGATTGCGACTCTGTTGGTCTCTTCACTGCGCCGCGTTGATTCTAAAATCCGCGATGCGGTGATTGCGTTTACCAATATGAGCAGTAACTTCTCAGGTGTGCCTCTGTCGTTCGCTTTCATCATCATCTTAGGCACCAATGGTGCGATCACCTTATTGCTCAAGCAGTACGGATTACTGGGTGATTTCAACTTGTATGGCAAGTGGGGCTTACTGGCGATTTACATCTACTTCCAGATCCCATTGGCGGTTTTATTGCTGTACCCAGCGTTCGATGCCTTGAGTGATGACTGGCAAGCAGCCTCAGCACTGCTTGGTGCGAAAACCTGGCAATACTGGACTAAAATCGCGCTGCCTGTGCTATCCCCTGCCTTATTAGGCACTTTCATCATTTTGATTGCCAATGCGATTGGCGCCTATGCGAGCGTGTATGCGTTGACCTCGGGCAACTACAACGTGATTACGATTCGAATCGCGAGCTTAGTATCGGGCGACTTGTTCTTAGAGCCAAACCTAGCCGCTGCAATTTCCGTGATTCTGATGGCGATGCTGGCCTTCATCACTATGATTAACCAATGGCTGATCAGCAAAAGTTACGCAGGGAAGAGAAAGTAATGAACACCGTAAAGACTCGCTTTCATAAAACCGTGGTCTATTCGATCGTTGGCATCATGATGATCCCGATCTTAGCGACCTTTATTTATTCGATCTCTTCGCGTTGGGGTGCAACGATCCTGCCCGATGGCTTCACGTTAGATTGGTACATCAATTTGCTGACGGATCCTCGCTTCCTACAAGCCTTTGGTCGTTCACTGTTTATCTGTGTGGCAGCGTTGTCACTGAGTGTGGTGTTGGTTCTGCCTGCGATTTTCGTGGTGTTTTACTACTTCCCGAAACTCGACAAGGTGATGAATATCCTCATCTTATTGCCGTTCGCAGTGCCGCCTGTGGTGTCGTCGGTGGGCTTACTTCAACTGTATGCCGATAGCGAAATCTCACTGATAGGCACGCCGTGGATCTTGATTGGTACTTACTTCACCATCGCGCTGCCATTCATGTACCGCGCGATTGCTAACAGCTTTGAAGCAATCAACCTGCACGACTTGATGGACGCTGCCCACCTACTCGGCGCAAGTACCACCAAGGCGTTTCTATTGATTATTCTGCCAAACCTTAAGAAAGGCTTGATGGCGTCGTTGTTCTTGTCGTTCTCGTTCCTATTGGGCGAGTTTGTGTTTGCCAACATCTTGGTTGGTACACGTTACGAGACGCTGCAAATCTACCTATACAACATGCGTCAAACCAGTGGTCACTTCACGTCAGCCCTTGTGATGACCTACTTCCTGTTTATTTTCTTACTGACTTGGTTGGCAAGTCGTTTCAGCCAAGGAACCAAATAATGAGCTATGTAAATGCAAAAAATCTCACCAAGCGCTTTGGTGACAATACGGTGTTTGAAGACATTGAATTCTCCATTGAGAAGGGCGAATTCATCACGCTGCTTGGCCCAAGTGGCTGTGGTAAATCAACGCTGCTACGTAGCTTGGCAGGCTTGAATCCGGTCGATGGTGGCGAGATCTGGGTGAATGGTGAAGAGATCACTCACCAAGTGCCGCAACAGCGTGGCATTGGCATGGTATTTCAATCTTATGCGCTGTTCCCGAACATGACGGTTGAAGGCAACATTGCGTTTGGCCTCAAGATGAAAAAGCTTGCTGCTGATGAGATTAAGCGAGAAGTCGCCAAAGTGATTGGGCTGGTGGATTTAACGGGCAAAGAGAAATTCTACCCGCATCAGTTATCGGGCGGTCAGCGTCAGCGTGTGGCCTTGGCAAGAGCCTTGGTGGTTAAGCCACGTATTTTGTTGTTGGATGAGCCTCTTTCAGCACTGGATGCGAAGATCCGTAAGCACCTACGCCAACAGATCCGAGACATCCAAAAAGAGATGAACCTGACCACGATCTTCGTGACTCACGATCAAGAAGAAGCGATGATCATGTCTGACCGTATCTTCTTGATGAATAAAGGCGAGATCGTGCAAGCGGGTACACCTGAAGAGATCTACACTCAACCTGCCAATGAGTTCGTAGCGGGTTTCATGGGACACTACAACTTGGTGCAAGCGAACAAGGCTAAACAGTTGTTCGATATTGAAACCGAGTGGAAGGTGGCGATTCGACCTGAATCTATCTACGTTAAAGAGCAAGGCCGACAGTATGGCGAACATATATCTGCGCCTAAAACGGGCACCATTCGTAACCATCAGCTCTTGGGTAACGTAATCCGCTACCAAGTGGACGTTGATGAATGTGAATTAACGGTCGACCTACTCAACCGTTCTTCTGAACGACTGTTGGCCAATGGCAGCCAACTTGAACTCCTGTTTAACCTTAACGAAATTCAACCCGTGAGAGCCTAAGATGTTTAAACCTTTGTATGTATTTGATTTGGACGAAACGCTGATCAATGCTGATGCAGCAATGCTCTGGAATGAGTTCTTGGTTGAAAAGGACATTGCCACAGCACCTAACTTTATCGAAGAAGACCAGCGCTTAATGGGCCTGTATTCAGAAGGTAAACTGAACATGGAAGATTACCTAACATTTTCCATGCAGCCACTGGCCGACATGCCAACAGAGCAAGTCACCGCTTTGGTTGAAGAGTGTGTCGAACAGCATATTTTGCCTAAGCAATTCAAGCAGTCGAAGCCCTTGATTGAACAGCTAGAAAATGACGACATCGATATGCTGATCATCTCTGCCAGCGTAACTTTCTTAGTGGAAGCGGTCGGTCGTAAGATTGGTATCGAAAACGCACTTGGTATCGATTTGATTGAAAACCAAGGCCGTTTTACTTCTCAAATATCAGGTGTGCCAAGCTACCGTGAAGGTAAAGTCATCCGTTTAAAAGAGTGGTTAGACAATCAAGAAACTAACTACTCAGACATTCACTTTTATACCGATTCAATCAACGACTTACCTTTGTGTGAACACGCTGATTTTGCTTACTTGGTGAATCCATGCCCGCGTTTGAAAGCACTGGCTGATCAACCGAATTGGTCGATCCTCGACTGGGATTAAACAGAATCTTATCTTCGAATTAGGTTCGCTCTAGAACTCATCAAGCCGCTGACTACAGCGGCTTTTTTGCATCATCAGTCTAATGTTCGATTTATTACCTTAGCTGACAAAAGGACGCATGTAACAATTCAATAACATCTCTTACTCTGCTGTAAATCAAATCACCATCTTTCAATCCCTTGATAGCACTCACTTTCTTGTCTTGATGGTTTGTGTGTAACAAATATTTTACAAATTGACAGGGTTTCATCGAAATTGCCCATTTTCCTCCACCCATTCCATTATCTCGGCTTGTGGGCCAAATTTAATTAAGGACAAAAAATACACAACACAAAACCAATAGGTACAAGGAGAAAGTTCATGGTGGATACATACAACCCGCTTGGCACGGATGGATTCGAGTTTGTTGAATACACGGCCGTTGACCACAAGGGAATTGAGCAACTTAAAGCGCTGTTTGTGTCACTTGGTTTTGCTGAGATCGCCAAGCACCGTTCAAAAGAGGCTTGGCTGTATCGACAAGGTGACATCAACTTTATCGTCAATGAACAGCCTCACAGCCAAGCGGAAGCGTTTGCTAAGGTACATGGGCCATCGGTGTGCGGCATGGCTTTTCGTGTCAACGAAGCAACGGCGGCAATGGAGCAAGCATTCAAGGGCGGTGGTGAAGAGTACAAAACAGAAATAGGGCCGATGGAGTTAAGCATTCCTGCCATTTACTGCATCGGTGAAAGTCTGCTCTATTTTGTGGATCGCTATGGCAAGCAGAGCATCTATGATGTTGACTTTCGATTCTATGATGACGCAGAACAGCGCATGACAGAAGCCAATGTGGGTTTGTATGAAATCGACCACCTCACGCACAACGTGAAGCAAGGCAATATGGATCTGTGGTCTGGTTTTTATGAGCGTCTTGGCAACTTCCGCGAGATTCGCTATTTCGACATTGAAGGCAAGTTGACAGGCCTTGTGAGCCGCGCCATGACCTCACCGTGTGGCAAAATCCGTATCCCTATCAATGAGTCTTCCGACGATAAATCACAAATCGAAGAGTTTATTCGCGAATACAACGGCGAAGGTATCCAACACATCGCACTCGCCACCGATGACATCTACAAAACCGTGAAGACTCTGCGTGATCGCGGCATGGACTTTATGCCAACCCCAGATACCTACTATGAGAAAGTTGACGATCGTGTAAAAGGCCACGGGGAAGACACTGATCTGTTGCGCGACCTGCGTGTTTTGATTGATGGCGCACCGACCAAAGATGGCATCTTGCTGCAAATTTTCACGCAGACGGTAATCGGGCCTGTGTTCTTTGAAATCATTCAGCGTAAAGGCAATGAAGGCTTTGGTGAAGGTAACTTCAAGGCGCTGTTTGAATCGATTGAAGAGGACCAGATTCGTCGAGGAGTATTAGACGATGCATAAATGGATCTCATTTCCTCATCGGGAGGGTGTGTGTTCTAAACAAGCGCACGCCGACTTCCCCGAAGAGGCAATCTATGAGCGAGAAGCCGGCCGAAGTGGTTTCTTCGGCCCTGCGGCTCACTTTCATCACCAACACGCCCCAACAGGTTGGTCGGAGTGGGAGGGCGATTTACGTCCTCGCGCTTTTGATTTTACGCTGGTGGAGAAAGCTAGCCAGATAACCCCTTGGGCGGTGCCTCATCTTTTGCACAACGCAGACTGCAAAATCCGCGTATGGCGCATGGATGAGAAGATGGATTTCTTGGTGCGTAACTCCGACGGTGATGAGCTGCTGTTCATTCATCAAGGCAGCGCCGATCTCTATTGTGACTATGGTCATCTAGCCGTGAGTGAAGGGGATTACGTGATGATCCCGCGCTCGACCAACTGGCGTTTAGAGCCAAGTGAGCCGATGTTCATCTTGATGATTGAGAATACAGACGCGGCTTACTCCCTGCCAGAGAAAGGCATGGTCGGTAATCACGCGGTGTTTGATCTTGCTGTGCTCGACATCCCTTCTATCAACGATCAATTCCGCGCTCAGTATTCAGAAGATCAAACCCAAGTTCAGGTGAAACGCCACGACAAAGTCAGCGTCATCACTTATCCGTTCAATCCATTGGATGCAATTGGCTGGCATGGCGACTTAGCGGTGGTGAAAGTGAATTGGCGCGATATTAGACCGCTGATGTCACATCGCTACCACTTGCCACCTTCTGCGCATACGACGTTTGTTGGCGCAGGTTTTGTAGTGTGCACCTTTGTACCACGCCCGATTGAGAGCGACCCAGGTGCATTGAAAGTGCCGTTCTACCACAACAATGATGACTACGACGAAGTGCTGTTCTATCACGCTGGTGACTTTTTTAGCCGCGACAACATTGAAGCGGGCATGGTGACTTTCCACCCAGCTGGCTTCACTCATGGACCTCACCCTAAAGCCTTCAAGGCGGGTCAGGCACACAAGAAGAAGTTTACCGATGAAGTTGCGGTGATGATCGATACTCGCCATGCGCTGCAGTTCTCTGAGGAACTCGATAGCGTTGAGAACAAAGAATATGTCTACAGTTGGCAAGACTCTGGTTTGAAAGAAATGGCTGACGATAAGAAATAAGGGACAAGGATGAAATTAGCAACCAAGAAAAATGGCACTCGCGATGGTCTATTGATGGTCGTGAGCAAAGATCTCAAACAATGTGTGGCTGCCACTGAAATCTTCCATGCGATGCATCTGGCACCCACCATGCAGGTAGCTTTGGATAACTGGGACAGCGTGGCTTCTCAGTTAGAAGAGTTATACACCTCGTTAAACAACGGGCATGTGACTGGCAGTGAAGTCTTTGCATCTCAGTATTGTGAATCACCTCTGCCACGCGCATATCAATGGGCGGATGGCAGTGCTTATGTAAACCACGTTGAACTGGTGCGTAAGGCTCGTGGTGCTGAAATGCCAGAAAGCTTCTGGGTCGATCCATTAATGTATCAAGGCGGCTCAGATGCCTTTATTGGTCCACGTGACAATATTGAATTTGCCAGCGACGAATGGGGTATCGATTTCGAGGGCGAGGTCGCGATTGTGACCGGTGACGTGCCAATGGGTGCAAGTGCTAAACAGGCGCACGAGTCGATTCGATTACTGATGTTGGTGAACGATGTGTCGCTGCGCGGTTTGATTCCGGCTGAGCTCGCGAAAGGCTTTGGCTTCTTCCAGTCTAAACCGTCTTCGGCGTTCTCTCCGGTTGCGGTAACACCTGATGAGCTTGGCGAACAGTGGAAAGGCAGCAAGGTACATCTACCGTTGATATCGACCTACAACGACCAGCCTTTTGGTTGTCCGAATGCGGGCGTCGATATGACTTTCAACTTTGCTGAACTAGTAGTCCATGCTGCGAAAACTCGCCCACTATCGGCGGGTGCAATCATAGGTTCAGGTACGGTATCGAATAAGCAAGGCACTGACCATGGCACCTCAATTGCCGAGGGCGGAGTGGGTTATTCATGTATTGCCGAAGTGCGAATGATTGAGACGATTCGTGATGGTAAACCTTCGACTCAATTCATGTCGTTTGGTGACTCGATCAAGCTTGAGATGTTCGATGCGGCGGGTGATTCTATTTTTGGCGCGATAGACCAGAAAGTCAGTCAATATCGTCCTCGCTAGTGATAACAACAAGAGTACTGCGTCAGAGAGGAATATTATGGACAAGGGCATCACACTTTACGGTTACTGGCGCTCGTCCGCTGCCTATCGAGTACGTATTGGGTTGAACCTAAAGCAACTCAACTATGAGTCTAAATCGGTGCACTTGGTGCGTAATGGCGGCGAGCAGCATGACCCACAATATCGTGAGCTCAACGCCAGTGCATTGGTGCCCGTGCTGGTGGATGGTGACGTTCAACTCAATCAGTCGCTGGCTATTCTTCAATATCTCGATGAACACTATTTGTGTGAGAGCAGCCCATACACCTTGTTGATTCCAGAGCAAACACCACTGCGCTATCAAGCACTGGCGATGGCGCAGGACATTGCGATGGAAATTCATCCTCTTAATAACCTGCGCGTGTTGCAGTATTTGGAGCGAGAGTTGACGTGCGAGCAAGAAGCAAAAATGGATTGGCTTCACTATTGGATGAGCCAAGGTTTCCGAGCAGTAGAAGAGAAGTTAGCGAAGCACAGAAAAGCACATGGCGACTCAGTGTATAGCCTCACAGATTCGCCTTGCATCGTCGATATTTGCTTAGTGCCGCAAGTCTATAACGCTCTGCGCTTTGATGTTGATATGTCGCCGTATCCGCTGATTAACTCAATTGTTGCAGCGTGTAATCAGTTGCCCACTTTTATTGAGGCGATGCCAGAGAACCAAGCGGATGCGAACGCACCGATGTGAACGGAAACCGCAAGTTTAGCCCCAAATTAAACTGATTGGGTTTAAATTATCGAGGGGAGCATGACCGAGTCGCGATTATTCGGTCATGATACATAGTACTAGTTTGTGCTACTGTTCAAGTTTAATTCGATGTAGGCTCAAGACAACATTAAGGAATCTTTACCTTAATTTTAATATGTAGCCGAACTTTTTGCTTCTTAAAAAATCAAGTACTTTTATCTATTTCGGTAAAACGGCATTATTATTTCGCACTATTTATCTAGTATGTTAATCACTTTGTAATACTCATTGAATAAATTGAACTCTATTGGAATGTTGTTAATTTCTACTGGCAAATTTTTGTTCTGAGTCTTAGGTATTGAGCGGTGTCTATGAATTTTTTATAGGGATACGCATTTCCCTTCCTGGAATATAGCTATCGTTGTTCTCCCTAATCCTGACTGCATAAATATTTCTTTTCGCTTGTCTTCTGCGTTAGTTATTATTTTGGTTAATAAAATGTCAAATAATAAGTAGGGTTGTTACCTTTTAAAGAGTAACTGCGAATTAGTGCCTTTACTTATTTTTATATTTAATTGTGTAGAACATATGTTTGGCTTTTTCATGAGTAGTTAGTATTACTTGGCGGAAAATAGGATTCATGAGTTTTATATAATTTAAGATCTTAATTTTTAAAATAGGTTAGATTTTAAAGGTATAGCATCGTCGCGTTTCTTATTTTCCCTTGTTAATTCTGGATGTGGGCTTGCTTTTAAATATTATTTTTTCGAGTCGGTACACGCTATTTACAAAAATTGCTTTTATACCCGTGATCATTGAAGATGCTTGATTTTCAATGAAATCAGGATCATGCTACTCACCATGAAAATGGTACTAACTCCTGAGCAAAAACAACAACTCGAACAGATGCACAATACTGAGCGTGATCGTCGAGTATGCGACCGTATAAAAGCGGTCTTGCTAGCTTCCGAAAGTTGGAGCCCGCCTATGATCTCTCAAGCCCTTCGTATCCATGAATCTACAGTTGCTCGTCATCTTAGTGATTATGCTCTATCTGAAAAACTTAAACCTGAGAATGGCGGGAGCCAGAGTCTACTTTCTGATACTCAGACGATGCAGCTCATCGAGCATTTGACTGAGAAAACCTATTTTCATACGCGTCAAATCGTTACTTACGTCGAAGCTGAATTCGGTGTGAGCTACACCGTTTCTGGGATTAATAAGTGGTTACATCACCACGGTTTTGCATACAAAAAGCCCAAAGGTGTACCACATAAACTAAAGCCTGAAGAGCAGCAAGCATTTATCGAGTATTACAACGAGGTACTTAAGCCCAAGGATGCGCCTGTACTTTTCATGGACGCCGTTCATCCAACTCAATCAACAAAACTTAGCTGTGGCTGGATCCGTAAGGGACAGGATAAGCTAATTGAAACGACAGGTAGCCGCACTCGAGTGAATCTAATCGGTGCTCTGTCATTGAAAAACATCAGCGCAACGATCACAGATACTTATGAAACGATAGATAGCGAGAGTATTGTTCGCTTCTTTTGGAAACTCAAGAAAGAGCATTATCCACTAGAGCAAACCGTGCATATTGTGCTTGATGGTGCAGCCTACCATCGGTCAGAAATGGTTAGGAATGCGGCAAAAGTACTCAATATAGAGCTTCATTACTTACCCCCATACAGCCCAAACTTAAATCCAATAGAGCGGCTTTGGAAAGTAATGAATGAGCATGTGAGGAACAATGTCTATTTTCCCTCCAAAACAGCATTCACCTCTGCTATCAAAAAGTTTTTCGATGTGACGTTACCAGAAGTTGCAGGCTCACTTGTATCCAGAATTACAGATAATTTTCAGGTACTGATACCTGCATCTTCAAGTTGAAAGGGTATAACCTGCAATTTGCAGTGTAGTGTTTTTACACTTTTTTTGTTAGGTAAAATATATGAAGTATAAACTGTCACTTCTAGCGTTATCGGTTTTAACAGGCTGTACATCTATCCAGGGGGGGAAGAGTATAACTCAAGCTGATGTCGACTATGCGGCCGGGAATATAATAATCAAGCCAGTACTAGTTAAGAATCAGCCAAACGATTGTCCAGACGAGGCTCCGTGGGGGGCTTGTTTCAGACAATCTTTTGAGATTACAAATACTGGTGATAAGAACCCTCATGGTGACATTGAAATTTACTTTGGTAGTTTGTTCTCAATGCTTTCTGAAAGCTCCCTTGAGTTCGATGTGGAGCATATTAATGGTGATTTGCATCGTATAACGATGACTGATGCTTTCGACGGTTTGGCACCAGGAGAGACGAAATCGTTCACGGTTGATTTCCCTTCTTGGATAGTCAGTGATACTGATTTTTTCCCAAATTATTATGTGGCACATGGTGATCTTGAAGCGAAGGTGATCGCTAATACGGTCCCTGTTCAGGTTAATGGTCGCGAGGACATTAGCGCTTTTTCTCAAGGTATTCTACCAACAGAAAACCAGATGAAGCGAACAGCTGGTGACACAGTTGTGAACCCTACTGCTTTGACACGTTTCGATCTAAATGTTGATACTCCTGACACAGGGTTAAGGAGTGTAGATGCCCTAATTTTGCCAACTCCAACATTCATTAAAGAATTAGATGACCGAGTTTTAATAGCTAATGGTATTGTGATCAACTCTATCGATAATGCGCTGCCTTCTGAGCAGGTTTCAGTTTTGAATGCTAACTTTGAACGCCTAAATGTCTCTTCTTCAGGTGAAGTGCTGGTTAATGTATCTGTTAAGCCAGAGCCTGGTAAAATGCCTGGTTCTTATCTCATGAATGTTAATACTGATAGGGTAGAGATTGTAGGTGTCGATAAAGAGGGCGCTTTTAATGCAGTACAGTCCCTAATCTCGCTTATTACCCCTGGTCAAGATACTATTCCGTCTGTGTCAATTGTGGACGAGCCTCGTTATGATTTCCGTTCTGTGCATTTGGATGTCTCACGTAATTTTCATTCAAAGGAGCTTGTTTTTAAGCTGCTTGATCGAATGTCTGCTTATAAATTAAACAAGTTTCATTTCCATTTGTCTGACGATGAAGGTTGGCGTTTAGAGATCAAGGATATCCCGGAACTAACGGATATTGGGTCTAATAGATGTCATGATCTTAAAGAAAAAACTTGTCTATTGCCGCAGCTAGCTTCTGGACCTGACGTGTCAACAAGTGGATCTGGTTACTATACTCGTGATGATTATATTGAAATCCTTCAATACGCTAAGTCACGAAATATCGAGGTGATTCCTTCGATGGATATGCCTGGTCACTCGCGTGCTGCAATTAAGTCAATGGAAGCTCGCTACGACAAATACATGGCTGAAGGTGATACCGTTAAAGCTGAAATGTACTTACTCACTGATCTTAATGATACTACAGAGTACCGTTCTGTTCAGAACTATAACGACAACACTATTAACCCCTGCATAGAATCAAGTTACGCTTTCATAGACAAGGTGATTTTTGAGATTAAGAATCTGCACGCCGAAGCAGGTGTACCACTGGTTGATTATCACGTAGGTGCTGATGAGACTGCAGGTGCGTGGCTTGACTCCCCCGTTTGTCGTAAATTATTCATTGACCCAGACAGTGGGATTGCAAACTTTGATGACCTTGGTAAGCACTTTATTGAGCGAATTTCTCACATTGTTGATCGTCATGGTTTGACCCTTGGCGCTTGGAATGATGGGTTAAACCATG
Organism: Vibrio sp. nBUS_14; assembly: GCF_051201655.1. Classification (NCBI taxonomy): domain Bacteria; kingdom Pseudomonadati; phylum Pseudomonadota; class Gammaproteobacteria; order Vibrionales; family Vibrionaceae; genus Vibrio; species Vibrio sp. nBUS_14. The sequence goes on from NZ_CP179207.1 coordinate 337,886, forward strand.
GTGGAATCATGGACCCAACTTCACTTGCTGGTGAGGATACTAAAGCTTGGGTTTGGTCCAACTTATTCTGGGGTGGTGCTGGCTCTTATGATGCATATGCCACAGCTGGTTATGATGTTGTAGTGTCATTGCCAGATACATTGTATTTGGATATGCCTTACGAGGCTGATCCTAAAGAGCGTGGTTATTACTGGGCTACTCGAGAAAACAGCAGTCGAGAAATTTTCAATTTTATGCCTGACAATATTCCTGCGAACATAGAAACGACAGCAGACCGTATGGGGGTTCAGATATCTCATGTCTCTGGACCAAAAACTAAAGAGTTTAAAGGGATTCAAAGTAGTATCTGGTCTGAAACAATTAGAACTGATGCGCAGGTAGAATACATGGCATTCCCACGTCTGTTGGCGACAGCTGAAAGAGCGTGGCATGAAGCGAGTTGGGAGCCAGTACATAAAGAAGGAGTTATGTACAAGACCAATACTCTTGAACATAAAGGTAAGGGTACTAATCATCTAGAGAGTAATATTAGGCAACGCGATTTGGAGTGGATTGTTTACGCAAATAAGGTTGGCTACAAAGAGCTTCCAAAACTTGACCTTGCAGGGATTCAATATCGACTTCCTGTTCCGGGAGGCATGATTAATGGTGGTGTTCTTTCGGCAAATTCGACTTACCCAGGATTAACGATTGAGTATTCGGTTGATGGTGGCGATGTTTGGCTGGAGTACGATGATTCAAATAAACCAAAAGTTTCGGGTGATGTTCGCATTCGTACTATATCGACTACAGGTCGTGCCGGTCGTGACGTGCTGGTGGAGTTCTAGTTGTTTTGTTGTGTAATTCAATGGAGCTAAGTTAAGAAACTACAATCTGATCATTTACGTTTGTTACCTCTTGGCCTTGTATGCCTAGCCCCTCTTTTGATTGGAGGCGTCAATTAGTGCATACAAGCCCCCAGACGTTTTTACTTTCACCACTCGTTTACTAATACATGCGTATTATGTTTGCCAAATACGCCGCAATGGTACTGTGGATCTCTGTTTTAGTTGAGTCTTGTGCCCATTTTAATTTGGGCCTGGGGATAGGAGCTACAGACGTGAAGCGCAAGTCGACAGAATTAGCCAGTTAGATGCCTGTTGGATCAAGCTTAACCTAGAGGTAGGAAATGGGTAAGTTTTGATTGTGATTGCTAGGATATTATAAGGAGAAAAGCCCACTACGTCGTGTTTCGTAGAGGGCTTTTTACATTTCAGTAGGTAAACGTTAAACCGAAATCACACGCATGATCTCATCGAGTACATCAGCATTGGCTATCGCGCCCATGTTCTCAACGGGTTTACCATTCACCACCTGTTTCACAGCCAGCTCCACCAGTTTTCCTGAGCGTGTTTTTGGTAAGTCGCGGATCGCAAATATCTGGCTTGGCACATGTCTTGGTGAACAAGAGGATTTGAGTTTGCTTTTTATGGCTGTCAGTAGCCCTTCATCTAGATCCACACCTTGCTGTAGTTGTACAAACAGCCATATCTGCTCATTGCGGTCGATGTCTTTACCGACTGCGATGGAATCGATTATGCCCTCAATGGTGTTCACTTGTTGATAGATTTCAGCTGTACCAATTCGCACGCCACCGGGGTTGAGTGTGGTGTCGCCTCGCCCATAGAACAGGTAGCCGCCATGTTCGCTCTGTGCGACTTCATCACCGTGATGCCACACATTATCGAACTTATCCCAATAAGTGCTGTGATAGCGCTCTCCGGTGTCATTCCAAAAGCCAACAGGGAAGTTGGGTAGGGAGTTTGTACACACCAGTTCGCCACGTTCATGATTGACCTTTTGACCCGACGAATTGAACACCTTGATGTCGACGCCGAGCCCGGCCTGTTGGCACTCACCGCGATACACAGGCGAGATAGGGTTACCCAACACAAAGCAGCCACAAATATCCGTACCGCCAGAGATAGACGCTAAATGCAGGTCTTGTTTGATGTGTTTGTAAACGTAATCGAACTGCTCTGGGTAGAGCACTGAACCCGTCGAGCACAGTGTTCTTAATTTAGGAAGGTTGTGACTGTCGATCGGTGAGAGTTCCGCTTTCTCAATCGCTTCTAAATACTTGGCTGAGGTGCCAAATGTCGATACGTCAGCACGCTGCGCTAAATCCCATAGAACGTTAGGTTGCGGGTAAACCGGACTACCATCAAAGATCACTAAGCAAGCCCCACTGGCGAGCGCAGAGACGTGCCAGTTCCACATCATCCAACCACAAGTGGTGTAGTAGAACACGTGATCGTTTGGCTTAACATCGCAATGAAGCTGATGCTCTTTTAGGTGGTTGATGATGGTGCCGCCAACAGAATGAATAATGCATTTAGGCTTGCCTGTGGTGCCGGAAGAGTAGAGCACAAACAGCGGCTCATTGAAGCCGACACGAGTAAATCGAAGAGGTTTTGGCTGATAGTGATTAATGATACTGTGCAAGCTTAGAATCGACACGTCATGTTCAAGGTTGTTCTTATTTAAATTATCACTTGGCTTTAAATAACCGATCTGACATACCTGTTTTAGCGCGTTTAAGTGCTCGATGATTTCACGGTTTTTGTCCGTCATATCGAACGTTTTGCCGTTGAAGGTGTAGCCATCACAGGTGAACAGCACCTTGGGTTTCACTTGGCCAAATCGTTCAATCACACTCTCTACGCCAAAATCTGGCGAAGTCGATGTCCAAATCGCACCTAAGCTGGTGGTCGCTAACATCGCTATCACGGTTTGTGGCAGGTAGGGCGTATAAGCAGCAACCACATCACCTTGCCCCACGCCGCTATCAACAAGCCATTGTTGAACGCTAGAGACAGCTTTACACAGGGTTTTCCATGTATAACTCTGTTGTTCGCCACGCTCATTCTCAAACCAAATCGCACGTTCATCCGGCATCTCCTGCGCCAAACGCAGCAAATTTTCGGCGTAGTTTACTTGCGCATTCGGAAACCAAACCGCATCACGATTCGATTTCGGCTGCTGCCAGCGGCTCTCACCTTGAGTTTTGATGTGCTCACCTTCTGCCTTATCAATACAGTTTTGCGAGCCAACCATTCCGCAAAGCTGCCATACGTTATGCCAAAACGTCTCTGGATGTTCCACAGACCATTGATGAAGCTCTGTATAGTTTTGTAATTCCCGCTCGAGTACGCCCTGCTGATCAAGGCTATCCATGAATCGGGTTACGTTGGCGTGTGCGATGCGCTGCTCGCTGGGCTGCCAAACTGACTTATTGCTTTCGTGCATTCCTTTACCTTTAACAAAAAGTTAACGTTTTCAGTCTGGTATTTAGGTTTTACAAAGTCAAAAGATCAGCAAAATAAGGGTGTGGCGGAACTGTGTAAATAAAATGTTACACGACCGCCTGTTTCGAAAAATCGCGCAAATTGGCGCTTATAAGGAGTGGAGATAGGCTTAAAGGGAGACATTCGAAAGGAGGTGTGTAATGACTCAATATCATTCTAAGCCCGTGAGCCAAGAGGGATGGGTTGAGTGGAGCCTCGAAGAAGACGCCATTTGGCACGACTTAGTGAAAAGGCAACTGGACGTCATTAATGACCGCGCATGCGATGCCTATTTGTACGGTTTGACCCTGCTGGATCTGCCATTAGACAGAGTTCCCCAGCTTCCAGAGATAAACAAAGTGCTAAAGGAAACAACAGGTTGGCAGGTTCAGCCTGTGCCTGCGTTGATCGATTTCGACCGTTTCTTTGATTTGCTCGCCAATAAGAAATTCCCAGTGGCGACATTTCTGAGAACGCGAGATGAGTTCGATTATTTACAAGAACCAGATTTCTTTCATGAAATTTTCGGCCATTGTGCCATGCTCACCAATGCCGATTTTGCGACATTCACTGAGCACTACGGGAAACTAGGCCAAGCAGCCACACCTAAACAACGCGCGTATCTTGCCCGTTTGTATTGGTTTACGGTTGAGTTCGGTTTAGTAAAAGAAGGCGATAGGCTGAAAATCTATGGCGGCGGCATTCTTTCGTCTCCAGCGGAAACTATGTATGCGTTGGGAGGGGATTTGGCCGTTCGTGAGCGGTTCGACCTGCAAACCGTGTTAAGAACGCCTTATCGTATCGATATCATACAACCGAAATATTATGTGATTGATGAGCTGTCTGAGCTCTTCAAAATCAGTCAGGAAAACCTATTGCAGCAAGCTGATCTCGCGATAGACGAGGGGTTACTACCACCACTTTTTGAACCTAAGGAACCAACACATGTTGAATGAAAAAAAATGCGAAGCCTGCCGTATCGACGCGATTGCTCTCAATAAAGATGAGCAACAGTCTTTACTAATGGAATTGTCGGATTGGCAGATCATTGAAAGAGACGGCATCCCGCAGCTTGAGAAGGTGTTTAAGTTTAAGAACTACAAACAAGCATGGGCATTCAGCAACAAAGTGTCAGAGTTGGCAGAAGAAGAATTCCACCATCCTTCGATTTTATTGGAGTGGGGGAAAGTTACCGTCACTTGGTGGAGCCACTCAATCAAAGGCCTACACAAAAACGACTTCATCTGCGCCTCACGCTGCGATGTATTCGCGATGAGTGAATAGTCTTTTGGGCTGGAGAGGTACTTATCGAACCTTTGTGATGTGATTAACTCATTATTCGGCTCATTAGGTGAGTCGAATAATCGCTTAAACGGCTCATAGTATGAGTTGAATAAGCGATACTTTCGCATCATGGGGTGTAACTTCTCTCAAACAAGCTTGACCTGCATCAGTGACTTGCTGCTTTCTCGTCCTACAACCCCCACTATTGCTCATAGTATTGGTTTTATGAGGCTGCTCTATGATATATTTCTCGGCCAAGCGTATTACAGACGAAGGCTAATAATGTCTATCAACCTTTCACTCCTTCCACCCAGTGAGAAAAATAAAATTGAACTGGATAAGCAAGCATCGTTTCTTGTATGGAAGCTGAAGCAAGCGAAATGTGGCCCTGAAGCCATTGTTGAAGAAGCAATGAAGCTAGGTGATCCAGAAGAAAAGGCTTGGTTTGATCAGTCTGTTGAAAAATACAAACGGGTAATGGGTGTCGCATAAACGCAGACAAACCTTACCCAGCAAAGCTGTTGAATTGAAATGACACAGTAATTTGCTAGAATTTGCACCGTTAATTGAATCAGAGAGAAGATCCCGATGGGAAGAAGTTTTGAAGTGCGCAAGGCCTCAATGGCGAAAACTGCAGGCGCAAAAATTAAAGTTTATTCTAAATACGGTAAAGAGATTTACGTACTGGCTAAGAACGGCAGCTCTGACCCAGACATGAACTTACCTCTTAAGCACCTGATTGCTAAAGCGAAGAAAGACCAAGTACCGGCTCACGTTATCGACAAAGCGATCGATAAAGCGAACGGCGGCGGCGGTGAAGACTTCCAACCAGCTCGTTACGAAGGTTTTGGCCCTGGTGGCACAAGCGTAATCGTTGACTGTCTAACTGACAACGGTAACCGTACTTTCCAAGACGTTCGCCAATGTTTCGTTAAAACTGGCGCGAAAATCGGTGTTGAAGGTACTGTTTCTCACATGTTCGCTCACCAAGCTGTATTCCAGTTTGCAGGCGAAGATGACGAGATCATCCTAGAAACGCTAATGATGGAAGACGTAGACGTGACTGACGTTGAGCTAGAAGACGGTGTTATCACTGTATTCGCTCCAACGACTGAGTTCTTCAAAACGAAGACTGCACTTCACACTGCATTCCCTGAGCTAACGCTAGACGTTGAGGAAATCACTTTCGTTCCTCAAACGACTACGCCAGTAGCGGAAGAAGATTCTGAGAAGTTCCAGAAATTCTTAGACATGCTTGATGACTGTGATGATGTTCAGCAGGTTTACCACAACGCTGAGCTGTAATCTTTACAGTAACAACAATTATTAAAAAACCGAGCCTAGTGCTCGGTTTTTTTTATGTCGGTAACCATGATTAAATGCCTTGATCATTGTTCCAGATGTCTTGTTAATAACCTTTGAATTCATGCCCTTAATCTTCACATAAGTTAACTTTAGTTATCGTTTTTGATCTCGGGCGACATAACCATTCCGCGACTTTTCTGACTTGTGGCAATAGGGTTAGGCTCAATGTGAGTGCACACGGCCAAGCAATCAAAAAGCTGTTTAACCAAATTGGTGGCCATGCTTGGCTGAAACCCATCTTATACCCCGAAATGATCCCCGACATCATGATAGCCATGACCAGTGAAGACAGTATTACGGTAACCCAATGAAGTTTGTTGTTCATCCGTTCTCCTTAGTGATTTTATTATTGGAATGCATTAAGGTTACCCCTATCCATAAATGAAAAAATAGGTACATATAGAAGTATGAATTCCATATTTGGAAACATTGATGATCTATTCCTGTTTTGCACTGTTGTGGAAGAGGGCTCTTTGTTGTCGGCATCGAAGCGACTTCAATTGCCTGTGTCGACCATGTCACGTCGGTTAACCGCCTTGGAAGAGCGCTTGAGCATCCGCCTTTTGGAAAAGAAAGGCAGAGAGCTGGTGGCGACTAAAGATGGTGAGGCGGCTTTTGCGGCGCTGAGCAGTGGCATGGAATCCCTGCATCAAGGCTTTAGTAGCCTGCTGGAAGAGCGTGATGCGATTCAAGGCAAGATAAAGCTCGCGGTGCCTCATAACTTCTATAGCGGTTTTCTTCGACCAACGGTTGAGCAATACCTCACTCAGTATCCGAACGTGCAGCTCAATCTCATTTTGAGTCAGCAGCAAGTGGTTCCTGAAACCGATCGTGACTTGCTGATCACGTTTCAAATTTCCGACATGGACGGCATGATTGCGCGGCCACTGTTTACGGCTAAGCACGGCTTTTTTGCGAGCCAAGAGTATTTGGATTCTCGTGATGAGATTAAAAATCTAGACGATCTCGAGCATCAAGAGTGGATTAATGTCGATGATGTGTTTGACATACCACTCTACAAATCCGATCGCTTAGAGCAGATAGTGACGATTAAACCTAAGTTCATCGTTAATGATATTTTTGCCGTTGCGGCCGCAGCGCAAAAGGGGTTGGGTATCGCCTCACTGCCTTTTCGCCATGTTTCTCCGGAAATGAATCTGATTCAAGTGCTTCCTGAGTATCATCGGGGTGATCGCCAAGCGTATTTAGTGTACAAAGAAAGAAAATATCAGCCGAAGGCTTTGACTTTGCTTATCGACACGTTGATTGAGAGCGTTCAGTCATTCCATCACGATGAGCTGAGTTAAATAAAAAGGAGTAAGAAATGAAAGTAAGTTTTATCGGGCTAGGCGTAATGGGTTTCCCAATGGCAGGCCACCTAGTCAAAGCCGGTTTTGAGGTAACGGTATTTAACCGCACTCACAGCAAAGCATTAGACTGGGCTGATAAACACCAAGGTAAAGCTGCTGAGAGCGTAGCTGAATGTGTAGCCGAAGCTGACGTAGTATTGGTTTGTGTCGGCAACGACGACGACGTTCGCAGCATGACAACCAGCGAAACAGGCGCATTGGCAGCGATGAAGCCAAACGCAATTCTTGTCGATCACACTACAACGTCTGCGGTTCTGTCTGAAGAGCTTGAAGTAGCAGCGAAGAAAGCAGGTGTTCGCTTTATGGATGCACCAGTGTCTGGTGGCCAAGCGGGCGCAGAAAACGGCGTGTTAACCATCATGTGTGGTGGCGAACCAGAACTGTTTGACGACCTTAAACCTGTGTTCAAAGCTTACGGTAAGTCGTCGGTTCTGATGGGGAAAGTCGGCCAAGGCCAACGCGCGAAAATGGTTAACCAGATCTGCATCGCGGGTGTATTGAACGGCTTATCTGAAGGCTTGGTGCTTGCTGAAAAATCAGGTTTGGATATCCCAACTCTGGTTGATTGCCTTAAAAATGGCGCTGCTGGCTCATGGCAGATGGAAAACCGCGCAACCACAATGGCGCAAGACAAGTTCGATTTCGGTTTTGCAATTGATTGGATGATCAAAGACTTAGGCTTCTGCCTAGATGAAGCAGAGCGCCAAGGCATTCAACTTCCATTGACGGAAAAGACCAACAACGCATACAAGGCACTGTCTGCGCAAGGTGAAGGTCGCATGGATACTTCAGTGTTGATGAAAGCCGTGGTTGAAGAGACAAAGAAGTAGAAAATAGAAGCTTAGTTTAGATAACTAAAAATAGCCGCTGATTAGCGGCTATTTTTTCGCCCAACCACACTCGAACTTTACAACCTCTTGAAATCCATACCTACTGATAGATAGGCGAGACCTGTGAATTATGTTATATTCCCCTTAAAATATAGGTGGAATTAACATGAAAGAACTTAATCCAACGGCAGAAAAGATCGTCGATTTAGCTGAAAGTTATATGCAAAGCCGAGGTTTTAATGGCTTCAGTTTTCGCGATATTCAAAATGAGCTTGGGATAAAGACTGCGAGTATCCATTATCATTTCAAAACGAAACAAGACCTGGCTCAAGTGGTATTTGAACGTTACCTTGCGAATTACGAAGTTGCGTTAAAGCGTATCGAGAGTCAAGACATCTCTGCTGAAGGTAAAATTGAAGCATTAGCCGACATTTTTGTTGATGTACGCGAGAACAATAAACTGTGCCTATGTGGTATGTATGCCTCTGATTTTTATTTTTTAGCGGATGGCTTGGAAAGCCTATTGACTAAATTTGTTCAAATCAATGAAGATTTTATTCGCAAAAGCATAGAGCAGGGGATTGCGAGCGAACACTTTCGTTCTGGAGTAGAAGCTACTCAAGCGGCGAGGCTAATTTTTGTCGCCTTGGAAGGGGGGATTTTACTGTCTCAATTCAAGGACACTGACTATATCCGTTCGGTGAAAGCCAGCTGTTTAAACATTCTGAAGGCGTTATAGTTTATCGACCAGATTGATACGGTGCAGTATAGCAATAGGCTTTGTAAGAGGCATTCTTATTGCGCTGTAGATATGTAGGACACAGCGCCACTCAAAAGAGATTGTTGTTTTGAAAGCGAGGCTTAGCACTCGCTTTTTTTATGTCTAAAAAATGAGCATTGGACAAACATTCGTAATGGATTTGACGTAAGCGCGTCATAAACCCCGCATTCTAATCGCCTAGCGCGAAGAATAAGATCAAGTCTCCAACCATAAGGAGATTTGAAATGGGAAAACGACACACTAATCAAGAATGGCAAACGCTCATCGAGCAATCTGAATCGAGTTCATTGTCAACGCTTGCATTTTGTAAGCTAAATGAACTCAACCCCTCGACGTTTTACGCTAAGCGCCAGCAACTCAAAAAAGCAGATGTCTCTCAAGGCTTTGTACGGGCAGAGATCGTCGAAAAGACAACGAAATATCAAGCTCAAATAGCCACCGCTAACATGACACTTCTCATCAATGATGTGGAGTTGAGCATTCCTCAAGGCACGCCCGCTACCTACCTGGCAGAACTCATTGGAGCCTTGTCATGAAACATATGCTCAGCGCACCAGAGATTTATCTGTATCGTGAGAGTGTCGATTTTAGAAAGTCCATCAATGGCCTCGCGGCGATTATCGAAAGTGACACCGATTTACCCTTGGGAAGTGGCGCACTGTTCCTGTTCACCAATAAACAGCGCGACAAAATCAAAGTGCTGTACTGGGATAAAACTGGCTTTGCGCTTTGGTATAAACGTCTTGAAAAAGCCAAGTATAAATGGCCTACAAAAGAGAAAAATGAAGTGTTTACCCTGACTCAATTCGAGCTTGATAGACTGCTTTCTGGCTTCACGATTATCGGCCATAAACCCGTTCAAATAAACGATTTTACAATGACTTAATCGATAATAAAGCCTTATCTACCAAGCGTAAATGGTATGATTTTAGTATAATCAATGCCATGAAAAAGACGCCAGATATCAACCCAGAAAGCCAAGATGTTGCCAAGCTACAAGCGATGGTGAAAGCGCTGATGGCGTCAGAAAACCAATGGAAACAAGAGCGTCAATCTCTGCTTGAGCAACTCAAACTTGCTTTCGACCGCCAGTTCGCAAAACGCTCGGAGGCGTTAAAGCCTTACGATGAATCTCAAGGTGACCTCTTCAACGAAGTGGAATGTGAAGCCGCTAAGGGAGAGGTGGTTGAGGTAACAACGACCACAACGAAGAAGCGTGGTAAACGCAAGCCACTTCCAAAGACTTTGCCTCGTGAGGTTATCGAACTCGATTTAGACGACCATGAAAAACAGTGTGCATGCTGCCAACATAGTCTGCATAAAATCGGTGAAGACCGCAGTGAGAAACTTGAGTTCTCACCAGCCGTGCTCAAAGTGCTGGAATATGTTCGTCCTAAGTATGCTTGTCGTCAGTGCGAGCAAACTGAAGACAAAAGCCACATCGTTCAAAAGCCAGCGCCCCAGAGCATCATCCCTAAAAGCTTCGCGACAGAAAGCTTGCTAGCCAACATCATCCTTGGCAAATATCAATACGCAATGCCACTGTACCGCCAAGAGTCGCTGTTTACCCAGTCGGGTATCGAGCTATCACGAACCACGATGGCAAGGTGGGTTATCCAAGTCAGTGAGAAGTTCACACCGCTGTATGCGGCCTTGAAAGAGCATCTACTCCAACAAGTGGTGGTTCAGGCAGATGAAACGCCGCTCAATGTCCTCAAAGAAGATAAACAGTGTTATATGTGGCTCTACTGCTCGGGCGCAGACTCGCCCGACGCTGCACTGCCGAATGTAAAGAATATCGCCTTGTACGACTATCAAAACAGTCGCGCGAGGGCATGCCCTGTTGCCTTCTTGGGGGATTACAGTGGTTATCTGCAAACCGATGGCTATGGTGCCTATGATGGTCTTCATCACGTAACCAATGTTGGTTGCTTGGCACATGCACGGCGTAAGTTCATGGATGCTAAGAAGCTTCAAGGTAAAGGTAAGTCAGGCAAAGCAGATAAAGCGCTAGCCAAAATCCAGAAGCTCTATGGGATAGAATCGCGCTTAAGAGGTGCGACTGTCGAAACACGAAAAGCAGAACGTCAACTGCATGCCAAGCCGATACTGGATGAGCTGTACGAGTGGATGACGACTCAACAAGTGCTAGCGTCTAGCTCGCTGGGCAAGGCGATAAAATACACGCTCGGCCAATGGCCGAAACTTATCCGCTATATCGATGACGGTCATTTATCTATCGATAATAATCGTGCTGAACGCGCCATTAAACCGCTGGTCATTGGCAGAAAAAATTGGCTCTTCTCGAACACACCAAATGGTGCTGATGCGAGCGCGATGCTTTACAGCATCGTCGAGACGGCGAAAGCCAACGGCCTTATCCTCTACGACTACATGGTCAAGTGCATGAAAGAGCTTGCGAAAGCTGAGCCTGATATCGATGCGCTCCTACCTTGGAACTTCAAACATTAACAACATCGCCTCGTGGGTTCATGGGGCGTTTACGATTTGACTCACTAAATGGTGTTGTAGACACTTTCCATGAGACGGATACTTATTTTTATAAAAATAATTTAATAGTCTATATCATTGATAAATATGCCTTTTTAGTCAATTTAACTTTATCTACCTATCGATAGGTAGGTAAAGTTGTTGACGTGAAACTCGTCCGATCTTAAAGTACACCCACTGACGAGGAGATGGTCTCTACACTCCTCCATTTTTTTGAATAAACCACCTATCTATTGGTAGGTAGGTTTAAAATTAAGGATTTCATTATGTTTAACACATCTTCTATTGCACTAATTGTTGGCGGTTCTTCTGGTATGGGTAAAGCAACAGCAGAGCGACTGCTTAAGTCTGGTGTGCCTGTAATGATTCTCTCTCATGACAAACAGAATCTTGCTGAAGCAAAATTGGATCTGGAATCAACCACGAATGGTCATGTTGAAACTGCTCAGGTTGATTTATACGACCCTTCTGCTGTTCAAAGCTTTATTGAACAGTTAAATGCAGAAAAACGTCACATTGGCTACTTGGTGAATGCGGCTGGTTTCTTCAAACCTGTCGATTTCCTAGAGCACTCTGAGCAAGATTACGACCTTCAGTTAGATATGAACCGTGCTTTCTTCTTCATTACACAAGCCGTTGCGAAAAATATGAAACAACACGGTGGTGGCGCAATTGTAAACATCGGTTCTATGTGGGCACATCAAGCAATTAAAGCAACGCCTTCTTCAGCTTACTCTATGCAGAAAGCGGCACTGCATGCACTGACAAAAAACTTGGCCATTGAACTAGGCGACCACGGTGTACGTGTAAACGCTGTGGCTCCAGCAGTCGTGATGTCGACAATTTATAAGTCATTCATCGCTGAAGATGAGATTGAATCTGCACTACAAGGCTTTAACGATTTCCACCCAATTGGTCGAATTGGTTCTACAGACGATGTTGCTGACGCGATTGAATATCTACTATCGAATAAGTCTTCTTGGGTAACGGGTACGATTCTAAATGTCGATGGCGGCGTTATGGCGGGTCGAAACTAAATTATTTGTTGCCTTCCACGTGGTGTGGGAGGCATTACATGAACATTAATCACTATAAACAAGAAATAATTAAAGGATTTAACATGAGTAATGCACCATTAAATGGCCTTAACCTAGAAGACCTATCAGCTTATACGAAAGTTATTACTGATGATGCAACACAAGCGGTATCTGAATACGGCATTGTTGCTGAATGGAAAGGCGGTGTTCATAGCGAAATTCGCACGTTGAACCAAAAGGTCGGTGGAACAGAAATCGTTAAAGATTTTACTTTCGATGTGGGTGAACCAGAAGAGCTTCTTGGCAATAACGCATACCCTACGCCACAAGATTACCTGTTGGGCGGTATGGCTGGCTGTATGATGGTTGGATTTGTTGCAGGCGCCAGTACCCGCGGCATTCGTTTAGAGTCAGTAAAGTTGACCATCAAAGGGGCTTTGGATCTTCGTGGGTTCTTGAATGTAGCTGAAGAAGCTCCGGTTGGCTTCGAAGAGATCCAATTTCAGTTTGAAGTTCAAGGTGATGGTACTCAAGCTGATTACGATGAAGTTATTGCTGGGGTCCAACAATTTTCTCCGAATTACCGAACAATCAGTGATGCCGTTAAAGTGTCAGCGATTGTAGCTTAATTAAACGATTTTATTTAATTAGCTAAAAATATAGAAACTATTTTTAATTTATGCACTGCCACTGCTTTGAGCCTATATTTTTATATAGGCTCTTTTTTATTTTAAAATATATAAATTAGCTTGGTTTAGCCAGCGAGACGGTGAAATTAAAGTTATCGAAAACGAGACCACTAAAACGATACAAGTGGTTAATAGCACTTGCTATGAAGTGATAAAACAACATGGCTTGCTGCACTTGCTCTTATCCGTCATTCCGCAGCCAATTCTAGATTTTAATGTAAACGCCCCATGAACCCACGAGGCGATGTTGTTAATGTTTGAAGTTCCAAGGTAGGAGCGCATCGATATCAGGCTCAGCTTTCGCTAGCTCTTTCATGCACTTGACCATGTAGTCGTAGAGGATAAGGCCGTTGGCTTTCGCCGTCTCGACGATGCTGTAAAGCATCGCGCTCGCATCAGCACCATTTGGTGTGTTCGAGAAGAGCCAATTTTTTCTGCCAATGACCAGCGGTTTAATGGCGCGTTCAGCACGATTATTATCGATAGATAAATGACCGTCATCGATATAGCGGATAAGTTTCGGCCATTGGCCGAGCGTGTATTTTATCGCCTTACCCAGCGAGCTAGACGCTAGCACTTGTTGAGTCGTCATCCACTCGTACAGCTCATCCAGTATCGGCTTGGCATGCAGTTGACGTTCTGCTTTTCGTGTTTCGACAGTCGCACCTCTTAAGCGCGATTCTATCCCATAGAGCTTCTGGATTTTGGCTAGCGCTTTATCTGCTTTGCCTGACTTACCTTTACCTTGAAGCTTCTTAGCATCCATGAACTTACGCCGTGCATGTGCCAAGCAACCAACATTGGTTACGTGATGAAGACCATCATAGGCACCATAGCCATCGGTTTGCAGATAACCACTGTAATCCCCCAAGAAGGCAACAGGGCATGCCCTCGCGCGACTGTTTTGATAGTCGTACAAGGCGATATTCTTTACATTCGGCAGTGCAGCGTCGGGCGAGTCTGCGCCCGAGCAGTAGAGCCACATATAACACTGTTTATCTTCTTTGAGGACATTGAGCGGCGTTTCATCTGCCTGAACCACCACTTGTTGGAGTAGATGCTCTTTCAAGGCCGCATACAGCGGTGTGAACTTCTCACTGACTTGGATAACCCACCTTGCCATCGTGGTTCGTGATAGCTCGATACCCGACTGGGTAAACAGCGACTCTTGGCGGTACAGTGGCATTGCGTATTGATATTTGCCAAGGATGATGTTGGCTAGCAAGCTTTCTGTCGCGAAGCTTTTAGGGATGATGCTCTGGGGCGCTGGCTTTTGAACGATGTGGCTTTTGTCTTCAGTTTGCTCGCACTGACGACAAGCATACTTAGGACGAACATATTCCAGCACTTTGAGCACGGCTGGTGAGAACTCAAGTTTCTCACTGCGGTCTTCACCGATTTTATGCAGACTATGTTGGCAGCATGCACACTGTTTTTCATGGTCGTCTAAATCGAGTTCGATAACCTCACGAGGCAAAGTCTTTGGAAGTGGCTTGCGTTTACCACGCTTCTTCGTTGTGGTCGTTGTTACCTCAACCACCTCTCCCTTAGCGGCTTCACATTCCACTTCGTTGAAGAGGTCACCTTGAGATTCATCGTAAGGCTTTAACGCCTCCGAGCGTTTTGCGAACTGGCGGTCGAAAGCAAGTTTGAGTTGCTCAAGCAGAGATTGACGCTCTTGTTTCCATTGGTTTTCTGACGCCATCAGCGCTTTCACCATCGCTTGTAGCTTGGCAATATCTTGGCTTTCTGGGTTGATATCTGGCGTCTTTTTCATGGCATTTATTATACTAAAATCATGCTGTTAACGCTTGGCAGATAAGGCTTTATTATCGATTAAGTCATTGTAACATCGTTTATTTGAACGGGTTTATGGCCGATAATCGTGAAGCCAGAAAGCAGTCTATCAAGCTCGAATTGAGTCAGGGTAAACACTTCATTTTTCTCTTTTGTAGGCCATTTATACTTGGCTTTTTCAAGGCGTTTATACCAAAGCGCAAAGCCAGTTTTATCCCAGTACAGCACTTTGATTTTGTCGCGCTGTTTATTGGTGAACAGGAACAGTGCGCCGCTTCCCAAGGGTAAATCGGTGTCACTTTCGATAATCGCCGCGAGGCCATTAATGGACTTTCTAAAATCGACACTCTCACGATACAGATAAATCTCTGGTGCGCTGAGCATATGTTTCATGACAAGGCTCCAATGAGTTCTGCCAGGTAGGTAGCGGGCGTGCCTTGAGGAATGCTCAACTCCACATCATTGATGAGAAGTGTCATGTTAGCGGTGGCTATTTGAGCTTGATATTTCGTTGTCTTTTCGACGATCTCTGCCCGTACAAAGCCTTGAGAGACATCTGCTTTTTTGAGTTGCTGGCGCTTAGCGTAAAACGTCGAGGGGTTGAGTTCATTTAGCTTACAAAATGCAAGCGTTGACAATGAACTCGATTCAGATTGCTCGATGAGCGTTTGCCATTCTTGATTAGTGTGTCGTTTTCCCATTTCAAATCTCCTTATGGTTGGAGACTTGATCTTATTCTTCGCGCTAGGCGATTAGAATGCGGGGTTTATGACGCGCTTACATTTTAATTAGTGTGATCCCACGATCATTTATCAATAATGATTGCAGTTGAGACTTGACGCAGATCCCCCGTTTTGATCTATTACTTTTATTTGCCGGTAACTTGCGATGTCTGCTCCTCAACCTGTCATAAAACGCTTAGATCATCTTGGATTAATCGCTGCATTCTGTCATGAGATTGATTTACCCGGGCTTATCGACCGCATAATTCCTAAGTATTCAGAGCATAATGTCTCACACGGTGATGCCGTTCTAGCCATGATTTTGAACGGTTTGGGCTTCCATAGTCGAACATTGCATATGTTTTCTGACTTTTTCGAGACAAAGCCAATATCAAAGCTGCTTGCTAAAAACATAGAAGCGCACCACTTAACTGATGATGTTCTTGGGCGCACATTAGATGCTTTATTTGAAGCTGATGTATCTATTTTATATCAAGTTATTGCAGAGCATACCGTTGAAAAATTGGGCCTCAAGACAGAGTCTGTCCACCTTGATATAACGAGTTTCCATGTTGATGGTGAATATGCTCAATCAGCAGAGGATGACATTAATTCTATTCAACTCGTCAAAGGTTATAGTCGAGATCACCGACCTGAATTGAATCAGGTTGTCCTTGAATTAATTTGTGAAAATCAAGCAGGGCTCCCTGTTTATATGCAGGCTCTCAGTGGAAACACGAACGATGCAAAAGCATTTGCAGAGGTCACTAAGCGCCATATTCACTGTCTTAAAGCCGCGCAAAATAGTCGTTACTTTATTGCTGATGCAGCTTTATACACGTCAGACAGTATTTGCTCACTTGATGAACAAAAGCAGAAGTTCATTACACGCGTCCCAATGACCATTAAAATGGCCAAACAAGCTCTACTGGCATTATCGCCAGCGCAATTAGAGCCTATCGGTAATGGTTATTCGGGGCACTGGATTGAATCTGATTATGGCAACGTGAAGCAGCGATGGTTGTTAGTGAACAGCGAGCAAGCGACAAAGCGAGAAGAAGCCACTTTTTATAAAAATTTGGATAAAAATCTGACCAAAGAGCTTAAATCTCTAGCTCAATTAGCTAAGAAACAATTTGCCTGTGCGACTGATGCACAAAAGGCTATGAGTGAATTTCAGAGTCAATGCCAACTGTTGAGTTTCGAGCAAAGTGAGATACGGCAAGTGCCCGAGTTTGCTGGCCGAGGGCGCCCTAAAAAAGATGAGGTTCCAACTGGATACCACTACAAAATTGAAGCAAATCCGTTCACTGATTTAGAAAAAGTAAAACTCGCGAAGCTTAAAGTTGGTATGTTCATTCTTGCGACCAATGATACTGAAAGTACCGATCTCGATATGGCTGCGTTACTGGAACACTACAAGTCACAACAGAAAGTCGAGCGAGGTTTTCGCTTCCTTAAAAGCCCTGAGTTTTTAACATCATCTATCTTCTTAAAAAAACCACAACGCATCGAAGCTTTACTCATGATAATGACCTTAAGCCTAATGGTTTATGCTGGACTCGAGCATAAGATACGTGAAGAGTTGGCTGTTACTGAAGAATTTTTTCCAAGCATGGTTAAGAACAAAACCACATCTAAGCCAACTGCTCGCTGGGTGTTTTTAAAATTTGAAGGGGTCGATACACTTGAGTTCGGCGAACAATGGTTTATCACCGGCATTCAAGACCATCAGAGGAGATTGCTTCAATTGCTAGGTAAGCTATATGAAGCAATTTATTCCTAAATGAGGTGCGGAGTGTCGGTCTTATCTCTTCTCCTGTTTTTTCTGAAGTAGTGAATGTTGAAATGATCGATCTTGGCTCGGGTCAGTCAACCGGAACTGTAGTGATAAGCTCAAGTGAATACGGGGCTGTCTTTACGCCGGAATTGAAAGGTTTACCTGCTGGTACACATGGCTTCCATGTACACGTGAATGGTTCGTGCGACAGCATCATCAAAGATGGAAAAATCATTCTCGGTGGAGCTGCAGGCAGACATTATGACCCGGAGAAAACGAGTAAGCATGGTTTCCCTTGTACGGATGATAATCACCTTGGTGATTTAGCGTCGCTTTACGTTAATGCTCATGGCGTAGCCGACCAACCAGTTATGGCGCCAAGAGTAATATTAGATAACGTGAAAGGCAGAGCGTTGATGGTCCATGCTGGCGGTGACAACCATTTTGACCATCCAGCCAAGCTTGGCGGCGGTGGTGCACGCATTGTATGTGGCGTGATTAAGTAATCTCTTCTTTAAGAATCATAAAAAGCGCTCCAACTATAATTGGATGTTTTTTATAGGTAGGGATTAGGCTTGTTCGTTGACGTGGAATGGGTATCAATGGACTTAGCTTAGTTTGGACGAAGCAGAAGAGACTAAAAAGTCATCTAATCTTGATTTACTTGTTTCATTGTAAGAATGAGGAACTCACGCACGCACACTAATCCTTCATGATGAGCTTTTTGTTAGTAAAAACATCCATTTCAATGGTTGTTTTATCGCCACTCTTTATTTGGTTGATAGATTTATCATATTGTTTTAATTACTTACATTTTTAATAGTTAGAGGCAATTTAATGCGATATCAATCTTCACCAAGTACCCACACAGAACAAACACAACAATCTCCCCAAGAGCGAGCTAATCACCAGCGTTTGGCTCGAAAGGAAGAGCTTACAGTTACTAAAGCCGATAATCAGCGTTGGGCTGAAAATCGCGAAAGAGTCATTGCTGAACGCAATAATGAAAACGCCGACATAACATTAACTCAACTAAAAGAAGACAAGAAAAAGCGTGGATTCAGTTCCTTATTGTGCGCGAAACCGACCTTTTCTAAACTTCCAACCAAGACCATTGCTTATTGTTGGGTAAACACTAAAGCCGAAAGTGGCGAAGACAATATTATTCCTAGCGTTGAAAAGGAGCATGGTCTGTTAAATGTGATTAGTAATGCAAAAATCACCCCGAAGGTAAAACACATCATTTATGTCGATAGACGCACTGAAGGGCGAACATGTTACGACTCACGCGTTGAGATTCCTGAAAATGTTAAGTTCGTTTCCGTTGATGAGTTGCTAACTAAGAAAAATATGTCAACGCCAGAAATTGCTCAGAAGATGACGGAGTTGTATGAGGCGAGTATCAATCACGGTAGTGCAGCTTTTGCAAAGAATATGGTCTCTTTACTGGCTTTAAATAAAGGGGATTACTTCTTCGACATAGGTGTCGGCATAAAGCCCGATGGCAACTTAGCTAAGCACCTCAATGGCGAGAGCAAATATCAGGGAGGCTCAGTAGGAAACGGCAGCTATTTGATGGGGGGACACGAGAAAGAAAGTATTGAGATGATTGTCGAGTTCCTTTATGGATTCTATACCTGTGAAAGGGCACCGGAGGTACATCCCAAGAAAGCAGTGGAAATCTTAAACAACCTTGATGAATCGTTATTAGGAACAGATGTTGTGAATGAGGTTGTAAGCAACGCGAAACTGAACGAAAAAATTACACCTGCTGAATTCGTTACGTATTCTCGAATGATGGAGAGAAAGTTTGCTGAGCGCGGCGTTAAGACCACAACGAGTGAATATGCCCGTCATACTGACGCCGTGTTTGGGAATACCATTGCAACCATTACTAATGGTACTAAAACGAAATTTAAGGACGGAGCAGACTTCGTTAACAATCATAAGATGAGCCATCTTCATAAAGTCAAAGTGGAAGAACATCATGTTCCGGTTTGATAAAGAGAACAAAGCCGAGCTATAAAAAGCGAGCGAATATCTCAGATAAATTGAAATAGAAAAGGGGCTCATTGGAGTCTAATGCCGATCAGTTAAAGCCAAAGTGATCGGTTGAACGATCCTCCAGAACTGTCAAAATCCAAGTGTATTTAATGCACTTGGATTTTTTTATGGATGTTTCCCAAGCTCTAAACATAATTAATGATTGGAAACCTAGCAACGTTGAAACTTTGTCTGACTTGCTTCCAATTGACCTCATCGATGAAGCTTATTCTCTTACTGATACTGTCACTATGAGAAAGAGGAAATTAACTCTAGAATCCATGGTTTGGTTACTTGTTGGAATGGCTATCTACAACAATAAATCCATGAAAAACTTAGTTAACCAGCTCGATATTGTCGACCGTACAGGTAAAGCTTTTGTCGCACCGAGCGCGTTGACTCAACGACGAAAGACGTTGGGTGAAGACGCAATTAAAGCGGTCTTTGAGCGAATGACAACCTCATGGTTAAAAAGTGCAAAGTTACCCCAGTGGAATGGATTAACGCTGCTTGGCGTCGATGGAGTTGTTTGGCGAACGCCCGATAATCCACAAAATGAAAATGCATTTTCTCGACAAAAAGGGACACAATATCCGCAAGTGAGAATGGTCTGCCAAATGGAACTAAGCAGTCACATAATCACGGCCAGTGCCTTTGATAATTACAATACAAACGAAATGGTATTAGCTGAAAAACTGATAGAAAAAACACCGAATCATAGTGTGACAATGTTCGATAAGGGTTTCTATTCTTTAGGTTTATTACATAAATGGCAAGACTCTGGCTCAGAGCGCCATTGGCTTATCCCCCTCAAGAAAAATACACAATATGATATTGTTCAATCTTTAGGGCGAAATGACAAACTGGTTCAACTACATAGTAATCCAAGAGCGAGGAAGCTATGGCCTGATTTACCAAAGTCGATAACCGCTCGACTTGTCACTCGTAAAATTAAAGGAAAAGACTACCAAGTATTAACTTCCATGACGGACTCTCTGCGTTACCCATCAAAAGATATTGTAGGCCTCTATGAGCATCGTTGGGAAATAGAGTTAGGCTACCGAGAACAAAAACAATACATGCTTGGAAACCGTCTTACGCTGCGAAGTCGTTTACCGGAGCTGGTAAAGCAGGAGTTATGGGGCATCTTGCTTACTTACAATTTAATCCGATATCAGATGGTCGAGCTTTGCTTCAATTTAAAGGGAAATTATCTTCCCTATCAACTGAGTTTTAACGGCACATTGGCTCATGTATCAGCGTTACTTGTAGGCTTACCTTACTCAACACCAGGCGCAATACCTCGGCAGTTAAAGGGGTTCCACAACATGGCTGAAAGCTTAATACTTGAAGGGCGAAGGGAAAGAACATTCCCTAGAAAAGTTAAACCTAGACCACAACGATATGCTAAGAACAAAAATGCCGTTCACTCTTAAGTGAACGGCATTAGCTCATTGGAGTCTCTTTTTGAATGGCGAATATGTTGACCACTACACAGCCTCAGGCTGGGATGGGGGAAAGTTCGCTACTTTGCTTTTCGTTTTCCATTCACACCCTCTCTAAACCATTCACTCCTTACTATTACCATTCGTCGCATTGGTAAAACTGCACGACAAATTCTCGTTAACCTTTCAACGTCAACATTTGAAAGGGATTAGAAATCATGACTACTGCAAACACGATTTACTCACTTACTTCTCAATTTAAGCGCTCATTTTTGATTGGGCTTGTTTCAATCGCTCCAACGTTAGCTTTGGCGAATCCAAGTTCAGATGTGCTCGATATCTATAACCAAGCCGCGCAAGGCAATGAAGACTTGGTTGAGGTTGCGTATGAACGCCTGAATGACACGCTGCAACAAGACGGCACTACGCCACTGACTTTGGTTTATCTAGGTAGCACCGAAACCCTGATGGGGCGTGATGCGTTCTTACCTTGGAACAAGATGAAGTATGTGGAAAAGGGTTTGTCGACCATTGATAAATCACTGGTGCTGCTGAAAGACGAAGACCAACCGATTCATGAGCAACCTCGTGTTCAAGGGCTGCCAGATTCTTACCTAACTCGCGCAATGGCCGCCGTTACTTACACCTCTCTGCCAGACATGTTTAACCACTTCGATCGTGGTTATGACCTGTTCCTCTCGTTACTTGAGGAAGATGATTTTCAACAACAACACTTCGCTGCGACCTCGTGGATTTACCGTTATGCCATTACCGCATCGATTCGTGCTGAAGACTTCGAGCAAGCACAAGCTTGGTTAGAACAAATGGAAACTGCCGATGCTGGCAACATCGAAACTATAACTGCGAAGGCGCTCATTGCGAATGCTAAATAATGGGCGCGAAAGCTAAATAGTAGCTGCGAACGCTTAAGAATGGATGGGTAATAAGAGGACAACGAAATGATTGAATTTAAAGATATCGGCAAAGCATATCTCACGGGCGGTCAACGTGTTGATGCACTAAACGGGGTCGATGGACATATCCAGCGCGGTGAAATGGTGGCGTTATGTGGGCCATCAGGTTCTGGCAAAAGCACACTTTTGAATATTCTTGGATTGTTGGATATGGATTACCTAGGCGAGATCAATATTGATGGCCAACCGTATCCGACAGAGCAAATCGCCGCTGCACGTTTTCGTCGTCAGTCGCTGGGTTTTGTGTTTCAGCGATTCAATCTGGTTCCTGTGATGACCGCGCTCGAAAACGTTGCTTACCCATTGATGTTGAACCAATGCTCGAAACAAGAACAACAGGCCAGATCACAACATATGCTGGAGCGTGTTGGATTGGGGGATTATGTTAATCATCGCCCAGATAATCTTTCTGGAGGCCAACAGCAACGTGTCGCGATAGCCAGAGCGTTGATTCACAACCCAAGCTTGGTGATTGCCGATGAGCCGACCGCGAGCCTAGACAGTCACACCGCCAAGCTTGTGATCGACATTATGAAAGAGATCGGCCACGAAATGGGCACGACTTTTATTGTCGCAACGCACGACCCAAGAATGGCACAGCGCTGCGATCGAGTCATTGAACTTATCGACGGTCAACTGGCGCCACAAGATGCAACCATGGAGGCGATCTCATGGGTAAGTTAAGACAAAGAATGAGCACGTTTTTACTTCCAACCTCGGTGCGTTTGGCGTGGCTTAACTTATTAAGAAATGGTCGACGCAGTCTACTTTCGGTGTTGATTATCGCGATTGCGGTATTTGCGCTGACGTCGGCAGGAGGCTACGGGCTTTACACCTACGAATCTTTGAGAGAATCGACCGCTCGAGATACTGGTCATCTTACTTTGAGCACGCCTGGGTACTTTGAACAAGACGAAGACATGCCGCTGAGCAATGGTCTCGATAATGTTCAAACGCTAACCAAGAGCATCATTGGTGACAGTGACGTGCGTGGTGTGCAGCCGCGAGTCTACTTCAGCGGTTTGGTGTCTAACGGCAGCAAATCGACCATCTTTATGGGAACGGGCGTCAATGAGCGTGAGTTCGACATGAAAGGTCCTTTCCTTGATGTGCGCAACGGGCAAACCCTGTCGGATGTGAAATCCCCAAGATACGACAGCCAAGAACCCCAAGTGATGCTAGGAACTGACCTTGCTCGCAACCTCAAAGTTGCAGTTGGTGATTGGGTGACACTGCTCGCGACCACCAGTGACGGTGCTTTGAACGCTTTTGATTTTAAGGTACAGGGTATTTATTCGACAGGGGTTCCTGAGTTGGATAAGCGTCAGCTTTACGTACACATCACCACAGCCCAAGAGCTTTTGGCCTCAGACAAAGTCAGCACCTTGTCGGTGTTCCTATTTGAAACAAGCAAGACCTCGACCGTTCAACAGCGCATTCAAGCTGCTTTGGATCGAAATAGAGTTAGCCAAAGCGATCAAGGCACAGAGATCGAG
Source organism: Vibrio sp. nBUS_14 (assembly GCF_051201655.1). Classification (NCBI taxonomy): domain Bacteria; kingdom Pseudomonadati; phylum Pseudomonadota; class Gammaproteobacteria; order Vibrionales; family Vibrionaceae; genus Vibrio; species Vibrio sp. nBUS_14. The sequence continues at coordinate 361,336 of NZ_CP179207.1, forward strand.
ATCACCCCATGGCAAGATCGCGCGTTTTTCTACACCAAGGTTAAAGATCTTTACGATCGTATCTTCGGCATCATGGGTGCTGTGATGGCATTGGTGGTGTTCGTGTCGCTGTTTAACACCATGACCATGTCAGTGACGGAACGCACTCGTGAAATTGGCACCTTGTCGGCACTCGGCAGTTACCCTTCTGAAATCGTGGCTGGCTTCTTAAAAGAGGCGGGATTGTTGGCTGTGATTGGCAGCGCGATCGGCGCGTTAGTGAGTGGCTTAGTGACGGTGTTATTGCTGATGGTTGATATACAAATGCCACCCCCTCCGGGTCGAACCGAAGGTTACCCACTCAACATTTACTTCTCACTGGAATTAGTTGGTTACGCCACTTTAGGTGTGCTGACGATATGTTTGCTAGCTGCTTATTTCTCTGCTCGTAAAGGCGTGAATAAGCCAATCACGGAGGCACTGGTTTATGTGTAAATTAACTCGTTCACTCACTGTTTTAGGTTCTGTATTGGTTTTGGTTCTAGCATCGACACCAAGCTGGGCAGTCGATTCACAACAAGTCACAGAGATGATCGCCAAAGCGGATAGCTATCGTTTGAACAGTGCACAAGCATCCAAGGTGGTTTCTCTGGTGGCGCTATATCAAGACGAGCAACTGGACAAAACCCGTGAATACAACGTCTATGCAAGACCAAATCGAGAGTCGTTGGTCGTGTTTAAGTCGGCGGTCGAGGCTGGGCAGAAGATGCTGATGATTGAAGATAACTATTGGTTGTTGATGCCAAAGTCTCGTCAACCAATTCGTATCACACCGATGCAAAAGCTATTGGGTGAAGCATCGGTGGGGGATATCTCTACGCTGACATGGAGCGAAGATTACCAAGGCTAGTGGGTTGCCGATCAGCAGGTTGAGATGCCGACTGGCGAGACACTCGATACTTATCATCTAAAGCTAACGGCGAAAACCAAGGGTGCCAGCTATCAATCGATTGATCTATGGTTAACGGCAGACCGAGCGTTTCCTGTTAAAGCGGATCTGTATCTGCGTTCAGGTAAGTTAGCCAAGCAAGCTTGGTTTACTGAAGGCGTGCGAGATGGCTTGCCAAGTGTAGTATCGATGACTTTGCTCGATAAGATTCAACCAAGTAAGAAAACTGTGATTGAGTATCGCGAGGTAAGCGAACAAGCTTTAGCGGACAAATACTACAACCCTGCTTACTTATCGCGTAATAGCGTGTCTGGACTTTAGGTGGGTGGCATGAGAGCTTTTAGTCGTCGATTCCACATCAAGCCTTTAATCGCTAGCTTTCTTGCATTGTCTTGTGTGAGTAACACGACTCAAGCGGACGATCTGAGCCTAGCGTGGGACTGGCAACTGAGTGCTGAGGCGTTGAATCGCGAGAGTCGCCATTTAGTCCTTTCGCATCTGATAACCGTCAGTCACTCAATGGTTTGCTGGATCTTGAAGTTGGATATGGCAATTGGCTTGGCCTGTTTGCCGTGAAAGCCAATGATATTTTGAGTAATACTCCTCAAGACCAAGACGCGAGCTTTGAATCGGAATTCATTGTGCGCGAGTTGTTTTGGCAAGGTGGTGTTGAACTGTCTAATTCAGCGTTCGGTGATCATTACCTCGATGTCACACTCGGTAAGGTTCGCCTAGATTGGGGCGTGGGTTATGGCTACCGACCTTTAGACATCATCAAGCCTTACCGACAAAACCCAGTGGGCATTGTCGCAGAAGAGGGCGCCGGTGTGGCTTCAGCGTCACTGTTCGATATGACGGGCGAATGGACACTGCTTTACAGCGATTCATCATGGACTTCTCAAGATGTGAATGAGTTCGAAAAGCAGAATCAGCAACAAGGGTTTGGCTTACGTCGTTACAACTTAGTAGGCGACCACGAATATCAATGGGTCGCTTATTATGACGATGTACGTCACGGCTTGCTTGGAGCGAGTTTAGTGTCAGTGTTGAATCTCGTTTGGGAGTTTCATGGCTCGGTGATCTATCAACGACAAAGCCTTGGCTACAGTCAGCCCAACTCACAGCTTAAACCGCTTTATCTTGAAGAGCAGGGCGAGGCTTATCAAGCGTTAGCAGGACTTACGTGGGCCAATGACACCGGCCACAATGTGGTGCTGGAATACTGGTTTGATAGCCGAGCTTGGAGCAATACTGAATGGCAAAGCGCAATAGAAAGTGCAGAGTCTTTGTCGGTGAATCCGACGACAGCATCACTGGCAGGTTCTTATGCGCAAGGTTATCAACACGCCAATTTGGTTCAACACAACATCATGTTTCACTGGTCATGGGATTCGACATATGGCTGGCTTGAAGATATCACGCCAACGTTTGATGTGATGTTGTCTCCTCAAAACGGTGGCTTTATTGCTACTCAGTGGCTCAACTATCAGGCGTTAGATAATGGCGACTCATCGTTGGATTTGGAACTTGCTGCACGCTTTCTACGCGGTAAAAGTGATTCTGCTTACGCCAACTTACCCGATAGTCATATGATTCTTTTAAATATCAAAGGACGATTTTAATGAACACTTTTTCAAACAGTCGGTTTGCTTGGATTAAAAGCTTCGCGTTCACCACGCTATTTTGTGTTCTTATTGCGATTATAACGAATACGATTTGGGGAGGCGGGCTTACGCTCAATTTGGCCATCAGCTTCGGTTTTGGTTACAGCGCGGTTGGCTCTTCATTTGTGTTGGTTGAACTATTCAAAAGGAAATCAAAGGCATTTGATGTGGGGGTATCAATGGTGATTGCGATGACCCTCGGTACTTTGAATGCGCACTATTGGTTGAACGGCTTTTTCGGCTCTAACCTTTCCGATCTTAAGTCTGTGATGCTGCTTGGTGTGATCTTCTGTTCCGTTTGTTATTACATTTTCTACACAAGAGAGCAGCAGCTACGTGCCAATAACGAATTAGAGGTGGCTAGGCGTCGCCAAGCTGATCAAGAAAAGGTTGTCTTACTTAGCCAGCTAAAACAGCTGCAAAGCCAAATTGAGCCGCACTTTTTGTTCAACACTCTTGCGACCATCAATGTATTGATTGAGAGTGACAGCGCCAAAGCTAAGTTGATGCTTGAAAAACTCACCGACTTGTTGCGTGTGACTTTGAAAAACAGCCGCACTGAGCAATCGACCATCGCACAAGAGGTCGATTTGCTCGACGCGTATCTGAACATCCAGAAGATACGATTAGATGAGCGCTTGACGTTCTCGATTGAAACCAACGACATCAGCGATCAGCAAGTGATTCCACCTTTTTTGATTCAACCCTTGGTCGAGAACGCACTTACGCACGGTATCGAACCCAAAGCAGCGGGTGGCCAAGTGAATATCCGTATTACTCAACAAGCCGAGCAGTTGAAAATTGAAGTGTCAGACAATGGTACGGGGTTGAAAACACCGTCTATTGCTGCTGGCCATGGTGTTGGGCTGAGTAACATTCGCCAGCGAATCGATACCCTTTATGGTGACAAGGCGAGCCTGACGATCACAGAGCAAGCTGAGGGCGGGGTTGTGTCGATCATCTTGTTGCCGATGATTGTCGCAGCAGCCTAGAGCTAAGACCAGCAAGCACAGAGCTGTGACCAAAAATAGACGATTTACAGTGTGAATTTAAAGGATTAACCATGAACAACCCAGTATTACAGCCGAGTGTAACGGCCATTATCGCAGACGATGAAGCACTGTTAAGGCACCATCTCGACAAGAGCCTTGCTGAGGTTTGGCCAGAACTCGAGATCGTCAGCAAGGCACAAAACGGTTTGGAGGTGATGCAAAGTATTCAGCAGCTTAAGCCCGATGTGGCTTTTCTCGATATTCGTATGCCTGAGCTTGATGGAATCTCACTAGCGAAACAACTCAGCAAGATAGATTCGCCGCCATTAATTGTGTTCATTACGGCTTATGACGAATACGCAGTTAAAGCCTTTGAGCACAATGCGATGGATTACCTGCTCAAGCCAATCAATGAAGAGCGTTTACTTGCCACGTGTCATAAGGTTCAAGCGCGTCTGTCGAGTAATCAAACGAAATCAGATAGCACTCGGGAGCAGCCCGATATTGCTGCACTAATGAGTCAACTTCAGCAGTTATCGCAATCGACCTCACAACAACCTCCCTATCGACCGCAGCAAAAGCACCTCACATGGCTTAAAGCCACTGCCGGGGAAGACATTCACCTAATCGCCGTCGATGATGTGGCGTATTTCAAAGCCGAAGACAAATACGTATCTATATTTAAAAAAGGCCAAGGCGACTCTCTAGAGGAGTTTATTCTTCGCGTGTCACTAAAAGAGCTGATCGCCCAGCTCAATCCTGATGAGTTTTGGCAGATCCACCGCTCCGTGGTGGTGAAAGTCTCGGCCATTGATAAGGTGAAGAAAGGGCTCTCAGGTCAGATGTCGGCGTATGTGTCGGGCGAGAAGCTACCCATCAGCCGCGCTTCGCAATCGCTCTTCAAGGGTATGTAGCGAACAAGCTTAAAGGTATGTAGCCATTGATTTTAAACGGATGTAGCTAACGAGTTTAAATGGATGTATTAGGCTCTTATCAAAACGCTGCTTTAAACGAGCAAAGCCAATCTTACATAGCGCATGATGATTTATAAAATGAAGATCTAGATCACAAAGATATTCATCGGGTTAAATATTAAATAATAATCATTAACTCAATCTGTATATTGTCAATGAATGACATTAAGAGGTTGTTATGAAAACATATTATTTAGCGACGGCACTATGCCTAACTTTGGTTGGCTGTAGCTCAACATCAAAAACCACCGAAACGCCAATCCAGCCGGATCCGGCATGGACTTCAGGCCAGCTAGAAAATGGCCTTACCTACCATGTTTATCCAGATCATGAAGAATCCGTATCTGTTCGTTTAGTCGTGCACGCGGGTTCGTTCCAAGAGACTGACCAACAAAAAGGTTATGCGCACTTTTTGGAGCACATGGCATTCAATGGCAGTAAAAATTTCTCTCAAAATGACGTGATTCGTCTATTCGAAGATGCAGGCGCTAGCTTTGGTGCTGATATCAATGCCTACACTTCTTACCAAGAAACTGTGTATCAATTAGATTTACCTGACAATGTCCAATTACAGTCTGCCCTGACGTGGATGCGAGACATTGGTGATGCTCTGGATCTATCAAGTTCAGAAGTTGAAAAAGAGAAAGGTGTGATTCTTGGTGAGTTCCGTTATGCACGCTTAGACGACAAGCCATTCGCAGAACAGTTTTTTGACCACTTCATTGAGGGTGGTCAGTATGAAGGCCAAGGTGCACTTGGTACTAAAGAGTCTGTGCTCAGCGCGACTTCCCAAGGGCTAAATAGCTTTTATCAGAATTGGTATCAACCTCAGAACGTTGAGGTGATTGTCTCCGGTGACATTGACACAAAAACCGTCATTCCATTAATTGAACAGAAGTTTTCAGACTGGCAGCGTGGACAAACTCCCAAGCCAGTAAAACAAAGAATTACCACCTTTAACGAAGGTGATTATATTGAATATGCAGAGTCGGAAGCGCCAAGTATCTCTTTGATGATCAACCGAGGAGCGAGTGCGATTGACACTCGTGCGCAACAGCATCAACTTTGGCTTGATGAGACTGCACAACAACTGATCAGGCAGCGACTCAATACCAAGTTCAATGATGCGGCTTTGCCAACTCAATGGATAAGTTCCAAACATTATTCTATGGAATATCAGCGCTATTCATTCGTGGATGTTGGCTTTCCTGTCGGCGCTCGTGAGGTAACTCAAAAGGAGCTAATCGCCACATTGGCATCTCTGCGTGATTATGGCGTCTCTGAAAATGAGATAATTAGCGAACAGCATTATTATCAAGACTTACTCGATAATGTTGAGATCGATTGGGACAATATGGACAGCGTACAGCACGCTAACCAGAAAGCGACGGCTTTAGTGAACGAACAAATCGTGCAATCACAACGAGACTATGAAGCGAGCCTTGAAGAGTTTGTCGCAAATCTCGATCTTGATGTGATTAATGCCAATATTAAGGCTTTGCTTTCTAGCGACTATTTCGTAGTGGTTGGTATGAATGAAAGTGAAGATAAAGTTGCGGTTACCCAAGCCATCGAGAGCTTGAAAGCAACTTATAGCGAAAAGGGTACCAAACCGTTGTTTTCGGTGACCAGCAGTGCTTTTGCTGTTCCTAGTTCGCAAGGCGATATTGAGTTAGTGGAACAGATGTATGTAGACCCATATGTTCAAAAGTGGACGCTTAGCAATGGTATCGAGATGTGGTATATGCGTGACTATCTTGCAGGCGATGACATAGGTATTTATTACACAAGCTTAGGTGGTAAGGCAGCAATTGATCCTAGCTTATACCCAGCGACAGAGTTAGTCCTTCCTGCTATAGGTAGAAGTGGTGTTGGCAGTTTTTCAGGAACGGAGCTTGATGCGCATTTGGATCGTGAAGATATTCAGGTTTATCCGTTTATCGATTTTACCCGCCATGGCGTCGAATTTAAGCTCAACAGTGGTGGCTTAGCGGAAACTTTTGCTGCACTCAACGCGATCGTTACATCAGTTAAAGTGTCGCCAGAGCAACTTGAGGCGGTTAAACAAGAGTTCATTCAAAATCGAGATTCTTACTTAGCAAGCCCGACTGGTCAGTTCGCATATGCAATGAACCAAAATACTTATCAAGCGGACAGTGATCATGTGTTGCTCGATAGTAAAAGTGTGGAAACGGTTTCTGTTGAAGAGATAAAGAGCGTCCATCAGCAGTTGTTTGGTCAATTCCGAAATAATCAGCTGGTTATTGTGGGCGACATTGATCCAAGTGAACTCAAACCTCTGGTTCGCCAGTACTTGGCTTCTATTCCATTGGAAAAAGCCGTTGTGCCGGACTTTAACGTCGCGTACAAGCACCCATCTAAAGCGCGTATTGATTTGTCGGTCAACACGGCTAATAGCACTGAGTACATGCTAAGAGTCATTGCGGAGCCTTCAGCTCATACTGGAATAGTAAGAGGGCAAACGGCGAAGGATATCTTTATGGAAGACATGCTGCAACGCCTGCTTGTTACTCGTTTAGACGCGTACATACGTGAAGATTTAAGTCTAGATTACTCACCTTATGCTTACTATGCATCTCAAGATGGTGATACAAGCCATGACTGGTTTATTGGTGCGATGATCGACCCTAAAAATGCCGATAAGATAGAAGTCGCGATTGATAAAGTGGTTGCAGACCTTCTGAAGGGCGTCTCACATGATGAGATTAGAGCGGCTGGCAAGCAATTAGAAGCGGATTTTACGCCTTTAGATACTAGCGTTGTTGACCAAGCATGGTTCGTGTCTCGTTATCTTTTGCACGATTATGGTGTAGAAGCCTTGTTTAACGTGAAAGCGACGGTTAACTCGATTTCTCGTGAAGACATGAATCAACTTGTCCAACACATCTTTGGTGAAAATAGCCGCAAGGTTAAGAACATCATGCGTCCTAAAGCCTAAAGCCTAAAGCCTAAAGCCAACAGAAACACTTAACCCAAAGCCAAGCGAGCACCGCTTGGCTTTCTTGTTTCCACCATTCGTAACACCTATACACCACCTGTTGCTAAGTACTTTTAGATCTATGTAAATCTAAATTGTGAGAGCGCTTAATCGGTTGCATCGAATCATTTTCTAAAAAAATGTTTTAAATCAAGACAGCGTTTCATTTGTATTGTAGATTGACGATCTACGAGAATGTTGTTTGGATATTAGATTGCTTAAACTGGGTACCCGATTAGTCTTAATGTTGTTTTTACTGAGCTTTGGTTTAGTGAATTCTAACGGCTATTCGTTTCCTTCTAAACCATTCCAAATTCATTCGGCTCAAGAGCAATCTTCGCAGAATGATCTTTGTAAACAGGCAACTGCGGATAATCCGTCGGCCTATTTAGAGTGCGATAAGGTTCAGTTTGGCACCACGTCATTAGATAACAGTTCCAACTATCACGACACTGAATCGAGCCTTCAAGCGACAGCCTTTCGACGTATGCTCAGCAATGAGCAAGAAAGCGTGGCCGACCTTGAGCCTGCGTATCATCTACTGATCGACTTCTCTCCCCCTTCAATACTGGCTTCCCTGCTCTTCAACACGCCGTTGTTGGATTCTAAGCAGCACTGGACCAGCATTGTGAGTTCTCCGTCCTCCCGGCTTTCTGGGTGGAAAGAGGGCAACATTCAATACTCGCATTTCCGAGAACTTCTTAGCTAATCGTTTGACCCTAAATTGGTGGTATCGATGGTCGCCTCGCGCCCGTTCAACTCGCCAATTAACCCAATATAGCGAGACACAATTATTAGCTTCACTATTACTCAATCAGCTTGTTCTGGTTGTGACTAGTTGACGTTCGTGTTCGCAAAACATTAGTTATACCAATCGCAGTAAATAACTGGCCACCCTAGCTGGTTAAAATGCTCGATCACTGCTTTATTCCGGCGCTATTGTTGAGCACGTGTTTACGGTGATTGGTAAAAAGAAGAGATCTTGACTGTGAAAAAACGCATTCCAAGAAAACAAATTAACCACTACTCAAAGTGGAAATACGTGGTGCTTATCGCCACCATCATCATGATTCTAAGTGCCTTACCTTCTTGGTTTGGTGAGGACGCCTCGGTTCAAATCAGCAATCGCTCTGAGCAGACCATCGATGCGACTCAAATTACTCAATACCTTGCGAGCGAAGGCATCCAAGCCAAATCGGCCTTTCAAAAAGACAAACGTTTAGTGGTGATCTTAGAAGATGCTGAACAACAAGCGAAAGCCAAAGAGGTGCTGAATGAGCGCCTATTGGATAACGCGACCGTTGCGTTAGCGATGGAGCCAGCAGCACCTAAATGGCTAACAGACATGGGTTTTGCGCCGATTCAGTTAGGCCTTGATTTACGTGGTGGTGTGCAGTTCTTATTAGAAGTGGATATGGAGCCTGTTTATCACGCGCAAGCGCAAGCGATGGTCGACGAGATCACCAGCGAAGTGCGTTATGCCCGCGGTAAAGTGGTGAACAACCAAGTTCAGTTTGATTTCCGTACCGACGCCGATTTTGAAAAAGCACAGAAGCTGATTCGTGAAGAGTTCCCACATTGGCTGCGTGATCGCTCAGATAAGTCACTGACGTTAACTCAGTCTGAAGAAGAGCAAAGAACGCTACGCAACCTGACCGTTCAACAAAACCTGCAAATCATGCGCAGCCGTATTGAAGAATTAGGCATCACAGAAGCATCGATTCAACGTCAAGGTGAAAGCCGTATCCGCATCGAACTTCCGGGTGTTCAAGACCCTGCAGCTGCGAAAGACGTGATTGGTGCTACGGCTTCATTAGCGTTCTATTCGGTGTACGACAATGCAACGCGCAATACTCAAACGCTAAAAGATACAGAGGGCAACCGTGTCGTTGTCGCTCGCAAAGCAGTACTGAGCGGTGAACATATTATCGATGCTCGTAGTGGCATTGGTGAGATGGGCAGCGCTGAAGTAAACATTACCCTAGATTCTTCTGGTGGTAAGAAAATGTCTGAGTTCTCTCGTCATAACATCGGCAAGCCAATGGCAACTGTGTACAGCGAATACAGTCGTGATAGAGCAGGCAACAGCAAGCAAGACAGTGAAGTGATCAGTGTGGCAAACATCCAGTCTCAACTGGGCAGCCGCTTCAGAATTACTGGCGCTGGCAGCTTGGCTGAAGCACAAGAGCTTGCGTTACTGCTGCGTGCGGGTTCATTGACTGCGCCAGTGACCATCATTGAAGAACGTACCATTGGTCCGTCTTTGGGTGCGGAAAACGTAATTAACGGCTTTGCTGCTCTCGCGCTTGGCCTTGGTCTGACTTTAACGTTTATGGCGCTATGGTATCGCCGCCTTGGTTGGGTCGCGAACGGCGCGTTGATCGTCAACATGACCACATTGTTTGGTTTGATTGCTTTACTACCGGGTGCAGTCTTAACTCTGCCGGGTATTGCAGGCTTGGTACTGACCGTCGGTATGGCGGTGGATACTAACGTGCTTATCTTCGAACGTATTCGAGACAAGATGAAAGAAGGCCGCAGCTTTGCTAGCTCCATCGATCGTGGTTTTGACAGTGCGTTCTCTTCTATTTTCGATGCTAACGTCACCACCATGATCGTTGCTGTGGCTCTATATACCATTGGTAATGGACCGATTCAGGGCTTCGCTCTGACCCTAGGCTTAGGTCTTCTAACCAGTATGTTTACGGGCATTTTTGCTTCACGAGCGATCATCAATTTGGTTTGGGGGCGTGACCAACGCCACGATGTAAGGATTTAAGCATGAGTATTTCAAATATGACTATTTCAGACCGATATCTTTCAGATAAAAACATGACGCGCCTTCGTAAGATGATGTCTGTGATTTCTATTGTGCTGTTCATGAGCTCTGTGATGCTGGTGGCAGTGAAAGGTTTTAACTGGGGCTTGGACTTTACTGGCGGTGTGGTTGCTGAAGTTCAACTCTTTGATCAAGTAACCAAAGATGCGTTAAAAACCAAACTTGATACGGCTTTCCAACAAGACGTTCAAGTGGTTGGTATGGCAGAACAAGATCGCTGGACGATTCGTTACAGCCAACTGACAGACGCTCCACAGCCAAACTTAGTGGATGCTTTGTCATCGGTGAGTGACCAAGTAAAAGTGCTTAACAGCAGTGTGGTTGGCCCTCAAGTGGGTCAAGACATGGTTGACCAAGGTGGCTTGGCGGTATTGGTGTGTTTCCTAATGATCATGCTGTACTTGAGTGTACGTTTTGAATGGCGTTTGGCACTGGGTGCTCTTGCTGCAATCATTTACGACGTGACGCTTATCTTGGGTCTGTTCGCTTTTACTCAGTTCGAGTTCAACTTGACTGTGTTAGCGGCTGTGTTGGCGATTTTGGGTTATTCGTTGAATGACTCGATCATCATTGCCGACCGTGTTCGTGAAATGCTTCGCGGCAATCCAAACGGTGATACTGACAACTTGCTCAATGAATCGGTTAAAGCAACCTTCTCACGCACCATGGTGACTTCAGGAACAACTTTAATCACCGTATCTGCGCTTTGGCTACTCGGTGGCGCTGCGCTGCAAGGTTTTGCGATTGCATTGGTTGTCGGCATTGTCAGCGGTACGTGGTCTTCAGTTTCTGTCGGCATCACACTACCTAAGTTACTTGGCCTACAGCCTTGTCACTATCAAGTGAAAGCGCCAGTAGAAGTTGAGGGTGATTACCCTTAGGTTATCCATTCGTTCACAGGACGACTGAGTCAGTAACGTCAATAAAGCCCTTCGTTTATAACAATACGAGGGGCTTTATTTTTTTATAAGAGTCAGACAGTTAGTGAAAAGAGAAGCTATTTCAAAAAACGATGGATTGAATAGGCAACCGCGTGTGATATGAAGTATGTTTAGATGACGTCAGTAAAAATGAGGCAAAGGAATGGAATATCGACATCAATGTCATGTAGGCGACCATGGGGATGCACTCAAGCATCCAGTATTGAGTGCACTAGTTAAATCATTAATGCAGCAACACTCACGCCTCAATGTTATCGACACACACTCTGGTACAGGGTGTTATGACCTCACTACAGCACCAAGCAATCACGCGGGCGAGTTTGCGGAAGGGGTCGGGTATCTTTGGCAAAATAAGGCTTACCTTCCAGAATCATTCGCTTCTTTTATGTCGGTATTGGAATACTACAATCCGAATAGGCTTATCTCTTTGTATCCCGGTTCTGCTGCCATCGCATATCAACAAGGTCGCAGCCAAGACAGCTTCTATTTTTCAGATATTCAGCAAGATGAAGCCGACCTACTGCAAACCAATATTGAGAAGCTGCAACGCGATCTCGATGTCTCAAGCAAGCTCACGATTACCGCCGGCGATGGGCTCAAAGCGCTGCCTGATGATGTGGCAAAGCACGATAATCATCACCTGATCGTGATCGACCCGCCTTACGAAACCGATTCTGAATATCTCGCGGTGATTGATGCCTTGGTTAAGGCGTATCTACAGTCTGAGAAGGTATCCGCACTGATTTGGTATCCACTCTATACCGATGACAAAAGCTCACTGATTTTGAACCACTGCGTGACAGCGGTGAAGGATGGTTTGCTACCAAGCCCGATTAAATCGGAATTACGACTGCGCGATCCCAAGGGTGATGATCGCCTGATCGGCAGCGGTTTGTTGCTGTTTAATCCGCCACAAGGCATTGTCGGACAGGTTGCTGGCACACTTGATTACTTACATCGTCAGCTCGCAACCAATGGTGAGGGTTATTGGCAAATGAGAAGTCTATAAACCTGATTTATCTGGGGGTTTGTGGTGTTTTTCTAGACGCTGTTCACTAAATCACTGTAACTAATATGGTTTAAATTGACCAAATGCTAACTTTTATCGATTGATTAATTGCAGTGAATCATTTAAAAATAGAATATCAATGCGCGCAAGTGCATACTGGCTCATAAGTTAAATAATTACCCCTAATTAATATCAGATTGTGGTTTACCCCCTAAACTGCATTAGGCTCGCACTAGTCATGCGAGCCTTTCTTTTGCCTGAAGGAAAATCTAAGGCCGTTCTATCAATTTAAAATCTACTACAACGCTGGGTAATCGATATAGCCTTTTTCGTTTCCGCCGAATAGGGTGGCGCCATCGAGTTGTGCTAGCTCGCTGCCATTTTGTAGGCGTGAAACGAGATCTGGGTTTGCCACGAATGGGCGACCAAATGCGACGAGATCCGCGTAGCCTTTACTTAATACTTCTTCGGCGCGTTCTCGTGTGTAGCTACCAGCGACGATGATTGTGTTAGAGAAGAGTTCTCTTAGCTCTACACGGAAGCTTTCAGGTATCACAGGCGCATCATCCCAATCGGCTTCTGATAAATGCAGGTAAGCGATGTCACGCGCTTGCAGCGCCTTTGATGCCTCTAAAATTGTTGGCACGATGTCTGGGCAATCCATGTCTTTGAAGGTGATGAACGGCGCTAAACGCACACCCACTCTATCCGCACCAATCGCTTCAATCACGGCATCCACGACTTCAATTAGAAAACGAAGTCGGTTTTCGCGGCTGCCGCCGTAGTGGTCGGTTCGTTTGTTTGAGTTCGTTCTTAGGAATTGATCAATGAGGTAGCCATTACCGCCATGGATCTCGATACCATTAAAGCCTGCTTCGATGGCTTTATTCGATGAATTAGCAAAATCGTGAATCACACGGTCGATATCGGCTTGGGTCATCTCTCTGGGTTGGATGCAATCCACCATGTTGCCGTTTCCATTCTCATCAGAAATCCAAACCTGAGTTTCTATTGGAGCCAAAGCTGACGGTGCAATCGGCAGTTCGCCCTTTTGAAAGGTAGGGTGAGAGACGCGGCCGACATGCCATAACTGGCAGAATATCGCAGCACCTTGTTCTTTTGCGGCTGTGGTTACTGATTTCCAACCTTCGATTTGAGCGTCGGTATAAACGCCGGGTGTGAATTAGTAGCCTTGAGAGTCGTCTGAGATCTGCGTTGCTTCAGTTATGATTAAACCGGCACTAGCGCGTTGCTGGTAATAGGTTGCCATCATATCGTTTGGCACGTTTCCAGGTTGGCTAGTACGAGCGCGTGTCATGGGTGCCATAACCACGCGGTTTTGCAGTTTTAGGCCTTTGAGTTCTGATGTTTCGAATAATTGGTTCATGGTTTCTACCTTGTTTTAATTCAGTGTTTTTTAATTCAGTGGTCTCTAGTTTTGTGTTCGGGCTATAAGCAGCGTTATTTGCTTTCTGCTGGGCTGAAAATAGAGCTGCTCTGTGGCTTGTCAGCTCGGTTGGCTTTGGCGATAAGCAGTAAGCCAATTACAGGGACAACAACGGCTGCGAATGGAATCATTCCTGCGCCTAGTTGGCTGTCGAGTACCATGCCACCAAGAAATCCTCCAAAGGCATTGGCCAAGTTAAACGCTGAGATATTGGCTGTTGCTGCTAGCTCTTGGCCTTCGCCACCGTGACTCATCACTCGAAGTTGCATGGCAGGAACGTTCGCAAATGATGCAATACCAAAGACAAATGCAGCTGCAACGAATAGGATTTTGTTGTCTACCACAAGGCCAACCACAACCAATGAAACGATCATTGCGACTGCCCAAAACATTGAAGATTTACCTAGGTTTTTATCTGAAGAGCGCCCACCCAAGGTGTTACCTATGATTAAACCAACACCCACAATCACTAAGATCCAAGTAACAGACTCTTGACCGTAGCCGGTGATGTGCATAGCGATTGGCGCAAGGTATCCGTAAAGCGTCATGAAGCCAGACCAAGCAAAAGCAGTGATTGCCAAGCTGATAAGCAGCATTGGATTTTTGAACGCCATGAGCTGAGTTTTGATGTCTTTCGCTTCGCTGTGACCCGTTGATTTGATTGAGGTTAGGATAGAGATCATCGCAATCGTGCCAAGTGCTGCCACGGTAAAGAAAGTGGTGTGCCAGCCGAATTGCAAGCTCACCCATGTACCCGCAGGAACGCCAAGAACGTTGGCGAGCGTCAAGCCTGCGAACATTTGACCAACGGCGCGACCTGCCATTTTTTCCGACACTAAATTGGTCGCGACAACGGCACCGATGCCGTAGAAAGGACCTTGTACTAAGCCTGCGATAACACGACTTGCCAGCAGCAATGGGTAGCTTGGCGCTAGGGCTGATAACACGTTGCCGATGATGAACAGTGCCATTAGCCCAATCAGAACCATCTTCTTATTAAAGCGAGCAAGATAGATTGTTAAGATTGGCCCGCCGATGACGATAGCTAGCGCATACGCACTGATTAGATAGCCCGCTTGGCCTTCTGTGATCGAAAGGGAGGTTGCAATTTGTGGAAGAATGCCTGCGATAACAAACTCAGCAGTGCCAATCGCAAAAGCCGCGAGTGTCAGTATCCAAACTTGGAATGGAATCTTTTCTTTATGGATAGTTTCTTGTTTCATGATGAGTTACCTATTTAAATTCTTGTTTGTTAGGACGTTTAGATACACGTCCTAACGATTGTTCTTTGTGTCTTTACGAGGTGTTTTAGCCGAGCAGCGCGCCGCCATCGATGTCGATGATTGAGCCTGTCACGTATGGGTTATTGATCGCGAATAGGTAACCCATGGCGATCTCTGAAGCTTCGCCAACCTTGCCTGAGGGTAAGTTACTCTTGGCGTTGTCGTACATCGCTGAGCGAGCGGTGTCGTCCATATTTTTGTAGGCTGCCGTCATGGTTAAGCCGGGGCTGACGGCGTTGACTCGCATCGGTGATAGTTCTTTCGCAAGCACCTTAGTTACGCTCTCTAGCGCTGCATTAATCGCGGTTTTTACGTAAGTACCTGCAACCACTTTACGTGACAACATGCCCGTAGTGAGTGTGATAGAACCGTTGGGTTTCATGTAACGCGCAGCATGCTTAGCAACGTTTAGGCTGCCCCAAAATTTGGTATCAAATGCAGACTTTGCGTGTTCGATAGCAACGTCTGTCACTTTTCCCGCGGGAGCGGATGAGCCTGCCGTGACCACTAAGTGATCGAATGGACCAATGGATTCGAAGTATTCGCAAATCGACTTTTCATTACTGATATCAACACCTGTGTGTCGGCTAGCTATGTGTACCGTGTTATCTTCGTTTCTCAATTGCATCGCTAATGCTTTGCCGATACCTGATGTGCCGCCAATGATGACGAAAGTGCTCTTTTCTTGGTTCGCTAGTGTGTTGTTCATGGTCTGAATTCCTGCGTGTTCTGCTGATGGTTGTCATTATATTTGTTCGACTAAAATTGATAATTGGCTAAAATATAAATTTATTATTCGGAAGAGCTGAACAGATGAACAGATGAACAGCTGAATAGCAGGAGAGGTGAATGGACAAGTTTTCAGATATGGTGATGTTCGTGAGCATTGTTAAACATCATGGGTTAGCAGCGGCGGGGCGAGAGTTAGGGCTTTCTCCTGCGACCATGACAGCAAGGCTGCAGGCGTTGGAAGAGCGTTATGGTGTGAAGTTGTTGAATCGAAGCACGCGACATGTATCTTTAACTGACTCAGGCGAGTTGTATCACAAGGCGTGTCTGGAGATACTAGATAATGTCAGCGAGGCTGAAAACCTGATTCAAAATGGCGTTAAAGAGGTCAAAGGTCCGTTAAAAATCGCCGCGCCGAAAGACATCGGCAAGCAGTATATTCTTCCTATTCTCTCTGAGTTCTGTCAGCAGTATCCCGACGTTATCCCTTACCTTTATCTGAACGACAACCTGTCGAACATTGCTGAGTCAGGTATGGATATCGTGATCCGCTATGGGGAATTGGTCGACAGCAGTTTAATCTCTCGACGCTTATCTCCGAGCCGACGAGTGCTGTGCGCTTCACCAGAATATCTCGCGAAACACGGCACGCCGATCAAGCCACAAGATTTGGTCGAGCACGATTGTTTGGCGATGCTGCGCAGCAATGAAGAACTCAAGACATGGCACTTCCAAGACCATGACACAAAGAAAGCCGTAACGGTTGTACCCAAGCGCTTTTCGGACGATGGCGAAGTGATTCGCTACTGGGCATTAAAAGGTGAGGGTATTGCGCTTAAGTCGGTACTGGATGTACAAGACGACATCAATAACCAGCGTCTTGTGACTTTGCTTAATGGCTACATGAAAAACTTTAATACCGCGACTTCCGTATTAAGCGCCGACTTGAATGTGGTGTACATCAGCAAGAAATATCAGCCGAAACGTATTCGGCTGTTTTTGGATTATCTTCTTGAGAACTTCACTGGTTTGGTCGAGAGGTCAGGCTGAGAACAATTATTGTTAATTTATCAATAGTGAAGCTTCTATGCTGGCCAGCTTTGTCTGGCGGCAAATGTTTATGATGAGAGGTCTGTCAGTGAAAAGATCTCTTTATCGAAGATGACATCATTCCTCTCTGTTCGTCACACGTTCGTACTTCATCCTTATTGAAATATATCCTCTTATGTAATCCCCTCTTGCCGCTAAAAATAGAGGTCGGAAGGAAAGATCAAGCTGTCTTCTCGCAAGTTTAGGTGAGAGAACGCCCTGTTTTATAAAATATTGATAATAAATATGTTAGTAAGGCAGCCTTTGAATTGTTATTTGAGTTTTTTATGATTTAAAGCATATTTAATTACTCAGGTTTATCAATTCACTCATCCAGAACCTGAATAAATTACGACATCAAAGAAATTCTCGTGGCTTTCTTTTTCTACCTAATTGGTCACTTTTTTCTTTTCTATCTATTTAACTCTCTAATATTTATCAGTTTTTACCTTCTTAGCGCATTACATATCAATGGTGTATTTCTCACAGAATTAAAATACATAAGCCAATAGTTGTGATGTTGAATTTGATATAGATTCTTATTTGGGAACATTCCCGCTAATGAATATAATAATGGAGAAATATAATGAAAAACGTTCTTGGCTTCGTGACCCTTCTTGCTGCTTCTTTTGTTCACGCCGAAGACGCTATAACTTTCCCAACTCAACCAGCTACTGAGGTGAATGAGTCGATAGTCTTTCCGACCGTTCAGCATCCAATCGCGTTAGTTGGTGGATACGAAATAGAAAATGGTATTTTGCATTCTCGCACTTACGATTGTGGAATTAATATCAGTGATCTAAACCTATCGGCACAACTTGTCTGGGAGGGTGCGACACCGAAAGTGATGATTGTTGGGGATGACCTAATTATGTATCGTTCACTGGCTAATAGTCCGTTTGAATTAGACATCAACCCGGTATTAAATCAGCTTCCGAATCACGACCTATATCGTTTAGAGCTCGCGAATCATGTCATCTTTAACCGATAGTTTAAGGAGAAAACATGACCTGTCATTATGTCAATGAGAGTGAAAGTGAGGTCGGTGTTAGCACCGGCCCCACGCGGGTCAAAGTTGCCATTTTCGGTGCTGGGATTTCTGGCTTGGCTGTGGCTCATAATTGTTTAAAACAAGGCTTCGATGTGGCTGTCTACGACAAAGAGCTCTACACCGGAGGAAAATGTGTCGGACTAGTGGATGATGGAGGGGCGGTTCATGAGCTTACTCATCGACAGTTTTTTGCCAAAACTACAACTTGATAAACTTCCTTAAAGAGGTTCCTTGTGAGTCTGGTAGTTGTTTAGATTCACTGTATCCCCAGAATATGGTTCAGTTTTCTTGGGCGCAAAATAATAAGACGATACAGTTTCAACGCGGGTACTTTTCCCGCGTTGAAAAGCTATGGGACGACGAAAAGTCTGCTTATTCAATGCTTTATGCTCAAGTTCCTTTAAAGGACACGCTTTGTTTTATCAAATCGATTAAGCGGCTTTATTCAATTGCCAATAATTAGTAAGTCGCTCTCTGGACTGATTCTGGGTGTCGTTGTTATTACTTCTCTGGGAGTTTTCTTTAAGTAACTTGGTTCCTTTTTCAATATGGAATGACGTGGGTGTTTAATTTACCTCAAACTCTCCATGTCATTTTGAGTTACCTTTCCCAACCTATGACGGATCTCTCGAACTCAGCGCCAGATTACGGACAGATATCATCGATCTGGTTATGATATCTGCAACACAAGGACGTGATTGGAGAGAGAAATGAAAGTCGTCGGTAACACGGTTATCCAACCTTTTCATAAGGCAACTTGCCACTGTGGCGTAGTTGAATTAGAACTCAGCCTGCCTAACGGAATCGAAAAGCCACGCCGATGTGATTGTTCTATCTGTCGTCGTCGAGGCGCGATTGTGGGCTCTGTTGCGCTGGATGGCATCAAGATCCTCAAAGGTGCGGAGCATCTTAGGCTTTATCAGTTTAATACCAATACCGCTAAGCATTACTTTTGCTCCAACTGCGGCATCTATACCCATCATCAACGCCGTTCAAGCCCAAATGAATATGGTTTTAATATCGGTTGTTTGGAAGGGGTGAACCCTTTTGATATCGGTGATGTGGTGACCAACGATGGTGTCAATCACCCTGCTGATCGTTAATTTATTGAGCATTAAAAAGGGAAGGTATTATGTCTGAATACGGAGCAGTCATTCGTTGGCAAAAAGCGGACGATGAGGTCTTTAGCGATAACCAATACAGTCGCGGTCATACGTGGGAGTTCGATGGTGGTGTCACTGTACCTGCTTCGTCTTCTCCTCATGTTGTGCAACTGCCGTTTTCTGTAGAAGCGAATGTTGACCCTGAAGAAGCCTTCATCGCGGCACTTTCTAGCTGCCATATGCTGACTTTCTTGGGCATTGCCGCGAAGCAGAAGTACGTGATCAACTCCTATGTGGATGATGCTGTTGGTGTGCTTGAGGAAGATGAATCAGGCCGCTCATCGGTTACCACGGTGACTCTTCGACCTGAGATTGTTTTTTTAGGTACTAAACAACCAACCGCTAAGCAACTCGATAAGCTTCATCATTTAGCGCATAAAAACTGCTTTATCGCGAACTCGGTAAAAACAGAAATTGTGATAAGAACTGAGATCATGCCAGAAACCATAGGATAATTTTTCGTTACGCTTTGCTGTATAAGCTAGGGTGAACAATTGTTTGCTGTGGTTGGTATAATACTAAGCCCAAGTGTCGAGTTCCTTATATAAGTTATGTTTAGCGTCCCTTTAAATAGTTTTGTTCATCGTGTTAGTGATAAAGGCCAAGTCATGGCGAATGCGACTGAGTGTGGATGCCAGCTAAAGCGAGTTCGTCGTTCACGTAATTGGTTGTTGGTAGGTGAAGAAAATCAACTCATTCAATTAAAAACGATGTTGACCCACGAAAAAGACGGTTGGATCGCCATTGCGATAGACAAAGTACTGCCTAAACCTTTGGTGTGTTTGGCTTTGCTGTTAGCGGCAACACCTTCGATGACGGTCGCGCAGTTAGTGATAGAATCAGGATGTTCAATGGCAGAAGCAAGGCGTGCTATTGATGAGCATGAAGGTCTGTAAGCGCGAACTATAAGTGAATAGGTTGTGTTGTATAATATCGTGAAAATAAAATTGCGAGCAGCAAAAAGCCCGTAACGATATTATACTTTTTCAGCGAAATATCGTTACGGGCTTTATTATCTGAGCTTACGGTGAAGCCAGATAAAGAGACCCGTTATTTGACGATTGTTATTAACGAGCAATCTACTGTTAACAACCAATCTGCAGTTAAGAACCAATCTTAAGCTATCAGCTAACAACCAGCCTTTGCTAGGCACTTGCTCTAATTAAGAGTTAGCGACTTTTACACGAATCGTGTTGCTGCCAAGCTTTGACATGTTCAGCTTGTTTAGTGCCGCTTTCGCTTCTTCATGCTCTGGCATTTCAACAAAAGCAAAGCCTTTAGATTCGCCAGTGTCTTGGTCTAAAACTAGGCTGCACTCTTTTACTGAGCCGAACTCAGAAAATAGAACACGGATGTCTTGCTCTGCAGTAGAGCGCGATAGGTTACGAACTAGAAGTTTCATAATAAACCTTAAATATGAATTTACGCCGAGCATTGTCGCACATTTTTGTGCCCACCCTGACATAATAATTTGAGATCAGGCTTGCTTGGTTTTACTACGCGGGATAAGCGCTTTTGAAATCAGATTACTCGTCGTCGAACTGTTTGGTCGTGAATGAGTCTTCGATTCTGTTGAGTTCTTCTTGATCTTTCACTCGCTGTTCTTCTTGGCGAATGACTTTTGCTTCATTGAAGCGTTTCTTTTCTGACTTAGTCAGGAATTTTACAGCTTTCTTGTTGGTCAGTGCGTAAGCAATTACGTCTTCGCCTTTTTCTCTGCGGTCGTTTACACGTTGTGAGAAACGTTCATTGTCGCGAGCTTTACGCTCCGCTGAGGTCAACTTGCTCATGCTTCTAAGCCTTTTCAATTAATCATGGTAGGGAATCTACACTTAGCGAAACCAATGGGGAAGTGATCTTAATTGATGGAACTGTGTATCTTGTTCGGTCAACTGAGTCTAGCCCATTTGTATGCTGGTTGCGCATCTTAGCACAGAGGGGGGAGCTTGCAGATACGCTATTCGAGAGATTAAACAAAACAGCCCACAATTTCACGTTGTGGGCTGTTTTGTTGCGGACTATGGTGTTATTGACTGTGGTTGTCTTGTGGACCAAGCGCTGGTTGTGGGGTGAAAAGGGCCGCCAACAAATCAAGGTCAAACTAAGACTCTCTCAATCAGATTTTCTCGATGTATAAGATGACTTCACCGACTTTAAAGCCGAACTTAGACATCTCAGTTTTGTTGAACAGGCGTTTGTCGTCCATCAAGAACATCCAATCATCAAGCAGCACTTCATAAGTGCTACCATCTACTTCGATTTCTAAATCGTATTTCCAGTAAAGTGCTGAACCTTGGGTTTCGCCATAAGCGGTACCAACCACATCATTAGCCGTTCCTGTGTAGGTATTGTCACTGGTTTTTATTAGGTTCCAAACCCGAGTGGATCGCTCACCGTCTGCAAACGTAAACCACTCTTTGATCTCTCCGTTATTACCATCCCAAGTGGCAATAAGTTTGGCGTCAAAGCGGCGCAATAAGTTACCAGAACGGTCAAGCACCATGCCGTAGGCCATCAGTTCACCATCAAAAAAGCTTTCAAGTTTCAGCTCTGGAGTGGTGTCTACGTGATTTTCTAGATTGGCAGAGCCACAACCAAAAAGCCAAGTCAGAGAAAGCAGTGCTATAGCGAATTTTGTTATTTTTATTTTTGAATTCATTTATTCAAACCTAGTAGTTGTTTGCGTAGGCCGGGCTCGGATGTATTTTCAGATAGCCAAATGGCTAAGAAGGCTTCACCAAACTGTTTGTCTTGAATGATGCCAATGGGCTGTTCGTCGAAATAAAAACGGCTCACGTTGTCTTCAGCAACACGAATAGTGAGAGTGCTTCCCTCTTCAACGTTAGGCCACATCTCATACAAAGGTTTCAACCAACGTTGGATGTTATTTTTAGAGTAACCAAGCTTGTTCCATTGGTCTTTGGTTGCGTCCACCAAATCTCTACTATCGATAGAACGGTAATACTCAAGTTTAAGTGCGCGCTCAGAGTTGGTTGGCGTGGTGTAAAACTCCGCAGAGTAGAGTGTCCAAAACAGGTAACTCATTTCGCCTTGGCCGCGCTTGTTGAGATCATCGACTGCAGAAGATTTCGCGCTTCCGGTAAACAGGAGTGCAGCAAAAATCAAAATTAGGGTGATGAAGCTGAAAAGTCTGGTCGTTCTTTGCTTACGTTCTTGGGTGTGAAAACGTGTTTGCGTACGAGCGTTTGACTGCATGCGTGCACGGTTGCTGTCACTCTCAGGTTTGAACGCTTGCGTCGGTTTGCTTGGAAAAGCGATAAGTCACCTCGTTGTTGCCATTTTAGGTTGCACTAAGTTGGAGTAGGCGGCCACCAGTGAGGGCAACAAAATCCCCCAACTTGTTGCAAGGGCAGCTAACACCGATGCATCTGGCCAAGTAGTAAGAAGGGCGCCTGCTTTGATGCCTCCCCAATAACTACAAGTACCTGCTACGAACCCTATGACAAACAAGATCACTTTCGAGCATTTTAGAAGCCAATTTAGGCTGTGATTTAAGCTGATTAAAAACATGACCCACAGGCAGACAAGCCACACTGGGAATATGGTTTGATTGGCGATATCAGGATCAACAGCGAACACGCCGAAAAGAAGCATCAAGCTGTCAAGCAGTAGCCCCAAAGGTAACAAACAGAGGATTTTTAGATCGCTATTGCGAGTCGGAGAAAGAAAGTAATGGACAATCACGAGCAGTGGCGTAACGAACGGGGCTTGCGCGGTAAAGAAAGCGCTGCAAACCCAGGTCGCTTGAAACAGAACGAGATTAATAATCCAAAACCGTTTCATCTTTTGCTCCAAAGTAACGAGGTTTTCTTGCGACAAGGTGATGAGTGCTGATCACGCGCTCTAGGAATGCCCCTTCGCAGTAGCAGAAATAGAACACCCAAAGGCGTTTAAACTCTTCCGAATAGCCCAATGATTCGAGCTCTTCCCAACTGTTTTCAAAGGCAACATTCCAGTCGTTAAGAGTACGAGCATAGTGCAGACCAATGTCATCGATTTCTTGAACCACAAGGTCTGTGCTGGTGGCAAGGTGTTGAGTCATCACGGCAACCGAAGGCAAACAACCACCGGGGAAGATGTACTTCTGAATAAAGTCGACGCCTTTACGGTATTTATCATAACGGCTGTCGGCAATGGTAATCGCTTGAATCAACATTTTTCCTGAAGGTTTCAACAGAGAAGAGCACTTCTCAAAGAAGGTTTGCAGATATTCATGCCCAACTGCTTCTATCATCTCGATAGAAACCAACTTGTCGTATTGACCTGATAGGTTTCGATAATCTTCTTTAAGCAAAGTGATCTTGTCGGTTAGGCTGAGCGCTTTGACGCGCTGTTCTGCCAGCTCGTGCTGAGCATCTGAGATGGTGGTGGTTGTAACGTGGCACCCATAGTGCTGTGCCATAAATATCGCTAAACCGCCCCAGCCAGTACCGATTTCAACTACGTGGTCCGATTCTGAAAGCTCTAAGCGTTCACAGATGGTTTTCATTTTGTTTTGCTGTGCTTTCGACAGGGTTAATGCGTCTTCACTGTAGATTGCAGATGAATACTGCATTGAGCAATCAAGAAAGCGTTCATACAACTCATTACCGATGTCGTAGTGGGCAAGAATGTTTCTTTTAGAGCCTTGTTCGGTGTTAGAGTTCTTGCGACGAAGAAGTAGGTTTTTGAATTTAGAAATCCACTGTGTTTTGTCGTCCAATTCATCCAGTTGAGCTTGGTTTCGCGCCATGATTTGAATTACGCGAGTGAGATCGGGGCTGGTCCATTTACCATCAATGTAGGCCTCAGATGCACCGATACTGCCGCGCATTACTACATCTTGATAGAAGCTCGCGTCATGGATAACGATTTGAGCGGTTAAGGTCGCTTCTCTGTCTCCAAACACCGAATGTTGGTCTCGTTCTATCACTTCGAGTTTTGCGAATTGCAGACGTTCTAGAACCTTGAAAATCAGAGCTCGATATTTGCAGTTGCTTGAAACAGCAACGGCTTTAACTTGTTGTTCTACGTTGTTGTTTTGTTTGGCAAGCTGTTCCATGGAAACCTCGCTGAGAAAATGTTTTGAATTTAGTTTTACTGACTTGGGGCTAAAACTGTTTGTCTCGTTAAGCCTGCCCAAGCCTTCAATTTAGATATCTTTAAGGCGTTTTAGACGCTGAATCTGGATGCGCCACAAACGGTACTTTTTTCAGAAATAATTTGAGAGCCTGAAAATAGATACCCATTACAACCTTGATAGTCATTGCAGGGATCCTCAGTACCGTTTTCCTAATGTTTACTTTTGTCACCGACTGCTTTGAGAGTGCTAGTGTGGCATCAAAAATCTTGTCGCTACGATGACTCTCGATGTGTACCAACGTCCGTTTCGTTGGTGGCTTTATTTTCCACAAGTAGTTCATGTCTAAATCCATGAACGGCGAAACGTGAAACTCTTTTTTTACTTTCAATTCTTTGTGCATGTCGATGAGATAATAGTGTCTTTCTCGCCAAGGCGTGTTACTCACTTCGGCCAACATGTAGCGACAATCACCAGTCTCGTCGTAACAAAAAAAACAGTTGATTGGGCTGAAATAAACCCCTAAACAACGACATTGAGCCAACATTGTGACGCGATTTTCTACCGCCCAATCGCCACCAAGTTGTTGTAATTTGGAAGCTATACGTTGCTTTAGTGTTTTAGGTTCATCAGCTGTGACATTTTCTTTTTTTTCAGCGAGGTAATCCGATTCGACAAAGCGAATCGGGTTAAACCATTGAGTGCCGAACAGACGACTGCGAGTTGTTGTTTGAGGGATTTCATCGAGATCTAATCCCATCATGTATAACTGATAGCTGAATTCATGAGTAATATCGCCAAAGCGGCGGTGGCGTACGTTGCCCCAGTAAATGCCGCTGAGCTCTTCACTCTTTTCTGATGCTATCTCCATGTCGGATGTCATGGTCTGAGTGCTCATCGTACTGAACTCGTGCTCAAATCTAGGCCAAAGCGTTTCGTGACATCGAGTGCACTGTGAACACCGTCTTCATGAAATCCGTTGTACCAATAAGCACCTGCAAAGTGGGTGTTGTTTCTACCGCAGATCTGCTCGCGCTTATGTTGGGCTTCTACCGTGTTCGAGTTAAGTACCGGGTGATGATAAACGAAGCTGCGAATGATTTTCTCAGGCGCAATCGTGTCACTTTGGTTTAGGGTTACGCAGAAGGTATCCTGGCTTTCAATACCTTGCAGAATGTTCATGTTGTAAGTGACACAGGCAGGTCTTTGGCTGTTGCCATCTAACATATAGTTCCAGCTTGCCCACGCCAGTTTACGGTCGGGTAACAGGTTGGTATCCGTGTGCAGAACCACCTCATTTCGGCTGTAAGGGATCTCCCCTAACACCTGTTGTTCTTGTTCAGACGCGTCGCCCAGTAATCGCAGTGCTTGGTCTGAGTGACACGCAAATATTATCTCGTCGAAGTCTTGTGTGCTGTCGTCTTCAAATTCAATTGTAACCCCTGACTGTTGACGAGTGACTTGCTTAATCAAGGTGTTTAACGCGACCGGTTTATTCAAGCGTGAAAGGATGATCTCGACGTAAGAACGCGAACCCTTAGGAATCACATACCATTGAGGACGGTTGGCAATGTCTAACAGGCCGTGGTTGTAGAAGAACTGAATAAAGAATTTGAGCTCAAACTCTTCCATCTTTTCTAGGCTTGTCGACCAGATGGCCGCACCCATCGGTAAGATATAGTGCTGACTGAAAAAGTCGGAAAACTGGTTGTCGCTTAGGAAGCGGCCAAGGGTGACATCTGGTGTGAATTCGTTGCTTTCAAACTGGGCCTTACACAGCTTATTGAACTTGAGAATGTCAGACACTAAAGACCAGAACTGAGGTTTGAAAATATTACTTCGTTGAGCAAACAAAGAGTTGATGCTGTGGCCGTTGTATTCGAATTTAGTCATAGTGTTGTGCACGCTGAAGCTCATTTCGGTGGGTTGCCTTTCGACACCGAGTTGCTCAAGCAGTTTGTTGAAGTTTGGGTAGGTTCTGTCGTTGAAAACGATGAAGCCAGTATCAATTGAAAACGCCGTGCCTCGGTGTTCTATATCAACCGTAGCAGTGTGCCCGCCGACGTAGTCATTTTTCTCGAATACCGTAATGTCGTGGTGTTTATCTAATACATGTGCGCAAGTCAGTCCAGAGATGCCTGAACCTATAATGGCGATTTTTTTCATTGTTATACCATCCTTGAAGCGAGTTTTTGCCAAACTGGAGTCGGTAGCATTCTTAGTAACTTCATTATTAGTATGAATCGTCTTGGGAAATCGATCTCGCTCTTTCCTTGAGCAATACCATTTACGATTCGTTGAGTGGCTGCCTCGCTACTAATAATCATAGGCATAGCGAAGGAGTTTCGCTCGGTTAATGGTGTTTCAACAAAGCCTGGGTGCACAATTGAGACATGAATATTGTGCTTGGCGAGATCAACAGACAGTGTTCTACCTAAGTAGGTTAGAGCAGCCTTTGAAGCGCCATAAGCTTCAGCTCTTGGCAGTGGTAAAAAGCTCGCGCTTGAACTTACCAAAACTAAGCGTCCGCCGGGCTTGATGTTTTTTAACCAAGCTTTGAGGGCGTAGCCAATTGAAATGAGATTGATGTTGATGACGCGCTCGAACAACTCTGCATCGAAATTAACAGGATCATTGATGTATTCACAATCACCCGCGTTCAAAATCAGTAGGTCGAGTGGCTTATCCAGGTCGAGTTCTGGGAAATTGTGGTAATCGGTCAAATCAAAACAGAGTGGGTCAATTGACGAGTGCGATAAATCTGTCTCGTGAGAGTCAACCAAGGCTTGCAGCTTGTCTTGGTTACGGCCGCAAGCAATAACCTGATGCCCTTGTTGAGCATAATCTATAGCGAGTGATTGGCCGATACCTGAGGTCGCGCCTGTGATCATAATACGCATTATCTGCTAGCTCTTTTTTTGATGGATTTGACCGCGCAGCCTAATACTGGGATGTGCTCGTACAACATCGAACCTACATCCAGATAATCGCGATGATAAACCACTTGGTTGTCCAACATTTTAATATGACTGTGCCCTTGAACTTCAATCGGCTTTTGTCCGTTGAGTTGTTTGTGAGCGAATTGCATCGTCCAATAAACGGATGCCTCGTCTTTCACTTCAAAGGTGTGTTCTATGTGGAAGTAACAGCTAGTGACTTGTGTGTAGAGGTTCTCGAAGTAATGCGTTAACGCAACAATCCCACTGACATGATGCAGTGGGTCTTGGAATTCAATGTCCGGGTGATAAACCGTCTTTAACACGTCGAAATTGTCGGTTCCGAGTTCTCGGTACATGTTGAGAAAGTTTTCAAGCCATAGTGAGTTGTCCATAATAATCACTCTAATTATTTGAAAAAGGCTAAGGCTCTCAATCGTGCTTGTTTATGTTCAACGATGGGTTGCCAGTATTCACTGTCTATTCCATTTTTAGCGATAAATTCATGTGGGAAATGCACATGTTTATCTGGGATATTTTGCAGCTCTGGGATGTACTTACGAATAAAAATTCCTTTCGGATCAAACTTTTCACTTTGGGTGATTGGATTGAAAATTCTGAAATAAGGTTGAGCATCACAACCAGTACTTGAAGCCCACTGCCAACCGCCATTATTCGCGCTGAAATCACCATCGATAAGGTGTGACATAAAAAAACGCTCCCCCCAGCGCCAGTCAATCAGCAGGTGTTTGGTCAGGAAGCTCGCCACCACCATTCTTAGCCTGTTGTGCATCCAACCTGTTTCAACCAATTGACGCATGGCTGCATCAACCAAAGGGTAACCTGTTTTGCCTTCGCACCATGCTTTGAAGCTAGGGTTGTCATGATACCAATCCAAGCCATTGTACTTTTGTTGAAAGTTAGCGCCTTTAACCAGTTTAGGGTGGTGGAACATCAAATGCTTATAAAAATCTCGCCAAATCAATTCATTAAGCCAAGAAAAGGCCGGTAACTGAGTATCAAATAACAAGTCAGGCTGTTGCTGAATCAACTGAATCGCTAACCAACGGGGGCTGACTGCACCAATAGTCAAGTATGGCGAAAGACCAGATGTCCCCTTCACCGATGGAATATCTCGAAGGCGGGAATAGTCGTTAACTTTATTGGCTAAGAAATTGGGGATCACGCTCTCAAGCACGTCTTGGCTTAGTGGCCAACGCTCCGAATCGGTACGAGGAAAGTCAAAATCGTACTCGTCAGAAAAACCACTTAACGATTGATTCAGTAGTGATGGGTTCTTAGGCGAATCGGTTTCAGATGAACATGCTTGCGTCGCTCCTGATGAATACTCCGGAGCGTGGCTGCAAATGATGCCTTTCGCTTGAACTTCTTTTAACCATGCGTTTTTGAACGGTGTGAAAACCTTGAACATCTCGCCTTGTTTATTCAGTACGCTACCTAATGGCAGAATCGTATCGGAGTCGGTTATCTTCAGTTTGATGCCACTTGCGATTAAGCGTTTGTCTCTTAACTGCTCATCCACTTCCGGTTCTGAATTGGCGTACACACATGTCGCATCGCTCTGTTTGCACAAGTCGATGAGTTGGGTCGCTTGATCGTTAAAGTCTGTGGCTTTGATATGCAGCAGAGTGATACCGAATTCAGCGAGTTGTGATTCGAACTGTTTTAGGTGTCGATAGATGAAGTCTGCTTTTATCGGTGCAAGGTGATGTTGTTGCCATTGCTGCGGGGTTGAAATAAAAACGGCGATAGAGACGCCGTTTTCAACCGCAGAGACGAGTGCTGGGTTATCGTGAATCCGCAGGTCTCGTCTTATCCATAGAATGTCGCTCAATATCCGTATCTCAGCTTAAGTTCTTGTGGGTGCGGGTTTAGGTAAACTTGTGATTCTAGGTACTCGTTTGGGTATTCCATCAGATAGTGGTTGATCAGCGTTAGTGGGACTAACAGAGGAACTAGACCTTCTCTGAATGATGAAATCTGATTGGTGAGCTCTTGTTTGTGAGCGCTGCTCAACTGTTTTTTAAAGTAGCCTTGCAAGTGATGCAGAGTATTGGCATGACTACCACGATTTGCATGATGCATTAGCGCCGTCATCAGACCTTCAATGTACTTTTCAGATAGCTCGTCGATCTCTAAATCGTTACTCGCTAAAAGTTTACCTAGGCTCTTATAGCCTTCAACGTGGTGACACATCACTAGGTACTTATGAGCGCTGTGGAATTTAATCAGTTTATGTTTGGTGACACCTTCATCGACAAGGTCGAGCCACTTTTGATAAGTGAAAACACGAGTCATAAAGTTTTCACGCAGAATTGGATCGTTGAGGCGACCATTCTCTTCTACAGGAAGTAGAGGGTTACCTTGCATAACTTGCTGAGTGAACAAGCCAACGCCTGTTGATTCAGAACCACGTCCATGGTGGTGGTAAACCTTTACTCGCTCCATGCCACAGGTTGGGCTTTTCTGACACACAATGAACCCAGCGATGTGTTGGTTATTCTTTGAATAATTTTGACCAAACTCGATCAGTTCGCCGGTAACATCACCAGAACCATCAGGTCGAGAAACATGAATAATGTCATCTAACATTCTTGTTTGACGGATCGTAGGACGAGGCGTTGGAAGCCCAACGCCCATCTCTGGGCAAACTGGCTCAAGTTCTACGTAGTCTGCAAGATCATCTGTGCAAAAACGAGAACGCTTATGTCCAGTATCGAACCGAACTTTATGACCGGCGACACATGCACTAATGCCTATTTTTATTTTTTTATCCATTGGTCAGTTCCTTACGCTCATTGCTCGTTATTATTCTTATATTATGTTGTTTATTAAACATTACTTTAGTTCGGTTTTTACTTTTCTTAGTAGCCAACTCTATGAGTCTTGTGACGTATCCGGTAAATCTTTTAAGACTAATAAATGTATCTGCCCAGTGGGTTGAACAATTGGCTCACCCCTTTGGTGAAGTACAGGGCATCGCTTGAAACAGTTAAACAAACACAGCCCTCTTTGGTCGCAGGCTGATGGGTGTGTTCTCCATCTAACCAGATGAAGTCACCTTTGTTGTAAACGCCCATTTCATCTTCGAAGCTACCTTCTAAAAGAAGCGTGATCTCGAAACCTTTATGAGTATGACAAGGCACTTGTCCGTATTTATCTATATGTAGCAAGCTGGTGTGGTGAGATTCGTCATCAAAATCGAGTCTTGCGCGAGAAATCTTGCCCAAGTTCATCCAGTCTTTTCTTACCACTGAGTTGAGCGCGCGAGGAATCGTGAAAGTGGTGTTGTACACGGTTTCTTGTTGCGCTTCAACAGCGACTTCGACAGCCTGTGATAAATCTGCCGTGATCTGATTAATCGCGTCAAAATCAAACTCTCCGTCATCAACTAGGAATGCATCCATTTCGCTGTCAGACAGTTTTAGCTCTAATGAATCGCTTTCAAAGGCTGAGTCAGCAGCTTGCGCCGTCAGCATGCTCACTTGTTTTTGGCAGTGTTCACAAAGCTCTACATGGCTAGCAACAATCAGAGAAACCGAATCCGCTAGATTGCCATCGACAAAATCTTGCAAGATTGCCGAATTTGGGTGATGTTTAATCATGGTCTTGTTCCCCCATGTGAACTTTTAATTTGGCGAGTGCGAGTCTTAGACGTGATTTAACAGTTCCAAGCGGGACATCAAGTTGTTGTGCGAGCTGTTCTTGCGATAACTCTTGGAAATAGACACCTTTCACGATGGTTTTCTGGGCGAGAGGCAGCTTCTCTATTTGAGTCATAACGTGTCGACTCATTAGATGGTCGCCAAATGGAGACTGGTCACTTTGTGATTCGGCTACCATGGCGTCAATCGGCCAAATATCATCAGCAATGGTTTGTTCTGCTTTTGCTTTAACCTTTCTCAACATGTCGAAAGCAGCGTTTCGCATCACGGTATATACCCAAGTGGTCGCTGCGCCTTTCTCTTCATTGTAGAGATGCGCTTTCTTCCATACATTAGTCATCGTGTCTTGAACTAATTCATTGGCAGCGGCTTCACCACCCAACTTGCTGATACCAAAACGCTTAATTTTGGGAGCAAAAAACTTAAACAAACACGTAAATGCCTGCTTATCTCTGTCTGAACCAACCAAAACCAGCCAGCTTGATAGCTCTGTAGGTACCTTACTTTCAGTAGGTAGTTTGTTGTCGGGAATAATGACATGCTCCTTGCCGTTCCCTGTTCTTCTGCTTTCCACTTGCATAGTAGTTAACCATCATGCGAATTTGATAGGCACTACGTGAAGAGTGAAGGTGGGGATCACTTTATTTTAAATTAATTTCTACTATACAAAATTATAGCGAATAAAAGTGCTTATTGCCCTGTAATGATTTGATTCAAAAAGGGAACTAACGACGGAAAACTAGCGGGTTCTGTGAATTTGGTTTTCTTTTCCAATGGGATAGGCATCATTTCGAGCAGTCGAGCACATATCCATTGAGGGCTTTCAAAGTCAGGAGATGGGTAGAGTGTTCTGATCGAGTCGTGTTCTCGAAACAATTCGACGAGAAACGCAGTGACTACGTTCGGCACCTTATAGCTGTGTTGTGGCCAATGAGGCAATGGGCGAAAATCACTTTTGATCAGGTCATCAGTGTCGCGGAAGGAGGCGTAAAGTTGCACTAATTGTTCACCTTCAACATCAATTTCCAGAATTTGATCATTGGACATGTTGAAATCGACAATAGACACTTTTGTCCCCCAAGAACTCTGACGTTCGGAGTGGGTGTCGTCTTGAGTCGTAATGATGAAACCGTCTCCCCGCGCAGCATGAGCAACCATTTTCAAGTACTTAGGCTCAAAAATACGCAGTCTTTGTCTGCCCCTTGGTAAAATGAATAACGGTAGAGGAAACACCGCAAGCTTTTGAGAAGTCTCTACGGGAGTTTCTGATTCGGTTTCTATCCGTGTGATCTTCTCAGCTGAATTCGGCACTTAATACTCCTTAGTTCATACATGGTTGAGTTTGTACGGATTTGGTTCGTACGTAACTCAGAGATGTATACGCGGGCTTGTTGAAGTTCGATCAATGTGGGGTGATGTTATTGAACAGGAAGTTAGAGAGAGAGGCATGGTTTTTTGTGGCGTTTATTCGCAATTTAATCGGTTTAACCTTTTTTAACTTACGTCATTAGGTAATATGGGTTAAGAATTAGTCAGTCAATGGATAGATAACAAGCGACATGCTTATCCTACGTTGCTTATCTCTCAGTTCTGCTTTATCTGACATCACATCAAAGGAACGGTCATGATCGTTATTTATGGTATCAAAGAGTGCTTAAATCCGATTAAGTTACAGCTTTCTAATGTCTTACAACAATGTTTGAACAGTGAGATGGGGTTACCTGATGACAAACGAGCGCACCGGTTTGTACCATTAGAAAGAGATGATTTCTTTTATCCCGAAGGGCGAACAGAAGCTTACACCGTCATAGAAATCAATATGATGGAAGGGCGAGCGGTGAACACCAAAAAGCGCCTGATTAAGAAGATATTTTCTGAAATAGAAAAGCAGCTGGCTATCCCTCCCATTGATATCGAGATCACTATCAAGGAGCAGCCATCGCATTGCTGGGGCTTTCGAGGCATGACTGGCGATGAAGCCCAAGATCTTAAGTATAAAGTCAAAGTTTAGGTAAACCGCTTGATAGCGGCTTCAGAGCTAGGTGTTTGAGCCGCTAACCTGATTCTATTTGTTGTTGGGTGATTTCGTTATAGAGGTCTCTTATAACGATCTGTTCTACTAACCCTCATCACTCTCTTTTAAGTATTGGTTCTTCTCAAAGTTATTGAGTGAATAGTTACCTCAAGCGGCGAATGATTGGTAGTCAGCTTAGGCCATATTTCATTCGATGGGCTATTTGTCAGATAAATTTCGGTTCAGGTAAAGCCTTATGCTATACTCCGCGCCCCAATCCGAATTGGCTTGTTAAATCTTAGGAAATTATTATGAGTGTTAAAAACGAACTTCAACAAATTAACAACCGTCTAGACAAGTGTCGCAACAAGTTAGCGGCTGCTAAAACTCGTAATGATCGTCCTGTTGTTCGTCAATTTGAAGACGAGATTAAGAAGCTTACTAAGAAAATTGCCCAGCTTAAACACAAAGAAAGCTTTGATGTGAACCAAGAACGTAAATCGCTGATTGATATGTCATTTAGCCGTGAAATCACAAAAGCTGAGCAAGCGGATATGGGTAAACTGAAAAAGTCTGTAAAAGGATTAGTGATTGTTCACCCAATGACGAAGATTGGTAAAGAGCTTCGCATTGAGGTTATGACAGGGTATGCCCCTAAAAAATTCTAATTGCCAGCGATGGTGGTAAAAAAGGAGCTAGCAATAGCTCCTTTTTGTTTTTTTAGGCATTCAAAAAGAGAGCGAGAAGCCATAATATTTACGTCAGCTTTAACTTTTTTGTTGGTGATTGTGGTCACAAAACCTTCTATCTCCTATAAAAGTTAACGTGCTACTAACATGGCGCTAGGTTGATGCCGTAAATGTGTTCGGCTTTCTAATCTACAATTTCTGACTAATTTGTATAAACACAGGTAGAGCAGCAAACACTAATACAGATAAAACTAGACTCATTAAGGAAGATGAGAACGTAAAAAATAGAGGTTATATGAATCAATTAATTTCAATAGGGCCACTAGAATCCTTCCTAATCGCGATTAGTGTTTTGTTTCTAGGGCATTTTGTAAATGCAAAGCTACCGGTTCTCAAAAAGTACAACATCCCAGAGCCCATCGTCGGCGGCTTGATCGTCGCTTTTGCTATTACAGCCCTCCACTTTAATGGCGTTGAACTTGAGTTCTCGTTGCCATTACAGAATACATTCATGTTGATGTTCTTTGCGACGGTTGGCCTTGCTGCTAACTACACCCAGCTGATCAAGGGTGGCGCAAAGGTATTTCTGTTCTTAGGCGTCGCTTCGGTTTACATCATTATTCAAAATGGTGTCGGTGTGACACTCGCTACCGCCCTTGGTCTTGAGCCTTTGATGGGTTTAATCGCCGGTTCTATCACGCTATCTGGCGGTCACGGTACGGGTGCGGCTTGGTCACAAACCTTCGCAGACACGTTCGGCATTGCTAATACCCTAGAAATCGCGATGGCTTCTGCCACGTTCGGTTTGATTATTGGCGGTATCATCGGTAGCCCTGTGGCGCAAAAGCTGATTGATAAGAACAAGCTCGAATCTGAATACGGTACTGGCACACAAACACACGAACGTTTTCCTGAGCTCGTTACTTATAACGAGTACGAAGAAGACAAAGTGACGGCGAAGAAAGTGATTGAAGTCTTGTTCATTCTTCTTCTTTGTATCACGGGTGCGAGATACCTAGAACAATGGGTTGCGACCTTTGAAATTTCTTGGTTGATGATTCCTGACTTTGTTTACGCGTTGTTTATTGGTGTGTTTATCACCAACGTTTTTGAAGTGACTAAGCTGCATAAAACCGACAGCGAAACGGTCGATATTCTTGGTACAGTGTCACTGTCACTGTTTCTAGCGATGGCATTAATGAGCCTGAAACTGTGGAACATCTTTGACCTTGCGATTCCATTCTTGGTCATCCTTGGCGTTCAAGCGGTGGTGTTAGGTATCTTCTCTTACTTTGTGACTTTCAAAGTGATGGGTTCTAACTACGACGCAGCGGTTATGGCGGGCGGTCATTGTGGTTTTGGCCTAGGTGCAACACCAACAGCGGTAATGAACATGGGCTCCTTGGTAAACCGTTATGGCCCATCACCACAGGCGTTCATGGTGGTGCCAATCGTCGGCGCATTCTTCATTGATATCGTTAACCTGATTATCCTACAAGGTTACATCTCGTTTATCGGTTAATGTGAACACCTCGCTTAACGCATAAAAAGCCAGTCTATTGACTGGCTTTTTTTGTCTTGTAAGGCATGTTCTCTTATTTTTTAACTTCCCAAGCTTAGTCAAGAAGCTGCGTAGCAATATTGGCCAATCAGCGTTTGAAATAAACATCAGAGAAATGTTCTCTAAATAGCTGGTAAACATGAAAGTATCTTTTCAGGAAAGTCCGCTAGGACAACATGGAGTCTGATAGAATTAAAATTATCTAATACTTTGCAAAACCTATGTAACTGTCCATATAATTTTCACACGATCGAAAATCGTGTTAACAAAAACATCATTTTTCCGACTCAACAGAACTCGTGGTTAGCTTTTAAGAGCTCAAGGTAGAAGGTAAGTGATTTTTAAAAATAGGGCACTAGAGTCTCCCATAAAATGCATCGCATCTAGGTCGTAGCAGGCTCTCAATTTTAGATTAAATCTTGTAGCGAATAAGCTGATATCCGTTAATCTATAAGCATCTGTAATTTATGTAGACTTTAACACTCTATCAAAATTAGAAGGTTACCAGGAACGAAATGGAAAATTTGATTATTTTAAGTGGTTATAATACTGTAAAAAGTACTTCCCTAATTTTCGTCCATGTTCATAGTCAGAATGCAATGATAATAAATCACTGCCTACTAAACTAGCATTTAATTTCTTACTTGGGTGAATTTCATATATAACAGCATCACCTGGTGGATCATTGATAAATTTTTCATTTCTTTCATGAATTAGTAACATGTCGATTAATGTAGCTATTTTTGTTTTTGAAAGACACTTTTTAGCAATTTTAAGCCATTGGTGGGATGAGTAAGTTCCTTTGGGGTTAGTGCGAATCACAACAAGATTCTTAAAACCTCGATTATAAGCTTCTTCAACCGGGATCGGTGCGCTTAAACCACCATCGACCCAATACTTTTGATTAAAATAAACTGGATGACGATTTAGTAGTGGTATTGAGCAAGAAGCTTTTAAACTATCCTCCCAAGAGCCTAGACTTAGATCGAAGAATTCAGCCTTATCCTCGTAAAGGCAAGAAGCGCAGGCAAGAACTTTCTTATATTTCATATTCTTTTTACCTGTATCCCAATCAAGTTTTAAATTGGTTTTTGTCTCCTCGATCAACCAATCTAGATTCATTGCTCCTTTATTTGAAAATAGGTTGTAATAGTTAAAAAAATGTTTTTTTGTGGTAACTTCAGTAATGATACGATATGCATGCTGTCGTTGGTTGCAAATATAAGACGCTAAATTTAAAGATCCTGCAGATGCTCCAATTAAAAGAGAAAACGGATTGAAATTATTCTCCATAAAAACGTCTAGTACGCCTGCTGTAAAAACCCCTCTTTGACCTCCCCCTTCAGTAATAAGTGCTAAGCTTGATAGGTCATTCACTTTATGAAAAGGCTCAATACTGCTTCTGCAGATGGAAACATTAACTCCTGACATATTTCACCATTTATCTTAACTAAGGATTAATTTTTCAACTTTTATAGGTGATAACTAGGTATGATAACTATATATAAAAATTTAATAGTTGAATTTTTATAATTAACCTGCCGGATTACTTATAAGGTGTACTATATTATAATCCGGAGGTTTTTAATTATTTTAAATCTAGAACCCTAAAATAACCTTTAAATTTTACCTACTCATTTATTTTCTCTTTGGATTTAAAAATGCAAAGAGATATTCAATGTGGTATGTGGTATGTGGTATGTTGTAAGAGCAAAATTTAACCGACTCTGAATAAGGAGGTTTTGGTTAATATAAAAGATTAGATATAAGTAAGGTATATTTTTCTCAACTAGAACGAGCTTTTGTAGGTAAGTCTCTGCCATTTTTAGTTAGAGATATTTGTATCAAATTCAAATCACGATTCCTAAATGCACCCGCGCAGCTAAGTAAATAATATCGCCACATTCTA
Source organism: Vibrio sp. nBUS_14 (assembly GCF_051201655.1). NCBI lineage: Bacteria > Pseudomonadati > Pseudomonadota > Gammaproteobacteria > Vibrionales > Vibrionaceae > Vibrio > Vibrio sp. nBUS_14. Next base: position 398,318 of record NZ_CP179207.1, read on the forward strand.
TAAAAATTATCGCTATATTTATCTGATATTTTATGCCAACTTTTCTCAAAGTTTTCACACCAAGATAATAGTGTTTTATCATAATCCGGACCAAAATTATGGATATCTTCAATATTCATCTTTCCTTCTAAAGCAAGGCTTAATTGCGATATGGATGGGATAACTCCATTGGGGAATATATATTTATTAATCCATGGATCTGTTTTATTTACTGATATTGGACTACTTATGGTATGTAATAAAAATAAACCATCATCTTTGATTAGTTCACATACACATTTAAAAAACTCATCATAGTTTTCAGGCCCGACGTGCTCTATCATACCAATTGAAACAACTTTGTCGTATTTATCATCCACTTTATATTCACGATAATCTTGCAAAATTATATTTACGTCTAATCCTTTTTCATTAGCAATTTTTTTTCCTAATTTCATTTGCTCTTGGGATAATGTTAATCCATCGCAGATTACACCATAATTTTCTGCAGCATAGTTTATAAAACTTGCCCATCCACAGCCAATATCAAGTAATCTTTCACCTGGTTTTAAGTCTAATTTTCGACATATTAGATCCATTTTTTTTCTTGAGCTTGGTCTAGGTTTTCAGCTCCATCCCAGTATAAGGGCACGAATGTACTTTGTTAATTTGATGTAAACAAAACCGAAGCTCTGTAATCTTTGTCCCATACCGCTTTATTCATCTTCCTGGGTACTGACAAGTTCCCTTCGGATTTTCTAAACAAGTTCTGAACAAAACGTCTGCAACAAGCCATATTTAGTGCTGAATCTCCAGCATAAATACATTGTTCATCTTCTTTGAAAATAACGTCCAACGCCCAGTGCTGCTGGTTCTCGATGTGCCAGTGTTTTCTGGTCGCTTGTAAGGCTAACTCTAACGACAAGTGATCTGTGCAAATATAATACGATGTTTCATAACTTCCTTTCCCTTTGACACTTCTATCTCTCACCACTGCAACAACACTTTTAACGACAGACCACTTTTCTCTGAGTGCTTCACTGAAGGCTGCTGGGAGAACGTAAACCTCACGAACCTCTTTTCTGCCATGCCCTTTATCTTCGGTGATGTATGACTCTTGTTTATCTTCAGGCAAAGACCAATAGTCTTGGAATTGTGCATCCACTTCTGCAAGCAAACTGGGCTGATTCAGTTTGACTTGCACTAAGAAATCGCCACCTTTATCAACCACTTTATTCAGAGTTTCAACCTGACAATGCAGGGCATCAGCCGTTAATAGACATCCTTTTATATCTAAAGTATCTAACAGGTTTCTTATCGCTGTTAGCTCCGTCCCTTTGCCTTTACAGGGTTGATGTGTGAGGGTCAAACCTTCATCAACATCGAATGCCGAGACCATATAAAGGGGGTTATCTTGTTTGTTTGCTTTAGCACCTTTTAGTACCTTCCCGTCAACACTGATGATAGGTTGAGCATGCCTCTCTCTATGCAAATTAACCCAGCCCACCATAGCTTCTAAGAGTGTTTCAGGAACAATAGTCCTCATAATTGCTGCAATATTATGACGAGTAGGAAGGCCATTTTCGTAGGGGAAATACTCACGTAACCAGTCGATATTTCCTTCACCAAAATCCTTGATATCCGTCCACTTGTTTTGACCACAAAGCATGGCTGTTATGACAACAAAAGCGACTTCTATAACAGGGTAGACTTGGTTGATGTGCGAACGGGTATCTTTCACTTTTTTTAGCTGTTCAATGATAATCATGCGAGTTTCTCATATTTTTTATTTCATGATCTGATCGTGACTATCAGGAAAAGTTCCAATTGAAAATAAAGTTATTTATTTTCAATAACTAAAGTTCGATCCCGCCCTTATCCCAGTATGCACAAGTGTAAGTTAAACGCTTGTCTAGCATGTTTTCATAAAGATCATTACCAATATCATAATGAAAAGGAACATCTCTTTTAGCACGATTTATAGATTGCATGTTAAGTATATTTTTCATACCGATATTTGCTGATATTTTTAGTATGTCTTTTTTTGATAGATGGCTTTCAATATCATGTTTCAATATTTTACTAACTAGAATATCAATTCTATTACAATCCCAAAGATTATTAATATAACCTTCACCAAAAGCAATCTTCCCTTTTTTTAAAAGGTCATCATATATCTTATCATTATTTATTTTTATATCCCATTCATTGCTTCCATTGATTTCGATTCCAGCATCTTTAAAAATTTTATTAATTATTTCTTTTCTTGACATATTATACCTTTATTGATGAGGATAGTTATTTGTTAGATTAAATATTAAATTATTTGAATTCTAACTAATATCAATATAGGGACAATTAAAGTCATTATTAAGACAAGATAATGGTTTGTATGATTTTGTTCTCCTTATATTATGTGGCTTTGATGCTAAATTGATGGTACCACATCCAAAGTATACGTCCTGATCTGCTATATTGAGGTCATTGGTAGTTTCAAATGCGCAAGTTGGCTTGGGTGATTATTTAAAGTTTCGAGATAATGCTGATGCATATAGTAATGCTGATGGAGAGGTAATTTCGTTATGGAGTAGTGAATCGAAGCTATGACTTCAGGTTCGGTCTTCTTGCTCACATGAATAGAGCAAAAGTTTTAGTAATGTTGATAGGCCAGACGAAAGTCTGGCCAAATAAGCTGTGCAATTTATTTGTTAGTTTTTAAAGCGTGGTCACGATTTCATCAAGAGCTAGACGCGCTTTAGGTTTACCGTGGTTGTAGTCTTCGCCGTCTTTGTGGTAGCCGATAGCCAGTGCTACATCAACAACGTGACCTTCTAGTTCGTCAGCAAATTCTTCGCCGATCATAGCAGCGTCTACGCCTTCCATAGGAGTTGAAGCGATGCCTAGGCGAGCTAGTGTGTGCAGTGTGTTACCTAGTGCGATGTAAACTTGAGACTTAGTCCAGTTACCGTTGAAACCTGTTTCGTCTGTGTTCATGTCTGCGAATGCGTAAGCACCTAAGAATTGCTCGTACATTTCAGCTGGTAGGTGACCAGAGCTTACTTCTGTATCAGCACGCTTAGCGAATTTCTCTTTAGTGTACTTAGGATCATGAGCAAATAAGATCGTGTGTGATGCTTCTTTCGCATGTGGTTGGTTAAACTGGAACATGTTCTCGAAAGTGTTGTGGAAGCGCTGTTTAGATGCGTCGCTCTCAATGATGATGAATTTCCAAGGCTGAGAGTTAATTGAAGAAGCAGACAAACGAAGTGCTTCTTTGATTACTTCCATGTCTTCTGCAGAGATGCGTTTTTCTGCATCGTATTTTTTAGCTGTGTAGCGAGTGTTTAGATCTGAAATGATTGGATGAGTCATGTTGAATCCTAATATCTATCAATATAAATGTTGTAGGGTTTTATGTTCGGTAACGTCAACAATAAACGGATAACGCATTTAGGCTGTATATCTATAGAGGACCAGTAAGTCTCTAAAAGACTGAACGCTTAAATGGTTATCGAACATGCCCCAATAAATCGAGTATCTGCGGTAGCTTAAGTCTATGGGTGTAAGATAATAGAAGATTGGCTTGGGAAAAATAGCGAACACATCAAATCACTATGGTATTTAATGCCCATAATGAGTGATTAAGTGTGATCTTGATATACTGTAGAAAGCCAAGATCAGTGGCTTAGTACGCCTTTATGCCATATTGACGCAATAATGCTGGAAGTACGCTGTCTAGGTTCGGGATATCTTCCGGAGTCAGTTCGATTAAGCTAAAGCCATGCTCGCGGTATGTTTCTCTCGTTTCAATGCGTTTGTCTTCAGCGATGGGTACAGAATCGGTTCCCCAAAACTGGATGTACACCTTACCACTTGGCAGATAAAAATCACTGATCACTTGTTTGGATATTGGCAGTGGACGCTCGTACGCATGAACGACTCCCGCCATATAAAGCCAGTTATCGATGATTAGCTCTCCTTTTGAACGAACATAGTGCCCATCTAAGGTTCGGTGTTTCGCTTCAAACTTTTGGCGAAAGCTAGAAAACGATACATCAGTAGAGTGGCTTTCAGCGTCATGTCCTAAAAACTCGACCACAGATTGCTTTAATCGCTTATTGCGGACTAACGAATCGTGCCATACCACGAATAAGTTCTGAGTCGCTTTATCTTCTCTCTGTTCACCTCCGGCTTTTAAGCCTGTTGAGGTGACGTGCCAGCCATCATCTTCTTTCTTTATCCAGCCAAGCTCATTGAGCAATAAATTGATTTTCTTTGCACTGAGCTCAAAGGCACTACCCAGCTGAGTCGCGGTTAGCGTTTTTCCTGAGAATGAGTCTAAGTCGATAAGGAGTTTTTCTGGCCATACTATAAAGGCACCAAACTTTTTGTGTTCTACATACTCTCCACCAAAGCTTTCTCCTCGTTCTGTCAGCACCCAACGCTCTTGTGAACGCACAATATAGCCAGCGGTCTTTAGATCGCTAAATAGAGCTTTGGCTTCTATGCCTCTTTGTTTCGCGAGGGCTGAGGTGGAAATTTTGTCTGACATAGTCTTTTCTCAGAGCAGAGCGATCTGCTGATTCAGGTTGAGGCGGTGGTGAATATGAATAGGTAAATACAATAACACATCTGTTGCCGCTGACAGCAGTGCGTTGTGTTCAGCTTTTGCTGCAAGAGTGTGGTGAAGGTGCTCATGATGCATAAGCCAATGGTGTAATCGAGAAGGTGTGATTGGATAATTTTGAGTGTGAACTATATCTCATTGAGTTTGTAATTAAATTACATTGTGCCAATTTATACTCAAGGTGGTGCGTATATTTCGCGCTTTGTATGGCGTTCTTTTATTCTTGGTTTATAGTTTATAGATGGGATTTTTATAAAGTGTGATCATTGTCGCTATTTATTTTTCATGCTCATGAGTTTAAGTGTGATCTTGATCATCATTAAGTGAGAGTTATTCTCACTAATTTGGCTTTGTAATTTAAGTTCATGGTGATTTTGTGATCTAAAGTGCTTTTGTTAACCCTGAAGTGTTTTTTGTGTGTGATTTTTGTCACAAAAGTTGGGCTGAGATGCATTTTGGAAATGTTGTGATACATTTCAATCAACTTTTGAGCACACACTTTCGGTCATTTGACCAACCAATACACTACGGGGTTCTACCTATGTTATCACCAGAAGCGAAGATCAAGGTTCAAAACTTTGGTCGTTTCTTATCTAATATGGTAATGCCAAACATCGGCGCATTCATTGCGTGGGGTTTCATTACTGCACTATTCATCCCAACTGGTTGGTGGCCTAACGAAACGTTAGCATCAATGGTTGGTCCTATGATTACATACCTACTACCACTATTGATTGGTTACACCGGTGGTAAAATGGTTGGTGGTGACCGCGGTGCGGTAGTCGGCGCTATCACAACAATGGGTGTTATCGTTGGTACTGATATCCCAATGTTCATGGGTGCAATGATTGTAGGTCCACTGGGTGGGATCGCAATTAAGAAATTCGATGAGGCTGTTCACGGTAAAGTGAAGAGTGGCTTCGAAATGCTAGTGAACAACTTCTCTGCGGGTATCATCGGCATGATCTGTGCGATCATTGCGTTCATCGTGATTGGTCCTGCAGTTAAAGTTCTATCTTCTGGCTTGGCGGCTGGCGTTAACGTGATGGTTGAAGCGGGTGCATTACCTCTTGCTTCTATCTTTGTTGAACCTGCGAAAATCCTATTCCTAAACAACGCAATCAACCACGGCATCTTCTCTCCACTAGGTATCCAGCAATCTGAAGAGATTGGTCGCTCAATCTTCTTCCTAATCGAAGCTAACCCAGGTCCGGGTCTTGGCCTTCTACTTGCTTACATGGTGTTTGGTAAAGGTAGCGCGAAGCAGTCTGCTGCTGGTGCTTCTATCATCCATTTCCTAGGTGGTATCCACGAAATTTACTTCCCTTACGTTCTAATGAACCCACGTCTAATCCTTGCTGTAATCGCAGGTGGTATGGCGGGCGTATTCACTAACGTAGTGTTCGATTCTGGCCTTATCTCTCCAGCATCACCGGGTTCTATCTTCGCTATTTTATTGATGACGCCTAAAGGCTCTTACATCGGTGTGGTTCTTTCTGTTATCGCTGCAACGACTGTGTCTTTTATCGTAGCTTCAATCCTACTTAAGACTTCAGCTCAGGGTAATGACGAAGATTCACTAGAAAAAGCCTCTGCTCAAATGAAAGACATGAAAGCGTCTTCTAAAGGCGCAGCATCAGAAGCTGGCGTAAACCTAGCGGATGTTAAAGCTGTCTATGTAGCTTGTGATGCAGGTATGGGTTCGAGTGCAATGGGTGCTGGTCTACTTCGCAAAAAGGTAGCAGCAGCAAGCCTAGACATCGAGGTAACCAACTACGCAATCAACAACCTACCGGCTGATTCGCAAATTGTTATCACGCATAAAGACTTAACAGACCGTGCTCGTAACACCGTACCAGGTGCAATGCACATGTCTCTAAGTAACTTCCTAGACGGCGGCGTATACGACCAACTAGTTGCAGAGCTTACCGACGCACAAAGTGGTGAAGAAAAAGTAGAAGATCCGGCTCCTGCAGCGGCTCCAGAACAAGAAGGCAATAAGCTTGCACTGACTGACGACAGTATCTTCCTTGGCCTTAAAGCGACTCAAAAAGAAGACGCAATCAAGTTCGCTGGTGAGCAACTAGTCAAACTGGGCAACGTATCTCCAGAATACATAGCAGGCATGTTTGCTCGTGAAGAGCTTGTGTCTACCTACTTAGGTGAGTCTATCGCGGTACCACATGGCACAATCGAAGCAAAACAATACGTACAAAAAACCGGTATCGTTTTCTGTCAGTACCCTGAAGGTATTCAGTGGGGCGAAGATGAAGATGCGATCGCTAAGATGGTTATCGGTATTGCCGCACAAGGCGATGAGCACAACATGGTGCTGATGGCTATCACCAATTCACTTGATGATGAAGAAGCTGTGGAATGCTTACAGAATACAACAAACCCTGCTGATGTTCTACGTATCCTCAACGGAAACTAAAAAGCTCTAGTCAAGCTCCTGAGTGAAGGAGGTCGGTATCCCCCTACTGGCCTCATTTTCGGTCTTAATCTCTTTAAGAAGATTCAGTCTGAATAGCTTACTGCTTAATGCCTAGGGCATATCGTCAAGGCATGTTGTTGAGTAGTTAGCTATCTAGATTTAAATATTTATAAGGTCAAAATTATGAAAGCGTTACATTTTGGTGCAGGTAATATCGGTCGTGGTTTCATTGGTAAGCTTCTTTCTGATGCTGGTATGAAGGTTACGTTTGCTGACGTAAATGAAACGGTTGTAAATGCGTTAATTGAACGCCAAGAGTACCCAGTGAAGATTGTTGGCGAAGAGTGTGTTGTTGAAGTTGTTAAGAACGTGACAGCGGTAAACTCAGCAACAAGCGCCGTGGTAAATTGCATAGCTGAGTCTGATATTGTGACGACAGCGGTTGGTCCTACTGTTCTTAAAATCATCTCTAAGTCGATAGCTCAAGGCATTGAAAAGCGTGCTGCAGCAAACAACACTGCGCCAATGAACGTCATCGCGGCAGAGAATATGGTTCGCGGTACTAGTCAATTAAAAGCAGCAGTTTTAGAGCACCTTTCTGATGAAATGAAAGCGTTCACTGAAGATCATATTGGTTTTGTTGATTCAGCGGTTGACCGTATTGTTCCACCGGCAGAAGCGGGCGAAACAGATCCTCTAGCTGTAACGGTTGAAACGTTCAGCGAGTGGATCGTAGACCAAACACAATTTAAGGGTGAGATTCCAAATATCCCAGGTATGGAATGCACTGATAACCTAATGGCTTTCGTTGAGCGTAAACTATTCACGCTAAATACAGGTCACTTGGTAACGGCATACCTTGGTGTGCTTGCGGGTCACGAGACAATCAAAGACTCTATCGAAGATGACGTAATCCGCGCTGAAGTAACCGCAACGATGGAAGAGAGTGGCGCGGTTTTGATTAAGCGTTACGGCTTTGATCCAGAAGCGCACGCTGCATACATCCAAAAGATTCTTGGTCGTTTTGCGAACCCGTACCTACGTGATGAAGTGGATCGTGTTGGTCGCCAGCCAATTCGTAAACTGAGCCCGCAAGACCGCCTAGTTAAGCCTCTGAATGGTACATTAGAGTACAGCCTACCGAATGTTCACTTAGTAAAAGCAATCGCAGCTGCGTTCCATTACAAGAATGAAGATGACCCTCAAGCGGTGGAACTTCAAGCAATGTTCGCAGAAAAAGGGTTTGCTGAGACATTAGCGCATTATTCTGAGCTGAATAGTGACTCAGAAGTTGTTAAACTAGCGGGACAAGCTTATCTAGCATTGAAATGATAAACCATCAAAGTGCCACACCTGTGGCACTTTCTTATTGTCGAGCCGTTATGCCAATACAAACTAGCCACGAAACTGAATTACTCGAAGCACTATCTGAAGCTGAGAGCGCTAGCGCCTGTCTAATGGCGGCTTACGATGCATTGGACGACACGGTGGATGCGGTTTTAAAAAACATTTTCAAGAAAGATGACACGGCGATTAAGTTCGTTGTCGAGCCACTTCTCAACAGTGGCGGACCTTTAGGCGAGATTATGGTTCGCGGTAAGCTTCTATTGGGGCTTGGTGTGATCAGTAAAGAGCTCTATGACGATTTAGAGGTTTTCGTTACCTTAAAAGAGTGGGCGAAAATCCAGGGTGAAGACACCAACTTCACTGAAGTAGATGTGATATTTGAGCTTAATAAGGTGCACGCGGTTCAGCGTATTATGCCTATTGAATATGATGCGGAGATGGTGGAAACCATGTCGGGTCCAATGCTTCAAATGTTCTTGGGTCGACACCATCAGAAAGTGAAGTCGACGATCGTTTTGGCTATCACAGACATCATCCACACCTTGTGCCGAGATAACGCACTCAGTTCTTAGATCTGAGCTCTTAGTTCTCAGTTTTTGTGAAAGCGGCCGCTGTTGAGCTTAAAGTTTACGTGAAGCGCTTTTACTTAAATACTTTCCCCTAACTATCTCGTTTTAATCTGTTTTACCCATCCTAGAATTTACAGTTATTGCGGTTTCTCTTAGTTAGAGGAGTCGCTTTTTTGTATTGCTTTCAGTCCCAATATCTTCTTATCGAGGAGCAAACGCTTCATTACCCTTCTGCCGATTACTGCCTCTCCCTCTAGCTTGAAACATTTGTTCATTTTGTATTGAGACCGTGAATTTCAGGCACAAAAAAGCCACATAAAGTGGCTTTTTGTTTCAGCAAAACCTGAGATCATAGGTCTTGGATGTTTTCAGCTTCTAGCTCTTGGAAGTAGCGTAGAGTCTTAACTTTAAGTTCTTGTTGAGCTGGCTCATCAGCAACGATGATAGCTTTACGGTGCATCTGTAGAGCAGTAACAGTCCACATGTGGTTTACAGAACCTTCTATAGCCATTTGAAGTGCTTGTGCTTTGTTGTGTCCTAGAGAAAGGATCATTACTTCTTCAGAATCTAGAAGAGTAGCAACACCGATAGTTAGCGCGTATTTCGGAACTTGGTTGATGTCGCCATCGAAGAAACGAGAGTTCGCGATACGAGTGTCTTCAGTTAGCGTTTTGATACGAGTGCGTGAAGATAGAGAAGAACCTGGCTCATTGAATGCGATGTGACCGTCGATGCCTACGCCGCCCATGAACAGGTTGATTTTACCGTAAGAACGGATTTTCTCTTCGTATGCTGCACAGTGAGCATCGATGTCTTCAGCTTTGCCGTCTAGCAGGTTGATGTTTTCTGCTTGAATATCAACGTGGTTGAAGAAGTTCTCGTGCATGAATGTGCGGTAAGACTCTGGGTGGTTAGGGTCGATACCAACGTACTCATCCATGTTGAATGTTACAACGTGCTTGAAGCTTACTTCGCCCGATTTGTAAAGTTCAATCAGCTCAGCATAAGTAGTTAAAGGTGTGCTACCAGTAGGAAGACCTAGAACAAATGGACGCTCAGCTGTTGGAGCGAATTTTTTGATAGAATCTGCGATGTGACGAGCAGCCCATTTACCTACTTTTGCTTTGTTGCTTAAAGGAATAAGTCTCATTGATTTTGCCCCTAGAAATTAAATTTTATAGTGTTCTGAAACATTAATTCGCATTATAAAATAAGTTGTCTATTTCCGCTATTGTTTTAGGTCAAGTTTTTACTTTTTTAATGATATCTGTGACTAGAACTCTCAAAGTTGCAGATTTTCTATATGGATATTTGGTGTCGTTAAACAAGATTAATACGTTTGTCATATACCCTAAGGTCAATCCAATACAGCCGCTGAAAACAACAATCTAACCTGCTGGTTTGCGTTCTCTTATACGCGTCGAGAACTGGAGTTATCACGAGATGTTTATCGAAAGGGCGCTATGTTTAGGTGGTTCGGCTGCGCATTTAGAGCTAAATAAGTGTAGCTGAAGGGAAAGACGATGAAGCGGTGTCAGCGAGTCGATGCAAAGCAAGGCAATCACATTTTAGTCATTGCCGTACATTCTATCGCTATGAATTTTATATACATATTGGTAAAAAGGTGTAGTTTAGCTAGACTTATAACTGTCGAAGTAAAGTGTGTTTAAAGCAAAAAAAAGCACATGTAACTAAAAGTTAGATTGGAAACTTAGAAAACTCAGTTCTGGTAACGCCTCTAAGCCGATAATCTAACTTTTATCTAAATTATCTAAGTTTTTGCTCATTTTCGCACTGGAATTAAGATGGATAACAACGAAAAGTTAGATGAGAGGGGAGTTAGAAAAAATCTAAGTTTTTAAGCTTAGCATTAAACCGTAGGTGTGCTGCGTGCCAATAATCGATACAAAGCGAATCCATACATCGTAACTCAGAATTGGACATTTATTTTCCAGCGCTTTCGCTAAATTAGCAAACCATGAATAACTAGAAGTATGGCAAAGCTAGTTGTGAGGAGCTAGTTCGATGAATAAGATCGCACTAGCAAAATATTGGCTTTAGGTGGGCACCAAGTGCCGTTACGTCAAATTCAAACAAAACTACACATATCTAAAGCCTGTTCTATACTCATAAGGCATCTCAATATGAGCTTTCATATGTTATCCTTGCAAAAACACCTTCGTTCTGGAGGTGTTTTTTTATCTGAATCTCGATGCGCCCTAAGTGCCGTTACGTTAAATTCAAGCAAAACTACACATACCTAAAACCTGTTCTATGCCCAGAGAGCAGCTAAAGGTGAGTTTTCATGCCTAGTCCTTACAATACCTTTAATTTCTAGAAAGCTGTGTTCTTTCTCTTGTTAAGCTGTAATCACTGCCCGCCATTCGACCAATACTATCAAGCTTATCTGAGTCGATTCGATAATTTGAAATCGCATCATCAGCGACATGAATCGCGCATACTTCTCCAACCACTAAATGCCCCGACAATGCACCTTCTCCCAAGTCAATAATACGATTGAGTTTACATTCATAAGCAACGACTGCATTTTTAATACGAGGAGGAGTGACATGAGAGCTGCCTACTTTTTCAATCTCTGCGTATTCAAATTCATCCACATCAGCACCCACATTGTGGCAAGTTTTATTCATTGCCTCTAAATCATCATAGCTAACACTGTGGATCACAAATTCTTTTTGTTCTCGAATATTTCGCAATGTGTCTTTTGGAAGTTTATCTTCATTAAACATAGGGTTAAAGCAAAGCATTGGTGGATTTGCCGACGCTACTGTGAAAAAAGAAAATGGAGCAAGATTTACTTTCCCTTCCAACGACACAGAAGAAACCCATGCAATTGGTCTGGGTGTAATCCCTCCGATTAATAACTTATACGTTTCTGTAGGGGTTAAATCGTTTGGTGAGAGTTCCATGATGGCCTTCCTTCATATTTGATAAAAATAATGTAGTGCCCAACTATAACCCCAACCTACAGATGAAACGCAACACTTGAGCAGTCAATACCTAAAAAACAGGGGGCATTTCGTGACTCCGTAACGCAGAACGCCCCCTCGATTAGGAGCCGTGCTTGTGTCTAAATCTGAGTTCGCACTAAGTGCCATTACGTTAATTCAAGGTAAGGCACACACATCTAAAGCATGAACTATACTTACAGTGCAGCAATGATTAACTTGCATAAAATTATCTAATAAAATGCCTCCGAAATCGGAGGCATTTTTGCATATACAACTAGACTTTCATCAAGTGACGCTATGGTGAAATTACTTTTTTTCTCCGCCAACCTGAACGTAATCAATACCAATAATCCGATTTATAATACCAAGTAATGATGTCGTATCTGAGTTAGTAGAATGAATTGTCTCAAGCGTAGCCCCTTCTGGAACAAGGTCTAATGCTCTTTGCTGTGTATCTCCAGGAATTTGAGCCCCTAAAATATTAAAACTTTCTGCATGTGCTACATAAGCGGTATCTGTATGTGAAATACCAGAACAGCCTGCAAGCGTCGCTATACTCAATATCAGTAGTGAATTTTTCATGTCATATCCTTACGTAGAGCCTATGAAGTATTCATTTAAACAATTAATTAATGGCAAGGTAAAGTACAAATAATGAACACCACTCAAAAATCTGGTGTTCATTATTCCTGTTATGGTAAATGTGTGAGTTTGCTATCAGAAACAGCCCTCAGACCGCCTCAAACGCTCTTAGCGAAGATTTTACACATTTGAACAAAGCGGTATGTTTCTATAACGCTTTGTAAGTTTGTGACGTTTTAAAAGCGGTTTGTAGAGCAAAAGTCATCGAGTTTCTTTGAACTAAGAACTGCACTCCGATAACAATTTTTCGTACTTTATGAGCTTTGGGTTTCAGATTAGTTATGTTTGGCCAAAACCCATCCGACCGAGAACGTGGCTTTTTTGGCGAAACTAATAATGGTCGGGTAGACGACACTTGTTACCAAGTGCCGTCCCCCTAAGAACCCAGCGTGCAACTTTCACTGCACTAGGCTCAAGCCCTCACGAAGGCATCGTTTGATACCCAGCAACTTATAAAGCAGTGAGAATAGGCTCCTTCCAAGAGTTGCGAGCTTGCCTTTTTGACTTTCTCTTAGCCAAGTATTCTTGGTGTTGAGGGTCATATGGTGTCGCTGCACTTCGGATTTTTACATGCCTCTCGATCGGTACTTTGGCTATTTGGAAGAGATTGAACTGGCAATCCATATCCATGACCTTCTGCCAACCATGAAAATGCCATTGGCCTTTTCGATTGACGAAGTATTTAAGGGCCACCCAAGTTTTGGATTTTGTCGGATGACGCCTCACTGCCCAGTGCCATAATGCTAGAAATAGCTTATGACCAACATATCCGAATACCTGTTTAGCCACGCAATGGCGATAATAATTAGCCCAACCCCTTAATTTCGGATTTATCAGTTTGATAAGATCGTTTACAGAGGTTGTTGCATGCTTTTTGATGAGTTCGCGCAGATTACTCAAGAACAGCAATGTGTTAGATTTACTCGGTTTAATGAGCAATTTCCCTTTGTACTTCCTATGGTTGAATCCTAGAAAGTTAAAGCCGTTATCGATGTGTGTAATGTGCGTTTTCTCTTCGGATAATGTTAATCCTCTTTCCGCTAAAAAGTCAGCGATCAACGGTTTAATATCGTTCTCCAACACTTCCTTTGAAGTGCAGGTGACGACGAAATCGTCGGCGTATCCAATGAAATTGGCTCTACTACCCTTTTTGAGGGCCGTAGACTTAATATGCTGCTCAAGTCCAGCAAGAGTCATTAGCATCAAGGTTGGTGATATTATCCCACCTTGTGGTGTTCCCTCATCGGTGCGATAAAACAGACCTTTGTCCATAAAGCCAGATTTTAGCCATTGTTCCAACATTCTCTTATCAATAGCGATGTTATCAAGAAGCCATTGATGGCCGATCTTGTCGAAACAAGCTTTAATATCCCCTTCAAGTACCCATTTAGCTGATTTCTTTAATGCCAAACATTTGAAACACTGCCCAACTGCATCGGCAGTACTGCGATTTGGCCTAAATCCATAACTGTTAGGGTCAGCAAACGTTTCCGATATAGGCTCTAATGCAAGAAGATGGAGGGCTTGTTGCGCTCTGTCTATCATGCATGGAATGCCTAATGGTCTGAGCTTGCCGTTCTTTTTAGGGATGTAGATACGCTTGAGCGGTTGGGCTTTGTACGCCTTTCGACTCAATTGATTAACTGCTTTTATGCGGCGTGCATCTGTGTTCCAGATGACACCATCTATTCCAGGCGTTTTACTACCTTTATTTTGAGATACTCGCCTTACCGCAAGAAGCTTGGCTGAGCGAGAATGAGTTAGTATCCACTGCAAGGCTTTCGCTTTACCGTGTTTACCTTCTCTAGTTGCCTTTGCGATACGCATCTGAAGCTTTAATACATGCGATTCAATAGGTTTCCAGTCGATAGACTGCCATTGAGCACTGTCAGGAGAGGCACTAATCTCTTTAGAAATCATCATTTGCGTTTCTCCTTAAATAAAGTTCTTCAAACTTTCTCGCAACGAAAGACCAGTCGGAAGTGGGCTCACTTTCGTGACCAGACACGGGTCTGTATCTGCATCGTTACAATGCAGCCTTCGCTTTCTCCGACCTCCTTTACCCGCATCGCTATCGGCCACAAGGGCTTTCCCATAGGGAACGATACAGGCTTACCCTGTTCCGTATGTTACGTAAAATGTCAACTTAGATGCCCACTCTAGTGCGGAGAGTACTTTGATCACGAAAGGCCAATGCCCAACTCCTTTCCGACTCTCGTTGCCGTTTTGGCTACAGCGTATTAACCACTTCCGCTGCTTCATCGTATAACGCACCTTACATGGATTCACATTACATTCATCATATTGACTCCCTAGCACTCACCCGAGCTGTGGTTCTCAGGAGGAACATCTTCTCACGATTCCGTTCCCACTCAGCTAACGACTGAGTTTCGTTACATTGTCGGTTCCGCTGCTTTATTCAGGAACCTAGGGTCATCTGGTGATACAGATGGTTCACTCTTGTCGTGGTGAACAACGCTTCATACGACTTCAGGTCGCACGGGCAAAGACGAGTTAGCGACCTCTTCAGCCCTTCTGTTCAGCCCTTCTGACCTGTTCAGCCCCTCTTTTTAAACTTAAGCCTTGATGTTCTTCACATTAGTAGACTGCTTTCTTGTTGATGTCTTGTAGCGGTGCAACTCCCACGTTAACTGAGCCACGGACGTTGCCATTACTTTCATTTCATCTCTAAACTGGTCATTCTCGGCTCTTAGGCGTTTATTTGACTCTTCCAAATCATCATATCTTTCCTTATCAACCTGCTTCTTCTTTTTGGATTCCCCTTTCTTAGCCACGACGGGGTTAGGGTGGTAGCGAGCCTTTTCTGCCTGAACCATTTCCAAGATAGTAGGGTGATTCTTGCATGACCCGTTTGCCACGCCTGCCCTTTTTTCGACTGCATAGGGGCTCACCTTCTTGCCTTCCTTTTTCAGTGCTTCGAAGGCATTAATCAGCTTGGTTTTTACGTTTGCCATTACAACGCTCCTAATTCAAATCGTTCAAACTCGATGTTATGATCACGCATCACTTTCTCGGCAGCACGGATGTCTGTTAACTCACGAGCGAGCGTGTTCTGGTTGTAGAACCCCATGTCTTTCATTTGCTGTAATCTTCCTGCAATTCGTCTGTGACGCTCTTGCCAACGCTGCGCCTCTTCCTGATTAATGTTTAAATTTTCACAGTCACGACCAACACAACTTGATGGCTCAAACAAGTGCTCCATTTTGCACTTAAAACCAGCAAAGCATCTGCCATAACCTGTCGATTTATTTGCCCCTTTTGTTTTCTTGGCAAGCTCTTCAAATCGCTCTTCGGTCATTACGTTAGGGTCACCCTCAAACGCTTTCATAAACCCACCTGACTGTTCTTCAGGGTGGTCTATCATGTCCCGCAGATAGGTTTTATGGCTTTCCATTTCTGCGTCTTCAACCGCCTTCTTGATGTTGGCGGGATTCTCGATTCCAAGCAACGTTAAGACCTCAGCATGACTGGCATAAATAGCGGTCATTGATAGGCTAATGTGTTTGAACTGATGCTTCAAAGCCGCCAGCGACACTAAACCATTTCCGACCAGAAAATGGGCAAAGGTACGTCTCAGTGAGTGAGTCGAAAAGTGCCAATAAAACGTGCCATCCTCCCGCTCTTTAATAGGGTTATATTGAGCAGGTACGACAGGGTTTAGCAAGCCATACACCTCATCCATTTCATCGGGGTCATAGGTAATATCAAGGTGCTTTGAGTAGCCAGTAATGCTATGTCCAAGGTTTGTTGTATTTAGCACCACATCGTTTAGCTGACGTTTGATGATATCACTAACCCCATGCTTACCATCGAATCTAAATCGTGGTGAACAGTGAATGTCACCTTTATTGGATCGATAGTCATTATTTAGTACTGTTAAAACCTCTAGCGCCTTTTCACAGATAGGGGCGCACGCCCATGCATCCTCTCTAGGTAATGTCTCTAACTTACGAGTCCAAGAACGCAGTGTGCATAGCTTGATACCGTCAAGGTCAACTTCTTTGTAAGAGGTCGAGTCTATTTGTGTTAACTCACTGATTCGCATGCCCGTAAAGGCAGAAAGCGTCATAAAACAAGCACCTTCTATCGCCCTGAATTCATCACAGGCTTGGCGCTCGGTAATCCCATACTTTTGAGCATAAGCTTTTACATCGGTAAGGTTTTCCAGTTTTTCATGTGCAGCGGTGACATCTTCTATCAAGCGCCCCATCAGTTGCTCATAAATAACAGGAATAACCGTCGGGTAATGCCCTTTACCAGCGCTTGAATACTGCTTGGCGATTTGTTTGAGGCTTTTTCCTTCTTGAATACCGAGTGAAAAGTGACGCTGCTCTGGGAAGTGTTTGTTGAGTTGCCTAAGGACGCTTAGTGCTTCTAATCGAAGTTTTACCGTCTTTTCACTGTGCTTTTTCTGTTCATGAAGCAATTGACAAAAAACCAACTCATTACTGAGTAGAGAGAAGGAGTCAATGGAAGTGTCTTTAAATACTCTCAGGGCATAGTTTGACTTAACCGCTATCTCCCGACACTGACTAAATTTACGAAAAATGCCCCCATCCATGTGAAGCAGGTTACCTTTTGCTCCCCAAATCAAAAAATAGAGTCGCTGCTTGAGTTCAATAAGCAGATTGGGGTTGTGCTTTTTTGGGTGAAAACTAATTTGGTAGTTCGATTTCGTGTCGTTCGTGAGATTAAAAAATGCATTAAAATCCCAAACATCATCACCGAAATAGGAAACTGGGTTGCCTTCTTTATCCACGCTCACTACTGCGTCGTCACTAGGCATGGGAAACGGGTTCGATGCTAGCGGTAGAGCATACTTTTCAAACTTATTGAAATCATGACTGATACTGTACATGGTTTACCCCCTGAATATGTCCATAACGGAGTTTTCATCCCACAGAGGGTGGCACTCTCGCTCTAATTGCTTCATCGCAGCTTTGAGGTGAGCCTTTTTAAACCGTGCTTTGAGCTTATTTAGGTTCGCCTTCACTTCACCAAAGTTCGTGATGAAGTGCTCTACGTTTTGGTGCACCAACATGGCTTCATTCAGTCGCTTCTCAAAGGACAGCAGTCGCCATATGTCATGTGGGTCATCCACGATGCCAAAATTCGAGCAGCCAAAGCATTTCACGACGAAGCCGCAACCTAGCTGGGATTTTTCTTCATCCGAAAGGACACCACTTCTGTCTACGGTTTTCTGGAATTCCTTTTTTTGAGGAGTGTCGGCACCCTTACAAAAACCACCGTTCTGATTCTCAGCCACGCGGTGCTCAGTATCGGCTTCCTTTAAGGCTTCCCATTTCTCATGCGAAATCACCTCACCAATCGCTTCTTTGGCTTGTGCCACCGCGACAACCGTTCCCCCATCGGGATTTTCACCCAAGTTGTGCAAAGCCGTTAGGCCAAGTGCTAATTGGTTTCTGGCTTCGCCTTTAGTGACTTTGCCATACTTGGCGTTGTCATAAGTATCAGATGCATTGCGGGTGTTTTGTGCCGCCTTGCTTCGCCCTAGCTTATGCTCTGCGTACTGCTTAATGGATGATTTCAATAGTTCACAGTTCAAGCGAAAATCAGGGTTCTTTTCTATTAAAGCTTGGATGCGCTTGGAGTGTTTAACCAGATAATCTTGAGCATAGATATTGAGGTTATTTACGGTTGGAACATCACCATTCATCTTTCGGAATAGATAATGCTTATCCAAACCCAGAAAAGTAGAATGCGCCTTAGATAACGCAAGGTGTTCTTCAAAAAAACGCTTACAGGAGGCTCTAGGCGTGAATGAGCGAAGTTCAACCGTGTTTCCGCGAGTCTTAAATCCCTCAATGCTGATGCGACCTGCTCCTGACTTCTGGCACACCCATTCATCTTCTAAAAACATACTTAAGGTTTCTGTTTGCCCTGTTCCGAGATAGTAGATGGTCAGCAACACCGCATTGTAAACCAACCTATCAAACGCTAACTTTCTTTGATACTCAGATAGTGACTCATCCTGATAGCGCTCTAACAGCGCTCTGCGGTCAGCGAGCAAGGCGAAGGCAATAGAGCGCAACTGCTTTGAGTTGTAGTTGTCAGAATCTAAAGACGCTGAATTCGTATCAAGGTTTCTGGCTGCTTTAGGGATTGTTCCGAAGCCAAACTTTTTGCAGATTGAATTTAGGTTTGAACCTAGCCAGCCAAGATATTTCGGTTTGATAGACTTACCATACAACCCCTTACCTGTACTTGCCATTGAAAGGTAAGTCGCATGGATGTACTGAATACATGTTTCAGTAGAAAACTGAACTTTGGTTTTTCGTTTTCCGCTTTGGGCATTGAATGCATGACGAATAATTTGTCGGACATTACGGAATTGCTCCACCTTTGATGCTTCGCGCCACCCTGACTGCTGGAACTTGGAAATCAGCAAGCGAATATGCTCATCCGTGGCATACGCCTTTAGCTCCGCAAAGTCACACGTTGAGTTGTAACCATTACTGTTCTTCCAAGTATATTTCCACTTGGTAATTGCCGTCAGTGTGTTGTCGGTGACCATCTCCGTGGTCGGTGTAGAGCGATAAGCACGAGCGTTTTCTTTGGGTTCGGTATCCATTACATCAGTCACGATAGCGTTTCATCCTCTAGCAAGTTCATGGTTATCTCGGGGATTTGGTTCTTTTCAGGATTGCCCTCGTAATGCTTGAGGTACAGCATGGTGGTTTCTAAATCTTTATGACCCATTTCGTCCTTTAGCATTTTCAGCGCTTGCATCATCGACAACTCTTTAATTTGAGCCAACGACTCAAGCTTATAAGCGCCAAACGTTGCCCTGCAATCATGCTCTTTATGCTTAAAGTGAGGATTACTGTTCTCTTGTATCGCAGCGCGTAACTTAGCCCACAATGAGTTGAGACTCTTAGTGGTGAACGGTTCTCCATCCTTATTGATAAAAGCGGGAGGGTTCATATCACCCGTATTCATGAAGTACAACTGTTGCCGCTTTTTATATCGCTCACTTTCATGGTACTCATTAAGTGACTTCATCAACCAAACAGGCATAGAGACTTGTCGGTTGATATCATATTTGGTTTTGCAGTCGTGGTCAGGCCCAATCCAGATGCCCGTTAGTGTCTTCCCTTTGAAGCCCTTGGGAATAGCAAAGTGTTTAGGCTTAATGTCTGTGACCTCTATAGCGCGAAGCCCTACAGAAAGCGCCACACTAAT
The DNA here is from genome assembly GCF_051201655.1 of Vibrio sp. nBUS_14. Classification (NCBI taxonomy): domain Bacteria; kingdom Pseudomonadati; phylum Pseudomonadota; class Gammaproteobacteria; order Vibrionales; family Vibrionaceae; genus Vibrio; species Vibrio sp. nBUS_14. The sequence continues at coordinate 418,112 of NZ_CP179207.1, forward strand.
CATTAAACGAAATTCTTTAGACAGCCCATTGCAACGCCAATTGTCCCTCACATGCTGTAGGTCAAGGTCATTCAATGGCTGTAGATTGGTTTCTCTGGTTGCGCTTCGGATTGAGCAGTCCGTCAAGGTCTGCCCGTACTTGGTAGTGCCCGTCACTTCAAACGGCAATTGAGAAATGTACCCATGGCGGTAACAAAACAGATAGAAGCGCCTCGCAATTGACAGAGCTGAAACGGCAGTGCTTCGACTCAAGTTACCTTTTTCTATCTCACCTTCTAAATAAGCTCGATAAAGGAAAATTGGGTAGCGCTGTAATCGCTCTTCGTGGTCGTCCCATTTTAGATTGTTGGCATCCAAGTATCGGTAATACCTCAACAGATGAAAGCACGTTGGCTTAACGTCCTTCGCCCCCTCTACGATACGACGACTTAAGATGTAAGCATTGGGCTCAAACACTGGCTTACCTTCGCTGGTAAACAGCATGAGAACACCTTTGAATGACATTGGCTTATCAACGGTAAACAATTCCTGAGTGTCTTCGTATGACACCGAATTTTCAGCGCCAAAGGAGATGGCAATCTCTTTAGTTACCTCAACGTCACCGATGTTAATGTATTCCGCTGTCTCTATGAGGTGATAGAAGTGCTCCATACCTGACTTTATCTCAATCAATCAAATCTAATTATAAGTATTACTTGCAATCTAATTTTGTCAATGTATATTTATATCTAGTGTTAATCTAATTATAACTATTGGAATTCTAAGTCGAATGAAAAAAAGCCCAAAGCGATGATGTATCACTTTGAGCTATTTTATTAATCTTCTAACACTAACTCACTTTCGTATTTTTCCCTTGGCATTTCACCGCGTATGCAGCCGTTTAGGGTATGAAATCGACGGCGTCCACGAGCTAGTTGAATGTACTTCAACCAAACAAGGTCTAATTTGGACTTTGCCTTATGAGGGTGAGACAACACTTTGATGAAGTGTCTTTCTTCTGCATTGATTGGTGTTAGTTCACCAGTCTCAAGTGCAAGCATAGTGTCACCAAACAAGGTTAGGATTTCCTCTTCTGACAGAGTAAAATTACCTGACTTTGCGAACCCTCGTGGGAATTTAATGGTGTCATAAAAACGTTTTTTTCCGTGTCGGAATTCGGTCTCAGACATATCAGCCTCAGTAATGTGGTTTAATAGAAATTAGTGTTTATTGCTCACGCGAAAATATTGTTAAAAGGCTAAAATAGGAAACAAAACGTTTTTGCCTTTACGATAAACAATCCTAGATCGGCTAGTTAGCAGATTTATTACAGAGATGTATTTTTGATGGATGTGAAAGTATTTAGAACCTTTCTTGAGGTTGCAAGGGTGCGCCATTTTGGGCGTGCAGCTGAAAACTTGTATTTAACGCAAGCGGCGGTGAGTGCGCGAATCAAACAGCTTGAAGGCTATTTTGATACTCAGCTCTTCATTCGTGACCGCAATAACATCAAGCTCACCTCTTCCGGTGAACGTTTAATTGGTTATGCTGAAGTGATGGTGTCGACGTTACAACAGGCCAAATTTGAGTTGTCGTTGGAGAGTGGTAAAGCCTTGCAGTTAACACTGGGTGGAACACCGAATATTTGGGATGCGTATCTGCAAAACTGTTTGAGCGTGGTAACCGATTCTTTTGGTGGTTATGGCTTTATGGCGGAGGTGATGGGGCGCGAGCAACTGAACCGTAATTTGTTAGAACGAACCTTAGATATGGCTTTTGCGTTCGATCAGATTAAAGCGGAAGAGCTGAACTGTAAAAAAGTCGCTGATTTGGTTTTGGTGTTGGTATCAACGCAACAAGATGATCTGGAATCTGTATTCCAACATAAATACGTTTATGTCGATTGGGGAACGCGTTTTGGTTCTGAACATGCCGAGCGTCATCCTAAAGTGCCCGCGCCGTATTTACGTACCTCAACGGCTCGTATCGCTTTAGACTTTATCTTAGAGAAAGGAGGTAGTGCCTATTTACCTGTTTCTATGGTTGAGCCTTTTATCGATTCAGGTCAGCTTCATAAGGTGAAAGGGGTCGAAGACTGGTATCGTCCTATCTACCTAAGCTACCGTAAAAGCAGCACCTCGGTTGATGCTATCATTCAGGTTGAAAAGTTGGTTAACAAGATTGACCCATCGACGGCTTACACGTTACAACAGGCCGCTGAACAAGCACTTGTGTAGTGGTATCCGTTGTCACTATACTGATGAATTTAAAATGGCTCCCAGCAAGGGAGCCATTTTTGTTTTTAAACCAGTTTAAGCCTGGTATCCGTAAGCTATTTCAAAGCGTTATGTTTTGAAAGCGTTATAGGTTCATTAAGTTCTCAATGGACTCTTCAAGAGAGTGAGATAGATAGGTATGGATCTGATGTCCATCGGTTGCGTCTATTTCAATCTTAGAAACCCCTTTGCTCGCTTTACCTTCAAGGAAGCTGAGAGATTGTTCTACTGATTGACTGGTGAGAACTTGTTGATTTGATAAAACAATACGACACGTGTGTAAAACCATAGCCTTTTTCCTTATTTTTCAATAGGTCTCTGCATCTTAGCGTGCTAAGTACCTATTGTTGACGTTGTGAGAAGAATACCTTCTCTAGGTTAAATTTAGTCGAATTGGATAAAATTAAAACCTTTTTTGTGACTTATCTGACCTTCGCTTCCGAAAATGGCTAGCGACAATGGAAGTTAACGGTAAACTTTTAGTTATCAGAATGAAGGTTATGAACAAATGGAAGAGCACGACATGTCGAAAAGTATTCATCACAACAGTACGTTAACGAGTGAGCAGTGCCATTTAGCTCGTTATGCTCGAGATGCTCGTTTTGATGGAATGTTTTTTACTGCGGTGAAAACCACGGGCATTTTTTGTCGACCTATTTGCCCTGCGAGCCCACCCAAAGAAGAAAATGTCGAATACTTTTCCCATCAAGCTCAGGCTTTGAAAGCGGGTTATCGCCCCTGTTTACGTTGTCGCCCAGACAGCGCGCCTTTTTCTCCTGCGTGGAAAGGGGTTGAAACTACCTTTCTGCGAGCTATGCAATTAATCGACAGCGGCGCGCTGAATTCGGGGTCGATTGTCGACCTTGCCACTCGACTAGGCATTTCAGACCGTTATCTACGAACCCTATTTGACAATTACATCGGAGTGTCACCCAAGCAATATAGTCTTTATAGTCAGCTGATGTTTGCCAAGCAGTTACTGCATACCAGTAGCATGAGTATTACACACGTGGGCTTTGCGAGTGGTTTTAACAGCACGCGCCGCTTCAATGATGCCTTTCAAAAAGAGCTTCAGCTTTCACCAAGTCAAATCCGAAGAGCTAAGCCAAGTAATAACCTAAGTAATCATATCCAACTCAGTTTTGTTGGCCCGTTGGACTGGGATCATTTGCTGGGTTTTTATCGACGACGAATGATTGAAGGCTTAGAAGAGGTGGGAGACGGCTATTACCAACGCACAGTGAACGTGAATGGTTCGAAGGGCTGGTTCAAGGCCACTGTAGCCAAAGAAAGTAGCTTGGATATTGAGTTTGAGTTGGATGATATGAGCCAATTAAGAAGCTTGATCGCCAACATTCGACGCATGTTCGACCTTGATGTCGATATCAGCAAAGTTGAAGCTTTCTTTACCACCATTGACTCTAACTTGGTCGCTAAAAGCGGCATTCGCATTCCGGGTGTATGGAGTTCTTGGGAGGCCGGAGTCAGAGCGATTCTCGGCCAACAAGTTTCGGTAACGGCGGCGATTGGCCAGCTTAACTTGTTGGTAAGAAAGCTTTCTGGTTCACATCAGGCTTCTAATTTGCAAGAGCCAGCTAATTCACAAGAGTGCTCTGATTTACACAAAATTGCTGAAGCATCTGAGAAAGCGTATTTCCCAACACCTAAACAAATAGCTGATGCTGATGTGAGCTTTCTAAGAATGCCGGGAAGTCGCAAGGAAGCCTTAAAGCGTTTTGCCGAATACATGGTCGATAACGAAGCCGAGCATCCTTCTAAGTGGATTGACCTAAAAGGCATAGGGCCTTGGACGATCCAATATGCGCAGCTGCGAGGGCTCAGTGAGCCTAACCATTTGCTCGTGGGCGATTTGGTGGTGAAGAAATTCATTAGGCATCGTCCTGCTATTAATGCAGAGAGCGTGTCGCCGTGGGGCAGCTACGCCACATTCCATTGTTGGAACCAATCTTAATCGGAATACTAAGCTAGGAGATATCATGGCTAACCGTTTTACTTACTACGAGAGCCCTCTGGGCACTGTGACTTTACAGGCGAACGATGAAGGGCTGTTAGGTCTCTGGTTTGAAATATACACCACTAAGCCTGAAGAGTTAGGAATTCGAGATGATAGCTTTCCGATCTTTGAATTGGTCACCGACCAACTCAATCGCTACTTTTCGGGGGAAGTTATCCAGTTTTCTGTGCCAATCGCGGCAAAGGGCACGCCATTTCAGCAATCGGTTTGGCAAGCTCTCACAACGATTCCTTACGGGGAAACATGGAGTTATGCTCAGTTAGCCGATGCAATCGGTAATCCAAAAGCGGTGCGTGCAGTGGGTTTGGCGAATGGAAAAAATCCGGTGTCAGTGATTGTGCCGTGCCATCGAGTTATTGGTAAAAATGGCAAATTGACGGGTTATGCGGGCGGCGTAGAACGCAAACAACGCTTGTTGGTTATTGAGGGAAGAGAAGGAGATTAAAGAGTCTTTTTCGGAATGTTTGTTGAAGATGGCGTATCAATGACTGGTCAACGTTAAGGGTTCTTAAAGTGTGACTTTGCAATAAAACTGCCACTTTCTGGAAAATACTTATTTGGTTGCATATCTTTTAAGCATGCTCTCTAGGCAAGGATGCCCAAATGAATAGCCATCATTCTCTGATAATCGGTTGCAGTAGCGCACTGTTGTTGACGGGTTGCTTAACCGATACCACTCGTCCATTCGAAGTCCCTCGGCTTGTTCTATTTAGCGGCATGTACGAGAACGCAGACAACGAAAGCTATCTCGAATTTGAATCGGGGCAAGTCATTTATCAATCGGTGAACAGCAACGTTACCCGCAGTTATCATGTCGAAGATGACTTGATCAGCATTGAGCTAAATTCAGTCAATAGCTGCAAGGGGCCCGGATTGGTCATGCGAATCCATTAAGAAGGTGCGATGCTCACGTGCAATCAGTGTCCAGCCTGCAGTTAAGCAACATCTGGACACGAGTTGAGAGGCCGCTGGATGATACGGCCTTCTAGACACTTTCCTTAAACAGACTCTTATTAAAAAATATCGCCGTTTAACCAAAGGTGTGCCGCAATACTCACAACGTAACCAATCATGATCACAGGCATCCATTTTAGGTGACCAAAGAAGGTGTATTTGCCGTGTGCCGCCCCCATTAATGCCACGCCGGCTGCACTACCAATTGACAATAAGCTACCGCCTACACCAGCCGTTAAGGTAATTAACAACCAGTTACCTATCGACATTTGAGGCTCCATTGATAACACCGCAAACATAACCGGAATGTTATCGACAATCGCAGACAAGATTCCCACCATGATGTTGGCCCAAATTGGATCCCATTGGCTGTACATCACCCCAGAAGCCAATTCCAAATACCCTAGCAGACTTAACCCCCCACACACATTACAACCCCGTAGAAGAACAATAATGTGTCCCATTCGGCATTAGATACCCTTCTAAATACATCAAATGGCACCACTGAGCCTAATCTCTTGAGTGCGTCCTCGTCGTTATCGGCAATCGCCACCGCTTTTTTCTTAGCGAGTGAATTGGGTAAGGTTTTACGCAAGTAGTATCCAAAGAACTGCAGATAGGCGAGCCCCATCATCATGCCCATCACGGGAGGGAAGTGAATCACAGCGTGGAAAGCGACCGCTGTGGCAATCGTCATGATGAACAAAAATACGATCCTTCTCGCGCCACGTTTTAGCTCGATATGTTGGTGAACCGTATCGGGTTGAGATGTCGGAACAAAGTAAGACATGATCAAGGCTGGAACAACGTAGTTCATGACTGAGGGGATAAATAGGGGAAGAAACTCGCTAAAACTCACGTAGCCTGCCTGCCATACCATCAGTGTTGTGATGTCCCCGAATGGACTGAATGCGCCGCCAGCATTGGCCGCAATCACGATATTCACACAAGCAAGGTTTACGAATTTTGGGTTTGAGCCTGCAACCTTGAGGACCACAGCACACATTAATAAAGCAGTGGTGAGGTTATCGGCAATCGGCGAGATAAAGAAGGCCAGAATACCGGTTAACCAGTACAGGGATCGGAAGTTAAAGCCTTTACCGACCATCCAAGCTTGAAGTGCGTCAAACAGTCTTCTTTCTTCCATAGCGCTGATGTACGTCATCGCGACCAACAGGAAAAGCAGTAATTCGGCGTATTCGAGTAGGTTGTGTTCGAGTGCTTGTTTCGCTACCTCAGTGAGGTTGTATTCTTGGTAGGTGAAGCCAATGATGATCCAGATGAGACCAGCAGCAAGTAAAACCGGCTTGGATTTTCGGAGCTTTAGGTATTCTTCCATCATCACGACTATGTAGGCGACAACGAAAATGGTGAGGGATAGATATCCAACAAATGAATTGGTGAGCTTGAGAGGTTCTCCCAACTGAGCAGTAGCAGCGCCCGCCACAGTAGAAAAAAATAAGAAAGAGAGAACAACTGAAAGCTGGATACCTAGCATGGATTACGCTCCGAAGTTAATAAGTTATTAACACGGGTAAAAGCGTAGACCTAAATAACCATATGGAGCGTGATAGATATCTTAATAATTCAATAGATTATGTTGAATACCAGAAACTATGATGGAAACCTTAGATTATGGCGAAAGCCGTAACCCACAGTGAAAAACTGTAAACCTAGTGGACATCGTAAACAAAGCCAAAAGCGTCGATTATTGGAAAATAGCGATGAAGTGAAAAAGCCCTATCGAACACTTTGTCGATAGAGCCCCTTCTAAATCGCCAACACTATGCAGCATTTTGAGCGAACGTCATTGTTTGCTCTACAGCACATACCTCAACAGGCCAGCCGTAGGATTGGTATTCCATCGCAAGTTGGTCCGCAACTGCGCGAGACACCGTGGCAGTGATCCACAGGCCTTTACCCATTACCTGATATTTGAGTGTTCTCATTTCCATTTTTGTCACCGTTTTCCTTCTATATTGGCTGCGCGAAGTCTATAGCACCTCTTGAGGCTGGAATTTCGAATCAAGCTCAAATCCTTTATAAAATGGCTCATTAATTCGGCTTGGATTAAAACTCAATCAGCAGAGTGGAAACGGTTGCGTTTTGGAAGAAAAATCACGATTTAAGTGCCTGTATTATAATTAAATAAAATTTTAACTAAAAAATCATGTAAGAGATCTCTTACATGATTATCAGATATCGGCTATCCAGGTTCTTATCCGTTGGACATTGATTTTTGTATTTCTTCTGTCTGTTTTCGGTTGCGCTATTGCAGTAAAATTTATTTAGTTTTGTATGTGAAATATGAGGATTTTGTCAGTTTGTATTTCGATATCGAAACCATAATCACAGTTTTATATGTTGCCTGTCATCTTCAATTTAAACCAATACTCTGTTTGATTTTGGTCATTAACCTTCTGCTAATTAGTTTGCACTATCTATGCGTGTTCTGTTCTACATAAACTAGATGTATAGAGATCCTTATGACTAATCCAATGAAAACCGATCGTAAAGTCACGATTGGTCGTTACATCGCACTCGCCTTTACGGTTGTGTTTTGCTCCAATCGTGGCGGTGTTTGGTTTGCCGGGTGAAGCCGCTGCAGTATTGATCGGTGCGTGGATGTCGATGAGCGGTGCAGTGGGTGTGGTAATCACGCTATTTGACTAAGGTATCTTGAATGGCAATCATATTGCGATCTTAGCGCCAGCTATTTACTTGATGGGCTCACAGGTTCAATACATGGGCCGTATCATGGGACCAATTGGTACCGAAGGCCGTTATATTCCAGTGATGATCGTTATTTCAGTGTTGAATGCGTTTGGTGCGATGTTCCTGATGAACATTACTCTGTAGCCTGACTTCTAACATTTTTTAGGCTTTAGAAAAAGGAAACCCCGTTTGGCTTTCACCAAACGGGGTCTATTCTTTTTGTAGCCATCCTACTACTGCGCGTTACTTATCTTTCAATAAGTAACTGGTGGTCCCTGCATCGTTCCTTGACGTGGCTAAATCCTTTAACCTATCCAATTCATCGCCTTCCTAGCGGTGTCCTTGCGAACTCATCAACCTGATAAGTGACTCTATCCTAGAGCATAACTTCCTTGCTGATAAGTCATCCTAAATCATCAAATCTTCATCCTGAAGATACCTAATCCATTAGGCTTTTCCTGTTCCTGCCAACTCCTTGTCGACATGTATATTAAACACTCTCGAGGCTTCTCCCACAATCTACCTCAAGTAAATAATCGGTAAGTTAAGCTAAAGAAAACTGTGCGGACACATACAAAACAATGACTTGGGTTTGTAATCTAGGATTTTTCTGCGAAGCTTGATTGTAATCTCTTACGTTTGTTGTGAGAGATCTCTTACATGCGTACGGGCGTGAATGCTCCTTGTTTGCTGAATACAGATATCTTGAAGTAGCCCGCCGAATAAACTAACCAGTAGGAAATGATAATGGTTACAGCGTTATATGCTTCGTTGCTCACCTTGGTCATGTTATGGCTTTCCATTGAAGTAATTAAGCAAAGAAGAAAGAATCAAGTGGCACACGCAGATGGTGGTATTGAATCGTTACAAGTGGCCCGTTCCGCTCAAAGTAACGCAATGGATTATATCCCGATTACCGTGATACTGATGGCTTTGCTAGAGTTCAATGGCGCCAATGTATGGCTGATTCACGTTATTGGTGTTGCTTTTGTTGCTGGTCGTATTATTCATGGAAAAAGCATTCTTGCTCGTAGCTTGAAGGGCAGAAAGCAAGGCATGTATTTGACCTTTGCCAGCATGGTGTCTTTAGTTGTTCTAAACTTGCTTTATCTCCCGTTTGACAAGCTTATATAAGGACAAGCATGGCGTTACGCCTTCCTCCACCGTGGATGATTGTATTAACAGGGTTAGTGCTGAATATTCTATTCTTGCCATCGTTGTGTCGAGCCTAGTGCTCGACAAAATGGTGGTTGAACAAGCCCAGTACCGAGAGCGTTAACAGGGCAACGTCTACTCGATTCAGTTGGCTTGGAACACGATTGAAACCTTAGAACGTAAGCGTGAATCTATGTTGTTGCACATGGATATTAGTACTTCTTCAAACTCGTCGGTGACACCGGAATTAGAAGATGCAATGTGTGGTCAGCTTGGTGAGTGGTTTAGTGGCGAAGTTCCAGAGATTACCGTCGAAAACCTTTCTCAGATCTTTGGCTTAGCATTGATTCTTGCGCGTGACCTAGCGAGACGAAATTAACCGTCCCACGCCTTAAGCGTAAGCTAAAGCTGATGATGAGTTATTGGTTGAGATTAGGGTGCTGTTGCCCTTGGTACTTTGGAAGCTGGTCTTGAAGCTTTTTGAAAGTATTGAATGCGTTGTTAGCTGATAAACGATTCATTAACCAGTCAGGCAAGATACCGCCTGCATTCGCATATGCCGTATAGGTGATGTGGGTCAGGCCATTAGTTAGAGGCTGTAAAACCCAAAGCGCATCGACCTCGTTGATTCGAATATACCCCGACTCTTTAGCCAAGTAATTGGATGCATCTTTAATGGTTAAGGTGAATTGACCGTCTTCTACTTCATATTTCGAATACGTCACCATATCTCGGTCACGAGCTGGCCAAGGAGCTTTGAACTGGGTGTAGACGATATTCTCATTACTAGAGATTTGCATTAATACTTCACTGTGCGACACATTGTCGATCCCATTCGGTACGTTATCGCTGTCCTCCAATAACAAGAGAAAACCTGAGTAGCTCGTTTCGACCTGCATTTGGGCTCGAACTTCAATAAGACCACTCCCATGATTACGCTTATGAATAGTGATGACATTTTCGCCTTTGACGAACAGCCATGGAGTCGCACAAGAGAAGGCTGAAAATAAACAGAGCCCAAGTGCCAAAATCCTAGGTAATATCATTATTCTTCCATGAAATGAAAAGCTTATCTGACATGAGTATAGAATAAAAATAGGTTGGGTTCGCGTGGCATTTATTTCTGTGTAAGCGAGAGGATATGACAAAAGAAGCGGTAGATGGTGTATGAAAAAGGTCGTGGAGCGTTGCGCCCCGCGACCCTAAATGTAGCGGTCTAGATTATTGCCCCAAACACGCTTCCCCAAGTCGAGCTGGGGCAATTTTATCAAGAACTACATTTAATTCTTTCCAATCGCTAGCCATCTTGTCTGCCTGCTCTTGTGTCAAAACTGAGCCATACTGTTTCATGCGATCATGTTCCACCTTGGTGTAGTGGAAAATATTGATATCGATAGAAGCATCATCTTTGTAGGCCTCTTCCATGTTGACGATGTTCTTTTTACTGTCATCGATAAATACAACACTGCTAAAGCTTTGACCTGTTTTATCAAGGATGTAGTCGAGCATGACCCCCTTGTTCATTCCTGTCGTCATCATGATGCCATTAATGTAACTCAGTGGGCGGTCAGGGTTATCGATGTAAATTGGTAGCTCATCTGAGCCTTTTTCTTTCAGTGCGGTACGCGTCATATCGTATTGATTACGAATCATCTCGCGTTCGGTCGCATAACGGTAATTGGGTGAACGCGAAGTGAGAGCCATTATAGTAAGCCCTTTATCTTGCCAGCCGCTGACGGTGCTTGGCACATCGTCTTCGGTAATTCTCATGGGAACAAGTTCGTAAAGCAGGCCGATTGAGTCTTGGAATAGGCAATCTACTTTGTCTTCAGCTGATGGCTTCACATCCAGTTTCCCTCGCTGCCACTGATACCAAATATCACCACCGATATCGCTCGTCGAGGTTAGAAGCGTGTTATCGATATCAATAACGATCAGCGGCTTTTCGCCTTTCTCTGTTAGTTGACTTACTTTATCTGCCACATCTTGGAATTTATCTGTTTCCTTAACGGTGACGTCGGCAAATGCATTACCGGCGAGAGTAAGAGCGCACAGCGCCGCTAACTTGTGTAGTTTCATCATACTTTCCTTTAACTCAAGATTGACCTCTTAAACGCTTTGCGAAAAAATCATCGAAAGCAGAATTTTATGGATGTTATAACATAACGCAATTGTATGTTTAGATTATCAATAACTAACCCATTTAAAATGTTGTCTAGATCACATAGCTTAAGAGCAGTGTTAGCTGAAACTCGGAAAATCAATGTTTTATGTACGCAAGTAATTAACCAATAGAAAAGGTTAACAAGGGTGGATTGAAAAACGGAAGACATAGGGTCTTCCGTTTATAGAAGGGAGGGGAGTGGCAATTTATCTAGAGCTTATAGGCTTCAAGCGTTTTTATAGTGGTCCAATTATTGTCCGCATCCTGGATGAACTCTTGTGTGTTCTCCAACCAACGTTTTTGTACTAACTTGTCTAAGTTCAGATATAACTTTCCATCTTTGATTTTTCAAGCTTGTGGATCGGTACGGAATTGGTCTCGGTTTTCGCTGTTCACAAACTGATAAATGGCATTTTTGGCTGCGATGTCTCGAACTCAGTGTATTGAAGCGTTCAAGCATGAAGTAGACGAACCCCAAGGTGACTATGTTCAAAAATGGCGGGTTTCTGTGGCTCAATCTTTGCTGTTGCAAAACAAGCCCATCAACTGGGGCGTGGATGAAGTGGGGTACAGCAGTTACTCTGGCTTCTCTCGTGCGTTTCAGCATGTAACCGGAATGTCGCCGCGGTTATGGCTAAAACAGAATGTGGTTATTAGCATGAAGCTTGGTTATGTTGTAGCGGAAATTGCGCGTAGTTTGCTCATTTCTCGAATGACAGTGTAAAAAGGTGGACTTTATAAGCTTGTTGTAACATTCTGCCCGTCCTATTTTATCAGACATCAATGAGACGAAGTGCCTGCTGAACATTATTCAGCCTCCCGTATCTCATTAAAGCACTAAGGAGTTTAACTTGAACCTATTTGTAAGAGACCTTACCGTTATCGATTCTTCATATATCTGTGAACACAGAGGGGTCGTAGGAGATAGTTGGATTTTAGATGTCACCATGTCTGGTGAACTGAACGAAATGAGCATGGTTCTGGACTTTAGCAGAGTCAAAAAACAGATCAAACAGCTGGTTGATCAACATGTTGATCACCGCTTACTGCTGCCAATGAAAAACGCTGCAACCGTGCATCAAGCCAGTAAACCGGGCTACTCTAAAGTGGATGTGCTGCGTGGTGACAAGAGCTTGCATCTGCACTGCCCTGATGAAGCATATTGCTTGATTGATGCAGAAGCGATCACCATCGAGAGTGTGACCGCACATGTTTATCATATTCTTCGCGATAACCTACCGAATAACGTCACGGGGTTAGAGATCACCCTTCGTCATGAGAACATTAATGGCGCGTTTTACCACTATACCCATGGCTTGAAAAAGCATGATGGCAACTGCCAACGCATCGCACATGGCCACCGTTCTCCAGTAGAAATCTTGGTTGATGGTCAGCGTGACGAACAACGCGAGCAGGCGTTTGCTCAGCGCTGGGAAGACATTTACTTAGGTTCTAAAGATGACCAAGTTTCAGTTTCATCACTTAACCTAAGTGAACACGCGCAAAGTGTTGATGATGAAAGTCACTATGGCTTCTGTTATACGGCGCCTCAAGGCGAATTTGAGCTAGCGATTGCTAAGAGTGAAACAGAAATCTTGCCGACGGATACTACGGTGGAATTACTTGCGGGCTATATTGCGGATCAAGTTGAGCCGAGCCTAGCAGAGAACCAATCACTACAAATCGTCGCTTATGAAGGTGTTGGCAAGGGCGCAATGGCGTTCCGATAACACTTCAACGAGTGACACAGTCTCGTTGCTGACATGATGAAATAAAGGCAAGATATTAAGTTATCTTGCCTTTATTTTTTGTGGATTTTTAAAGCTGATTTAGCGGATAGTTTTAGGCACAAACACTAACGCAGTAGCACACGTCGCAATGGTGTTTTTTCGATCCCAACAACCAACCCGAAGCTCAATAATAAGGTACCAAAAAATACTGTAACATCTTTTGCCAATTCCGTAATGCCCAAGACTCCGCAAATATTGAACAGCACGATAATGATCAGCAGATGGCAAACGTAGATACCTAGCATGTGCTTCGAAATAGCGCGAACCCACGCGTAATCACCGATGTTTGGATTAGCCAGAAGCCACATAAACACGCCCATTCCCCATAACGCTGTACCAAACAAGAAATCATTCATGTTGAACGCGATGTCGAACGTGGTTAGCCATGCTGCCTCAGCAAAGTGAATGAACATGCCTAAAGCTATTAATCCCAATGCCTTGGCTGAAGATAGTTTCCATTGATGCTGACGAATGAGGAAACCTAAGGTCACCATTAACGTGCTAAAGAATGGACCGTTACGTGTGAAGAAAGGGGCACTAAGGTTGGTTAAGCTTGTGTAGCTGCCCGCCAATACCCCATAAACGTAAAGCAGAATAGCCGCTGGCAAGAGTAGCTTCTCGAGTTTCATCTCGACCATTAAGGCGATGATCACAACCGCACACATCAAAGCGGGAATGAACCATAAGTGAACCAGTCCACCCTCTAAGAAAGAGTTGAGCGGGGTATTCATTAGGAAGCCCCAGTAACCCTGGCGTTCACCTAAGTAACCCAATTCTTCAACCTTAGCTAGATTAAATGGCATGGCTAGGCAAATGACGCTCCAAACTAACCAAACTTTGAGTAGTGGTTTGGAGTAGTTGATGAAGGTTGTCCAAGGCGATGCGGTGAGCTTAGGTTGGATCAGATAGCCGGAAATAAGGAAGAACAGAGGCACGGCGAAGCGAGCGGTTTGGTTGAGCACATAACCAATCCATGGCACTTCATCGATTTGCCAATAAGTAAGTGCCATCTGGCCGTGTAAGCCAATGATCGCCAAGATAGCAATCACTCGACCTAACTCGATACTGGCGATGCGTTGTGAAGGCGTATGTTGAACGGAAGACATATCAGATCTCTAAGAAAATTTTCGTAGAATCTAGCAGCCTTTTTGTTGAGCCAGTTAGCGCTAAATCAAGGGTTGCGATCTTTGTACTAAGGCACGTATAGATTCTTTGAAGCCTGTCGCAGCTATAGTAACCCCATTGCAGTAAGCGCAAAGATGCCAAGCGTACAAGTGATAAGTGAAACAACGGTGGTTAGCGCGATAATATTAGCGGCCAATGTGGAATTTCCGCCCATCGCACGCGCCATAACATAGCTCGCTGCTGCGGTTGGGGCGGCGCTCATCAAGAAAATAAGACCAAGATCTAACCCTCTAAAGCCGAAGAATAGAGCAGCCAGAGTGATGAATAGCGGAGCCAAAACAAGTTTGTATCCCGTAGAGAACCAAGTTGGGCCTTTATCTTTTTTCAGAGAGCGTATATCAAGCGATCCTCCAGTACATAGTAGGGCTAACGGTAACGTCATATTGGCAAAATACTGCCCTGCATCTGTCACCATTTTAGGTACTGGAATGGATAATAAGTAGAACAAGACACCCATAGCGATCGAGATAATAAGAGGGTTTTTGGTGAGTGTTTTAACAATCACCTGAATGGCTTTGTCACCCGACTCTTGACCTTTCGGCGTGAGCGCAATAACCGCCTGAATATTATAGAGAACCGTTAGCGATGCGACATAAAGAGCGGCAAGTGCGACACCGTCGTTACCGTATATATTAGTAACGCAAGCGAGACCTATAATGGCAGTGTTGGCACGAAAGCCACCTTGTACTATGACGCCTTGGTCTTGAGGTTTCTTAAAGGCTATTTTGGTGCTTACTGTGGTGAATACGAAGAAGGCAAGGTTGGCGACTAAGCCAAAAATGACGAGCTTTCCACTTGCGGCAAAGTCGTGGTTAGACTGAACAATACTCAAAAACAGCATTGCAGGCAGGGTGACTTGAAATACCACCTTAGAAGCAATATCAATGAAATGGTCATTGATTAAGCCAATTCGCTTGAGCATGACACCAAGAAACAGCATTAAACAGATCGGGCCTGTTACCGACGCCGAAAACGTAAACTGTTCCCAAAGTGTGTTCATTCTCTTTCCCTAGTTACTAAACTCAATAATTACCAAATTCAAATGTTACTCAACGCGATCACTGGTTAATTCAATAATCGGTTAACTCAAATTCCTTTGAATACTGCCGCATTTTTCCACAATTCTTGGATAAGAGAAATCAAATCCCAGTGGTTAAGCAAAAAACTTGAAAAAAAGTACGAACGTGCTAAAAATAAATCATCAGATTTATCATTGGTGAATAATGAGCAAAGGGAAGATAACCAAAGAGTATATTTTGAGCCATGCATTTGCACTTGCGAGCGAAAATGGCCTTGAGAGTTTAACGATTGGCGAATTAGCCAAGCAGTGTGGTATGTCTAAGAGTGGTTTGTTCGCGCATTTCAACTCTAAAGAGAACCTGCAACTCTCTGTGCTCAAATATTCCAACGCCATATTCACTGAAAGAGTCATCATTCCGGCGAGAGAGTTGGGCGACGGTGATATTGAAGCCAAGCTTAAACAACTGCTCGATAACTGGTTGGGTTGGAATCATTCATTCCAAGGCAGCTGTATGTTTATTGATGCTTGGAAAGATGCAGGCAGCGAAACGTCTGTGATTCAGAAGGCACTACAGAAAACCATTTCAGTGTGGATTGATTACTTGACGATTCAGGTAGCAAAAGCGGTTGATAGCAAACAGTTCAGGGCCGATTTAGATCCAAAACAGGCAACCTTTGAGTTATATGGCCTTTATTTGAGTGCGAACTTGTTCTACTCGTTGCGAGGTCAACAAGCGAGCCACACCCACTTTTGGAGTGGTGTACAGCGCTTAATCGCTAGCTGGAAAGTCGCTTAATTCGTTTTAAGCGGAGCATTGCTTAGGTAAGTTAAGCGAGGTAACAGTGACAAATAATTTTAAGAGAAATGGCGCAAAGCTACGATTAACTTTTATAAGTAGCAGCAACGCCATTTTTTACATTAACAAATAGCACGGTCGTTCGATTCTTAGGGCCGAGCTCAATCCGCCAATTATGATGGCGATACAAGGAACTGTCATGAGTGAAAAAATCTATTTTAATACATCGAACAAGTTCAGCTTAAAGCGTAGCTTAATTGGCGCTACGACAAATCTGCATTACATCCTAGCACCGAGTCACGCAAAGAAAACAGCACGTAAACTGCTGCTCACTCCGATGCGTACCGAGCAAAAAAACGCCGATCCACAAGGGCTCATCAAGAGTGAAATCAAAGGTCGTGATGGCGTCTTAAAAACGTATTCTTTGGGTACCGGTCCAGTTTGGGTGCTTATCCACGGTTGGTCAGGCACCGCGAGTCAGTTTTTTCCTTTAATGGAACACATCGCCGCGAAAGGTTTTACGGCCTTGGCTTACGATCATCCTGCTCATGGTGGCAGCGATGGCGTGCATGGTCATATCCCTGCGTTTGTGAACGGCTTAGAGGCGATTCTAGATTCGGTTGGTGAAGTAGCAGGTTTAGTCGGTCACAGTATGGGTACGGCTTCTGCGTTGGAATGTAAGCACGTTAAATTAGAAAACAAACCTTTGTTGCTAATTGCTCCAGTGTTGGATTATTTAGAAAATCTATTTGGCAGCGTGGCTCGTTCTGGTTACTCAATGAAGTTGTTTGAGGCGGTGGTGGGTGAAGTGGAAGAGCAGTTTAACTACCCAATTCAGTCTGTTGATCCCTATGGAAAGCTAGCGCTTCGTGAGTCTCAGACGATCATCGTTCATGATGAGCAAGATAAGTTTACTAAGTTTGATGTATCTCAGCGTGCGGCTAATGAAATGGGTCGCGTTACCTTGATTGCGACTCAAGGCCAAGGCCATGGGCGAGTAATGAAGTGCCCACAAGTATTCGAGAGCTTTGATAACTTGATAGGCTAAGTCTAACTAGCGTAAGTCAGCGGTACGCCAGTTAAGAAAACAAATAATAAAAAGGCCAACCAGAGGTTATCTGGTTGGCCTTTACTTTTAGGTGTTTAGCTAAACCCTATTTTTAGTTAGCACAGCTTGCTGGACCGATCTCTTTCCACACGCCCCATTGGCCTGTCGTTGTTGGATCTTCACCGGTTGTCCACCATTTCGCTTCCCAAACCTTACCGCCTTGTGTCACTTGGTCGCCGCCAGTGTAGACCGCATTTGAATCCCAAGCGTTAGTACATGTGCCACCGCCTGTGGTTTTCTTGAGGACTTTTACTGATGCAGCCGCGACTGATGTATCGGTACCATCGCTCACTGTCACAGAGAAGTTCATTACCGTGTCTTGCGTGTATTCCGCCGCGGCAAAGTTTACTGAAGCGCCTTGTACTGTTGCGTTAATACCTGCTGGTACATCCCATGTGAAGCTTAGAGTGTCTTGGTCTGCATCACTAGAAGCCGAAGCGTCAACCACTACTACATCACCGGCATTCACTTCAGAAGGAGCGGTAACTACTGCTACTGGAGCGGTATTAACTGGACTTGTGTCTTTAGGGTTTACCGTGACAACAACTGTGTCTGTTGACGTTGCGCCTTCGTTGTCTGTTACGGTTAGGCTGAATGTTAGAGTCTCTTGTTGTGCGACTTCCACAACATCGAAGCTTGCGACAGCTGCATTAGCATTAGCCAGTGTTACGGCTGGACCGCTAACTTGTGACCAAGCGTAGCTAGCGATTGTGCCGTCGCTGTCTTTTGAAGCACTGCCATCTAGAGAAATAGAAGCTGGACCTTCAAAGGATTGGTCAGCACCTGCAGCTGCCGTTGGTTTACGGTTTACAGGGTCTGTAGTGCCAACTGCTAGACCTTCATGCATTGCATTTAGGATATCGCCGTTATCTGCATCAATTTCCCAAGAGAATAGACCTGCAAGACCAAGGCTACGAACGTACGCGCCTTTTGCTTTCACTGAGCGGTCATCATCAAATGTAATCAACTTGCCTGAAGTGCGGTTCCAAACGTAAGGCGCTTCTGCCACCTCGTCGTAGCCATATTCAAAGCCATTGATGCCTTGGTTGTTTGCGCCAAGCATGTTCGCTTTAATGCCTTTGTAATCGATAACGCCATCTTCCCATACACCTTGAGCAGAGCTGCCGGTCAGTTTGCCATTACCCACGCCTGTCATTGGATCGCTTGGATCTGAAAGTGATGATGGTAATACGCCTTCCCAACCACGACCATACATCGCTGTACCAACCACAAGTTTGTTCGCTGGAACACCTTGCTCAAGCAACAATTGGATGCCGTTTTCTGTGGTATAAGCAGGACCAGTGTACTGTTCGCCATTTTCATCAAGGCCTGTGCCATCACATTGACCAGGACGCATGAAGTTACCGCAGTTTAGTGCTGTTTGGTGACCTAACACGTTGTTCCAACCGCCGTAGAAGTCGTAAGTCATTGCGAAGATGTAATCCATGTATTGGATAGCATCTCCGTAGTTCACGTCTTCGATCTTATCGTGACCAACACCGATCGCAGATGTTAGCTCGTAAGTACGGCCGTTTTCAGCTTCTAGTTCATCTAACATAACGCGCAGCTCTGCCATCAATGCAATGTAAGCAGGGCCGTCATTTACAGGGTCACCAAGATCGGGAGCAGCACCGCCTCCACCTGGGAATTCCCAATCGATATCAACGCCGTCGTAGAACTTCCATGTGTTGAGGAATTTCTTAACCGATGCAACGAACGTGTCGCGGTTCGCTTTTGTAGTGAAATCGAAGAACGGGTCAGACAGTGTCCAACCACCAATTGATGGGATGATTTTCAAGTCTGGATTGCGCTGTTTTAGCGCCATCATCATTGCGTAATTCCCCTTAATAGGTGAGCTGTATTCGTGACCAGCTTGAAGGTAAGGAATCTCAATGTTTCCTGACCTGAACAATCGCGGCATAACTCACGTCAGAATGAGTCCCGGACAGACCTAACTTCTGCTCTACAATCTAAACACGGATGTTTGTTGAACACTTTCATGCTGTTTTCGCTATTTCAGATACACCCATCCTGTGAAACGCCTAAATTGACCTGATTTGGGCTTGAACCAGAGCATGGTGGACCAGCTCTGACAGCGGCTCCCCAGCCCTAAAGCGAAGAAACGTTAAACGGTGCCCACAAAGAATGCACTCAAACGGATCAACCTTCACATACCCTTTCAGCATAGCTGCGTAACCGGGCATTTCAGGTGCGTCTTTAGGTGCGACACCCAAGGCACCGTAGACCTTAGGGAGCATCTCACCACGACGTCGGTTTGATAGAAAACCGAAGTATCGAATCATTTTGAAGTGCTTATCTGGAATATGCTCAATCATGCGTTCTATCAGAGCTTCTGGACTCAAAATGAGGGATTCCGTTCGACCATTCCTATGGTTGAGGTAATCAAACGTCACCAAGCCTCCCTGGAAGTTATGTCGTAAACGCGACGCCGATATCGGTGGCCGTTTTAGGTATCGACCCAGGTAAGTCATGGTTGGCGTCACGTTGGCTGTTTTCTTTGCAAAGTGCAGCTTCCATCGACGGCAATATTGGCTGGTTAAAAATCGGGACCAATCTTGCTCATTACGAATGAAAGGGCAGTCCTCTCCACTCAAGTCTAACTCTGAGTAATTGGAGCTGAGAAGTTGAGTGATGGCACCGCGCCAACACTTCTCAGTGGTCTTAGCTTTAAAGAAAATCGGCTTCCATAGACCAGTATTCTTACATAAACCCCCACGGGTGACAGACAAATGGATGTGCACATTCCAATTCAGCTTTCTGCCGTAGGTATGAAGTGCACAGAACACGCCAATATCGATATCGAGTTGCTTTGCCCATCCTAAGAAGATTTTGGCTGCGCAGCTAAAGAGATGATTGAGAAGAAAACGATTATCCCGAAAGATGGGCCACAACGTGTGTGGTAGCGTCAACGTAACGTGTTGATACTCACACTCAGGAAAGACATGTTGTTGCTTTCGTATCCACCGCTCTGTGGCTTTTATGCCACAACTGCTGCAAAAGCGAGATTTACACGTCTGGTGAATGTATTTGTGATGGGTGCAGTCAGCATGAGTGCATCGATACTCTTTAGAGCCAAAAGCAGCGGTACTGCAAGCGAGCATCTTGGTGACGTTTTCAATGACGACGGTTCGGAGGGTTTCTCGGTACTTATTGAGGTAGTTCAGCCAAGTATCGTTGGCATTGAAGAGTTGTTTGATGGGCTTATTCGGATGCATGACCTATAGGATAAACGATCCATGTAAAGCACCCTAGTCGGTTGAGTCTCTTTGTTTTCGGCCGTAGGCCGCTCAGGCGACACCGTCGCCGGTTCAGGGAAACTCTTCTGGAAAGCTGCCCAAGGGTCATGAATCACTACTTCGTAATCGTTAACGCCCTGACACGCTGTCATGAGTGCGTTGTAGCTGTTACCGCCTACTGATTCATTAGGACCACAAATTGGGATGAAGCCGTAAAGGATATGGGTCAAGTTATCAGCGGGTAGGTTATCGACTGTGTAATCACGGCCATAGATGCCCCACTCAACAAAGTAAGTACCTACTACCGTGTTTGGATCTGTGTTGTATGACTTGTTGTTCGGGTCCACATTCATCGCAAGTGGCGCTAAGTGTGAGCCATCGGTATCTGCGATTGTGATCTGAGCGGGTGCACTCTTGGCACAGCCTGTTTCGTCACACGCTTCGATTTCCATCTGAAATAAGCCGCCTTGGCCGTATTCGAATGAAGCTGTCGTTTGGCTGCCAGTTATAGGGCCTGTGGCCACTTTAACGCCATCAAAGTAGATGTTGTAAGTGTTTCCTGACGTTCCGCTCCATTGGTTGAATTTAACGTCGACCTTTGCTTTGTCGTGATATTTAACCATTTGGTTATAGCCAGAAGTCGTTTCCATCGCGAGTTCAATTTTAGAAAATTGTAGGTTGTTGGAACCGTACATGTCGATGCTAGGTGCTGTTGGTGCAGCTAATGCTGTACCTGATAGCGCTAGAGCAATGCTTGCCGCACAGGTATTAATACGAATCATACTATTTCTCTCATTCCTTGAAGGTTACGAGAACCAAATGGCCCCATAAACGGCTCCAATCAGTTTTGAAGGAGCTTCCTTGTCAGTATTCGAGAGAGTTTTAATTTCATAACTGAAAATAAATCCGTTTTCGATGGACAGCTAAAAAATTGTATCTTGTTACAATTCTGTTGCTTAATGAATGAGAGGCGGAGTCCATGTTTTATAAAATAAACAGTCTTCAGAATGAAAATCTTATAAGTGAAATTACGCGACATGAAGTTATGAAAAGGTGCGACAAGCGATAAGAAAATATCGTCATTTTAAGGAGAATCACAGAGTTGGATGTATGGAGTTGGGGCAGGTTGTACGTGAAAGACAGTGCTTGTTTTAAAAAATGAAGGGGTTTATCGTTTGAATTGTTCCGCTAATGAAGTGCGTCGTTGCTGCATAACACTGTGGGTATCACCCGCAGCTGTGTCTTCATAGCCCTCTTTAATGAACTGTTGTGAAGGGACGCTTGGAACGAGTCGCTTTAAACGAGGGGAATCGTAGGTACCACTTATCGTATAAACCGTTGCCCCCGAGCCTGTATTGATCGTGACAACTTTGCCATCAAAATCAAATGAAGTACTGATGAAGCGATGGTTCATCATCACGCCATTGTCTGAAAGGGTCAGGATGTCAGTTTTGTAAGGTGGAGCGCCAATCTCTATCCATGTGCCGTGGACATTACTTGGGCTGACGGATTGTTGGTGAGTTTGATAGGCCAAATACCCTGCAGTGAGAGCAATGATAGCGGCAACCAATAGAAAAAGGTAACGTAGCGAGTTGGCAAATATATCTGCTATTTTAGTGCGCTTTTTCGCCATTTTTCGTCATTTCCTTACTTATACTGCCTTGAATACTATAAATTAAAACCTTAGTTTGCAAAGATAGTTGCGAGAGTTAGAAGCAGGATTGAATGTTCTAGATAAATGGGTTGCTTTGGCTAATTTTAAGTTTTTCTGATGGCATTCGTTCAATCAATGCATCTCTATTGTAGAAAAGACTCAAGCTATGCGTATTTATTTCTTGTAGGAATGTCGTGAATTGGTTAAAACAATTACCATGTGAATTTACGCATAGGCTGATTCATTGAAGCCTAATAATTGCAATTTGAAGATAACAAGGAAGTACAATGATTAAAGAGAATGCATACTTTGATGGTGGCGTTAAGTCGTTAGCGTTTAACCAGTCTGGTGCTGATGTGAGTGTTGGTGTGATGGCTGCTGGCGAATACACATTCGGTACCGCAGCTCCGGAAAAGATGACCGTTGTAAAAGGCGCTCTAATTGTAAAGCGTGTAGGTGATGAAGATTGGACAACATACCAATCTGGCGAGTCTTTTGACGTTGCGGGTGATTCTTCTTTCGACCTACAAGTAAAAGAAGCAACGGCTTACTTGTGTGAGTACTTATAAGAAACTAGGTTTTAGTTTCGATTAATAAGAAAAAACCACGCTCTTGGAGCGTGGTTCAATAAGTGATAGGTAACCCGGCAGTGGATAGTGTCACTTGTTTTTACAATCATCAAATGGACGACCAAAATTCGTTGTTCGTTGCAAAACCTCTTCAATATCAGCTCAAAGCCAAGACATCGTAAATCAGTAAGTCTCAAAAACACCGTTGTTGTAATCCTGAATAGCCTGTTCAATCTCTTCCATCGAGTTCATGACAAACGGACCGTAGTGCACAACCGGTTCATCAATCGGTTGACCAGAAAAAATCAACACACCTGAATCTTCTAGGCTTTCTAAAAATAATAATTCAGCTTTTGTTAACAGGGCCAGTTGACCTTGGTTGATGACTTTGTCGCCGATTTGGATATTACCTCGGTAAACATAAGCCATAGAATTATGTTTAATATCAGTCCCTAACGTCACTTTTTGCCCTGAATTCGCTCGCCAATCCGCAACGCTTAATGGCACACCTGTCGTTTGTAATGGACCTTGTATTTGTATAGCGTCCGTTTTAGTTTGTCTATGCAGTTCAAACCCACCGGAAATCACTCTAAGTAAACCGATTTGTTCGTTTTGATGTTCTGCAATGCTTTCACTTTGGAAGTCATGGTATTGCGCTGGCTGAATTTTGTGTGTTGCAGGCTGGTTTATCCAAATCTGAAAACCGTGCAATGCGCCTTCTTCCATCATCGGCATTTCACTGTGAATCACACCACGACCCGCGGCCATCCACTGTGCGCCACCGCTACGAAGTTCACCGACATTACCCATGTGGTCCTTGTGTTGGAAGTGACCTTTAAGCATGTAAGTGAGCGTTTCTATCCCACGGTGAGGGTGAGGAGGAAAGCCACCAACGTAGTCTTTGCTTTCATCCGATTTAAGTTCGTCGACCATCAAAAATGGAGAGAAACGTGTGTTATTGAAACCAGCGAGTCTCTGGATTTTGACGCCATCACCATCGGAGGTGGCATGTGCTGCAATCACATGACCTACTGCTCTTACATTCGTCATTTTGAAACCCTCATAAACTTGAATAGCTGTAGTTTATGTAATTTAATTTCAAAAGAAGATGGCATAGTGTTGAGTGTCTTATTCGAAAATCTTGAACAGGTAAGAATATGAAATTATGTCTATACTTGAATGTAGAGTAGACCGCCAAGGAGGCCGCTATGGCAGTTCAGCAAAAACATGGCGAAAGGCATGGTCGGATGGGTTTTGATAACGACTTTACAACGGAGCAAAGCCAACGTTTTACCGAGGTTGCGAATAGCGCTGTTAAACGTCGCGTGAAAAAACGTGAGATTGAAGCCCCGTTTCTTCTGTCGGCTAAGCAAGCCGCTTTTAAAACGGTAGTGAGACCTAGAGGCAATAACCCAAACCGAACACGACAAGTCGTATGGATCATTGTGATCGGGTTAGTGAGCCTTTGGCTTATGTATATGGCTGGTTAGTACGCGTAATGGTAAGCGATAGGTGTGCGATATTAATGGTTAGCTAGCGCTGACGCGTTTTTAACAGCGTGATATTGTTTCCTTCCACCTTCGCTTCAAGACAATCTTCAAGTTCTGATGCATCAGATTCTGAGCAGGTGAGGTTCGTCGGTAATTCGGTTGATACTGGGTTGTCGTGATAATAAGCGTATCGGTTTTTCCCTGAGTGTTTCGCCACATACATCGCTTTATCGGCGCATCTTGTTAACTCATGTAATTCTTGTGCATCTTGCGGATACAAAGAAACCCCAACACTGAGCGTTAGCTCTTTGATTCTTTCATTAGTCTGACAGCCGCTTTCAAATAAACCACATATTCTATCGAGAATACCATCGAGGTCTTTTCGAGTTGGGATGTCATACAGCATCAGAACGAACTCGTCCCCAGCAAAGCGTGCGATGGAATAGTCGTATTCATGATTCTTTCGATCTCGGGTTCGAATATTGTTGCTCAAGCGATTGGCAAAATGTTGCAAGACGCTGTCGCCCACATCGTGGCCATAGCTGTCGTTGATACTTTTAAAATCATCGATATCCAGAAACACCAAGGCGGTGAGGGATCGTTTGCTATCCACGGTTGCTAACTTCTCGACCGCCCAGCGCTCAAAGCTCCAACGATTGGCCAAGCCTGTGAGTTGGTCTCGATAGGCCAGATCTTCAATGCCTTCTTTGTAGAGGCGTTGTATATAGCTGACGGCTTTTGTGTAGTAATAGGCCGATGTGTGACACACCAAACTCATGGTAAACAGGCTAAGAATAAACCGGTGTGTACTGTTAAATGGCAAAGAAAAGTTATTGGGCATTGCCGTAATCAAGGTGCTGATAAACAAACAAAATGAGGTGCTAAAGATGATTCCAATTCTGAAGTCATTGATAAAAATCACCGCCGCTAGAATAGGGTAGAGCCAAAGAATTCGATCGGGAATCGCGTGACTGTACAAAAATAGGATGATGCCCTGAACTAACAATATCCCACTCAGAATCAGCTCCGAGTAATCAGGGTTGACGACCTTTCTTACGTAAAATGCATTGGAGATAGCGATAAGCGCAAAGCACAGTTCGAATAGCGACAATGTGTAGTGTTGGCCCTGGAAGTAAGCCCAAGTGTAAAAGATGAATAACGCCGCGGCAGTTAGTGAAAAGGAGTGAACAATTTTTTGCTTGCGGGTGGATCGTATGTCCGCCATTTCTTCTAGGTGTCTGCCGACGAGCCTTTTCATGTGATTTGTGCCAAAGATTTTTATAATGGTATTAATAGTAGATTAAATAATAAGCTACGCAGAGACTTAGATAACTATTTAGTGTGACTGTAATCAATTTTTCATATGAAATAATAATCAAATCATTATAAATAGTGATGTACATCACCGACGGTGCCAGTCGTCTCTATAATGTGGTATTCAAAGATCAGGTTGGTAGAGTCGATTTGATTATTATGTACTTGCTTTCCAATGATTTACTGAACATAGTTTGTAGATACCTAAATTTGATAGAGGCTCATTATGTTAATTACTTTTAGTTGCAAGTCTCATGCTAGCGTAAGGGCACGAATGTACTTTGTTAATTTGATGTAAACAAAACCGAAGCTCTGTAATCTTTGTCCCATACCGCTTTATTCATCTTCCTGGGTACTGACAAGTTCCCTTCGGATTTTCTAAACAAGTTCTGAACAAAACGTCTGCAACAAGCCATATTTAGTGCTGAATCTCCAGCATAAATACATTGTTCATCTTCTTTGAAAATAACGTCCAACGCCCAGTGCTGCTGGTTCTCGATGTGCCAGTGTTTTCTGGTCGCTTGTAAGGCTAACTCTAACAACAAGTGATCTGTGCAAATATAATACGATGTTTCATAACTTCCTTTCCCTTTGACACTTCTATCTCTCACCACTGCAACAACACTTTTAACGACAGACCACTTTTCTCTGAGTGCTTCACTGAAGGCTGCTGGGAGAACGTAAACCTCACGAACCTCTTTTCTGCCATGCCCTTTATCTTCGGTGATGTATGACTCTTGTTTATCTTCAGGCAAAGACCAATAGTCTTGGAATTGTGCATCCACTTCTGCAAGCAAACTGGGCTGATTCAGTTTGACTTGCACTAAGAAATCGCCACCTTTATCAACCACTTTATTCAGAGTTTCAACCTGACAATGCAGGGCATCAGCCGTTAATAGACATCCTTTTATATCTAAAGTATCTAACAGGTTTCTTATCGCTGTTAGCTCCGTCCCTTTGCCTTTACAGGGTTGATGTGTGAGGGTCAAACCTTCATCAACATCGAATGCCGAGACCATATAAAGGGGGTTATCTTGTTTGTTTGCTTTAGCACCTTTTAGTACCTTCCCGTCAACACTGATGATAGGTTGAGCATGCCTCTCTCTATGCAAATTAACCCAGCCCACCATAGCTTCTAAGAGTGTTTCAGGAACAATAGTCCTCATAATTGCTGCAATATTATGACGAGTAGGAAGGCCATTTTCGTAGGGGAAATACTCACGTAACCAGTCGATATTTCCTTCACCAAAATCCTTGATATCCGTCCACTTGTTTTGACCACAAAGCATGGCTGTTATGACAACAAAAGCGACTTCTATAACAGGGTAGACTTGGTTGATGTGCGAACGGGTATCTTTCACTTTTTTTAGCTGTTCAATGATAATCATGCGAGTTTCTCATATTTTTTATTTCATGATCTGATCGTGACTATCAGGAAAAGTTCCAATTGAAAATAAAGTTATTTATTTTCAATAACTAAAGTTCGATCCCGCCCTTACATATTGAAGGCGTTCACCAACAAGTATTCACCATTGAAAATAGCATCGGTAATTTTAATATCGAATTAAAACAGCTCGCATCTTTGGTTTGGGTATTGTCGTTGGCAGAATAACCTATCTATCAATATCAGTTACTTAACAACCATTACTTTCTAATTAACAATTAACTTAATTACCAAGTTAAATTAACAGTCTCTCAATTCGATACCTTCCTCACAGTAATAAGGATGAGCTCTCATCCTTACTATCTACTCCTAGCTTCTACGCCTTAGGTTATTAATATCGAACTATGAGCTGTTGACCCAATTAATTTCACTTAAACCAAATACAAAGTGTGATACTGACATTAGGTTTCCTATTTTTACGTATTAAAAATAACTTTACATATAGCCATCACAAATAGTTGACTATCATTCGGACTAGGATATTCATCTTCATAAAAAGTGAAATATGGATATCAAACGTGAACAATATAAATAAGAACATCACTCTACAACGCACCTTCAACATTACAAAAAAGAGAAACTTCAAACGATCAACGCTAGCCAAAGCGATTCTGTCTCTCTTCACAGCTACCCTTATCGCAGGCTGTGGTAGCGATAACGACAGCGACACGGATGCTGGCAACAGTGGGTTATACAAAGCTGGCGAAAACGAAGTCGTTGTTTACTACAAACGTGATGTAGCAGCTGCAAGCACTTCGGGTTCTACTTACGACGGCTGGGGACTTCACCTATGGAATGGTGAGGGTTGTACTAGCACAGACTTAATCGCAATGGGTCTCAGCGAAACGGGTACCAACTGGGAAGCGCCATATGAATTTGACGGCATCAGCGATACCTACGGTGCCTATTATGTATTGAAAGTCAATCCTGATGCAACTGATCCACACAAATGCATGAATTTCATCTTACATAATGGCGACGAAAAAGGGTTTGGTAGTGCAAATTCTAAAATCGATCTAATCACGCTTGGCGATTCACAAGGCGTGTTTGGTTTTCATGGCAGCAGTGAGTTGTACTACGACACAATTTCAGAACGCCCAGTCAATATCGATGGTCAAAAAGCGCATTGGTTGGACGCAGATACTATCGTTTGGGAAGCAGCTAGTAACGCCGATTCTATGGAATTGTTCTACGCACTAGATAACAGCATCACCATGAACGGCACAGAGATCTTAGGAGGCACAGCCGTTGAGCTAACCAAAGATGGCGAGCTACCCTCTGAATTGAAAGAGCGTTTCCGTCATCTAGCAAGCCTACCTGCTTTATCGATCGATGTTGACGACAACACGCTACGCACCATTTTGAAATCTCAGATAATTCTTGTTGCCTACACTGCCAATGGCGACATTACCTCTTCAACAGAGGTTCAAAAACCTGGCGTGCTTGATGCTGTATTTGCTAGTGAAGATGCTGGTAATGCGATGGCTGAAGAACTAGGCGCGATTGTTGAAGGCAATGCGGCTACCTTCAAGCTTTGGGCACCAACAGCGCAAGATGTTGAACTCGTCCTATACAGCGAAGATCTGCAAAGTTCACAAATCATTCCAATGACGGAAAGTGCTGAAACGGGCATTTGGACGACTGATGCCGTGTCTAATGCAGTCAACAGTTACTATCGTTACCAAGTGAAGGTTTACCACCCAACCACAGGTAACATTGAAACTCGCCTAGTAACCGACCCTTACTCACTCAGTTTGTCGAAGAACTCCGCATACTCTCAAGTCATTGACCTGAATGATTCAACCTTGAAACCAGCGAACTGGGACGACTACGAACGCCCAACCGTAGAGAAAGACGAAGACCATATACTGTATGAATCTCACCTTCGTGACTTTAGCTTCAGCGATAAGGCAGGCACAGCGAACCTAAACGGTAAGTACCTAGCGCTCACAGAAGCAGATCGTGAGTCGGTCAAACACCTACAAGCTCTGCAAGATGCGGGCTTAACGACGCTGCATATCTTACCGGCATTCGATATCACTACCGTTGATGAAGATGAAGCGAACCGTGTCGATATTACTGACACCGTTGGTAAGCTATACGATGTAAAACCTGCCGCCGCCTTGTGTGGAAACGAAGACGAAAACACAATAATCGAAGATGTGCTCGATGGCTATGTTCCTTCTACAGGGGATGCCCAAGCGTTGATGAATGACCTGCGCATGCTGGACAGCTTCAACTGGGGCTACGATCCATTCCACTACACAGTTCCAGAGGGGAGTTACGCGACAGATCCTAACGGTTCGAAGCGTATTCTAGAATTCCGTCAAATGGTGAAAGCCACGCACGACATGGATCTTAAGCTGATCATGGACGTGGTATACAACCATACCAACGCGTCTGGCGTGAACGATAAGTCGGTACTGGATAAGATTGTCCCTGGGTACTACCACCGTCTTAACGTGAACACAGGTGGCGTCGAAAACTCAACCTGTTGTGACAACACCGCGACCGAAAACCTAATGATGGGTAAATTGATGGTCGACTCACTTAAGGTGTGGGCTGACGATTATAAAGTGGATGGTTTCCGTTTTGACCTGATGGGCCACCAACCAAAAGATGTGATGGTAGAAGCTCTTGCTGAAGTACGTAAAATCGACGAAAACACCCTGTTCTACGGTGAAGGTTGGGACTTTGGCGAAGTAGCGTATAACGCACGCTTCGACCAAGCAAACCAAATCAACATGGCAGGCACAGAAATCGGTACCTTCTCGGATCGTTTACGTGATGCAGTACGCGGCGGTAGCCCATTCGATGGCGGTGTCGACTCAGAAGGCAACCACCCACTTCGCTTTAACCAAGGCTTTGGTAACGCAGCGATTGCCAACGAAGAAACGAAGTCCGACCAAGACTCAATCAACGGTCGTTTACACAACCAAGACCTTGTTCGTTTGGGGATGGCAGGTAACCTCGCAGAATACGTGTTGATTGATTACAAAGGCGACACCAAACTGGGTAAAAACGTTGATTACAACGGCGCACCCGCTGGCTACACCAAGATGCCTTCAGAGAACATCTCTTACGTCTCCAAACACGATAACCAAACGCTTTGGGATAACAACGCTTACAAGATCGCTGCAGGTACTAGCTCTGCAGAGCGTGCTCGCATGCAGTCTGTATCGCTCTCTACCGTGATGTTAGGCCAAGGCATACCATTCATCCATATGGGTTCTGAACTACTTCGTTCTAAGTCTATGCAGCGTGATTCTTACGATTCAGGTGACTGGTACAACCGCGTAATGTTTGATGGTACTGACAACAACTGGAATGTTGGCTTACCACGTGAAGATAAAGATGGTGCTAACTGGGATTTGATCAAAACTATCATTGCTGACAGCACGGCTTAACCAGACGCAGACGACATTGGGCTTACTAAGCAGCAATTCCTAGAGCTATTAAAAATCCGTAGCTCAAGCGAACTGTTCCGCTTAGACACAGCAGACGAAGTCATGAAGCGTGTCGATTTCCGAAATGTTGGCGAAGATCAAGTCGAAGGCCTGATTGTAATGTCTATTGATGATGGTGTGTCTGCGGGGGAAAATCTTGACCCTGCCAATGATGCGATTGTGGCAGTTGTAAACTCAACCAATGAATCTCAGTCGTTCAAAATCACCGGAGCTACTGGCTTTACACTTCAAGATGTTCAGAAAAACTCTGAAGATGACATTGTAAAAGGCGCAAGCTTCGCCGCTGAAACCTTCACTGTACCTGCATTAACCACAGCAGTATTTGTACGAGCTCAAGACGGTGCGCAAGGTGTTGGTTTGCCGGTTGATAACTCTGATAAAGATGTATCTAGTATTCCTCCATACGGTCAAACAACGGTTTACGTTCGTGGTGACATGAATGGATGGAACCCTCTTGATACTTGGGCGATGAACTTTGTTAGCAACGGCGTTTACTCTGTAACAGCCACTTTGGAAGTGGGCGACTATGGATTCAAGTTTGCGGATGCTGAGTGGGTATCACCTAACCTTGGTTGTGATTCTGTTGAGCTTGCAGATGGCTCTATCAATCTTGGCACTGATGGTAACTGCCAATTGAGCGTAACAGAAGCCGGCAGTTACACATTCACTTTCAATGCGATTCATGAGTTAGGTGACAATGTAGACAAAGCGGTCGTTTCAGTAACCCATAATTAAGCCTAGAGCTTAGAATTCTAATACAAAAATAGTAAAACCAGCGCAAGCTAGCCTTTTGGGAGACATCAGTCTCCCTTTTTTTGTCCTCAATAGACTCCAACCCAGTGAATCACATCATTCCCTTACCTTCATTAACCAAACCATCAATGTTAAGAGGTAACGAACTTCCTGAATTCTTCGTTCTTCGTTCTTCGTTCTTCGTAGAAAGCATAACGACTTCGTGTGAGCGTCTAATTTAAATGCATGTGAAATTTAGGAAGCGAGCTTAGGTTGGGAAATGAAATGGCGATTCATCAATAGAGTTCGTATTAAGATATTCGAGAAGAGTAAAATAGGCGAGATTTTTTAATTAACAGTGGTAAATAAAAACCATAAATAGCCCAGAACGTCCATTTATATTAGCTTCTGATTACTATGTGTAAGTCAGTGGTCATTTAAACCCGACATTCCGCACCTCATTTAGGAATAAATTGCTTCATATAGCTTACCTAGCAATAAGGGCGGGATCGAACTTTAGTTATTGAAAATAAATAACTTTATTTTCAATTGGAACTTTTCCTGATAGTCACGATCAGATCATGAAATAAAAAATATGAGAAACTCGCATGATTATCATTGAACAGCTAAAAAAAGTGAAAGATACCCGTTCGCACATCAACCAAGTCTACCCTGTTATAGAAGTCGCTTTTGTTGTCATAACAGCCATGCTTTGTGGTCAAAACAAGTGGACGGATATCAAGGATTTTGGTGAAGGAAATATCGACTGGTTACGTGAGTATTTCCCCTACGAAAATGGCCTTCCTACTCGTCATAATATTGCAGCAATTATGAGGACTATTGTTCCTGAAACACTCTTAGAAGCTATGGTGGGCTGGGTTAATTTGCATAGAGAGAGGCATGCTCAACCTATCATCAGTGTTGACGGGAAGGTACTAAAAGGTGCTAAAGCAAACAAACAAGATAACCCCCTTTATATGGTCTCGGCATTCGATGTTGATGAAGGTTTGACCCTCACACATCAACCCTGTAAAGGCAAAGGGACGGAGCTAACAGCGATAAGAAACCTGTTAGATACTTTAGATATAAAAGGATGTCTATTAACGGCTGATGCCCTGCATTGTCAGGTTGAAACTCTGAATAAAGTGGTTGATAAAGGTGGCGATTTCTTAGTGCAAGTCAAACTGAATCAGCCCAGTTTGCTTGCAGAAGTGGATGCACAATTCCAAGACTATTGGTCTTTGCCTGAAGATAAACAAGAGTCATACATCACCGAAGATAAAGGGCATGGCAGAAAAGAGGTTCGTGAGGTTTACGTTCTCCCAGCAGCCTTCAGTGAAGCACTCAGAGAAAAGTGGTCTGTCGTTAAAAGTGTTGTTGCAGTGGTGAGAGATAGAAGTGTCAAAGGGAAAGGAAGTTATGAAACATCGTATTATATTTGCACAGATCACTTGTCGTTAGAGTTAGCCTTACAAGCGACCAGAAAACACTGGCACATCGAGAACCAGCAGCACTGGGCGTTGGACGTTATTTTCAAAGAAGATGAACAATGTATTTATGCTGGAGATTCAGCACTAAATATGGCTTGTTGCAGACGTTTTGTTCAGAACTTGTTTAGAAAATCCGAAGGGAACTTGTCAGTACCCAGGAAGATGAATAAAGCGGTATGGGACAAAGATTACAGAGCTTCGGTTTTGTTTACATCAAATTAACAAAGTACATTCGTGCCCTTTTCAATATGTTCATCTAGCAATTAATTGCCATCCGCTTTTTGAGCTTTTGGATGACATCACTTGGAACCTTCAAGTGAATTCTATCTTTGTTCTGCTGGCTGAAATTTGCGGCAACAATGGTGGGCTCTTTGTGGTCAAAGCGCAGGAATGCGTAAACAGAATCACTCAAGTTGTTGATCTTGTGTAAGTCTCGATATTCACGTGTCATTGAAGAATGCTCAAGCGAAAAGTTCATTACCTGCCGATAGAAGTGACGTAGCTGCTTTTCGTTGTCGTTTAATAATCCACCATCGAATGCACCGTGGTTCATCGACTTTTGGTGTTGTGGGACGCCGATGTAGTCAAAGATTGATGTACGCGAGGGTGATCGTCTGAAATACCAAGGTGTTTGTAATCGTTGATGACGGCGAGATGTGGCACTCCGGTGTACCAAATATGCGTAATGCCGAGTTTGCGAATTTCAGACAGCGCTTTGTCTGTAAACTCATTGAATTTGCCGACGCCATTTTGCTCTATTGTGCCCCAAGGAACATGTTGGGTGTTTTTATTGCCAAATAAACGCGTAAAAACTTGATAGATGGCGTACTTTTGGTTGTACATATTTACCATTCCTTTAACTTCCATCATGTTATGCAGGGATGAAATGGCTTGTTTGTTATTTGGTAGGCTAACTGAATTACAATATGCCTTACTCATCCTTATCAAAATCTATAGGGCGTAATTGCTACAGTATGTGAGCTGTTACCCAAAAGGAGTTGATGTTGTCTTTATCTATTCAAATCGCCATAACCTATCTGGTTCTGGTGGCGGTGTCTGTGTTGTTTTATGAAGGTTCGAAAGCGCTGTTGGTGTGGTATCTGGTTATCGGATTGGTGACGTTTTTTGTGTATGCAAAGGACAAGAGGGCGGCGATCAATGGCAATTGGCGTGTGCCTGAGAAAACTTTGCACATCTTTTCTGTTGCTGGTGGTTGGTTAGGGGCGTTGATTGCTCAAGATAAGCTGCGCCATAAAACGCACAAGCAGCCATTCAGATCTATCTATTGGCTGACAGTGGCAGCTAATGTTGCGGCGTTTGTGTGGACGTTAACCCCGAGCGGGCAGGCGATATTTGGTTGTTGGTTAAGTGAGATTATTGGATATCTTTAACGAGAATGATGGCTAGTACCGTCTACTAACCATCACAAAGTAAGAGACTATTCGATTAGAGCATTGGAATCGTTGATGCTAACAGCAAGCCCGCCATGCCATAGTTGAAGCTTTTGATACGTACTGGTGTTGTTAGCCAGTGTTGAAGTTGCTTGCCTGCCGCCGTCCAGAATGTCACTGATGGTAAGTTGGCTAGCGTGAATATCGCCGCGATGATCGCAAGCTCCCACCATGAACTGCCACTGCTATAAACAGAAATCGCAGTTAGTGCCATTGACCAACCTTTCGGGTTTACCCACTGAAAACTTGCAGCGCCAATGAAGGTCATGGGCTTATAAGCTTCGGTACTTTTGGCTTTGCCGTTCAATGCAATCTTAATTGCTAGGTATACAAGGTAAGTCAGGCTTAGGTACTTCAATATTTGGTGAGAGACTGGGTAAGCGTTGAAAATGCCCATTAAGCCGAAACCAACCAACAACAACATGGCTGCAAACCCCAGAGCTATCCCAAGCATGTGCGGAATAGTACGGGCAAAGCCAACATTGGCACCTGATGTCATGAGCATGATGTTATTTGGACCCGGCGTGAACGTCGAGATAAACGCAAA
The DNA here is from genome assembly GCF_051201655.1 of Vibrio sp. nBUS_14. Lineage (NCBI taxonomy): Bacteria > Pseudomonadati > Pseudomonadota > Gammaproteobacteria > Vibrionales > Vibrionaceae > Vibrio > Vibrio sp. nBUS_14. The sequence continues at coordinate 452,705 of NZ_CP179207.1, forward strand.
CAAGGCAAGTGCGCTAAGTTGTTCTAAAGGCATAATGGTTCTCCAGCAATAAAATGAACGAAGTGACTGACCGGTCATGACTTTCACGTGTTGAGAAACATAGTAGGTGGAATGTGAGGCAATTATGTGCTTTTATTTCACTTATTATCACTAAATGCACAATAATAAGTACCTATGGATAGATTTGACGAAAGGATATTGCAAGAGCTTAAATTGGACGGCAGAATCTCCAACATTGAGCTTTCAGAACGAATTGGTTTGTCGGCTTCAGCGACCCTAAGGCGAGTACAAGATCTCGAACGTAAAGGGATCATTCAAGGTTACCGCGCGGTTCTGGATAATGGCCTGATGGGGGTCGGCTTTATTGCTTATGTTTCGATTGGTTTATCGAGCCACAGCAAATTGGCTCAGCTAGAATTTGAACAGCATGTCAGCATGGAAAAAGAAGTGGTGGAGTGCCACAACATTACCGGTGCTAACGAATATTTGCTGAGGGTAGAAACCAAAGATCTGCCGGGCTATAAGAAGTTTCATGCCGATGTACTTGGGGAATGTGCTCAGGTTCAATCCATTACGACCATGGTTGTGATGGATACCCCCAAAGATGAACGCTAGTCGAGTTTTATTTCAGGAGAGGCGCAGTGCCCAATACTAATCAGTTGTTATTGTTCTTAGATGTGGTTCAACAAGGGTCGTTTACCAAAGCAGCAACCTTGCATGATATGGACAACTCCTCGCTCTCTAAACAGATCAAAAAACTTGAGCAAGACTTAGGTGTTCAGCTGCTCAACCGCTCTACACGCTCGTTCTCGCTGACGTCAGCAGGGGAAGATATTCTCGCGCAAACCTATGTGTTGAAAGACACCATCAATCAGATCCAAGGTATTGCAGATTCATACCAGTCTGAACCAAAAGGTGTGCTGCGAATTACTTCACCGATCTATTTTGGCCAGCAATATCTGCAACCTATCACCACTCAGTTCATGAGAAAGTACCCGGATGTTCAGATCGTGCTGTCATTGGATGACAAGATCGCCAACATTATCGCAGGGCAGTTTGATATCGCATTTCGCTTCAGTAAGCTCGTTGAATCGAATTTGATTGCCAAGAAGATTACCGACAGTAACTTTATGTTGGTCGCCTCGAACGACTTTGTGAAGCAGCATGGTGAACCTAAAACGCCACAAGATTTGCTCGCGTTACCCGCTGTGATTTATACCAATGGTGATATGACGGTCGATCATCTGAGAATCAGTGAAGAGCCGTATGGCAACACTTTCCAGAGCCTAACGATTCGTGGCAATTATAAGGTGAGTGATGTTCGCACCATGGTGTCTTGCGTAAAAGATGGCTTAGGCTATGGCTTCCTTGACCAATCAAACCTGTATGCCTCAATGAAAGAACTTGGCTTGGTTACTTTGCTTCCGGATTACCCGATTTCTACAATCGATACTGCTATCTACGCTGTCTATCCGCACCGTAAGCAGACCAAACTGGTCAAAGAGTTCATTACTACGGTTCAAGACTACATAGGCTCTCCGACCATTTGGGAGAAGATGCAGCAAGGTTAACGGTTTCTCTTCCATATCAAATCAAAAAAGAAGCTAGAACGTCACACGTATCAGTTTCTGGTGAGCGGTTGAGCCTAACTTGATGAAAGACAAGCTCGAGATAGCATCATTATTGAAGCAAAATCACGTGATTTTTGGGTTGCGTACGGATTAGTCTTTGCAGACTTCTTATCGTTATGTATTCCTGAGGTACTGAATCAAGTTTAAGGCGGAGCGTGCAGAGACAGCGTCTCCTTTCACCATCTGGGCTAATTGCTCCAGAAATTAACTACTCAATATTGACTGCTTGTGGCCGATATAGGGTAGAACGGAACCGAATTAGGTTAAAAATTTTATGAGTACAATGGGAATCGCAATTGGTGCGACTGCTCTTTCGCTGATACTTGTTGCCGTGTGGCTGATTTCTTTATCACTGAGAAAACAGCGCTTGGAACAAGAACGTAAAGCGCGTGCTGTCGCTTACCGAAAGGCGATTGAAAAAGCACGTATCCAAGAGCAAAAAGAGCGTAACTTCAAAGCTGAAACCGGGCATGTTCCATCGATTCTGTATTTGGCGAAAGAGGCTGAACGTAACAATATTAAGGAAGCTCTATATTGGTACGACAAAGCCGCGCATTTAGATAATGTCACGGGCATGTACGGCATTGTTCGCATGAGTATGAAGCGCAAAGAAGACCTAATTTTAAGAGAAAAAGCCAACTTTTGGCAGCTTGCGATTTCAGCCTTAGAGAACGACATGGTCGCGAAGTTTGAGATGGGTAAAGCGCTCGTTTTCGGCCGCGGAACCGATAAAAATATTCCCAAGGGTTATACCTACATAGAAGAGTCTGCGACGGGTGGAAACACCGAATCGATGTTGTTTATGGGTGAGTGGTGTCTAGACAAAGAAAACCCAGATTACTCAGCCGAAAGCTCATTCGAGTGGTATCAAAAGGCCGCAGATAAAAACAACTTAGACGGAAAAATCAAACTAGGTTTGAGTTACTTGAATGGTGTTGGTGTGGAGCCCAATCATGGTGAAGCTGTTTACTGGTTTGAGACAGCAGCCGAAAAGAACAGTGCAGAAGCTATGTTTAGAGCCGGTGAAGCTTGGATTGACCATGGTGAACACGGTAATGCGATTGCCTATATTTGGTTGTTTTTGTCCGCTCATTTTGGTTATTCAGAAGCAAAACAGTTGAGGGATAAAGTTGGGGGTGAACTTGGGGTTGATGCTGTCGTGGGCTTACAGGCTCTGACTAAACCGATAATGACCAAGCTGACACAAGAAGCAATCACTAAGCACTCAATTATTAAGGCGCTCAACAAGCTCTACAAACGCAATGTCCCTGTCCCTAAGAAGGTTAAAGAAGCGTCCGATGAAGAAGGTGAGGAGTTAAATGTCGATGGTAATCATATAGAGACCAAAGCGTCGAGTGAGCAAGCTTCTAACGTCGATTACAGCCAGCAGGTGACGCCAAACCATGATAGCGGAGCTGCGAATCAAGGGTCACCCAGCGATCAAGCAACGCATAACAAAGAAGCAAGCCCTAACTCTCTAGATTTCAGTCAGGCAGCAGTGGATCCAAGCTGGAAAAGCAACCACTAAACCGTGTTGGTTAGCTTTGATAAGTAAGACAAGAATGACTGAAGCTATAAATCTATATAGCTTCTAGCCGTAATCTAGAAAACCAAGACAACAAAAAAGGGAAGCGAATGCTTCCCTTTTTTAGAACTTAGAGCTTAGAGCTAAAGCCTAATACCCAAGAGCTGTTAAGCTTTGTTTTGCTCAGCTTTACATACAGCCGCAGTGAACACGACATCAGTTGAGCTGTTAAGCGCTGTTTCAGCAGAATCTTGAATCACACCAATGATGAAACCAACCGCTACAACCTGCATCGCTACATCGTTTGAGATACCGAATAGGCCACAAGCTAGAGGAATCAGTAGCAGTGAACCACCGGCAACGCCTGATGCGCCACATGCTGAAATTGCGGCAACAAGGCTTAGTAGAATCGCAGTGAAGATATCAATCTCAATACCCATTGTGTGTACAGCTGCAAGCGTTAACACAGTAATGGTGATTGCAGCACCTGCCATGTTGATGGTTGCGCCTAGAGGGATTGATACAGAGTAAGTATCTTCATCTAGCTCAAGCTTCTTACAAAGGTTCATGTTCACTGGGATGTTTGCAGCGCTTGAACGAGTGAAGAATGCCGTTACACCAGACTCACGAATACATTGCAGTACAAGTGGGTATGGGTTCTGTTTTGTCTTAACAAAGACAAGCAGTGGGTTAACGACAAGAGCAATGATCAGCATTGAGCTTAGTAGAACCGCTAGCAGTTGACCGTAGCTTGCTAGTGCATCGAAGCCCGTTGTTGCGAATGTAGTCGAAACAAGGCCGAAGATACCGAATGGCGCAAGACGAATAATGAAACGAACAATGTGTGAAACACTGTGGCTAAGGTCTTCGAAAACCGCTTTGGTTGTTGCAGATGCGTGGTGCAGTGCAAGACCAAGACCGATTGCCCAAGCAAGAATACCGATGTAGTTCGCGTTCATTAGCGCGCTCACTGGGTTATCGACAAGCTTGAATAGAAGAGTATGAAGAACTTCTGCAATACCTTGAGGAGGGTTAGCACCTTCAGCGCCAGCAACCAGTGTCAAAGTGGTTGGGAACATGAAGCTCAGTACTACCGCAGTCAGTGCAGCAGAGAACGTACCAATCAGGTAAAGCACAATGATTGGACGCATATGAGTATGCTGACCTTTCTTTTGGTTTGCGATAGAAGCTGCAACAAGAATGAATACTAAAATTGGGGCAACAGCTTTCAGAGCACCAACAAACAGACTACCTAATAGGCCTGCATCTTGAGCTGCTGAAGGAGAAACCATGGCGAGAACGACACCGAAAACAATACCAGCAAGGATCTGTAGAACGAGATTTCCACGAGCGATGCGGGCGAGCATGTTGTGATTTTGCATAAAATACCTGCAATTGTTAATTTATTATAGTGATGTATTTTTTATAAAGTTGTACCAAATCCAACTATACACTAGTGGAATGGGCGGTCATATTAGCGGGATCTAAGAGGGTGTCTAGGAATAGTTTACTTTTAGGGTGATTGTTTGCGCTACGTGGTGTTTTTAGAGCTAAATGTTAAATTTTTGTACTCTTGTTGAGATATAAATCTGCATGATAATACTCATTCGGGTCAATGTTCTGGTGAGGGCGCTGCCAGTGACCATTCACGAGATGATTATGTGCCATCTAATTCCTGTTGATATAAAGAAGCCCTAAGCCTAATGCGTTAAGAAGCTAGTTAAGCTTGGGTCGAATTCAAATAGATAGGACCCCGGATTTAGTCATGCGCTATTGGGCATGCAGTTATTGATCACTTAAGGCCAACAGTAAACCGGGTAAAAGTGTGCGGTAGCCAGTAGATGGCTTAATGTGGTCAGGCTTTGAATAAAAAGCGAGCTCAGTCTAGCAAAAAGCCACGATCGCGAGAAGTCATCGTGGCTTAATTTGTATTATTGATTGTGAATCTGATTAATGATGATCGTGGTTCATCTTTTTCATGCCACTCATTACTTTCTTAACCGGCGCGTCAAAGGTTTGCGTTTCACCGTTAGCGAAAGTCAGAGTCATTTCGATCTGCTCACCTTCTTTCAGGCTGTCTTTTACGTCGAACAACATAATGTGCAGGCTGCCAGGTTTAAGTACCGCTTCACCATTCGCAGGGATTGTGATCTCTTGAACTTGGCGCATTTTCATAACATCGCCGTCGACGATAACATCATGAAGCTCTACCTTGCCTGCTGCTGGTGTTGTTGCAGAAACAATAGTGCGATCTTTATCGCTGTGGTTCATCAGAGTTGTGAATACCGCACTGTTTACTGCTGAAGGTGGTGTTGCACGAGCGTACGCGTCATGAACCATAATGTCGCTATTGGCGTGAGCAAGCGGAGTGAGCAGTAAGCCTGCTAGAGCAAGTGCTTTTAACTTCATGTTGTTGTCCTTATTGTTTTAGGTTTTGGTCTGGGACCTGACTTTACGTTTCGAACTCTATTGGTTGAGTTCTTTATTTTTGTACACGTTGTTTCTAGAGTGACTTAGCACACTAGCGCGTCAATGTGTTGATCGCTTCAACAATTGGAGCAGGCGTCAACGTATGCGGTACTTTAGTAATCAAGTTACCGTTGGGCTTCAAAAAATAGAAATATGAGCTGTGGTCAAGTGTGTATGCTAGCTCTGAATCTTCGAGTTGTGTCTTTCTGAAAATAACACCGTATTTATGCGCCAGATTCGTGGTTACATCCAATGGACCACTCATACCTTCAATCATTGGGTTGAAGTACTGCGCGTATTCGTATGACGCTTCTGCAGCATCACGCTCTGGATCAAGAGAAACAAACATCGGTCGAATCTTGGCTTTCGATTCATCTGAGATTTGGTTGAGTGCTCCAGATAGCATTGCTAACGACGTTGGACAAACGTCAGGGCAGCGCGTAAAGCCAAAGTAAACGATTCGAATTCTGTCATCGGTTTCGTCAAAGAGTTTTATTGGTTGGTTGTCTTTTCCAAAAAGCGTTGTTTCGGAGAATTGTTGTTTTTCAGCGTGTTGCTCTTGAGCCTCTGTTTGACCATCGAGATAGCTTTTTACTCCAAAGCCAAGGACAAAGGCTACAACCAGCGCTAGCGACCAATTCTTACTCATCTTGTCATCCTTATTGCAGGTTTTACGGTTTCAACTCCATCGGTGAGCTCACCAAGCCAAGTCATGTGATCCATGGTACACACGGGTAAAATGACATCACCTTCATAGATGTTGTTACCAGTCTTTTTTAATTGGAAACGTGCTGAGCCCATTTCCATCTCTAAACCCGTCAGCGATAGCATCAAGGTTTCAGAGGCCGCGCCTTCCCAAACCACTTTGATTTTTGTTGGGACTAGAGGTTGAGCTGTTTCATGCTCAAGGGTCATAGCAACGGTGTCTTGCTCACACAATGTTGTTGAAAGCATGCAGTAGTCATCTAAGTTGACGTCAGGAGAGTGGCTCTCTACTACCGATTTAAATTGCTCGACTACCTGTGGCCCATAAAAGCCAGCGACCAGCGCAATACCGAGCGCAGCAACCTTTAATGCTGGGTGCATGTCGTGTTCTCATTTGATTTTATAAGAACGGCGATGGTATCACACCACTCAATACGTGCTTGTATCAAAAGGCAATTTTGTGCGTATAGTAGATTTAAAAAAAGCGAAGCCAGTAGCTTCGCTTTGATTCAATTTACTGACACGTCGCTATTAAGGAAAGCACCATACATGCGAAATGCCACTCGATTGTTAGAGGTTAGTCAGTATTGCGCTCGGCGAACTTTTCTAAGCTAAGAACTAATGCGATGGCAACTAACATCATGATCACAGCCAAGGTCAGTTGAGAAGGCTGAGAGGTGACTGCTTCGAAGTTAAATGGAGACAAGTTCTCTTGAATGAGAGGCACTTGCTCACCCTTAGAGTTGATGCGCCAGCTGATGGTCTCTTTCCACGGCCAGATCTTAGGCAGCGTACCAATCATCAAACCGGTTAAGAACACAAGCGTGAAGTCGCGGAATGAACGCAATAGCCAAGACAGTACATGTGAGAAAGTTAGTAGACCGATCACGCAGCCCGCAAGGAATAGGGCAAGCACGTCAATTTGGAATTCCTTCACGGCGCCAAGCACGGGGCCGTACATACCAATTAACAGCAAAATGAAGCTGCCTGATATGCCAGGTAAGATCATCGCACAGATCGCGATCGCACCTGCAATGAGGATGTTGATACTGGTTGGCTCCATTTGCAGAGGCTTAAGCACAGTAATGCTATAAGCGAAGGCAACACCAAGCAGTAAAAATACGAATCGAATCATATCGCGTTTTTCTACTTGCTTAAGAATGTGGAAAACCGACACTAAGATAAGGCCAAAGAAGAAAGACCACAGTGGAACCGGATGCGTGACCAATAACCAAGAAATCAGTTTTGCGAATGTTGCAATACTTGTGAATACGCCCGCGAACAGTGAGATCAGGAAGAAACCATTGATGTGGTTAAACGCGGCTTTGAAGCCTTCGCGTTTCCATAAGCCAAGTACGCTAGGGTTAATTCTGCGAATGCTTTCTAGCAGGGTATCGTAGATACCAGTGATGAATGCGATGGTTCCGCCCGATACGCCAGGGACAACGTCGGCTGCGCCCATTGCCATGCCTTTGAAAAAAGTACTTAAGTAGTTCATTGTTTCATTGAGTTGAGGGTGATTTTGTGCAGTATACAAACTTTAGTGTAAAAAAAGTATGAATATGCCTTTGGCGAGGTGCTTTTATTACCTTCTTAATTGTAAGGCAATAAGTTGAAGTGAACATTTGCCTAATATTTAAAATACAACCACTTAGTGATTTATCATTAAGAGTATCGATGAGACTGGTCTCTTATCGATGTTTCGTCTTGGTTGCATTATGCAAATGCACTTTGCAATTCGCATGTGAAAATCGCGGGTTTTATGCGATGCAGGGCTTATAAAACGCTAAATTAAAGTTGGCACGCTAACTGCAAAGTGTTAATCGACCCTTCTTAAGCCGAGGGTCACCTAGCCAACTGACGTTGTTAGTGAACTTATAATTTGTTCACAAATATATAAAGCCAATCGCGATTATTGCGGTTGGCTATTTTTTTGCTTGTCATTCGGCCCTCTGTGATTTTTCCTGCTAATTCCTTTATGTCGAAGCGAAAAAAAGCCAGCCACCATCGGTGACCAGCTTCTGCTTTATTTAGAATTTCAAATCCGTTTTAGTATCCCATCAACTGCAACAAATTCTCTGCTGTGCTGATTGCTTCTTTACGGTTGGCAATATTAAGCTTTTGGTACAGGTTACGGATGTGAGTCTTGATCGTGGTACCTGCAACATCAAGTTCTTGGGCGATTTGCTCATTACTAAATCCAGAGTAGATCAGGCCAAGCACCTGCCATTTACGCTGTGTGAGTGGGCTAGTACGCACAAGCTCAGGAATGTTCGGGTGATTAACCAGATTCTCAACAAAGTCTTCATCGAAGTGAACCGAACGGCTGCGTTGGGTAGTTGAGATATCTTTCATGATTTGCTGAGCACGGTGACGTTCTAAATCGCCTAACCCAGGCTTGTTGCTCAACTTATCTAAGATATGTCCGATAGTGCCACCGTCGACCAAAAAGTTACCTACCATTCCGGTTTGATTGGTCATATGTAGAGCTTCTTCAAGCAATACACGAGCGCTGTCTTCATCGTTAATCTGTGTAAGTAATACGGCTTCAACGATCAAGTTTCTATTGGTATCAGTAATCAGGTGTGAACGCTGTGCTTCGCTTTTCAGGAAGGTCAGCGCTTCTTCCGCTTCTTCATATTGCTCAAGAATGATGTGAGATCTTACAATATTTCGCCATTGAAGCTGACAGAAGTGGTTACTCGCCGATTCCGGACGAACTGCAACACTTAACCAGTCACGAATGGCGCCTTTATCGCCTTTGACCTGCCAGAATAAGATCAATGAAAGTGATGCATTCGCTGTCCAATCCACGTGATAGGTCGATTGACGCAATAGGTGTTGGATTTGATCGATAAACTTAGATGCTTTATCTATTTCACCACGGCTGAGCGAGATACGAGCCAGCATCGAATAGCTGTGCAGATGCTTACTTGGCGAGTGGTGGCCAAGAATATCTAAGCCCTTGTAACAACACTCTTCCGCTTCATCTAATCGGTTCCAACACCAGAAGACCTGAGCTCGAACACGCAACAAGAATTCATGCAGAGGTACGTATTGCAGCTGATGTTCTTCGATCAATTTGAACGCACTGTCTTGCAGCTCAAACGCTGCTTGAACATAACCTTGAGCAATCAGGATTTCGCTCTGTTGCAAAATCGCCCACAGTGCTTGATGGTAAACCTGATATTGACGTGCAAGCTTTTCAGTCTGCTGCATCATTGGCAAGGCACGGCTTAGATTGCCCATTACGTGATTGACTTCGCCGACAACAGAAGTCGCAACAATACGGCTACGATAAACGGTCGTGTTTAACTGGCTTAGAGAAAGCTCAGCCAATTCCAATGCTTTTTCTGGTTCATTACTATTAATAGCAACTTGCGCACGTAGGGCGTTGTATTGACCTTGCTGCTGAGTATCCAGTTCGATGTTTCGAGCTTGATACTGTGTTTCGGCTTCTTCTAATAGAGTGCCTACTTGATCATAGCGGTGCTGACTCTGTGCTAGCCAAGCGCGCAGCATTGATAGCTTCGGCTCACTGTATAACTGATCCGTAGTTAGTTGTTTGATCGCCATCTCTAGCGAAGACAACTCGCCTTGGTTAAACATCGGCCAACCGTGTTCCGTTAGAATTTGGATGATCAGTTCTGGATCTTCTGCGCGTTGTGCATGTCGTAGTGCTTGATGAGGCGTTTTTTGTTTGATCCACGCTTTCGCGGCACTTCTGTGCAACTCGGCTTCTTGTTGTGGAATTCGCGCTTGGCGCTCGTGGGCAAGAAATTCACCGAATAGGTTATGGAAGCGGTACCAGTTCTTCTCGCCTTCAAGAGGGTAGATGAACAAGCCAAATCGGTTGAGTGACTCGATCATCCCCAGTGCATCTTCACGTTGGGTAAGTGCGCATACAAGCTCGTCATTGAAATGATCAAGTACTGAACACTGCATCAAGAACTGTCGGGTTTCTTTATCCAGTAGATCGAATACTTCTTCAACTAAGTAATCCCAAAGGTGGGCATGGTTAAAGTGAGAGAAAGACTCGGCCGATTGAGCCAGCGTGCGTTTTTGATGTTGAGCTTGAAGGGCAATAAGCTGAAGTGCAGAAGGCCACCCCTCAACATAAGTACAGATACTGCCAGCGGTGGTGTCATCTACACCATCAGCGACACGTTGATTGAAGAAGCGCGTCGTCTCTTCAGTATCAAAAGCCAGAGAGTCGTTGCCAATCTCAATCATCAGATCACGAACACGAAGGTTTGCAGTGCCTAGTGGTGGTGTCCCACGGCTAGTCACAACAAGCGTTAGATTGTCGGGCATGTGCTTGAGGAAAAAGCGCATCGCCTCGTGAATGTCATCGTTATTAACTAAGTGGTAGTCATCCAGCACGAGGAAACATTCCTGGTGGAATTCAGACATCTCGGCGAACACTTCGCTTAACAAAGAATGCAGTGATGAGAACTGTCGCTTTTCTGCCAGTTTTTGGGCATTAGGACAGGCATTTTGAGTCGCTTTGTTAAGTGATTGAAGTAGGTAGTTGATATAGCGAAAGGCATCATTGTCACTGTCGTCAATGCTGTACCAACCCAAATTGGGTTTATCTACCAGCCATTGTGCAGCCATAGTGGTCTTGCCATACCCCGCTGGAGAGCGGAACAGTACGAGTTTGTAGCAATCTGCATTCTGAAGCAGATCGAGAACTCTAGGTCGCAGGATTGCATTGTGTAAGCGGCCGGGACGAGTCAGTTTCGAAGGGATCCACATATCGAAGTTTTACACCTATTCCGTGGCTATGTTCTGGAATATCTCAATCTATCGTTGAGTGCACTCTAATGACATTAGCCTAATTACTTAAGTCTTTACTCATATTACGTGAAGCAAAACGTTACCGACTATTATCCTCCTCAGAAACCTTGCACTCCTGCATGTTTTTAGCGTTCTACGCCCTTTATTTGTGACTTTTCTCACCTTGCGGGGTGGTTTGTGAATGTAACTTTTCCCTTACCTACACATCTTTCTCTGCAAAAGATGAGAGGCGGAAAATATTTTCGTGATCTGAAACTCAGATTTGGCAATGACTTTAAATGAGTTAAATAAAAGTCACATCATTTGAAGTTAAGTTATCGAACGGGAGCTTGTGATCCCAGTCACTCCACGTTTTTGTTCGAAGTCAGAACATGAGAGTCAGATCACTAACCCTATGTCGGTACGCCCCCTACGCCCTCCGATCTACTCCTAGTTAGTTGTACGGGCGGGAGGATGTTTAGTTAATGGTGACCATGCACGATATATCACAGATGAATTAGAATTATTAAAAGCGAGATTTCTGAAATGAAACCAACTCAGCAAAAAACTTTCGATAAAGTGTCGTTCCAAGAAAGCGTTAAGAAACATTTATCTGCAACCTACGCAACAACGATTGAAAATGCAGATAGCCGCGCATGGTACCTAGCGATGGGGCGCGCATTAGCAGAACTCACAACATTCGACCTGTTAGAAACTGAAAACGATGAAAAAATCAAAAATGCGAAGAGTGTTAACTACCTTTCGCTAGAATTCTTGATTGGTCGTCTGACAGGTAACAACCTAATCAGCATGGGCCTGTATGAGCAAATCACTCATGCAATGGAAGAGCTAGGTCAAAACCTAACTGACCTTCTAGAAGAAGAACGCGACCCATCACTAGGTAATGGTGGCCTTGGTCGTCTTGCTGCTTGTTTCATGGATTCTTGTGCCGCTCAAGAATACCCAACAGTAGGCTACGGCCTTCACTACGAATACGGTTTGTTCAAACAGTCTTTCCAAGACGGTCGCCAACAAGAAGCACCAGACGCATGGCGCGGTGTTGAAGGTTACCCATGGGAAGTGGCTCGTCCAGAGCTAGCACAACACATTGGTTTTTACGGTCATGTAGAAGTTGAATTCGTTGACGGTAAAGAAGTTCGTGCTTGGGTTCCTGGTATGGAATTAAAAGCAATGCCTTGGGATTTACCTATCGTAGGTTACGAGTCAAACACGGTTTACCCATTACGTCTTTGGGAATGTCAGGCAATCGCACCATTCTCACTAGCAAGCTTTAACAACGGTGATTACTTCGAAGCACAACACTCGCTAATCGATGCAGGTAACATCACTAAAGTGCTTTACCCGAACGACAATCACGAGAAAGGTAAGACTCTGCGTCTAATGCAGCAGTACTTCCACTCAGCAGCGTCTGTTCGCGATATTCTACGTCGTCACGAAGCGGCGGGTTTCTGTTTAGAAGATCTGCCAAAGCAAGAAACGATTCAGCTTAACGATACGCACCCAACTATCGCTATCCCTGAATTGATGCGCATCCTGATTGATGAGAAAGGTTTAACTTGGGATCAAGCATGGGAAATCAGTGCTCATACGTTCGCATATACGAACCACACACTACTTCCTGAAGCTCTAGAGACATGGTCTGAATCATTGATCAACCGTCTTCTTCCACGTCACATGGAAATCATTTTTGAAATCAACCACCGTTTCATGCAAGAAGTTCGCAAGATGTGGCCTGGTGACGGTGAGAAGCAAGCGAAGCTTTCTATCATCCAAGAAGGTTTCCACCGCATGGTTCGCATGGCAAACTTATGTGTGATTGGCTCTTACAAAGTAAACGGTGTAGCTGCGCTTCACTCACAACTGGTTAAGAAAGACTTGTTCCCTGAGTTCAACGAAATCTTCCCAGGTAAACTGACTAACGTAACGAACGGCATCACGCCACGTCGATGGTTGAAGTTCTGTAACCCAGGTCTATCTACGCTAATCACAGATAAGATCGGTTCAGAATGGCCTGCAAAACTTGAGCAACTTGAAGGCATTGCTAAGTTTGCAACAGACGCGAAATTCCAAAAAGAATTCATGGCGGTTAAGAAAGAAAACAAACAGCGCCTTGCTGATTGGGTTCAAGAGAACATGGGTATCGAGCTAGACACTAACGCTATCTTCGACGTGCAAATCAAGCGTCTACACGAATACAAGCGTCAGCACCTAGATTTGCTTCACATTCTATCTCTGTACCACCGTATTCTTAATGAACCTGGTTTTGAGTGTGAGCCACGCGTATGTTTCTTCGCCGCGAAAGCAGCACCGGGTTACCACTTAGCGAAAGAGATCATCTTCGCAGTTAACAAGATTGCAGAGAAGATCAACAACGATCCTCGCATCGGCAACAAGCTTAAAGTGGTATTCATCCCTGACTACCGTGTAAGCATGGCTGAAATCATCATCCCTGCAGCAGACGTTTCTCAGCAAATCTCACTGGCTGGTAAAGAAGCATCAGGTACGGGCAACATGAAGATGGCTCTAAACGGCGCTCTAACTATCGGTACGATGGATGGCGCAAACGTTGAGATCCGTGAAGAAGTTGGCGATGAAAATATCTACATTTTCGGCCTAGACGTTGACGGTGTTGTTGCATTGAAAGATCAGGGTTACAACCCATACAACTACTATAATGCAGACCCTCTACTGAAAGCATCTCTAGACCTATTGACTGGCGATGAGTTCTCTCCAGGTCAACCAGGCCTTCTACGTGCAACGTTTGATAGCCTATTAGATGGCGGTGACCCTTACCTATGTCTAGCAGACTTCGCATCTTATGTGAAAGCACACGAAGACATGGGCAAGCAATACAAAGACCAAGCAGGTTGGGCTAAGAAAGCGATTCTTAACACAGCATTGGTTGGTAAGTTCACATCAGATCGCTCAATCCGCGACTACGTGAACAACATCTGGAAGCTAAAAGCCGTTAAACGTTAATCGTTCCAAAAGTAGCCAAGGCAGTTTCTGCCTTGGCTCAATTAGCTTGTGAGCAAACAGACGGCTTATTCAGATAGCAATGCTTACAAACTGATTGTCACAAGCTAATTGATTAGTAAAAAATTAAATAAACAACCCTACAAAATTGAAAGCGTTAGAACGTTTTCGGAGAGAGCGATGAAAGAACAGACCGTATTAAAACAAGTCGCAGAAATGGCAAATATTGCCGACAGTTACGTTAGTGCGTGGGGCGATGAAGCACAGGTATCAGACGAAACGATTACGTCTCTATTGGCTTCATTGGGCTACGATACAAGCAGCGATGATGCACTATTAAAGTCAGCAGAAAGAAAACACAAAAAAGATGTACTAGACCCAGTTCTTGTCTTGCGTGATGGTGAGCCAGTAGAAGTGGCGCTGAATTTAGGTGTTAGTGCACGTGAAAGCGAGTTCAGCTGGCGCTTAGAGACCGAGCAAGGAGAGGTACTTGAAGGCTATCTTCAATCTCAAGTCGTTCGTGATGAGCGTGCCGAGGGTGGCCCTTTAGTGTTTGCACTGCCAAATGATTTAGCATGGGGTTATCACAAGCTCATTGTGAGCCGTAAACGTCGTAAGAAGCCTTACGAAATGACACTGATCATTACGCCAAAAGCGTGTTTCAAACAGGCGCCAATCGAGCAAGGTAAAAAGCTTTGGGGTCCGAGTGTACAGCTTTACACGTTAAGAACTCAGCATAACTGGGGTATTGGTGACTTTGGCGACCTAAAACAGCTTGTTGCAGATATCTCGTCTCGCGGTGGTGACTTCGTTGGTCTAAACCCGATTCACTCATTGTTCCCTGCAAACCCTGAAGGTGCGAGCCCATACAGCCCGTCTTCACGTCGCTGGTTGAACATCTTATATATTGATGTGAGCTCAGTACCTGAATTCGCATTAAGTGCAGAAGCGCAACAAACCGTAGGCAGCGCAGAGTTCCAACAACGCCTACAGAAAGCGCGTGATGCACACTGGGTGAACTACACCGAAGTGTCTGAGCTGAAGATGAGCATCTTGCCTTTGCTATTCGCAGAGTTTAAGACTCGTCATCTAGACAAGAACAGCGATCGTGCACAAGCCTTCCTAGCATTTGTGGAAGAGGGCGGTGACAGCCTGATGCATCAAGCGGCGTTTGATGCACTGCACGGTGAATTGCATGCTGAAGATTCTGGCATGTGGGGATGGCCGGTATTCCCTGAGAAGTACCGCACATTTGAAAGCCCAGCAACACAGAAATACATCAAAGAGAACCTAGAGCAAGTGCATCTTTACATGTACCTGCAATGGTTAGCAGATTGCCAAATCAATGATGCTCAATCGCTTGCTGAAGAGAAAGGCATGGCGGTTGGCCTGTACCGAGACTTAGCGGTAGGCGTTGCGGATTCTGGTAGCGAAACATGGGCTGACGAAGGCAACCTAGTGATGGATACGAGCATCGGTGCTCCGCCGGACATTCTTGGTCCTCTAGGCCAAAACTGGGGCTTACCACCACTGAACCCAGAAGTGCTTCTAGAAACAAGCTACGATGCTTACATCAAGTTGCTTCGTGCGAACATGAAACACTGTGGTGCACTGCGTATTGACCACGTGTTAGGTCTGCTACGTTTATGGTGGGTTCCAAAAGGTGAAAACGCAACGAAAGGCGCATACATCTACTATCCAGTACAAGACATGCTGTCGATTCTTGCACTTGAATCTCACCGTTACCAATGTAGCGTTATCGGTGAAGATTTAGGGACAGTACCAGATGAGATCGTAGGCATCCTAGCGGATGCTGGCGTGCACTCTTACAAAGTGTTCTTCTTCGAAACATCAGAAGAAGATGGTGGTTTCATCTCTCCGAAGCACTACGCATCACAATCAATGGCGGCTCTGTGTACGCACGATATGCCAACATTACGTGGCTTCTGGCACTGTGATGACCTGAAGATGGGTCAAGAGATTGGTTTATATCCAGATGCAGAACAGTTAGAAACCTTGTTCGATGACCGTCTGGAGTGCAAACAAGGTATTTTAGATTCAGTGGCTTGGCATGGTTTCCTACCTGAAGGTGTTGGCCGCGATGCAAGCCAAGTACCTATGGACTCTTATCTTGCAGAAGCTCTCCAACTGCACGTTGCGGCTGGTGGTTCGACACTTCTTAGTGTTCAACTGGAAGATTGGCTAGAGATGGACAAGCCAGTAAATATTCCCGGCACAGTGGATGAGTACCCTAACTGGCGTCGTAAACTCTCGTTGAACTTGGACGAAATCTTTGCTCACGAAGGCGTTAATCGTATCGCTTCTAAGTTGACAGACGTTCGAGAAAAAGCAGGAAAGTAATGACATTGAGTGACTTGAATATAGGTGGTTTTTTGCTTACGGCGTACGAAACTACAACCTCGGTCACTCAACAATGAATGCTCATCTGGTAGAATAAATCGTCGTTATATTGCCCGCACCAATAGCGGGCATTTTTGTATTATATTTTTTGGATGTTTGGTTAGGGAGAAACGTTTTGGAACTAAGTTCGATTTCAAAGCAAAAACAAATATATACCCAACTATCACAGGCTTGTTTTACTGACCCTTTTGCTTTTCTAGGGCCATACTTACCTTCTGATCAAGGTGCATTACGCGTATGGATTCCAGGGGCGGATAAAGTCGAGTTGATTGTTGGAAAGGAACCTCGTATTGAGTTAGCGCGAGAGGGCGAAAGTGGCTTCATTCTTAAGCAAGAAAGAGACTTACGTTTTACCCATTACAAGTTAGCAGTAGATTGGGCTGGGGAAGTGCAGATCATTGATGATCCGTACCAGTATCATGAACTCTATGCTAGCTATGAGGATCTTCATACACCGAAAGACATGTACCATCACATGGGGGCTCAATTTATTACTTTAGAGCGTGATGGTCAGGTTATTGCGGGTACTCGATTTTTAGTCTATGCACCGCATACAACTGCGGCAAGTTTGGTGGGTAACTTTAATGCTTGGGATGGTCGTCGCCATCCAATGCAACGCTTAGATTACGGTATGTGGGGCCTATTCATTCCTGATCTGGAAGAGGGCGCTCAATACAAATTTGAATTAAAAGGACCTGATGGCGAAGGCTTACCACATAAAGCTGACCCATGGGGTTTCTACTCTGAGCAATACCCATCATTTTCTTCTGTGACTTACGATCACGCTCGTTATGAGTGGCGAGATACTCAATGGCAGAATCGTCCAGTGACGCAAAAGCGTAAAGAAGCGCTTTCGTTCTATGAATTGCATGCCGGTTCTTGGAAGCGTAATGCTGAAGGCGAATTCCTAGATTACCGTGAGCTAGCGGCAGAACTGATTCCATACCTAACGGATCTTGGCTATACGCACGTTGAATTGATGCCAGTTTCAGAGCATCCGTTTTACGGTTCTTGGGGCTATCAACCAATAGGCTTGTTCGCACCAACGAGTCGTTTTGGCTCTCCGGATGACTTCAAATTCTTCGTCGATCAATGTCACCAAGCTGGCCTAGGTGTTGTTCTCGATTGGGTTCCTGCACACTTCCCAAGTGATGATCATGGTCTAGCAAACTTCGATGGTACGCCATTGTTCCATGATCCAGATCCACGTCGTGGTTGGCACCAAGATTGGAACTCGTACATTTACGACTTAGGCAAAGAGCATGTTCGTCGTTTCTTGGTAGCCAATGCACTGTACTGGTTCGAACAATTCCATATCGATGGCATTCGTGTTGATGCGGTTGCTTCGATGTTGTACCTCGACTATTCGCGTAGCCATGATCAATGGATCCCGAATGCGGATGGCGGTAACGAAAACTACGACGCTATCGCAACCCTTAAGTGGATGAACGAAGAAGTGTACAAACACTTCCCGAATGCGATGACGATTGCTGAAGAGTCAACGGCTTTCCCTGGTGTTTCAGCACCGACCTTTATGGGCGGCTTAGGCTTTGGCTTTAAGTGGAACATGGGTTGGATGCACGACAGCCTGTCTTACATTCAAGAAGACCCAATTAATCGTAAATATCACCACGATACAATTACTTTCCCACTGGTTTATGCACACAGTGAGAACTATGTATTGTCTCTGTCTCACGATGAGGTGGTTTACGGTAAAGGTTCTATCCATGACAAGATGCCTGGTGATGAATGGCAGCAAACAGCGAACTTACGTGCTTACATGGGTTACATGTATGCGCAGCCGGGTAAGAAGTTGAGCTTCATGGGCGCTGAGTTTGGTCAGACGGCTGAATGGAATCATGACGATCAACTGCAATGGTTCTTGTTAGATTATAAGCGCCATCAAGGAGTGCAGCGTTTAACCAAAGACTTAAACAACTTGTATCGTTGTGAAGCTGCTATGCACGATCTTGATTTCGACCCTAAAGGCTTTGAATGGCGTCTTCAAGACTCTGCAGAAGCGAGTGTTCTAGCACATGAACGTATTAGTGAGTCTGGTGAGCGCGTGTTGGTGGTATCTAACTTTACGCCTGTTCCCCACGAGCACTTCCGTCTAGGTGTTCCAGTACAAGGTAAGTACATCCTGTTACTCAATACTGATGATGCTAAATACAACGGCAGTGGTTATGATACGAAAGAAGTTGTCGAAATCGAAGCCGTTCAAAGTGAAGGGCTGGATACTTCTATTGAGCTGCGCCTACCTCCATTGTCGACTATTTTTTACAAGTTGAATCCGTAATGTAGTTCGACAAATTGCGAGCGTAGATAGTACAAAAAAGGGAACCTTATGGTTCCCTTTTCTATTTCACGCAACATTCTGTAAACGCAATATTAAGAGTTTCTAAATTAGAACTCAAACCCAAAGATGTGAGGAAATGGTCAGTTCATTACCAAAATACGATGGTTACGGTTTGTTCGGTTAAGTTGTATTCAAAAGTGAATGGGTAAAATGACACACCGCCCTATTGAGCAGTGTGTCATTTTATCTATTTGTTTAAATTGATACTAAAATGGATACCAAAACAACACTGGTTCAAGAATGCGTTTTGCGATAGCCAATATCACGATTAAACCGATGATAAATAAACAAATACAATCGATACGTTTTAGAGGTGCATAGCTGTACCAAGTGCGTGCTTTGTGCCGTCCAAAACCGCGCAGTGTCATCGCATTTGAAATCTCATCTGCTCTGTCTAAGCTCGAGAAAATCAATGGGCCTAACACTTTGGCCACGTTTTTGATGCGAGTGATAAGTGGCGCTTTCTTTGAAAGTTCGACGCCGCGAGCCTGTTGAGCATGCATGATATTGATGAAGTCTTTTTTAACTTCAGGCAAATAACGCAATGTTAAGCTTACCGCATACGCAATCTTGTATGGAACGCCGATACGGTTCAGGCTTGCTGCAAACTCAGTTGGATGCGTTGTGAAGACAAAAATCAGCGCTATCGGGAACATACTCATGTACTTGAGCGTGACAGTCACTAAGTAAAACAGTGTCTCTTGGCTCAATGAATAGTTGCCAGGAAGCGTCAACATCAGAGTTTCGCTACCGATGAGTTCAGGACCTTGTTGTGGAGCCAGTAAATACATAAATAAGGCATTTAGGCTCAGAACACTTGCCGTACCAATCAATAGCGGCTTGTAAACACGCACGGGAACTTGAGTCAGCTTTAATAGATATAAGCCAGTCAGGATCAAAACAACGATGAGCCTGAGATCGAAGGTTGTAAGGACAACGGTTACCCAAGCTAAAAATAGTGCAAATTTTGTTATGCCATTAAGAGCATGCAGTGGCGATTTTGTGTCAATGTAATTGATGCCGAATTTTACTTTAGATGCATTCATTGAGTGCTTCTCTCGTAGTCGATGAAGTACTGCATAAATGCATTGGTGTCGTCGATTTTCATCATAGTCGCGAGTTCATAAATGCTGGTGGTACAAAGATTTGCGCGTTCTAATAGTGATGGTTGACTGAATACTTCCGTCATCGCTGCATTGGCAATCAGCTTACTGTCTGCAATCACGATTGAACGTGTGGTGTACTCTAGAACGAGATGCATGTCGTGTGAAATAATCACAACGGTAATACCTAAATCGCGATTGAGCTTTTGAATAAACGCCAGCATGGATGTGTAGTTACGGTAATCTTGACCTGCCGTAGGTTCGTCTAAGATAAGAAGTTCAGGTTCCAATACTAAGATAGAGGCAATCGTCACACGTTTTTTCTGACCGTAGCTTAAAGCTTCGATGGGCCAGTGGCGGAACTTGTTCAGCCCACATAGCTCAAGAACGTTCTCAACTTTCTCTTTTATCTGATCTTCTGCAACGCCACGGTTACGAAGGCCAAACGCAATCTCGTCGAAAATTATATGATGCGAGATCATATGATTTGGGTTCTGCATTACCACGCCGACTTTCTGGCTTCTTTCGAAGATGGAAAGCTCAGATAGGTCTTCGCCATTAAGATACGAAGAGCCTGAATCGGCATCAATCACACCCATAACAATCTTGGTGATGGTGGACTTACCCGAGCCGTTTTTACCTAAGATTGAAACAAACTCACCCTTGCCAATCTTGAAGCTGACATCTTCAAGCGCATTCTTTTCGCCGTCGTAAGAATAAGTCAGGCCATGTACTTCGAGTAAAGGCGTGTACTGCTTCTCTGCTAGCGGTTCAGGGCGTTCAGCAAACCAACCTTGTACTGAAGGGCGGAATCTTTTGTAATCCAAAGCTTTGAGGTTTGAAAGCTTATCTTCGCTAGTCAGAGGTGCTTTCGCTGCTTTAAGCGCAGACAGATAAAGAGGTTCACGAATACCGTGTTTATCAAGTAGTTCAGAAGCTAAGATTTCATCGGGTGTCATGTCCGCGACGATTTCACCACGTTCCATTAAGATCACACGATCAATATCGCGATGCAGGACATCCTCAAGGCGATGCTCGATAATCACGATAGTTTTGTTGGTTTCTTTATGCAGTTGGTCGATGATCTCAATTGTGGCCTTGCTTGTGTTAGGGTCAAGGCTCGCTAGAGGCTCATCAAACAGCAAGATATCGACATCGTCGACTAGAATACCGGCTAACGAAACTCGTTGTTTCTGGCCGCCTGAAAGGTCGTGTGGAGAGCGTTCAAGCATATCCGCTAGGTCGACCATTTTTGCGGTCGACTTAACTAACGGGTACATATCAATGTTTGACATCAACTGGTTTTCTAATGCGAACGCGATATCTTCGCCGATACTTAACCCCACAAATTGGCTATCAGTATCTTGTAATACCGTGCCGACTTGTTCGGTATAGTCGTGCATCGAAAACTCAGAAATGCTGTTGCCGTTGATCTCTAAAGCGCCGGTGACTTCACCTTTAATGGCATGAGGTATCAGACCATTGAGACACTGACCTAGAGTCGATTTACCACTACCACTCGGTCCAATAATGACGATTTTCTCTCCTTTCTCTATCCTTAGATTGATATTTTTTAGCGTCGATTTATCCAGCGACTCATATCTAAAAGAGAAGTTCGAAAATGCTATAGTCATTATCGCTTATGCCTCAGTTAGGTTGCGGCTTTGCTTATTGCGTTTAGCGACTGATTTAAGGATCAGGAAACCCACAACAGCGATCAGAACAGTGTTACCCGCAGCGATAATAGACAGTTGAGTGAAGACTTTCGTGAACGGTTCTGCGTAAAGAATAGTATCTAAGAATGCAGAACAGCCATATCCGACAACATTACCAATAAGGGCAAGTACAACGAACAATGCAAAGTCTTTCATTGGCAGTTCGCCTTGTTGAAGACGGTTTTTGGTTACCATCGGGAACAGACCAATAATCATACCTACGATGCCCGAGCCTAACACCCAAGTTAACCATACGCCCCAACCTGCGAACAAGTCCGTTACCCAGTGGCCAATAAAGCCAACTAGGAAGCCAACAATCGGGCCGAACAGAACAGAAAACAGTGCTAGAACTGCCATTGCTGGCTTTAATGTCGTGTTAGCGAACACTGGGACACCAAACATAGGCAAACCACCAATGCCGTACAGTGCCGCGCCAATAGCGATAACGACGACTGTTTTAGCTGAAAAGTTCATAGATAACCTCGAATACTGAAAGATAAAGCATAATAAAGAACCAATATTCGCCACTATTAATATGTGTCTCAATGAGATCGTTTTTTGGGCAAATATAAAAATAAGGCGCGCATTATATAGTAGAACCCTTCCATAAGGGAAGGTAAGTGTCTAGATGTCTAAAATTCCATCTGAACGTGGAAGTAATATGAAGACAAAGCATCATTTATGGTTAATCAATAGCTCGTCCTAAAGTCAGTCTAGTTTTGTTTGATATACACATGTCGGAATATATTGAGGAGTGAGTAAGCCAGTTTGACTTGTGCCTTTGCTTTTTTAAACGATCGTTCTGGTTGGTTGGTTGGTTGGTTGGTTGGTTGGTTGGTTGGTTGGTTGGTTGGTTGGTTGGTTGGTTGGTTTGTATTGTTTTCACACCAACGGAGAACAGTCATTAATTTCTCCGTGATTGATTTAATGAATTTAGAATCAGAATTGATAGGAATAGAGCCATGAGCAATTTCAAAATTCACTCAGTAGAATCAGCACCAGAACAAAGCAAACTCATTCTTGAGTGTACAAAAAACAGATGGGAAGAGTACCGGGGTTGTTTGGTGTGCTAGCTGAATCTCCAAATACTCTGAAAGCCTACAGAGAGCTTCATCAGCTTTTTAGCGACTCGCCTTTTGATGCTGAAGAGCTTACGGTTGTGTGGCAAACTTGCAGGTAATTGAGCGGAGTAACGCAGTAATGTGGTGTTATCGAGCATCTTTGAATGAATGACCACTGCTTCACAACCTTGGCTGATAAGAAAGTCGAGGCCTTCTTTTTCTCGCTAAGCATTGTGTCCGCCACTTACTACAACCAGTTGATATCCGTTTGTTCTCGCGACTTCCTCGACACTCTTTGCGACCAGCGCAAAAAATGGAGCCGCAAGGTTACCCGTCAATAGCCCAAGCGTGTTGCTGCTTCTGCTTGCCAAGGCGGTTGCGCGGGCATCTTTGTGGCAATTAAGCTCTTTGACTGCACGTTCTAGCGTTATCGGCTCAATATAGTAGGTACGGTTTAATACACGAGAAACCGTTGCTGTTGAAACCCCTGCAAGTGCTGCTACATCTTTTATTGTTGCCACGTTTAATTCTGCCAAGCATAGAAAAGCTGGAGTGTAGCGAATCTCTAATGTTTAATATGTTAGTAAGGTAAAAGCTATTAACTCTGGGTTGAGAATATTAGTCGAATGCTGGAAATATCTAGCGTGCATGTTTCGCGATCAACTTAGCCAACGTCACTATCCCTTCTTTCCAATCTTTACTTTCTTCAATGTTAGCCACAGTGAATCGCAGGCAATGTTTGAATTGGTCGTGTGTACCAAATACGGTGCCGGGTAAGATCCCCAGTTTATGTTTTAAGCAATCTTGATAGACCGCATAACTGTCGACTGATTCTGGGAGCGTTATCCAGTTGATAAATGAGCCTTCCGGCTTTGATAAGTGGTAGCGCCCAACAAGGTGCGGGTAGCTATCCAGTGCTTGTATTAAAAGGCTTTGAAACTGTTTTTGATTGGTTTGATAGAGCCGTTTCATCTTGGATAAATGACTGCGGTATTTGCCTGTCGTGAGAAACTGCCCGACTGCGGATTGCATGAGGTTGGAACTGCCCATGTTGTCACACAGTAGATACTTTTCGACCAAGGGTTGATAACGACCTGAAAGTAACCAACCGACACGCAGGCGGGAATCTAAGGTCTTAGATAGCGAATTAACGTAGATCACGCGATCTTGGTTATCAAGTTCTTTTAAGCTAGCAATTGGTGCGTCAAACGCCAAGCTACCGAACACATCGTCTTCGATAATCGGCAAAGATCCGGTTATTTCCAACAGCGCTTTTCGATTAGTTAAGGGAATTCTTGAGCCTGTCGGGTTGGTAAAGTTTGGTGTCAGTAGCAGCGTCTTTACTTCCCATTTATTCAGTGCACTTTGCAGCGAAGGAATGTCGATTCCATGGCTAACACTGCTCGGTATTTCAAGGGCTTGTAAGCCAAGTGATTCAAGTAATAGTAAATTGCCGAAGTAACACGGTGACTCTACCGCCACGATGTCACCCGGTTTGGTTAGTGCACGTAAAGCCAAACTGATCGCCTGTTGAGCTCCGTGAGTAATCGCAATTTCTTTCGATCCCGCAGGCACACCTAGATCATGGGTGATCTTTAACAATTGCTTTACTAATTGCTCGTCGCCGGGAGGCAATTGGTAATAACCGGGCAACTGAGTTTGTAAACGGCTATGGCGGCCGATCTCGGCGTATAAGCTTCGAATGGCAGGGTTGTTGATGTTCGGGTGAGCAGAGCCGGCAAGTAACTTCATATGACCTTTAGGACGAGAGAGTACCGATTTGGTGACAGATAAGAGGTCAACTTTTTGAGGTTGGCTGGGAACATCCCAACTTGTGGTGTTCGGGGCTTTGACGCGATAACCCGATTTGGGAACCGAGTACACCCAACCCGTTGCTTCCAATTCTTGATAGGCGCGAATCACAGTGTTTTTGCTCACGCCAAGCTGTTCACTTAACTGACGGATCGAGGGAAGGCGATCGTCTGGATGAAAAAGTCCTTTATCAATCTGAGCTATAATATGCTGTTCGGTGGCGAGATATTTATTACCGATGAGTTTTGCTTCCACGTTATTCTCCCTCGTTGCTCACACTTAATCTGTAACCATTTAAAGTGTTATATCTGTATCTTTATTAGTTATCTGTACCCAACTAAGGTAACAGCATTGATGAAGAGTTGACCAGAGGTTTGTAATGCTGATTAAAATGATTCCGTTTGTGTTTGTAATATTGTGGTCGTCAGGCTTTGTTGGCGCACGTCTTGGTGTGGAATACGCCGAACCCGCGACGTTACTTTCACTCAGGATGGTGGCGAACGTGGTGCTGTTCTTGGTTTTGATTGCAATCCTTAAGCGTCGTATTCCTCGTGGCCGAGCATTCTTCCATGCTTGTGTAGTCGGCATATTGATTCACGGTTTTTACCTTGGTGGTACTTATTTGGCGATCAATTGGGGGATGCCTGCGGGGTTAAGTTCGCTATTGGTGGGTCTACAACCAATTCTTACTGCGCTAATCATGGTCAGCTGTACCTCGCAACGTTTTAACTTCGCGCAATGGCTGGGCTTAGCGCTCGGTTTTGCGGGTATTAGCCTAGTGTTGATGGGCAATATTCAATGGCAATCGGACGATCAAAAAGGCATGGCGACATTACTATGTTTAGTGTCACTGGTCGGTATTACCTGCGGCACTTTGTACCAGAAACGTTTTTGTCAGGGTACTGATATGGTGGGTGGCGCGATGGTGCAATACTTGGCTTCAGCTGCGCTGTTTCTGCCTTTTGCAATGCGTTACGAAACCATGCAGGTGAACTGGACGCTAGAATTTACGTTAACGCTGATTTGGCTGGTGGTTGTGTTGTCTTGTATCGCAATACTGTTGTTGCTGTACATGGTAGCACATGGCGCATCTTCAAGTGTCGCATCGGTGTTTTATCTCGTTCCACCGACGACCGCAATTCAAGCGTGGCTTATCTTCGGTGAATCGTTTGATATCTATGGTGCAATGGGCTTCGCGTTATCAGCCACTGCGGTTTATCTGGTAGTGAAAAAGCCGGAATGGATTAAGGCTCGCAGGCGAACAGCGTTAGAGCGGTAAGCATGTTTAATAAAACAAACTGAGTTTAAAGCGAGTGATAGAAACAAAAAATAGCCTGAATATTCAGGCTATTTTCTCTAAATCTTTCGCTAATACTTGGCGATTAACGTTGCATCAAACAAGCGTATGCCGTTGTAAACGGTGCTTCTTGGTATTGCTTAAGGCCAGTCTCTTTGAACTTCATCATAAGAGGGTTGCGCTTAAGGCTTTCTTTGATGTCAGCTGGTGACACAACTGTTACGTCTAGGCCATCGATCAATTGAATTGCTGCTTCTAGTTTGAAACCGAAGCCACCGCCAGCAAATTTGCCTTTAGTTTGGCGCTGACGAATTACCACTTTATCTACTTGGTAATCTTCCATCAGTTTTGCGAAAGAGAATTGAAAATCTTTCATGTTTTGCGTGTCGTTTGCATCGCCAATAGCGACTTTTGAAACGCGACAATCAGGAATGTTAAATACGCCATCAGAAAGAGAAAGTAGACAAATGATTGCATCATTACCTTTGATTTCAACGCCACAAATTTTCATGTTTATACCTATTTACTTTTGAGCCGTACATTATGGTGCTATTTCTCGCACTTCTCCAGTAATAGCGCACCTAAGCAGTAAATAAGTACAAAAATAATGTGGGCACGGTATCTGGAGCAGTCGGCAATTTGGTTTTCATTTGGAAGTTAAAGATATTGGCGACATTTTTGGATACGTTTAGTTTGATAATAACTTTCGTATTCAGATGCGTAAGTATCTTCGTTTCTATCATGAACAAAAAAGCCCGTACTCATGAGTACGGGCTTTCTTTTTGGATGCGTGATCGGTTTTTAGAACTGATCAATCATTCGGTGTTAGCTGCTACGATCGTCTTTGTATGTGTAACGGTAGTCAACTTTTACGTTGGCTTGGTAATGGATATCGCCACTCATGTTAGTGATTTTTTTCACTTCCATATTCGCGTCATCGATCTTGAACGAATCGTATTTTGTTGTTTGTTGGAACTGTGGCAGTTCTCTAGAAAGCTCAAAAGGTGTCTTTGCGCTTAGCTCATCCATAAGGTTTGTTCCTGCATCGTATGCTTCCGCTTCAGTAACAAATGTATCAGATTTTAGCGTTGTTTCTTGAATCGTTGTTTTGGTTGCTGCAAATGCTGTTGTGCTGAGTACAAGAGTTGATGCAAGTATGATTAATTTCTTCATAGGATTACCTTACTTTGTTGAAGTACCGGTTTGTCGGTACACAACTAACATATCAGTGAAGTGGTATGATGAGTGTTAGGGGAAACTACAATATTGTTAGTCTTCAGTAAGCAAAAATGAGCAATGTCAGCCGTTGGTAGGAATTATTTTGTCTTATTGTCGCTCGTAAAAATTTGTGCGCAGAGCACGCCAAGCAAGGTGACAGTGATTTGTAACTTCAATACACTGTATGGGTAACCATCGTTCAGCATAAGGTAAAAGTATGGCCAATTGGGAAGGGGTAAGTGAGTTTGTTGCAGTGGCAGAGCGTGAAAGCTTTACTGTTGCTGCACAAAAGCTTTCTACATCAGTGGCTCAAATCAGTCGTAGGGTGGCAAACCTCGAAGAGCGCCTAGCAGTGAAACTACTCAATCGAACGACTCGTAAGGTTTCTCTAACAGAAGCCGGGCAACTTTATTTTCAGCAATGTAAGTTGTTGGTAGAAGGTTTAGAAATTGCTGAGCTAGCTGTAACGCAGATGCAATCCACACCTAAAGGTTTGTTGAAAGTGACGGCTCCCGTGACCTATGGCGAGCGTCAACTCGCACCGATACTCCATCAGTTTTTAAAGCTTCACCCACAAGTAGAACTTGAGCTGATGCTGACCAATCAAAAACTTGATCTTATCGATTCTGGTGTTGATGTGGCGATTCGTCTTGGTCGCCTAGATGATTCAAGCCTTGTGGCAAAGAAGCTTTCTCAACGACAACTCTACGTATGTGCCAGCCCTGAATATATTGAACGTTATGGTGAACCACATACGCTTTCTGAATTGAGCCATCACCCATGTTTGGTGGGTGGTTTTGAGCATTGGCGTTTCAAAGAAAATGGCCGTCCTCGCGCGGTTCGCGTGAATGGGCGCATCAAATGTAATAGTGGTTTAGCTTTGTTGGATGCTGCGAAGCAGAGTATTGGTTTGGTTCAATTGCCTGAGTATTACGTGAGCGAAGATCTTGATTCGGGGGAGTTAGTTGAGGTGCTATCCGATTACCGAGATGATAAAGAAGGGATCTGGGCACTCTATCCGCAGAACCGTAACTTGTCTTCAAAGGTTCGCTTATTAGTCGATTTTCTATCTGAGCAACTGGATTAGTTCTATGACGGTAAGCCTTCGTAATGTAATCCGTCCAAACGACTTGATACTCAAAGTATTCGATACACTTGAGCAGCACTGCGGTTATTTTGATTGGTGGCAAAGGAATGACCCTTACGAAATCATTCTAGGCGCTATTCTGGTTCAGAGTGCCAACTGGAAGAACGCAGAGAAAGCACTCACCAATTTAGGCGACAAGTGTAATCTAAGGTCAGTCGCAGAGATGGCTCTTGATGATCTTGCCCAAAAGATTCGTTCTAGTGGCTACTACAATCAGAAAGTCATTAAGTTGAAGGCCGTGACTGCGTGGTTTTTGAAATACCAATACGATATGTCTGTAGTTCGTGCTCAGGATAAGGATCAACGGCGTAAAGAGTTATTGGAAGTCAAAGGAATTGGTGGCGAAACCGCTGACGCGATTCTGGTATAAGCAATAGGTAAGCCGTCTTTTGTAATTGATGCGTACGCGAGAAGGATTTTCACTCGCAACGGGTTGGATGTGCCTAAATCGTATGAGAAATTTCGAACTTTAATGGAAAGCGTAATCCCTCAAGATATAAAAAGGTACGGCCATTATCATGGCTTACTCGTCGATCATGGTCAGCAATTTTGTAACCCAAAACCCAAGTGTGAACATTGCCCATTGAATCAAGATTGCGTTAAGGCTGGAGTTGGAGTTTAGTTCTACTTAGCGCTATTCCTTTCATTTAAACACTCTTCGATAAAAAAATAGGGCTTCAGAAGGATGATTCTGAAGCCCTATTTCATTTGATTCAAAAGCTATAAACGTTTTGTCGCGTTTACTTGTTATTTACTAGACCCAAAATGTATTAGACCGTGAAGCGATCCACCAAATGGTATAGCTCATTGGCGCGAGTGTTTAGGTTTTGGCTACCCGTACGGTTTTGATTCGCCAATGATGCCGATTGTGAGCTTTGATCTGAAATCACCACAATACGTTGAGATATCTCTTGGCCGACAATGTTTTGTTGTTCCGTCGCTGTGGCAATAAGCGAGTTCATGTCCATGATGGTATCAATCGATGCTTGGATCTTCGCGAGTGCTGCGGCTGCGGCATTGGCTTCTTCCACAGTTTGAGCACTTCGATTTTGGCTCGAATCCATGGCTTTTACTGCGGCATCTGAAGCGGCTTTTAGCTGCTGAATCATTTTGTGAATGTCACCTGTACTTTCTTGAGTACGACTTGCCAGCTTACGAACCTCATCCGCTACCACAGCGAATCCACGACCTTGTTCACCAGCACGCGCTGCCTCGATCGCGGCATTCAATGCCAAAAGGTTGGTCTGTTCGGCAATATCTTGAATAACGGCCAGTGAAGACGAGATGTTTTGAACATCGCCTTCCAAACGCGATACGACTGTATTCGCTTCGGATACTTCACTTGCCAACGCTGCAACCGAATCGGCAGCTGCGTTGACTATCTGTTGCGCTTCTTTGGCGTTGTTTTCTGCTAATTTCGCCGAATCGGCCGCTTGGCTTGCGTTGCTTGAGATCTCTTGCGCCGTTGTGGTCATCTCCGTCATCGCCGTTGCAACTTGTTCTGTTTCTTCACGCTGACCTGTGGCAATTTCGTCGACCTGCGCGGCGCGAGAAGACATGCTGCTTGTTTCAGATACCACTTGTTGACCAACTTCGCTGACGTTGCGGATGATGGTTTGCAGGCTGGTAACAAACGCATTGAAGTTCTCGCTGAGTTGGGTGAATTCAGGGGCATTAAAGGTTTCCATTCTAGCCGTTAGGTCGGCCTCACCGCTAGCAAAGGCGCTAATTGAATGGTCAAACTGTTCTAGCGGCTTCATAATAGTACGGTTGACAGCAACGGCGAACACCGCAACTACTAGGGCGATCAAACCACAGAAAAGAGCTATCGCGGTCAGTGAGTTTTGCAGTGCAGCGTTTGAGCTCTCTTTCATCTCGGCGATAACCGCATCGATGTCGTCAGTATAAAAACCAGTACCAAGCATTAAATCCCACTGTGTAATGAATATCGAGTAGCTGAGTTTCGGTAGTGCTTCAGACTGACCAAGTTTCGGAAAGTAGTAAGTGGTGAATTCGCCAAGTTTTGAATTACTGATAAGATCTTGAATAAGGTAATTGCCTCTTTTGTCTTGTAAGTCGTAGTAATTTTTGCCGATACCATCAGTATTTCTCCCGGCGACGACTCTCACACCTTTCGAGTCGTAACCAAAGATATAGCCAGATTCGCCATACTCGAGTGTTTTCAAGGTTGGTAGAGCTTCTTCTAGTGTCGCCCCTCTTTCTAAGAAAGGACTGATGGCAGATTGGGCCATTTGTATATACGCTTTGAGTTCCTTTTCTTTCATGGCCATCATGTTGTTACGCGTCGATTCTACTTGTTGCGCGGTCAGCTCTACGCTCTTCATATACGTTACGCTCATCATCCCGATTACCATTAGTAGTAAAGGAATGAAAGAGAGAATATAAAGGCGGTTTTTGATGGTTAGGGTCATGTCATACTTCCTGTTCGATTGTCTTGTGCAATTTCTAAATACAATATGAATGTGGTTGCTATTTGTAAATGGGCTTATTGATTAATTGTTACCCTAGAGTGATTTTGTTTTACAAATATGATGGCGGTTAAATATTTGATGTGACATGTGTTCCAACTAAGGTGAGGGAGATAAAGCGGTTATTTTATTTCGATGCTTTTGAATTCTACACTGCTTTGTTAGAATGCGATGCTTTGCAGCACCCTGCTATGTTTATCCGTTAAGTGAGAAATATTCATGAACAAAAGCCATGTGACTATTGGTTTAACTAACCCTAAGAGCCCGACAAACGTGGGTGCAGTTATGCGTGCTGCTGGCTGTTATCAAGTCGATACCGTCAAATATACAGGGCAGCGCTATGAAAAAGCGGCTAAATTCCATACCGACACCAAGAGTGCTGCGCGCACTATTCCACTGACGGGCGTTGAGTCATTTCTAGATAAACTTGATCCTGAAACCAAGATTGTTTGTGTGGAACTTGCGGAAGGTGCTACGCCACTGCCACGTTTTAAACACCCGAAAAACGCTATCTATATTTTTGGCCCAGAAGACGGTTCCATTTCTCAAGATGTAGCTGATAGAGCGGATCACGTTGTGTACGTACCAACAGTTGGTTGCATGAATTTGGCTGCGACAGTGAATGTGCTGCTTTACGATCGCCTTGCAAAGTCTGATGAAATGGACGAAAGCAACGAGCTGATTAAGAAAAGCCGTGATAACCGCAATCACTTGCTAATAAAAGAAAAGTCATAACTCAGATATCATTGTTAAATGTAACCTGTTTATCATGTTTAAAACTCAATATCATTGAAGTCGAAAGTAAGCAGGTTTATGAGGTATTTGATTACGACAAAGGCAATGAATATAGCTGTGGAAAATAGAGTTATATAAAATAGAGCCGTCATTTTAATTTCCTTGAATATTAAATGAGTCGTATATCATCAATAAAAAACCACCTGGTTAAGGTGGTTTTTTATTTTAAGGTAAGCGTTATCGACGTTTCACGTTGTGCAGTGTATGCATAATGACAAGTACGATAGAAGCGATCGCACATCCTAATAGCGTTACCGCTAAATCCCCAAACTCCGCCGCTTTATGGAGGCCGAAGCCGATAATTAAGTAATAAAACAGGCCGAGTAGTGCGCCTGCACTGCCTAAGTGATCGCGGTAGTGGGTTAGTGCTCCACTCAATAAGTTTGGTAACGCAAGCCCAAATGATAAAGAAACAAATACCATAGGGATAAAGAACCAAACTGAATCCTGCATTATAAATACGCCCAAGCCAGCAATTAATAATACCCAAGACGCGAACGTTACGATTTTATCGTGGCTTAAGTGCATACGTATTAGCTTCATGTTGATAACAGAGCCCAGAACAGATCCTATGGCTAGAATAAAGCCTGTATTTCCAAAGAAGCTTACGCTAGCGCCTAATTTTTCAAACATAAATGGTGCAATACTGTAATAAGAAAATAGAGCGATATTAAATAATCCAACCATTAAAGTTACGTACCAAATATGTGGGTCAGTAAGCATTTTCATAGCAACAGAAATTAAGCTATCTCGTTTCGTGTTTACAGGTTTAGTCTCTGGAAGTTTAAATAAAGACCAAATCAATAATGCGGCCACGAAAACGACCATTGCACAGAATACCCATTTGTAGCCACCGGTTGATGTTAACCAACTGCCTGTTAGCATTCCGACAACAGGGCTTATGCCTATTGATGTGCCTACGATAGAAAATACATGACTTAACTCTTTGCCTTGATATCCATCACGAATAATAGTTTGAGTACAGACCGACCCAACCGCGGCGCCAAAAGCACAGCAACCGAAGCCCATTAACAACAGGTCAAAAGTCGGTGATAGCATGGTGAATATAGCTGCAATAATGAATACACTTAAGCCTAATAATGTTGAGATTCTTCTTCCCAATACGTCACACATTCTGCCCCAGAACACAACGCCAAACGCAAAGGCGATGAAAAAAATGGACATGGCTTGTGCGGCTTCGCTACTGCTGACTCCAAAATGGTTCTTCACAGAAGTAAGAGCTGGGCTATACATTGTCTCTACTATTTGCGGGAACATAAGTAGGACAACGGCCAATGGGATAGATATCTTTTCTATAATCTTATTCATTTTTTGTTTTTAAATACCTCTATTTAAACTGTATCTTTCTAAATATGTCCTGTTATTCCCTTTAGAAGGGTTCTACAGAATAAGTATCATTCTACGTACGACCTGGGGAATCCTTATAATGACATTTGGACAAAAAACGTTAATATATGGACGTGATGTTTGAGGGGAGATGTTCTGAATTTAAGTTTCAGAGATTAACCATCTTGGTATTTGCGCAGAAAGTAACAGTAACATGGCAGAAGAAGCTATGAAGCTGACCCAAGCGTTGTCTACTTGCCTTTTTCTCTACCTACCAATCTTTGAATCAGATACTATCATTCCAATAGAAAGAAAACTGAAGGGTAGGCAACGCATGGATGACAAGCAATTGATTGCTGCGCTGCAAGAGGCTCCTGTCTTCGAACTGTACAAATTGTTCCAGCAATACGGACAAAATCGTTCTCTTTATGTTTTGTTAGAGAAGCTCGTTGATTTGAAAGAACAACATTACCTCAAAACCTAACTCAGCCTATTAAGACCGCATATCGAAGGTGTACTTTCCAATTCGATAGCACCACACCGAATGACGAGATCCTCAAAGCGGTCGCTATTCAGTCTGAGATTCAACAGCGAGGTCACAGTATGAGTCGCTACATCATGACATCGGACAATCATCGCCATTTCTCTCCAAATGCAGACTTAGTCATGTTTGGTGATTCGATCACCGAGTGGGCTCCGTGGGCGGATATTTTCCGTGATATATCTATGGTCAATCGTGGCTTAGCAGGCGATACCACCACAGGTATGTTGCGCCGCATTGATACCACGTTGAACGTTAAGCCAAAGCTAGTGTGCTTTATGGCTGGGATAAACGATTTAGCGCAAGGTTACGATGTTGACCATATCTACCAGAACTACGTTGATATACTTAAAGTGTGGCAAGAAAACGATATTCGAATTTTGGTGCAATCAACGCTTTATGTTGGCTCTAAATTGCTCGGCTTAAACCCTTCAGTGGAACTGCTCAATAGCAAAATAAGCGAGTACTGCACTCAGCAAGGCATTACGTTCTTAGATGTGAATTCAGTCTTATCCCCTAACAAGCGCCTGTCGAATGAATACTCATGTGATGATCTGCATTTGAATGCCAAGGCTTACCAAGTTTGGGCTGAGGTTTTTCAGCCACAGATAATAGAACTGTTAAAATAAACTCATGCAGACAGCTAGTTAAACAGACAGATTAGCCAATACAAGAGAAGCCAAGTTCTACACTTGTTTTGTTAACCATAAGGACATCAATTTGAATCTAAGACAACTGGAAGTCTTTTACGCCATTATGCAGAGCGGAACTGTATCTGGGGCTGCGCGCAATCTGCATGTGTCGCAACCTAATGTGACCCGTATTTTGGCGCATACCGAGCAGCAGCTTGGGTTTGGATTGTTCGAGCGTGTGAAAGGTCGATTGGTGCCAACCGTTGAAGCGAAAACCTTGCTGCCAGAAGCGGAAAAGGTCTATCAGCAACTGGGGCAATTTCGTGCTTTGACCAACAAAGTCAAACAAGGACATCAGCATTTACGCATTGGCGCGCCACCGATTCTGGCGACTAAATTACTGACTCCGGTGATCGCCCAAATGTCTCGCGAGCAAGAACTCTCTTTTGAATTACTAACCGCCAACCGTGACGAACTGTGTGCTGGGCTATTAAAGCATGAGCTTGATATTGCTATCGCGTTCGGCGATGAAGCACCGCCTGCGATATTAAGTGAAACGCTATTAACCGAATCACTTAAGGTTTTGGCTCCTTTCAATACGGTTGATCATTTACCTACAGAATTGACTCTAGATGATTTGATCCGTTATCCGCTGCCAATCATCGGGCTTGATAGCCGCGATCCACTAGGCCTCCTGTTACATCAAAGCCTTATTGCGTGTGATGAGCATTACCACCATCCGATATCTGTACGTGGGTATAGCGCGGCGGCGGAACTGGTCAAGCACCAAGCAGGTTTTGCGATTGTTGATCCGTGGACGGCAGAGCAGTACCAAAATGACGATGCGGTCTGTGTGTTGCCTCTTCAGCCAGACATCCAATTGTCGGTATCGATGCTTTGCGCAGAGCACACCCCTCAGTCGATTTCCGTTAAGCAATTTATCGCTTCATTGAAGATCCATACTCACCCTATAACTTAAGGTTATAGGCTCGCCATAAATAGGCATTCGGCACCTGCGAAGTTCTTAATTAAAGTAAATCCACACAAGGACTTATTAATTAGGAATGCTCATGTCAATCGTTCAACCTTACCTTCTTTTTCTTGGGGATGTTACTGACCCACTCGCTGCAAAAACAGCTCGTGGCATTCACCAATGGCGACCAGAAATCTGCCTAGGTCAACTGCGTTTAACGGGTGATACTGTTTCATTGGGCTTAACGGACATGACCCTGCAAGACGCACAAACGCATGGTGCGAAGACTCTAGTGATTGGCACCGCAAATCCGGGTGGTGTAATTCCTGAGTCTTGGCAGTCAACCATTATGGCCGCTGCAGAAATGGGATTTGAGATTGCGTCTGGCATGCACCAACGATTGAGTGAATTTTCACCGCTTGCTGACATGCAGCAACAAGGATTGACTAAGCTTTATGATGTACGCCATTTTGACGGTGTTCTTAATGTTGGTAACGGAAAGCTTCGTCAAGGTAAGCGCCTGCTTACTGTCGGAACAGATTGCTCGGTAGGCAAAATGTTCTCGGCATTAGCCATTGAAAAGTCGCTTAAAGAGTCAGGTACATCCGCTCAGTTCAAAGCGACAGGGCAGACAGGTATTTTGATTGAAGGCAGCGGAATTTCGATTGATGCTGTAGTTGCGGATTTTATTTCTGGCGCAGTTGAAGCGATTAGCCCCGATTTTACCGACCACGAGTGGGACATCATTGAAGGGCAAGGTTCTTTGTTCAACCCTTCGTTTGCAGGCGTGAGTTTGGGTCTATTACATGGTGCACAAGCTGATGCCTTAGTGCTGTGTCATGAAGTTGGGCGACCACATATTCGTAACCTTCCTCATGCTCAATTACCAAGCATAGAACAGACGATTGAAGCCAACTTGCAAGCGGCGCGACTGACCAATCCAGACGCGAAGCTGGTGGGTATCTGCTTGAACACGTCGGCGATTAGCATTGAAGAGGCTGAAACATTGTGCCAAGAATGGACCACACTCTATCAAGTGCCGGTGACGGACCCGGTGCGCTTTGGTGTACAACATATTACTGATCATTTGCGACATTCACTTTAACGACTTCATCATTTCTACGTTTCCATTTGTTATAGCGAACATCAACCGAGTGAAATTATGAAGATTACAGCAGACCCCATTACTATCGCGATGCAAACGCCTTTTCGCATATCTCGTGGCAGTCGAACTGAGTGTCACGTTGTTCGTGTTTACATTGAACATAATGGCAAACAAGCTCAAGGCGAATGCACGCCTTACCCACGATACGGCGAGTCATCGGAGTCTGTGTTAGCGCAAATCCAACACGCCTCTAGCGCACTTGAAGCCATGTTTGAACGGGGCGTTACCGATCCGGCAGAGCTAAGAGAGCATCTCCAGTCTTTATTGGCCGGAGGGGCAGCGCGAAATGCGGTTGATTGTGCGCTTTGGGATTTAGAAGCACAGCAGAACGACCAGACCTTTCCAAGTAGCTTGTTTGAGTTACCCAATCAAATCGTGACTGCAATGACCGTCTCGATTGGTACTCCAGAAGCCATGGCGACTCAGGCTCGAGACTATGTCGCGAATGGTGCGAAACTTCTGAAAGTGAAGCTTGATGGCGAGCAGGTGATAGAACGTGTTCGCGAGGTACGAGAAGCCGCGGCAGATGTTCAAATTGTATTGGATGCGAATGAAGCATGGACAGGATTGAATCTCGAAGAGTTGTTCAACCAACTAGCAGAATTTGATGTTGCGATGATCGAGCAGCCTTTACCCCAGCAGCATGATGCGTCACTGGCGCACATCAAACACCCGATACCACTGTGTGCCGATGAAAGTTGTCATACTACCTCACAGCTCTCATCGCTGTTGGGCAAGTATGAAATGGTTAACATCAAACTCGATAAAACGGGCGGTTTGACTGAAGCATTGGTACTTGCAGAAGAAGCCCAAAGGCTCGGGTTTACTCTGATGTCTGGTTGTATGCTCGGTACATCGTTGGCGATGCGTGCAGCTCTGCCAATTGCCGTTCAATCTGAAATCGTCGATCTCGATGGCCCAGTCTTACTTGGCCAAGATGTTTTTCCTGCTCTGACTTATCGTGATGGGATGATTATTCTTGAAGTTCTTTGAATACGTTTAATCGATGGATATGGCATAGATGAAATCGTATGAGTGAAAACTTGTGCGATTTTTTCGGTCTCTAGACCTTAACTTATTAAATAATCGAAGGTTTTGACTGCTTGATGGAGAGTGCTATTCATATAATTTACGTGCGTATTGATAAAGTAATCACGTTTCTGTCGGTGCGGTCACTTTCTATTATCGCAAAACAGACAACCTAGGGTTTATAAAATAATTGTTATGGTGTTTTATGTGAAATGTTAATGATTACTCTTCGTTTAATAGTTCTACTAAAGCTATCTGATGTGAGGTTGAGTAAGGTATAAGCCCTAACCGTCTGAATCATTGACCAATTCCTATGGATTATTGATGAGAAGAGGGTGGAGCGAGTGAGTAGTCATGTCTCCGAAGTGATAGAAAATAAAGACAGCTTTGAACGCCCGTTTTCAATCAAAATCCCGCGTCGTAAGTGGTTTGGTTGGAAAGGCATCGAACTGCGCTTGGTGTTGGCATTGGCTATGTTATCGATGACCACCATCTTCCTTTCGGTTGTTTCTAGCTTTACTTTTGACGACCTAAACCAACGCCTCGTTGAATTAAAAGAGAGTGAAATCCCCGCCTTAGATAACGCTGCACGCCTCAATGATATGGTGCGTGTGATTATCACGACTTCATCTCAACTCAGTGATGCTGAATCTAATTTAGAGCGTAAGCAGGCGATGCTTAAAATTGAAGAGGCTATTTCAGTGATGAATAGCGTTATGGTTCAATTCCCTGATTATCACGCCTATTTTAAAGATCTTATTGCCCAAGTTAATAATAGTCTGAGTCTGTTGTATCAAAGTGAGATTGAGTCAGAACAACTCAATCAAGAACTTCGTAATTTGCTCGAAGGCTTTTATCCTCTATTGCAACAAGCCAGTGATTCACTCGATAGTTTGCCTGAACCAGCCAAAGATAAAATCCAATATACTCAGTTGAAATCTCTGCTTTATTACCAATTAGGCTTGGTAGAAAAGCTGTATAACGACTCAAGTTTTAATGAGCTCGATTACACCAGCTACCGCCTAGAGCAAGTAGGTGAAGTATGGTGGAAACTTTGGGTCAGTGGTGATTTAAGAAGTGATTTTCCTGAATTAGATCATCAACTCACGGTGATTTATAACCTTGCTTCAAGTGATAGCAGCTTGTATGGACTCAAAAACAAAGCGCTCGATCATCTTTATCAAGAGCAATACTTCCTGCAAAATAGCCGCGAACATTTGAATCAGTTAACCGTGCAGATCGAAAGCAACACCAGCAAGGTGAATAGCAATATTGACCAATCGATTCAACAAGCGCAGCTGTCTTTACAATCGAATCAGCAACTCTCTCTTTTTCTTTCTCTATTTAGTGTGTTGGCTGCCGCTGCCATTTCGTGGTTCTACGTGCGTAAGAGTATTTTAGAACGGCTTTTACAGCTCAAAGACAACATGTTCGCGATTTCTACCGGCCATTTAGATACCGAGGTTTCTATTCGGGGAAAAGACGAAGTGACGCAAATGGCCAAGTACCTAAAGGTATTCCAGACCACGGCCAAAGTCGTTAAGCAAACCAATCGAAAATTAGAAGCCGAGGTTGAAGAACGTACCTTAGCAGAAGCCAAATTACGAGTGACCCAAGACGAGTTAATCCAAGCCGGAAAACTGGCTGCGCTTGGGCAATTAAGTGTCGGGATCACGCACGAGATCAATCAACCGCTGACCGCAGTAAACAGTCACGTTCGAAGTGCTCAATTATGGTTAGCTAAGCAAAGGCCTGATAGGGCAGAAGAGAACCTGAAAAAGATCGAGGTCTTGTTAGATAAAGTGGCTGCGATAACTCGTCACCTAAAAGCGTTCTCGCGTAAGAGCGATGGCAAGATTGATAACGTTGAATTGGATAAGGTCGTCCGTGACGCGATTGATCTCTTTGAAACTCGACAAAGCGCAGTGTCGATTCAGTATTCACCACAAAGCAACCAGATGGTTCGAGCTAACAGCATTCGCTTAGAACAGGTACTGGTGAATTTGATCAGCAATGCTCTGGATGCCATCGAACACAGAGAGAAACCAGATCTCAGCATCTCTACTCAAGAGTATTCGAATACCATTCAGATTTTGGTGATGGACAACGGGTTAGGGATACCTGAAGAGGACATTCCGCATCTGTTCGACCCATTTTATACGCGTAAGGTTACAGGCAAGGGGCTTGGACTCGGTTTGTCTATCGCATACAACATCATAAAAGACTTTGGCGGATCGATTCACGTGGAATCCGTCGAACACCAAGGTACCACTTTTATCGTCACTCTACCAAAAGGCATAGCCTCATGACTGCAGAAAAACACATAGTTCTTATCGATGATGAAATCGATGTCGTTGAAGCCGTGAGTGAAATGTTGGAGCTAGAAGGGTTTAGCGTCACTGCCTTTACCGACCCTAACCTTGGTCTTAAATCGCTTAAAGCAAACAGCCAAGCGGTTGTGTTGTGTGATGTACGAATGCCACAGGTGGATGGGCTTACGCTTCTGAGTTCAATCCAGCATAGAGCTACTAATATCCCCGTATTGTTGATGAGTGGCCATGGCGATATTCCCATGGCGATAGAGGCAATGAAGCTAGGGGCTTTCGACTTTTTAGAAAAACCACTTAATGCTAGTGAGTTGGTAGAGAAACTCGACTTGGCGCTGGCACAATCTCAGCACAATTACCCAGCGACTACAGACGGTGATGCGGAAACTGAGTTACCGATTGAAACGGTGGTTATTGGCCAATCAAAAGCGATGGATACGATACGTAAGCAAGTGCTCGCACTGTCTCATACTGGTGTGGATACCATCATCAACGGCGAAACAGGAACGGGCAAAGAAGTGATTGCTCGCGCGTTGCATCAATTTAGCCGTCGTAAGGCGAAGCCCTTTGTCGCGATCAACTGTGGCGGCATGACAGAGAGCATTATCGAAAGTGAGTTGTTTGGTCATGAAGCGGGTTCGTTTACCAGTGCCAACAAGAAACGCATTGGTAAAATAGAACAAGCCAATGGCGGTACTCTGTTTCTTGATGAAATAGAAAGCATGCCAATGGCCGTGCAAATTAAACTGCTGCGCGTCATTCAAGAAAGAATGATCGAGCGCGTTGGTGGTAACGAGTTAATCCCGGTCGATATTGTGGTGGTAGCCGCTAGCAAAGCTGATCTCGCTAGCTTGAGTGAAACGGGTGAGTTCAGAGCCGATTTCTTCTATCGCCTCAATATCGCGAGCTTAAACCTTCCCGCATTGCGTCAACGCAAAGAGGACATTCAGGTGTTGTTCCGTCACTTTGTGATTCAAGCGAGCCATAAATACAAGACACGACCATCAACGCTTTATCCCGAACAAATACAGCAGCTATGTCGACACGAATGGCCTGGTAACGTGCGCGAATTACGCAATGTTGCTGATCGATTTGTGCTCGGTATTGTGGGAGATGGCTTTGATCTCCAATCGCCGATTTGTGAATCAACTAGGGAAGATTTCGCCTTTGAAAAGCAGATGGAGCAGTATGAGAGAAATGTATTAACCGAAGCGTTGATAGAGAGTGCAGGCAATATCAATGAGGCCTCAAGCAAGCTGAACCTACCACGCAAAACGCTTTATCGAAAAATGAAGAAACATCAATTGGATAAAGAGAGTTTCAAGGCCTAGCTGGTTTATTCATTCGCTTAGTAAAAGCACAAGACAATAATGACCCATTTAACTTTTAGTCGAATGGGTAACCGTTTCAAGTAATTGTAATAAAAGGGCTTTAACATTTGGCACAAAGCGTGCAACCACTACATTGTGGCATACGTTCACATGAGGTTATTCGGTGTTGAGCCCAAATTTATATGCCGGTTATCCAACACCGAATGAGCGAATAAAGGAAGTTAGAAAAATAATTGCTTGTTGCAAGGAGATACAAACATGAAGCAAATACTGAAAGGTTCGATTGCTCTGATACTAGGTGTGAGCTCGATGACGGCATGGGCCGCAGCAGAATCAGCCGACTTAGGTCCTCGTCCCCTCTTTTTAGTGAACAATATGGATGAGAGCCCTTTGAAAACAAAGCTGTTGAGTTGCAGTGAAGGACCTTTTCATCGTAGTGATTTTTCTATTGGACATCGCGGAGCTGCGATGCAGTTTCCTGAGCACACCAAGGAATCCTACTTAGCGGCCATTCAAATGGGCGCGGGCGTAGTAGAGTGTGATGTGACTTTCACCAAAGACAAGGCGTTGGTATGTCGTCACTCTCAAAGTGATCTACACACCACAACCGATGTTTTGGCGCATCCAGATCTCGCTAAGAAGTGTTCAACACCGTTCACGCCAGCCAACCCAGCGACAGGCGAAGATGCTCAGGTTGAGTGTCGTACCTCTGATTTCACGCTAGCGGAGTTTAAAACTCTCAAAGGGAAAATGGATGGTGCGAATCCAAAAGCAACCACTGTTAAAGAGTACATGAATGGCACACTTGGTTGGAGAACCGATCTTTACAGCCAAAGTGGAACATTGATGACACACGCCGAAAGTGCGGCACTGTTTAAAGAGCACGGCGTCAAGGTGACTCCTGAGCTGAAATCTGCGGCGGTAGAAATGCCTTTCAATGGTTTTAGCCAAGAGATGTACGCGCAGAAGCTGGTGGATGAGCTGAAAGAGGCGGGCTTTGAGCCTTCGGAGGCTTACTTGCAGTCATTCAACTTAGATGATGTGAAGTATTGGGTTAATGAAACGCCTAAGTTCGGCAAGCAAGCGGTTTATCTTGACGACCGTGTCTACGAGCAAGCGGACTTTGTCGCGTCTGTTGAAAACATGAAAGAGCTACACGATGCGGGTGTGAATATCATCGCACCACCTCTGTTTGCTTTGGTTGAGCTAGGTGAGAACAACGAATTGGTTGCGTCTAACTACGCGAAACTGGCAAAAGATGCTGATCTTGAGATTATTGCATGGACACTTGAGCGTTCGGGTCCACTAGCTCAAGGCGGCGGTTGGTATTACCAAAGCGTGAAAGATGGCATCAACAATGATGGCGACATGATGAAAATGCTTGATGTACTAGCGCAAGATGTCGGTGTAATGGGCGTATTCAGTGACTGGCCTGCAACGGTAACTTACTACGCTAACTGCATGGACAGCGACGCTTAGGCTATTCAAAGCGCGCTGCTACGTCGCTAATTATAGCGTTTGTCTAAAGAGCACTTAGTCAAAGAATAATAAGAGAAAAAGCAGTGAACCAAAGAGCCTTCGGGCTCTTTTTTTACCATCGAAATTGGTGGGACACAAATGACCCAAATGGTGACTTGTGAGTTGGACAGTAATGACACAAAAGTAATTTAACAATTTGGCTTTTTGTATAAGCTATTGAAATTAAACAAATTTAAAGGTGGCACGAAGGCTGCAATAGCGAAGGTGACTTTCAACAATAAGTAAAGTAAGGTTTGAATATGAAAATCAGTGTTAAAGGACTGTTAATCGCTAGCTCATTGCTACTTCCTTCAATGGCTATGGCAAGTGACTGCTCTAGTCGTGGTGTGTTAGACGATCGATACTGTGATGAAAACCAAGATTTGGTCGCCGATTCACCAAAGAATCCAGATGAGTGGAACGATCCAAGTACGCTTGTGTTTACTTACACGCCAGTAGAAGACCCAGCGTTATACAAAGATGCGTTTGCGGATTTCCAAGCTCACCTAAGTAAAATCACGGGTAAGCGAGTGATTTACTACACAGTGCACTCGAACTCTGCGCAAGTAGAAGCGATGCGTTCTGGTCGACTGCACGTTGCAGGTTTCTCGACTGGCCCGACTGGCTACGCAGTTAACCTCGCGGGTTACGTTCCAATCGCAGTGAAAGGCGATGAGTCTGGCTTCCAGGGCTACAACTTAATCACGATTGTTCGTAAAGACAGCGGCATTAATAAAATGTCTGATCTGAAAGGCAAAAAGGTTGCACACACTTCTGCATCTTCCAACTCTGGCAACCTAGCTCCACGTGCGTTATTCCCAGCGAAAGGCCTAGTGCCAGATGAAGATTACAAAGTGCTTTACTCAGGCAAGCATGACCAATCGATTCTAGGCGTCTTCAATGGAGATTATGACGCAGCACCTGTGGCATCGGACGTGTACGATCGTATGGTAGCAGCAGGTCGTGTTGACGATTCTGAACTG
Organism: Vibrio sp. nBUS_14; assembly: GCF_051201655.1. NCBI lineage: Bacteria > Pseudomonadati > Pseudomonadota > Gammaproteobacteria > Vibrionales > Vibrionaceae > Vibrio > Vibrio sp. nBUS_14. The sequence goes on from NZ_CP179207.1 coordinate 496,074, forward strand.
AAGATTATCTACCGTAGCCCACGCTTCCCAACGTCTGCGTTTGGCTATGCTTACAACCTAAAACCAGAGCTAGTTGAGAAGATCAACGAGGCTTTCTTTAGCTACCGTTTTACACCAGAAATGAGCGCATCGTTTAAAGGTGCCGACCGTTTCTCGCCAATCAGCTACAAAGAAGAGTGGGATGTGATTCGTGATATCGCCCACGCGACAGGTACGGCTTACACTAAAACTGGCCTGAAAAAGTTAGCTGAGAAAGATGCGGCTAAACGTGCAAAGAAAAAAGCTGCTGAGTTAGCAAAACAAGCAAACAACGGCTAGTTCGTCACTCTGTTGGAAGGCTAAGTTTTAGAAAGACTTTGCCCTTTAAAAACACCTACCTCAACTAAATATCTATGCCCTCGCGGGTAGGGCATAGATCATTCTAAAATTCGCACAAGGAAATGCAGTATGGCCGTAGCAAGCTATGAAGGAATAAAGATAAATAACCTTTTCCACGAATATGTGGCAGGCAAGCCAATCCTTAAAGGCATTAATATTGATATCGGTGAGCCAGGTATCATCGCGATCATTGGTCCATCTGGTACCGGTAAAAGTACGCTTCTGCGTTGTATTAATCGACTCAACGATCCAAGCCAAGGCGAAATCATTTTTGATGGCGCAGATCTGACTCAATTAAAAGGTCAAGCGCTACGTAAACAGCGTCGACACATCGGTATGGTGTTCCAAGAATATAACCTCGTGGAACGTTTAACGGTTATCGAGAACGTGTTAAGTGGCCGTTTAGGCTACATGACCGCTTGGAATGCATGGCGTCGTAACTACTCAGCTGAAGATTTAGCAAAAGCTTTCGAGTTACTCGAATTTGTAGGCCTACAAGATTTTGCCAACCAACGTGCCGACAGTTTATCGGGCGGCCAAAGACAACGTGTCGGTATCGCTCGGGCAGTCATGCAAGACCCATATATCTTATTGGCGGATGAACCAACGTCATCACTCGACCCGAAAACAGCGGTTGAGATTATGGAGTTAATGGAGACATTCGCAGAACAGAAAAACATCCCAGTGTTGGTTAATATCCACGATGTGAACTTAGCCAAGCGTTATGCCAAGCGCATCATCGGCATGTGTAATGGTAAGGTGCATTACGATGGCAGCCCTGAAGGTATTTCAGAAGAAGACCTAAAAATCATTTATGGGGGTGAATCATGGCTGGATTAAATCCAAGCTCGTCGCCAAGCGTTTCATCAAGCACATCGTCAGCGAAGCACGAAAATCCGTTCAAAACCTCATGGACTAACCGTGCAATTATCGCTGCAATTATTGGCTACCTGTTTTACAGTTTTGCGACATTAGGACTGACCTTTGATCGTTTGGTCATTGGTTTTGGTGAAAGTGAGCGGTTACTATCAAGAATGTTTCCGCCAGATTTTTCGCGTACTAATTTACTGCTAAGTGGCTTAGCGGAGAGCTTACAGATAGCGATCATTTCGAGTTTCTTCGGCATCGTCATCTCACTGTTTCTTGGCTTACTTGCTGCAAGAAACATGATGCCTTCGATTGTATCGACGCCGATTCGTGGTTTTATCGCATTGTGTCGTTCTTTCCACCCTGTGATCATTGCCATTCTATTCGTGAAAGCGGTTGGCTTCGGTGCCCTTGCTGGGATCCTGACTTTGGTATTCGCATCCATTGGCTTCATCGCCAAGTTGTTTGCTGAAGCCATTGAAGAGATCTCTTTTAAGCCGGTTGAAGCGATTAAAGCGACGGGGGCGAGTTTTGTCAGCGTCATTCTGTACGCGGTGATGCCACAGGTATTTACTCGTTTCATTGGTTTCGCAAGCTATCAGTTGGACTCGAACTTACGTAATTCAACCATGGTTGGCATCGTGGGTGCTGGTGGCCTTGGTGGTACACTTTTCTCCGCATTCCAACGTTTTGACTACGACTTCGTCGCCGCTATTTTGATCACCATTATCGCGTTGATTCTTGTGGGTGAATTTCTTTCCAATATTGTTAGGAGAATCTTCTAATGGCAACTGCATCTATCGATAAAGAGTGGCAGCGCTTTACACCAAACGAACGTGTGGCTCGATTTGCCGTTTACCTTAGCCTTGTGTGCGCCATCGTGTGGTCTTGGCAGACCGTTGAAGTGATTCCAGAGTTTTTATATGACGCGCCAGCGCAGTTTGCCGACATGTTCGAACGAATGGTGCCAATGGACTACGCGTTCTATACTGAGTCGATTCACGCAGCGATGATTGAAACACTGCACATCGCTACATTAGGTACCTTGTTTACCTTGGTATTTGCTATTCCTTTGGCGCTGATGAATGCGCCAAATATCACTCCGAATAAAGCTTTGAACTGGATTGCTCAATTCTTTCTCGTGTCTTCACGTTCTGTGAATTCATTGGTTTGGGCACTGTTGTTTATCGCACTGTTTGGCCCCGGTGTTCTGGCAGGTATTATGGCAATTGCCATTCGCAGTATCGGCTTTGTAGGGAAGCTGTTAGCGGAAGCAATTGCTGAAGTGAACATGGGGCCTATTGAAGCTTTACGCGCGACCGGTGCTTCTTGGATGAGCGTTTTACTGAAAGGTTATTGGCCACAAGTGATGCCAGCGTTCTATTCCATCGTACTGTTCCGTTGGGACATCAATGTACGTGAATCTGCGGTACTGGGTTTGGTGGGTGCTGGTGGTATTGGCGTAGTACTAAACGACGCGCAGAACCTTTTCGAGTGGCAAAAAGTTTCAATGGTATTAGTGAGTATCTTCGCGGTGGTTATCGTTGCAGAAGCAGTGGTGATCCACATCCGTAACAAGCTGATCTAATGAGTATGTTGTATGCAGTATGTTTTTTGTAACATGTGTTTTGTTTGAAAGTTAAGAGCTTATCTAGCATTTTGAAGCTCAAACGACCCTAGGTACTTCGGTCTACCTAGCGGTCGTTTTTTTATCTAAAAAATTGAAAAGCTCTGTAGTAGTGAGTGCTTTTTTAGAAAATGCAATGCTTGGCAAAATCACCGGCTTCATTAGCCGTCCAGTCGCCTTTAGGCTTCTCTTTCATATCCGTACACCAAGCTTTACTGCCCACCTCGGTACATGCCATTAACTGAGTGGCTAGGAAAAGTATCAATGTGACTTTCTTCATAATAAATATTCCGTTTCGGTCTAGATTTCGGATAACTCTATCAAATACCATTGATGATTGTTATAGCAACCAGTAGCTTAAGGGATTTAAAGACGATATGGATTTGAGCCGAGTCTGAGGTTTGATAGCCGCTTAACAGAAATGTCCAACTTTACGGGGTCACTTCAGTATGCTGAGTGGGTAAAAATGAATCAGTACCATGGATGGTAAAGACTTGAGCCCAATACCGTATCTGTCTTGAAGAAATTGAATATTGTTTTGCTAAATAGAGGGATGACGTGCCATCTAAGTATTGCTTAGCAATGATACATTTTAGCTCTCGGCTATATTTGGACATAAAAAGACCCCCAATAATTGGTGTCCAACTATTGGGGGTCAGTTCAGTTTCTGGCTTTTTCATTCATATAAACAATATGTTAGATCTACTTGAGACCTAGTTACCGGCTATTTATGGTCTAGATACAAGTTATGTAGTGCTCTAGGTATAAACAGCTTAGTGATCTAGGTATAAGTAATTCTGCCAGCTCTTCATACGAATAAGTACCTTACGCATGATAGACACGTGAGTGAAGCTGTCAGAATATATCGCTACTTCAACCGCGGTACCCATAGGTAAATGGTATTCAGATAGGTCATCTGTGATGGTCAACTTAACGAATACACGGCCACTGGTACGCAGTGCTTCAGTTCCAAGCAGTGCACCACGCGCTTGGAATTGGCTCTCACCAATCGCTGGAATCACTTCATCAATTCGGCCCTTAAACACTTTCCCTGGTAATGCTCTAAATAAGAACTCCGCTTCAAACCCTGTTTGTAGGCGCTGTAACGAATTTTGTCTAAACGCTGCCGTATAAAACTGAGCTTCAGTGTGAACAAACGTCATCACGGGCGCTAAAGGTAGTGGCACCGCCATTACACCTGGGCGTAATGCTAATTGTGTAACGTATCCGTCGGTAAAGGGCACGAATGTACTTTGTTAATTTGATGTAAACAAAACCGAAGCTCTGTAATCTTTGTCCCATACCGCTTTATTCATCTTCCTGGGTACTGACAAGTTCCCTTCGGATTTTCTAAACAAGTTCTGAACAAAACGTCTGCAACAAGCCATATTTAGTGCTGAATCTCCAGCATAAATACATTGTTCATCTTCTTTGAAAATAACGTCCAACGCCCAGTGCTGCTGGTTCTCGATGTGCCAGTGTTTTCTGGTCGCTTGTAAGGCTAACTCTAACGACAAGTGATCTGTGCAAATATAATACGATGTTTCATAACTTCCTTTCCCTTTGACACTTCTATCTCTCACCACTGCAACAACACTTTTAACGACAGACCACTTTTCTCTGAGTGCTTCACTGAAGGCTGCTGGGAGAACGTAAACCTCACGAACCTCTTTTCTGCCATGCCCTTTATCTTCGGTGATGTATGACTCTTGTTTATCTTCAGGCAAAGACCAATAGTCTTGGAATTGTGCATCCACTTCTGCAAGCAAACTGGGCTGATTCAGTTTGACTTGCACTAAGAAATCGCCACCTTTATCAACCACTTTATTCAGAGTTTCAACCTGACAATGCAGGGCATCAGCCGTTAATAGACATCCTTTTATATCTAAAGTATCTAACAGGTTTCTTATCGCTGTTAGCTCCGTCCCTTTGCCTTTACAGGGTTGATGTGTGAGGGTCAAACCTTCATCAACATCGAATGCCGAGACCATATAAAGGGGGTTATCTTGTTTGTTTGCTTTAGCACCTTTTAGTACCTTCCCGTCAACACTGATGATAGGTTGAGCATGCCTCTCTCTATGCAAATTAACCCAGCCCACCATAGCTTCTAAGAGTGTTTCAGGAACAATAGTCCTCATAATTGCTGCAATATTATGACGAGTAGGAAGGCCATTTTCGTAGGGGAAATACTCACGTAACCAGTCGATATTTCCTTCACCAAAATCCTTGATATCCGTCCACTTGTTTTGACCACAAAGCATGGCTGTTATGACAACAAAAGCGACTTCTATAACAGGGTAGACTTGGTTGATGTGCGAACGGGTATCTTTCACTTTTTTTAGCTGTTCAATGATAATCATGCGAGTTTCTCATATTTTTTATTTCATGATCTGATCGTGACTATCAGGAAAAGTTCCAATTGAAAATAAAGTTATTTATTTTCAATAACTAAAGTTCGATCCCGCCCTTTCCGTCGGTAGGAGCTCGAACAACGGTTTGTTCTAAGTCGAACTGAGCTTTACGCAATTCGGCTAATAGGCTTAAAACTGCGGTGTTCTCACCACCTATTGCAGAATCTAGGGAGATTGTTGCTTGATTTAGATTCGCGTCTGCAATTTTTACTGCGGCTTCTGATGCTTTGTAAGCTTGTCTGCGAGTGTCTAATTGTTGTTCGGTAAAGGCTCCGCTGTCATAACCCCGCTTGTAACGAGAGAACTCACGTTGGGCCTTATCCCTCTCTGCGATAGCTTTGATTTTAGCCGCTTCCGCTGCGGTTACCTCTGATTCCATTCCAAGGGCACCTTGGCTTGCTTCTTTTACTTTTGCCTCTAACCTTGCGACCTCTGCTTCAAATGGAATAGGGTCGATTTTGAAAAGAATATCCCCTTGCTTAAGAGGTTTGTTGGCCTCCACAGGAACTTCGATAACTTTACCTCTAACGCCTGAAACGACAGGTGTGGTTGAGTAAACTTGGTTACCGATTTGCGTGAAAGGGTGGTTGTAGTTCATCAGCAGAATGAGTGTGCCTACGATGATCACACCACCAAGAACGGCTGTGGGTACTGTCCACTTATTTAGCGGGATATTGAACACCTTGAAAATGGTGATACAAAGCGCCGCGTAGGTCATTATCAGCAGTAAATCCATTACTTAACCTCCTGATCTTGAGCGTTATTCTGATCTTTAGCTTGGTTATCTTTCATTGAATAGGCTTGTTTGAGTTGCGCGATTTCTTCCTGAATGGTGCTGACTTGATCAATTAAAATATCGACACGATGATGAATGTCGTGTTGTTCTTCTTCAAGTTTGGCAAAACCCCAACCGCGATCTTTACGCCAGAGCGTGGCCCAAATCCAGAGAAATGGCCAAATAGTGTGTAAGGTAAATAGGCTAACCCAGCCTGAGACATGAATAGCATCTTGATGAGGGTGATTGCGTTCTTTCGCTATTTCATAGGGAATATCGTGAATAACGATGATGCCGTAAAAGATTACTAATGCTACGAAAATGAGTAGACCGAGAGCAAAATAGTCTAAAAACATAACAGGTCCTTGTAATGTTAGATATTAGTTATAAATATAGTACGCTAGCATACAAGTAATTGTTAAAAAATTGATTTACCGAGTTACAAATAATGTGTTTTCGCTTCTAATGCGAACAAAATTATTATTGAATCTTATAAAATCGTAACCACGTTTGGTGGGTAATTTATGGCATTGGGTAAGGAAATCTAGTTGAAGCGATGAAGACATTGGTTTGATAAAGAGTATGGTTCTAAATGATGTGCATAACCACAAAAGGATAAATTTGGATGTATATATACCCTTTCAACTTGAAGATGCAGGTATCAGTACCTGAAAATTATCTGTAATTCTGGATACAAGTGAGCCTGCAACTTCTGGTAACGTCACATCGAAAAACTTTTTGATAGCAGAGGTGAATGCTGTTTTGGAGGGAAAATAGACATTGTTCCTCACATGCTCATTCATTACTTTCCAAAGCCGCTCTATTGGATTTAAGTTTGGGCTGTATGAGGGTAAGTAATGAAGCTCTATATTGAGTACTTTTGCCGCATTCCTAACCATTTCTGACCGATGGTAGGCTGCACCATCAAGCACAATATGCACGGTTTGCTCTAGTGGATAATGCTCTTTCTTGAGTTTCCAAAAGAAGCGAACAATACTCTCGCTATCTATCGTTTCATAAGTATCTGTGATCGTTGCGCTGATGTTTTTCAATGACAGAGCACCGATTAGATTCACTCGAGTGCGGCTACCTGTCGTTTCAATTAGCTTATCCTGTCCCTTACGGATCCAGCCACAGCTAAGTTTTGTTGATTGAGTTGGATGAACGGCGTCCATGAAAAGTACAGGCGCATCCTTGGGCTTAAGTACCTCGTTGTAATACTCGATAAATGCTTGCTGCTCTTCAGGCTTTAGTTTATGTGGTACACCTTTGGGCTTTTTGTATGCAAAACCGTGGTGATGTAACCACTTATTAATCCCAGAAACGGTGTAGCTCACACCGAATTCAGCTTCGACGTAAGTAACGATTTGACGCGTATGAAAATAGGTTTTCTCAGTCAAATGCTCGATGAGCTGCATCGTCTGAGTATCAGAAAGTAGACTCTGGCTCCCGCCATTCTCAGGTTTAAGTTTTTCAGATAGAGCATAATCACTAAGATGACGAGCAACTGTAGATTCATGGATACGAAGGGCTTGAGAGATCATAGGCGGGCTCCAACCTTCGGAAGCTAGCAAGACAGCTTTTATACGGTCGCATACTCGACGATCACGCTCAGTATTGTGCATCTGTTCGAGTTGTTGTTTTTGCTCAGGAGTTAGTACCATTTTCATGGTGAGTAGCATGATCCTGATTTCATTGAAAATCAAGCATTTTCAATGATCACGGGTATAGGTGAATTGGCCGCTATTAGTGCTGCGATCGTGTGGGCGTGTGCGACATGGATTTATGGGCAGTTTGGGCATCGCTTTTCTGCGATGCAGCTGAACATTGTCAAAGGCATAGTCGCTTCTGGAATGATGCTGCTTGTGATGCTTCTTATTCCGATGCCGGAGTTTGAACTGAGTGCTAACCACTTTTGGATATTGGCTATCTCTGGTGTTATCGGAATTGCGATTGGAGACAGTACCTATTTTGCGGCGTTGAGAAGGATCGGTGCCAACAAAACCTTATTACTTGAATCTTTGGCTCCTCCACTTTCAGGTGTGCTGGCATTGATGTTCCTCGGTGCGGCCTTGACCTTACAAAGCTGGTTAGGTGTTGTAATCACTACGCTCGCAGTCACTTTTGTCGTTTTTCAACCGTCCAAATCGGTGAGCGGAGAATCTAATGACAAAGCGCAATGGAGCGGTATTGGATATGGGCTTGTAGCGAGTGTGTGTCAGGCTTCGGGTGTGGTTATTTCCCATTATGTATATGGAATCCACGTATTTACAAAGTGATTTTGGCAATAAAAGTTAAGATGCGGTCGTATATTCGGCTTCTTATTGAAGGAGCTACCCTCTAGCCTTTGATGTTTTGCGCACCTACTGTCCTTATCGCGTTAGCAGCTTTTTACAGCATGACAGAATGGCCAGGTTCTCAGTAGGTTGGTCTTACCTTTTATGCATCATCATTTTGTAAAATTTAAAAATTTGTTAATGATTAATTAGGGCGTGTTGATCTTTCGTGAGTGTTTTTTGAACAGCATGGTAAAGAGTTATAATTTGCTTCGCCAAAAGTAAAACCATAACCAATACCATGCCAAGAACAATGCTAACTGATATTCGCTGGGAACTGCTACTCCAAGTTATGAAAAGTACAGGTCGTATTTACGATAAAACTGAACATCGAATGACATTTGAAGGAATACTTTATCGAATGAGAACAGGTATTCCTTGGCGAGATCTACCCTCTGAGTTCGGAGAGTGGAGTACCGTTTACAGACGATTTAATCTTTGGTCAAAGAAAGGGATTTTAGATAATCTTTTCAAAAGCTTATCTAGCATGGCTGACTTTGAATGGGTATTTCTTGATGGCTCTATAGTTAGAGCGCATCAGCATAGTACAGGTGCAGCTACTGAAAGTTCAGAGCAAATAGGAAAAAGTCGCGGGGGCAACTCAACCAAAATTCACTTAGCTGTAGATAGTGGTGGCCTGCCGATTTGCTTTGATTTATCAGAGGGACAACGCCACGATATAGTGCATGCCGAAAGCTTAGTTGAGCAACTCGATGAAGTTAATACCATCGTTTGTGATAAAGGATATGACAGCGAACCTTTCCGTACTTTTGTTAAGGAACGTGGCGGAGAAACAGTAATTGCTAAACGCAATTACGGACAAGATATAGACAAAGACAGTATGGATTGGTGTCTATACAAGTATCGTCACTTGGTCGAAAATGCCTTTGGGAGAATTAAGCATTATCGAGCTATTTCAAGTAGATATGACAAGCTAGAAAGGAATTATGCCAGCATGTTATCACTGGCATTCATGTTAATGTGGCTACCGATGTATTGTTGAACACGGAATGTACAGCAAAGATCAACACGCCCTAGTGAGTAATACTGGTTTATATTCAGTCTCATACCGAAGCATTGCCCACGCAGTACGTACCACTTTGTTAGCCAGTGCAATACAGGCCTTCTTGAAGCCGATACGATCTATGATGCTCCTCAACCAAGCATCCTTCCGAGTCTTCGGTTTTTCGGGTAGTCGTCCAACGTAAGACATTGCGCCAAGATAAAGAAGCGAGCGTAGCTCCTTCACACCACCGCATTTATCGATCCCAATCATAAAAACTTTGCCACCTGAACTGTGCTGTTTAGGTGTAAGACCAACAAATGCTGAAGCTTGTCTTCCATTCTTGAAGTGCTTTCCATCACCAAGAGTTGTATAGAGCATCGCAGCAGTTGTTTCACCAACACCTTCAATGCCCATTAATCGTTGGCACGGTTCTATCTGACGGGTTAAAGCATTTTTCTCTTTTTCGAATGCGATAAGTTTTGCTTTAAGTTCTTGATATTGCTCCCACAGCATCGACAGAACGGATACGACATTAGAAGGTATTGGTGTATCTCCATCAAGCACGGTTTGAACCGACGCTTTTAAGCCTTTTTCACCTCTAGGGTTTGCTATCCCGTAGCCCAAAATTGTCCCTCTAATGTGAAGAGCTAGGGAAACAACACTACGAGATAAGAATCTACGACTAGTTTCTAAAGAATGCATAGCTTGTTGTTCCAATGACTTTGGACGGCTGTACTTGATACCAATTTGGATAGCAGCATTAGCGATAGCAAGGGCATCATTATGATCAGTTTTATGTCCTTCTAGGTAGCCTTTCACTTTCTTCGGATTGATAATCCGCACTTCGTGTCCAAACTTTTCAGCTAACTGACCCCAATAATGACATCCGCAACACCCTTCCATCGCGACAATGGAAGGCTTAGCCTTGGCAAGAAACTCTTTCATTTTCTGTCGACTTAAAGGTTTATTGGACAGCATCTCACCATGAACACTGATATGACAGACTTGTAGAACATTTTTAGCTAGGTCGATAGCGATAATATTATTGCTCAACATATTGGAACCCTCGTATTTATCTCATTCTCCTAAGTCTAGCTTGGCAAAGGAGGGAGTGGATTCCATACATCACTTTAGTGGCTGGTGATATTCCGCCGTTGTTCGGCGCTTTGATTCGCCTGACGATTGGTGTGTTTGCTGTAATGCTTATTATCTCGTTTGTTGAGAAGAAGCCATATTCGTCAATAAAAAGAGATTTATGGGCGATGACTAAGCTCGACCAGTTTTGGCTTCTCGGGGCAATCTTTGTTGGGACGTTCCTCGCTTTATGGTTACAGCAAGTGGCGTTGAAAAATGCCAATCCTGCGATTGCACAGACATTGATAGCGACCAGTCCAGTCTTTATTTTGGTGATCTATGCGCTTAAAGGGGAAAAGGTGTCAAAGCAAAGTATCATCGGGACGCTTGTCGCTTTAGGTGGGATCTCTCTGTTTTTCTATCAATAGCCTATCACTCACCTCACTAGATTGAAGGTTATTTGAGAGTAGTGCTGCATTGAATGAGAGTTAATCTGTATTTTCTCTCATCTATTATAGTTTCTCTCATGTATAACTACTCTCAGATCATGCTCTCTCGATTGCAACTACTCGCTACAGACCTGATTTCGACCATTAGCCTTCGCTCGGTATAAGGCTTTATCTGCACGATAGAAAGTACGTTGAGTATTTTCTCCTTCGCGATGTAAAGTGATACCAATGCTGACGGTTAAACCGCGTTCACCTAGTATCTCATGCCAACCAAATTGGAAGATTCGTTCGCGGTAATTTTCCGAGTGCATTTCTGCCTTAGCAAGGTTGGTGCTCTCAAGGATGACTAAGAACTCCTCCCCACCAAACCGGACACAAGATGCGCCTCTAAACTTGAAGTAGGCACTGAGTTCCTGAGACACGCTTACAATCGCTTTGTCGCCCACTAAGTGGCTGAGTTCGTCGTTGATTGACTTAAAGTGGTCAATATCAACCACCATTAATGCGAAAGGTGTTTCGTGTAGCAACATGTCTTTCAGTTTTACATCTAACCATCGACGGTTATGCAAACCCGTCAGCGGATCGGTGAAAACGTCTTGTTGCAGTTGAGCAACGGCATTTTTGTGCTGCTCAGTAGTTTCTTTTAGTTCTCTATTCTCTTGTTCAGACAAGATAAGTTTGAGTTTTAGTTCGAAACGAGAAAGGCGGCGCAATTGACTTGCGCCAAGCTCACTGATTGGAATCTGCTTCATTAAGTCTGTTTCTATGCGGTAGCCTTTCTTCTCATAGCTCAGCGCCTCTTGGAAGTGGCCTTGATTCATACACACATCACTCAATGAATCATAGAAACGTTTTGCGAGCACAGGTGACGAGTAGTCTTTCACTCGTTTGTCTGTACTCGATAAGATCATATTTGCGTATTCTTGCTTATTGATTGCGTATTTCGGCTGATGTGACCCCTAGTTTCGTTTTTAATCGACCACCTTTTTAAGCCTCTCTTTTCTCTTCCTTAGTTTTACTCCAAGTGGTCGATTTAAGCCAGTTTTCTCATTGATTCCCCTCGTAACTCGATTCTATGACTTTGATGAACCAACCTATCTAAGATCGCATCAGCGATCGTCGAGTTGTCGATCATCTCGTGCCATTCTTTTACAGGTAGTTGGCTGATAATGATCGTACTGCACTCTTGGTATCTATCTTCTAGCACTTCGAGAAGATTACTTGCATGCTCTTGGCTGAGTTTTTCCATTCCCCAGTCATCGATAACCAACAGTTTTTTCTTAGACAAGCTCAGTAGTAGCTTTTGATAGCTGCCATCAAGGCGGCTACTACTCAGGTCATCAAGTAAACGATTTAGGCGATAATAACGACTTGGGCAGTGTTGCTCACACGCCTGCTCGGCGAGCGCACAAGCAACATAGGTTTTACCTGCACCTGTTGCACCTGTAATCAGGACATTCTGTCGCTTTTGTAAATAAGTGCCTGATAATAACTCTCCCATCATTGCTCTTTTTAAGCCTCGTTCTGGGCGGTAGTCCAGTTGATTACCGCTAGCGCTTAGGCGCAGCTTGGCTTGCCGTTTAAGTCGTTGGATTTTGGTTTGATCTCGGTTCACTATCTCATGATCAAGGATGAGTCCTAACCTTTCTTCAAAGCCAAGTTCAGCATAGGTCGCGGGGTGTATTCTTTGCTGTTCCAGTGCATCAGAAGCATGACTTAGGCGTAGTGATTTTAACTGTTGGATTATTGCGTCCATATTGTTTCTCCTAGTGGTAGTAGTTGGAACCACGAACATTAGTGTGTTTAAGGTTTGGTGTATCAGTGGAAGGCTGAGAGAGAGTGCCTTCACGATGGTTCTTCAATAAGTTTTTGACGAAGCCAAGGTATGGCTTCTCTGTCACTAAGGCATCTCGGCAAGCTTGTTCTAACCGTGCGTCTGAGTGCTTTTTGGCAAGACTTAGTAACCCAAAGCAACTTCTAAAGGCCAATGCTTCATGCTCTGGGCGTTTGAGCAACATCTGAGTCAGTTCACCTGTGGCTGGCCCAATAGATTTTCCCCAACGGATAAAACGCTCGGGTGTCCATGATTGGTATTGATGGTTGCTTGGCATATGCTCGTAAACGGTAGAGAGACCATATTCTTTTTGGCTTGTGCAGTGGTGAGCAACAATGCTCCCTTTGTGGTAGATACGTATTATTTGATGCGTTGCTTCAAGCTCAACTTGTTGCCCAACAAGTTGGTGCGGCACAGAGTAGAAGTGCTTTTTATATTGAATGTGATAATCAGGGGAGACGGTTGCTCGTTTAGTTTCGATATACACATATGGTTGCGATGGCAGTGGTTTTAACGCTGGACGGTCAACTTTGTTGAACAAGTCATGTCGATTGACACCAAGCTGCTTCATCTCTCGTTGGTTTAAGTCATGCATCAGCTTTCGGATAGCCAGGTTCAGCTCAGCCATTGTATAGAACACTTGGTGGCGAAGGCGCATCATTATCCAGCGCTCTACGATGAGAACTGCGTTCTCAGCTTTGGCTTTATCTTTAGGCTTGTAGGGCCTGGCTGGCATCACAGCAACGCCGTAATGTTGTGCCAGTTTTCGGTAGCTCTCATTGAGGATAGGGCTATGACGGTCTGCTTTCGTTATAGCAGATTTCAGATTATCAGGTACAAGTAGATTCGGAGCACCACCAAAGTGATTAAAGGTATTCACATGAGCCATGAGGAAGTGTTCAAGCCCTTGGCTCTCACTCGCCTCGACATAGGTGTAATTTGACGCCCCTAAAGTGGCGACAAATACCTGAGCATGTCTGCATTCTCCTGTATCTGGATTCACAACAGGGATCGTCGGGCCACAGTAGTCAATGAAGAGCTTGTCACCAGCATGGTGAAGTTGGCGCATACTGCGTTTTTGTGTCTTTAGCCAACGTCTATACAGTTCGCAGAACTGTGTATAGCCATAGGCTTTGTCTTGATGCTGATGACAATACTCTTCCCAAAGCAAAGCTTTAGTCATCCCTTTACGCTTCAATTCTAAGTAGCAGAGAGTGAAATCAGGCATCACTTTATGCTGAGAAGATGAGCGACCATCAAACAAAGCTTGGGTGACTTGATTTTCATGATGAGTCTCTTCCAGTGGCCACGTGAGGCCACTGGATTTAAATCGGGATAGATGCTGGGATACAGTGGAATGAGCAATATTGAGGCAAGCGGCGATCTGTCGATTAGAAAGATTGCACTCGTATCGGAGGCGTAATATTTCCTTAATTTTATTCATTGGCATTCTCTTTTTCGGCATGATTTATCCTTAGTGCTCTCAACATGAAAGACTCAGGTTAAACCTATTGATTTAAAAGAGAAAAGAGGTTTATTTCGGTAAATCGACCATCGATTTCGGAAACACACCGAAAAGTGGATGATTAAAACCGAAATGAGTGGTCGGTTAAAAACGGATTTGGTGGTCGATTAAAACCGAAATAGGCGGTCGGATAGCTCCGAAATATGCAATTGATTGCACTTAAGCAGCGTGCGAGCTCTAAGCGAGTCATGGTGGTTAACCAGCTTGCTTGTGTATTCTTTGCTGAATATTGAACCTTAGATAGGCAGCGTAGTGCTTCATGGTACTTTTTCTTAGCACGAAGCACCTTGGCTTGATAAAGCGCTATCTGTGCGGTCAACAACTTGTCGCTGACGAGAATGCTCAGCTCTTCACATTCGTTGAGCAAATCGGTAGCCGCCGTAATACGATTGAGTAGCAGAAGGCTTGCGACCATATGCAGCTTGAACTTAAGGCGAAGTGAACGACTGCTTATTGCGTGATCGATGCTATTGATCTTTTGATAGTAACGTAGCGCACGGTTGTGATCACCATAGGCGTCGCACAGGTTGCCCATTCCCAAAATTGCCATCACGTATTCATCAATGTAGCCGTGTTCAACAGCGATTGATGATGAACTGATGAATTCATTCAGAGCAGAGGTGTAGTCTCCAATTTCGACGAGACGATCACTTAGGCTGGTTTCACCGTAAGGATGTCTTCGATGTCGGTAGGCAAGTGGAGCAGGTCGAGTGCCAATCTGAGTTCATCAATACTGGCTTGGTTTTGTTGCAACTCAGCACGGTATTCTGAACTGATGATATAGCAGTGGGCTTGTTCTGTTTTGGTTGTCGAAACGTGCTGGCGAATGTGGTCCCAGAATATGATCGCTTCTTCGCCCGATACCGATGACGGATCTAAACCTGCGTCAGTGATCTTACTTAATAGCGTTTCCATCAATCTCTTACCTCGGCATCATCTTCTTCTAATTGTTCAAGAGTGAACGGGAACGTCAAAATATCATTGAGGCTGACGGTAGGTTTTGAACCTTTTAATCCTTTTCGATGCCAAGGGAACATATCAAGCATGGTGGTTAGAGTTTTGAAGGTTTGTTCTGCCGCCTCGTCTTTCTCGGAAAGCATCAGTGCGACACGTTCAGAGCTCAGCCTTGAAATGAAATCGTTTTGATTACATAGGGTATGAGCGATTTCGGTACAGACATCCAAGTAGTCGGGGTCTACGTGTTGAAACATGATGATGCTGTGATTCGAGCGTTTGAGCTCTGTTTTGAAGAGAACCAATTGCTCCCACCAAAACGTCTCAGAGACGACAAAGGAAAAATGCTTTTCTGGATCGTATTCATGTTGACCACGAATGCGGTTTATAAGCTTTCGTGCTCTCTGTTCAAGTTGGCGTTTTGAGCTTCGCGCTTTATCTAGGCCAACTCGTGTCGTTTGTTCTCGAAGCATACCGATAGAGTATTGACGGTATTTCTTGAATGCGATTAACGCGGCTTTAAAATCTTGGCTTTCTTCTGCAACCAAAGATTGTTGATAGCAGATCTGGCTCAGCAATTCACCATTGTCGAACTCGTTTGCAGATTGTTCAGCAAGTTTGAGCAACTCAGCGGCGCGCTCAGATCTTTTTCTCAGAAGCTCTAATCGAGCTCGACTGATATAAGAGTGCGCCTTCATCCAAATTAGGTTGTGCTCGACGGCAAGTGTATGCGCTTTGGCTGTTGCTCGTTCTGCGTCGTCTAAACGTTCTAAACCAAGTAGGGCAAGGCCTCTAAAGTCCCAGACTTCGGCATGCCAGGTGTTATCTTTATGTTCTTTAAGTGCTTCTTCCGCTCCATCCAGTACCGATAACATCTCAACGTAATTGTTGAGCAAGTAGTAATCCCAAGCGAGCAGTATTCTAGCTTTGCCCTCTAACCAGCCAATTCGGCTAATGTTCGCCACTTTTACGGCGAGCTGATGGGTAGAGCGGGCTAGCTTGTATTCGTTAGTCATTCGCCAAATATTGCCGAGGCCAATCAAGCATTCAATTTGTATCTCAACTTCATCAACCAAAGCTGATTGTTCTAAGGCATTTATCCAAAACTGTTGAGCTGAATAATATTTGGCTTGTCCCCAGAACTGGAGCGCATGTAGGTGAAGTATTTCAGGGAGGAAAAGGTCGGTGTCTAAGCGGCTCTGTCTTTTGTAAGCTTCTTTGATGTGTTTTAAACCTGTCTGGTAATCCATCAGGTTCCAGCAACACTTAGCCATCAGCATCAGCGACTGGATCGCGCCCTCTTCAAACAGAACTTGCTCTGATCTGACGAGGCACTGTTGTGCAATCTCAAGGATCACCAACGGTTCAGAGTCGACACGAGTTTTGAGTTGTTCTAGTTCTGTTTCAAGAAGGTACTGATTTTTGTCCAAGGCTTAGATCCATAATTATCGAACATATTGATAACACAATCATTATAAGAGTGTGGTTTAGGATAAGCACTAATTATCTTTCGTAGAGCATATAAGGAACATGTATCTTTTCTATTTATGGGTGTTACCTCATGTTGTTACTTTAAAATCAATGAGTTCCCAAATAAATGTCTAGTTTATAGCTGTCTATGAAAGTAGTTGCTTTAGGGTTAATGGCTGCTCAGTTACGCCTAAACGTTGTGCCGCAGTTAGCCCTTGCTTATCTTGATAGCACAGATTGTGCCAAGCTCTGAATATGTCGAGTAATGGAAGAATGCCACCTGGACGAAGTTTACGCCTAGGCTCATTAATGAAGCTATCAAACAGAACTTGGAAGCGTTGTTGATAGAACTTAGTTTGTTGAATAGATGCAGTATTAAACCACTGTTTTGGTTCTGGATTGTTACCTGTTAGGTAGCAAATACCTTTCTGGCTATCACCTTGATTGGCAATAGCCCAGCGATCGCGCCACCAACTCATGTGTACAATGTCGATCTTTTCAAAACTTTGATCGTCTTGCCAGCCAAGATCTTCCTCTACATACATAAGATCAATATTTTGACTCTGTATACGCGGCAAACAAACGCTTAGGGCGGCAGATCTTAGTAATGGGTCTTGTGGCATATAAATGGCGACATGCTTACTCTCATCACACATATCCAACACATGTAAGAAGTGTGCATAAGAGGTGTAAGGCGGTCGAATGAGTGCCCCTTTAGACGGATAGCTAAACGTAGTGAGGTTGCCCATAGGGTCCTCAACGTTGCCTCTCGCAAGGATCACTTGATACTGTTGCTCAATACGCTCTTTCAACTTCTCAGAAGGATGAGGAAGTTCGAGGTTTGCCTCTGATGAGTGGTCTTTTGAGACAAAGCGTGCCACATCGTCGTACGGGTTGTGGTCAACATTTCCCGTAGGCTCTTCATTCTGAGAGTAATTGACATGTTGGCAAAGGATATAGCCAGAATGCGCTTCGCCCGTTGCGATCCAGACCACACCGTTATTACTTTGTGGTTGTAAGCGCTGATAATGGGAAGCAAGTTGATAGTCTTTGGCATGATTAACCCATCGAGCATCGATCATCGCTAATTTGCGACGGCAACGGCTCGCGATATGGTCAACATGATCATAGAAAGTTTTTGGATTGATCTCGAGTTTTCTACAGATTTCACGTACGGAATAGCCCATGAACAATAAGCCCATGAGGTTTTCTTGAAACTGAAGTTTTTTATTGGATCCTGACCACTTATCAACGAAGGTTGATTGGCAATCTTTGCATCGATAACGCTGCCTGTCACCGCTGTAACCGAAAGCATGATAAAGATGTTTGTGGGTATGAACCGATAGGCCAAAGTTATCGCAATCATCATTGCGGCAAGCAGGAAGGCCATCGCTGTGAAGTTGTCTCAGGCGATGAAGTTCGCTTAACACTTCACGATTGTTAAGTAAGGGGGGGAAAGCTCCACATTCACGACAAACCATCGCTGGACGCTTAGGGTTAGCGTGTTGCAAAACATACCGTTTTGCATCGCTCAAGCCAAAGTTGTCACACGCCAATGTTTTACAAAAGTTGAGTTGCAAACCATCCGCATCTTTTGGCAGCTTGTCGTTAGACACGATCTCCCCCTCGGGATTATTTGAGCAGCCAAATGAGCTTGTCTGCGGGGTAACGCTTTTCAATGTATCTTTTATCAAATCGTTAGATGTTGATTGCAGTCTCTAGAGCAACTTTCATCATGTCGTTGAAAGATTTTTGACGCTCTTCTGATCTTAGTTTCTCACCACGGATGATGTGGTCAGATACTGTTAGGATTGTTAGCGCTTTAGCACCAAGATCCGCAGCAACACCGTAGATACCAGCCGCTTCCATATCAACACCAAGGATGCCTAGTTTTTCCATTTTTTCGAAAAGGTCAGCTTCTGGAGTGTAGAAAAGGTCTGCAGAGAATACGTTACCAACTTTAACTGGAACTTCTTGAGCACGTGCTTGGCTTACTGCTTCTTCTAGAAGACCAAAATCAGCGATAGCAGCGAAGTCATGGTTGTTGAAACGAATACGGTTTACTTTTGAGTCAGTAGAAGCACCCATACCGATAACAACGTCCATTAGTTTAACGTCGTCACGTACTGCACCACAGCTACCTACGCGAATTACGTTCTTTACACCGTACTCAGCGATAAGCTCGTGTGTATAGATGCAAGCAGATGGGATACCCATACCGTGGCCCATGACAGAAACTCTCTTACCTTTGTAAGTGCCTGTGTAACCAAACATGTTGCGAACGTCACAAACTTGCTTCACGTCATCAAGGAATGTTTCAGCAATGTATTTTGCGCGAAGCGGATCGCCCGGCATAAGTACTGTTTCTGCGAAATCACCAGCTTGAGCATTAATATGAGGTGTAGCCATGGTCGTTCTCCAAAGTTTAAACGGTAATTATAGGAACAGGATTTAATCAATTACCGATTCTGTTGAATTGAATTCGTTTTGTTGAGGCAATATTAGCGAGTTAAAACGAGGTCTCGTGAGACTTTAGTCACAAAATAGATCCGGCATTATAGTTTTATTAATATTGATAACCAAATGTGTTGAAACCTTAAAGGCAATCGATTTTGTATGGGTAATTTGCAAGCTATCTACAGAAAAATCTCAAAATATAAACCTATTGCATATTAGTTTAGAGACAACAATACATTGTAGAGACGTTTGATCAGCGATAATCTAAACTTTGATAAAAGACAAACCAAGGAATTGTATGTCGTATTGCGCTAACTTGATGCCTTTGCTCGCTATGAAAATACAACTGCGCAAGATCGCTTTGCATACTGTGAGAAAGACTTTGTTCAGTCTGGTAACAACTCTTCTACTCGCAGGCGCGATGATTCCGTCGTGGGGGTCTGCTGCAACTTTTGAGTTGCCACCAAAAGAAAGTCGTATTGTGGGCAGAATACAGCAACATCAAGTCGCAGCGGGTGAAACGTTGGCTATTATCGCAAAGCAATACGATATTGGCTTCCTCTCTTTGATGGCGGCAAACAAAGGGGTCGATCCTTTTCTTCCTGCTGAAGGTTATGTGTTAAGCATTCCTAGCTTTTTGATTCTGCCGGACACTCCGAGAAAGGGCATTGTGATTAATCTTGCTGAGTTGAGATTGTATTACTTTGAGCCTGAGAAGAATCAGGTGCATGTGTTCCCGGTCGGTATTGGTCGAGTAGGGCGTGATACTCCCGAGATGATCACCAAGATAAGCCAAAAACGTTCAAACCCGACTTGGACTCCTCCAAACTCAATCCGTAAAGAGTACTTAGAGAAAGGGATAGAGTTACCAAGAGTGGTTCCTGCTGGGCCTGAAAATCCTTTAGGTGAATATGCATTGCGACTTGCTTATGGTGCTGGTGATTATCTGATACACGGTACCAATAAAGACTTTGGTATTGGCTTGCGAGTGAGTTCTGGGTGTATCCGTATGGAACCTAAAGATATTGAGTGGCTTTTTGAACAGGTGAGTCGTGGTGAACAAGTCACAATAATCGACGAGCCGATTAAGGTGTCTTTAGAGCCCGATAGAAGTGTATTTGTTGAAGCTCATGAACCATTGACGCGAAGTGATGGCTCTAAGAAATTACTGCAAATCCCTGTTGAATTAAAATGGTGGCTTGAAGACGCAGATCTTTCTAATTCAAAGGCGAAAGCGGTGATCTTTGCTCAAAACGGTGTGCCTGTTGAAATCGCACCACCTGTGATTGAGTTTTAAAAATGAACCATCCTCTCTCAATAAAAAAACACCACCTCGAAAAGAGGTGGTGTTTTCAATTTACTGTATGTATATACGTCTTTTGAAATCTACAGCTTCATTGAGCTTCTATCTCAACTACTTAGTGTAAGACTCAGCAATGTTGTCGATACGGTCGTTAGCTCGATCCGCTTCTTCTTTTGCTGCCATAGCCGCAGCTGATGCTTCTTGAGCTTTCATTTCAGCAGCCGCTTTGTCACTCTTAAGTGCTTCTACTTCGCTGGTTAGCTCAGCAACTTGGTTAGTTAGTTGGTCCATTTCTGATATCGCTGCTTCTTCAGGCTCTGAAGAACAACCTGCTAAAATAAATACTGAGGCTGCAGCTGCGATTAACATCTTATTCATAAGAACTCCTTGCTTATTTATCATCAAAAGATGCGCTATACATTCTTTATCATATAGTCGCTTCATTAATGATTGTAGCGACTAATTTTTTAACTGCAAAAACAATAACTAAAGAAATTGCTAAATTTTTGAGGTAATTAGCTAGGCATCACAATCAGTCTCACTTTTGAGATGACGTGTGTGGCTCGGTAATAATACAGTGAAAAGGTGAGTCACCCCTTTGTTCGCGGTACATACAATATTCTGGCTAACATTAGATAAAGGGATAAATTTACTGTGATCTCTATCCTTATAAAGTACTTTCGCGGTATCATGTCACGTTAAATTAATTTTATTCAATACCATCATGACTGGAGAGTCCTTTGCACTTTAAAGATTTAGGCTTAGATAACCGCTTACTGAAGAACTTAAAACATTACGACTTCAAGAAGGCGACAGAGATCCAATCAAAAGCGATCCCTGTTGCTATTGCTGGTAAGGATCTATTGGCTTCATCAAAAACGGGATCAGGAAAAACATTGGCGTTTGTGTTGCCGATGATACATAAAGCATTAAAAACAAAAGCGTTTTCTGCTAAAGATCCTCGTGGTGTAATTTTGGCTCCTACTCGTGAGCTAGCAAAACAAGTTTACGGCGAGCTGCGTAGCATGCTTGGCGGTCTGTCTTACGAAGCCACACTTATCTTGGGTGGCGAAAACTTTAACGACCAAGTTAAAGCTCTACGTAAGTACCCTCGTTTTATTGTTGCGACTCCAGGTCGTCTTGCGGATCACCTTGAGCACCGCTCACTGTTTTTAGATGGTGTTGAAACGCTAATCCTTGATGAAGCTGACCGTATGCTGGATTTAGGTTTCGCACCTGAGTTACGTCGCATTGCGAATGCAGCTAAGCACCGTCGTCGTCAAACGTTGATGTTCTCTGCGACGCTTGATCACGCGGAAGTGAATGGCATTGCAAATGAAATGCTTGACGCACCTAAGCGTATCTCTGTTGGTGTTTCTAACGAACAGCACCTTGATATCACTCAGAAGTTTTACCTTTGTGACCATCTTGATCACAAAGAAGCGATCTTGGATCGTGTGATTGAAGAAGCTGAATACCGTCAGGTGATGATCTTCACTGCAACTCGTGCCGATACTGACCGTCTAACGGATAAGTTGAACGAGAAGAAGCTCAAAGCTGTGGCATTGAGCGGCAACTTAAACCAAACGCAACGTAATGCCATCATGAGCCAATTTGAGCGTGCGGTTTACAAGATCTTGGTAACAACCGATGTTGCTTCACGTGGTATCGATATTCCAAACGTAAGCCACGTGATTAACTTTGATATGCCTAAGCATACAGAAGAGTACGTGCACCGCGTTGGTCGTACTGGTCGTGCAGGTAACAAAGGTGATGCGATCTCTTTAGTTGGTCCAAAAGACTGGGACAGCTTTAAGCGTGTTGAGCTTTACCTTCAACAAGATCTGACTTTCTCAGTACTTGAAGGCTTGAAAGGTAAATTTAAAGGTATTAAGCCTCGTAAACCTGCTTTTGCTAAAGGCGGGCCTGCGAAGAAGAAGACCAACACCCAAGTTAAGAAAACGCCTAAGAAACCGGTTAAGCGCGATAAGAGCTTCCACCAAAATGTGGCTGTGGGTGATACCGTGTTTATCCCTAAGAAGAAAGTCGCACCAAAAGTGGACGACGAGTAATCAACTTGCGTGACCTAAAAGCTTAGCTTTGAAAGGTTGATGCAAATAAAAACCGCCAATGATGGCGGTTTTTTTGTATCGGTATTTTGTCTATTTCTCGTCTCTCTTTATCTTGCCCTATGCTCTTTTAATTTCTGAAAAGCTTGAAAGGACTCTTATCTTTGCATCTATTCAAAGTCGAAGGTCGAAAATGAAGACATGAGAATATTATCCGCTAGATATTTATGGATTGCGGTAGTTGGGTGCGTCACCCCCCAAAACACATAGCGGTCTGAGCCATAGGTCGCGCAATCATTAGTCAAGCTATGGCGATATAAGTAATCGGAAGCCGAATGGCGTTGAATATCTAAACATGCATCCGTAGCGTTCAGAAATCCATGCTGCTGCGGGTTTTCAGTAATGTGGTTAAACAGATCATGAGCATTGAAAAGTACGACATTGACTCCCCTAGCTTGGTAATACTCAGCTTGCTCTTTGATGAAGAGGTTAAACTCAATTATTTTGCAATGCACAATAGAAATTTCGTCTTCTGTTGAGTATTTAAATTGTGGAGCTTTTGTGGCGTCAGGGAGGGTGAAGAGCAAAATGTTTTGAGCACCACTTCCTGTTAAACGAATTAGAGCACTGCTGAAATCAGCTTTTACATCAGCCACCGATCGTTCGTAATTCATAAAGTCGTTAAGGCCGAACTCCAAAGTAAATAATGAGTTTTCTGGACGGTAATTCTTTGCGGCTTCCATGTATTTCAGGTACGACGTGACTTGGTCATAAACTCCTTTGAGGACTCCATACTGATTTGTGCCTGCTGCCCCACCAACTGCCCAGTTATACAGAGGTATGTTTTTCTCTCTAGCTAGGTACTCAGTCCAGACTAAGCCATTTGAGAAGTGACCTAAGAACCATGAGTTGGCATTCGGAAGAACCCATTGCGAACCGTTGAATACGTTTCCAGTATCAGAAAGGCTATCCCCAAAGGTGATGATTCGATTAATTTTATTATCTTGGAGTTCTTCGTCATTCGTCCATATTGAGTGGTTATAGGAGAAGCGACTGTCTGCTGCAAAATAAGTGATGTCGGCGGCATCATGCTGGATGTCTAGTGTCTCTTCGCAACGTTGTTCCATTTCTGATTGTGGTGTTCCACTAAAGAACATGTTTTTATACGATGAAGGCGACCACCAATATCCATCTATAGTGTAGTAATTGCCATCTTCGTTTCTTGCCCATTTCCAATCAGTTGCAACGGAGTCATTCGATATGTCGGTTCGGTACCAGCATCTGATATATGATCGTGTATCAAGCATCTGCCCTTGTGCTACTTCGTCAGGAATTGTTGAATCTAGAGGCATTGATGTATCTGCGATAGCTGATGCAATTAGAGGCATTGTCAACGTAAATACCAAGATCATTTTCTTCATTTTAGAGTACTCATTTAGCAAAGTAAGTAAGGTTAATTACTTTATTATTAATAATAAGAATAAATATCATTTAGACAATGTATTGAACATTACTCATTGTTGCGTCAATAACTCATATGAAGCAAGTGTCATAATTGTTGCACAGATCCAACTTTCAACGCCTTTGCGTTCTTTAATTTTTCTCTGGACGAGAGTCCATACCTACTTTATTAACATTCAATATTAATAGTTATCTCACTTAATGATTATTAATCAATTACTTACTTGTTTTTTCGTTTATTGTGACTTTGGTGGGATCAATGTTCATCACAACTGTTTAATTCAAGTTCAATATCACAAATATCGAGTTGCTACTTTCTGTTTTATAAAATCATCAACTACGGTTTTCTTTACTCATCAGAGGTCTAGTCTGTTTAAGGAAAGAGCATTGAAAAAGATATTTATTTGGACGATAGCCTGTCTATCCAGTTTTGGTGTCTATGCCGGAACGAGCGCATCTGCATTAGAAGCCAGCGGATACACGGAAACGAAATATCCCATTATGTTGGTACATGGTTTGTTTGGTTTCGATACATTAGCGGGTGTCGACTATTTCTACGGCGTGCCTGAATCCCTAACCAAAGATGGCGCGAGCGTATACGTCGCTCAGGTCTCTGCAACCAACAGTTCTGAGGTCCGTGGCGAACAATTACTCAGCCAGGTTGAAACGCTGTTAGCAGTAACGGGAGCAAGTAAGGTGAACCTGGTTGGTCACAGCCACGGCGGACCAACAGCGCGTTATGTGGCGTCAGTACGTCCTGATTTGGTTGCTTCAGTGACAAGCATTGGTGGTGTGCATAAAGGCTCGAAAGTCGCCGACCTCGTGCGTGGAACCGTATCAGAAGGTTCAGCCGCGGAAGGTATTGCGGTTAAGTTGGCTGGTGGGTTGACGACGCTCATCAACCTGTTGTCTGGCGGAACGGATCTTGATCAAGATGGCCTTGCTTCCCTTGAAGCATTGACCACTGAAGGTTCGCTTGCATTCAATCAGTTTTACCCTGAAGGCGTTCCGACGTCTGCGTGTGGTGATGGTGAATGGCAAGCAAACAACGGTGTTTATTACTATTCATGGACAGGATCTTCCACTTTTACCAACCTTCTTGATCCTACCGACGGAGCGATGACAATCCTTGGTTTAGCCTTTAACGAACCTAATGACGGCTTAGTGTGAGCATGCAGCGCGCATTTGGGCAAAGTGATTGGTGATGATTACAAGATGAACCATCTAGACGAGATTAATGGGTTGTTGGGCATCCATCATCTCTTTGAGACCGATCCCGTGACGCTATATCGCCAACACGCGAATCGATTGAAGTTGGCTGGCCTGTAGGTCGCACTGCCCAAAAGTTAAGATCATAAGGAAAATATAATGAAAAAGACCGCCATTTTGTCGATAACTACGATAGCCCTGATGAGCACAGCGGTGGTCTTTTTATATGTAACCTTTTTGCCCGAACAAACAGACAATCTAAATTTAAACAACAAACAACAGAACACCTCCTCACTAAAGGTTACCTCTCAACAAGATACCGAAATCGATAGTGCGTCAGCCAAAGACATGATGGAATATTTCGTGTCAGGTAATACAGAATTAACCCTCGAAGAGATTCGTGACAATGTGGCGAATCACCATGAGCAAACACAAGCAGCGGTGGTCGATGAAGCATTGTTCGCAAAGTATCTTGAGTACAAGTCGGCACTGACAGCATTGGATGTTCAATTCGACACAACCTCAATATCCGTAGAGGGCTTACGCGCACTTAATCAAGCCCTGCTTGACCTTCAAACTCAATTTTTCAGTGAGAGCGAGATAAGTATTCTGTTTACCCATGACAATAAAATGAGGGAAATCGCTTTAGAAAAGTTACTTATGAAACAAGAAGGGCTAGAAGAACAAGCATATCAGCAAAGGCTTGAATCTTACCTATCTGAACAACCCGATTATGTTCAAGTCAGTCATCAAAATCAGGTTTTATTACAGCAATTATCCAGCTCAGAAGTCCTAGATGAACAAGGCAAATACTTGAAGAGAAACGAACTGGTTGGTGAAGAGGCGACACAGAGGCTTGAAGCTCTCGATCAACAAAAAGAGAGCTTTGAAGAAACTTTAGAAATTTACTTTGTTGAACGAAATGACATTTTGAATGGCTTATCACTCTCAGAAATTGAACAAAAAGAGACGATTGCCCAGCTTAGAGAAGCTCATTTTCAGCCACAACAGCTTAGAAGGGTAGAAGCTATCGAAAGAATTAGAGCCGCGGAAAACGGTCAGTAAGGTTTACTGATCTAACGACGTTATTCAAGTTTTCATAATTGCCTTAGTGGAGATAGTTGCTTAACAAACTTAGTAAACGTTTGCTTATTCTGTAAATGGTCAATTTTATGATTGAAATTAACACTATCGACTGATTTATCAGGCTTATCTAAATATAAATTCCTTCCATGATTAAAATGGTAATTCATCATTAATTGATGCCTTTCTCGTGACTAATCTCACACATCAATGTGAATGATAATTTATCTCATTATCGTTTAGGTGCAATATACGCGAAATTTATTAAATTAGCGTATGGATTTGTTGTATTTATGAAAGCGTGTGTGTTGTTAGCTTTTGCGCTCTTACTGACGGGAGCGGTTAGCGCATCTGATCAGTTCTCTTGGCTCAGAGATGATTCTCGTAGTGCAAGTAAAGTACTCAATTATCTTAATCAACAGAATGATAAAACTCATTTATATCAAGAACGTATTCGATCTCTGAGTGAATCCCTACAACAGAAATGGCAAGACAATCGCCCTGAACGCGCCGATAAACCATGGCAGGAAATCGGTGGTTACGAGTATGCGATCCTAAATCACAAGGGCAAAAGAGCCTTGTTGTCCCGATTAGTTGGGAGTGAGGATTTGACCGAGTTGCTTAACATTGATGCTCGTTCTGCCGAGCATGATTACTATCAGTTAGGTGATTGGGCACTCGACTCAACTAAAACCAAGCTCGCGATAGCAGAAGATATTACGGGCACTGAACAGTATCGAGTGAGTGTTGTTGATCTTAAAACTCAGCAAGTCACATCAGTAGCTCAAAATGTAGACAGTTCGCTTGCGTGGTCGAAAGACGGTCAATCCCTGTATTTGATTCAACTTGAACAACAAACTTCGAGACCATATGCGCTAACAAAATACTTCTTAAATGAGTCAAAGCCGATTCAATTAACGGAAGAGCTGGATTCCGCTTGGTTGCTTTCGTATTACCTTTCTAGTGATACGCAATTTGCTGTGGTTCAGGCAAACAGTGAAAACTCCAGCGAGCAACGTTTGTTAAACCTTGATAGCGGCGAAGTCTCTGAACCACTTTTACCACGCAAAGCGGGAGTGGAATACTACGTTGATGTTGCGGGTTCTATGTTGTTTGCCAACAGTAATCACGAGCGCAATGATTTTGCTTTTTACTCTGCACCACTTACTCAGGCTACACATATCAACCTTTGGCGAACGGTTTTTAAACCAACGGACGAATCTAGAATCAGTAACTTCTATTTGTTTGAGTCTGGCGCTGTAGTTGTTAGCCAGATTGGCGCGTCTCAATCTTTGCACTTCTTCGATAATGACAATCGCTATCGCTCAAGCCAGTTATTGGCTGACGCAGGCCAAGTTGCTTGGGTAAGCCAAGTGGGCGACTACCAGAGTAACAAATTACATATTCGCAGTATGTCTTTGACTCAGCCAGCGAAGTGGGACCGGTTGAATACTGATACTTTACAACGAGAACGCTTCTCTCAAGACGATTACCCTCAATACCAGCAATCAGCGTATCAAACCGAGCAAGTTATGGTGAATTCTGGTGGGGTAACGATTCCAGTCACACTGGCTTATCGCAAAGACAAATTGACTAAGACCTCTCCAGTGTTTTTGTATGGATACGGTGCTTATGGCATGACGATGAAGCCCTACTTTATGTCCCAAACCATTAGCCTACTTGATGAGGGTGTAATTTATGCGATTGCACATGTTCGAGGTGGTGGCTTCTATGGTGACGCTTGGTATCAAGCAGGTAAGGGAATTAAAAAAGAAAATGCCATCTTGGATTTCATCGCCGCTGCTCGTGATTTGACTGCATACAATCTCGGTAAGCGCCCTATTTATGCTATGGGTGGAAGTGCTGGTGGCACTCTTGTTGCTGCAGCTTTAAATCAGGCTCCTGACTTGTTTGACGGTGCTGTCCTTAAAGTGCCCTTTGTCGATGTTGTGAACAGCATGTCTGATTCTGCATTACCTCTAACGGCTCAGCAGTACGGTGAGTGGGGCAACCCAAATATCGCCGATGAATTGAAGGTAATGCAGCAATATGACCCTTATCTGAATCTTAGCGAGCAAAACTACCCACCAATATTGATTCAGGTTGGCCTGAATGACCGCCGCGTACCTTATTGGGAAGGGGCTAAGTATTACGCAAAACTCAGTGAACTTACGACTGGAAGCGGCCCTTACCTATTATCGACAAATTTTACTCAAGGACACTCGACAGACAGGCGACAGTCCCAATCACAACAAGCGTTCGAATACGCATTCCTATTATCACTTACGCATAAAAAGACTAAAGCGGAGCAGTAAATGAAGCTTTCACCCCTATCAGCGGCTGTACTGAGTGTACTAGCTGCTAACCTCGCACACGCCGAATCTGAAGTTTTTCAATTTGAAGAGGTCGTTGTTACGGCGAACAAAATCGAACAGCCCCTATCTGAAGTGGCGGGTTCAGTGGCTGTCATTGATGGTGAACAGATAGAAAAAACAGGCGCGACAGAGCTATACGATGCCTTAAAAAATGAGCCGGGTGTTAGCGTGAGTGGTGGGGCAGGCAGACCTCAGAATATTACTATCCGTGGTATGACAGGCAACCGCATTTTAGTGGTTAAAGATGGAATAAAATCTTCGGATGGTTTTGGTGCAAACGACATTAACGACAAAGTAGGCCGCAACTCGTTTGATTTTGATGATATTGACAGTGTTGAAATTGTTAAAGGTGCGAGCTCTTCTGTTCATGGCTCAGGGGCTATTGGTGGTGTTGTTGTTATTAAATCGAAGAAACCAGGTGACTACCTTGAAAATAGCGATTTTTATAGCGACGTTTCCGGCACTTACACTGGAATTAGCGATAAATACCGTGGTGCAACTAAGCTTGCTTTTAGATCTGAAAGCTTTGAGAGTTTGATCAATCTGGCGTACTGGGAAGGTGGGGAAACGCGAAACTACGATGAAAGCTTAAACAAGCGCGATATTGATGGTGTTAGCGGTGCTTACACTTTGAACTACTGGGCACAAGACAATCTTATGCTAAAAGGTAAGATTGATTACTACAAAGACAACCTTAGTAGACCAGAAGGTCTAGCTAAAATCCAAAAAGATGGTGAGTGGGAAACAGAAGAGTTCGACCAACAAGCCTATACCGAATCTTACACTGCCTACGTGGGTGCCGAATATTTTCCAACAGACTCATGGTTTGAAGAGCTCGATACAAAAGTTTATTGGCGCAATACCGTAGCTGACGAAGCGGTGGATGCTCTTATTTCGCAAGAGCAAGGTAATATTACTGCATTTCGTAGATTGATCGATGATCGTCACTTCACTGATGAAGTTATTGGCGCGGATGCAGACTTTATCAGTTCTTTCTCTGATTCGGGGTTTTATCACACACTCTCTTATGGCGTGAGCTTCGATACTACTTTTCATGAACGACCAAGTAACTCACAAATTCTTGACTGGAATGGTCTAACTCAGAAAGATGCGAAGCCTTTTGCGTCTGCACGTTCTTATGTCTTTGCTGCGCATCTACGAGATGTGATTGAAGTAGATCGTTGGACAATTACAGCGGGTGCGCGCTTTGATATTCACCAAATTACCCCAGACTCTGACGGTACGATCGAAGGGTATAAATTAAGCGATAAGACAACAGGTGAGTTTTCACCGAGTTTGTCTCTCGCTTATCAAGTTACAGATTCACTGAACGCATACTTTTCCTATAACCATGGTTTCCGAGCGCCAACTTACGACAAGATTTATGGCTATCAGAACCACGATTTTGTGCCCATCACACCGTTTGAAATTGTGCCTAATGAGGATCTTGATAAAGAGACCAGTGATTCATTTGAGTTGGGGAGTAAGTTCGACAATGGTCAAACAGTGCTTTATGCCGCTGCCTTCTATCAAAAGTTTGAAGATTTCATCGATATTAAGCAGATAACGTCTTCTCCTGATATGAATAACCATGGGGTATATTACAAGCAATATCAAAATGTTAGTGGGGTCGAGACCTATGGTTTTGAAGCGACAGCTGCGCAACGTTTGAATGAATCTTGGAGTGTTACTACCAAACTTGGCTTTGTTAATGGAGAAAATGATGAAGGCGAGAAAATCCGCACATTAACACCGTGGGAAGGCAACTTTACACTTAATTACGATAGTGAATCTCTTTCTGCTTACACCATGTTGAATTGGGCACAAGCGATGAACAAGGTTCCGGAATGTGAAACTGATATTGGTCTAGCTGCAGATTGTGCTACGACGGCTGGCTGGGCAACAGTCGACATGGGCGTCAGCTACTCTTGGAACTTTGGGTTAGATGTTTCTGCAAACGTAATCAACCTGTTTGACAAAGAATACATCCGATACCAAGACGTAGCGGGCGTTATTGATTCGAACAAGCACTACTCTACAGAGCCTGGGCGTTACTTCACTGTAAATGCTCGATACGAGTTTTAAGGCGGATTTATGAAACTTAAGCCATTAGCAATATCACTTGTTCTAGCGTGCGCTCCGATCGTTCAAGCTGCTGAGTGGGATTATCCTTCAGCTAACGTTGTGCTAAACGATCAGTCGGCAGTCAAAAGCTACCTCGACTCCAATTATTCTGAGTTTGGCGATTTTGTATTTCGCTACAAAACAGAATCGCAGCTAGGCGAACATTTCAATTTTAATGTTTGGGTCAACGGTGAATATCAGCCGCAACGCACAGTAGTGGTAACTACCGATAAGACACAACGCGTCATGCGTGTATTCAAGAGTTTTGAAGATACAATCTTAAGGTCAGGTGTGCCTACCGTTGCTGGTAAAATGGAAGCGCCACGCTCTCTTGAAGCGGAAGCGCCACCCGCATTGAGCTCGGGGAGTTTGGTTAACGTCGATGTATTTCTGTTTGATCCCGATTTAAGAACGATGCAGCAACAGGAAGCGCCTGCATCGACTTGGTCATTGGTTTCAGAATACCCCCAATCAATCGAATATGTAACGAAGTCCATTGAAGTTCTGCAATCTGGTGGTAACTATTATTTGTCTAATTCAAGGCTGAACCAGGTTGATGTTACAGCGTTGATCACTGTGCCCTCTGATGGAGGAGAACCGGTTCGAGACACTTCTGGTTTCTTGATTCCAGAAGGTGTTCAATCGTTCGATAGCGTTGAAACCATTGAAAATGTGCGTTTTGGTGATGATGCTTTTCCACAGATTATGGCTTTCTATCACCTTGATACGTCTTTGAAATATCTAGAAAGTTTGTCTTATCAATTGTTTGACGACCCGTTGCGCTTTGATGGAAGAGGGTTGTCTCTCGATAACTCATCATACTATTACGGTCCGAGGGTGGTCACTTTTGGTATCGGCGGTGCTTCACCAGATGCTGTTGATTCAGATGTTGTCTTACACGAACTTGGACACGGTATTCATTACCAAGCCGTACCGGATTGGGCTTACGGTCATACTGGTGCAATCGGCGAAGGTGTCGGTGATTATTGGGCTGGTAGTGCGAGCTATCGTTCACAATACTTAGACGCTTCTCGTCGTGGACAAGAATTCGAACTGGATACCGTGTTTAACTGGGATGGCTTGTTTGGTGTTCGCCGTACTACTCGTAGTTTGTGGAATCAGCGCGCGCGCTACTTTGAACGAGCAGAATACCCTGCCCACGTGAGTGTAGGAGGAGAGTTGGGTGACGAACTTTGGTCAACTCCGCTTTTCCAAGCTTTAAAAGCTGCTATAGAGCGTTATGGTGATGGCACAGATAGCGTTTTTCGTGAGTTCGACGCCGTTGTTGTTGAAGGGCTTTATGGTGTCGGTCGTGGCGTAAAAATGCATGATCTCGCTGAGTCGACGGTATTTGCTGCTAACGCACTGTTTCCAGACAAAGAGTATGCTCAATTTCTTACTGATAGCTTTAATCAACATAACTTATTGAAGCCTCCTTTTGTGGTTCGTTACGATAATCGCTATATCGGTGAAGGTGATGATGTCACTGTGCATTTGGCACAAAATGGTCGCCAAGCGACGGTGAAAGGTCAATGGCGACTGAACAGTGAGTCGGTTTTCGACATTGATCAAACTGTATCTGATTCATCAAGTATGAGCGTTTCATTACCTTCTAACTTTGCTTGTGGCGTGCAATTCGATTCTGAAATCTCGCTAGACTATCAATTTGGTGCAGATCTAAAAACGAACCAATGGGAAAGCAGCACTAAGTTGGTTAATGGTCTTCCAAAGTTAACCACACAGCCAACCGCTTCAAACTCAACGCTTCCAGCGCAGGGTGACAAAATTTTTGTTCAAACCTTATCTGACAAAGAAGCAAAGATCGATGACACCTTTGCTGTCTATCTGAATATTGAACATGCCTCGCTAGAAGATCTGCATGTCCAATTGGTTTCTCCTCAAGGTAAGTCGGTGGTGCTACTTAACCACCAATCAAGCAGCAGTAAGGGGTTTAAAGGTTATTTCACAGCTCAGTATGACGACGAGTTAAAAGAGCTTGTCGGTGAACCGAGCTGGGGAACTTGGCGCCTTGAAGTTTCTGATCGTGTTTCAGGAAATTCTGGGGTCTTGGAAGAGTGGGGTGTGAGTCACTTTGCTCAATATCAGTGTAACACTGATAACACTAATGAAAGCAGTAGTGGTAGCTCAGGTGGTAGTGGTTCACCTTTGGGTTTGATTGTCCTGCTAATGCTATCAATGGTGAGAGTGATTCGCTCTCGATAAGCCACAAACTATTAATTAAAAGAAGATAAATCTATGAAGTTACAATATTCTTTCATTGCTGTATCGCTTGCCCTTGCTGGCTGTGGCGGTGGCTCTGGTAGTGACTCAGCGGCACCAACTTACGATGTTGCTGGTACTATTCGTTCTCAAGGTTCCCTGCTTGATACTCCTGTTTGTATCGATTTAAACCAAAACTTCGCATGTGATAGTAACGAACCAAGTGCGAAAAGTGACAATACAGGTCAATTTACGCTGACTTCGACAGACAAAAACATTTTAAATAGCACCATTCTTGCCGAAGTCGATGCTGGTTCGAGCAAAACACTGCGTATTGCCGCTCCGGGCCAAGGTTTAGCATCAGGTAACTCTATTAATGCGGTTACTACTCTAGTTGCTAGTCTGGTTATTGATGGTGAAACGGTCGCCCAAGCCGATGAAATGGTCAAAGCACAAGTAACAAGTGCGGGTGTCTCGCTAACCGGAACAGTGATGTCTGATCCAACGGTAAATGAGCTAACCAACCTTGAGCAGAATACCACTGCGCTACTTACTGAGATGAAAGTAGAGGAAATGACTCAAGGTGTCGCTCTAGTTGCTAAGAAGTTGAATTACGAAAATAAATCTCTTGTTTCAAGTTTACTATCAGCTGCTGAAACTACGGCATTTACTCAAGAGCTATCTCTTGTTGCTGCTCAAACATCAGGTTCGAACGACACGGGTGCAGTACTGCACTTTGCCGATGGTGCTAGCGACGTTGCAGACGCTCAGACCGATTTCCCTGGTCAGGATGCCGAGTATGGATTTGATAACGACGACCTTCAAACAACAACGGGTGCTGGTTTCAAGTTCGTGAAGCTTGATGACAAAGGTGCAACTCTAGCGGCGGATGCAACGGAATGGTCTTGTACTTTAGATGAGAGAACGGGACTTATTTGGGAAAACAAGAGTGCTGATACTAACTCAGTACAGTTTAAAGACCGTACGTTTGTTTACGAGTCAGATAGCTTTAAGCCATATTCTGAAGACTTGGCTGCTGTAGGTTGTGTTGCTGCCGGTGATGAAATCTGTTCAACGAGCCAGTATGCGGCTTATATCAATCAACAATCACTATGTGGTGTAAATGAATGGCGTTTGCCTACATATTTAGAATTGTACGATGTATTAGATTTCGGTGAGACTGAGCGAGACTCTGACGGTGAATTATATGGCTTAAACCATGCCTATTTCCCAAATCAAGGGATAGGAAGTCCTGATTTAGAAGCCGGCTCTATGTGGGTTCAGGATTTTAGTTACATAAATTATTCAACAGCTGGTGACGATACTGCAAAATACTTTGCATTTATTGTTACCAGAGGAGACTACCGAGGCAACATTAGTTTTGATCAAATCTATACAGATAAAGCTGATGAAGATAGCGGTGCGTCTTACCAATTTCCAATTCGTCTAGTTGCAGTAAAGGGTCAGTAAGATGAAAAAACTAATTTCCGTATTATCTCTAGCGTTAGTTTCTCAAACGGCTTTTGCTGCTCAAGAGTGCGCTGTTGATTTTTCTAAATCTGCACCTAACACACGATACACTTACTCTAATGAAGGTATTGTGACAGACCTTAAAACGGGTCTAACTTGGATGCGTTGCCCGGTAGGTAGAACTTGGGACAAGAACAGTGAAGCGTGTACTGGTGCTGCTGATAAAGTGATATGGCAGAGTGCGCTACTTACAGCAAAACAGATTCGTGATGAAAATGGCAATCATGCATTATATGAATTTGGCGGCAAAAAGAACTGGCGACTACCGAACATTAAGGAGTTAGTAGCACTAACAGAGCATGCTTGTTATGGCCCCGCGCTGAACGGAACCGCATTTGCCAGTGGCTATGATGATCTAGAAGCTGGCGATTTGGCTGGCTATATTTGGAGCAGCACTCCACATGGTAATGGTTCGCAAGTAATCGCGTTTGATTCTATAAATAGTGAGGTCTATGAATATGCTCCTTCTAGCACATATTCCGTTTTATTAGTAACCGACGAAGACCAGTAAATTGAACTTGATGTAAAAGCACCGCCAACATGGTGGTGCTTTTTTGTACGTCGAGTATAGTCAGGAATGGCGGTGAAGTTGACAGCTCTGCTACTATCCATGCTTGTAAGGCTACATTGAGAGGACGAAGGCCGTTAGGCCTCCTCTTAGTCGATTAAATCTGCTTTTATTCAAACCTTAAAGTATCCTAACTGTTGTTTCTGCAGTTCGGCAAGGTTAGACAATTCGTGGCTTGCTGCTGCAGCTTGAGTAATTCCCGCTACGTTTTGGCTTACTAGGCTGTAGATGTTTGAGATATTACGGTTGATGTCTGCAGTCACTTGGCTTTGCTCTTCTGCGGCAGAGGCAACCTGAGTGTTAATTTCTGTCATGTCGGTTACTGAGTTAGCAATACCAGAAAGGGCTGCGCTCACCTCGCCTGAGAGCGTTTGGTTATGCTCTAACATAGACAGTGAACTGCTCATGCTCTCATTGGCGTTGCCCGATTGAACCTGCAAGCCTTCGATGATCGCTTGGATCTCTTTGGTTGAATCTTGTGTGCGGGCTGCCAGCATTCGAACTTCATCGGCTACCACAGCGAAACCACGGCCACTTTCACCAGCACGAGCTGCTTCAATTGCTGCATTAAGCGCAAGAAGGTTTGTTTGCTCTGAGATGCTTTGAATCACCTCTATCACTTTACCTATTTGCTCCGAGTGCTCTTTCAGCGTGCCGACAACGTTTGCCGCTTCGCTAAGCTGAATCGCCATTTGCTCATTGGCTTTGTTGCTTTCGTTAAACAAACTCATGCTGTGTGTTGCCATTTCGTCGGCTTGCTTGGAAGCTGAGTCGGCTTGTACTGCATTCTCGTTTACGTGCGATGCTGTGCTCTCAAGTTGGTTTACAGCAGAAGCAACTTGCTCCACTTCTTGCTTCTCTTGATCTGAGTTTGCGCTTGATTGTGTCATTACAGCCGCGAGCTCTGTCGATGCTGACGCCACTTCGATACTGATCCGAGATAGTGAACTTACCGTGTCACGCAGTTGGTCTACCGATTGGTTAACGTCTTTTGCTAGGCGAGAGATCTCGTTGTCGCCATACTCTTCTGCTTTAACTAACAGGTTACCCTTAGCAACTTCACGCATGGTTGCTTGAATATTGCTGATTGGTTTAACAATGATGCTTGCGAGTACCCAGCTGATGCCCAGTGCAACTGAAAGGATAACCAACAATGCAAACGTTGCCGTATCAAGTGTATTGGTGTGTTGCTGACCATTGATGTCCACTTCTTGCGTTGCAAGTAAGTTGAGTTTTTTAGATAGGATGTTGATGGCTTGCACCATCTCGTTACCTGCATGACGATACTGCTCAATAGCCACTTGGTAACGTGCATCGAAGTCAGAAGACAGAACTGAATTACCATGTTTTATCTTTAATAAAGGAAGCATTGTTGTACGAGAAAAGTCGACATAGTGATTCATCGCCTTACTCATCGCTGCCACTTCGTCTTGCATCCCCGGCACAGTGTTTAATGAGTTCAATAGGCGAGTGTTTAGAGCGCGCTTCTCATTAAGAGTTTGAACCAAGGTTTTCACATCATCTGCATTGAACAAGCTGTAGATCGCTTTGATGCGCATACCGTAGCTGTTGTCGACGATTTCGCTGAGTTCTTCTTTGTGTAGGATCAGTTGGTCTGTTGCGATAGATACCTCTTTGAAGGCATTTTCTAGTTTGTCACCACCGATAATAACCCCCGCCAAGAGCAATACGACGGAAAAGAGTACAGGTATTAGTATTTGTATTTTTATAGATAAGCCACTGAGAAGTTGGCGCATGTAATGTCCCTTTTTGAATAAATAAATGAGTAGAAGCAATTGTTATTATTGTTATTAGTGGGTGATTCTAACTTCTGAGAATGACAATTCAATCAGTAATAGATTTGATTTATATATATGTGATAGGTATTTGATAAGTATTGATTATTAATCATTCAATTAAGCTTTTTTAACCTTTGTAAAGATAAGGCCAATAAGGGTGAGTTGCCCATGTCCTATGTAAATATAAGCAGTGATGGTTAATTGAGCGGGTTGTTTTCATTTGGTTGGAGTAAATACTTAGTGCTTATAGAACAAGGCAATGTATTACTTTGAAGGCATCTAAATAAGGATAAAACAAGAAAATAAATTGCAGTTGTCATCTAGGCTTCAATTAAGTGAAACACAACTGTCACATTCAGATTCTAAAGTGGGCACCGTTCAAGCAAAACAACATTACGGCAATAACGCCACTAAAGGAAATTTGTGATGAAAAAGACAGTTATCGGTGCAATCGCACTACTAGGCGCTCTAACAGTGAATACAGCTTCAGCTAAAGAAACTATCTCTGTAGTTGGCTCTAACAGTGCTTCTCCACTGGTTGAAGTTTTTGCAGAAACCTTCATGAATAAAGGTGAACCAGTGTTCATCGAAATTCAAGCTCCAGGTTCTTCTGCAGGCATCAAAGCAGCAAAAAATGGAAGTGCTGACCTAGGTATCTCTTCTCGTGAACTTAAAGCAGAAGAAAAAACAGTTGACCTGAAAGAGCTCGTTATCGCTCGTGACGGTATCGCAGTTGTTGTAAACCCAAATAACGAAGTATCTGCTCTTACGGCTGAGCAAATTACTTCAATCTACAAAGGTGACATCACTAACTGGAAAGATGTGGGTGGTGCAGACAAGCCAATCGTAGCAATCACTCGTGATACTGCATCTGGTACACGTGGCGCATTTGAAGACATCATGAAGCTTAAAAAGAAAATTGGCGATAAGAAAGTATCGGCTATCTCTCAGCGTGCACAAGTTGCCAACGGTAACGGCGCACTTAAAGTTTCTGTAGCAAGTAACCCATACGCAATCGGCTTTATCTCTTTGGGTACGGTTGACGAATCTGTACATCCTCTAACTATCGATGGTGCAGCTGCGACAGTGGCTAATGTTAAGAACGGTTCTTATAAAGTTGCTCGTCCTTTCCTAGTGCTATACAAGTCTGGCGCTCCTACAGCTGAAACTCAAAAGTTTTTGGACTGGATGGTTTCAGGCGAAGCTCAAGCTATCGCTGGTAAGAAAGGCTACATCACAGTTAACTAATCTTAACTGGCTCACTCTTAATTATTGCTCAGCCTGACTTTAGGCTGAGCCTTTTCTTTCAACTTTGGCTATTTCGAGCTCTTTTTGAGCCACAAAGTTTGAGATTTATATATGACCATCGCACATAGTGAAAAGCTTATGAATACTGAAGCAACTCAAATCAATAAGCCGAGTCTGCGTACTAAAAAGCGCGTTGACTGGAAAGAAAGAATCTTTCACGGCTTGTTCTTATCGAGTGCTGTAATCGGCATCGTATCACTAGCCGTTATCGCTTACTTTATCGTTGCAGAGAGTATCCCTGCATTCCAAGAGGCCGGTGTTTCTGGCATCGTTCTGGGCGTGGATTGGTTACCGCCAGCTCTATTCGGTGTTGCAACAATGATTGTTGCATCGATTGTATCGACACTTGGAGCTGTAGTTGTTGGTGTACCAGTCGGTGTATTAACCGCTATTTTTATTGCTGAGATTGCACCAAAGCGTCTTGCCGATATTATTCGACCTGCAGTTGAACTTCTAGCAGGTATCCCGTCGGTAGTTTACGGCTTCTTCGGTCTAGTAATCATTGTTCCTATGATTCAGAACATCTTCCAAGTACCAGCGGGTAACACTATCTTCGCGGGTATTATTGTTCTGGGTATCATGATTCTTCCTACCGTTATTACGGTTTCTGAAACTTCGATCCGTGCTGTACCTCGTACGTACAAAGAAGGCTCACTTGCACTGGGTGCGTCGAAAATCTACACGATTTTTAAGTTACTCGTTCCTGCTGCACGTTCAGGTATTATGACTGGTGTAATTCTGGGTATCGGTCGTGCACTGGGCGAAACGATGGCAATCATCATGGTGATGGGTAATGCGCCAGCAATGCCAGAAGGCATTTTGGACTCAGCTCGTACGTTAACAGCAAACATTGCTATTGAAATGTCTTACGCAAGTGGTATCCACGCGAGTGCACTGTACGCAACCGGCGTTGTGCTTCTGGTATTCATCATGATGTTAAATGGTGCTCTGCTTTATCTTAATCGTGAAAAAACGAAGTAGGCGAGGATTAGTAATATGGATCGCGTAAAACTAAAACAAGCACGTCAAACGAAAGATAATATCTTGAAAGGTTTTATCTGGGCGGCAGCAGCAGTCACCGTTGGTTTCTTATTCTGGATCATTTGGTACATCCTATCGAATGGCCTGCAATATGTAGACTGGAACTTCATCACCGACGACTACACTCGTACAGGTGAAGAACGTGGTATTTTCCCAATGATCATTGCCACGATCTACATGGTAATCGCATCAATTGCTGTGGCAGCGCCACTTGGCATCATGACAGCAATATACCTAACTGAATACGCAAAAGTGGGCAGTAAACTGGTTAAAGTGATTCGTTTCTGTACCGAATCTTTAGCGGGTATTCCATCGATTATCTTCGGTCTGTTCGGTATGACCTTCTTTGTTTCGATTCTCGGTCTGGGTTTCTCGATTTTGTCGGGTGCATTAACGCTGAGTATTCTAATTCTTCCTGTTATCATTCGTACTACAGAAGAAGCATTGATGTCAGTACCACAAACTTATCGTGAAGGCTCATACGGCCTTGGCGCTTCAAAAATCTACACCATCTGGCGTTTGATCTTACCAAGCGCAATGCCAGGTATCTTAACTTCGGTCATTCTTAGTATTGGTCGTGTAATTGGTGAATCAGCACCTGTATTCTTAACAGCAGGTATGGTGGCACGTGTTCCTGAATCGGTATTTGATTCTGGCCGTACACTAACGGTTCACTTATATAAGCTGACAACAGAACTATTTACTATCGATGAGTGGAACCAAGCCTACGGCACGGCAACAGTCCTAATCGTATTGGTTCTCTTGATCAACATGGTTACAAAACTGATTGCGAGACGCTTCAACACGGCAACTTACTAAGCTAATTAGCTGGCTCAACAGTAAAGAGAGCCCCCGTGATAAAGAAAGCATCAAGTTAGACACGAATTTAAGAATTTAGAGAATATGAAAATGAACAAATTTGATATTGAGAACCTAGATCTGTTTTACGGTGACAACCAAGCGCTTAAGTCTATTAACCTGCCAATTCCAACGCGTCAGGTAACGGCTCTGATTGGCCCATCTGGTTGTGGTAAATCGACATTGCTACGTTGTTTGAACCGCATGAATGACCTAATTGAAGGCGTTACTATTAAAGGTAAGCTGGATATGGATGGCACGAACATCTACGGTAACATTGATGTGGCCGACCTGCGTATTCGCGTAGGCATGGTATTCCAGAAGCCAAACCCATTCCCAATGAGCATCTACGAGAACGTAGCTTACGGTTTACGTGCTCAAGGTATCAAAGACAAGAAACACATTGATGAAGTAGTAGAAAGTTCACTACGCAGTGCGGCACTTTGGGACGAAGTGAAAGACCGTCTTAAAGCACACGCATTTGGTTTGTCTGGTGGTCAGCAACAACGTCTATGTATCGCTCGTACGATTGCAATGGAACCGGATGTAATCCTAATGGATGAACCTACATCTGCACTCGATCCAATCGCGACACACAAGATTGAAGAATTGATGGAAGACCTGAAGAAAGACTTCACCATCGTTATCGTAACGCACTCAATGCAGCAAGCGCGTCGTATCTCAGACCGTACTGCTTTCTTCCTAATGGGAGAGCTTGTAGAGCACAACGAAACGAGTGTTATCTTCAGCGAACCAAAAGATGATCGTACTAAAGGTTACGTAAACGGTGACTTTGGTTAATTCGATTAACTCAGTGCTGTTTAGTTTTTTTAAAAGACAGTGCGCTAACTGAAACGCAGGTTAGATAATCGAATAGATCGACAGAATTATCACTATAACTATAAGCGATGGAAGTTTTGCCCCACTTTAGGTGGGGCTTTTTTATGTCTCTAAAAAAGTCCTAATGTCGATGAAATTTTAGGCAAAAAATCCCATTTTTGTCGTCCTTCTCATGCTTGTGATAATGTAAAAATTGAAATTGCGACCCGCTTAACATCTCATTTTTAGTTATATTGATTGCATATCAATGCTTCGGTATTTTTGCTTCACTCTCAATCGCCAATGGACGAAAGCGTGCCTGTTAAAGCCTTTGCAAAACAAATATCTGCTACTCGCGACCACCGTTTATTGGCAGAGTTTCTTTTTGGTTACCTTGCTAAGGTACTCGTGCCAAAAGGCATGGGGATATTTGCAGAACCTATACCAGAAGGCGATTCGTTACCCTTGTTTTCTTATGGTGATCTAACCTCTCTGGCTAATTATCCTGCGACGTTTTGGCCTGGAGGTTCTCAGTTTGATACCGCAGATGGCGTGCTCCCAATGTCTATCAATACTTGTAAGTGGGAACACATGAAGGTGTTAGGTGGAGAGTCATTCATCATGATGCTCGACAACGCGCCTGCCTGCAGAACTTATTTAATTGTGCAAAATTGCAATGCAGAGCAGATCAACCAAACCTTCGACCAAGATCTTGATGTCCTTCAACTTGCAGCAGCACGCTGGCAATGCATTCGTGCAGAAAAGAACGCTGCGCTGGAGATCAAACACCGCGACACGCGTGAAGCGCAATACCTTGATGAAATTAAGCTTCGTGAGTTGTTTGTTGAGAACATGAAACTGGTTCATCAGGTGGCATTAGAGCTTTCTAATCCTGACTCTTTGGATGCCTTGTATAAAGCCTCAGTTGAGGCAGTTCGTGATCGGTTAGGGTTTGATCGTGCGATCTTCATGCTACTGGATATGAAAAAGCGCTGTTTTAGTGGAACATATGGTACTGATGAATCTGGCAAGACAAACAGCGAACATCATACCCAGTACGACTTACATCACCTCGAAGCGGAATACATCGAAGCGCTGTCAGACAACCACACCAACCTGATTGTTATCGAGCAAGCTCCTCTCTACACGGAAGGAAAAGTGGTAGGGCAGGGATGGAATGGAATGCTCATCTTACGTGAAGGTGATAAACCCGTTGGTTGGATTGCAATGGATAACTACATTCACCGTTCACCTATTACTAATTACCAAAAGCAGATGCTTGAATCCTTTGGTTCTCTGCTTTCTCAGATCTACATTCGTAAGCGCCAAGAACAAAACATACGCATGTTGCACTCAAGTATGGTTGAGTTGTCTCGCTGCGATACTGTCAGTGAAGTGTGTAAATCTGCGGTGAGCTTTGCGATTCAGCATTTAGGCATCGACCGACTGGCCGTTTTCCTCACCGATAAAAATTGCAGTTATATGCAAGGTACGTGGGGCACGGATATAAAAGGCGATATTGTCGATGAGTCCTATTACCGCTCAGAGCTGGTGGAGCGTGACATTGTCGCAGCAGCACGTGCTTGTCCCAATCAAGTCGCCTTTGAAGAGTCCGTACCTATCTATCACGATTTCAATATTGTAGGAGTAGGTTGGACGGCAATGACAATGCTCACCACCAATACGGGTGAGCCGATTGCGTTTATTGCTGCGGACAACTTACTGACTCGAAGTCCCCTAACGCCCCAGCTCCGTGAGGTGATACATATCTTCGCTTCTAGCCTTGCGGAGGTGCTACAGAGAACCATGGCTCAAGAGGAGCTCAAAAAGCTCAATGAAACCCTCGAACAAGAGGTCAGTAAGCGCACTCAAGAGCTTGAACGAGCAAATGAGCAGTTGGATATCATCTCTAAATTAGACCCGCTGACACGTCTTGGAAATCGTCGTATGTTGTCGCAGGTGTTAGAAGATCTAAACTGTGACGATCAAGGAGCGTTTGCCACACAACATGAAGTCACATTTGGCTTGATCCTTGTCGACCTCGATCACTTTGGTTTATACAACAGTGTTTATTGTCATACTGAAGGTGATGCTGCTCTGCGTACTATAGGCAAGATACTTAATGCCCATGTTCATAGCGATAAAGAAACTTTCTGTCGTATTGGTGGTGAAGAGTTTATGTTGTTAATGATCGGCACTCATCACTCTGAAACTAAACAGCGTGCAGAGTCGATCAGAAAATGCATTGAAGAGGCTAAGATCCTTCATTGTGAAAGCAGCACCAGCCAATATTTAACCGCATCCGTCGGCTATGCCTCGATAACCTCAGACCAGTATCAATTCGATTTTGATCTGCTGTATGGCAAGGCCGACAAAGCTTTATATCAAGCCAAAGACTCAGGGCGAAATCGAATTGTCTCTGCTCTAAAGCGAAGAAAGGTTGCGACGCCACCGACTTAGTGTGGTATTTATTTTTCCGCTCTTAAAAACGAATGAAGCCGTGATGATCATAATGTGATCATCACGGCTTAGTTCTTTTTTGTTTACTTATATTTTCTGCTTAACTAGCGTTCTGCTTACTTAGAGCGCTGGTTAATTAAAGCCTTTCTAATGTGCTCTTGTGTTTATTGTTCGACATGCGTTTTGGTTTCTTAACCGCTTTGATTGCTAGAGTTGGATCCCATGACTGACTTGGTGAACCAGCTTCAGTATAGAGGCTTTGGTTGAGCTTGGTTAGCTCGGCTTCAATTGTTTCTAACGTCCCATCACTCAAGT
The DNA here is from genome assembly GCF_051201655.1 of Vibrio sp. nBUS_14. Classification (NCBI taxonomy): domain Bacteria; kingdom Pseudomonadati; phylum Pseudomonadota; class Gammaproteobacteria; order Vibrionales; family Vibrionaceae; genus Vibrio; species Vibrio sp. nBUS_14. The sequence goes on from NZ_CP179207.1 coordinate 539,779, forward strand.
CTGAGTTTTTTGTTTTCCATTGCTCAAACAAGGTTCTGGTCATCACGCCATCTTTTGCTTTCAGCGCGGTAATCAGCGCTTCTGCTGTATCGGATTGACGTTCATCTTGGCGCTTTGGTTTTGCTGTTGTGCCGCGGCGTGACCAGAAGTAGAAAGCAACCGCAGAACTGATTAACCACAAGACAGCGAACAGCGCGGTTAGGTAAGGCCATATTCCAGGGTTATCAACGGTAACAATCGTCGGGCTGGCTTGTTTGGTTGGTGTTTCTGTCACAGGAGGCGGCGTGCTTGAGATCGCGCGATCGCTTGCCTGAACCGACAACTCTAGCCCAACAGCTTTACTGGTCTCTTGTGATTGCGAATCGGTATTAAACCAAGTTTGAGAAACATCAGGCAGAGAGATGCTTCCAGATTTCTTAGGGATTAGAACTTGCTTATACACTATGATAGCGTCACCGGATTGGGTAGTGCCAAATTGCGGTTTCTCTTCATAAACACGCACCGATTTAGGATAGGTGATGTTCAGTTTTGGTAACTGGTGTTGGGACAAGTTGCTGGCTGTCATGGTGATGGTTCGAGTTAACGAATCACCGGCTTCCATTTCAATTTTCTGCTTGTCGTCACCTAAAGGATTGCTATCTGTCAGCTCATTGCCTTGGCTATCTGACCACTTCTGAATCAACTTGAAGTTCGATGTTGGTACCCACTCACCTTGATAGCCTTTTGGTACTGGATTCACTGTGACATCTAAGGTTTCAACGGGCGTGTCGAGTTGGAAAAGGCGTGTTGTGCTTGAGTTGTTGGTTGAGTAAACAACAGCACCGGTTAATTTTGGCCCTTGAAGCTGAAATTGTCCTGCTTGCTGTGACGATATATGGAAAGATTGCTGAACAACAGTGACTTCCTTTCCATTAAGAACGTCTTGAAATTGCTTAGACTCTCCAATCGGTTCAACGTTTAATTGCGCTGAACTTGGTGGCGCAATTTTAGGATCTTGCAGTCTTCTAGGATCAGCCTTAATGATGAGTTTTACATCAAGCTCCGCGACCTCTTGAGGGTACAGCGAATCTTTACTCAGATTAAGTTGAAACTCGGCCATATCACTCTGCTTTGGAGCTGTTTTATTAACCGAAACGTTGATGGTGATCGGTAGGGTTTTTGCGCCGTCAATATCAAAGCTAGGGATCTGTATCTGACCTAGGCGCAGTGGAGCTAGGGTGATATTCCACTCACTTGACACCGAACGGCTACCATTAATGATTCGCATCGATGACCCAAAGCTTGGTGTTCCGACATAGAAGTCTTGCTGAAGCGCGGTGAGGTCCAGAGAATCAGAAGAGACCTTTTCATCGGTGGCAACTCTAAGGAGGAAGACTTCATCTTTGGTGACACTATTCTGTGAAACACTTGCTACGGCAGTAGCCGCCAATGCTGAAAATGACGAGAAAGCGCCCAACAGCAGTGTTAGGGCTATGGATAAAAATGGCTTATTTAGAAATCGCATGGTTACCACTTTTTGTTTTGGTTGTTAGGGGCACTTTTTTGTCGTGCTTGTAGAATCATTTGCGCTTTAAGTAGTTGGCTCGGATCACGAGCGCTTTCTACTTGCTCAAGTTTCCGCATATCAGGATCGCTCGACATCGGTTGACCTGATACTTGTGTTGCAGCTTGTTGAGCGTTGTTATCACTGTCTTTCTTAGTTGCCTCTTGTGCTTGAGCAGTCTGAGATGCTGAGTCATCTTTGTCTTGTGACGGTTTATCTTTTTGACCCGCTTTGTTCTGTTGTTCAGCTTGCTTGTCGTTTTCTTCATCCGCGTTGGAATCAGAGCGGCTATCAGCTTGGCTTTGGTCGGTATGCTGAGCTTGGTTTTCACTTTGATCTTGTTTGTTGCTTTGATCTTGGCTACCGCTTTGACTTTGCGACTTCTCATTGTCAGCAGAGTCTTGTTGTTGATCCTGCGAGTTTTGCGAAGAATCATTTTGCTGACCTTGCTGACCTTGCTGACCTTGCTGACCTTGCTGGTCTTGTTCATTTTGGTCTTTGGACTTAGAATCGCGTTGCTGTTGCTGTTGCTGTTGCTGTTGCTGTTGCTGTTGCTGTTGCTGTTGCTTCTGAGCCTGTTCAACAATCTCTAGATTCTTCTTCGCATAAGAATGCTCAGGGTTGCTTTCTAGGATACGCTGATACTCTTCAATCGCTTGGTCGTACTTGCCTTGCTTTGCTTGTGCATTGGCGAGGTTGTAGCGAGCATCTTCGCCAGAAAGACCTTGCAGCGTCTGTTCGGCCGCTTCGAAATCACCGGCTTTGTATTGCGCAACGCCTTTCCATTCTTGCTGTTCGAACTGTTCTGCGGCTTGTTGAAAGTCCTCATCTTGATACAACTGATAACCCACTTGGTCATCGGTTTTCCAAGGATTTGCAAACGCAGTATTCGGTTGGCTGAACGAGACCAGTACAGCTAGGCCACACCAAATCACCCCTTTTCGAAATAGCCCAAGTGCAGGAACTAACAGAAACGGCAATAACCAGAAACCGTTGTTCACTCTGGTGTTGAGTGAGTTATTGGTTTTAGTCACTTCTGATGTTGTCGCAACTCGGTCGAGGTAACTTGCGATGTGTTCAACGTCTGAGTTATCCAATTGCAATTCAGTGAATGTACCGCCAGAGCGACGAGTCAGGTCGCGCATATTGCCTACGTTGGTTTTCGTAACCACGGTTTGTCCTGAGTCGGTCTGTAACATCGAACCTGTAGGTAACGAGATCGGTGCGCCGCTTTCCGTACCTACAGCTAAGACTGATAACGTCCAATTACTACCAGAGAGTAGCGAGTCGATATCTTTCTTCTCTTGACCATCAATATCATCAGCAATCAGTACCAGATCGCCTTTATAGATATGAGCGCGAGTCATCATCTCAATCGCAAGCTTAACTGCCGATGCTGCATTGCCGCCTTGGAAGGGCATGATATCTGGTGATAGGTTGGGTACGAGGTTCTTGATGGTGTTGATGTCTGATGTCAAAGGACTAATGGTGTAAGCATCTCCGGCGTAGGCCACCATTCCCGTTAGGCCTTCTTTCCAGAGTGATAGTAGATCCAAAGCCTTGTATCGCGCCTGTGTTAAACGGTTCGGCTTAATATCAGTGGCATACATAGACATCGACATATCCATGATCACAACTCGCGCCTGTGTTTTTTCAAAGCTTGGCTGTTCATTTTTTTCAAAGCTTGGACCGGCCAATGCGATGACACCGACCAACCACCAAACACCGAAATAAGTGCTGCGGTTTTTCGATGGCTTTCTCGATTCAGGAGCCAGATAACGGGCGATGTGTGACGCTAATAACCCTTGCTTGGATTGTCTTTTGCTAAGCCACCAAATAGCGGGCAGCGGGGCAAGAGCCAAGAACCAATATGGGTAGATAAAAGTAAAGTTAGACATTGTTTCTCCTAATGGCTAACAGCATAAATGCGAAGAACATTGCCGCCGACAGTGGCCATACGAACCACTCTTGTTGCGGTCGCCATATCTTAGTGGCGTTCGTCACGGGTTCTAAATGATTGATGGTGTCGTAAATCGTTGCCAGCCCTTTGCTGTCACGCGCACGGAAGTATTGACCGCCAGTGCGTTTTGCGATTTCCATTAGAGTACGCTCATCCAAGTCTTGAGCAGTATTGACCTTACGAGTCATGAAGAACTCTTTGACCATCATTTCACCCGCACCGACACCCACTGTGTAAATTGTCGCGTTGTACTTCTTAGCAATATCTGCGGCCTCTAGTGGGTCTAATACGCCCGCAGTATTGCTGCCGTCACTGAGTAGAATCATCACACGCTGAGGGGCATCGCTGTCGACAAAGGTTTTGGTGGCAAGGCCGATACCATCACCGATCGCAGTTTGAGTACCAATCAGCTTTAGCACAGCCTGATTGAGTTGTTGTGAAAGCGTGTCTCTGTCTAACGTTAGTGGTGTCTGCAAGTAGGCGTGATCAGCAAATAGCACCAATCCGACTCGGTCGCCTTTTCGTCGATCAATAAAGTCACTCAATACATGTTTTACCGCAGATAAGCGATCGATGTATTCGCCATTGAACTGCATGTCTTCTTGGCTCATTGAGTAGGAGAGGTCGACAACCAGCATCAAATCACGGTGTTTCGGTTGAAACTCAACCGGTTCACCGTACCAAACTGGGCGTGCCATGGCAGTTACCAATAAAAGCCAGATGATGACCGATAACGCCTTGGGTAAGCGACTGCTCGGTGTTTTGGTATTGCTGTCCTCGGGCAAAAACGGAAGCCTTAGGGCATTGTTCGATTCCGCCTTAGGAGAGAACAAGTGAACGAGAACCGGTAGTGGCGCGAGCACAAACATCCACCACCAAACGAATTCAATATTTAATAAGCTCGTATTTAAAAGATCAGTCATAACGACCTCGCTTTGGAGGAAGGGCTTTACGAAGCCAGGTTTCGCAGTCATTAACCAATTGCTGTTGAGCCTTTTTCTGTTCGTCGGTCATCAAGGGTATATCTTGATAGAGTGCTTGTTGCCATTGCGATTGCTTTGCGGCGAATAACGGCTTTGCCAATTGCGCATCTAAGAACGTCAACCAATCATCACCAGACAAGCCTGCTACTTTTTCGCGTGGAAAATAGCTCAGCGCTGCTTGACGAACGAGGTCTTGAGCTGCGCTCGGAGACAAAACATTTGAAGACTGACGACTACGTAAGCAAGTAAGTGCTTCGTTCTTCGCGTGTTGGTTCTTTTGTCTGCGTTTTACAATGAAAAACATTAAGGCGATCAGAGCAATAGCCGTAATAATCACAGCCCACCAACCCAATGCCAAAGGCCACCATGATGGTGCGCTTGGCGTAATAATAGGGCTCAAGTCGAGAGATTGATTCATGACTGAACTCCTGACACTTGGCTCATTAAAGATTGTGCACAAGACAATGAACTGTATGGGATCGCCAAAGAAAGGCTCATTTGCATAATCAGTTGCTGCTTCTGATGAAATGCGTGACTGAGCTTTCCCTTTTCCCTACTGGATGAAAAGTTAAACCATTGGGTTTTATTGCCGTCGGTGATCTGTTTTGAACCTTTGAATGCAGTAACACCTTGCTCCAACGGGTCGTAAAAGTGCACTAATCGAACTCGATTATGTCGACGTATTTGATTGATAAGTGAGTAATTACTTTCGTTATAACGGACAAAATCACTGAGCATAATAATATCGCTGCCTTTCGGGCAAAGCTGATGAAGAGACTTCAGTCCATGCTCTAAGGTTGTGTCGCTGTGATTGTCTTGGTTGGTTAGCGCTGTGTTATTGATTTCTATGACTTTTTGTAAAATACGCAGCGGAGCATGGTTGCTAGCACTTGGTTTAATCTCAACGATCTCTTGGCCAGTATCTATCACTGCGCCAATCCGGTCTTTTTGAGCAACGGTTAACCAGCAAAGTTGGCTGGCAAAGTGCGCGAGTTGAACTGATTTAAGCAGTAAGGTTGAGCCGAAAATCATACTGCTCGACAGATCTAAGAACAAAATCACAGGCTGTTCTCTTTCTTCAGAGAACAACTTGGTATGCGCCTTACCAGTTCTCGCCGTGACGCGCCAATCAATGCTGCGGATATCGTCGCCCGCCTGATATTGGCGAACCTCAGAGAAATTCATCCCGCGACCTTTACGATTGCTCTCGTGTTGCCCGTTTAGTTGCGACCACAGGCTCTTGGCTGGAGGCAACCAGCGAACAGACTGCGCTTTGTATTGCAGCAGTTCGTCCAGATTTAACGTGACGCCGTCACTATGGTTGGGTAATTGATTATTCATGCGCTTATCCCTATGCGCTACCAACCAACGAGATAAGGTGTGCGATCACTTGGTTTGCAGTGACCCCTTCAGCTTGTGCGTGGTAGCTGCGAAGCAGACGGTGGCGCAATACAGGGAATGCCATCGCTTGAACATCTTGTGGAGTAACATAATCGCGGCCAGCAAGCCAAGCGTGAGCGCGGGCACAACGGTCTAACGCGATGGTTGCACGCGGGCTAACACCCATGTCTAACCATTGATCAAGTTGGTCGCTGTATTGCTTAGGTTGGCGAGTCGCCATTACCAATCTGATGATGTACTGCTCAATGGTGTCTGCCATGTGAATGTTGAGTACTTCTTGGCGGGCTTCAAAGATCGTTTGCTGAGATATCTCTTGTGGCTGAACAGATTCGTTGCCTTGAGCTTCGCCTCTGTTTAGGCGCAAGATCTCCAGCTCACTTTCCATGTCTGGATAAGCCACTTCTAAATGCAACAAGAAACGGTCTAATTGAGCTTCTGGTAGCGGGTAAGTACCTTCTTGCTCAATCGGGTTTTGCGTTGCCATCACCAAAAACAGATCCGGCAGAGCATAGGTTTTTCGACCTGCAGTCACCTGTTTCTCGGCCATCGCTTCTAACATAGCGGCTTGTACTTTCGCTGGAGCACGGTTGATCTCATCCGCTAGAATAAGCGAGTTAAAAATAGGTCCAGATTGGAAGGTAAACTCTCCCGTTTCTGGACGAAAAATATCGGTACCAGTTAGGTCGGCAGGCAATAGATCGGGGGTAAATTGAATTCGGTGAAAATCTCCCTCGACGCAGTCTGCCAGCGATTTAACTGCACGGGTTTTTGCTAATCCAGGAGGTCCTTCAACAAGAATATGACCATCTGCCAGTAAGGCGATCATCAGTTGCTTAACGAGCTCTTGCTGACCAATAATTTGAGACTCTAAGTAGTTTTGAAGGATTTCGAAGTTATTTTTATGCATTTTGGGACTCTCTGGGGGCCATTTGATTCTTACTTTGTGTATTGGTCACTTATTAATAGGAAAAAGTTCCAGTACATCTACGTAATTTATTCTTTCAAAAATGGAATGATTTACAAGTGTTTAGCTAAAAACATCGTTAGGGTGTGATTATTACCATATCAATTGGTTTTTATATACAAAATCTCGGGGGAAGGTCGTTGTTTGAGTTCGGTTAGAGCTAAGGGCCGTGAGCTAAAATCGCTTCTCGACAGTATGATATTTACTTAGTTAATTCATATTTAATCTGAATGGTTTTGATTGTTACATCATACTTGCAGTTTTTTGAGAGAAAAGTCTCTAGTTTTATTAGTTTTGGCCGATACATCACTCAGATTGTGCATTGCTTGTTGGAGTGCACTAAAAAAGTCCTGTTCAGGGTATACCAATAACGAGCGATTCTTTTAAAGGTCCAAATATGTTTAAAACTAACTCTCTGAGTATCAAACAAAAAGTTGTACTTGGAATTACCTTTGCGGTTCTTGCATCGACAGTGATTGTCGGCGCGATGGCACAACAGCAAGCAAGAGATGTATTGAGTCACCGTTTGGTTGATATTGAGCTTCCCGGTATGTTGGAGCGAATCAATGGTGAAATTGACCGTGAAGTCTCTCAGTTATTGTTAGCTGCGGAGCAAATTGCTTCAAATGAATTCATTTCTGATGCTATCGAATCGACCGAGCGCGATGCCGCGCTAGAGAATAAGCTGGTTAAACAACTGAACAATGTTCGTAACCAATATCAGTTGAACGATGCCTCGGTAGCGAACCGTCAAACAGCTTACTACTGGAACCAAGATGGTTTCTTACGTCAGCTAAACCAACAACAAGACGGTTGGTTTTTCGGTTTTACTCAGTCAGGCCAGCCAACTATGGTGAGCATGTTCCAAGAAGCCAATGGTGAAGTGAAGATGTTCGCTAACTACCAACAGCCCTCTGGTTTAGCGATGTCAGGTCTATCAAAATCGATGGATGACATGGTTAACCTGCTGAACGGTTTCAAGATTGAAAATACTGGCTTTGTATTTCTGACTGATAGCCAAGGTGATGTACAAATTCATCGTGAGCGTTCTCGTAGTGACTCTTCACTGCATCAACTTTACGGCCCTCAATCAAGCCAGCTGTTGAACAAGTCGGGCTTCAACCTGATCACCACTGAAAGCCAAGGGCAAGAGCTATTTGTCGCGAGCCTTTATGTGTCATCAATGGACTGGTTCGTTATTGGCGTGGTTCCAACCGATGAAGTGTTTGCTGAGCTCGATGCGACTGCGCAAAAGATGTTGATCATGACGGCTGTTGTGGCTATGGTTTTTATCCTAATGGGCGTAGTGCTAGCAAACAGCATTACTCAACCAATTAAACTTTTGGCTAAACGATTCGGTGACCTTGGCGAAGGCGATGGCGATCTTGCGCAGCGTATTGAAGTTAAAGGCAACGATGAAATCGCACAGCTTTCTAAGGGCTTTAACGGGTTCATTGAGAAGATTCACGAGTCGATGAAAGAAGTATGCTCGACAAGCCAAGCGTTGCAAGTGGCAGCAGAGAGTGTTTCGAATAAAGCACACATCACCCACGATAACAGCCAAGAGCAACGTGATCAAACCATTCAAGTTGTTGCTGCAATCAATCAAATGGGTATGACTATCAGTGAGATTGCATCAAACGCGGCGACAGCAGCAGAAACAGCAACGCAAGCTTCGGGTAATACGGAAGTGGGTCGTTCTGTGGTAAACAAAGCAAAAGACGCGATCAGCCGATTAGCGCAAGACATCGAAAGCACAGGTCAAGTGGTTGAACAGCTTGCTTCAACAACTCAAGATATCGGCTCTATTCTGGGTGTTATCCGTGATATTTCAGAGCAAACCAACTTGCTCGCACTGAACGCAGCGATTGAAGCTGCACGTGCCGGTGAGCAAGGCCGTGGCTTTGCTGTAGTAGCCGATGAAGTTCGTAACCTTGCTAGTCGCACAGCAGATTCAACGGAAGAGATTCAGAAGATGATCAACCAACTGCAAAGCGATGCGAAAGATGCGGTAACGGCAATGAGTGCAGGTAAAGTGATTACACTTGAGGGCGTATCGGCATCTGATGAAGCGGTAGACGTGCTGGGTGGCATCTCAGATCGTATTGTTGATATAACCGACCGTAACACTCAAGTCGCAACGGCAACGGAAGAGCAATCAACCGTAGTTCACACCATCAACCAGAACATTGAAGAGATTAACGCAATCAATGAAGTGACAACGGGTACCGCTGAGCAGCTTGCTGAAGCGAGCCAAGAGCTTCGAGACCTTTCTTCACGTCTGGATAAGATGGTTGGTTCATTTAAGCTTTAATCTCTTTAAGTTTTGATTCCTTTACGCTGTAGCATGGCTTAGAAAGGGACATAGACGAAGAGCTGGATTCATTTAATCGTGAATCCAGCTCTTTTCATTTGCGGGTTTATTTTCTTCTAACTGACCTTCGCTTGATCTGGTTTCGGGCTTTGCACTTAATCGTTCTAGCATCACAGGGCGTAAATGAGTAAAATCTGATTAGGTTTAATATTTAGGTAAGTATCATGAGCGATTTTGAAAAAGAACTAGAGCAGATGACTCAAGAGATGGGCGATGAGCCAGAAGTACAACTGCCATCAATTGAAGAACAAAAAGCGGTCGTTGCTGAATTCAAGCGACTAGAAGCGGAAGGTAAACTAACACCAGAAGTGTTAGAAAAGCATTTTGGCCAGTTTAACAAAACAAGTGATACACCAATCCACTAAGTTTCAGCAAGGCCAATCTATATCGTTTAGATCGGATGGCTTTTAGCTCAAACAGGTAAAGGTCTAGCATCCGCTAGGCCTTTTTTATGGGCAAGTTATATCTTAAAAGGCGAACCGATTAATCTGTACCGTACTCTTTGTACAAGCGACGACATGCGCGACCATCGCTGTGGAACAAGTGACAACGGTGTGCAGGAATACCAATCGCCAGCTTGTCACCAGACTCAATCGTCAACGTGTCTGGTTGACGGTAAATAACATCCGCATCGGCACTTTCAAGGTTTAGGTAAACCTGAGTTTCGTTACCTAGTTTCTCTACCATCATCACTTCAGCTTCAATCGTCGCATCACCTGTTTCAGCAGACAACAAGTGTTCAGGACGAACACCCAGAGACATACGGTCACCAGCATTGACAGTTGTGCCATCAACAGGGATCCAGAAAGTCATACCGTTAGAAAGTTGTACCAATACGCGTTCTGCTTCAGCTTGCTCGATGTGAACCGACATAAAGTTCATCTTAGGCGAACCAATAAAGCCAGCAACGAAACGGTTTTGAGGGTAGTGGTAAAGGTCCAGTGGCTTACCGACTTGAGATACGTAACCGCCATCAAGAACAACAATCTTATCGGCCATTGTCATCGCCTCCACTTGGTCGTGGGTAACGTAGATCATGGTGCAACCAAGTTGACGCTGTAGCTTAGTGATTTGCGAACGCATTTGAACACGTAGTGCTGCATCTAGGTTAGATAGAGGCTCATCAAGTAGAAATACATTTGGTTGAGAAACCAGAGTACGACCAATAGCAACACGTTGACGTTGACCACCAGACAATGCTTTAGGTTGACGATCTAGAAGGTGACCAAGCTGAAGAATTTCTGCAGCATGCTCAACACGCTTATCAATTTCAGCTTTGTTGGCGTTCGCTAGCTTCAGGCCAAAAGACATGTTGTCGTAAAGGTTAAGGTGAGGGTAAAGCGCGTAAGATTGGAATACCATTCCTACGCCACGCTTTGAAGGCTCAACGTCATTCATGCGTTGGTCGCCAATGTACAAATCACCAGATGTAATATCTTCTAGACCTGCGATACAACGTAATAGCGTCGATTTACCACAACCTGATGGTCCAACGAATACTACGAACTCACCTTCGTTGATGTCTAAGGTTACGTCCTTAGAAATCTGTACATCACCATATGATTTATAAACGTTTTTTAACGTGACACTCGCCATCTAGCTAGTCCTCGATCGATCAAATTTTAAGTTTTACTGTTTATCATTGTAAGAAATTTTTGGGTCAACAGTAACTGTAGAAATTGGTAAGTATTGAATGAGTAAGAAAAAAGTGGGTGAGACTTGGATTCTTTAGCCAAGCCCACCCGTCATAGCCAAACTGGTGCCTATTTCCCCCACATCCAGCTAAATCTCCCTCGTGATTCAATCACAGATTTAGCTCGATGCTTTATAAAGACAACAGCGGGCAGTGAAGCCAACTAAATGAACAATGCTTCAACGCATAACATTGGCTGGTAAAGGGTTCTTACTATCCATTCTTGGATGAATGCAGTTTCGGTGAATTGGCGCAATTGTACATCCTCCCAATGAAAATTTAACGAGGGGGAGTAGGAGGGGAGGAGTAGATAAATGGTGTTATTGATAATAGGCGATCCAGTTCAAATAAATCCACGGCATAATGGTGACTCTGATCACGATGAGTATGTTTTTTGTGATTTCAGTCTCTAATCTGACCGGATGGCGATCACGAAATTAAGCCATAATAGCTAGGGCGTAGTGGCTAGGATGATGAGTTAGAGTCTATTTTCTCAGATCATAAGCCCTGAAAACTGGCTCGTCTTGGTAGATGTGCTCTACGTATAAATATAAAAAGGATATTCACATGAAAAACGCTCTAAGCGCTGTAGCTCTAGGAACATTAGTTGCTCTGGGTTCTTTTGGTGCACATGCTGCTATCGAAGAAGGACAACTAACAATCTGGGTTGGCGGTGACAAAGCTTATGAAGGCATGGCTGAAGTAGGTAAACGCTTCGAAGAAGACACTGGTGTTAAAGTAACAGTCGCTTTTCCTGACAAACTAGAAGAGAAGTTCTCTCAAGTTGCTGCAGCTGGCGATGGCCCAGACATGATTTTCTACGCACACGACCGTTTTGGTGGTTTTGCAGAAGCCGGTCTTCTTGTTGATATCAAACCTTCTAAAGAAACTAAAGAAGGTATCGTAGACTTCGCATGGGACGCTGTTTCTTACGAAGGTAAAACAATCGCTTACCCAGTAGCGGTTGAGTCAGTTTCTCTTATCTACAACAAAGCACTTGTTCCTAACCCTCCTAAGTCTTGGGAAGAAATCCCAGCACTTAACGCTGAGCTTCAAAAAGACGGCAAGAAAGCGATCATGTGGCCTCTACGTGGCGGCGCTTACTTCACATGGCCTCTACTTGCAGCAGACGGCGGTTACGCATTCAAACAAACTGCTGAAGGTTACGACATTAAAGATGCGGGCGTAGCGTCTGACGGTGTTCAGGAGTCTCTGGGTTTCATCGAGAAAATGGTACAAGACAAAGTTATCTCTGCAGACATGGATTACTCAGTGGCTGAGTCTGAATTCGTGGCGGGTAACGTTGCAATGACAATCAACGGCCCTTGGGGCTGGGCAAACATCGAGAAAGCTGGCGTTGACTACGGCGTAACAACGCTTCCTAAGTTCAACGGTAAAGCGTCTAAACCTTTCGTTGGTGTATGGGCTGGTGGTATCAGCACTGCTTCTCCAAACCGCGACCTAGCTGTTGAGTTCATGGAAAACTACCTATTAACTGACGAAGGCATGAAGAGCCTGAATGACGACAAGCCATTAGGCGCTGTTGCTCTTAACTCATTCCAACGTCAACTAGATAGCGACGCTCGTATTGCTGCAACAATGGACAACGCGATGAACGGCGAAATCATGCCTAATATCCCTCAGTTCACAACGTTCTGGTACAGCATGGAAGAAGCGATCGGCAACGTAGTTGACGGCCGTCAATCAGTAGACCAAGCACTAAAAGCTGCTGAAGGTCGAATGACTAAGTAACAACCAAGCACTACCTTTTAAGAAGAGGGTAACCTCTCCTTACTTTTCTATTTTTTATCTATATCGCTAGCAGGTTCCTCTATGCAGTCAGTTCAAGGTACAGATGCTATCTCAGCACCATCAAACCTTCCAGGCAGTAAAAGCGCCTTCATCAAATGGGGGTTGCTTGGTAGCGTTGGTTTAATTAACGGCTACGCTACAATTCTAATGTATTCACGCGGTGAGCTCGCTTTTGCGCTGCTTACTGTGATTTTAACGGCTTTGGCACTTTACATTTTTGGCAGTAAGAAAACTTACGCCCACCGTTATATTTACCCGGGTATTGCCGGAATGATCTTGTTCATTCTTTTCCCATTGGCTTATACCGTCGGGCTTGCGTTCACTAACTACAGCGCAAAAAACCAACTTTCTCTAGAGCGTACTCAAACTGTCCTTTTAGACCGATCTTTTCAAAGCGGTGAAAGTTACCCATTTACTTTGTACAAGACTGATGACGGTCACCAGATCGTGGTTAAAGATGGCGAGCAACTGTTAGCAACAGACGTATTTTCTTTTGAAGATATGAGTGCAACAGATATGGACCTATCTGTAATTGAGTCGGCACAAGGTGAGAAAGAGAAGATCAAAGCGATCATCCAAAACCGTGCTGCGATCAACGCGGTTGATTTCCACTTGCCTAACGGCGACGACATCCGCATGAGTGGCTTACGTAAGTTTGCTTCTGTTGCTCCGCTTTACACACTGCAAGACGATGATGAAACGTTAATCAACAGTGAAACGGGTGAAGTTCTCAAGCCAAATATGGAAAAGGGTTTCTATCAACCGGTTGATGCCAATGGTGAGTTTACAGGTAACACAATCTCTCCGGGCTTTGTTGTTAATATTGGCACCCATAACTTTGAACGAGTGTGGAAAGACGATGGTATTAAAGAGCCGTTCATCAGCATCTTTATTTGGACGGTGATCTTCTCGGTATGTACTGTAGCGTTCACGCTTGTTATCGGGCTTGTACTTGCGAATATCGTGCAATGGGAAGAGCTAAAAGGTCGTTCAATCTACCGTGTTCTACTTATTCTGCCTTACGCCGTACCAGCATTCATCTCGATTCTTATCTTTAAGGGTCTATTCAACCAGAGCTTTGGTGAGATTAACATGGTACTGGAGAATATCTTTGGCTTAAGCCCGAACTGGTTCTCAGACCCTATCTTAGCGAAAACCATGGTGTTGATGGTTAACACATGGCTTGGTTTCCCTTACATGATGATTCTATGTATGGGTCTACTTAAAGCGATTCCTGATGATTTGTACGAAGCGTCAGCGATTGATGGTGCGAACTTCCTTGATAACTTCAAGCGTATTACATTCCCACTGATGATTAAGCCGCTAACACCGCTATTGATTGCAGCGTTTGCCTTTAACTTCAATAACTTTGTAATGATTCAACTATTGACGAACGGTGGCCCGAACATGATTGGCACCTCAGAGCCAGCGGGTTACACTGATTTGCTTGTAAGCTACACGTACCGAATCGCATTTGAAGGCGGCGGCGGTCAAGACTTTGGTCTAGCAAGTGCTATCGCAACGCTTATTTTCCTATTGGTTGGTGGACTCGCGTTACTAAACCTTCGTTTCACTAAACTGTCTCAAGATTAAGGAGCACGACAATGGCTATGGTACAAGGTAGAGGCCTTAAATACCGAGTGTGGGCAACGCATGCAGCGTTGTGGTGCTTCTTGGCAATGATTATCTTCCCACTACTGATGATCATCGCGATCTCGTTCCGTGAAGGTAACTTCGCAACAGGCAGTTTGATTCCTGATAACCCATCACTGGAGCACTGGAAACTGGCTCTTGGTATGTCGGTAACGAATGCAGACGGCTCGGTGACACCACCTCCGTTCCCAGTACTGACTTGGTTATGGAACTCGATTAAAGTGGCGGGTGTTACCTCGATTCTAATCGTGGCACTGTCAACGACATCGGCTTATGCATTTGCTCGTATGCGCTTTAAAGGTAAAGAAACTATCCTGAAAGCGATGATGATTTTCCAAATGTTCCCAGCGGTGCTTGCTCTTGTGGCTATCTACGCGTTGTTCGACAAACTTGGTCAATACATTCCGTTCTTAGGCTTGAACACGCATGGCGGCCTAATCTTCTCGTACTTGGGTGGTATCGCACTGCACGTATGGACGATTAAAGGCTACTTTGAGACGATTGATAACTCATTGGAAGAAGCGGCTGCACTTGATGGTGCAACGCCTTGGCAAGCATTCAGACTGGTTCTACTGCCATTGTCTGTGCCAATTCTAGCGGTTGTGTTTATTCTTTCTTTCATCGCAACAGTAGGTGAAGTGCCTGTCGCATCTATCCTGCTAACTGATGTGAACTCTTACACGCTAGCGGTAGGTATGCAGCAATATCTATATCCTCAGAACTACCTATGGGGTGACTTTGCGGCAGCGGCTGTACTTTCAGCACTTCCGATTACTATCGTGTTCTTACTTGCTCAACGTTGGTTAGTTGGCGGTTTGACGGCAGGTGGTGTAAAAGGATAAGCTGTACCCTATAAGAAAGACAAAGAGCGACCTTTTAGGTCGCTCTATATTGGCATTTTTATTACATCATTTGGTTTGGCCGCCGATCAGTAATAAAAATAACCCTCAGGTTACGCATAGCTGGCTACTAATCAGGTTCCTTACGCTATTAATGATTAGTGGTTTTTGTAACTCTAACCCAGGTATTTACTTGGGTTTTTTTATGCCTGCTACTTTTTGCTTTCTACTTTGTCTTGATGTCCGTTTACCTGTCAATTCTTGTGCTCATAACAGCTTCATGTTCAAAGTTTCGAGTCACTTATCTCTCAAACCTTTCCTGCCTCATTCTTCTACTTGAAGACATGAACGAGTCTCACAAATCAGACACTCAGTATAAGGGGCTGTTGGTCTATTGATATATTGCTAATCATCCAATGCGTGATACTTCAATGATTTGCGTGCAACAAATACAAAAGTTACACAGAAAATGTATATAGAAACGGTAGGCGGCTGTGAATTACAGAGAATGATACCTCTGACTTATGGAATGAGTTGGGAAGGTAGTGAATGACGAATGATTGATGTTAGTTGCTGATTCAAACTAGATGCTGATGACTATGATCAGTTAGAAAAGTTATTAGTTAGGAAAAAGGGTCAGTTAGGACCAATGATTAGTTAGGGAAACGATTAGCGATGAACTGTAGAAGCTAGAATTCTTTGCTCGAAGGAGCACAGCCCAAGTGTTGCAACAACACATAGATGCTTTCTTGATCGAGTGCTACACGGCGAAAGAGATCCGCAAACGTGTTATCCCCGCCAAAACAAGTCTGGATATAGTGATTAATTTCATTGCTATCGTAACCTTCTACATACAAGGTTCTGACCCATTGGTACTCAACTGCCTTGAGGTTGTTCAGTGTAGATTCGCTAAGAGTGGGGCGTGTGACGCTCAAGAGTAACTCCGGGAAATTAAAATACATCCATTATGATTGGCGGTATTTAACCAGAGCTAAATGACGACTTTATTACAGTTCGAGCAAATCGCTAAGCAATAGCGGCTTCATTTTAAACCTTGGCTGAGTATCACGCTATATAAGCCGTATTGAGATAAGCAGTAGTGGGTAAGACGCGGCTTTGTCTGTGAGAGTGTGAATAGGGGAGTAGAGCTAGATAAGTAAATGCCAAGCATGTGCTTGGCATCGTAATTAGGTTTTGTAGGGCTTTCTGGGTCGCGACCTTATTTAAGGTACTTCACGTGCGCTTCCATCTCTTCGCCAATCTGCTTTCGCATGTTCATTAGACGAATAGCTGAATCTCTTAATTCGATGTCTTCTGACGTTTCTGGTACCCACTCTGGTACCTTAGTTGGGTTACCGTTTTCATCAACAGCAACCATAATAACGATGCAGTGAGTCGTAAGGCGATTATTGAGCTCTTTAGGGTCGCTGGCTTGCACGTCGATAGCGATGTGCATGGAAGATGAACCGGTATAGATGACCTTCGCGCTGACTTCAACAAGGTTGCCCACATGGATTGGTGCAACGAATCGAATACCACCAGCGTAAGCGGTAATACAATATTTACCACTCCATCCTGCAGAACAAGCATAAGCCGCTAAATCGATCCATTTCATTACTGCACCGCCATGAACTTTACCACCAAAGTTCACATCCCCAGGTTCAGCTAAAAAACGGAGAGTAACGTCTCGTTTACCATCTTGTCGGCTATTGTTACTGCTCATCTATCTTCCTTCATTATTATTGTGCTGCATAACATGCTTGTTACTTGCTAATAACAATATACTTAAGATGACATAAATTAAAGCGGATAATCTCACGGTTAAGACTATTTTTTCAAACGGATGACGAACTGATGAACATCGGTGTTTTCTAGCGATGGAGGCGAGAGGTAAACAAGGCGAGAGGTAAACAAGGCAGAGCAAACATGAACAACCCAAATAGAAAGTCGATTTCAAAAAAACACCTAGCGTAATGCTAGGTGTTTCTAAGCCATTTGGTACTCATGTCGGTACCTTTTTATGTTTGCCAACTAACCGCTGTTAATCTGGTTTAGTTGAAGTGACTGTATCTCAGTTACCACTAAAATGGTGGTGATTATTGTTTTCTTATCAGCTCACTTTTACTCTTATACAAAGTATAGATCCTTAGCGTAGATATTTCCTTTCGGGTTATTGTTAGGGAAGCCTTTAAGTATATTTCGCACTAATCGAGTGTGGTTATAGTGATATAAAGGCATAACTGCTGCAGGTTCGTTAAGTAGCAGTTATGCCTGCTGGTATAAAGCAAAATGTTTAGACTGACCTTCCGTTTTACTCGCTTGCTACAAGAGCTCATTATAATCAGGGTTACAGTACCCGCTCCCATTTGCTGTATGACGACAAGTGAAGGTTTCCAACAGTGCAGAAGGCTCTGGATAGTTACCAAATTCCCAAGAGCGAGCAAGCTGATAATCTCCCGCTCCTTTAGCAGCGACATACGCTTTCCATTCCATGTTCTTTAGATAATGGTGTATCAGTAGGAACTGTTGCAGCAAAGCTTGAGGCTGAGCATAGAGCAAGCAGTGACGATATGATCACTGGAATCCTTGGTTGAATCATTGTAATTCCTTTTACAACTTAAACGGTACTAAATACACTAAAAGTGAGTCAACTCAAGGTTGCAACAGCAGTCAGAACGCATTAAAGGAATTTGAAAACGGTGAGAACAGAACAATTGAACAAAACAGGAAAACAGCAATGCCTGCTGAGGGAGCAGGCATTGTAAGGAGAGGTTGATTCGCGAATTTTCGTTCGTCTAATTTAAGAAAGGCTAGCTTTGCTGAGGTAGCGCAGTTTCAAGCCTTGGTTTCCTTTTCACTTGAGCAAGGATAACACCAGAAATCACCATTACACCGCCAATGATATGGAACTGGTTAATCTCTTCACCTAACCATGTTGATGCCAATACAATAGCGACTACAGGCATTAAGTTCATGAACATTGCGCTGGAATCAGCGCCAATGGTATCAATGGCTTTCACCCACATCCAAGGGGCTAAAATCGAAGCAGCAACGGCGGCGTAAGCTATAAGTGGAATAGCTTGTTGTGAAGGAATGAGTTGATCACTGGTTAGCCAAAGTGGAGTCAACATTGCGACCGCGAACATCCCTTGGATATAAATCACAACCCAATTGCTGATTGGCATTTTCCAGCGCTTCAACAATACACAGTATGAAGCATATACACATGCCGCTATTAGCATGTAGCCATCACCTTGGGTAAGTTCTTGATGGATGAAGAATAGGGGATCGCCTTTACCCAGCATCAATGCTAAGCCCGATAGAGACAACACACCTCCTACAATACTCAAACTTGAAATCGATTTATTAAGTAGTGGAACGCTAAGGAATACACTGATTAATGGCACTAATGATGTAATCAAAGCCATGTTTGAAGCGGAAGTGGTTAAGCCTGCGTAGTAACCTAAAGACTGGTTTAACACCATTCCCAAAAAGCCAAGGAAAGCCAATTTAGATAAATTAGGCTTAATGATTTGCCATTGTTTGATAACCGAGCGAATACAGAACGGTGTGAGAATTAACATCGCAATAAACCAGCGGTAAAAACTCATTGCACTTGGTTCAATGGTACTTGCCGCTAGCTTATTGACGATAGCATTTGCACCCCAGATACAGACTGTGAAAAATGGTAATAGATAATGCATGTGAGTCTCGTGGCAAAATGAGTTGATGCGGCTAGTTTGACAGGTCGTTATACTTACAGATATCTTTAAAAAGACATCAGGCGCGATAGGAAGACAAGTTTGAAAAAACACTCAAGAAACCTTCATCCATCCTTATCATTTGATAAGGCACCATCCAACGTATTTATGAATTTCGAAGCTTTCTTATCGAATACCGAAACTCGTGTACATAGCCACCCTTGGGGTCAGGTACAGTTGATCAGCGGTGGGATTCTTGAAATGGAAGCAGAAGGTACACGTTTTCTTGCGCCACCACATCTCGCGATTTGGGTACCCGCGGGGGTAATGCACTGCAGTTATAATCGAAAACCACTTGATTACTGCTCACTGAATATCGCACCAGAGCTGACTCAGCACCTGCCAGAAAAGACCAGCCTAATTAATATCACGCAGATAGTCTCTTCGATCATTGATGACTTTCGTCAGCGCGATATCAATGTCGCCCAAAGTGAACAAGATCAAAGGCTTGTGCAGGTGTTACTGGATCAACTTGCAGAACGGCAAGTCGAGCATCACTTCCTACCTTCAACTGATAACAAGTACCTTGCTCCTATTCTTGCTGCCATAGAAGAGAACCCTACCGATGATATCTCGTTAAAAGATTGGGCCGACAAAGTACATGCAACCGAGCGAACTTTGTCGCGTCATTGTCAAAGTGAGCTCGGAATGAGTTTTACGGAGTGGCGATTACGAGTTCGCTACTTATACTCAATGGATCTATTAAGAAACGGACAGTCGGTTAAAGAGGTGGCACTCACATTAGGCTACAACCAAGCCAGCCCCTTCATTAGTATGTTCAAGAAATATTCAGGCCAAACGCCAGAGCAATATAAGAATCGTTTGTTGTAATTAGTATATGGAGAGGCATCGGTTTGGAAACGGGTGTCTGTCACGGCAAAACGTTCAGTCTTGCCAAACTAAAGTATCTAGAATCCATTGCGAGTTATTACCTATCAAGAGCTGGATATTGATCCCTTCAATAATAAGGCGTTAGACCTCCCTTTTTATAAATAAAACGATTGCATATAAATTGTGTTTTGTAGAGTCTTAGGACACTCATCAATGATGAGTGATTAAAACAATAATAAGGATACTAAAAAAATGAAAATGCGTTTAAATCTAAGCCTTTTCCTAATTTCTACCGCTCTTAGTCCAGTTGCGCTTGCAGATATTACATACCCTGACGGCTACTACCTTGAAGCTGAAGGGGCTAAGCGGTGATGCCTTAAAAGACATGCTTGGTGTGATTGCCGCTCGCGGGCAAAAGCAACTCACTTATACTCAGGTGTGGTCTGCATTGAAAGACACCAACGAAGACCTGAATAACTCGAACAACGTTATTCTGTATTACAGCGGCCGTTCACAATCTAAAGATTTTACGTCGTCGGGAAATAACGATAAAAATGCATGGAACCGTGAGCACCTTTGGCCTAAATCTTTTGGTTTTAAGCGTAAAGATCAGTGGGGCTATACAGATATTCACCACCTGCAACCAACCGACGCAGAGATTAACTCTATCCGCTCAAACAAAGACTTTGACTTTGGTGGTTCGCCATTGAGAAAGTCTCCGCTTAACAAAACCGATTACAACAGCTTTGAACCTCGCGATGCAGTGAAAGGGGATACCGCTCGTTCGCTTTTCTACATGGCCGTACGCTATGCAGGAGATGACGCGAAAATGCCTAATTTGTACTTAGTCGATAACATGTCGAGCTCTTCAGGGCAACCTAAGGTTGGAAAACTGTGCACATTGCTCCAATGGCATAACGCAGATCCTGTCGATGATTGGGAACGTAACCGCCATGAAAAAGCCGTCAAATGGCAAGGTAACCGCAACCCGTTCATTGATAACCCAAGCTGGGCAAATGACATATATGACAGCCGCTGTAACGGTTGATATATAAACTGAGGCCAATGCAAAGAAGCCGTCCTAGTGATGGCTTTTTATCTTGCGAACACGTTATTGGGTAGAGCTGCTAACAGCACTGAGCAATTGGTGCATCGACTATCGAAAGTGACTCTTAGCCCCTTTTCGTGCGTCGTGGGGAGATCTAATAGATGTGAATCTAGTTCATACTGATCGGTTTCAGATGCAACTTTAAAGCGTTGCCACATCTTGTCGTAAATCTCTTCGCTCACAGTTTTCCTTCGATACTTATTAAGACAATAGGTGAGTACAGAACTTATTCCATTGAGATGAGTGGCTTAAAATTCATCCTCACTCAAATATTATGTTTAGCTGTTCCATTACTCGGTTGTGTGGGTCTAGGCTTCAAGAGCTCCTATTTTCTTAGACATATTAAACCCAGTAATAGAGAAGCCCACTGCTTGGTAGAGCTTTAGTGCTCTTTCATTATGGTACGCGACTCTTAACTTTATTTGTTCAATATCATGTGCCTTAAGCTGCTGCTCTAATAAGCTCAGTGCTTGTTTACCATAGCCTGCACCTCGGTACAAATTAGATACGTAGAAGTCGTAGATGAAGGTAGATTTATCTTCTGTATTAATGGAGTGCCAAAGGTAGCCGACAAGACATGCTTGTCCATTTAACTGAGCTTCAATACAAAGAAGCGAATGCTCGTTTCCTTCAAGGCCATTCGGAAAGCAACGATGCAGATCTTTTTTAGCTAGCTCAACGGATCGCTCCATAGAGTGGCCATAGTTTTTCGCTATTTCACGGCTGTAATCGTCAATAAAATAGTCGCAGTAAGCGGGGTACTCTTCATGGCGCATTTCTCTAAGTTCAATCATGTATGTCCTTACTATGTACAAAATAAAGTCGCGATCTAATGGTTAAGATGCGATGTCTTATCTGTCGGTTAGCTCGAAAGGTAAACAAGGTGTGCCTTGGTGGTATTTAAGCAGCCAACCAGCCTCAGTCAAAACCCATATAGAGCAACGTTTGGCATAGTTACTCACATCACCAAGTTCATTTACCAAAGCGGTCTGATATTTGAGTAAGTGTACCGAAGAGCTTAGTAAAAGGCATTCGTAGTTTTGTGAGTGAATTTTTGAGGTTGAAGGTTCCTCTGCTCTCATCATTTTAACGATAGACATAAAGTTATAGCTATCACCACTGCGACCGACTTCGGAAAAGTCGGGATGGATTAAACGCTTAATACCATCATTGTTTTGTCGAACTTCATATTGATGAAGCTCGATTTCTTGCTGAATTAAAATGTCCAATTGAGCTCCTTAGCGTAGATTTCAAATTCCCAGTGATCATATTACGTATCATCCCTAGAAGCATTGTATAGAGTGCTTCGAGGCTTGGTTATAAGCGTTTTGCTATAGATTGATTCCATTTACTAACGAACAGTGATGTGGCATTAATTCACGGATAGTTTTGAACACCAGCTTGTTCTCTTTTGTAGTGAACATGACTTTACGCTATGCCAAGAGCGTTCGATTTGAATAGGTGGCTGGTTAATTCATGTCTTTTTATTGTCATTGCTTTATGATTGCTCAGACATACCTAATACCCGGTCAACTCCATATACCCTGTACCTGAGTGTGTTCCTTTAATTGAGATTGGCCCCTCCCAATAGGGAACCGATAGTGGCATTTTTGCTTTTGGGTTGAGTGCCGAGACTGTCAGTTCTATTTGCTGGCTTGGAATTGAAACCAGCCACTCTGTTGGATAATCGCGCCCATCAATTACTGTCTGTTTGGTTGCAGTGAGAGTAATGTCTTGCTGCGAAATAGCAGTACCAGAACCATTTTGCTGCATCAGCCTTGCGTGAGCATAACTGGCTTCGCCTGTTGCCGAGTTTCGCAGTTGGAATACGACTAGGCTGGTTTCATCACTGAGCCTAAGTGCAAACCAATCCCAGCCTTGTTGTGAGTCGAGTAAGAACTGTGAGCTCCATTCTCTGTCTATCCAACCTTTGCCTGAAACCTGATGTGTCACACCATCAATCGTCACGTCGCCTGATACATCGATGAATGGCTGACTGTAGTAGTAGGATGCGACTTTTCCGTCACTGCTTTTGGTGCTGTAGCCTTGCTCTCCTTGTTTTTGGTAGGGAGCGTCGCTAGTCAGTGTTAACGAGTAGCCAAACTGCTCTGAGTTAGCATTCAATGTGGCAGGGAATAAGTCATCGGTAGAAGATGTCCACTGCCAATCATCAAGATAGACGCGAAATGGTGATGTGTTTACCCCTGCCAGTTCTGCGTGATCGCGTGACCATTTTTCATCGGCGTAGTGTTTGTCTTCGGTGGTGACGGCACTGTGCGCCATGAAGATCTGTTGGCTTTGCCATGTGGTTGTCTTGTTTTGTTCGACGCTGTTTTCTGGATCTGCGGCAAAGCGGAACTGTGTCCATTGTACGCCTAGTGTGTTGCCGTCCTCATCGATGAGGTTGGCGGTTAAATACCACCATTCATGACGGAAACTCGGGTGCGCTTGATGGTCTTCGGGGAAGGTGAGTTCAACGCCTCTAATGACGGGACTGAATTGATCACTTTGTTGCTCACTGCTCCCGCCGAGTATTGATCCCATGTTTTGAGCGGAATTCGGGTCGACCTTGTCACAACCCCATAGAGATAGCAGGCCCACTGAGAGAGCAGATAGTCTGATTAACTTAGTTTTCAAGCCAATGTTCATTACAACACCTCACTTTGCAAACTGGATACCACAGGTTTACTGACCAAGCGCCATAGAGGAATGAGTGTTGCAATCACAGCCACAATAATTGTGATGAAGGAAATATTGAGCGCATCGCTCCAACTCCACTGGTAATTTAAGCTCCAACCGAAGGCACGAAGGGTGACGATGTCTGTTAGTACGTAGCCAACCATAGCACCTAGCGGGATGGCGATAACCAAAGTAAAGGTCACAAGCACAACGATTTGCCCGATCACCATCGCCATCAACTTTTTACGGCTTACGCCAAGCGCATACAACCTTGCGATAGCGGCCTTACGAGCATCGAGCAGCATAAAACACGCACAGAATAAGCCAATCACAGCGACCATCAAGGTAACGCCATTCAGTGCGCGTGTGATGGCGAACGTTTGTGAAAAGATATCTAAAGCGAGGGATTTGATCTGCGCTTGATCGTAGAGCTGACTTTGGTGCAAGTTCAATTGCTGGCGCAGCTGTTCGTAGACTTGTTGTTGGTCACCAGAGACTTTAATCCCTAGGCTGGTGGGCAAATCCGTGAAGCCGCTTTCAAGCCACAAATTAGGGGCAAGTAACACTTCGCCATTGGGGGAGCCGTAGTCGTGGAAAATCGCCCCGACGATTAGTGATTTGTTTGGAATAGAGTCGAGCCTAAGTTCGCTGTTCAAAGACAAACCAAGCTTCACCGCAGTGGGTTCGCTGATCGCTACCAGTTCACCCTGAAAGAAGCGTTGCCAAAAGTTATCAAGCTGCGATTGGAACACCATGGTTTGCGCTAGTGTATCTTTGTCTTTGGTACCGAGTAACGTTGGCAAGCCTTGCAAGTTATCGTCGACGTAATATTGCTTATAGACGGTTTCAACGTTTTCAAACTGCTCTAACGCACGTTCTACGTTGGCGATTTCGCCTTGAGCAGGGCTAATGTAAATGTCGGCATGCAGCCGCTGTTCTAACCATTGCTTTAGGGTGGTTTCAAAGCTGCCTACTAAGGTATTCATTCCCATGTTAGCCGTTACGGCAAGAAGCAGCGCCATCATGGCAAGGGATAGTGGAGAGATGAGCTCTCTCAATTCAGCAAACAGGTACTGCATCAACCCCGACTGAGTGCGCTCTTCACTCCAATTTGCTAATACGCTGAGCGTTTTAGGCAAATACAAAGGGATAGATACAACTAACACGCCAAGCCACGTCATGGTGAAGCGGTGATGTTCGCTAAGCCACAAGCCAGCTAATGCGATACACGTGAGTGTTACTCCGATGATAAACAGTCGGTTTTCGTTTGAAGCCTCTGGCGTTTGATAAAAGCCACCATGAGAAGAGAGCGGTTGTTGAATGCGTTGTTTAAAGTGCTGCCAGCAGGCAACAAGTGTGGCGGCTAAGGTGAGCACTAAGGCCTGAACTAACCATGACCACTGCCATGTGCCAGGCAGAAGTGTTGCTCCGTATAGTTGTTCCAGCGTTATCGCAACGGTTGGGTGTAGCCAATGGCTCACCTGAATACCCAAAATGAAACCGAGTGAAGCTCCTATGGTTACCAAAACGATAAGCTCGATTAGCAGAGCTGAAAACACGATGCTTGGAGCTATGCCGGCTTGTTGAATTTGCACCAACAGCCGATTACGTTTCAGCAAACTGTACTTCACGCCATTGTAAGCGATAAATAGGCCAACCAAAAACGCCAATAAACTCATGGCGGTCAGATTGAGGTGAAAGCTATCGGTAATTGAACCGAGATCCGTACTTTGGTTGTTGGATATCCATTGCCCTTGTTCGCCAATAAGGCTTTGCCATTTATTTTGGGTATTCCCCTTAGTGTCAAAAACAGCGATGTAGCTCAGTTGCCCTTGCTTGTTAAGCAACTGCTGAGCGAACCCAATGTCCATCAACATCCGACTACCCAGTTGCCATTCATCGGGCAGCACTACCACTTGGGTGACTACTTCATCGAGAGTCAGTGTATCTACTTCACCTAAGCTTTGATGTTGCGATTGGCTCATCATCACGATGGGCTTGCCAGCTAATAAGTGAGGAAGCGGCAAGGCACTGTTGAACAGGGATATGTCTTGACTGTCTTCTGAGGTTCCATCGTTTTCGGCTGGCTTGTCGCTAGAATAGCGAGATCGTGAGGTGAGAGCGGCGATCAATTCACTGCCTTGTACCGACCAACGACGACCTTGTTCGTCTCTCACACGCCCTTCAATCACAGGAAGTATCTCGCTGAGTCCGTTTTGTCTAAGCTTGAAGTAGAGCGATTCTGGTAAGTAGTTTTGCCCCGCTGGTGGAATGATCAGGTTTTGCGCTTGGGCACTCAATTGTTCGGTCGATTCAGCGTAGCTGCGTTTGGCATTGAGGTTGATGGCTTGAACCGCGACAAACAGGGTGACCGCCAACACGATACCAATCATGATCGCCGCTGCTTGTAAGGGGGATTGGCGATAATGCGAAGCGAATAGATTTAGCGTAAGTTTTGTGTGAGTGAGCCATGTGTGATTTAACCTAGAGTGAGTTAAGTTAGCTTGCGGCATGAGGCTTCTCACTGGCTTGATTTTGGTTTAGATCTACACGCTTTAACTCTCCATCATCTAACACCAGTTGAGTCTGCATAAAACTGGCACATTCGGGGCTGTGTGTAACCAGCAATAAAGCGGTGTTGCCTTGCGTGGTGATTTCGTTCAGCAGCCTCATCACTTCTAAACCAGCTTTGTGGTCGAGGTTGCCTGTGGGTTCATCGGCAAGCAGCAGTTTCGGTTTATGGGCTAATGCACGTGCGATCGCCACTCGTTGTTGTTGTCCGCCAGACAGTGCTGATACATGTCTATCGAGCAGTTCACTGATGCCTAGCGCTTCCACTAAATAATCACACCAGTCGCCCCACTTTTGTTGGTTCAAATGCAACGGAAACGCGATGTTTTGTTTTACGTTGATCGGGGTTAATAAGTTGAACTGCTGAAAGATAACGCCCAGTTTTTGATAGCGGAAACGGCTCCATTGTGGGTCTTTCCAAGCTGATGTGTTTTCACCATCGAGCCACAACTCACCTCCTGAAAGTGGTTCAAAGCCTGCTATTAGGTTGAGTAGAGTACTTTTTCCGCTGCCACTTGCTCCTGTCAAAGCCACGCTAGCGCCCGTCGTTAGAGTAAAGTCGACATTGTCCAGCACGCTATGTGTCTCTTTACCATCAACAAAGCTTTTTCTGGCGTGTTTCAGCGTGACAACTGGGTTTTCCATTTCCTCTCCTTACTACCAAAACTGACAATCAAAAGGTGTTGTTACTTATGGTAATTATTGAAGCGATAAGCTCTATCAAACTGTAGACAAAAATTTGGAGAAATAGAGCGATTTATATCGAATTATTAGTAACTTGTACTTCGAAAAGAGGGAAATGGATCAGTAATGGTCGCTAGAAGTATTTTCCTAAACAAGCTTGTCCTCATCTTAAGGTGGTAGCAACAGCCTAAGTTTCTAACCCAGATTAGTACTGCCTTAATATTTCTATTAATAACTATATCTTTAATTTATTGTTATGTTATAACGTAGCAATAGATGTGATTTTTAGAAGCTCGGTGGGAAATTGAATAAACCTGTATTGACTGTGCGTGGCCTCTACGCCGACGGATTGGCTAACTGGAGAGCCGTTTCCGACGTCACATTTGATGTGAATGATGGAGAGTGTGTTGCGATAATCGGACCGAATGGAAGTGGTAAGTCTAGCTTACTGAAAGGGATCACAGGCGAGTACAAAATGGTTGAGGGTGAGATGTTGTTGTCTGGCATCGCCCTTAATAGCTTAGCAAGGCAGCAGATAGCCAAAAAAGTCGCGGTTGTCACTCAGCATGAACATGTGGATCCTCGCTTGAGTGTGTCTGAATATGTTAGCTTAGGCCGCACTCCTCATACCTTTTGTTGTAGCGCGAAAGAGCACAAGCGAGCCGTTCAGCAGGCGATGGAAGATGTCGGGTTGCTCCATAAGAGCCAGCGATGCTTTGGTGAGTTATCTGGAGGTGAGCAACAACGCGCTAGTATTGCCCGTGCATTCGCACAAGAGCCAAGGCTGCTGCTTTTAGATGAACCGACCAACCACCTAGACCCTCTCGCTCGTCTTGAACTTCTGAGCCTAATCAAACAACGCGGTATTGCGTCTGTCGTGGTACTGCATGATTTACCTTTAGTGGCGCCATTCGCCGATAAAGTTCTTTTGATGTCTGATCAAAAAATGGTCACGTTTGCAGCGCCAGATACGGTGATGCAAGACCGATATATGATTCCTGTTTTTGGGTTGCGCGTCCTCTCGTTCAACCATCCTAACCTGTGCAGCACCATCCATCATTTTGAAGCTGCATCTACTTACTCTAATCATTCTTTAATAGGAGCAGCCCAATGAAGTGGCCTGTAATTTCCAGTCTTTTGTTTCTTTTACCTTTGTCTCTTGCAAATGCAGCCAGCACTCAATACCCAGTTACGGTTGATAACTGTGGTAGTCCGCTGACCATTGAAAAGCGTCCCTCACGTGCGGTTGTGCACGACATCAATATGACTGAGATGGCGTTTGCTCTTGGCTTGCAGAAGGACATGGTAGGCGTTACAGGTATCACTGGGTGGTACAAGATGTCGAGCTCATTCAAAGACCGTTTAGGAAACATTCCAGAACTTGCACCCAAGTACCCTTCGTTGGAAACATTGATTGCCTCAGATGCCGACTTCTTTTTCGCTGGCTGGAACTACGGGATGAAAGTAGGTGGTGAAGTGACACCTCAAACACTGAAGCCTTATGGAATTCATACTTTGGTACTCTCAGAAAGCTGCATTCATACTCAAGACAAAAAAGAGGGTGTCACAATGGATCTGCTTTATGGTGATGTGCAAAAGTTAGGCGTTATTTTCGACAAGCAATCCGAGGCTGAGGTTTTGGTTAAGGGTTGGAAAGAGAGAATCGCAAAAGTTGCAGAAAAGCAGAAAGCACAAGGCCAACCGAGTCCAAAAGTTTTCTTGTTTGATTCCGGTGAAGACAAGCCTTTTACTGCGGGTAAGTATGGAATGCCAAATGCAATGATTGAAGCCGCTGGTGGCCAAAATATTACAGGTGATATGGAAGCAAGCTGGGCACGAACATCTTGGGAGAACGTTGCTCGCGCTAACCCAGATGTCATTATTCTTCTCGACTACCAAACGGCGAGCGGTGCTGATTCACTGCAGCGTTTCCTTGAAGCGCATCCACTAATGAAATACACCAATGCAGTGACATCTGGTCGTTACGTCAAATTGCGTTATGAGCAACTCACTCCTGGGCCTGCCAACATCGATGCTATTGAGAAATTAGCAACAGCGTTCGCTTCTGAGTAGTCATCGTTTGATTTTATTTGATAAATATCGAGTAGCTTGGCTAACAGGTATCACTGCCATGCTGCTCGCCTTTATGATGAGTCTGCAATTTGGCTCGGTTCCTTTGTCCTTTAAGGAAGTGGTTATAGGGTTGAGCTCTTTTAACGATCCAACGCCGGATATGACAAGTCGAATATTGCTCGACTTGAGGCTGCCGAGAGCGCTTTTAGCTGTTATTGCTGGTGCAGGGCTCGCGATGGTAGGGGCATTGCTCCAGACCTCGACACGTAATGACTTGGCGGATCCTTTTCTGTTTGGCTTGTCATCAGGTGCGTCTGCTGGTGCAGTATTGGTGATTACCCAAGTGGGAGACACCTTAGGCATTTGGTCGCTTCCGCTTGCGGCATTTTCAGGTGGTATTGTGTCGGCTACGGCTGTTTTAATTCTGTTTTCGATGCAGAAGAAAAAAGGCAATGACAACCTGATTTTGTGTGGCTTGGCAATTTCATTCTTGTTTGGGGCGGTCACGAGTTTTTTGATTTACTCGGGCGATCAAAGGGCGGCGAGCTCAATTTTATTCTGGACGATGGGAGGCTTAGGGCTCGCTCGTTGGAATAATCTAATTTTTGCCTTAATTGGCGTGTTGTGTCTTATTGCTTTAGTGATTAAACGTTATCGCGAACTCGACACTTTGTTAGTGAGTGAACAGACCACAAGCTCATTAGGGATCAATGTTCATCGCCTGCAAAGTGAGATTTTTCTTTGTTGTGCGTTTTGCACTGCATCGATTGTTTCAATGACGGGCGTGGTGGGCTTTATTGGTCTGATGGTGCCTCACCTTGTTCGACCGTTTTCAGGTGTGACTCACAAGCGAGCTATTCCTTTGATCGCCTTATGGGGAGCGGTTCTCTTATTGTTTGGGGATTTAGTCAGCCGAACCATATTAGCGCCACAAGAATTGCCTGTTGGGATTGTGACAGCAGCGCTAGGTGGATTGTTTGTTTTATACCTTGTTTGGCGTAAGTAGCTTGTTTTTTTAACCAGGGAAAACTCATCAAAATTAAGCTTAGGAACGTCTCTAAGCGCTAATCATTTGGGTACTTTCGACCTTTATTCTTGGCGGTTGAAAGTACCTTCTTAGACCCAAGTAAACCTAAACCGGAAGCAAGACGATCTTGCCATTCAGCTGTGTGGTTTTTGATTCAATAAGATCAATAGCAGTCTGAACTTCACTTAGTGGAATACAGCGGTCGATGTCGAGCTGTATGTCGTTAGTGATGAAATGGTCCAGCATGGTCATGAACTTGTCACGACGGACACCTTTCCCCTCTGCTTCTTCCCAATAACGTTGGAAGAAGGTGCTGAATTCGATAGCTTGGTTTTTTGCATATTCGAAGAAGCGTGGTTCATAAAAATCCAGAGAAAGCGTTCCGTAGTTGATGAAACGCCCGTTGTTGCTAAGGGTATGGATAAGTTCGGTTCCGGGCTTACCACCAATCGCATCAAACGCAACCGTCGGTCGAGGTAAACCTAGCTGTTGAATCTGTGCAACCAAATCATCTTTGGCATCTAACGCATAGTTTGAATTCGTTCGAGAGCGCTCAGGTTGTGAGGTCACAACAATGATTTGAAACCCAAGTGATATCGATAACTGGGAGAAGATCTTACCGATGGCTGAGCTACCTGCATTGATGATTAGCACATCTTCTTTGGTCAACTTCGCGACTTCTGTCGTTAGCACCCACGCGGTGAGCGCATTAATGTACAACTGACAGGCGTAGCCATTTTCTAGATCCTGAGGAATGTGGAAGAGGTTGTCTGGTGATACATCGACATAGTTCTGCCATGTTCCACTGATTGCCACGAGCACTCGCTGATTAACTGCAAACTCATCATGGCTGGACTCTACAACCCTTCCTACTGCTTCAAACCCCGGTACTCTCGGCGGTTGGTGACTGTATTGGTATTGCCCAACACCATAAATCGACAATAGATCACTAGGGTTGATGTTGGTCGCTTCAACTCGTACTCGAACCTTATCTTTATCTAGCGTTCCTAAAGCAACATGCTCTAGTTTGAGAGACTCTTTCGGCTGCCCGAAACGGAACTGGCTAATTCGAGTATTTTGCTTAGTGTCAGTCATGGTTCGGGTACCTTTATAGCTTACGAGCACTGAATTGATTTTAAGTGTAGCGTATTCATAAACAGTCTTGGATCGGAAATGTTGTCCAACATTGCAGACGTTGGTAGGCAATCGTCGTCAACGTAGTCGACATAGTCTGCCGCCGAATCAAAGATCAAAATATCCAATGCTAAACGATCCAGCCCGTATCGACCTCTGTGGATCATATCTGCGGAAAACACCAACAAGTCACCTGCTGCTAACGGTATCTGCTTACCGCCAGAGATATCATCGCTGCTCACTTTGCCATTTTCTTCTTGGCGAACATTGTATTCTTCTTCGTTGTCCCAGCGTTTGTGTGTTCCAGGGATAAGCTCCATACCGGGCTCATCAAATAGGGGGACACGCAGGTGCAATACTTGAGTTTCCATGATGACTTTCATCTGATCATCAATGTCGTAGTCGTATTGACAGTCACGATGCCAGAAGTCTTTTTGTTGCGGGTCTACAGGGTTGAAGAACAGTTGCGTGTTCATGAAAGCAGGGTTGTTCGGTATCACAGCATCAACCACATCCATTACTTGTTTTGAGCTGATGAAGTCAAACAATACGGTTCTATCGTCGGCGGGTAAATATTCGCTTCCCGTAATCAAAGATGAGTTAAATGCCTCTTCTTGATAGAATTCTTCGTTGTCCGCCTTCCATGATTCATGGAATTTGAGCACGACTTTTCTAAGTGATGCAATCTGAGCTTCATCGAAATAATTTCTGAGAACAAAGTAACCGTGTTCATCGTAACGGTTACTTAATTGTTGGCTTTTTTCTACCACTGACTACCTTCGTTCATTTTGTACCGTGTAATAACCACGTATTTCTTGGGCGCATAATGCCAGACAGGCGTCATTCAACCAAGTAACAAATGAGGAAATAATGAGATGCGGTGGTGTTAATAGTTACACATGAATATGAGTTCTATGCACGGAACAGATTGAGATTTTTAGTGCTAAAGAGAGCGTTTATCTCTTTGAATCATGCCGCCCACACCTAAGCTGATGTGAACGTTCGCGATAACGAGTAAATCAATAGTTTGCCTTACTGTTGCTATCACTATATCGCAGGCTGTGGCGCTGAGTCGGTATTGTGATTTTGCGTTAGCTTCTGAGTCACAGCGGTTTCGTTTTCATCTAAAGGCACAAAATGTTTATCTGTTAACGCCACTGTCATTGCTTCATGTTTTACCGTTATGGTCGGCGTTTCTGATGGGGCTTCGTTGGTGGCCGTCGGTTCGGCGAATGCCATTAGTGAGGTTGTAAATACGATTGTTGCTAGTGCGATTTGAGCGAGTGTTTTCATTTGGCCGTATCCTACTGGGTAAGTGGAGATTACAAATAGCTGATACGTGCACTATAGAAATTATGTGGAAGTGGTTCTTATCATTTTGGGCCACCATAAAACTTATAACATGGCGTGATGTATTTATCATGAGTATGGATGAAAGGTCAGTTTGCTCACTTTTGTTTGGCCCATACTCACCTTGGTAACGTCGGTCAAACTACTGCCACATCACAAATAACGCTGCAATAGAAAGCAAGATAAGTGCAAAAATGTCTTTGTGAGCAATGTTTTGCCCTAACCAGAAGTAGGATATCAGCACCATAAAGACCACTTCGATTTGGCCTAATGTTTTTACATAAGGCACGGCCTGAAGTGACATCGCGCTAAACCAGCCAAGAGAACCAATTACACTTGCTAGGCTTGTCATCACCACCAGCTTCGATTTGGTAAATATCTGGCGCAATGTGTTGCGTTCTCTGAAAAAGAGATACGTACAGATAATAACTGTCTGAAGTGAAATGACGAGGAACAGCACCCATGCAGCGCTATGAGGGAAGGGTAGGCCGATGCTCAAGCTGGCTTCTCGAACCCAAAGAGACGTTAAAGCAAAGGCGGTGCTGCAAGCCATACCTAAGAGAAAGACTTTGGGAGAGAGGCTTCGCCAGCCGGAAGAGCTGCTCATGATCAACACGCCCAAGGCACCAATAAGTACACCAACCCACCCAGTAATGGTCAAAGCGGTGCCAAAAAACAACACGGACAATACCGCTGAAACCGGAGCCTCACATTTGGCGAGTCCGGCACCTATCGCATAGTTCTCTAGCTTAAACAGCATCACCATTAAGCCTGTCGCTAGGATCTGCATAATCGCAGCAGCAACAATGTAGAAAACGAACTCACCGGAAAAATTAGGCGTGGACACTGGCTGCCATTGATACAGCGAATAGAGATAAATAAGCGCGATTGGGCCAGCCCAAATAAAGCGAGCTAACGTCACGCCAGCCACGCTCATTGTGCCCGCTAGTTTACTTTGAAATGCATTGCGCCAAGATTGGCTAAAGGCTGCGAGAAGAGTAAAGACTATCCAACTAAAAGACATGACGCTTCCATGTGTTATGTAATTTTATGATTATATTAACAAAAAATCATATGATAAGAAGCGATATGGTCTATCTATTACCATAGGCTCACTTTTACTCTCTATTCGGCATCAGTACGTTCTTAAAAAGATCGATGTTTTCTTCAAAAGATCGACGCTTTTTTAAAAGATAGGCTGTTTCTTGTTTTTGAAATAGAACAACGCACTGATCGAAACGAACAATAAGGTGAAGTAGTAGAAGAACGAAGACAGTGAAGCCAAGAAATCGAGGTTTTGTTCTATCTCTTGCGAGGTGTAACCCTGAGACACCAACTTATAGTAGTAGGCATACAAAATACCGATCAAGCCATACCCAAGGTTAAACATCAGGCCTTTGAAGCTGAGAACGGTAGCTCGGTTGCGTGATTCCGTTTTTTTGTTCAGATGGTAGCTAATGAATATGTTCATCGTCATGATGATAAAGATCAGTACTAACGCAGGTATTACGCCATAGATCGACCAACCTATACTGATCCAATAATAGGTCGCCATGCTCGCTAACCCCATGACCAAAATAAAGATTTTAGGCTCGATGCTTTCTGCCAATCTACGGCTTTGTCCCGCCAATATGATTTTAAGCAAACTGATTCCCGCGCCAATAAAACCGAAGTAGATAATAGGAATATCGATAGCGAGATAGTATTGGCTGTTCATGGTTAGGAACATGCGCGAGGTATGCTCGAACAGGCTGTAATACAGCAAAATGAACAGCACGTAAGGCGTAGCAAGTACCCACTTACCTGTGTCAGCCGTTAATTTAAGGCTGGCGATGGTGGTTGCTAATTTGGTTTGGTCGCTTGTCATCACCTTTTTCTCTTCGCGCATGTTAACCGCGGCATAAATGGCGACCATCGCGACAAACAAGGTGGCAAAAACGGGAATGCGCATGAGGTCTTTTGTGCTTTCTGGCTCAGCGAATCCGAGAGTATGAAAGATGTTTGCCATCAAGTTTACGTCGTACATCGCAGCACCAATTAAGGTGACAAAGATGCCGACGCTTGAGGCGATACGAAGCTGGATCTGCAACACTCGAGGCCATAGCTCTTCATTGCTTTGTTCTTTTAAGGTGTCATACGCTAGCGCTTCATCAGCACCGCTTGCTAATGCCATGGCTAAACCGCTGAGTATCCGGTTGACCAAAAAGACCAAGAACACCAAGTTCGGGTTTTCGGTCGGTACTAAGGCGATCATGGCGATTTCAACAAACATCACAAGAGAAGATAGAACTACCAACTTCTTGCGTCCCAAGGTGTCGGCAAATGCTCCAGATGGGACTTCAGCAAGTACAATGGTCGCAGCCCACACTACGTTAAGCATGGCAAATTGCGACAGAGTTAGGCCGTAATCTAAGTAGAGTAGAGTGAATACTGGGTAATAAAAACGCGCAAAGTAGCTGCTTCTGAACATCAAGAAGTAGCGGACATTGGGAATTTTCAGGATTTCTTTATCTGTCACGATGATTTCAGCAAGTTAAATTAAATATTCTTTTTTATAACCTTTTTACCATTTACATCATATGATTATTGAAAACTTTACGAGTTTAAGTAGTGAAATGGCCTTGAGTTAGGCAAGGTTCACATAATTTTTTTCGATTAAACACATCCATGTGGGCTATAAATTTGATTGACGTGTATTCAATAGGTGTTGCCGTAAGATATCAATTATTGTTTTGTTATAAGTGTTAGGTTTAGAACACCAGAATTAATGGACTAGAGAAGATGATGGAAAATATGATTATACTGGAGAGTACATTAATGAAAGAGTCGACGAGATAATTAATTTGAACGAGCATCAGCTTATTGTGACATATCATGAATCTCATAATTCGAGCGAGTTACATAGCCATGACTACCCACTCCTCGCTTTTATACATCAAGGTTGTCAGATTCTATCTACTGACAAGCATAGTTTGCTTTCTATGCCGGGTTCTTTAATTTATATTCCAGCTGGTGTGCCACACTGTGCTGATTTCTTAAAACAATCCCAGATCTCTTTACTTCGCCTGCCCCTAACATCAATACCTGATCTCACTGAAATATGTATGTTGGATGTATCCCCCATCGTTACTCAACTATTTCGCTTTTGGGAAAGTGGTGGTCCAGAACCAAAGCTTGAACCTCATTATATTCATGTCCTAATCGACCAGTGTATCTGTTGTAAAGCAGCTAATAACCCTTTAATTGCAAAGGGAGGAATGGATCGAAGGCTATTACCGGTAATCGACGCACTATCAAACGAGCCAAGTATCAAATTGTCTATTTTAGATATGTCTAAACAAACTGGTGCCTCTGTGCGTACTTTAAACCGACTTTTTCTCTCTAGTTTTAAAGCGTCTTTCAGAGATATTCGCCAAAAAGTTGTGATGGAACGCGCTGAAAAAATGATGGCAGAAGGCGTTAGCGCAACTGATATTGCATTTGAACTCGAGTACTCTAGTTTATCTTCATTTTCTACTGCATTTAAAGAGCATCAGAAAAAATCTCTTTAGTGTGAAATTTGGCGCAATTTGTAAACCGAGTGTCGTTTCACCCAAAACCTTAGCAGCGCAATCAGTTTAATCTGTTGATCTGTTCTTAATGTTATGGGGAAAACCATTGTCCAAAATAACTAATATAGCTATCAGTGTCCTAATGGCATCGATCTACTTTTTTTCGTCAAGTATGTATACACCGAGCTTTCCGGACATACAAAGTGGACTTCAAACTTCTGAGGCGCTGGTGCAACAGACTTTAAGTCTATTTTTTATCGCTTTAGCCTGTAGTCAACTTATCTGTGGTCCGCTCTCTGAGCGCTATGGGAGAAAACCAATAGCGA
Source organism: Vibrio sp. nBUS_14 (assembly GCF_051201655.1). Classification (NCBI taxonomy): domain Bacteria; kingdom Pseudomonadati; phylum Pseudomonadota; class Gammaproteobacteria; order Vibrionales; family Vibrionaceae; genus Vibrio; species Vibrio sp. nBUS_14. The sequence goes on from NZ_CP179207.1 coordinate 576,096, forward strand.
TGCTTTCATCTTTTGTTTTTGTTATTGGTTCAATGACATGCCTTTTGGCTGATAGCATAGAGGTTTTGTTAATCGGCAGGATCATACAGGGTTTGGGGGTTGGTGGCCTCTATTTGCTTTGCCGGACGATACTACAAGACGCTTTCGAGAAGACAGAGCTCATGGGGATACTTGCTTGGTATGGGGTTTTTTTTATGAGTTTACCCGGTTTAACGCTCATTTTAGGTGGGTACCTGACTCAGCACTTTGGTTGGCATAGTAACTTTGTGTTTATGGCATGCTTATCGATTGCCACACTATTGATCATCGCATTTATTAAACGTGAAACGATACGTAAGAAGAACCCCGATGCAATAAAGCCTAAACAGATACTAAAAGATTACGCTCTCATTGCATCAAATGTCACCTTTCTGTGTTATTTGACAATGATGTTTAGTGGGACCAGTTGTATATTGCTCTTCCAAGTGACAGGCTCTTTTGTAGCCCAACACGAATTTGCTTTAACGGCTGCAGACTATGGCATTGGATCAATGGCTTTGATTGTGAGTAGTGTTGCATCTCGATTTATATGGACTCAATTTTTGAAGCACCGTATTAGTGAGAATATGACACTAATTTATGGGAGCCTTATTCAAATTGTAGGTTGTGTTGTTATCACTTTAAGCCTTGTTGTTCATAGCTATTTATTAATGTTAATTGGGTTTTCTGTCATGGCGTTTGGCTCAGCATTTTTATTAGCAGTCGCGGGCGTATCAGCATTGTATTTGTTTCCTAATCACAAAGGGCAGGTTGGTGCTATCTACGGTGCTCTGCAGATGATTGGAGCATTTGGTTTTACGTTTTGTTTATCGTTGGTTCCGGCCACTCAGGAGGTGATGGTTCTGAGCAGCTGGATATTGTCACTGGTGAGCAGTGCCGCAATTATTATCATGTACATGTGCCAGCGAAAAACGTTGGAAATGCCTGTCGCTTAATCAAGTTTGATTCGGAAAAGTCATCGAATTGATAATTTATGCTGCTAATTGTGCTAACAAAAAAATCCCCTCAAGAACCTTTCTTGAGGGGATTTTAATCAGTCGTTGATTAACTTGTTAGCCGTTTACTCTTCACCTTCGGCTTCCTTAGATGCATTAGACGTTGTGCCTTTTTTCAACCAATTGTCAAGTACGTGTTGCAGCGCATCTAATGAGGTTGGTTTTTCCAAGCGACCATCCATCAGCTTGCTGATCATGTCTAGCTCACGTTGTCCTGATTCACCAGACAGAGCAATGATCGGCGTATTAGGTGAACGTGCTTTGATGATCTGGCTTGCGTCAAAGCCGTTCATGACTGGCATTTGCACATCCATCAAGATCAAATCGACTTGGTGTGTTCTAAACAGCTCAACCGCATTCTCACCGTTCTTTGCTTGCAGGCTGTTAACGCCGAGTCGGTTCAAGTACATCTGAACCAGTGTGCGTTGTACCTCTTTGTCATCAACGATCAGCACGGTGGGTACGAGATGATTTGATGCTGGTGGATTTGCTGCTTGCGTCTTTTCTGTCTCAGTTTCAGGGGCTGGCTCAAGATCGTTATCAGCACTTGGCGTTTGTTTCTCTGGCTGTACTTCAGCTTCGGCTTTATCTTCTGTTGATTGATTGTGTTTCCAATCGTTGAAATAAGGCGTACGCAGAGCATCTGCTTTCGGTGCATTTGGCACAACAGGGAAGTACAAATGGAATTCAGTAAACTCACCAAGCTTAGATTTGCATTCAACTCGACCACCAAATGAACGCATTACACGTTGGCAATAACCTAAACCTAAACCACTACCGCCGCTCTTTTGGTAAGAGAAAAAGTCATCGAAGATCTTGTGAACAATGGCTTCATCAATGCCTGGTCCGGTATCTCGGAAAATGAGCACATTCTCGTAAGAACCGGCTTTTGTACTGATCTCGATTTGGCTATCTGGATAGGAATCAAAGTAGTAGATCGCATTACGTATCAGGTTGAAAATAACGAAGTTGAATAAGGTCTCATTCAGTTTTGCCACAAAATCAGCGTGTTGTGGTAAACGAATTCGCTCAATGATTTTCTCGTTCTCAAAGCCATAGTGGCTGACGGCTTGATCCACGGCCTTGTGGATGGAGGTCATGGTGATTGGCCCATGCTCGGGTGAGCTGTCACTGACTTCTCGCAAGATGATATCAATCAGCTGTCGACCGCGTTGAATCGCAGCTTGGCCGTTCTCAATATCAAGTAGGATCTGTTTTGCTGGTGCTTGATTATCAATATGCTGCTTCAAAATTTCAAAATGCAATTGTACTTGAGCAAGCGGGTTACGCATTTCATGGGCAATTGAGTTAGCCAATGCACGGCTTTGACGTATGCGTCTATCTGCTTCAATCGTACTTTGTACACGAGTTAACAAGGTTTGCAGCGCAGAGATCTCTTCGTTAGAGAACATTTGGTCGTTGCTCTTGTGCGATGACACCAGCAAGTGCGTAACGGACTTGCCTTGACCAAACAAAGGCATCACTAAGGCGGTGTTGTTCGAACTCATCTTTTCATACAGCGCCTTGATCGAGCTTTTCGCAGGCGCGGTGTAATCTAACTCTTCAGACAGTTCGTCGAACACCAAAACAGACTTGTTCGTCGACAGGTAATCTTCGTAGAAGGTCTCGTTGTAGTTGCTGTTCACGAGGCGAAGTTTGTCTTCTGGGATTTGCAGTAGGCTACCTAAACGACGCATTGCATCATCAATTGATAGCTTGAAATCTTCTTCCAACGCAAGGATTTGTTGGACGGGTGTTTTCTTGTTTCCGTAGACAAAGAAAGAGGCGTAGCGGCTCACTCGTTTGTAGAGTACGTACCAAGTAACACCAATAAGTGCACAGATGGGGATTGCGATTAACCATTGGCTATCGTCAGTCAGCGGGATAAAAATTGCGCCGAAAGGTATCACTAAAATGGCACACACTAACAGTGTATTGAGGCTCATATACGCAAGGTATTTCACGCTGTAGAAACGAGAAGTCAGCAGGGCATAGCCTACGAATAACATCTCACTAATAGACAAGGCGGGTGGTAGCCAAGTGAGAGAGAAATCGCGGATGAAATAGGCAACACCAATATGGATCGTTGCCGTTGAGAGCATAAACACCAAGATGCCTGTAATCATGTAGTTTGTTTTGGCTAATGTTAGCTTGCTGCTATTGGCGCGCATGGCCACTAGATTAACCAGTGTTAGGAGAATTAAGCTTATTACCCCGGTAAAAAAGTACGGTGTTTGTGGACCAAATTCGATTACGAATTGGCTTGGGCCTGTGATGGTGACATGTTCAACGGTTAAATCCGGACTTAAATTAATAAAGAAGGAATAAACTGTCAGAGTGACGACAATCGCTTGTTGCCATAGGTAGACTTTACCATTACGGTTTTGCGCCGCAAGTTGGCATGAGAAGTAATACGCAAAGGCAAATGCAAGAAAAGAGGTTAGGTTGGCCAACTTTGCAACGTATACGGCCGCCGATGCTCCAAGTTCCGGCAATAAGTCGGTATGGAAGTAAGTGTTGCTGCTGATCCACGCAACAATACAGGCAGAGTATGCGATATAAGGGGCATGGTGTGTACCCGCGATAACTTCATTTTTTTGTTTAAGGCGATAGCAATAATAGAGTAGCCACATAATCACTACTGCTACGGTCGCAAGCAGTGTTATTGCTTTTCCATAGACGATTGCCTCTAGGCCGAAATCAAACATGTTCATTATTATTTACCATGCTGTGTTTTTATTTTCACGAAGACAGCGTCTATAGTCATAAAAATTGACGTGGCTGAATGCTTTAAGCATCAGTTCTATACACCATAGCCCGCGGTAAGTCTGTAAGTTAGTTTCGTTTAAGTCACAAAACCCTAGTAGTAAATATGCTTTTGGCCCGATAGATTTGTAGAAATCGAATATTAAAGGTTGGTCTATAATGGTGAAGCCAACTTTATAGCCTGTTTGATAAAGTAAACTAAGTATCTCTTTTTGAGCAAGATAGAGGAAATAGAGCTTTTGTCGAGTATTACCACTTACGGTCAGACGCAACACTTCACAGATGGCTTGTGTATCGGACAATTGTAACTGGAATTGATTATCGAATTCTGGGAGAGAGTAACATTTTGACAGTGTCGATGGAGTGAAAAGCTGCAACCCAGCGAGCTCGTCGTAACCATGCTCGGGCAAACAGTATTGCCATTGCTCATTACTGAACGGTGGCGCATAGCTTAACCACGTTTCATTCTTTGACCAATCTTGAATCAGCGCCGAAGATACCAGAGTAGGAAAGGCTTCATCAGTTGGGTGTTTGAGTAGAATAAAGTGCTTACCAGTTTGTGAAAGGTACAGTAGAGGCAGCATTTCAAACCATTTCTCACCCTTGATGAACACTTCAAGGTTACTTAAAGCGATGGCATCACTAATTGGCATTCCTTGAGGATGACAGGGCGTTTGCACCATAAGCGGATCATCTTCAATCTGTTCAATGATTGCACCATAGTAAGCACTATCTTTGATAGGGAGTTCAGTGTGAGAGGGCGCACTTACGCCCAGCGGTGATTTTGCTTTGATGGCTGCAATTTCACATTCACACCAAAAGTCTAACCAATGCATGTAACACTGGCCTGCGGCTGCCTCTAACAGTGCCATCTCTGTCGATAAGGTACTTGGATAGCGTTGAATAAGATCGCGATAGTCCATCAATTCAAATAAAACGGAGAGGCTTTTGTGTTGATGTTCTGGGAAGAACGATGCCAACAGTCGTCTACGATAGTCTGTGACGGTTTGGAAAAGAATGGTACGTTCTTGTGGCTGATAAGAGCTGATCATGAGCTCGATCAGCGCTTGTTGTTTCTTTTCGATAGACAGACTGCTAGCCAACAGTGAGTCTAAAGACGACGTTAATTTCATGGTGTGAACTTAGCCTATTTATATAATTATTTTATTTGCACCAGTCAACTCGACACGGATTTATAGTAAGTACTTGATATAAGTTACTTTGGTGAACAATCGTAACTCTAATTGTGTCTATTGTTTTTAAAAACAAGTTGCATAAGTTGAGTGCAAGTTTACTACTTGTGCTTACCCTTAACAATATGGGTTAGTCATGTACGAGTTAATTAATGAACTCCTAAATTAGAGCCCTCTCAATCACTTATGTGTCTTGCTTATGAATGGGGCTCTGTTTATTCATTCCATGAATAATCTTTTAAGTTTATAAATTAACCGTAAATATGTACTTTCTGAACCAAGCGAATAAATTACACACAATCTCATTCACGCTGCTAATTGCAAGGAGTCAGATGGCGAGCCAAATATATAATGAACTAATGAGTGTTGTGTGTCTCTAAATAGTACTAACGAAAACGTCACCCAATCTAAATGATCTAAATGTCAATTAAATGGGCGGGTAAAAAGCCGGGCAGCAGTGTCCTGATTTGTTTTCTGACAGTGCTCTGTATTTATAGAGTAGTTACACCATAATCTCTGATGAAGTAATGACATTGAAGGTCTAAGCTTGCCTGCATATAAAACATTATTACGAGTAATCTCTCGTAAATGACTGAATGAACGATTTAGAGAGGATTCATGAAAAAAGTACGATTAACATCATTACTTGGATTAGCAACCGTGTTTAGTGTCGCTGCGTTAGCTGGATGCAGTCAGGAATCTGATGTTCCTGCTCAACCGCAAGAGAAAGCGAATCCGATCTGTAGTACTAAAAACCTGACAGGTGGTTGGTCACAAAGTGATATTACGCCAGAAGCAAAGCAAGCTTTAGATGTGGTTCTGGGAGAAATGAATACCGCTGCGAAGCTTGAGAAAATCTTGAGTGTTCGAACTCAGGTTGTGAGTGGTTTGAACTATGCTATCGATTTTGAGATGGATAATGGCGAAGTTTGGAACACCATTGTATATCGTTCGTTGCAAGGTGAGATGACAATGACGCAAGCTGCGCAACAAGGTCGCTTGTGCCCCTTGATCAACTAGTCCATTGATTAACAAGCATGTAAATTACGTCACACTTAAAAAGGGCTCCTAGATTAGGAGCCCTTTTTTATTCTGAATAGTACTTACGTAATGAACCTGATTAACTGGTCAGTTCCGGCTCTGACAGCTCTTGCACACAAGCACGGCTGATGTCTTCATCAATGTAGGCCATTCCAAGCTTATTGAGATAGTCCATACGATCCGCAGTGCGCAGTTCGATGTCTGGGCCTGCGATGTTGTTCTCTTGATAGATCCCAGTTAAGTGAGCCATGAATTGTTCGCCAACACTCATCATTAATAGGCTCATTGCGCCAACGTCCGGTCTTACTTTGGCACGTTGTTTGTCCGTTAAATTTACCGCTAATACGATAGGGCGCTCTTCACCCTCAAAACGAGTGCTGCGCTCGCGAATAGTTTGCTGAGCCCAGTAGTAGGCAAGTTCTTTGCTCTGAGTTAAGAAGATTGGCTCAACGGATTCTGTGTAGTTATTGCCAATCGTTGCCATGGTTTTTGACGCGGCTTCATTGAGTGCTTTGTCTCCTGAGCGTTTCAGCCCTTGGCCTTGGATTGAAGCGAGCAAGGCTGAAGATGTGCCGTGATACCAAGTATCACCAGTAGCGAAACCATTTTCTGACAGCAGTGTTTTAGCATCTTGTAGGTGTGTCGGTATTGAAGTCATAGGCACTCTCAATAAATAGGCATATCAATAAATAGGAAAATCAACAAACAGGAATGTGATCAGTTTAAACGGAATTTTTCAGGGTCACAGTGGTGTGGAGCACAAATCTGAGGCTTTGAGATGAAGCCGGCAGTACAAGCTTCATCCCAAAACCTCCTCCCTCCCTGCACCTAACAGGGAAAAGGGAAGGGGAGATTTTAGAGGGGAAACGCTGTTAACGATTAATCAAACTGATTAGACGTATTCGCTTCACCCGCTGCTTTTAGTGCATTTTCACCCGCAAAGTACTCTTTGTGGTCATCACCCATGTCTGAACCAGACATGTTTTGGTGTTTAACACATGCGATACCTTGGCGAATCTCTTTACGTTGAACGTTAGCAACGTAGCCTAGCATGCCTTGGTCACCGAAGTACTCTTTTGCAAGGTTGTCGGTAGACAATGCTGCTGTGTGGTAAGTCGGTAGAGTAATCAAGTGGTGGAAGATACCCGCTTCGCGAGATGCGTCTGCTTGGAATGTACGAATCTTCTCGTCAGCGCTTGCAGACAGTTCAGTTTCATCGTATTCCGCGCTCATTAGGCTTGCACGGTCGTATGCTGATACATCTTTACCTTCTGCTACCAACGCATCGTATGCTTGTTGACGGAAGTTTAGCGTCCAGTTGAATGATGGAGAGTTGTTGTATACCAGCTTAGCGTTAGGGTGAACTTCACGTACGCCATCCATCATCTCTTTGATTTGACCTATGTGTGGTTTTTCAGTCTCAATCCAAAGTAGGTCAGCACCCGCGTTGATTGCTTCAATACAGTCGAATACACAGCGGTCTTCACCTGTACCTTCGCGGAATTGGTATAAGCCTGAAGGCAGACGTTTAGGACGAACTAGCTTGCCGTCGCGGTTGAAGCAAACATCACCTTCAGCCATATCTGCAACATCGATTTCTTCAACATCTAGGTATGAGTTGTAGATATCACCTTGGTCGCCAGGTTCTTTCACTACTGCGATTTCTTTTGTTAGACCAGCACCTTGTGAATCGGTACGAGCAACAATAACGCCGTTGTCGATGCCTAGTTCAAGGAAAGCGTAACGAAGTGCGCGAAGTTTTGCGTGGAAGTCAGCGTGAGGAACCGTTACTTTACCGTCTTGGTGACCACATTGCTTCTCATCGGCTACTTGGTTTTCGATTTGTAGACAACATGCACCTGCTTCAATCATCTGCTTAGCCATTAAGTAAGTCGCTTCTGCGTTACCGAAACCTGCATCGATATCTGCAATGATCGGAACTACGTGTGTTACGTGGTTGTCGATTTTATCTTGGATAAGGTCTTGTTGATTAACATCACCCGCTTCACGTGCCGCATCTAGTTGACGGAATAAGCCACCTAGCTCACGAGCATCTGCTTGGCGTAGGAAGGTGTATAGCTCTTCTACTAGGCCAGCAACTGACGTTTTCTCATGCATAGATTGGTCTGGAAGTGGACCGAAGTCAGAGCGAAGTGCTGCAACCATCCAGCCTGAAAGGTATAGGTAACGACGGTCTGTCTTGCCATCAAAGTGCTTCTTAATTGAAATCAGCTTTTGTTGGCCGATGAAACCATGCCAGCAACCCAGTGACTGAGTGTATTGAGAGCTATCTTCGTCGTAAGCCGCCATGTCTGCACGCATAATATCTGCCGTGTATTGCGCAATATCCAGACCTGTTTTGAATTTGTTTTGAGCTCGCATACGAGCTGCAGATTCAGGGTTGATTGCATCCCATGGAGCACCAGCAGCGCTTTTTGCAACTTCAATCTTTTCGATATCTTGTGTAATTTGCGACATAACTATTCCTTAGTTTCACGTGGACATGTTGGCCAATTTGGCGAGGTCATTCGATTTGGATTAAATCTAACCATGGACAAAGAATAATCATGTATGTGATAATTTTGTTAATTTATAGTTATTATATTCGGTATTTTTCTTATGAATATTGCTCGTATAGACCTTAATTTACTTGTGTATTTAGACATGTTGCTACGTGAAAGAAACGTAACTCGAGCTGCAAATCAATTAGGAATAACTCAGCCAGCCATGAGTAATGGCCTGCGTCGATTGCGCGATCTGTTTGAAGATCCTCTATTGGTGAGAACAAGTGAAGGGATGATACCGACCGAGCGAGCACATAAACTGCAGCCCCTGATTCGAAACATTTTGGCGAATGTAGAAAAGACATTACAGCCAACCACGGAGTTTAATGCAGAAGACAGTGAGCGTGTGTTTCGTATCATGGCGAGTGACTATGCTGAGTCGACCATTATTCAGCCGCTATTGAAAAAGTTGAGCGGGATAGCACCGAAAATACGATTGGATATCATGACGCCAAGTGACGTGAGTTATCAGGATGTGGAGCAAGGCACTGTTGATATTATCATCAACCGTTTTGATGACATTCCACAGTCGTTCCACCAGATGAGCCTTTGGCACGACGGGTTCTCTTGCTTATTTAGTTGTGATAACCCGATAGCCGACAACTTCGATATTTTGTCTTATCTAAAGGCGCAACATATCTGGGTAAGTAAGACGGGCATGGGAACGGGGGTAGGGATCAACCCAAGCGAAGCACAAAAGCTCGGATGGATTGATGAAGCATTAATGCGTATTGGTAAAACACGTAATATCACGGTGTTCACACGACACTATTTGTCGGCGATTCTCTTCGCTCAACAGAAGAATCTGATCCTGACCATTCCAACCAAAGCCGCGCAATTGCAGCGTAATAACACTAGGTTGTTAATCAAACCTGCACCATTCGCGATTGAACCCTTTGAGGTGAAAATGGCGTGGAGTCCATTGTTACAAACCAATCCTGACCATCAGTGGATGCGTCGATTGATTAAAAGTGTCGCCAATGAAATAGAGAGTGGCGTGACGGAATAACACAGTTCGTATGGTATTTTCTATATGAATACCCAGTATAACTGGCATAAATTAGCTAAATTTACGCTCGTTAAGTAAGTTTAAACTAGTTATTTAAATTTAAGTCAGTTAAGTAAATATATTGAGTAGTCATCAGTTAGCTTGAGAGAGATTTTATGAGCAGTCGTATTCAACAGGGAAGCTTGAACATTGATAGCACCCTCTACCAATTAATTAATGATCAGGTCATTCCTGGAACAGGCATTGTCGCTGAAGACTTTTGGCAATCTTTTGCAACCATCCTTGAAGATTTGGCTCCAAAGAATCGCACATTGCTTATTAAACGTGACGATCTTCAACATCAAATTGACGTTTGGCACCAAGAGCGTGCTGGACAAACGCTAGATGCGGCAGAGTACAAACAATTCTTACAGCAGATTGGCTACTTAGTCCCTGAGGGCGAAGACTTTCAAGTAACCACCGCAAGTGTTGAGCCTGAAATTGCAACACAAGCGGGCCCGCAGCTCGTTGTGCCTATTATGAATGCACGTTTTGCACTTAACGCGGCTAATGCGCGTTGGGGCAGTTTATACGATGCGCTCTACGGGACTGATGTCATCAGCGAAAATGATGGTGCAGAAAAAGGGGGCAGCTTTAACCCTGTACGTGGTGCTAAAGTAGTGAGTTACGCTCGAGGTTTCCTTGATGACGCAGCGCCTCTCAACGGTGTCTCCCATAAAGACGTAACCAAATACAGCATCAGTAACGTCAGCATTGGCAATACATTGACAGCGACCTTAGATAACGGCGAAGAAGTCACTCTCATTGATCGCAACCAGTTCATTGGTTACCAAGGTGATGCAAGTGCACCTTCAAGCATTCTGCTTAAGCACAACAACCTACATATTGAAATTCAAATTGACCCGAGCGCGCCAATTGGCAGCGTTGATGTAGCTGGTATTAAAGATGTGCTGGTGGAATCGGCACTAACTACGATTATGGATTGCGAAGACTCAGTAGCTGCGGTTGATGGTGAAGACAAAGCATTGGCTTACCGTAACTGGTTAGGTTTGATGAAAGGTGACTTACAAGAGTCGCTAGAGAAAAACGGCAAAACCATCGTTCGTAACCTCAACCCAGATCGCCAATACACCAGCGTGACGGGAGGCGAGATCTCGCTGAAAGGCCGCAGCATGTTGTTTATTCGCAACGTGGGCCATCTAATGACCAACCCCGCCATTATTGATGCTCAAGGCAATGAAGTGCCTGAAGGCATTATGGATGGCATGATCACTTCACTAATTGCGATGCATGATTTAAAAGGTAATAGCGCGTACCAAAACTCGACCGCGAACAGCATCAATATTGTTAAACCTAAGATGCATGGCCCTGAAGAAGTCGCCTTTACCAATGAACTGTTTGGTCGCATTGAAGATGCATTAGGCTTAGACCGATTCACGATCAAAGTCGGCATCATGGACGAAGAGCGTCGTACTTCAGTCAACCTTAAAGAATGTATCCGCGCGGCTAAAGACCGTGTCGTGTTTATCAATACAGGCTTCTTAGATCGAACTGGTGATGAGATTCACACCAGCATGGAAGCAGGGCCGTTTGCGCCTAAAACACAGCTGAAAACCATGACTTGGATTGGCGCATACGAAGATCAAAATGTTGATCTTGGCTTGGCTTGTGGCCTGCAAGGTAAAGCCCAGATTGGTAAAGGTATGTGGCCAGAGCCGGACAATATGGCGAAGATGATGGATGCGAAAATCGGACACCCACAAGCGGGCGCGAATACCGCTTGGGTTCCTTCTCCAACTGCCGCGACTTTGCATGCTTTGCACTATCACAAGGTGAGTGTTCCTAGCCGTCAGAAAGAGCTTCGCGAGCGTGTGAGAGCGAACGTTGACGATATTCTGACTATCCCGCTACTCGGCAATCAAAAGCTGACTGCGAAGGATATCCAAAATGAATTGGACAACAATACTCAAGGTATTCTTGGCTACGTAGTTCGTTGGATTGACCAAGGAGTCGGTTGTTCGAAAGTGCCAGATATTAACGATGTAGGCCTAATGGAAGACCGCGCGACATTACGTATTTCTAGCCAACACATTGCTAACTGGTTACGCCACGGCATTTGCGATGAAGCCCAAGTAATGAAAACCATGAAACGTATGGCGGCAGTGGTTGATGGACAGAATGCAGGCGATTCTAGCTACCGCAATATGGCACCAGATTTTGAAAACAGCATTGCATTCTCAGCGGCTTGCCAACTGGTATTCGAAGGCTGCGCTCAACCTAGTGGTTACACCGAGCCTGTGTTGCATGCGATGCGACTGAAGCTGAAAGGAACCGCACAATAAATAATAAAAAAAGAAATACCCCTATTTGAACCGAGCCCAAGGTGCCGCGCTAACTTAGCGCGGCTTTTTTTGCTTTTATTGGGGGGGGAGGGTGAAGCTCAGAAGAGAGACGTTAGTCGGACTATTCGATGTTTAAGCTTGCTGATGTTTTAGAGTTAGGCTTAGTTGCGACCAAGCCTAACTACTTCCGAGACCTAGTTACTACCAAAGCACAGATACTTAATATCCATGTACTCATCGATGCCTTCTTTAGCGCCTTCACGGCCAATACCTGACTGCTTAACCCCACCGAAAGGTGCAACCTCAGTTGAGATCATGCCGTCATTAATGCCAACCATGCCGTATTCAAGTGCTTCTGCGACCTGCCATACACGGTGGATATTCTGGCTGTAGAAGTAAGACGCCAAACCGTAAATGGTATCATTGGCCATCTCGATAAGTTCTTTATCGGTCTCGAATTTCATCACAGGCGCGACTGGGCCAAAGATCTCTTGTTGAACGATGTCCATGCTGTGTTTTACATCTTTAAGAACCACAGGCTGAATGAACAAGCCATTAAGCGCTTGAGTTGGGGTTACAGGCTGGGCGCCTTGTTCAATGGCGCGGTTAATCAAACCTTGAATGTTTTGTTTCGCTCTTTCACTGATCACGGGGCCAATAGTGACACCTTCATCTAAGCCGTTGCCAATTTTGAGCTGCTGAACGGCTTGGTCGAATTTTGCTACAAACTCGTCATGCACCTTGCTATGAACGTAGAAACGGTTCGCACAAACACAGGTTTGGCCTGCATTACGGAATTTTGAAGCCATTGCGCCTTGAACGGCCGCGTCGATATCCGCATCGTCAAACACGATAAACGGTGCATTGCCGCCCAGTTCCATTGAGGTGCGCTTAATGTCTTTCGCAGCTTGAGCCATCAAGATACTGCCGACTCGGGTAGAACCAGTAAAAGAGATTTTTTTGATCAGAGGGTGTGATGTGAAAAGCTCGCCGCTCTGTTCTGGGCTATCACCTAGCACCACTTGAAGTAGATCTTTAGGAATGCCTGCTTGATAAGCCAGTTCAACCACAGCAAATGCAGAAAGGGGCGTCTCGTCTGAGGGCTTCACAATAAAACTACAGCCAGCAGCAAGGGCAGGAGCGGCCTTACGAGTGATCATCGCAATCGGAAAGTTCCATGGCGTAATCGCGCATGCGACTCCGATAGGTTGCTTGATGGTCACCAAGCGTTTACCTGCGGCTGTACTAGGAATGGAATCACCGTAAGTACGCTTCGCTTCTTCTGCAAACCATTCAATAAAGCTCGCGCCATACACCACTTCGCCCGTTGCTTCTGCTAACGGCTTACCTTGCTCAATCGTTATTAGGCGAGCAAGATCTTTTGTGTTTTCAAGGATCAGTTGATGCCAACCACTTAGCAATGCAGCACGGGATTTAGCGGGAATTTTTGCCCACTCTTTCTGCGCAACATGAGCGCGTTCAATAGCGCTCTCTAACTCTGCCTCAGATGAGATTGGCGCATACCCAACAAGCTCACCCGTTGCTGGGTTTGTGACTGCAACTGCGTTGTTCGTTTCTGTCACCATAAAAGAGAGTAAGTGCTGGTTTTTAATGTTTAGCATCGTGATTCCTTTGTTGTGATTACTTTAGACGTGTTGCTTATGTGCGGGTTGGTGAGTGTTCAAATGACTTCGACCAAATGTTGATTGGTCGAAGGGCATGGATGTTGATTCGCTAATCTTGGTCATTCTCTGAGATAAATTCTCTCATTAGCCCCAGTTATCAGACTCTATCTTCGCGAGTGCTTTGGCTGCTTTTTGAAGAGCTGGCAGAAACTTGATCGCTTCGTCTGGTTTTACTCGAATCACAGGAGCTTGTATTGCTAAGCCAAGGTTGGATTGGCCAGTAGAAGACGGTATCAATACGGCGATACAGACTAGCCCTGGTAAGAACTCTTCATCATCAATCGCAAAACCTTGGATCTTCGCTTCTTCGATGTCTTTCTCTAACGTCGAATAGTCGGTAATGGTTTTGACTGTGTATTGAGTGAGTGGCACACTTTCGATCAGTCTTCTGCGTTGTGATTTCGACATGTGCGCCAAAAACAGTTTGCCTGTGGCTGAGCAATGCACGGGTACGCGAGAGCCTGGCTGTAGATGGAATCGCAGCGGGGCTTCGGTTTCTGCGCGATCCAGATAGATGATCTCACCGCTCGACAGTGCCGTTAGGTTGCAGCTCTCGCCGACTTCTGCTCGAAGGTTTTCAAGAACAGTGCGTCGTGCGCTGTGCATGGTGCTATTGAACAGCAGATTTTCAGCAAGCTTTCTGAGTCGAATACCAGAGCTGTAATGCTTTTCGTCACCGTCTCTTTGAATGATGCCCGCGGCTTCCAATTGTTGCAGCATGCGGTGCAGAGTAGGTTTCGGTAGTCCGGTTTCTTCGACGAGCCCTTGAAGAGAAATAAACTCATCTTTTTGCGCTATCACCTCTAATAGTGCAAAAAGTCGGAGCGTGGGCGTATCTCCTTGAACTTGTGGTGTTTCTGTTTGCATACGGTGATTCATCCTTGCGATATGTCTATGTATAAGAGTGTACATACCAAATTAAAAATCTTCAATTATCTGAATAAAATTTGACCTTTTTTATTATTTGAATAATATAAATATAAATTATGGAACAATTTATATCAATAAATGGAATTTAAGATGAAGGCGATTGAACGGATTATTGATAAGGCTCACTTAGATCGTAAGCGAGTGATTTTAAGCGAAGCAGAAGACCCTCGTGTACTTAAAGCGGCGCGATTGGCGATAGATAAACAGCTCGCTTACATCACTCTAGTCGGTGATGAAAAGGCGATTATCGAAGCGGCGCAGTTGCACCAGATTGATCTCGCCGGCATTCACATTGTTTCACCTGAGGTATCCTCACTCAAAGCTGTGTTGGCTGAACGGCTATATGAGCTAAGAAAAGCCAAAGGTATGACTTATGAAGGTGCATTGGAGAAGGTCAAAGACCCACTGATTTTTGCCAACTTGATGGTACGAGAAGGGCTGGTTGACGGCACAGTCAATGGCGCGGTTTACACCACGTCTGATGTAGTACGAGCCGCGCTGCAGATTATCGGTCCCGCGCCAGACAGTGAATTGGTGTCTAGTTTCTTTCTGATGATGTTGTGTGAACCTTTCCATAACCTTAAAGGTGGCATGATTTTCAGTGATTGTGGTTTGGTGATTAACCCCAATGAAACCGAGTTGGCCTCCATTGCAGTGGCGGCATCAAACAGTGCTCAAACGCTGCTGATGGAAGAACCTAAAGTCGCAATGTTGTCGTTCTCTACCAACGGCAGCGCTAAACACGAATCGGTCGATAAGGTTCGCAATGCCGCTCAGTTAGTGAAGCAACGCTGTCCCGGAATCGCCGTCGATCAGGACGTTCAACTCGATGCCGCGATTGTGACTGAAATTGCCGCAAAAAAGCTACCCGATTCAGAAGTGAAAGGCCAGTCGAATGTGTTGATATTCCCTAATTTAGAAGCGGGGAACATAGGCTATAAACTTGCAGAAAGATTAGGTGGCGCGGTCGCGATTGGCCCGTTATTGCAAGGATTAAATCAGCCAGCCAATGACTTATCCAGAGGGTGTAGCGCAGAGGATATCTTTAATGTAATTGCGGTGACCGCAGTACAAGCGCAGAAAGGGAAAGTGTCTAGCTCTAAGGCTGATACTGAAGCTAATGTTGAAGAAAAAGAAGAGTCGGCATTTGAGTTCCGGTATTAACATCTCACTTTAGTATCTAGTACTCAAATTCGCACTCACACTCACATTCAAATCAAACCACAAACAACCTAATTAGGATAGCTAATGGAGTTACCTGTTTTACTCGCCATTCTTGCCACCATCGCGGTAGGTACTTATTTCCAAACCGTCACGGGTTTTGGGCTTGGTATCATCGTGATTGGTTTGACGGTTAGCCTTAATCTGGTTTCTTTACCCGTCATAGCCGCTGTGGTCAGTATTGTGACCTTGTTCAATTGCTTGGTTGCGTTGATGGGTAAGCCACTGCTTGGGGAACTCAAGATACTGGTGGTGTTGGTGATCGGTATTATCCCCGGTGTGTCGTTGGGGGTGTTCTTGCTGGACGAGTTGAGCGATTCGGCAACGCATATTCTCCGAGGACTATTGGGTGCGATGGTGCTATTCGCAGGTGTGAGTTTTATGTTCAAACCTAAAACCAGAAAGGATCGCTCGGTAACGGTATCTTTCCTTGTCTCAGGCTTTAGCTCTGGGTTAGCGGGTGGGTTGTTTGGGATGGCAGGTCCACCGATTGTTTATCATCTCTATCGACAACCTTTTACGCTCGATCTGGTGCGAAGCACACTGCTGATGGTTTTCGCTTGTACGTCGATGTCCCGTACTGTCAATATCTACGCTGCAGGCGACATGGAACCGAGCATATTGTGGTTATCCGCTATTGCTGTCCCTTTGGTGGCGCTTGTCACTATGTTTGCTCGGCGCTTCCCACCGCCGTTGTCCAATGATCAACTCAGAAAGTTGGTGTTTATTGTGTTGATGTTGATTGGCGGGTATTTAATGGCGGTCTCTGCATGGTCGTTGCTTGCTGTCTCTTAGCTACTTGTTATATATCAGTTTCCTGCTACCTATTAAGAACATTCCGATAAAAGGCTAGCGGCCTGCTAGCCGATACTTCACTGCTCACGACCTATATCTCCTAACGCTTTAGCATCTCGAAGATGTTCCTAGATAACCCAAACAAACAGCTTTCCTGCACATCTAAAGTGATGTTACTGCGGTAATACGGGCTTAAATCGACACCCATCCCCACACCGTGAATTTCGATATCGTTTTTGGTCGACTCACGTTCAATGACTTGTTTAAGATGGTTATCCAAATAGAACTGATCGTTGGCGGTGCTGGTGGCAGTATCCATCGGGCAGCCGTCTGAGAACACGATTAAAACCTTTCGCTGAGCACTGTGCTGTTGCAACCGTTGACTAGCGAACTGCACTGCTTCGCCATCAATCCCTTCTTTAAAGATGTCTGCTTTCCGAAGGCTGGCAATGCCAAGGCGAGAGCGTCTCCAATGTGCATCAAAATCTTTAAACACAATATGTCGAACTTCGTTTAAGCGACCTGGGTGTTTCGGTTGACCCTGCTTAAGCCACTGCCGATAGACCTTGCCACCGTTCCAGTTATTGGTGGTGAAGCCAATAATCTCAAAAGGAATGTTGGCCAGTCCAACGGATTTGAGAATCGTATCCATCAACAAACTTAGTTTATGACTGTGTTTCTGCATTGAACCTGAGCAGTCCATCAAAAACGTGATGGCACATTGATGAGACGCGCCGATGTCTGGTTGATAAAAGACAGTGCGATCCAATGGCGAAGTGATGAGCTTGGTGATGGTATTGGCGTTGACAATGCCTTCTTCTAAATGGTCCTGACGTCGGTTCCTTTGTGGCGTGGCAACAAAGCTGGTGAGCATAGCGGCTAAACGGCGAGTGTTGACTTGTCTCGCCATGATGTCATCGGTGAGCTTTTGTCTCAGTTCGAGTAATAGGGCGCGCCTGACGAGTTTATCTGCCGCGATCACTTGATCAAATTCTGAATTAAAGACCTGATAATTCGCGCCCGAAAGCTCGAATACTTTACTACTGCCTGTGATATCGGTATCGACTTCTTGATCTTGAATGTCACCATCCACAATCAAGGCAAGCTGCGCAAGGATCTTAATGTCTTCTTCGACCGTTGGCGTGGGCGAGTTATCACTTTCTTGTTCTTGGATGATTAACTCTTGTGCAAGGGCTGCAAGCTCATTGGCGCTTTGTGCAAATGACTCTTGGTCGGCTCTATGTTGCTTTAAGCGCTTCAGGCTGTGCCCAAAGGTAGGCACGATGCCGGCACGAGTCGACTCAATGGTCTCTGCGATTGGTTCCGAAAGAGGGAGACTGGTTAAGCGGGTGTGGATGACTTGCATCAGAGTAAACAGCAACATGCCGATTCGTGATTCGGTGAAGCCATTCTGATGATATTGGTCGCTCCAATACGCAAAGTTGAACTGAATACTGGTGGTTACACCTTTTAGATAAGATGGAACTTGCGATTCAATTCGTACCTGTTCGCAGAAATCATATAACAGACGTTCGACCTGGTTTTTCGGTCGCAATGAGTAATGAAGAGCAGCATCTGAAAGCAAGAGTCGCAGTGCCGATGAATCGATCTTACCTTGCATCGAAAGCTTGCTGTTTTTTAACTCATGGCGAGAAACAAAGGTGAGATCGTTAGTATGTGCAGACTGGTAATAACAGGGGTTATTGCCTTTATAGAGTCGCTCTCCCCGATAATTCAGACTCAACTCACCGCTGATCGCTCTGGCGACAGACACGCCAAGATCGAGGATCTTTTTCTGCTGAGAAGAAACATTGGCCATGGTTTACGACTCCGAGTGTGAATAGTTTTGAGTAGGTGTTTCTAAATCTTCACCAAAGCAACGGAAATAGTATTCGCTAACCAGCTCTTTCTCTTCGTCTTCACAGCGATTCAAGAATGACAGCCTAAATGCGGTCGCTACATCGTCGAATATTTGGATGTTTTCGGCCCAAGTGAGCACCGTTCGCGGAGACATCACCGTTGAAAGGTCACCAGCCCGAAACCCGTTACGCGTTAATCCTGCTGTGGCGATCATCTTCTCGACCAGTTGTTGGCCACTTTCATTATTCAGCTCTGGAAGCTTGGATAACACGATCTTAGTTTCATGTTGTGGATCTAAATAGTTGAGCGTGGCGATGATGTTCCATCTATCTAATTGACTGTGGTTAAGCACTTGAGTACCCGAATACAAACCGGAGAAGTTACCTAAGCCAAGCGTGTTGCAGGTAGCAAACAGGCGGAAAGAAGGGTGAGGCGTGATCACTCGGTTTTGTTCTAAAGAGGTGTATTTACCGTCTTGCTCTAACAGTTGTTGAATCACAAACATCACATCTGGTCGTCCTGCATCGTACTCATCTAAGACCAGTGCGATGGGTTGTTGAATGCTTTGCGGAAGAATGCCTTCTTTAAACTCTGTTATCTGCATTCCGTCTTTAATGACGATGCTGTCTTTACCTATGAAATCCAAGCGACTCAGGTGCCCGTCTAGGTTGATCCTCAAGCATGGCCAGTTCAATCTCGCGGCGATTTGTTCAATGTGAGAAGACTTGCCCGTCCCATGTGTGCCTTGAATCAGTGTGCGACGATTGGAGGTGAACCCTGCCAATATAGCCAGCGTCACTTCAGGATCAAAACAGTAGTTAGGGTCGACTTTAGGCACGTATTCGCCCGCATGTTCAAATGCCATTACGGTTAGGTTGCTGTCGATCCCAAAGCGTTCTCTCACACTTACCGGTTGCGTTGGTATCAATTCCGCCTCTTTCATCATATTTCCCTCTATATAGCTCATCACTTGTCGCTGCTATCGCGATATGTCATCGATTATTAACAGCTCCTCTTAAGTTAATGGCACTTTTTGTACGAAAAACTACCAATAATGTGATCCAGTTTTATTAATTAGAATGAATTGTTCCAATTTAATATAAAAAGTTGACGAGAAAAAATTCTACTACTAAGGTGAAATTGAATTCGAAAAAGAGACAATTCATTCCGAAAAATGAAATTTTGGTTAACTCAAGGAGAATGGAAGAATGAGCGAGCAAGAAAAACGTACGGTTGTTTCCGGCACAGTAACAATGACACCATCAGAAGCGTTCGTTGAAACTATGGTTGCTAATGATGTTACCGACATGTTCGGCATCATGGGGTCAGCATTTATGGACGCAATGGATATCTTTGCTCCTGCTGGCATTCGATTGGTCCCAGTGGTACACGAGCAAGGTGCTGCTCACATGGCAGATGGTTACTCTCGTGTATCTGGTCGCCATGGTGTGGTTATCGGGCAGAATGGCCCAGGTATTAGTAACTGTGTGACTGCGATTGCTGCGGCGTTCTGGGCACACAGCCCTGTCGTCATTGTGACGCCAGAGACAGGTACAAAAACAATGGGCTTAGGTGGTTTCCAAGAGTGTAACCAGCTTCCAATGTTCCAAGAGTTTACTAAGTATCAAGGACACGTAACGCACCCAGACCGTATGGCGGAATACACAGGCCGATGCTTCGACCGCGCGATGAGCGAAATGGGTCCAACTCAACTGAATATTCCACGTGACTACTTCTACGGTGAGACTCAAACCGAGATCCCTAAACCAGCGCGTTTAGACCGTGGTCCAGGTGGCGAGAAGTCTCTGAATGAAGCAGCAGACCTTATTGCTGAAGCAAAATTTCCAGTCATCATTTCTGGTGGCGGTGTGGTAATGGCAGATGCAGTTCAAGAGTGTGCAGCATTAGCAGAAAGACTAGGTGCACCTGTAGTGAACAGCTACCTGCACAATGACTCTTTCCCTGCGAGTCACCCATTATGGTGTGGCCCTCTAGGCTACCAAGGTTCGAAAGCAGCAATGAAATTGATGGCTCAAGCGGATGTGGTTATCGCTTTAGGTACACGTCTCGGTCCATTTGGTACTTTGCCTCAACATGGCATGGACTACTGGCCAAAGAACGCGAAAATCATTCAGATTGATGCAGACAACAAGATGCTTGGCCTAGTTAAGAAGATTTCAGTTGGTATCTGTGGTGATGCGAAAGCCGCTGCGGTTGCTCTATCTGAAAGATTAGAAGGTCGTGCACTGTTGTGTGATGACAACAAAGGCGCTCGTCAAGACACAGTCGCAACAGAGAAAGCACTTTGGGAAAAAGAGCTTGATGAGTGGACACACGAACGTGACTCTTTCAGCTTAGATATGATTGAGGAAAACTCACACGAGACTCCGTTCTCTGGCGGTGAATACCTACACCCACGCCAAGTATTGCGTGAGCTAGAAAAAGCGATGCCTGAAGACGTAATGGTCTCGACGGATATCGGTAACATCAACTCAGTGGCAAACAGCTACTTACGCTTTGAAAAACCACGTAGCTTCTTTGCTGCAATGAGTTTCGGTAACTGTGGTTACGCGTTCCCGACCATCATTGGTGCGAAAGCGGCAGCACCTCATCGCCCAGCTATCTCTTATGCAGGTGACGGTGCGTGGGGCATGAGCTTGATGGAAACCATGACATGTGTTCGCCATAACATTCCAGTGACAGCCGTGGTATTCCACAACCGTCAATGGGGTGCTGAGAAGAAGAACCAAGTCGACTTCTACAACCGACGCTTTGTTGCTGGTGAACTTGAAAACCAAAGCTTTGCAGAGATCGCACGAGCAATGGGCGCAGAAGGTATCACGGTTGATAAGCTAGAAGATGTAGGCCCAACTCTGCAAAAAGCCATCGACATGCAAATGAACGAAGGAAAAACAACCATCATTGAAATCATGTGTACTCAGGAATTGGGCGACCCGTTCCGCCGAGATGCACTATCAACACCGGTTCGTTTCCTAGATAAATACAAAGATTACGTATAAGTCGTAGGAAGTTTGTCCGGCCAGCGCATCATCGAGAATGTTGTCGAGTGCGTGGTCGGGCAATATTAACGGGTATTGGCAAAGTGCTTAAGTGAAGAACGTAAACGCTTAGTTCAATAATCTCTAGTTAAACATTAGAACACTAATTAAATGACTCATAAGTATATAAGTGGTTTTAGATATATACACTTTTTCACTCGTTATTATTAATCGATCCTTAACTAATGGATCCACAAATAGTTATTTTGACGAAGATATATACATATTATCATTTTGGGAAGTTATAGCTAACGATGTTAATTACCTATTACCTATTACCTATTACCTAGCCGTAAATGTTGATGCTTGGATTGTACCGAATTTAAATTAAGTGACCTATTACATGCATGTTGTGAAAAATAAACGTTATATAAGTTCAATAGAAGAACTGTATGAAATAATCGATTCGCTAATTGCTGAGTGTAGTGGGCATCGTGGTTTAATTTATAACGTGTGTGATTACGAAAATAATAACCTGATGCCAAGCTTAGGTCGATCAAATCGGAAGAACATTCGCCGTGTCGAACAAGAGCTTCTATCGACCGTGAGAGTTTATGGCGGGCATTCGTTGAGTGCACACGAGATAAACGATTGGTTATTGATGTGTTTAGCCAAGAAACAGGGGTTTCCAACCCGTTTACTTGAATGGACAGATAACCTGATTAATGCGCTGTGGTCTGTATGTTACAGCCAAAGTAAAGACTGTATCAATATTATCAAAGCTATTGATTATCATAAGGTTAGTTTTTTTAACTCACCATGTGACCTCAATAGAACTCAGATATTCAATGTGGCTGATTGTGATCAGCAAGAGCAACGAAAAGACAAGTGGTATTCCATTCACCCATTTAAGGAAGGTGGCAATGATGCCATTCAACCTTTGTACGATGAGAAAGAATATTCAAACGGTCTAGTCTCCGTTCATATTCTTCCATCAGCGAAAGTAAACCTGATAAAGGAATTAATCTCCATGAATGTTTTAAATGAACCGACAGAATATATTGAAGAGAAACTGGCTGATTTGAAAAATGAAGCCCATGTAGATAGCAATCAAGCAATTAATAAAGGTGAGGGTAATATCGAATTACAAGTTAATACTCATGATCGCCAGCTTGAGCAGTATGGCCGAAAGTATCATCAAGATTTTGATTTCGACTAAAGTCTAATATTTCTACTGATTTTATTTAGAGCTCATATAAATCTAGTGAGTTACAGGATAAATAAAATTAGAACACCAATTAATTTATAAAAAGATGAAATCTGTGAGCTTAAAGATTGTTTATAAAGTAACTCGAAGTTAGAGTGGCGAATCTTGTTATCAAGTTGTTAAATTTTCACAGATCTAGTTTAAACACTCTAATAAAAAAGTGGCGCAAAGCTACTGAAATTTAAACCAATAACGAAAACATAAAGGATTCTGGAATATGAATATGCAAACCAATGCAGCGACGTTCGTGCTGGAAAACCAAGTCGACACCGCCTTTTTACAATCTTTTAGTGATGCATGGAATAACCATGATATTGAAGCGCTAATGTCGTTTATGACCGAAGACTGTGTCTTCCACACCGTGGCAGGAGAAGGCGAACTTGGAAACACTATCGAAGGGTACGAAGCCGTTCGCAATAGCTTTGAATTGGTTTGGCAGAACTTTCCAGATGCAGCCTGGAGCGACCCTGTCCACTTTGTGTGTGGTGACCGCGCGGTGAGTGAATCAACGTTCTCTGCGACTAACCCTGATGGCACTGTCATCGAAGCTCGTATGGTTGATGTGTTTACCCTGAAAGATGGAAAAATCAGCGTAAAAAATGCCTTCCGTAAAACACGACCTCTTTTGACTCCCAGCAATACTCCCAAGAGCTAGACACGAAACCAAAATCAGTCACGTGTTATGACTAGGAGAGTCGAATTATGAGTTTAGTAATGGAACAACCGGCAGCCGATGTGCCGCCAAAGGTGAAAAGCACCCAAGCACAAGAAAGTACCCAAGCAAAAGAAAGATACGATCCAAAATACGATCCACTTAAAGACAAGAGCCCAGGTCACGGTAAGGAATACGCCCCGACTTATTGGGTAGATACCGCAGGCGCGCCACCTGAAGATGATGGTCCAATTACATCGGATATGGATGTCGATGTAGCGATAATCGGTTCAGGCTACACTGGCCTAAGCACCGCGATACACCTTGCTGAAATGTACGGCATTAAAGCGACTGTGATTGAAGCTAACCGCATGAGTTGGGGCTGCAGTACCCGAAATGGTGGTCAGGCTCAGTGTGCGTCAGGACGTTTGAAGCGTTCTCAGTGGATTGAACGCTGGGGACTCGAAACCGCGCTAAAAATGCACCGCGAATGCATCGATGGCATGAACACCTTTAAGTCTCTGATCAAAGACATTGATTGTGACCCGCAGCCGGGTGGCCACTTATACGTTGCTCACCGTCCAAAAGTGATGGCAACACTCGAGAAAGAAGCCAAGTTGCTGCGTGACACGTTCGATTACGATGCGCAGATCTTAGATGCGGAAACCGTAAAGCGTGATTACGTTGGTGACCAAGAAGCGGCAGGCGCAATGCATGAGCCAGAAGGTATTGGCATCCATGCAGGGAAACTGGCGTTTGGCTATCTAAGAAAGGCGCGAGCACTCGGCGTAAAAGTTCACCCAGCAAGCCCTGTGATGGGTTGGGAAACACGCAACGGTGTGCACTACCTAAAAACACCAGGTGGTGTGGTTAAGGCTCGTTCTGTCGGTGTTTGTACCGGTGGGTATACCAGCCAAGGTTTGCATTCAGAGCTTAAGAATCGCCTATTACCTGTACTTTCTAACTCGATGGTGACACGTCCGTTAAGTCAAGAAGAAATTGCCGCGTGTAACTTCAAAACCAATCAGGTGATTACGGATACCAGAATCCTGCGTCATTACTACCGTTTGTTACCCGATAACCGAGTGCAGATCGGTACACGCAGTGCCATCAGTGGCAAGAATGCACCTGAAAAGAAATACGAGGATATGTTGAGAGCGGACTTAACCCGAAAATTCCCTTCTCTCGATCAGATCAAAATCGATTATTCATGGTGGGGTTGGGTGGATGTTAGCCACGACATGATGCCAAGAATCTATCAGCCGAATCCAAAGCAATCCATATTCTACGCACTAGGGTATGGCGGCAATGGTGTGATGTACTCCGCTCAAGCAGGCAAGCGCCTTGCCCAGTGGATCGCAGGTGAAGGTCATAAGCTTGACTTGCCAATATTTGAATCAAAACTTCCGTTCCCCAACGTGAGGGAAGTGGTGGAATCTGAGATGTTTGCACCATTTCGAAGAGTAGGGCAACAGTTCCTTTATCAGTGGTATTCGTTAAAGGATGAAGTGCTTTAACTACTCGAACATTGTTTCCAAAATAGGGAAATAGAACTACGACCAGGAAAGTTGTACCAGGTCACCTTGTGAGCAAAGTACAGGCAGGACGTCTGTATGATATGAAAGGTTAAGACTATGAAATTTATTAAAAATAAAATTATTGCTGGCGTCACAATTGTAGCAACAGCGATGCTATCTCATGCCGCGGCAGCAGCAAATTTTAAAATGGCTATCGGCGATGCTGCTGGTGGTACTCAATGGGAATTAGCGACATCATTTTCTGAATTGATGGAGCAAAAAACAGACGGCAAAGTCAAAATCGACCTGTTCCCGAATGGTCAATTGGGCAATGAGCAAGATACCGTCAACGACGCGGCAATCGGCTTACTCGACTTCTCTGTATTGGCGATCAATAACGTAACACCTTTCTCTCCAACTGTTGGTCTATTGACCATGCCTTACGTCATTCAAAGTGCAGAAGAAGCGGTGCTATTAACTCAAGGCCAAGTGGGCCAAGATCTTGTCGATAACACCATTCGTGATGCAGGCGTTCGTATCGTTGGTTGGGCTTATTCTGGCTTTAGGGTTCTGACTAACTCTAAAAAATCAGTCGCTTCACCAGCGGATCTGAAAGGACTAGTGATTCGTGTTCCGCGTAACGAAATCATGATTGCTTCGTACCAAGCATGGGGTGTAAACCCAACACCAATGGCATGGTCTGAGACCTTTACTGGCCTACAACAAGGCGTAGTTGATGGTCAAGATAACCCATACATCACTGTTCATGCGATGAAGTTCAATGAAGTACAAAAGTACGTAACAAATCTGCGTTACATCTTCTCACTTGAACCGCTAATCGTCAGTGAAACTGTCTTCCAACAACAGACGCCTGAAATGCAAAAGATCATTCTTGAAGCAGGTCAGGAAGCGACAGAGCACAGCTTCACTTACTTAGAAAATACTGAAAACAAGATCCGTGAAGAACTGCAAGCAAAAGGCATGGTATTCACAGACCCAGCAGACAATGAGCAAGAGTGGATCAGCAAGGTAACGAAATCAGTTTGGCCTAAGTTCTATTCAAGCATTGGAGGCAAAGACAAGCTAGACGATGTTCTTGAGTTACTAGGTAGAAAGTAACGATTAGATACGCCCTATCTGCTGTTATCTGCTACTTAATCACCTAGCGATAGAACAGTGAGATAGGGCATTTACATGGCTTTACTCGTTGATCTGTTCTGTACCTGATCTTTTTAGGACCGTGAGCGACTGGTTGTCATGTGGAAATCAACATTGGAGGTTATATGTCAGTCGCTAAAACTATAAAAAAGCATCTTAACAACATTGAGGAATATACCTGTTGTCTGCTGCTCGCAAGCTTTGTCCTATTACTGTTCACACAAATTCTTACTCGTCAGCTCTTTGATTACTCCATCCCTTGGGGTGATGAAGTGGCGACTTACATGTTCGTTTGGTTTGCCTATCTAGGCGCTGTTGTGGCGGCCAAAATGTCAGCCCACAACCGAGTGAGCTTCCATTTCAAATTCTTCCCACCCATCGTGCAAACCGTGAGTGAAACCATCGCCGACTTCTTATGGTTATGTTTCAACGGTTACTTTGTTTACCTCAGCTACGATTTCGTGTTCAACAAAATGAACCTGTTTTGGAAGTCTCAGACGACAGGCATCCCAATGAAGTACTTCTATATGATTTTGCCTATCGCGTTTTCCTTGATGATGATTCGAATTATCTGGAACAACTACGAGCGTTTATTCAAGGGCGCGACAAACGAAGATCCGGAAGTGAAAGAACTGCGCAAAATGACGGCACAAAAATCGACGCAGTAGTCGTCACAGAGAATAGTCGTAATAGAGAGATGTAATAATGGAATCCTATTTAACTCTAATTTTATTTGGTGGCTTTTTAACCCTGTTAATCCTAGGTGCACCAATCACAGTTTCACTGGCCGGCGCTTCGATGGCGGCCTATATGTTGCTCGACAAAAATCCCATCGCTTTAGTACAAATCGCGTTTACCTCGGTGGGTAACTTCCCATTAATGGCACTACCAGCCTTTGTTCTTGCTGGTGCATTAATGGAGGCGGCGGGTATCTCCAAACGTCTGGTGGATATCGCAGAGAGTTTAGCCGGACCCGTGACGGGTGGCCTTGGCGCTGCAACCGTTATGGCGTGTTTATTCTTTGGTGCTATCTCAGGTTCAGGCCCTGCAACCACAGCCGCGGTAGGTATGTTAATGGTGCCTGCGATGGTTAAACGTGAATATGACAAGAGTTACGCATCGGCAGTAACGGCTGCATCGGGTGGCTTGGGTATTATCATCCCGCCTTCCATTCCCTTAGTTATTTTTGGCATTTCCGCCATGGGCTTGATGGCACCACCTGAAGCCATTGCTCAACACGGAGAATTCGCCTCTTTATCTATTCCAAAACTGTTTGTCGCAGGGGTTGTTCCTGGATTTATCATGGCGTCGACGCTAGTGATTACCAATTACGTGATTGCCAAGCGAGAGGGCTATAAAGGACTGACTGAAACATGGTCATTTGGCGAAGTAAGGCACTCTTTACGCCGTGGTTTATGGTCGATATTGGCTCCGTTTCTGATTCTTGGTGGTATCTACAGCGGTATGTTTACGCCGACAGAATCAGCGGTCGTCGCTATCTTCTATTCGTTGTTTGTTGGTGTGTTTATTCACCGAGAGCTGTCGTTCAAAAGTACGCTTAAGTCTCTGTCGACAACAACCTGGATCACGGGACGTGTGTTGTTGATTCTATTCGCCGCAACGGTTTTTGGACGCTTGCTAATAGAACAAAAAATCCCAGTTGTAGTGGCTGAGTCACTGCTCGGTTTTACCGACAATATGTACATGGTGTGGGCGCTGACGATCACCTTACTGTTGTTCATTGGCATGTTCATGGAAACCTTGGCTGCAATCATGATCATCGTGCCCGTGTTACTGCCAATTATGTACATGCTTGGCGCCGATCCAACGCACGTTGGGATCGTGGTGGTGTGTACGCTATCAATAGGTTTTGCTACACCTCCGCTTGGTGAAAATATCTTTGTCGCCTCGGGGATAGGCGGGGCCACGGTCGAGCAGATCACCGCGAAGATCCATCCCTTTGTTCTTGCATCCGTAGTCGGCGTATTCGTTATCGCTTTCTTCCCAAAAATTACGCTTTGGCTACCGTCCTTAGTGGGCTATTAGGAGAGGTCACTATGAATATATCAAGAATTATCCTTATTGGTTGTGCCGTATTTGCAGTGATCAGTGGCATTGGATTACGTGCCGAACATTCAGAAACAGCGAAAGAAAATGAGCCAGTCAATGTGCTCGAAATTTCAGAGCCACATGTGATCAGTGACGCTGAAAGAAGAGCCAAAACGCTGCTTGCGAAAGCGGTTATACATGTGCAAAAGGATGGCGATGAGAGCGTGAGTGACTTCATGAGCGACTCTGAATATATAGACGGTGAGCTTTATGTGTTTGCTTTAGGCATTGATGGCCAATTCCTCGCCAGTGGTGGCTCTTCAATGGTGCTGGTGGGTGACAGTGTTTTGGACACTCAAGATGTTTACGGCAATCCTTTTTTCAGAGAAATGATCACTAAAGCGGTACACAACGGTTTTGGTGAAGTTCAGTACCATTGGACGAATCCTACCGACCGCATGGGCGAGCCTAAAACCACCTTCTTCGAGCGCGTGGGCGATGTGATTGTGGCAGTGGGTTACTACCCTGAACGTTCGAGTGCCACAGAGGCTAAGCGATTATTGGCAAGAGCCATGACGGCGATAGTTGAATCTGAACAAGACAGCATTACCGAATTCAACAATAGCGAAGGCAGTTTTGTTGAAGGGGACTTGTATGTGTTTGTTATGGACATGAGCTCTGGAAAGTTGCTCGCACACGGTGTTTCTCCTGAACTTGTCGGGCGATCACACAGCGAAATCCTAAGTCCAGACGATAAACCGATTCTTACTGAGATGTTGAATCTCGCCAAAGAAAATGGGCGTGGAGTTTACACCTACCGATGGCTGAATCCGCTGTCGAGTAAAGTCGAAACCAAGCATACCTACTACCGAGTGATCGACAATAAGTTGGTTGGGGTCGGTTATTACACAAAATCAAACAACACGTAAAAGTGTTTCTAGTGAGCCCTCAGCCCAGTTAAATAAAGGGCTAGGGCTCAAAATACGGGGGTGTGTAAAAAATCAATTTAGTAAAATTAACAGTGTGAAATTTTTGTTGTGAAATTGTTTCAGAAATACAGGTAGTATGAAATACATGGAAGCAACACAGTAAAGAACAATTTTGAAAAGGGTCAATCAGGATTTTTGACCGACATGAAATTCAAAGCCGTAAGAGGGAAAGATTATGAATATGCTGACACTAGACAAAACAGAACTTCACAGAAACCATTCAACATTTATTGCTGAAGCTGTCTTTGCCGTCGAAATGGTGAAAGCAGACAAGCAACTCGAAAAACAGAAAATGGCGAAACAGTTGCTTGATACTCTATTTCCTCTTGAGGCGGGTTCACACGAAAACGCGGTGAGCTACGAGATTGATTATCGACATGTTCAGGTTTACTTCAAAAACGGTGAACACACCGGCCTAAAACGCGCTAAACACTTTGTGGCTTACACTGGTGATAAATCAAAGCCTTCAGCAATATTATTCCGTGACGAAAGCGGTACACACGTTGAAGTGACAATCGGTGCTCGTAAAGGTACCGGCCACTTGGAGTTGGTTGATATTCAAGATATTCAACTTGAGACATGCACTACGTTTGGCCAAACAGAGGCTAGTCGCTCTTCAGGAATCCGTCACTGGGTGAGCTTAGTGAAAGGCGATGAAAGCGGTCGACCGAATGCATCGAGCGAAGATAAAGAGTTCACAGCGAAGAATGGCGAAGACTACAACCTAGGGTTTTGCTACGCGATTTAATGTTACCTCTCGATTTTATATAGCGCCACGAACTAACAGTACTTCGCGATTGAACGCTAACTAACTGCCGCGCCACTTTAAGAAGTAGCGCCGCAATCGAGATACCGATTTCTCTTTTACCTTTGGTAACTTTCCCCGCCCCTATAGCGGGGCTTTTTTGTTAGAGCTATAAGTAAATTTGGTGGTTATTAAAATTATCTGTAGAAACTTTGAATGATATTTCACAGTGCGTTATTTTTATTTAATACGCTGTATTTAAAGGTTTTTATTTGTTTTTTTTATTGCCTCAACTATCATGATTGACGGTGGTTTGGGTGACTATTGAGCGAAAACTCAGTCAAAATGCTTCGTGCTGTGCTATTGTAAGCGTCCTGGGATTGAGCTAGTAAGTCCATTTATCACCTTGCTCGGTGGTTTTTATCACGTTTTATTTTTGTGAAATGGCGAGCCAATCAAGTAGTAGTTGGATATGGAGAGCGTCCTTATATTCGTTGATTCGGATATGCGAACATCATAATTTATGAGTTTTAAATCAAAAAAATACAGTATCGATTCTACTGACTATCAAGTTGGTCAAGATAACGTCAGTAAATGGGGCATGGATGTCCATAACACCGTCTTCGTAGCCTCAGTAGGCTTATCTCTTCTCTTTATCATCACTCTTCTTGCTCTTCCTCCTGCAGATGCTAAAGCTGCAATTGATTCTATTAAGGGTGCTGTTCTATCAAAGTTTGACTTCCTGTTTATGTTGGGAGCTAACATCATGCTAGCGTTTGCTGTTGTTCTGGCTTTTTCACCGTTGGGTAAAATCCGTTTAGGTGGCGAAGACGCGACGGCGGACTATTCAATGTCATCGTGGATTGCGATGTTGTTCGCAGCAGGTATGGGTATTGGACTTATCTTCTGGGGTGTTGCAGAACCAACTGCGTTCTTCACGAACTGGTTCGGAACACCATTAGACGCAGAACCTTTCACAGCCGCTGGTCGTGAACTAGCGCTAGGCGCAACCGTATTCCACTGGGGTTTTCATGCATGGGCTATCTATGGTATGACGGCGCTTTGTCTAGCGTACTTTGTTTATAACAAAGGCTTACCGCTATCAATGCGTTCTGTGTTTTACCCAATTCTGGGTGAGCGTGTGTGGGGCAAAACCGGTGATGTAATCGATGTACTAACCGTACTGGTTACTCTGTTTGGTCTTGCGACTTCATTGGGCTTAGGTGGTACACAAGCAGCAAGTGGTATCAGTCACGTGTTCGGCTTGGAAAACAACATCTTCCTTCAGCAATCTATCATCGTGCTGATCATGGGCTTGGCGATCATCTCTGTTCTACGTGGCATGGACGGTGGTGTTAAGTTCCTAAGTAACCTGAACATGGTTATTGCGTTTGTATTCCTTGGTTTGATTGCTGTTCTTAACTTCACTACAGTGCTTGATTCTGTGGCGACGGCTGCGACTGGCTACGTTAAAAACATCGTAGCATTGAGCCAAAGCTCAGGCCGTGAAGACACAACATGGCTGCATGGCTGGACTGTGTTCTACTGGGCATGGTGGGTTGCGTATGCACCATTCTTCGGTATGTTTGTAGCGCGTATTTCTAAAGGCCGTACGGTTCGTGAATTCCTACTTTGCGTACTGATTATCCCTACATTGGTCACTTCAGCTTGGATGTCTATTTTCGGTGGTGTGGCTATTGAGCAAGTGATTAATCATGTAGGGCAACTTGGGTTCGACCAAGGTATCACTGATGTATCTCTAAGCTTGTTCTACATGCTAGATGCATACTCGTTTGGTAGCATTCTGTCAGTTCTCGCAGTCGCACTGATCATTGTGTTCTTCGTTACAACGCTAGACTCAGGCTCTATCGTTATCGATGGCATGACAGCGGGTGGTAAACTAGAAGTGCCAGTGAAACAGAAAGTGGTTTGGGCGGTTATCTCAGGTGTTATCGCGATGGTGATGCTGTGGATTGGTGGCACTCAATCTATCCAAGCACTTCAATCGATCACGATCATTGCTGCACTGCCGTTTACGATCATTCTTCTGATCGGTTGTGTGAGCTTGTTGAAAGGCCTACTGACAGAGGTCGGTAAAGGGCAAGAAACCGTTACTCAAACTACAAAATAAATCGTGAATTAAGTAAGTCGCGAGATAGGGATTTACTTTACTCAGCATAATTCAAAGCTCTCTTGTACTCGGTGCAAGGGAGCTTTTTTATGCCCAAGAAGAAATCAGAGGCAAGATAAAAAAGAGCCACAAGTGAATCATCACTTATGGCTCTTTTTTGTAGCTGTAAGGGTTAGCTATTAGATGCTAGCTATTCGCTTATGTGTTCAGTTCGTGTTGAATTACGTAATCTAAAGCACCGACTACAGCAGCAACTTGAGCATCGTTACACTCTTCGTCTGTTACTTTGTCGCTGTCTGGGTAAACCTCAGTGGTTGTACCGTACTTACAGTCAGTCACGCCGCCACATAAGCCAAGCTTCTTCATTGGGTAGTTGATCACGCCGTGTTGAGTGACGTCTGAACCAATGATCTTGCCTTCGTCATCCGCAGGGGCAATGTGAGTTACTTTTTCAACTGAAGCGATGACCGCTGCTTGGAATTCTGGTTGAGGATTTTCAGTATCGCCAACAGTGTAGAAACCGTCTGGGATCATACCTTCGATGTACTCAATGCCGTCACGAGCTGCGAGTGCAGGTCTGAATTCGGTTTCATCAGAATCGGTTGTCTCATGCAGGTCAACGTGAACCAACATTTCTGGCAGAGACGCAACTAAAGCTCGTAGGTTTGCTGATTCTTCTGCTGGTGTACCTTCGTAGAAAGAGCGGTTTGGATCAACAGCATTTGGGTTCCAACGGTTGATCACTTCGTAGCCCCAAGGGCTTACACAAGGTGCTACTACAATGTTGAAGTGCGTAGCGTATTTTTCTGCTTGGGTCGCTGCAAATTTGATAGCGCCATGTACACCACTGGTTTCGTAACCGTGAACACCACCAGTGACCAGAATCGTCGGCTTTGACTCATCCCAGTTTTTGCTCTTGATTGCAAAGAGCGGGAAGCGAGCTTCTTCGTAGCTCAATGCGCCGTATTGTTCGATGTCAAAGCGGTCTGCAAGTGTTTTAATCTTTGATACAACTTCTTGCTGGTATTCACGCTTAACCGTTCGTTGAGCTAACCATACTTCACGTTCTGCTTGTTGCCATTTTTGCCCAGGCTTACCAATCGGGTAGGTAGATTCACTTTTCATCTATACTTTTTCTTTTATGTTCGTGAAAGATTAAGACAGATTATTCCTGTCGAACAAAGACAGCAATAGAAAACACAACTTGTGACTTTATTTTTTACAGACTCATAACTTTGATGAGTGAATTGATGGTGTTACATTTTATCGATGGTTAAATCCTTTATAAAGAGACAATAAAATGGCTGGAGCAAGTTTATTAACACTGCTAGATGACATTGTAACCGTGTTGGATGATGTCGCATTGATGTCTAAGGTGGCAGCTAAAAAAACTGCAGGCGTATTGGGTGACGATTTAGCCCTTAACGCTCAGCAGGTGTCAGGTGTTTCTGCTGAAAGAGAAATCCCAGTGGTATGGGCGGTCGCAAAAGGCTCATTTAAAAATAAGCTGATTTTGGTTCCGGCGGCATTGTTGATTAGTGCATTCATTCCTTGGTTGATCATGCCACTACTGGTGATTGGTGGTCTGTTTCTTTGTTTTGAAGGGGCAGAGAAAATCTTAGAAAAGCTTTTTCCTCATGCTCATCACCACGAACAGAAAGATGAGGGAAGCAGCTCGGGCGAATCTGTTGAAGAGTATGAGAAGAGAAAGGTATCAGGTGCGATTCGGACTGACTTTATATTATCTGCGGAAATTATTGTAATTGCGCTGGGTACCGTAACGGGTACAAGTATCGTAACTCAGATTCTTGTGGTGAGCTTGATAGCGGTTGTGATGACGATTGGGGTTTATGGCTTAGTGGCAGGGATAGTGAAGCTAGACGATTTAGGCTTCTATCTTCAACGCACATCAAATGGGAGTGCCATTAAAACCAGTTTGGGTAATGGGCTCGTCGCATTTGCGCCAAAGCTAATGAAGATGCTTGCGGTTGTCGGCACGGCTGCGATGTTCTTGGTTGGCGGCGGTATTGTGGTACACAATGTTCCTGCAATTCATCACTTAATTGAACCGATTATTATGGACTTCAGTGGATATACTCTTGCGACAGCAGTGGTACCAACGCTGTTGAATGGTGTGATTGGGTTTTTAGCTGGATTGATTGTCGTTGCTATTTGGACTGCTATTGGAAAAATTCGTGGTAAGTAATCGTTAAATTACTTTTTTGAATAAGACAGTCTTTCATCGAAAAAAAGGCCACTATAATTATTATGGTGGCCCTTTTCGTTAAATGGAGGGTGTTTATTTAACAACCTAAGCCCTTATTTACCGACTAGGGGTTTATTTTACCGTCCAAATGCTTATTTTACAGACCAAGCAATAGTCTCGCCGCCACGGATTGGCACAACAATGTCTGAACCGAAAGGCATCGTTTCAGCAACATTCCACTCTTCTTTAACGAGCGTGATTGTGTCTGAGTTACGTGGCATACCGTAGAAGTCTGGACCATTGTGGCTCGCGAACGCTTCTAGGTTCTCAATCTTGCCTTCTAAATCGAATACTTCAGCGTACAGTTCAACTGCAGCGTGCGCTGTGTAAGAACCTGCACAACCACATGCTGATTCTTTTGCACCTTTCGCGTGTGGCGCAGAGTCTGTACCCAAGAAGAACTTCTTGCTACCGCTTGTCGCTGCTTGGATAAGTGCCAATTGGTGCGTGTTGCGCTTAAGGATAGGTAGGCAATAGAAATGTGGCTTAATGCCGCCAGCCAACATGTGGTTGCGGTTATAAAGTAAATGGTGAGCAGTAATGGTTGCCGCTACGTTCTCGTTAGCGTTCTTAACGAAAGTTGCAGCATCTGCAGTCGTGATGTGCTCTAGAACGATCTTCAGGTTAGGGAAGTCGTTAACAATCGGCGCTAGAACCGTGTCTAGAAACTCTTTTTCACGGTCAAATATATCAATATCGTGAGCCGTTACCTCACCGTGTACCAGCAGCAACATACCCACTTCTTGCATCGCTTCGAGTACGTGGTAGATCTTTTGAGCTGAAGTTACGCCTGAATCCGAGTTTGTCGTCGCGCCAGCAGGGTATAGCTTCGCCGCTACAACAGCGCCAGATTCTTTCGCTTTACGAATTTCGTCAGGTGTTGTGTTGTCTGTCAGGTAAAGTGCCATTAGAGGCTGAAATTGTTCACTTGGCTGCTCTGCCATGATGCGTTCACGGTAAGCAAGAGCCATTTCGGTATCGGTTACCGGTGGGATGGTATTTGGCATGATTAACGCTCGACCATTGTAACGGCTGATATCGCGAACTGTATCTTTTAATACTTCGCCATCGCGTAGATGAACGTGCCAGTCGTCAGGACGAGTAATCGTAAGTTGTGTCATTGAAGGCTCCCACCATTTGAAGTGTTATGTAGTTGGAGCCTAAACTCGGCGATATTTGTGAAAGCAATCGCTTACGTTTAGGCGACAGGATGATAGTGGAAAAGCACTTTCATTTCATCCTATTTTTAACTCTTCAGGGCTAGGAGCTTGTTTTTATGGGTATTTTATTCGGTATTTATTTAATAAGGGTTAGCGGGTGGCTACCCACAGACCATGGATCATTCCTGGAACCCAGAAGAAGAAGGTAAGAATGATATTAATCACTAGATCTTTCCCGGCGCCACGAGCGAAGAACACGCCAACAGGCGGAAGCAGTACACATAAAATGATAATGACGAGTTTGTTCATGATAAATCCTTTTTATTCAATGAAGGTTCAATGCGATAACCGTGTTCAAATTATAGAACGTATGGAGAAAGTTAATGCATTGGTGTCTTTATGTATAGAAGACAGTCGTTTAAACATCTTAAGATATTAGCTTAGTATCAAGTGTTTAATGCCTGCCAGTTTATCTATTTATAACCATTTGTTAGCATTGGGACAAACAACAAAACATTGGAATCGTTATGTCGCAGCTACCTTCAAATGGAAAGGCTTTGGAGCAAGATCCTTCAGGTCAACAGCCCTCCTTATCTCAAATTAATGTGTTTCCGGTAAAATCAGTAGGCGGGATCTCTCTCTCTTCTGCCTGGGTTGAAAAACAAGGCCTTACCTTCGACCGACGCTTTATGTTGGCACTGGCTGACGGTTCGATGATCACGGCGCGTAAGTATCCGAAAATGGTTAAGGTATCTTCGAGCTTGCAACCAGACGGTTTGATTTTTACTTATGAAGGTAAAGAACCGTTGCGTTTAAAATACGCGAATTTCAAGTTGCAAGAAGCGCCAGCAACGGTTTGGAAAGACAGTTTCACTGCTTACACTACCAATGATGAAGCCGATGATTGGTTCAGCGATATGTTAGGTGTCCGTGTTGAGCTACTGTTCTCTGGTGAGCAATCGAATCGAGTGCGTGAAAAGCTTGGCCAGAATGTCAGTTTCGCTGATGGTTATCCAATCTTAGTGATCAGCCAAGCATCGCTTGATGAGCTTAATCGCCGCAGCCCTGAAGTGCATTCAATGGACCAGTTCCGCACTAACTTCGTGGTTTCTAATACCGAAGCCTTTGCTGAAGACAGCTGGAAGCGTATCCGTATCGGTGAGGTAGAATTCGAAGCGGTGAAACCTTGTGAGCGCTGTATTCTAACGACGGTGGACGTTGAACGCGGCGAATTTAGACCAACTAAAGAGCCGCTTAATACTTTCTCTACATTCCGAGCTAATGAACGCGGTGGTGTTTTCTTTGGTCAGAATCTTTTGGCTAAAAATGAAGGCTTAGTCAAATTCGGTGATGTGGTTGAAGTGCTCGAAACTAAAGAGAAAGAGCACTATGATGACACTTGGGTTGAGTCGTTGCACTTTACTTGTGTTGAGCGCGAAGAGATCGCTCGTGACTTCACTACATTTTGGTTAGAGCCTGCTAAAGAGAACCACTCCCTACCAAGTTACCAGCCTGGACAACATCTACCGATTGAGATGATGATTAATGGCGAGAAGGTCTCTCGTCGTTACACGTTATCGTCTAGCCCATCACGAGCGGGTCGCTTAGCGATTTCAGTGAAGCGAGTGGACGATGGCCAGATCTCTAACTGGTTGAATGACCATTTCCAAGTGGGCGACTCGCTGGTTGCTCAAAATCCAGATGGCGAGTTCTACTTAGAAGCGAATCCAACTCACCCGTTACTGCTTTTGTCTGCAGGCAGCGGTATCACGCCAATGCTGTCGATGCTTCGTTACTTGGCAGACCATGGTCAAATTGATGATGTGGTTTTCTATCATCAATGCAGCAGCGAAGAAGATATTCCTTATCAAGCTGAGATTGATAAAATTGCCAGTGAGCATGCGGGTCTTCGCGTTATTTATTCGTTAAGCCAACCAACCAAAGAATGGGCTGGTTTATCTGGGCGTCTAAGCGTGTCGCATGTTGCTAAAATTGCAGAACTACACAAACGCCAAGCGTTCGTGTGCGGCCCTGATGGCTTTATGGATAATGCAAAGAAACTGCTGATTCAAATGGGGCTCAATCCTCAGCATTATCATCAGGAAGCGTTTGGAGTGGCTCAATCGACCGAGGAAGCTGTGAAGCAACTGCAATTGAGTGTGAATGGTTACTTGTTCGAAGGTAATAATCAGTCAACCTTACTAGAGCAGGCAGAGTCAGCGGGTGTGTCTATTGCTTCAAGTTGTCGTGCGGGTTTCTGCGGCGCTTGTAAAGTGACCCTTGAGTCAGGGCAAGTTCACCAACCTGATGTACCAGCGTTACAAGATCATGAACGTAATATGGGGCAAATACTGGCGTGTTGCAGTGTTCCGCAAACTGATATCGAAGTTGTGGATTAACGACTCGTTAGATCATAAAGAAAAGTGCATCAAATAGAAAAGGCCGGAAGTTCACTGAAATGAACGTCCGGCCTTTTTGATTCTGAGACTAATTCAAAAAATTAATCGTAGATCGTTGGGATTGGTTGACGCTTGTGCTGTGTTGCTTTGTAGATGCCAACTAAACGATCTGATACATCTTGAGGGACTTCTTTGCCTTCAAGGAAATCATCAATCTGATCGTAAGAAAGGTTCAACGCTGCTTCATCGGCTTTCTGTGGATCAAGCTCTTCTAGATCAGCGGTAGGTACTTTCTTAACAAGTTGCTCTGGAGCGCCCAGCGTTGCTGCAAGCTCACGAACTTGGCGTTTGTTCAAACCAAACAATGGTGCTAAATCACATGCGCCGTCACCATGCTTAGTGTAGAAGCCAGTGATGTTTTCTGCTGAATGGTCAGTACCAATCACAAGGCCGCCAACGTAACCCGCAATTTCGTATTGTGCGATCATGCGAGCACGAGCTTTCACATTACCTTTCACAAAGTCTATTTTCGCAGAATCTGTTGGTAGTAAGCCTGTGCCTTCTAAAGCTACGTGAGAGGCTGCGTGAAGCCCATCAACACCCGCTTTAATGTTTACAGAAACGGATTGAGAAGGTTGGATGAAAGAAAGAGCAAGTTGCGCTTCGTCTTCATCTTTTTGCTCACCATAAGGCAGGCGAACAGCAATGAATTGGTAGTCGTTGTTGCCAGAGTTTTCATTGAGGCTGTTGATCGCCATTTGTGCTAAACGGCCACAGGTCGTTGAGTCTACACCGCCACTGATACCGAGTATCAGTGATTTGCAGCCTGACTGCTGAAGTTTCGTTTTAATAAAGTCCACACGACGAGTCACTTCAAAGTGAGGATCAATTGAAGGTAGTACGCGCATTTCGTCACGAATTAACTGTTCCATTCGTATTCCTTTTCTGCAAGCAAATTAAAAATCTAGTGTTATCATACCTAAATCATCCGATTTAAAAACCTCTTTGCACAAGCTTAGAAAGAGAAGGCAGCAATAAACCATGGAAAAAATAGCCATTTTCGGTAGTGCGTTTAATCCACCGAGCTTGGGGCATAAAAGTGTGATTGATTCGTTGGCTCACTTTGACAAAATCCTACTCGTTCCAAGTATTGCCCATGCTTGGGGAAAAGAGATGCTAGACTTTGATACGAGGTGTCAGTTAGTTAAGGTGTTTATTAGTGATCTTTCATTGGATCAAGTTGAGCTTTCTTTGATCGAAAAGAGCCTGTTTACACCAGGTGAAAGCGTGACGACCTACGCGGTACTCAGTGAACTTCAAAAACAACATCCAGATGCGGAACTGACGTTCGTTATTGGGCCTGACAACTTCTTTAAGTTCTCATCTTTCTATAAATCTGATGAGATAACTGAGCGTTGGTCAGTTATGGCTTGCCCTGAAAAAGTCAAAATCCGCAGTACAGATATTCGCAATGCTTTGCAAAATGGGAGCAATGTGGCAAAACTGAGTACAACGTCAGTTACAAA
Source organism: Vibrio sp. nBUS_14 (assembly GCF_051201655.1). Classification (NCBI taxonomy): domain Bacteria; kingdom Pseudomonadati; phylum Pseudomonadota; class Gammaproteobacteria; order Vibrionales; family Vibrionaceae; genus Vibrio; species Vibrio sp. nBUS_14. The sequence goes on from NZ_CP179207.1 coordinate 615,394, forward strand.
GATATTGCAAAACAGTGGTCTGTATACAACAATGTAGATTCACTATTTCAGAGGTCTGATGACTATGCTAAAGCGCGTGATACCAGCGACGTTGATTATTGCAGCATGCAATATGTCTGCTCATGCTCATGCTCATGCTGATTGTGATTTCTTTAGCCTAGGTTCGATCATGCTGACTTCTGATGATGAAAACAGTTGTTTAGACTTCTCTTCGAGTATTGAATCTTTTGGTCAACGTATGCTTGAAATCAGCGGGTTGAGTGATGAAGAGCCAGAAAGTACCGCAGACTATTGGTCTGATTGGGTTATTCAAAATAAAGATACGCCATTGTTAACGCAAAGCCTTGAATCCAACTATGTTGGTTTAGGGATGTGGTTTCCAGAAGATCTCGAAGATGAACAGTACGATATGTCGACTGAAGAGTGGTTGATGAATCACGGCCTTCAACTGAGTATCGGTTTTGGCGAGAAAGTTGACGGGCAACCTCGTATGCGCTTTGACTACCGTTGGCATGATTCAAGAGACGCAGACCTTATGATGCAGGTTGAGCTACCTTTCTAGACAAAAGTATCCTTTCGGGCAGTGCCTTTTTAAGTAGTGCTAAGCTAAGAAACGACAATAATAGAGAAAAAGCCGCAAAAACTGAGTTTTTGCGGCTTTTTAGTATCTGGTTTTTTGTCGTTTAATTTAGATGTTTGCTTTACAAACTGACTGAAGAGGGGCTTTAACTCTCTCAGTAACTCAGCGAGTGAAGAGCAGTCTAGTGAGCAGAGAATGGGTGTCCGATACTCTTGCTTATAGGTCTTCACCAAACACGAGCATGCACAGTTGTTCGAACTCTTCTTCTTTTCCAGAGAACAAATCATCAATAACAAGCGTGCGCTTTTGACCTGATTGCATGCGTTTCTTCGCTTCGCGCATTACCATCACCAAGGTGTGCTCTTGTGGCAGATTCGAATCATCAATGTTCCACTGATTGAATCGCTGAGATAGGGCACTTTCACAAAGCAAAGGTTTAAACGCCAGTACTTCTTGTTTGAGTACAGACAACATCTCTTTGAACGCTTGCTCGGTATTGTTGGCATTGGTCGCGCGAGCTTTGGTGAATTCTAGTTTCTCTAATAGCGCCAATGACAGGTTAGTCTGCGTGATGTAACCCGCTTGTCGTGGGAACGAGTCGGTCAGACGAACGGAGAAGTCTACGCTATTCACCTGTGTGTTTGGAAAGTAGGTCAGTGAGGTTAAGCAGTCATAAGGAACCCAAATGCTCTGTCCCGGTTCAACGGCGTATTCTTGTTTACCAAGCTTTATCAAAACCAAACCACTCTGAACCGATACAAGGCTATGTTTTAGTACTTTCTTGCGAGGTGTGATCACCAAGTGTGAAAAGTAAGCCGATGTATATTCAATAGCGAAGTTCATAGATAGTACCTTAGTTTTGGGACGTCAAGATTACCCCTAATCTTAAAGAATGCCAACAATAACAGGGGATTTTCAATCTTTCTGGTCTGACCTTATCAAAAGTATGGGCTCTGTAGCTGCGGGAAGTCAAAACAACGCGTAGAATAAGTCAGCTATTTATTATATGAATTAAAAAATGACCTCTCCGATCGATCCATATGTTGATATTCGTCCTTACGGCGATGATGAAATTCCAGCGGCACTAAACCGTCTTATTAATGATGAAGAATTTATCAATGCGATTCTGCACTATCGTTTTTCAAACCATGCGTCTTGGTTTAAAGCATTAATGAGTCCTATCTTGCGCGTTTACTTGAAAATGAAATGGAGTAAGCTCACCAGCGTTGAGTCCATTCAGATTGAAGTTAAGAAATACTTGCGAGATACGTTAGCGAAAACCACCAACGGTGTGACATACACAGGTGTGGAATCTCTGGACGCTAACCAAGCTTATCTGTTTATTTCAAATCACCGCGATATTGCTATGGATCCGGCGTTAGTTAACTACGCATTACATCGCAACAATCATCAAACTTGCCGCATTGCAATCGGTGACAACTTGTTGAAGAAACCGTGTGCGACTGAACTGATGCGCCTTAATAAGAGCTTCATTGTAAAGCGTTCTTTGAAAGGACCGCGTGAAATGATGAAAGCGCTTGGCCAGCTCTCTTCGTACATCAAGCATTCTTTGGAAATGGGGCATTCAATCTGGATTGCTCAAAAAGAAGGTCGTGCAAAAGACGGTAATGATTTTACTGAGCCAGCAATCTTGAAGATGTTCCATGTTGAAGGACGTAAGCAAAAAATCGCATTCCCTGAATACGTGAAATCATTGAAGATCGTTCCTGTGTCTATTTCATATGAAAACGACCCATGTGACATTGCTAAAGCGATCGAGCTTTTTGAAAAAGACGTAAACGGCAGTTACGAAAAAGGTGAGTTTGAAGATATCGAAAGTATCATTCAAGGTATCATCGGTAATAAAGGGCGCGTTCATGTTGGTTTTGGTCAGGTTATCGATCAAGATTTCGAAACTCCAGAAGCACTTGCTCAAGAGATCGACCGCCAGATCCATGAAAACTACAAACTGTTTCCAGTAAACTTATTGGCTGCTGAGAAGGAAGACGAGTCTATTACAGACGTCGTTAAAAAAGAGTTTGAAGAAAAGCTATCAGGCCTACCTCAAGGTGCTCGTCAGTACTTAATTGATAGTTATGCAAACCCAGTGAAGAACATTGTCTAGTTCGTTATTGGCTAGCTCGCTGTTGCCTAATAAACAAAATGGCTAGTAAGCATAACGTCTAGTGAGCTTATTGGTTGGTGGGCATAGTCACTAACCAACAAGAGATTGATACAAAAAAGGAGCCGAAGCTCCTTTTTTGTATCAGCGAGCCACCGCGCCACCAAGATCTAAGTTGGTTGGCCATGTGGTAATCGTGTTACCACCGAGGAAGATGTTTCCTTTCACTGTCATCGTATCGGGAAATGCAGTAATCGCAGAACCGCCTATATATAAGTCTCCATCAATGACTATCCCATTTGGGAGTTCTGTTAAAGGAGTGCGGATCACACTGAGGTCGCCTTTCACTCGAAAACTGTTAGGCAATCTTTGAAGCGGCGTATCGGTTAGGTTAATAAACCCTCCAACTCTGACACCTCGAGGCCAGCTGGTGATTTGGCTGCCAATCAAGTCGACATAGCCTTTTATCTTTACTCCCGAAGGAACTTGGGCGAGTTGGCTGTTACCGCCTTTAAGGCTGCCATTTACTTCTAACCCTTTGGGTAGACGTGTTATCGCGGTATTTTCTATATTGAGGTTGCCATCGACCACTAACCCCGTCGGAAGCGACGTGTAAGGTTTATTTCGTAAATATAAGTTTCCGTAATTATCGAGATGGTTCAATATTTGATATTGATCGAGTGGTTCTGCGGTCACATTTGTTATGGTTAAAGAACCAATAATAAGTGTAATTATTCGGAGCATAACAAGCTTCTTATTACGATAGACGTTAACACTATAATGAAAAAATTATTCTCGCATAGTGTTTTACTCATTTGTGGTAGGTAAAAAGGAATAGAACACAATGAAAGGTGGATCTGTGATTGAAATAAAGTGTCAAATTCTAAAAGGTTTTGTGATTTTAACTTCTGTGTTTTATTCAGTATCAGTGAATGCTAATAAAACAATATCTATGCCCGCTAAGGCTGCAGTTGTCGTCACTCAGAGTGGTTCACAGCAACGAGTTTGTTATTATGATGATAAGGCATATAGCCTAGGTGCTGTCGTTGACGTTTCAGGCGTGTTGATTCGATGTGCTGCCGAAAATGACTTTGAGACCAATGGTGCACTGGGATGGGTTGAAATTATAAAAAAAGACGAGCAATAAACTCGTCTTTTAGTTATATAAACATTTGTGCTTAATTTAACGCGCTAGAGAGCGAGTCTTAAGTTCGAAAATAATCTTCTCAGCACTGACTTCAAATTTAAAGCGAGCATGCAATTCTGTGCTATCTTCTGTCATCTCTGACGCTTCAAACTCAACATTGCCAGACACTTGCTTCGCTAGCTCAACGTACTTAGCAAATTCAGTTTCAATAAGGGCTTTAGAATTACCGTAAACCGTTACCTCAGCAACCTCATCGCCTTCTTTGATGATGAAGCCGATTTCACCTGCGCAACCGCAAGCTTCACATACATCATTGTTACTAACATCTTGGCTCATAAATGATCCTCTTACAAAGTCTGAGGTTATTCTAACGAGCAATTTGATCTGTATCTACAAAAATTAAAATCTTTGAACTAATTTGCACTGGTATGCTATGTTGTTTGCGTGGAGACAAAATTAATATGAACATTCGCGTCGCGAAATATCTATGTGATCTCGATCATGTTTTTCTGAAGATTAATGTTATTAATTTGTCAGAATATCATTCACTTAGTTGCGTCAGGAATGATTTTATAAGACTATCTGTCGATTGATAGGTATTTATACAATGAATTTTTCGTTGGGTATTTCATATTCTAAGTAGTTATTTAAAATTACCGACTTAGGATCGTAAGGTGGTTATTCGAAGAGTAATTAGACGAAGCGTCCAAAGAGGCGTCACTGTAGAATTATTCGTACATAGTATTTGTGTGAATGTAGTTATAAATACTTGCGATAAAACACCTTGCTCACATAATGCTAATAACGATTTGCATTCTGACTTCATTTGACTGAGTTAGATGGATTTACAAAGAGAAGAGCCTGAATATGCCAAAGCGTAGTAAAGAAGATACAGAAATCACTATCCAGAAAATCATGGATGCCGTTGTAGACCAGCTATTAAGATTGGGTTACGACAAGATGTCATACACGACGTTGAGTCAGCAAACGGGCGTTTCTCGTACAGGTATAAGCCACCATTTTCCCAAAAAAACAGACTTTACAGCAGCTCTAGACGGTCGAATCTTCAAGATGTTCATGGAACACATTGATTTCGAAAACGGTCTTGATGCATTCTCTGCTAACTGGGTTACAGCACTTGAAGACGCCGAATTCCTAGCAATCTTACGTTTACTTTTCCATCATATCGTTACTGCTGAAAGCGCACATGAGTTCGCGGCAAACGGTATCGATCGTCTATACAAACTGACTGAAACTCAGTTTGGTGATACTAGCGGTAAAGAACTAGAGTGGTTGATTGGTAAATCATTGATTCGTATGAGCCAATAATCAATACACAATGAAAGAAGCTCCTAAGGGGGCTTTTTTTGTGCCTGTCGTTCCCTTCTCCTGCTCTTTTTGTCTCGTTCTCATATCGCTGTCGCCATCTTGTTTTCGCGCTGAAGGTATTAATTTCCTTTCTTTTTATATGCTTACGCTCACGTCTCACATTTACATTCCATTGCTAAAAGTTAAGTAACACTAACTGATAATGTCCATTTCTAGAGCCTCAAACGCTCAGAGTGAGGCGTTTTGGGGCTCATTGTTATGGTCGGTGGTAAAATCGAGTTTAAGGCGAGAGAGAGACCATGAGCCAATAAAAAGCCTCGAATAGATCGAGGCTTAGAATGACGTCATTGTCATTAAGAACGAATACTCAAAATGAGTAGCTCCCTTAATCGGACTTATTGTGCGGGATGAACTTGAGGGAAGCTCATGGTTGGGTGTTTTTCTACGATGCTTCTGTAGCCATAAACATCTTCAATCATCGAAGACTTAAGTGCTTCCCAAGGGCTGCCATCGCAAACCAAGTTACCGTCCTTCAAGACGACCAATCGATCTGAGTACTGAGCGGCTAGATTTAAGTCATGCAACACCACGATAACGGCGGCGTTATGTTTGTCGGCTAATTCTCTCGCGATCTTTAAGGTGTTGTGTTGGTGGGCGAGATCCAGTGCTGACGTTGGTTCATCGAGCATTAAAATGCATTGGTCACCAGAATAATGAAGCTGAGTTAGCACTCGAGCCAAGTGAACACGTTGTTTTTCACCGCCGGATAGGGAAGGGTAGAGCCTTTCACTTAAGTGAGTCACATCAGCAACATCCATTTTTTGACTCGCGATGCTGGTGAGGTTTTTGTTAGATTCTTGTAGAGGGATACCACCAAGCTCGACAACTTCATGAGCCAAGAACGGGAAGGTCAACGTGCTGTGCTGAGGAAGCATAGCCAAGTGCTTTGCCAGTTTTTGAGAAGACCACTTATCTTTGGTGTGTCCAAAATACTGGATATCACCCTTGCTCGAAATCTCTTGGCATAACGCTTTAAGCAGCGTGCTTTTCCCGGCGCCATTTGGCCCAAGCAGTGTCGTTACTTTTCCTGCTTCAATCTCAATAGAAACACCATCTAATATCACTTTACTACCGAACTTCACTTCGATGTCGGTCGCTTTTAATGCTGAAGGAAACATTAAAGGATTCTCCCTTTCTGTTGAAATAGAAGGTACAAGAAGAATGGAGCACCGATAATCGCAGTGACAATGCCTACAGGCAGTTCTGCTGGTGCAAGTACCACGCGTGAGAACATGTCTGCAGCGGTTAATAGTAATGCGCCTAGTACCGCTGATAGTGGCAACAGAATTCGGTGATCTGGGCCAGCCAACATGCGACCTAAATGAGGGATAACAAGACCGATGAAGCCGATCATGCCAGATAGGCTAACCGTGACGCCAACGCCAGCGGCAGTCAGTAGAATCAATCTTCGCTTGAGCTTTTGTACTGGGATACCAAGATGCTGCGCTTCTGATTCACCCAGTAACAGAGCGTTCAGTGACATTGCTTGACGGTAGAAAATGATAAATAGTGCCCCCAAAGTGACTGCCGCAAGCAAAATACCTGACCATTTCGCGCCCGCTAATGAACCCATTGACCACAATGAAAGATCACGCAACATTTGGTCATCAGCAATGAAGTTCAAGAAGCCAATACCTGCGGCTGATAGTGCGCTGATCGCCACACCTGCTAATAACATGATGGTAACTGAAGTGCCGAATTTGCCCGTTCCCAGCTTATAAACAAGCAGCGTGGTCAAGGCTCCGCCTAAAAAGGCAAATATCGGCACAGCCGTAAAGTTCAGAAAAGCGGGGTATTGCAGTGAAAGTTCAGAGAAAAGTACGATGGCTAATGCTGCACCCAATGAAGCTCCAGCAGACACGCCGATGATTCCTGGCTCGGCAAGTGGGTTTCGAAACAAGCCTTGCATGACTGCGCCACACAGAGCGAGAATCGCGCCGATTAGCATGCACAATATCGTTCGAGGTAAGCGAATTTCTTGAATGACCAAATTGATGTGAGGTGCTAAGTCATTGTTTGGTTGGAGTAGGCTGGCTGCGCTGTCAGCCAAGCTAATATTCATAGGCCCAACAGTGATCGAGTACAGCGCGACAAAGAATAGGGTAGCACCTAAGCCTAACATCGATGTTTTCAGTGGGACGGATCGTAGCAACATAAATAGCCTCAATGTCTATCACCCGCTTCAAACCTCATCACCACCTCTGCGAAAAGGAAGGCGGTGATGAGAATTGAGCAAGCAACAGTAAAAATAGGTAGTGGAGTTATAGCGGGTAGATAAGTGCGTTTAATCGCTTCGCTTCTGAAAGGCTTTCAAGACCAAGCCCTCCAACTAAAGCGCTGCCGTTCACGGTGATGATTTGTTTGTTCATGCCTGCTGGCGTCGCTGCCAACATAGGTAACGATTTAAGAATGGCATCAGCGCCCCCCATTTTCTGGTAGCTACGGCCGCTCACTAAGATGACATCAGGCTGCATTTCAACGAGTGATTCCATTGACAGTGGTTTGTAAGACGTCAGGCTTTGAGCTGCAGGGTTTACGCCTCCAGCTAGTTCAATGATGGCGTTTGGTGATGTTTCGCCGCCAGCAACGTTTGCAGGACGACCTTCATGCAACAATAGGAACAAAACTTTCTTCGCTTTGTCATTGGGTACTTGGTTTGCTTTTAGTGCCTTAATCTTCTGATTTACTTCGGCTTTAACTTGTTCTGCGTGATCTTCGGTATGGGTAATCTTTGCGATTTGGTCGATACGCTTTAACAACCCTTCAACGTTCGCTTCGGTGTTAACGATCTCTACATCGATACCCACAGATTTCAATTGAGAAATGGCGTTGTCTGGCCCCATCTCATCTGAGCCGATGATCGTGGTCGGTTCTAAGGCAATCAAGCCTTCAGCAGACAAGTTTCTGTGGTAACCGATCTTCGGCAGGCTCTCTGATTGAGGGAAGTGACTGGTCACATCAATTGCGACTAACTGCTCTTCAGCGCCTAATGCCAAGACCAATTCAGTAACGGCACTGCCTGCACTGATGATTCGAGGTTGTTCAGTGTCGTTGGCCATTACCGTTGGCGCGGTCAGAGCCAAGCTCATCGCAGCGATTGAGAGTAAATGTTTGTTGGTCTTTAATTTATTGAGCACGTTTAAGTTGTTCATAATAAGTTCTTTATATTTTCTTTTTGTATCGCGAAGATACTCGGTGAGCAGTCCGTTCGCATGTTGAGTTCGATTCGATAGAGGTCTAGCTCTAGTTATTGGGTCTTCTCATTAAAGTTCCCAATCTCATAAAAGGTGCTATGCCTCATGAGAATCAAGTATCGTTTTAGCCATCTTCCGTGAGCAGTTGGGTTGCAGGTATTCCATTTTCTTGGAGGAACGACAGCAACTTCACTAGGTTCTCAACATTGGCTGCTTTATCTGCGCCAATGATGATCGGTTTTTTATCCGCTGAACCTGTTTCTTCGAGTAATGCAATTTTGAAGTTTTCCCAGTCGATGTACTCTCTGCCGTTAATCGCCCAGTAAGGTTCGCGGTTTAAGATATTGACGTTGATCGAATCTTTATGAACTTCAGAAACGTTTTTAACATCAGAGCTTGGAAGCTCTACTTCTAAAGATTCCAACTTCACCGAAGCGGTAAGCAGTAGGAAAACCATCACGATAAAAATGATGTCGAGCAGCGGCGTTAAATCTGGCGCTAAACTTTGTGTTTGAGATGAGTGAGGCGTTTTAATCATGCTTGACTCACATCACCAACAGCGACTTTGTTGACCGATGAACCTTTAGTCTCGTCAGAGTGATTGGTTTGAATCGACATGCCTTCTAGCCACACATTCACATAGTTCAGAGTATGTTCTAACTGAGCCAGTACTCGGTCGGCCCATAACCCAAGCAGTTGAGACCCTGAGATCGCAGGCAGTGCAATCATCAAACCTGCGGCAGTGGTTCTCATTGCTAAGCCTAATCCGTCGGCTAGATCGTTCGGTGTAATACTGCCAGTCGTAGCTGCAACCCCTTTGAACATCTCGATGAGTCCAAGTACCGTACCTAGCAGCCCGATCAGTGGACTGATTACGCCGATTAAACCAAGCAGTCTCAATCCAGCATGAAGCTGGTGGCGTTTTTCTTGTAGCCAGATGCCTGCTGCATCTTCACGCAGTCCTTTCGAAAAAGAGTGGTGGGCCAGCAACATCGAGACGCCCTTGTACAGCAGCGGTCGTTTATCAGAAATAGATTGTGCTAACGCTTCGATCTCGTTGCTGTTGGTAGGTGAGATCTGATTGAGCTCGCGACGAATGGCGCGTTTGCCAACACCAATGCTTAACATCACTTGGAAGACACGTTCAGCGATGATCATTGCTGTTAATGCTGAACAGATAAGAAGAGGCCAAGTCATTAAGCCAAGTTGATCTTGTAAGTAACTGATTTGTTGCATGATTATTCCAACCTAAAACGAACAGGTAGTTGTACTCGGTGAGCAATCGCTCGACCATTGACAGTGTGGGGTGAGAACTTCCATTTCTTTATAGCGTCTAAAGCGGCGTTGTCGAGTATTAGTACGCCTGATGAATTTACTAATGCTTGCTTAATTTGTTTACCTTCCGCGTCTAACCAGACCTCATAAATTGCGACCCCTTCAATACCACGACGACTTGCCTGTCGAGGATAAGTCGGGGGAGTCGGAGGAGCTGAAAACGAAGGCTTAGTCACTAATACGGGTTCTTGGTTTGATACGCCTTGGTTTACTTCCTGAGGTTGGTTGGCAGACTCGGCCAAGTTTCTATCGACTTTCTTGTCGGCCAGTTTTTCTGGTTGAGGCGTTGGTTTGGACTTTGGTTCTGGGCGTTCTTTCTTAACGACCTTTTTCTCTGTCACTGGTTTCTTTTGAATCGGCTTCTTCTCGACTCTCTTTTCAACAACCTTTTTCTCTACTTTCTTGGGTTGAGGCTTATTGGTGATCGCTTTTTTTTTTGGCGTCGTTTTGGCTTGCTTTGGCTCAACGGCCTTGGGCTCGACAGGTTTAGGTTCAGCTTGTGAGACCGTTTCTTTGATTGGTTCTGGTTTAACTGGTTCTGTAATGGTTTTTTGTTGAGCTTGAGAAGGCGTGCTCTTTGGAGTGAAGTTGATCGATACCGTGTTCGATTGGCTACCTGCAGGCATCGCAAATACTTTGGATTCTTGAGCGACAAATAATAGCGCCGCATGAATCACTAACGATGCACCGCCTGCAATAACATATCTAGGAACGTTCACACTCAATCCTTTACCAAATTAAAAATCTGTTTCGGATTATTGCTTAGAATCTAAATAAGATCAATTATCAATTGCATTATCATTTGGCTCTATTTATGATTCTCTCAGTTTTTAGCGAATAGCCTTCCAGACTTTGCTATGTAAGTGTTTAGAGAGATTATATGAGTCTTGATATTTATAAATTTGACGAATCAATCTTGGGTGTTTCTAGCCCTGATCCGCTTCGTTTTGCGTTTGCGAAAAAGCATTCTGCACATGCCGGAGGAAGTTCAATTCCGGTCGACCAGAGCAAGAAGTTGGAGCTCTTTGATGGACTGATGTTAAACGAAGGGAAGAAACAGGATAAGCGTTGCTTGTATATCCACATTCCTTTCTGTCGGTGCGCTGCACGTTCTGCAACTTCTTCCAAAATGCCGCAAGCCGCAAATTAGTGGATGAGTACTTTGATGCTCTGATGGTTGAGTTGAAGCAAAAAGCCAAAACTCCTTGGGCTCAGTCTGGATTATTTCATGCCGTCTACATTGGTGGTGGAACACCTACTAGTCTGTCTCCTCAACAAGTAGAGCAGTTAGGCAAGGCTATTCGACAATATTTCCCACTGGCAAACGATGTGGAAATGACCTTAGAAGGGCGCATCAATCGTTTTGGCGACCAAATGTTTGATAGCGCGCTTGAGGGTGGCTTCAACCGTTTCTCATTTGGTATTCAAAGCTTCAACACTCAAGTTCGACGCAGCGCCAAGCGATTAGATGAACGAGAAGTTGTGTTGGAACGTATCAGTGCTTTGAGCCGTACCGAGCAAGCTCCTATCGTTCTGGATTTGCTATACGGATTGCCGTACCAGTCTGTTAAAGTGTTCCAACAAGATTTAGAAGACTACATGTCTACTGGTGCACACGGTATTGACCTCTACCAACTGATTGTTGGGGGGAATGCACCTATGCTCAATCTCGTTGAGAAAGGAAAAATCCCACCACCGGCTAATACGTCTGATAAAGCGAGCATGTACTTTGCGGGTGTTGAGTTCATGGCAAAAAATAAAGTTAAGCAACTGAGCGTGAATCATTGGACTCGTGATAGCCGAGAACGCTGCATTTACAACAGCTTAGCGAAAACCTATGCCGAGGTTCTTCCAATTGGTTGTGGTGCTGGTGGCAATATTGGCGGCCATGGTGTGATGCAACATCGAACTTTAGACAGTTACATGGAGTCTATAAAGCAAGGTCAGTTGCCGATTGCCATGATGACGAAGCAAAGCCTATTAGAGCCAATCTTCTCGACATTAAAGGCAGGCTTTGATTCTGGTGTTGTTAGAAGAGGTACGTTGCCGACCTTTATGGAACAAGACACGTTTGATTACTTGAAGCCTCTGTTCTTACATTGGGAAATGAATGGCTTGGTTGAGTTTTCAGAGGATTACTTGAGCCTAACTATTGCTGGCAGCTTCTGGTCAGTAAGCCTCGCTCAGAGTGTGATCCAAGTGCTTAACGCTGAATATCAAGCGATGCACCCAGTGCCGAAATCGTCAGGTTCGGGCGTTCACCCGAATGCAAGTTTGAAGCACGCTTAATATCGAATTTTTAGTTTATAACTTACGTAAATTACTCGTTTATACGGAAATATATTCAATGACAGATACAACATTAGAAATGACAGAAACTCTAGAGCAACGTGTCGTACGCATTCTAGAAGAAGAACCAAAACTGCTTCCTACTGCGATTGCTGAGAAGCTAGGCGTTTCAGAAGTTGAAGTAGTCGCTGCTTTTCCAAACGACATGGCGGTGATTTTAGATGGCAGCCGTGCCCAGGAGATTCTAGAAGGATTAGTTGGTTGGGGCCCTGTGACCACAATTATGCATTCATTTGGCTCAATCTTCGAAGTAAAAGCCCCGTTCCCTAAAGGTAAAGTCGCACGTGGTTACTACAACCTAATGGGCAAAGAGGGCGAACTTCATGGCCATCTGAAACTCGACAATGTCAAACACGTTGGTTTGGTGAGCAAAGCGTTCATGGGTCGTGAAAGTCATTACTTCGGTTTCTTCAGTGAAACGGGCGAGAACATTTTCAAGATCTACTTAGGCCGCAATGAAAAGCGTGAGCTTATTGCCGACCAAGTAGAACGCTTCAAAGCGCTAAAAGAACAAGCTTAAACAGAATCAGCAGTAATGGTTAACAAGACATCAATGCTCGAGGATCGTTTAGTTCGCTAATGATCGCTCAACCTCGGGCATAAATAATAAATCAGAGAAAATGAATAAAGGAATTACCCATGGAACAGCAAGTAAAACAAGAACGTCTACAAGGTCGCCTAGGTCCAGAAATTAAAGAGTTTCGCCAAGAGCGTCGTACCCTTCAACTTGCAACGGTTGATGAAGAAGGTTGTCCAAACGTAAGTTACGCCCCTTTCGTTCAGAACCAAGAAGGTTACTTTGTTCTAATTTCTGATATTGCTCGTCATGCTCGTAACTTGAAAGCGAACCCACAAGTATCTTTGATGATGATTGAAGATGAACAGAGCTCAAAGCAGCTTTACGCTCGTAAGCGTTTAACGTTTGATGCGCAAGCGAGTGTTGTAGAGCGTGAAACAGAGCTTTGGACTCAAGTGATTGGTCAGATGCAAGAGCGTTTTGGCGAAATCATTGATGGTTTGAGCCAGCTTCAAGATTTCTCTCTATTCAACCTTAAAGCAGAAAACGGTCTGTTTGTGAAGGGCTTTGGTCAAGCATACCAAGTGTCTGGTGATGATCTGGTGGATTTCGTTCACCTACAAGAAGGTCACAAAAAAGTATCTAACGAGTAATCTCGTTTAACCTATTTCTTAAAGAGCCCTCTACAGCGTGAGGGCTTTTTTATGTCTAAAAACCGTTGATAACACACTCTATGCATTGGCGTCTTTAACCAATCATTTTAATGAGGTAGAGGAAGTGGAATTTGTGAGTAAGAGCTATTCTATGCCAAAGAAATCTGAAGGCAGAGCTCTGCACTGATTCATCTCTAATACTTAAGAAAATTTAAGAAGCTAAGAAGCTAAACCGTGAGCATGACGCTGGGTTTAGCTTCGAAAGTAGCGTCTAAGCAGCGGTAGAGGCCTCGTTTAAGACTTTTGCTCCGCGTAGCATGGCTTCGATTAACTCGCCCGCATTGAACTTCTCGAGCGCTTCATGAGCACCGACCTGATTAGCACGGTCAACGCAGATCTCACTCGATAGTGAGGTATGTAAAATACAGTAAGCATGACTCAGTGCACTGTCATTTTGTACTTCAAACGCAAGCTCATAACCATCCAGTCCCGGCATCTCAATATCACTCACGAGGAGATCAATCGCATTACCTAAGCTAGCTTGGCGTCGCATCAGGTCAATCGCATCTGAGCCGTTATTACAAATGCTGTAAGGGATGTTGATGCTGTCTAAGGCATCAGATAGTTGCTTACGCGCAATCAAAGAATCATCAACCAATAAGATGTTCAGCGCTTTGAGGCGTTCCCTTTCGACATCAGTCAGCATTGGAATATGCGCGTTCTCATAAGCAGGGTAGATCTTAGAAAGCAATAACTCCACGTCGAGCATTTGCACAATGCGATCTTCAAAACGAGTAATACCAGTCACAAATACATTGCGGCCCACGCTCGCGGGTGGCGATTCAATGCTCTTCCAGTCACATTCAATGATCTTATCAATCGAACGAACCAAGAATGCGACAACGGTTCTTAAACAATCGGTCACGATGAGCACGCAATCTTGGTATTCCGCGGGTGTGATTGGACGAAAGCCAATCGCTGCAGACATATCAATCACAGGAACGGTGAGATCACGGATGGTGACTGTGCCAATGACGTGGTGATGAGAGTAGGGGATTTGGGTCATCGGCTGGAAAGGTACGATTTCTCTGACCTTAAGCGTGCCAATCGCAAAACTTTGAGTTAGGGATAACTTGAACATCAACATTCCCTGAGACTGACTCGCTTTACTTATCGGTTTGGCCATAAGTGGCTCCTGATTTATTGCACGCTAATTTATAAAGATCAATTTAAAGGGAAACGAGAGTGGCGGCAAGTAACTATGCGGTTTTTAGGGTCTTTAAGGCAGTTGTTTTCGGTTATAGAGTGAAGAATGACGGTTCTTAGGTTAAAATCACGCTAAATACTCGCTCTCGATGATAAGTCGACAAGCAGACAGCAACAAACTGAGAACTATCATGGCAAGAACAGCAGCAGCGCTTCATATTCTGGTGAAGCATAAAGAACTAGCAGAAGACATCATGACGCAGCTTAAAAAAGGCGCTAAATTTCAAACGTTAGCGAAGAAATACTCAACCTGTCCATCTGGTAAAAAGGGCGGTGACCTAGGCGAGTTCAAGAAAGGCCAAATGGTGCCTCAGTTTGATAAGATTTGTTTCTCAGGCGAGACGCTTGTACCACATCTTGTAAAAACAAAATTCGGTTGGCACGTGGTGAAGGTTCTTTACAGAACTTAGTCATAAATATGTGTTAAATTGAATAAGAGGAGCGTATATACGCTCCTTTTTTGTGACTTTTTGGCGCATTTAAAAGCACTATGGCTGAGTGTTCATCCCAGACGTTATGCGATAATTGGTGCTACGCCCTCAACCATCCGCCGTGACTAATTGCTAGGAGGAGGAGGGTTTTTAATGAGCTACTCATATAATAAATATCATTCTTAAGGAAATTTATGCAGCTTTGCCTTTTAGCCTCTGTCTTGATCTAGAAAGCTGTACACGAGTTTGGTAGGAGAACAACATGGAGAGTTCAGCTATGTTAAGCAACCCAGCGACAGATGTCATATTGCATGCTTTTGACTGGTGCTACGCTGACGTAATGAAGAACGCCCCACTGATCCAAGAGTTGGGTTATAAATCGGTTTTAGTTTCACCAGCGATGAAATCGCTACGCGGCCCTAAAGGTTGCGACCGAGATTCTGGCACCCAATGGTGGCAACGTTATCAGCCCCAAGATTACCGTGTGATCGACAATCAGCTTGGTGACACGCAAGATTTCGCTGCGATGGTGAACACGTTAAAGCAGCATGGACTTCATACTTATGTAGACGTCGTGTTCAACCATATGGCTAACGAATCGGGTATCCGTGACGATTTAACGTATCCCAATCAACAAGATATGGCGTCTTACCAACAAGATTCTGAGTATTACCAATCCATACGCTTATTTGGTGACCTTTCTAAACCGTTATTTGATGAAAACGACTTTGTGGAAGCGTTTGGTATCAAAAACTGGAAAGACACTTGGGAAGTGCAGAATGGACGTATTACTGGCGGAGCCAACGATCCTGGCTTGCCAACGCTGTTAGACAACGACAATGTGGTTGCTCAGCAGCGAGCGTACCTGAAAGCCTTGAAAGCGATTGGTGTGAAAGGTTTCCGTATTGATGCTGCAAAGCACATGATACTGTCACACCTACGCAAGGTGTGGACTGATGATATCTGTGAAGAAATGCACATCTTTGGCGAGATCATTACCGATGGCGGTGCGACTGAAGAAGAGTATGAGCTGTTCCTTGAGCCTTACCTGAAGCACACGCGTTTAGGTGCGTACGATTTCCCTCTGTTCAATACTATCTTTAAAGCCTTTGAAGAGCAGGGCGGCTTTAAGTCTCTGATCAACCCTTACTGTTTTGGTCAGGCTCTATCGAACATGAGAGCTATCACTTTTGCTGTGACCCATGACATTCCAAACAACGAGGTGTTTTTGGAGCATGTGATGGACGAAGTTGACGAGCGATTGGCTCATGCCTTCATTCTTGGTCGAGATGGCGGTGTACCACTGGTTTACAGTGAATTAAGTACTAGCGGTATTTTGGATCAGAATGGTCAGCCTCGTTGGCTTAATGACTGGCAAGCGCCTTACATGAAAAGCATGATTCAATTCCATAATCATGTTCATGGCGAAGCGATGCGTGTGGTTGAAGCTAATGACGATTTACTGGTATTTGTTCGCGGTGACAAAGGCATTGTGGTGATCAACAAGTCGAAACGCAGCAAAACCGCCTCATTAAATTGGACTGGTGCTGTAACTGATTTGCTGTCGGGTGATGTGTTTGAATATGTTGGTAAGGATTTAACCATTAGGGTGGAATCGAACCAGTGCATGATGTTGACGACGAATGAGTTGGTGTCTGTTACGAGTTAACTCGGGTGGGTTAGAAAGATAAGCCCCGCTTACTGGCAATCAGTAAGCGGGGCTTTTTGTTTTAAGCTATTGCTCGGTAACTAAATGAAACGGCGACTAAACCAAACCGTGGCTAGACCGTAAACTTATTCAATAGCTCATCTTGTTGGCGAACATTATCAGTTTGTTGCTGCATTGCCGTATTCGCTTCTTGAGCCGCTGTTGATACTTGTGTTGAAAGGTCTTTGATCTTAACTGTGTTGTTGTTGATCTCTTCCGCTACTAAGCTCTGCTCTTCTGCTGCTGAAGCAATCTGAATGTTCATATCAGAGATACGCTGAATCGCGTCACGGATACGGTCAAGTGAAGAGTTCGCTTGCTGAGCACGTTCAACGGCGTCAGTTGCGGTGTCTTTACTTTGGTTCATCGCATTCGATACTGAGCTTGCACCAGCTTGGAGCTGCTCAATCATGTTACGAATTTCAGTGGTCGACTCCTGAGTACGTTGCGCCAGAGTACGAACTTCATCGGCTACGACTGCGAAACCACGACCCGATTCACCAGCACGCGCCGCTTCAATCGCTGCGTTCAGTGCTAGAAGGTTAGTTTGGTCAGCAATGTCGTTGATTACCTTAAGAATCGTTTCGATGTTTGCTGTCGCTGATTCAAGTACTTGTACTTCTGCAACGGCTTGGTCGATACGCTCAGATAAGTTATCAATTGCTTGAGTGGTTTCACTCACTACAGAGGTGCCGTCTAGCGTTGCTTCGTCTGCTTCACGAGCCGCAGCCGCAGCACCTTGAGCATTGTTTGCTACTTCTGTTGCGGTAACCGCCATCTCGTTCATTGCGGTTGCTAGCTGCTCAAGCTCTTGCAGTTGCGTGTTCATCGCATTTGCAGATTCGCCAGCACCTTTCACTGTGAATTCCGTACCACGCTTAATCTCTACACCAATTGCTTTCGATCGAATGATTTGATTTTGCAGGTTTTCAGTAAAGGTGTTGAAGCCTTTCGCTAGGTCAGAGAACTCTTTGTCTGTGTTGGTATCCAGACGCTTAGTTAAGTCACCTTGTCCGCTCGCTACATCTTGAATCGCTTGGTTAAGTGCATCCAGTGGACGCATCAACATGCGGATCAGAACCGTTAGTGCAACGACACTAAGAATTACAGCAAGCAAAGAGTAGATCACTGAGCTGTTTTTCAAGTCTTCAACGGTTTGGTAAGCGATCTCTTCATCTAGGATTGCGCCGATGTACCAATCTTCACTTGGGATGTGTGTGAAGTTAACAAGGAACATTTTGCCGTCGACTTCGATTTCTTGAGAGCCTTCACGAATAGTCGCTTGAGGCATGTAGCTTGAAAGCGTTTCACCGTTGTTTTTAGCATTCGGGTGAGCAATCGTTGTGCCGTCGGCTGTCACTAGGAATAGGTAGCCCGCATCGAACAAGTTCACTTGGTTGACTAAGGTGGCAAGGTTGGTCAGCTCTAGGTCGTAGAACATACCTGCAGTAAAGCGGCCGTTGTCTTTAACCGGCGTACCCACTGAGATAATGACTTTCTTACTTGATGCATCCACATAAGGCGCGGTAACCACTAAACTGTTTTTGGATTTAGCATCAATGTACCAAGGGCGAATTCGTGGGTCGTAATCTGGACCGGCTTCCCAGCCGTCATCATTTTCAATGACGAAACCGTTTGCTTCATAACCAAAACCAACCGCAAGGAAGCTGTTTTTAAGCTTTGGCTTTTCTAAAATTTCTTTTACGTAAGTACGCTCTTGAGGATTGATCTCGATGACTTCAGTAGTCGATTGAGCCAACGCTTTTTTGGCGTTCATTTCTGATACGACTGTATTTTTTACGCCAGAAACCATCTCTTTTAGGCTTGCATTGACGTGGTTTTCTACAGCACTTCTTACGGTGTAAAGTTGTTGTATTGAAAGCAATGATACTGTCACTAGCAGCAAGGCTGATGATGCAGCAACCACCTTATGGCTAAATTTCATTGAGTGTTCCCCTTCTCACAGGCTTTGCGAAGTCTAAAGTTAATCGTGTTTTTCTAATTATATATATCGACGAGATTGAAATTTACTTGAATGTAATTTCACAAAATAGACTACAAAAATACAACAAGCTAAACAATACAAAATTCACTAAATCACATATTTGTTACTTTTAGTCTTTGGTTCAACGAGTTGAAGATACACGTAAGCCTAGAGCCTACGGATGTTGATAATTTATTAATTAGACGTTTATGTGTGTGGTTTTCTATTAAAAATCGATGGATAGGATAAGTAGATATGAAATCAAATGAACTGCCTATTTTATATATTGATTGAGTTTTGAGTGGGATGGCGAATATGTTCAGCGGAAATAAAAAGCCTCATAAAAGTGAGGCTTTCTAAATGGGTTCTTATTTTTTATATCAGTAAATCTAATTTAGAATATTAGATGAGCTACACCAGCGATAACTGGAAGCGTAACTAGAGTACGCAGAATAAAGATAATAAACAGTTCCAAGATGTTCACTGGAATCTTACTACCTAGAAGCAGAGCGCCTACCTCAGACATGTAAATCAGTTGAGTTACCGACATTGCTGCAATAACAAAGCGAGTCATCTCGTTGTCGATAGAAGCTGCAAGGATTGCTGGGATAAACATATCCGCAAAACCAACAACGATCGTTTCAGAGGCTGCAACAGCTTCAGGAACACCAAGTAGCTCTAGGAATGGGATGAAAGGCTGACCTAGGAATGAGAATACAGAAGTGTATTCCGCAATTACCAACGCCATGGTACCAAGACCCATAACCACAGGCAGTACACCAAAGACCATATCAACAGCGTTACGAACGCCTTCGCCAAACACAGACTTAGCCGACTTCACTTGTGACGCTTTGTTTACTGCTAGCTCAAGACCCCAAGATAATGTTGAGTGGCCTGCAGGAATCGCGTCAGCGTCTTTGTGCGGCTTGCTACCGTCAATGAAGGTATCTTTCTTCATGCTTAGTGGTGGGAGGCGAGGGATGATTACTGCCGCCACAATACCCGCTAGACAGATTGCTGCGTAGAAGGGCAGGAATAGGTGCTCTAACTCTACTTGAGCGATAACTACAAGACTGAAGGTAATAGATACTGCAGAGAAAGTCGTACCAACAACCGCAGCTTCACGTTGAGTGTAGAATTTCTTTTCGTACTGTTTGCTTGTAAGAAGGATACCAACGCTGCCGTCACCCAACCAAGAAGCCATACAGTCGATAGCACTACGACCTGGCAGGTTGAAGATTGGACGCATCACTTTGCTTAGCAAGGTGCCAAACAGTTCAAGCAAACCAAAGTTAAGCAGCAGTGGCAATAACAAACCAGCAAAGATAAACACTGAAAACAGTGTTGGAAGTAGGCCTTCTAGAACTAATCCACCAGTGTTTTCTTCCCAGATAAACTCAGGGCCTACTTGGAAGAAAGCCATGAATGCTGCTGCACCACCGATAAGACGTACCAACAACCATAGAGGAGATGGGTTGAAAAGGCCGTTCAAAAATGAGTTCGATGTAATGAATGTAGGCTTGAAAATGGTGCTTAAAACGGAAGCGACAGACATGAAAGCGACGATCGTAGTGATGATAGGGATTAGGTATTCACCGAAAACCGCTTGAATTGACTTGGCTAAGATAGCAACAGGGATGGTGAGATCGCCTTGATAGCTAATTGGCGCCATGAAAAGGAATAAACCAATCAATGATGGGATTAAGAAAACCCAGAAACTGCCTTTAGATTTCTCTGTTGGAGCAGTGTTCGTGTTGTTAGACATGTTATTATTCTCGAATTTCTACACGTAAAAAAGCCATATCCGTGGCATTTTTATTCATTAAACATCCGTATTTTCTTATTGGATGCAAGATTACCCAGTATTAATATCGCTTGCAATACTATTCATCAAATATCGCTAAGTATTCACACTGGTTATTCTGTAACTCTTTAAAAGTTTAGAATAAAGTGTTGCAGATGTTACTTATTTTGAGGATATATTGCCAGTTATTTATAAGTTTACTGGAGTTTCAGTTCGATAGGTTAGGTAAAGCCAATAGCTAAATGCGATAATAAAAGCGAAAAAGGCAGGTAAAGCCAGCGCTAAAATTTCGAAGCGTTGGAACAAGCACGCACCCGTTAACCCTCCAAATAGAAACCCCCGATAATGAACATCAGTAATTTGGCTTTACGTCGATCGAAAGGCGTACCTTTTAAAAGTGCGCCAATCATGATGCCAAGATCAGTGATGATCCCGATCATGTGTGTGGTACGAATAATCGCGCCGCTATAGGTGGTTATCATCGCATTCTGCAGGCCACACGCGACAGTATTGTTGCAGTTTGTCTTGATGTTGTTTCTATATAGAGATAAAGGTCAGTAATAAGCTAGTTGTAATGGCTCATCTGATGGTCAAACTTGACCCAACCGTGTTTACGTTCTTCATAGACTGAAAAGCTTGGTAATGGGAAATCTTGCTCTTTAAACAATCCTAGTGGGACGATATAAAAATCGGCGGCGGCAACGGACTGTAAAAGCATGGTGGTGCCACACTTGGGACAAAACTGATAGGTAACTTCATTGCCAGTATCGCTGATGCGTGAAAAAGAGGTCACTTCTCCGCTTAGCGTCACTTGCTCTATTGGGTACCGAGCCTGAACGCCGAACACACTTCCGGTGCGCTTCTGACATTCATAACAATGGCATACCGAGGTGCGTTGAGGTTCGCCTCTGCATACTAGGTTGACCGCTCCACAGCGGCACTCGCAACTTCTGATACTTCTATCTTTAATATGATTGATATCCATCCATGCTCCACTTCCAGTTAACCCCATATTGATAATTATACTAAAGCCCTTTATGGTCTGCACAACTGGATGAAAATAAAAGAATATAATTGCTCATGAAAAAGAAAATCTTACCTATACCTCTGATTTTACTGATTCCGATTGTCATGTTAGTGGTGGTGATAGTGGCGGGTATCTATCGCTTTAGCTTAAGTGACGAAGAGATCTTGGCGAAGTTTCCTTCCTCTCAAGTCAGTTACGACCCAGTCGTTGAAACCGTTTTTGATTTGAAGACGACCAACCCATGGACAATTAAAGTACCTGAGACCAACGCTTACGCCTTTATAAATGAAGTCGATGAGACAAAAGCAATCGCGTTTGGACGTTATGATTCTGGTATTGAACGTGGTGTGGCGACAGTAGACACCAAAAGCCTGTCAGCGGTGACATTGGGCAAAGCGAGTTTCTTTGTTGCGCCAATGTGGATATCTAACCAAGGCAGTGGTGTATTCTATTACCTTGGTCTGTTTAAACACGATCAGCAACGAAGCCGTGTTGTGCTCGTCGACCAGCTTTTACTAGGCGATCGCGTACAAATCCAAGCCTTAGATGTGACTCAGCCTCCTGAAGGTACCTCAAATAGTAAACTCACAGGGAAAGGTTTTATCGGCTTTACTCAGCATTCTTCGGAACAATCATTTGCAAAAGCACCGTCTGAAAAGGTGTTAATGAGCTTTTCTTTTGATACACAATCAATTGGTAAGCAATAACGTTTTGGTTCGTGTAAGGATCTGTTGTTTATGTGAGCTAAATTACATATTATCGTAGTTAGATGAATGAAATTTAGACACTCTTCAAAGCCGTGTCTGCTTATATTTTTACAAATGGAGCTTGCGAATGATTAACAAACGTTTTTTTAAAACCAAAGATGAAGTGGAAGTGACCTTCGAGCTGGAAGCTCAAGAAGCAAACTCAGTTTCTATTGTTGCTGACTTTCTTGATTGGAAGGCAACCCCAATGAAAAAGTTGGCGAAAGGGAAAGTCTATAAATTCAAAGCTCGTCTGCCTAAAGATGGCGAGTTTCAATTTCGTTACCTTGTTGATGACCAAGAGTGGGTGAACGACGCGAATGCTGATCGTTATATCCCCAATGATTTTGGCGGTGATAATTGTTTGGTATCGACGGTTACTGTTTAACGCAGTTACTTAGTTATTTAACTACTGACTCAAGATACACACTGTTATATAGGGCCCGAATTCAACTCCGAAGTGCGACACTCTCCAATATCAAGCAGCCAATACCATTTCTTTAAAGACAATCGCTGGTTGCTTGAAGTCTAAACACTTTTTCGGTCGATAATTTATCCGTGATACAGCGAATTCAATATCGCTGTCTGTTACCGTTGTTAAGTCGGTTCCTTTCTTCACATATTGCCTTAAAAGCCCGTTAGCATTCTCATTGGCTCCACGCTCCCAAGAACTATAAGGGTGGGCAAAGTACACATCAGCCTCCAACGCCTTTGCGATGGTTTCGTGGCCTGCAAACTCTCTCCCGTTATCTGCCGTGATGGTATGGACATGTTCCTTATAAGGCATGAGTAGCTCGATGGTGGCTTTGGTGACATCATCTGCTGACTTCGATGGCACTTTCTTGACCACGTAAAATCGTGTTTTACGCTCTAAAATTGTCACCATAGCACCAGTGCCATGTTTGCCTAATACGGTGTCGATTTCCCAATCACCCAATCGCTCCTTACTGTCAACGATGCTTGGCCTATCATCGATAGAAACAGCATTCTTGATCGCTGGCGCTTTCTCTTTTCTACCGCGACGATACCGCTTGTGACCTTGCCTCAAGTGGCGATATAACTTGCCTCCCAAGCGTTTATCCTGCGCAACAAATCGGTAGATCCACTCATGGCTGACAGCGGCACCGACTCTCGTTAATACACTGGAAATCTGCTCTGGACTCCAATCCGATTCCAAAAGGAGACGGATAAAATCAACACGCTCCTGAGGTATTCTGTATTTACGAGCTGATGTGCGTTTTTTGATTGAGAATACCTGAGCTTCGCTTGGGCAATAATGACTGCCTCTACTGCCGCGTTTAAGCTCACGATATACCGTAGAGCGATGGCACTGAACAGTTTTAGCTATTTCAGAAACCGAAATCCCCCGTTCCAAAAGAGCAGAAATCTGGTATCTTCTGCCCTCGGTCAACTGCTGATAATTCATGGTAGTACTGCTTGTTTCTTTGGCGAGAAGAGCGTACCACTTTCAGCAGTTGGCTTCCTCTTCTACACCTTTCCATGAATGTCGCACTTATTATCTGAAATCGGGCTTTAAAATCATTATTACCATACTGATTAAATATGTTTATTTCTGTTAACCTCATTTCAAATTTTCTGCTTAATGCTGATATAACTAAAACTGAGTTTTTTAATTTTAATTATCCTTCCGACGTGTTTTACTAACTTTAAAGTTAGTATATTCATTAAGATTGAAGTATGTTTCGAGTTCTTGACAGTGATTCAAAGTAAACTATTTACACTTTTAAATTGCTCATTGATGGGGGGAGTGAGAGTAATATGCTTTCAGCTCTTCGATGAATACTTTAACTTTTTTCGGCGTGTTGGTGCGTTCACGATATAGCGCATAGACATTCCGTTTGGATAGTTGGTAGTCGTTCAGTACTTCAATCAATTGACCTCTTTTGAGTTCTTTTTCTGCTAATTCTCTGGGTAGCATAGCTACGCCGAAATGTTGCTCTAGTGCGATTTTTACGGCTTGCACGCTGTTCACTGAAAGCGATGGCACAATCTGTAAGGCCTGCTCCTGCCCTTCTTTAGTAAATTGCCATATCTTGTGATTCATTAAATTAAGGTCTTCTATAATCCGGTGCGAGTGCAAATCAATTGGTTGTCGAATTGGAGCATTGGTTCGCAAATAATCTGGAGACGCACAAATTACATTGTGATGTTCAGTGATTTTTTTGGCCACGAGGTCCAAATCTTGTTTAACTAATTGCCCTGAACGAATTGCCACATCATAACCTTGCGCTGAAATATCACTTAGATTATCACCCAGAAGTAAATTTACACTTAACTCCGGGTATTGAGTAGTAAAGTTGCATATGAAGGGCATCATCGTAATTTCAGTTAAGCCGTTTGGGGCAAGCACATTTAAAGTTCCTGACATTTCATGACTTGCAAGTCTTACGGAATCATTTAGCGATTCTAGCTGAAAAATCAGTGTATGCGCCTCTTGATAATATTGTCTCCCAGCATCGGTGAGAGACAGCGTTTTTGTTGAGCGATTCATCAATCGAGTTTCCAGATAGATTTCGAGGTCGCGCACATTGCGGCTGACAAGAGATTTAGATACTCCTAGCTTCTTGGACGCATTGGTAAAGCTGCCTTCTTCTACCGTACTGATAAATGATTTTATCAACGTAATTAAATTCATAATTGGATCTACTGTTTACTATTTGTTGACAGCCTATCGACCTTTTGAGGCCTATTCAAGCTTCATTTATTCATTAATAATACAATGAATTCAATAGCAAACTATAAGGCGGGAAAATGACAAGTGAACAAGTTCAAACTGTAAAAGATTATTTTAAGTTTTGCGTTGACGGAAAAGAGACAAATCGAGTTGGAGAGTTCTTCGCTGAAGATGCCCTTATCCATCGGCCTGATTGTGGTAAAACCTTAAAAGGGTTGGTGCAATTTGAAGCTAAATTGAAGTCTTGTGTTACTGAACGTTATGAGAGTGTAGAAACAAGCTTTCAGCGTATTGTTGAAGGAGGTGATCAAGTTGTTGTCGCACTCACTCACAAAGCAAAGAATGCTAATACTTGGATGGGGTTTGACGTAACAGGCAAAGACTTAACGTGGACAAGTCTCACCTATTTTCGCTTCAATAAGGAAGGCAAGGTTATTGAAGAAATTGTAGAAAGAAACGAGTTAAGTATGGCAACTCAGTTGGGGCTGCAGGTAACTCAATGAAGATAGGTTGATTGAAGAATCATAGCATCACCCTAACTTTTTGCCTTAAAGGTAATGAACAGATGGCTTAGCTCTTGCTTAATTGACTCATAATACCGAACCAATTATCAGTGTACAGTAGGGGTAATGTTAAAAATTGGGGTATTAGTGAGATAGTGAGGCTTAAACCATCTTAACTCAATGCCTGTGGTAATTTTCTTATGTATTGTCCCGTCTATTACACAGTGGAGGGAGCCGATTAACGAGAGGTAAATCAATCACCACTCGGAGGTGGTTACAGTGACTATTCTACCTCGATAGCGATCTTTCGCTATCGAGGTAATCTCAATCTTCTTATTCAAAATTGACGTCTGAATTTAGATCTCAAGCAGGTAGTTTTTTCCTTCATTTTGTAGACGATCAATCAATTTATGACAGTGGTCTAAATCAAGATCTTGCTTGAAGCGTCGCTTGAGGTTCATTAAAAAGAAGATGTCTTCACACATCGCTTTTTCTGGTTCATCGCTGATCTTCGCTACTGGAGAGCCATTGCATGTTACCATTTTGATTACGATCGAAAGCGGTGAATACGCTTTACCGTTATCATTGGAGTAATTACCCATATCGTTTGCTAAAAAGGTTCCGATACCAAAGCTCACTTGAACTCGGTGTTGAAAGTGTTCGCAAATATCTAGCGCTTGCTCAAAGTTTAGTCCATCAGTAAACACTAATGTTTTACTCATTGGATCGATGCCATGTGATTGATAATGTTTAATTACTTTCTCGCCCCATTCAAAAGGGCAACCACTATCATGTCTTACGCCAGAATAGGCATGGCTTAAACTTTCATCAAAGTCTGTTAGGAAAGCATCAATACCAATGGTGTCCGTCAAAGCAATGCCTAACGCTCCATCGAACATATTATGCCAACGTTGTAGAGCGACTTTTTGTGAGTCTTGGACATTCGCAAGTGCTTGATGCCCCATAAACCATTCATGCGCAACGGTTCCGATTGGAGTTAGGCCTAGTTTATGAGCAAGATGATAATTACTGGTTCCCGTTAAACACTCAGGTAATGTCGAGCTAATATAATCTAACATCAACTTTTGCGTTTTATATGAAAAACGTCGACGAGTAGACATATCAGCAAATTTAAAGTTAGTAATATTACGCCGTTTCAATTCTGCTTTGAGGAAATGTACTTTTTCATGAAGCACTGCAAGAAAGTGATCAGATGGAATCTCTGCCCAGAGTGTTCGGCTTCGCACCTCGGAAACGATACTCATTATGAGTGTTTCATAGAGAATAACTTCCTGCCATAAACCTTCGATAGTAATGTGCAACTGATTTTTACCATTCGAGTTGCATCTAATGTTAAAAGACACATTTCGATTAGGTGTAAAGCAAAATGATTTGAGAGACTCAATAAACTCTGTTGGTAAATATGGCGCAACATTTTTAATGTATTGAAGCTGCTCAGAGGTAAATTTAATCTTTTGAAGCTGATTTACTTGCTTTTTTACTTCAGGCAGCAAAGTGGAAAGATCTTCGTCGCTTCGAACAATGAACTTATAAGTCACTTCAATATCTGGGCAATATGATGCTACGGCTGCCATCATATTTACTTTATACACGTCAAAATCTAACGCACTTTGGATGATACGAGAAGAAAATAATTTATCGCTCATTTGGAACCCTTTTGATATCGACTCAAGCTTGTTCCAGACTTCTGAATAGTTAGCATATTACGACACTGAAAAGTTGTGATACCGAAAAATTTGAGTTTATAACTATTTGTTACTTACTGGTTGCGTAAACAATAAATACTTCAAATTTTTTTGTCAACTTTTGTTACCAGCTCTTTTTAAGACTTACTTGTTTAATAGTCTGCCATGCTTCATTACCTCTTGATAAAGCTCTGATGAAGTTATGAATATCAACGACATATTTGCTTAACCTTTGGTGGGATCGCTCAAATGATCACAAACTGCTGAAGTTTGTATCACACTGTTGTTTACCTGTTGATTGAGTCGCGCTTATAAGCTAAATTGCCCACAAATCATATTTAAGGACTTACTATGATTGTTTGTGTCGATATTATTCCGTTTCGATTGTCTGGGTGCGTTCAAAAAAAACTTGAGGTGCTATTGTTAAAGCGATCCAACCCTAGTCGCCCTCACTATGGTATGTGGGCACTACCCGGGGGCGTCGTTTTTGATAAAGACATGACAGACCAAGGGGGCCAACTAGCGGATGAAAGTTTTGAAGCCGCACGTCGTCGAATTTGTCGAGAAAAAATTCATACTTACCCCCGTTACTTTAGTGAGGCTTTCTTCGACAGCGATGCAAAACGAGACCCGGAAGAGTGGAATTTAAATGTCACTCACTATGCTTTGTTGGATAGAAATAACGTAGAGCAAATCAATGAGAGTGGTATAAAAGAGTATCAACTAAAATGGTGTTCGTTACAGTCTCTTCTTGATGGAGATGAAGCTCTTGCCTTTGATCATAAAGGAATGATCGAAATTGCCAGGAAAAAGCTACGAGCATCCATCGAATATACCTCTGTTTTATTATTTGCTTTAGATAAAGAATTTTTGGTCGCTGATGTTATCGCTGCTTATAGAGAGTTTGGTGTTCCTATTAGCCGAATGACCATTAAACGTCGTTTGATTGACTCGGGTGTAATAGTACCAACCAATAAGATTGCATCAACGAGCAAGGGAAAAGGAGGTAAGCCAGCTATGGTTTATAAACTCGCTGATGATGGCGTGACTTTCTTTCAAAACTGCTTACGTGGCTGAGTAGTGTTTCGTTACTAAATGAGACTGAACCAAAGGTATCGAAAATTTTTATAAAAACTCTATTGTGTCAACAATCAAGCATAGAAGGGTAGGAACTTTATGACCATTCAAGTTAGGTACCAAAACACAGCAGTTATTGATGTCGACCCTCAACAGGGGTTTACTGAGCTGTGCCCTAATGAACTTCCAGTAAAAGGGGCTTTGGCCATTGTTCCCGAATTGATAAAGAATCACACCAAAGGCCGGTTCAAGCTTGTCAGTCGTGACATGCATCCACCTAAAGCGGCTTGGGTTGCTGAAACACCAGCGAATATGTTACAGCCCGTTGGTTTGCCAAATGTTGATGTTAAATGGAACCGACATTGTGTGGTCGGCACTCCAGGAGTCGAGTTACTCGATGGGTTGCCTCAAGTTTTAGAGTATGATTTTCAAGTTAATAAAGGCATGGATCCTAATGCTCACCCTTATGGGGTGTTTTTCCATGATATTGCAAATACCATTTCAACAGGAGCAAATGAATTTCTTAAATTCAACCGAGTCGACACTCTTATTATTGGTGGACTGGCGCTCGATTTTTGTGTCAAGAAATCCATCTCTCAGGCTCTTGCTTTAGGCTTTAATGTGATTGTTAATCTCGCATCAACCCGAGCGGTTTTACCTGAGAAAAGCAACGAAATGATCGCTAATTTAGAAAAGCAAGGTGCTATTTTTGTCGCAACAGCTGACGAAATTGTTAGTGATCTAATACTATAATTTTAGTCTTTGTTAGCTTATTGGATTCAGTATTTAGTACTAGCTATAAGTACAGACTTAAGAATGCTTGACTGGCTGTATTACTCTTATTGACAGCGATTTAAGGCGTTTTGGAATGTCTTGAGGAGTGTTTGATAAGTGATGTATGTATTATGGACTTTTGCTTAGCGGTCGACCATATCGTTGCGGTTAAACCACACATTCTACACAGCTCTTGATCGAAACCTGTTACTTTCTGGCCAGCGCAGATGGTCTATTTATCGTAGATAAAATAATAAAGCTTCTTTAGTATATTCGTATTATATTTATTCTGACTATGATAATAATGTTATTATAAGTATTGGAAATTATGCGCCCCGATTTGAAATTTAAAAATTTTTTATTCGTTGTTTTTTATAGTTATTAAAATAGTATTCTCTAACAATTAACTAATCACCCTTAAGGTCAGTGTATGCTGGAGAAAATTAAATTTTTATTACTATTATTACCCTTGCTGTTTACTAACTCAGTGCTAAGTTCAGCTTTATTTATAAAGAATAGTTTGGATTTTTCTGGAGAAAGTGCCAGCGAAGGAATGAAAGTTTTCTATTCCATCAATAAAGGCGCTTGGATTGATATTAATCAGCTTGATATGAATGATCCGAGTTCCTTGTCTAATCTCATTAATTACAACGATGGTGATAGGCTAAGAATCAAAGTCATGACACCACGCTAGTATTCGAACCATCAAGCTAGTTTGGTTTAAGTCTAGTTTGGCATAGAACTGCTACGTAGTTTTAGACTTACCTTGATACTAAAAGAGCCTCGATGAGGCTCTGTTTTCTGTTTTCTGTTTTATGATATGTGTCATCAAATGGTTGCTTTCATCGGGTTATCTGAAGTTATCCATCATCAGCTCGACAAAGACAGCGCGAACGACAACAAAATAGGCAAGGTAACTACGCTCAGGAAGTTGCCGAACAACACCATGGACGCGACCTTGGGTGGCTCTATATTGAACCTTTCTGCAAACAGGTAGTTCATCACGGCAGGTGGCAGCATGGTGAACAGCACCATCATTTGTAGCTGAAGCGTTGGCAGCGGAATAAAGAAGTAGATGATGCTGAAGGCGATGGCGCCAGTAAACAGCGATTGAGCCTTGCACAACAAGCCAACTTTCAATCCGCTCAGTCTCAAGTTGACCATTTGCGAGCCCAACGACAGCAGCATTATAGGGACGGCAGCTTGCCCAAGCAGGGATGTTGCTTCATAGATTGGATTCCACACTGCAATGCCAGATAGGTTCAACGTCATCGCTAATGCAGCGGCTAAGAATATCGGCATTTTGAGGATCTGCTTGATCGGATTACCTTCACTCAACAGCGCCAAACCAACGCTAATGTGCACACACGCCGAAACCACAAACAGCAGTACCGCAGGGGCTAACGCGCTCTCCCCAAAGGTATAAGTGAATAGGGGAATGGCCAGGTTGCCACTGTTGCGAAACATGTGTGGCGGAGCCCAGGCTTTGAAATTGAGCTTAAAGACTTTACAGATTGGAATCATCAATAAGGCTGGTACCAACACCGCTACTAAAGAGGCGGAAATCAGCGGCAGTTGTTCGGTGTCGAGAGGCATGGTGGTCAGCGATGCAAACACCAACGCAGGAATACAAACATCCATGTTGATGCGATTGATCGGCTTGAAATCGGGTTTGAGCCAACGACCGACCGCAAAGCCAGCACTGGCTAAAGCAAAAACGGGAAACAGAATGCTGACGACCTGTTCGAACATAGAATTCCTTTCTAGATTGAGTGCTTCCATTTAGCTACGAAACGAATGTTTTAGATATACGCCAAACGAAGTATGAAGTCGATATGTATAAACATTAACCTATCAATATAATGACTTGGCGTCACCGAAGATGGTTGTCTGTGAGCGGTTAATTTATATTTCTTTGAATGAAGCACAAAAAAGACCAGTGGCATTAGCAACTGGTCTTTAAAGGCTAGATAAATCTGGACGGATTTTTAATTAACGACTGCTGTCGCTGTCTAGCGATTGTTACTCGGTTTTAAGTCTAGCTAACGAGCTTTTTGTAATCTTTGAAATTCACGTCGTAGGCTTTTTCACCGTAGATGTAAGTCTCGCTGACGGTTCTGTCGTCACCCAAGCTCATCATTACGAAGAGCTTCTCTTCAAGCTTGGTGGCTTGTTCCATTCTAAACCGCATCAGCTGTGTGGTATGAAGATCCAACACCACGAAATCCGCTTCTTTACCCACTTCCAAGTTGCCGATCTTGTCTTCTAGATGCAGGGAACGTGCGCCGCCCAGAGTAGCTAAGAACAGTGATTTAACTGGGTGCAGTTTCTCTTGTTGAAGCTGCATGATTTTGTAGGCTTCGCTCATAGTTTGCAGAATCGAGAAGCTGGTGCCTGCGCCCACATCGGTTCCCATACCGACACGAATGCCGTGTTCTTCCATTTTTGGTAGCTTGAATAAGCCAGAACCTAAGAATAGGTTCGAAGTAGGGCAGAAGGCGATTGCAGAATCGGTATCCGCGAGTCGTTTACATTCGCAGTCTGATAAGTGAATACCGTGGGCGAATACCGAACGTTTGTGAAGTAGACCATAGTGGTCATACACATCCAAATAGCTGTTGCGTTCCGGGAACAGCTCTAACACCCAATCGATCTCTTTCTTGTTTTCAGAAAGGTGCGTATGCATGTACACATCTGGGTATTCTTCTAGCAGTTTACCTACCGTTTCGAGTTGTTCTGGTGTACTGGTTGGTGCGAAGCGAGGTGTTACGGCATAGTGCAAACGACCGCGCTTGTGCCATTTTTCGATCAGCTCTTTTGAGTCGGCATAGCCAGATTCTGGTGTGTCGGTCAGGTAATCTGGCGCATTGCGATCCATTAGCACTTTACCTGCGATCATACGTAGGTTGCGCTTCTCAGCTTCTTCAAAGAAAACGTTAACTGACTCTTTGTGCACGGTACCGAATACCAGTGCCGTGGTGGTGCCGTTGCTTGCTAATTCGTCTAGGAATAGCTTCGCCACTTTGTGTGCGTAAACTGGGTTTTTGAAGCGTTTTTCTTCTGGAAAGGTGTAGTTCTCTAACCAATCAAGAAGTTGCTCACCGTAAGACGCGATCATCCCTGTTTGAGGGTAGTGGATGTGCGTGTCAATAAAGCCAGAGGTGATCAGTTTGTCTTTGTATTCTTTTACTTCGAGTGCTTTAGGTTGGCGAGCCAATACCTCATCGGCAGGACCTAAGTCGACGATATGGCCGTTCTCAACCACTAAAACACCGTCTTCAAAATAGTCGTAAGACTCATCGATACCGACATCTTTTGGGTCGGCGACGCTGTGTAAAATACTGGCGCGATAAGCTTTGCGTTGTGTTGTCATGTTTACTTCCTTTTAATGACTTCAGCGACTTGATGGCCACTGAAGCTTTGCGACTTTTGTTAGGCGATCTTCTCTTCCAATAGTGGTTCGCCTACATCGCTTGGTTGACTGTGTTGATCGGTCAAATCCTGATTTCGATATTGTTTGGTTGGGCGCTTTTGTTCAAGTGCTTGGCCTTGATAGTGTGCGATCAGTTCACCCGCAACCGATACCGCAATTTCCGCTGGATGTTTACCATTCACCGCGCTTATACCAATCGGGCAAAGCATGGTTTCAATTTGCTCTTGGCTGTAGCCGCGTTGCTCTAAGCGGAAATCGAACTTCTTGCGCTTAGTCAGAGAACCAATCATACCAAAGTAACGGCTGTCTTCACGGTCGATAATGGCTTTGGTTAAGTCAAAATCGAGCTGGTGGTTGTGGGTCATCACTAGGTAATAGCTGTTCGGTGGCATGTGTTTCACTTCGCCAACCGGATCGTCTGAGACAAGCTTTTTCACACCGTGTGGTAGCGTTTCGGGGAACACTTCTTCACGTTCATCAATCCAGGTCACACGGAAGGGCAAGGTTGCGACAATGTGCAGCAGCGCTTTGGCAACGTGCCCAGCGCCAAACAGCACAAGGTGATTCTGTTGAGTGCCAATCGGCTCAAAGCTTAACGTTGCCATTCCGCCACAACATTGGCCTAAACGAGCGCCTAGGTTGAAGCGTTCCACTTTGAGCGATTTTTCGCTGGCAATCAGCATTTCACGCGCCATTTTAGTAGCCACATGTTCAAGGTGACCACCACCAATCGTAGCGATGATTCGGTCACGAGTAACAAGCATCTTGGTACCCGCATCGCGTGGAACGGAACCTCTATCTTCGAGCACCGTCACCATCACACATGGTTCATAGCTCTCTTCCAGTTTTGCCAGTTCGTGAATCCAATTATCCTTAAACATATGTCCTCCTAAATCCTTTTTATGCTTCCTAAGCTATTTATTACGCCTTAAACGATCCACATGAGCCTTAAGCCGTTTCTGATTGAGCATCGACCGAAGTCGGAGTCGTTTCAGTTACTTCCTGTA
Source organism: Vibrio sp. nBUS_14 (assembly GCF_051201655.1). Taxonomy (NCBI): domain Bacteria; kingdom Pseudomonadati; phylum Pseudomonadota; class Gammaproteobacteria; order Vibrionales; family Vibrionaceae; genus Vibrio; species Vibrio sp. nBUS_14. Next base: position 648,841 of record NZ_CP179207.1, read on the forward strand.
TTGCCATCAGAATGCGTTCTGGCGTTGCAGGGGTGTTGAGCTTAGGAATCGCTCCATCGACAGCGACATAGCTAATGGCATCTTTCAGTGCGCTCCATACCGACATACCCAACATGAAAGGCGGTTCACCCACGGCTTTCGAGTTGAAGACGGTGTCTTCTGGGTTGTTACGGTTTTCTAAAAGGTGCGTCCTGAAATCAATTGGCATATCAGCAATTGCTGGGATCTTGTAACTCGCAGGGCCATTGGTCATCAAGCGACCTTGCTGGTTCCAAATCAACTCTTCCGTCGTTAACCAACCGACACCTTGCACAAAGCCACCTTCGACTTGGCCGATATCAATCGCAGGGTTCAATGAAGCGCCCACGTCATGCAGGATATCAACACGCAGAATCTTGTTTTCACCGGTTAGGGTATCGATGATAACTTCCGAGCACGATGCGCCATATGCGTAGTAGTAGAAAGGGCGACCGCGTGCTTTCTCGTGATCGTAATAGATTTTCGGAGTGCGGTAAAAGCCGGTGCTCGATAGCGAAATTTGGTTAAACCATGCCAGCTCAACAAATGAGTTGAAGGTCATGATCTCATCGCGGATCTGTACCATGCCATTCTTAAATACAACCTCTTCAGGCCACACTTTGAAGTGCGAAGAAGCGAAGTCGATCAGGCGCTGCTTTATGGTCATTGCGGCGTTTTGCGCGGCCTTACCGTTGAGGTCGGTGCCCGATGAGGCTGCGGTTGGTGATGTGTTCGGAACTTTGTCTGTGTTTGTAGCGGTGATCTGGATACGTTCGACATCGACTTGGAACTCCTGTGCAACGATTTGTGCCACTTTGATGTTCAAGCCTTGCCCCATTTCCGTACCACCGTGATTCAAATGAATACTGCCATCGGTGTAGATATGGATGAGCGCACCTGCTTGGTTCAAGAAAGTCGCAGTAAACGAGATACCGAATTTCACTGGTGTGATCGCTAGGCCTTTCTTCAAGATAGGGCTTTGCTTGTTGAACTCGGCAATGTCTTTACGACGGGCGTGATAGTCACTGCTGCGCTCAAGCTGTTCGGTTATCTCAGGTAAAAAGTTGTCTTCAACGGTTTGGTAGTAATGGGTTACGTTACGGCCTTCTTCGCCGTAGTAGTTCGCCTTACGTACTTCCAAAGGATCTTTTTTCAGGTAACGCGCAATCTCGTCCATGATGTGTTCGATGGTCATCATGCCTTGCGGGCCACCAAAGCCACGGTAAGCTGTATTCGATGCCGTGTTGGTTTTGCATCGATGACCCACTACAGTTGCATCACCTAGATAATAGGCGTTGTCTGAGTGGAACATCGCACGGTCTACGATTGAGCTTGATAAGTCTGGTGAGTAACCACAGTTACCTGCAACGGTAATGTCGGCACCTTGAATCACACCGTTGTCGTCAAAACCGACTGTGTATTGGTTGTAAAATGGGTGGCGTTTACCGGTTTGCTGCATGTCTTCGTTACGCAGCAGACGCATTTTGGTAGGTCGGCCTGTAAGGTGGGCAATAACCGCAGCCATACACGCTGGAGAGGCTGCTTGGGTCTCTTTACCACCGAAACCACCGCCCATACGACGCATATCAATCACGACTTTGTGCATCGGTATGCCAATCACTTCCGCAACCAGTTTTTGAACTTCGGTTGGGTTTTGTGTCGAGGTGTACACGATCATGCCGCCGTCTTCGGTTGGCATTACGCTACTGATTTGGGTTTCTAGGTAGAAGTGTTCTTGTCCGCCGATCTCTAGGTCACCAGAGATTACGTGTTTTGCTTTTGCCAATGCGGCTTTTGAGTCCCCACGTTGTTGAGTGTGGCTTTCTGTCACGAAGTGTTCTTTCTCTAGTGCTTCTTTTACATCAAGAATCGCTGGCAATTCTTTGTATTCAATAATGGCTGCATGTGCGGCTTTACGTGCCGTTTCTAAATCGTTGGCTGCTACAGCAATCACGGGTTGGCCGTAGTATTCAACTTTGCCATCGGCAAGAAGTGGGTCACCTGGAAGAATCGCACCTATATCCAGTTCACCTGGTACGTCTTTGGCTTGAATGGCAATCGCCACGCCTTCGAACTCGTAACACGGTGATAAATCTATCTTGGTGATGTTCGCGTGTGCTTGCGTGCTCAGGCGTGCGTATACGTGCAGCTGATTTGGGAACTCAAGGCGGTCATCAATGTATACCGCTTCGCCCGTAACTTGCTTGGCTGCACTGTCGTGTTTAACGCTTTTACCTACGCCAGTTTTTAGGTCTTGTTTTGCAATGGTAACCATCTCTTCGTGGGTCATCGCATGCTCGTGTGATTTAGACATAAGACGTTACCCTTGTTTCGATTTGGTTGTTTTTGTTCTGTCGTTCAATGAAGTAGCGACGCAGCATGTTGGCCGCCGACAATGAACGGTATTCTTGGCTTGCACGGAAATCAGAGAGCGGCTCAAAGTCGTTATACAGTTCCTGCATCGCTAACTTAATATTAGTGTCTGTCCACGGTTTGCCTAATAACGTATTTTCACAACGCGCTGCGCGCTTAGGTGTTGCTGCCATACCGCCAAAGGCGATGCGAGCATAGGAAACCTTGCCATCTTCAATTTGAATATCAAACGCACCACAAACCGCAGAGATATCATCGTCTAAACGTTTCGACACTTTGTAAGCTCGGAAGCTGTCATTGGTTGGCTTTGGAATAATAATCTGTTCAATGAATTCACTCTCTTTCTGCGCCGTCACTTTGTAGCTGATGAAGTAATCTTCGATCGGCATGATGCGAGACTCATCCCCACAGCGCAGTTTAATTTTCGCGTTAAGCGCAATTAGTAGAGGAGGCGTATCACCGATAGGCGAAGCATTGGCAACATTACCTCCGATGGTGCCTTGGTTACGTACTTGCAGCGAAGCAAAGCGGTGTAGCAGCTCACCAAAATCTGGATAGTGTTTTTTCAGTAGTGAGTAAGAGTCACTGATTGGAAGGTTGGCACCAATGATTAAGTCGGTGTCTGTCTCTTCACATACCTTCATGTCTTCAACAAGGTTTACGCTGATCAGTGTTTCAATCTCGCGATGGAATTGCGTCACTTCCAGTGCTAAATCCGTGCCGCCAGCAACCAGCTTAGCGTTTGGATGCGCTTGAAAAAGCTTGGCCAACTCATCAGTACTTCTCGGGGAAAAAGCAGTGAGGTGGCCAAGACGTAAGTTGGCTTCGGTGTCTTGAATACTTTCGAGTTTCTCGATGGTTTTTCGCTCGAGTTCAGCAAATTGATCAATCAAAGGTTGGTCTGTTGAAAGCGACATTGCAGCATCAACAATAGGGCGGTAGCCAGTACAACGGCATAGGTTACCTGCCAATGATTCCATTACGTCTTCTTTGCTTGCATCAGGCTTGTTTTTACCAAGCGCAAACATCGACATGATGAAGCCCGGCGTACAGTAACCGCATTGAGAGCCGTGAAAATCGACAACCGCTTTCTGTACCGGGTGTAATGACTTATCTCGGTTTTGCAGATCTTCTACTGTGATCAGCTGCTTACCGTGTAACGCTGACACAAATGTAAGGCATGAGTTCACCGAACGGTATTGCAGTTGTCCATCAACTACTTCACCGAGAACGACGGTACATGCGCCACAGTCACCAGACCCACAACCTTCTTTGGTACCGGTTTTATTAACCTTGGTACGAAGGTAGTTGAGCACTGTCATATTCGGCGACAGATTGTCTTCACGTCTTATTTCCTGATTGAGCAAAAAAGTAATCAAGAGACCTCCTTGTAAATCGACATTGTTCCATGTGTATTCTTTTTGACTTCTAGGTCAATAATTATCCATCCTGACCCTGTGGTCAACTATTTATTTACAAAAATGCAACAATGTAGTGCTCATTGGTATTGTGTACAATCCGATTTCATATTTAGGACTATGTTCTATATGGGGTTTTGCTATAGGTATTCAGTTTTATGCTATGACTGAATTGTTAGCTATGCATACAAAATGAAGGCAAAGTTTTTGGTGCTTGTTGCATTATGTAAACGAGAGCAAATTCGTCGTTTAGATCTGAATACGGAGTGTTTAGAGGCGAAAATGAACCGATCTTTGTGTTTAGTAAGCTGAGGAGTGCATAAAAAAGAGAAGTAAACATAGAGGCTTACTTCTCTCTTGTCTTGTTAACAAAAAGTTGTTAACAAAAAGCGGCTAAAAGAAGGTTGGTAACAAACAATTGCTAGCGGTTCGTTAGAAAGGTCGCTTGTTACGATTTGCTTTTAAGTAGATCAGAGAACACAACATGCAAGTCGCTTGATGCGGTGCTGCTGTCTAGATTGAGCTTAGATCGGATGTGGCTTAGGTGTTCTTTCATTAAGTCAACTGCCTGTTGTTCGTCGCCGGACTCAATCGCATCGAGTAACTGTTCGTGCTCGTCTTGAGAGCAGTTTGAGTGGATACCTGTTTCGTATTGAGCGATTAACAGGGACGTTTGAGAGACTAAGCTGCGTTGGAAAGCGAGCAGTGGTGCGTTTTCTGCCATTTCAGCAAGTTTGATATGGAACTCACCAGACAGTCGTAAACCAGAACCATAGTCGCCTTGTTCAAAGGCGCAGTTCTCTTTCGCAACCAGCTTTCTGCACTCATCGATCTGAGCTTTAGTCGCGTGTTTAACGGCAAGCTCTATGATAGCAAGCTCCATGACTTCGCGCGCTTTAAAGATCTGTTTAGCTTCATCTACTGTTGGTGCAGCAATCATGGCACCTCGGTTAGGACGGATCACCACAACTTGCTCTAAAGAGAGACGAAGCAAGGCGCGGCGGATGATTGTGCGGCTAACTCCGAAGATTTCTGCTAAAGCTTCTTCGCTTAATTTTGTGGCTGGAGGCAGCCTTTGTTCTAATATCGCGTCGAAGATATGGCAGTAAACAACATCGTCTTGAGTCTGGCCTGTTACTTTTGTTTTTACACCTTTGGAGACAGAGTTTTTGAGAGCTGTCATAGAGATAAGGGCCCTTGTTTAGTCGAGTCGAGTTGGTCGAGAGTAATTCATGAGTATTACTCTATATTGTATACATTTATCTATACAATGCCACCGAGTGAAAGTGCGATGCGCGCTTATTTGTTAATGACTTATAACATTTAGTTTGCAGGGAACTGTGTGCAATCTAAAGGTTTAAGCCATTATTCTTTAAACTAGACGCGATTATCACCACAACTGTACGCAACGATCTGGCTAATTTCGCTCAGGCTACGACCTGATTGCTGCTGCCATTCATTGAAAGCTTTACTTGCCGCAACTTGGGCTCGCTTGGTGTTACGTCCGCTGTCGATCACATCTGTACTTCTCAGGTGCGCTTCAACGTCAGAAGAGAGGATAAAGGTGTCTTTACCCATTTGACGCAGGGTGTAGGCGCCTGTATTTCCGCCCAATCGCTTGCCGTGTTTTTTCAGGTAATCCCACAGCTCAGTAATCCGTTCTGAAGGCCAGTCGGCTACCATTTGAGAGAAAGAATCCGCTTCACGCTTGGCATTGCGGATCATCATGGCATTAGCAGGAATCGTCATTACCTTGGTGAGGTGACGGATAATACGCGGGTCTTGCGCTTTCTGCTCCCACATTTCATTTGGCAGCATCAGCATTTTTTCGATGTCGAACTCAAAGAATACTTCTTCAAATTGCGGCCATTTCTTCCTCACTACACCCCATGAAATACCACACTGGAATACCTTTTGTGTGAAGGCTGCCAGCCAACGGTCGTCGGTGATTTTTGATAAATCGTCTTGTGAAAGAGGTGCACGAACAATCTTTTCGAGCTCTGTTGCACCGCCTTTACGGTGAGCTGCTCGTTGGTAAATGGTGTCGAATTTTTCTTGGGTCATGGAAGGTTCCAAATTAATGCGATTTTCTAAGATATGGGGTCGAATCTGGCAATTAAAACGAATTAGCTGAGCTTTAATTCCATTTGATACAAGGACCGCGTTTGGTTTTGTCGCAAAGTTAGGATGAAGTACAAGTGTACTGATTTTTAGATATAAATAGGCTGCTAGGACGTAAAATTGTTCCCAAGCAGATAAGCCTTCAGGATTATAGAGCTGTCCATCGTTAATTATCGACCATAGTTCCACGCCTGCTAAGGTGGAACTGGCTCCCTCATTAGATTTCTATCTTAGGCACTGATGCAATTTACCTTTCACTTTTCGGTGACTTTGCTCAACTATATTGTTCAGATATTTAACTTGAAACACTTCAACCAAGTTAATTATCTTTCTCACTAATCAGAGTTGAACATTGATGTTATGCAGTGCTAACGCGTTGGCTCCACTCTTATCGATAACCACTTTTTTGGTAACCCATTATGGCCGATTGCTTTAGTGAATAAAGCGCGAGCCACTTTCTCATCACGGCGATCGCAGAGTAAAAAATCAACCGCCCGGTAGTAATATTTCCACTGACCCTTGACGTTAATGTATGTTTCGTCCATTCGTCACGAAGAAGCGACTGGCTTTTTTATTTTACGTGACTGGTGCTCGAGTAAGGGAGCGTATTTAATGACCCAACGGTTCAATGTTGAATGGTTAACATTGAGGCCGCGATCAGCTTGTAGAAAACATAGTAACGAACGGACTGCCGTATGGTCTCAGAAGGAATGTAACGGCCAGTAAACTTAATAGTTATGATGTTAAAGCTGATGAATGTTAAGGGTGATCATAACCTATAGCCTTGTTTGCGACAAAACCTGAAATCATGATTTGTCAGATTTGTTCGCAATGCTCTCAATATACGTCGAGAGGTGGTTTTAGTCTCTCGTCCACTAGGCTTTAACCTTTTTGCTTCGCCTTGAGTTGAATTACATTTTTTTGCCAACGCTTGGTATAAGAACCACTTCGGGATTTGGAAAAATCATCAACGCTCCAGATGAAGACATGCTTGGGAAGTGATTTGAAGGAAGAGTGGTTCGGCTTTCTATTGGATATCAATACCGTGGCAAACTCTTCATCTAGTATGTCGTTTTGCTCAACGATTGGAAGTAACGTTGAAGAGGCGAGATCTTTTAGCTCTGGTTTATCAATCACGACTTGCATGAACTCTAAATCAAATAGAGCGGTCTCTAATTGAATCTGGCTTTGACGCAATGACTTGTGCATTTGGTCAAAGTTCTGATTTAACAGACGTTTAACCTTGTCTAATTCTTCGATTTGATGGTGCTCAATGACTAGCAATAGATCGCGATGGAGAATACCAAGCATGATTAAGCTGTTTGCAGGGCTTAGCCAAAAGTAACTGGCTGATTCACCTTGATGCTGTAAAGTCGCGACTTTCTCGCCCTTGGGTAATAACGCTTGTGCGACATCAATTGGTATAACGGCGATATTTTGGTTTCTCAGGGCAGGGTAAGCGTCTACATTTTTCCAAACAGACGATATTCCGATCACAGCATCTGCCATAGGGTAGGCTTCAGGTGGTTGTCGTTCCAACCAACCCGGAATACGTTTTATGTTGTACTTTGTAGGAGGTAACAGTGTCATTTCTATAGATGTATTTTCTACCAACTCTTGAGTCATGCTCGCGACAACGGGGACGATGGTAACCAGTTTTAAATGGGCAGACTGTTCAGTCGAATTTGCGTGAGCACAGCTAGAAACGAGAAGTAGCCCAGCGAATATGGAAGATATAAATTGAGTGGCGAATCGAATAGAAAACATGATTACGCAATCCTTTTTTGGGTTTGTCTATGAGCAAGGCTGACCAAGAACCATCCACAAGCAAATAGGGTAATTGCAGGACCTGCTGATATCGGCCATTGCAAGTACATTGGTATCAGCACACCAAATACAGATGCGGTACTAGAAAATAGAACGGATAGAATCAAAAGCTGTTTTAGATTTTGTGCGACTAATCGCGCACTGGCTGCAGGAATCAAAAGTAGCGCTCCAACCAGCACCGCCCCAATGATTTTCACAGATGCAACGGTAATCAGGGCAATTAAGATAACGAATGCGTAGTCGTGAGCTTTCACTTTAATTCGTTGGCTGTGTGCAATTTCTGGCGACACAGCAACTAAGTAAGCATGGTTGCCGTAGAAATAACTCATAGCGGCTACCATGATGCAGATGCTCGCTAGCATAATTAAATCAGTATGGCTGGCGACTAAAATCGATCCAAACATAACTTGTTCTATTAAATGTGCATTTACCTTCTTTGCCACATAAAGAAGTAATGCTGCACCCGCCGCCAAAGCAAACGACAGAAATACACCAATTAAGGCATCGTATGGGATCGTTGAACGTCCTTTCACCCACTGTAGCAGCAGAGCGAACAAAATGGAGAAGCTAAATAGACTGATAAGAGGGGATGTAGCGGGCTCGCCGAGCAGAATACCAATACTGACACCCGTTAAAACACTATGGCCAACCGCTTCTGAAAGGAACGCGAGGCGCTTTACTACAACAAGTGTTCCAAGCAGCCCGAGTAGTGGGCCGATCATCATGCTGGCGAACAGTGCATTAATGAGAAATTCGTACTCAAACATCTCAGGCAATAGACCTTGCTCAACCCAGTGAGCAAAAAACTTATAGATAATGTCCATGTTATTGCCTTATGTGGTTGGAATGGACTGTAACTTTGAAGGTTGCTGATACCTTTCAAAAAAGTCTTGGGCGCTAGATTGAACCTGCAGAGTCTTATCGATCCAATAGACGTTATGACAGTGTTGTTGAACTACTTCCCAATCGTGTTCCACCATCAGAATTGTACCGCCAGCTTGTTGGAATTTAGACAGCAATGCCAAGCACTGCTCTTGACCTTGTTGATCCAGTCCTGTCATCGGCTCGTCTAATATCAGTAGGCTTGGTTCTTTTAATAGGGTGATTCCTAGCACCAATCTTTGACGTTCACCGCCCGAGAGGTCACCAAGCTTTCGATCTAATTTTTTACTCAATCCAAGCTCTTCCAGTACTGACTGGACATTTGGACTCAGTGCTCGTTTGAACCATACTGGTCGAGTCGATAAGCTCATCAAAACATAATCACGAACGGAAATGGGTAGACTCGAGTCGAATGGTGATAACTGTGGCATATAACCGATGTTATGCGATTCTGTATTTGGCCAGTGAATCGCGACTTGTCCCGAATGATGAGTTAACCCTAATATGGTTTTTAACAGTGTGCTTTTACCACCACCATTCGGCCCCAAAATTGCGTGCCAACCACCGGCTTCAAACTGAGTTTCAACATGCTCTAATATTGTTAGGGCCCCTTCTTGTAAAGTGACGCTGTTGAGTTTGACGCTTGGTCCAGCAATCATGTCTGGTATTAATTGGCTCATGACTTCGGACTTTCCTCAGCGTATTTTAGTGACTTTACTAATGTCTTGAGGTTGTGCTGCATGTCTATCTCGACAAGGTCTTTGCGATAGTCCCCATAGGTCATATGAGAAAAGTGAAAGATGCGAGTACCAGTCACGTTTTCGATGACATTGATGTATTGGTTCGCCATGTTCAATTCGGTAAACAGGACTTGTACGTTGGCATTGCGGATTTTATTGATGGTATCTTGCAGTTGTGAAGCGCTCGGGGAGACGCCATGAGCCGGCTCAACCACCGCTGATACGGTCATACCAAACTCTTGTAAAAGGTAGCCGTATGCACCATGTGTGCTTGCGATACGAATGTCGCTGATATTTAGTTTTGCCACCTCTTTTAATGCACTAGATTTCATTTTTCGGAGTTTCTTTGCGTACATCAAAGCATTGCGTTGGTAATACTTTGCGTTTGCAGGATCGAGGTTGGCGATCCCTTTAGCTATCGTATAAATCTGGCGGACTGCGGCGTCAATGGAAACGAAAGTATGTGGGTTGTGAACTTGTCCGCCACTTTTGCTAATCAGTGGAACGTCTGCATTCGCCTGAATAACGGTAAGATCGGAGAGGTTCAAGCTTTCTAAAGCTTCAATGGCGAATTGGTCGTGTCCAATGCCATTCACAACAATGGCGTCCATTGACTTTAAACGAGTTAAATCTGCCGGTGAAAGTTTGTAAGCATGTGGATTAAATCCAGCATCAATTAGAGGAGTGACTGTGGCTTTATCGCCAACAATGTTACTAACGTAGCTGTAGTAAGGGTGTAACGTGATCCCAATATTCAGTTTAGCGAAAGCCAAAGAAGGGAATGTTAAGGGTAACACTGCGATAAGAATAGCAGCAGGAATACGAAAGATAGACATTAAGAAACCTTCATTAATGGCTGTGTAAATGGTTGGGGTTGATGGCGTTGCTATCGCGCCACAGCGTCATGTTTTGGGGTGAACATAGCTCGTCTACAGAAAGCGCATCAGATATACGCCAGTCTGTTGAAGCACTGTTGTTTTCATCAAAGATCAAACGAATTTGGTAGTCTGTGTTGCTGATTTGGGTGTTACCGATAAAACAGTGATTAGCTTGCGCCCAACTAACATTTGGTAGGCTCGCAATCGCATTTTGAGCGAATGGCGCTATTTCAAGATCCGACAGTTCGGAAAGTGTCGGTACGCCCATGTCCAGTTCCATCATCATACTTATTTCATCTGCCGCGATTGATAGACTGGTTAAGTGCGCGTGTAAACCTTCAGGTATGATGACTTCCTGTTCTTTTTGAGCTGGATACAACCAAAACAATAAAGATGATGCGATAACAATGATAGAAACCACGCACATTAGGACGACTCTATTTTCAACAACGCCATCAGCTGGTGGGACGACTTCAACAACCGCATCACCAGAAAGTGCTAGCTCGTCTTTACAGTCGATAGTTTGGTTCATTTTATGAGTTCCACTTAAATACAGTTTCTAGCTAGAGGGTATTGCTAACTTCGTCGTTAGATATCTCTAAAACGTGGCCAGGGCCTGCATCCATCAATATGAAATAATCACTGTCCGGTAAGGGGAACTGGTACATCGCTTGGTCATCGGTCGTTCCAGATGCGAGCACTTCGTCTTCGTCAGAAAAGATTTCCATAATGACATTCGGTGCTTTAGCGCGATTGGAAAAGCTTGCCTCGCATATCACTACTTTTTTCTCATTTGTTTGTTGTACGCTGCACGTGAGAATCGGGTAGTGCGCAAAACTTAATGAACTCATTAAAGTACTGCATATTGCGATTAAAAGAAAAATTGTCTTTCTTAACATGTTTAAAGCCTTCTCTACGCTTATTGGATATTGGTTGTTCGTTTGTCGAATGTCACTTTGCTGTCTGGTATAAGTGGCCAAGAAGTTTGATAAAACTCTCCGCTCCAGTCTTCGATGGTTAGCCATAGCTTAGGTTCTTCTGGCAGGGTTCTAGGGACTACAACATGAGCGGCTAAGTTGCCTGTCACACCATGAATAACAAAGCCAGGGGCTCGTAGGGTTCGTGGCTTTTTAAAATCCACATACATAAACTTAATGTTTGAAAAGTCGCCTTCCACAAAAGCGTTAACGTTAGTTTTTCGTCCTGGTGTTATTGGAGGTAAGTCTTTTTCTAAAAGGCCAAGCACGACTTGTAGGCTCACTCTCCACTCTCCAATAGTTTGTGGTTGGTAATGGTAACCGCCGCTATTTGTGCCTTCTCTTTGAAGTTTGAAAGCAATACTGATCCCGATACACATGACTAAAACGAACAGCCAGTTGAGGTACTTAAATCCTGACATTGGTCCACCCCAAGGTCGAATGACTAACCAAGTTCTTAATAGGTGTTTCTTGGTGTTAGACATTGAAGGTCTAATGACACGAGACACTTCTGAGCGAGTACGTTTGTAGTAAATGATCGTCCCGGAGATAGAAAGTGCTGTCATTGCAAACCCGAAAATGAACCAAACGCTCTTAACTAGTAGATCGGCTAAACCTGACTCACCGAAAGTACCGTAGTGGAGTGGCTTCATGGCTCTATCGAATCGACGCCCAAAACTTGCGTCCTCCATTAACCTAGAACCGATGATTGCTCCGGTATAAGGGTGAACAAAGTAAACACTGTCAACGGTGCTCGTCAGTAAATCGTCTTTCATTCCGCGAACGGAGTAAGCCATACCGTTGTGTTCAGGTGGCCTCAGTAATATGACGGTGAAGCTTGGGTCATGTTTGTTTACGGCCTCAATAATTTCGGCAGATGACAATTTAGTTGGTGTGTTTGTACCTAGCTGTTTAATGTCTCTTCTGGACAACCCCGGTTCGATGGGCATAGCCTCTACTACAGGAGGCGCAAGCTTATAAAGAACTAATGGGTTGTGATAAAACCACCAACTGCCGGATACGCCAATGATGAGTACAAACCAAAGCGACCATAGCCCAATGAATTTGTGGAGATCGGCGAGGAAGCGATGAAATTTAACCCCTCGATAACGAGGTAAAGTGAAAAAATGGCGCCAGAAGCGTCGATATGCAATAAGGCCAGTCACTAGCCCAATTAAACAAAGTACACCGAAGAAGTTGACGAACGCGCGACCAACCAGTGGCATGAAAAGGTTGGTATGCAGAATTCGAATAAAACTACCGACCGTTAAAAAGTCGGTCTCCCCTTTGAACTCACCTGAATAGGGGTCTATGTGTACAACGGTGAATCCACCACTTGTTGTGCTCTTTAATGCTGTCGCAGCCGTTTGTTCGCGATCAGCTGCTGTATAGAACGAAGAAATTCCGGACTCCGGAAATTGAGCTTGGAGTTTATCGTAGACGGCACCAGGATTCATTCGTTCTGGTGCCACGGTCGCTCTTTTTTCTGCATAAAGTAACCAATCGATCTCTTCATGAAAGACGGCAATGGTGCCACTTAGCAAGACGACGCAAAAGATGACGGATAGTTTCAGCCCAATAAAACTGTGTATTAAAAATGCAAGCCTACCTGCTGTAACCTTCTTGTTTTTTTTGTTCCTAAAAATGCGCTCGTTACTCTCGTCAACTGAGCTTCCAGACACTGACACATGCGTGTTCACACTGCTCTCCCTGCAATTATTTTTATTCTTAATGCTCTTCTAGACTTTTCATTTTTAGCTAAATCCAACTAAATCAGGGCATTATGTTCATTTATTTTTTTGGGTGATGATTATTAATAAAACCAATAACAAATGCAAATGATTATTATTATTATTATTATTACTGATCTAGTATCTTCGTCACATTCATAGCAAAAATATAAATAAGGAGATGTGTTTTGAGGATTTCAGCAACCGCATTAGCAGTTTTAGCTGCATTGTCTAGTGAGGCTGTTGCTCAGTCGGATAACACTGATATGAGTGAAGCAGAAGTGATCGTGGTAACAGGCCAGAAGATTGCTCGCTCAACACAAGAAACTAAGGAAAGTGTCGCAGTCGTAACCGATCAAGATATTGAAAGGTATGAATTGCAAGATCTGAATGACGTTTATGCTCTCTCTGCCAACGTTTATGACATGGGGGCTGGAGAGACGTTTGGTATACGTGGTGTATCACAAAACTCTGCTTCTACAGGTGGGGGCACTGGAGAGATGGGTAGCCTTTACATTGATGGCGTTGCTTATACTGGTTATGCGAGTCGTTTTTTGGCAAAAGATCTTTGGGATATGGAGCAGATAGAAATTCTCCGTGGTCCACAGTCTACTAACGTGGGTCGAAACGCACTGATCGGTGCCGTGGTTGTTGAATCTAAAAAACCTGAGCTTGGTTACTATGATGCTGCGATGCGAATTGGAGCGGGCAACTATGGACGTAAAGTGCTTGATGGCATGTTTAATGCGCCGATTAATGATGACGTCGCCCTAAGAGTTACCGGTCAATTTCATGAATCTGACGGATTTATGGAAAATGCTGAGCTAGGTAATGATGACTTTGATGCTCGTGAAAACCATAATGTTCGAGCACAACTTTTGATTGAACCGAGTGATGAGTGGAGCCTGAATCTTATGGCCCAGTTCGCTAAGTCGGATCGTGGACAAGATATCTACTACGTTAACCCAGCCAATGGTTACCCACTTGATAGCCGCATCTCTTATGATGATGTAGTCGCCCGAGAAAACTATGATGGTTTCACGGCAGCAATCGATTTTACTTATTATCTTACTGACCAATGGACTCTAAGTTCGCTCACCTCTTATCTAGATGGTGATTACGTGCGAACGGATGACTCTGACAGAATTCCGGGTGTAACAGGAAATCAGGTTGATCGAACGGTAGAAGATAGGAACATCGCTCAAGAAATTCGCTTTAACTTTGATGGCCAAGATTTTCGTGGTGCGGCTGGTGTTTACTTGACCCAAGTTGACCAAAAGATATCAACTAACCGTTTGCAGTTAGTTGGTGTTCACCCGTTGATTTCTAGTGGCCTAAACAACTTAGGTGCAGGTGCTTTAGAAGGGGCCATTCTTCCGCTTTACATGGAAAATGCACAGGTTGATGACCGCATCGCTTACGATAAGAGCGTTCAGAACGTGGCGTTTTTCACCGAATGGGATTATGACGTAACTTCAGCATGGACAGCTTCAACGGGTTTCCGTTACGACTATGAAAAGAGTGAAATCGCACCTGCTCAGCAGTCACGTAATGTCGTTGGTGGATTGAACTTACCTGATGCTGCTGGCACAGGTGCTGCAATTGACGCTGCTGCAGGATTGCCAGCTGGTATGGGTCAAACGATTCTATCAACGATCAACAATCAATTGAGTTCTTATGTCGGTTTCTCTGACCAACCTAAGCAAGAAACGTCTTACCACGCACTATTGCCACAAGTCGGTTTGACCTACAACGTGAATCAAGATGCGTCAGTCAGTGCTTTCTACAAACGAGGCTATCGTTCTGGTGGTACAGATATCGATGCTACAGGCGTTTCTCGTCGCTTTGATCCAGAACACTTAGATAACTTTGAATTGGCGATCCGTACTGCGTGGCTGGATGGAGATTTAATTTCAAATGCAAATATATACTACGGTGATTGGAAAGATCAGCAAGTGAATGTGTGCCCAGATGGAAACTCGATAAACTGCTACACCGAAAATGCGGGTTCATCAGAAATCTTCGGTTTAGAGTTTGAAAACACCTATCTGTTTAATCAAGACCTAACGTTATTCGCTAATCTAGGTTTTGCTAAAACAGAGTTTAAGGACTACGTAGGAGCACAGGGCGATCTGTCTGGAAACCAATTCGCATTTAGCCCTGAATTTACTGGATCTTTAGGCGCGAATTATTTCTTCACTGAGCGTGTTTATTCAACGGTGAGTATGGATTACATCGATGAAATGTACAGCGACCAAGAGAATAACGAGTTTTACAAAACCGATGCTCGTACCGTTTATAACCTAACGGCAGGCTATTTAGGTGATAACTTTAAAGTTGATGCATACGTGAAAAACCTAACGGATGAATTTTATATTCAAGGTAACTACTCTGACTACTTAGGCAATCAAAATATTAGAGCGGGCGCACCAAGAGAATTTGGTGCGAACCTAACAATATTTATGTAGTCAATTTTATAAAACAAACTGGTAAGGGCAGAGTTAATCTGCCCTTTTTTGTTACTATGAACTTGATTAATAAAGTTTTTTACCGCAAAGTTAAGATGAAGTACAAGTGTACTGATTTTTAGATGTATTTAGGATGCTAGGGCATAAAATTGTTCCCAAGCAGATAAGTCTTGAGGAGTATCGAGCTGTCCATTGATAATTATCGACCATAGTTCCACGCCTGTCAGGGTAGAACTGGCTCCCTTATTAGATTTCGAACCAAGGCGCTGATGCATTTTACCTTTCCCACTAACTAGAGTTGGACATTGATGTTATGCAGTACTGACGCGTTGGCTCCACTCTTATCGATAACCACTTTTTTTGGTAACCCATTATGACCGATTGCCTCGGTGAATAAGGCACGAGCCGCTTTCTCATTACGGCGATCGCAGAGTAAAAAATTAACAGTATGGCCGTACTTATCAACCGCTCGGTAGTAATATTTCACTGACCCTTGACGTTAATGTATGTCTCGTCCATTCGCCACGAAGAAGCGACTGGCTTTTTATTCTCGTGACTGGTGCTTTCTTCCTTGTTGGCTAACTATTTTTCTAAGCAAGTAGGCCGTTAAACTTCTGCGCTCAACTGTTCAAGAAAGCCACGCATGTAGTCGGTGCGTTTGTTGGCCTCTAACTTGGCGGATTCGGTATTCATGGTTTCAGCGAGCTTAAACAGCTTCACGTAAAAGTGATCGACGCTGTAGTGCTTGTCATCCAAGTCACGTTGCGTCGCGAACGGGTCTTCGTGGTTGTATAGTTCAGCGTTAAAGCTTTGACCAACGTACAGGCAGCGAGCAATTCCAATTGCACCGAGAGAATCAAGGCGATCCGCATCTTGCACGATTTGCGCTTCTAAGGTTTCCGGTGTGATGTTGGCGCTATAGCTGTGCGTGACAATGGCATGATGGATCTCATTAAGATAAGACGCGGGGTAGTTGATAGATTTAAGGAAAGAGATCGCCTTGTCTGCTGCCATTGTTGAGCTTTGGGCTCTATCCGGGTGGTTCTTAGGAAAGGTGAAGCAATCATGAAGACAAGCAGCTGGTAACACGACTTCAAGCTTAGCTTGTTCTTGAGCACATAATGTCTTTGCAGTTTTGACGACGCGCTTGATGTGGCTGATGTCGTGCGCTGCATCTTGTATCATCTCTCGCTGTGCAAAATCAAGCAGCTGGTCTTCAAACTTTTCCTTCACGCGTCTCTGTCTCCATATTTAGACGTTAGCAATCTTGTTGATTACCTAGCATTTATTTCACATCGACTATAACAGTTTCAAGCGCGAGTTTTTATCTTTTATAAAAGGAATATCCACAAAAAAACCGACTCTGTGAGTCGGCTTAATAGAGAGGTTTGTCTACGTTGATAAAAGGATTATCAACAGCAGTGATAGCTTAAGCTGCAGCTTGTTGAAGCTGTGCCAATACATCATGCAGAGAAGGGCTGATCGTGTGTCCAAGCGTTTTTACTTCGTCACATGGTTCGACTAAATCAGGGATCTGGAAGCAGATCATGTTGGCTGCCATAGAAGCGCGAATGCCGTTGTTTGAATCTTCAAACGCTAGGCAGGTTTCAGGGGCAACACCTAGGCGTTCTGCCGCCAGCAAGTAGATCTCTGGATGAGGCTTGCCGTGAGTCACTTCGCAGCCTGTGCTTAGTGAAGTAAAGTAAGAATCTAGGCCAGCCAACTCAAGTTTTTTCTTCGCGATATCAAGCTGAGTTGAGGTCGCCACCGCGATTGGAATCTCGTTTGATTTTAGCCATTCAAGCAGTTCAATTACGCCGTCTTTTACAGGGATCGCTTGGTTTTTAACAATTGCACTGTAGCGCGTGCGCCATTCGTTATTCAGTGCCGGGTAGTCTAGGTTTTCACCGTAGCCATTTCGAAAAATCTGTTCGATGGTTTTTGCGTTACAGCCAATGATGCCTAGGTAAATATCCTGCAAAAACGGAACACCTTGCGCGTGACATGCTTCTTCAAAAACCTGCATACAAAGTCGCTCGGTGTCGAGCAGCAGTCCATCCATATCAAAAATAGCAGCTTGAAATTCATATCCGTGGTTCTTTATGTGTTGTCATCGTAAGGGGGGTATTTTGACATAGTGTCTTGATATAGGCGAGTCAGTGTTCAGTTAGAATATGTCGAATTGTCTCGATAATATGCTCTTGAGTGACCTGGGGCGCGATTGGTTTCACCTGAAACAATATCGTTTGGTTATGAGATTGGTGTTTTATAGGCAATGCAGATCTAACAGAAACAATTATGGTTATCCCACATAACAAATCTAGGTTGAGTGCCTGTCTTCCTATTACAATTCATGAACTTACAGGCATATTAACGTGACCATAATCTTATAAAAAACAATTTGTGGAAGCATGCAGTGATAGTGTGACCAAGCAAAAAGTAAATGGAGGAACTTACGGACAAAATATAATTAGTCCACATTTTTATCAAGGTTTCTTATGTTGTATTTTGAGTTTCTATTTTTATTGGTCGTACTTTATATCGGCTCTCGGTATGGTGGTATTGGCTTAGGTGTTGTTTCTGGTATTGGTTTGGTTATCGAGGTGTTTGTCTTCAAGATGCCACCAACGTCTCCACCTGTCACCGTAATGCTGATCATCCTCGCTGTTGTTACCTGTGCTTCTATTCTTGAAGCGGCTGGTGGCTTGAAATATATGCTGCAAGTAGCGGAAAGGGTGCTCAGAAAGAACCCGAAACGCGTCACCTTGATAGCTCCGTTTGTTACCTACTCAATGACTTTTCTATTGGGTACTGGCCACGCGGTTTACTCAATCATGCCGATCATCGGTGATGTGGCATTGAAGAATGGCATTCGTCCTGAACGCCCGATGGCGGCTGCGTCTGTTGCATCTCAGTTGGCGATTACTGCATCGCCAATCTCGGCAGCTGTGGTGTACTACCTCGCACAGCTTACAGATATTCAACACTCCATAACTCTGCTTTCTATTTTGATGGTGACGGTTCCTGCAACGCTGTTCGGCACACTTTTGCTTTCTCTGTATAGCTTGAAACGCGGCAAAGAATTGAACGAAGACCCTGAATACCAAGCGCGTCTAAAAGACCTTGAGTGGAAAAAACGCATCGAAAGCACCACCGCGACTTCTTTGGATGAAGTTCTGCCAACTTCGGCTCGTACTGCGGTATTGATTTTCCTATTGTCGATTGTGGTGATCGTTATCGTGGCGATGGTGCCTGAGATCAGAACCATTGTAGACGGCGACAAGCCAATCAAGATGTCGGTCATTATCCAAATGATGATGCTCTGTTTCGGCGGTATCATCTTACTGGCAACCAAAACTGATCCGCGTGATGTACCAAATGGCGTGGTATTCAAATCGGGTATGGTGGCGACAATTGCTATCTTCGGTATCGCCTGGATGTCGGATACTTACTTCCAATATGCAATGCCTCAGTTCAAATCGGGCATCGTGGAAATGGTAACTAACTACCCATGGACGTTTGCGTTAGCACTATTCATCGTATCGGTTGTAGTGAACTCACAAGCCGCAACAGCACGTATGATGTTGCCTGTGGGCCTTGGTCTAGGGTTAGACCCAGCCTTGCTGATCGGCTTGATGCCAGCTGTTTACGGCTACTTTTTCATCCCGAACTACCCATCAGATATCGCAACAGTAAACTTCGATGTCTCTGGCACCACCAAGATTGGTAAGTGGTACTTCAATCATTCATTCATGTCGGTTGGTTTAATCGGTGTGGTCGGTGCATGTTGCTTGGGCTATGCACTAGCACAGATTTTTATCGCTTAATTGAACTAGCGATAACGAGATAAGAAACGAAAAACAGCGCCTATTGAGGCGCTGTTTTTGTATTGGAAACCCCTGCAGTTCGCTCCTACTAACTAACCTCATTAACTTTGGTTAAGTGAAAGTAGTTAACGAAACAATAGTCGCTGATGCTAACTTTTTAGGCCTTTACTATATGATCTAGCAAAATCGAAGAAGATCTTTTTGATCGGACTCTGAGCTGGATTGAATGTAATCAATTCTGTACTGATGGTGTCGAGATGATCGTTGATATCGATGATCTTGACGCCTTTTCGATAGTAATTCTTGACCGTTCCTGCATGTAAGCTGATACCAAACCCAGAGCTGACTAAGCCTAAAATGGCTTCGGTATCATAAGCTTCTTCCACTATGTTTGGCATGAAGCCAGCATTGCGACATACCCTTTGAATGATCTTGAAAAAATGAGTCCAGTTATTGGCATTCCCTAAAATAAACGACTCATGTCTTAGATCGATAAGGTCTATAGATGGTTTATATGACAGTGGATGAGAGTCTGGAACGATTGCGACGAGTGGGTCTTGCTGAAAAGGAAATGACGTGATGCCTTTATAGATTAATGGACCAGTAATGAAGCCAAAATCTAAACGTTCTTTTTCTAGAGACTCAATTTGATCGGCTGAAAACTGATGAATAAGTTCTAGTCGAATCAACGGGTAAGAATCTTTGAATGCCTTTAGAAGTTGAGGTAATTGACCTGTAATCGCAAAGTTCGTATAGCCAATTCTCAATGATCCTTCTTCCCCTATCTTCACGCGCATCGCACTCTTTTCTGCGTCGATTAACGATAGAAACGCTTGGTGTGCTCCCGCATGAAATGTTTTTCCCGCGTCGGTCAATTCTACGAGGCGAGTGGTTCGAATAAAAAGAATTACTCCCAGGTCAGATTCGAGTTTTTGTAATGATCTCGATAACGCTGGCTGAGCGATGTTGAGCTTCTCTGCAGCTCTTCGAAAATTCAATTCTTCCGCCAATGCAAAGAAGTGTTTTAGATGCCGGATTTCATAATTCAAACTCATACTCATTCCTAAAAGGTATCAAGATATATCTTTCTGATGCTTTACGGGAATCTATCAAATAATTAACATCCTGGAAACATTAAATTAAAAAGAGAATGATTAATGAACAATGTACTCGTCGCAGCAGATATTTTTTCTTTGGCCGAACAGGGTGAACTATGGGCAGGTCATTTGATTCCTGACCACTGTGTAAATCGTGAGTTGTCTTTTCCTACTATTGCTCCACATAACAAGTCTGTGATTGGTGCAATTGAATCTGGTAGTCCAGAAATCGTTAATCTAGCTGTGAATGCAGCTCGTGAAGGATTCAATAACGGCGAGTGGTCTAAATTGAACCCAGCGGAGCGTAAGGACGTGATGTACAAGTGGGTTGCGTTGCTTGAAAAGCATGCCGAAGAGTTAGCAGCACTCGATTGTATTGAAGCAGGTAAACCTATCGCTGAGTGTCTTGAAACTGATATTCCAGAAACTATTTCACTTATTAAGTGGTACGCAGAAGCGGTAGATAAGCAGTTCGGTAAGGTTTCACCAACTAATGGTGATGCGATGGGACTCATCGTCAAAGAGCCGATTGGTGTTGTAGGGGCGGTACTACCTTGGAACTTCCCCGCGTTAATGTTCGCATTCAAAGCTGGCCCAGCATTAGCTACGGGTAACTCTGTGATTGTAAAACCTGCAGAACAAACCTCATTGAGCACGTATCGCATGGTTGAATTAGCGCACCAAGCAGGTATCCCTGAATCGGCGCTTCTTATGGTCACTGGTTATGGTGAAGACACAGGCCAACCGTTAGGTTTGCACAATGATATCGACATGATTTCATTTACTGGGTCAACTGAAGTTGGTCGCAAGTTCTTAGAATATTCAGCACAAAGTAATCTAAAAGAGATCGTTTTGGAATGCGGTGGTAAGTCTCCTCAAATCGTTTTCTCAGACATCCCTGATATGGATGCCTTCATCGATGACATGCTAAACGCTGCATTTTGGAACATGGGTGAAAACTGCAGTTGTGGTTCTCGTTTAATTGTTGAGCGTACTATTCGCGACCAAATTATCGAAAAAATGATCACGAAAATGCGTGATTGGAAGATGGGCGACCCAACTCAGGCTGACACTATTGTTGGCCCAATGATTGAAAAAAAACACTTCGACAAAGTGAAAAGCTATCTAGATAAGGCTAAAAGCGAAGGCGCGCAATTGGTTTACGGCGGTACAGCCTCTGATGAGGTCGGCCTGTTTGTTGAGCCAACCATTTTTAGTGATGTGACTGCGGATATGAGCATCTTCAAAGAAGAAATCTTTGGTCCGATTCTAGCGGTAACGGCCTTTGATACCGAGGAAGAAGCTCTCAAGCTTGCCAATGATACTGATTACGGTTTAGCTGCCTCGATTTACACCTCTGATATCTATCGTGCTCAACGCGCAGCGGCGGCTGTGAATGCTGGCACTATCTCGATTAATGGTTTTTCTGAAGGGGATATCAGCACACCTTTCGGTGGTTTTAAGCAGTCTGGATTTGGCGGTAAAGACAATGGCGTTGAAGCATTTGACCAATACCAACAGACGAAAACTATTTGGTATGTAAATAAATAGCCGTTAATAAAAAGTATAGAAACTGATGCATATGTCGTTATATCGAGGATGATAGCGACATATCGTAGCCATAAATGAAAGGGGCGATTTTATGATTAAACCATTTGAGGTTAACTTGAGTGATGATATTTTGTTCAACATTAGAAAAAATGTTGCTGAGTACCAATGGGGTTATATGCCTGACGACGGTGGTTGGGATTACGGTACGAATATAAAATACCTCAAGGAGTTGTGTGACTACTGGGTGAACGAGTTTGATTGGCGTGAACAAGAACAAAAAATGAATAAGTTCTCGCAATTTACGGCTTCAGTTGATGGGATGAATATTCACTATATCCATATTCGCGGCAGCTCTGTAGAACCTCGCCCTCTACTTATTAGTCACGGTTGGCCCGGTTCTGTTGCTGAGTTTCTTGATTTACTTGAACCTCTTGCTTTCCCTGAGTTGTTTGGCGGCAAAGCAGAAGATGCGTTTGATCTTATTGTTCCTTCTCTGCCCGGTTTTGGTTTCTCTGACCGACCAGAAAGACCAATGGGACCAAGAGCTATGGCTAAGGTACTCAACAGCTTAATGACTGATGTACTTGGTTACGATGATTATCTGGCACAAGGTGGGGACTGGGGAAGCGCGATTTGTAGCTGGCTGGGTCATGATTATGCCGACCACTGTAAAGCGATCCACATCAACTTCCCGACGATGCGTCATATTGATGGCCCTCAAGATGAAGAAGAGCAAGCATGGTCAGATCGCGTAGATAGTGAATCTGTTATGGAGGATGGCTATCGAACTTTGCAAGCAACACGCCCACAGACACTAAGTTACGCTATGCAAGATAACCCAGTTGCTATTGCAGCTTGGATAGTTGAGAAGTTTTACTCATGGTCGGATCTAGACGATGGGGACATTGAAAGCGTTCACAGCAAAGATGAGATGTTAACCAACATCATGATCTATGTGGCGACAGGGACTTTCAACTCTTCCACTTGGATCTATTACGGACGCCGTGAAGAAGGCGGTCGTATTTTAGGTGAAAACGGTAGTCGTGTAGAGGTACCGACAGGAGCTGCACTGTTTCCGAAAGAGACATTGGCGTGGCCACCGAGGAAATACTCAGAACGTATGTATAACATCAAGAGCTGGACGGTTATGGAACGCGGCGGTCATTTCGCTGCAATGGAGCAACCTAAGGCGTTGATGGCAGATATTCAGCAATTCTTCCGCGGCATGTAACTTCGGTTGACTTACAAACTTTGAATTGTCTGTAAATTTTGGACTGTATTTGGGCGGTGATCTTTCCCTTTTCACTGAATGTTATTGTGGAAAGACCTCGCTTTGAAACTGATAGGAACACGTATTTGCGTGAGTGAGCAGTAATAAAAACGTGTTAGATCAATAAAGGATTATTTTATGTCATCATTGTTTTTTCCATACGTAGGAGCCTTTTTTTGGGTCGGTGTATTGCTGTCTTTTGCAGCTTTCCTACGCTCAAGAGTTACCTTCTTTCAGAAGAACCTGATTCCTTCAGCTCTGATTGGTGGTGTGATTGGCTTTGTACTCATGAACTTCGGTTTAATAGGTATGCCAACTCAAGAAGGCTGGAAAGAGATACCAACCAGCGCGTTTGGTGTTTTGGTTTCTCATTTGTTCGTGTTTGGTTTTATCGGTATTGGTTTAATCCAACAAGATGAACCTGAAACTGACAAAGCTAATTCTAGCTGGATAAGAAGTGGGGCACTTTGGCTTGCTCTGATTTACTGCCTTATCTACGCGATACAAGGGATCACTGGGCGTACTGTTTTTGAACTTTATTCGTACCTTACCTCGGGCGAAATCTTTACTGGCTACGGCTACCTAGTAAGCGTTGGGTTTTCACAAAACCCTGGAGCTGCTCAAGCTATTGGAGGTATCTGGGAAAATGAATATGGCGTACAAAGCGCAAGTACAGTTGGGTTAGCCTTTGGTGCCGCTGGTTTTCTGTTTGCTGTACTCATCGGTATTCCATTTGCCAATCAAGCGATTAAGAAAGGTTGGTTATCTGAAAAGCATTTATCCAGTATGCCGAAGCCGTTATTAACCGGCATCATGGGTAAAGGTAATTCTGAGCCTTGTGCACAATCTACGACTCATAGTGCGAATATCGACACTTTTGCTTTCCATTTTGCTGTGATGTTCGTGTTGTACGGTGCGGGTTATGTTTTCGCTTTGGCATGGGCGACATTCAGTTGGCCTGAGTCCATTGAGAAGGTGAGAGGCCTTGGCTTCGGGATGCTTTATGTTTGGGGTATGCTAGCTGGCGTTATCACGAGAAAGACATTAAGAAAGGTCAAATCGTGTCACGTGTTAGATAACTCTACAACGCGCCGTATTACGGGCACAACCGTTGATTTCATGATTTGCGCGGCCTTGTTGCTTAAATCGATGGAACTAAATCAGGAAGCTACGATCTGATCGGATACACCCATCAATCGTCGTAGTCTCATGCCTAAACCTCGTTACAAAACAACTAACTGGAAGCAGTATAATAAAGCCTTAATCAACCGTGGCTCTCTGACCTTTTGGATTGATGAGGAGACGTTAGCCGAGTGGAAGCAAAACAAACAAGGCAAGCGTGGTAGACCTCGCCGATTCAGCGACTTAGCCATTACTACCGCTCTGATGGTGAAACGCGTTTTCTCTATGCCATTGAGAGCGCTGCAAGGTTTTCTAGACTCCGTCTTTAAGCTGGCTAACATCCCTCTGGTTTGCCCACACTACACCTGTATAAGTCGTCGATCTAAGGATGTTGAGGTTTCATTTAAAACTAAAACCAGAGGTGCGATACAACACCTAGCCATTGATGCCACTGGTCTCAAGGTTTATGGCGAAGGTGAATGGAAGGTCAAGAAGCATGGAACTGATGGGAAGCGAAGAGTCTGGCGTAAGCTGCACATCGCAGTAGATACAAGCACCCACGAAATAGTCGCAGCAGAGCTGAGCTTATCTAACGTAACCGATGCCGAAGTGCTCCCCAACTTACTCAATCAGACACGTCGGAAAATCATTGAGATATCAGGTGATGGCGCTTATGACACAAGGGATTGCCATGATGCCATACGGATCAAGCGAGCTGTTCCGCTCATCCCACCAAGAGAAGGGGCTGCCTTCTGGGAGCGTGGTCACCCCCGAAATCTCGCCGTGGGTTGCCAGAAGTTATATGGCTCAAATAAGTATTGGAAAGAGCGGTATGGCTATCATAAGCGCTCTCTATCAGAGACCGCGATGTACCGAGTAAAACAGCTGCTAGGTGGGAAATTAAGCCTGAGGAACTACAACGCTCAAGTTGGCGAGACTTACGCTATGATTAAAGCCCTGAATAAGCTTACAGGGCTTGGTATGCCTGAAACACAGTATATCGATTAAGAATTAAGCACAATGGGGCAGGCATGCCTTCTCTCTGAATTAAGCAACAAAGCCGATTTGCGCAGTGTTCTTGGCGATTGGTATTAACGATATCCAGCAGATCATTGTCCCGTTCTTAACGACAACGATTTGTGCGTCAGTGATCAGTTTCTTCGTAATTGTGTGGTTTGCTCGTCGTATGCCTAAATATGGATTTGAGCGAGGCCTAGCGGCATTTGGTTGTTATACTGGTACGGTTGCTTCAGGTTTATTACTGCTGCGTATTGTTGATCCTGAGTTCAAATCACCTGCAGCATTTGAGTTGGCAATTATGAACATATTTATTTTGCCAATTGTGCAGGTTATCTACATTAACCTGCCATTTGCTCCATCAAGTAACTCGATCATGTTGCCTGTATTGACGGTCTATGTAGTGACGATGATTGCGTCTTTGTTCTTACTTGGTTTTGTTAAAAAGCGAGCTTGGTAGAATCAACGATTTAAGTTCATTCGGACATAAACTAATAATAAAAACTGCGCCTAACTAGGTGCTGTTTTTGTTTAATTTGTCTTGGGAATTAACTTTGATAGGAGCTCTAAATCAATGTTAACGTGGCTCAAGAGCCAAAGACTGAATTGCTTCTTCTACAGTTAGGAAGTGAATTTTCATCAGGCATACTTCTGCTTTCTGGAACTCGTGATTTCGAATCAGTTTAGTCACGCTTTCAACCGAATAGTGGTTTGCTCGTTTAGCGAGAGACAGTTGATTTGAGCTCGATTGAAGCGAGTAGCTGTCACCTTCAGAATCAATTAGATAATCATCTTCGCCTAAGATCATGTCTGAGCATTCTGCCTGAAATTTTTTTTCGGATGCGACGTAAATAAGCTCATCATCACCGTCGAGTTTTACTAAAGATGGCCAACTGATCATTACTGCCTCTGGATCATGTATGTTGAAGTTGAGTCTCGACTATAAACAGTTTTGAGCCTTGGATCATCTATTGTCTTAGCTGCTCAAAACTCTACTTACTTAAAGACCGCCCCAACGGCGCGAAATAACCTTGAAGCGCTTGATAAATCTCTTTGCGATGCGTGAGGTCTGGGTACAGAGGGAACATATCCGGTTTGGTTGTGCCATCGACTAAGTAAGAATTCTCGATATCTGAGCAGGACTCAATCGTAGCTTCAAAGGCTCGCGCCATCATTTCTGTTGGTAGTGAGAAGTAACGAGCAGACGTTGCCTTGTCTGCAATGACACTGCGTGTAACGTAGTCGTGTTTATCTAGGTTGTTGTCACTGAGTAGTGTGGCATCAAACACAGACATTAAACTCTCGTTTAATTGATGAGGTCGCACCTTTCTATCGTGTAACCAACAATCGCTAGCAAACAATATGTGTTTACGGGGTCCTGAGGTATCGCCAATCTCAAACGCCTTTTCAGCGATATAGTGGTCAAATGCATGCCAAAACTCGTGAGCGAGCGCACCGGCACCTGCGTTTTTAGCAAGCGCTAATTCACGTTGGTTTGGCGCGTAATGTGCTTGCACGCCTTTTCTGCCGCCACTGCCGAACGCTAAGCCTAATGTGCCACGTAAGCCAATTGCTTCTGGCGGCAGAGCCAAGATGTAAGCCAAATCTGCTAGCGAATCGAATATCAGATTCGCGGCTAGTTCTTTCTCTTCTTTCGTAACCCAGGCACCTACGCGAATACTGCCCATACCGAAGGTCTGTTTGATGTCCATGAAAGACACCTGATCGCCATGCCGATAATCTGGGCCTTTGCGCGTTTTGTATTTAAAGTGGGTTAACTTCAAAGGATTCCTTGGAAATGGGCGTAGATTTAGTTTAGCTCTGTAGAATGCGTATTAGGTGCTGGTGTGAAAGTTAGCACCTTTGTGAGTAAATTACCGAACAAAATTACCCTAAATTCAGCTCACGAGCTTCCCATGATGTTGGGTTTCCTTCACGAGTAAGCGGAAACAGAGACTTATTTGGCTTGGCATAGCTTAGACGATGTAGTCTTTGCGTGACGTGGTAGCTATCGAGCCCTGAAATTGTGACTAGATCTAACGCTTCTAAATCAAGATAGCCATCCGGCATCACGGCACGCTTGGGTGCTTGAATCGTAATAACCTCTCCAATCAGCATCTGAGTTTGATTACTCTCTATTGATATCTGCTCTTTCAAAACCAAGCCAATTTTGAGTGCACTTTCTAATACGAACGGCGCGGGAAACATATCGTCATAGTAAGGGGTGAGTCCGACGGCTTTGAATTCGGATGCCGACTTTGGATAACGAGCTGAGGTTTGATGCGATTTTTGAACAAAATCAGCGCCGATGCTGTTGATGGTGAAGTGTTGAGTTTCTAGGATATTCTCTAATGTGTCGCGACGACTTTCTGCTGGCCGAACTATGAAGCCAAACAAAGGTGGATTCGATCCTAGATGAACAACAGAACTCACCACAGCAAGATTTTCCAGCCCTTTTTTATCACACGTGCCAATTAGGTTTGCGCTTTTGAACCCCGATAAGGAGTTAATTAAGCGAGCACGTTCTCGCTGATCCATCGTTTGGATATCTTGTCTTGAAAGGGTCATGTCCTTCATATCTTCTCTTCTTCTCATTTTTAATTTTCGACGACTTGCTCACTAACCAGACCATATTTACGTAACATCCCCTTCAACCGATCAAAGAGTTTGTCTATCAACTGGTTCATTTGGTTCGGTTATCTGGAGTGCTGATGCTTGATTGACGTGAGTTATGAGCTTGATATCAGACACATACTGACTGTTCGAATTGTGCCTCTGGATAGTTGATTGTTGGCACTCGCCAAAAAGGAACGAAGTTACTCAATTTTCTATTGCAGCGGTTTGCTATTGAGCGATACCATGTATAGCTGTTTTATTGGTAAAGATTGCAAAATGTCAGATGAAAAGCTCGCGTTAGAGTGGATGCGCCAACAAGCGCACAAAATTGATCCGTATGTTATAAATCCATCATTTGATGAGTGTGTTGAACTGCTTGAGCCTGCTTTCAAAAAGGGGAAAAGTGTCGCGCAGCTAAAATATCTATTATCAGAAGCCGATCGCCGAGCGGGGGCTGCCGAGCGTAAACATGCCGCCTTAAAGTTCGCTAAAGAAAAAAGCCCAAAGGCAGGCCAAAACCTTCGTCTGCAAAGCAAGCTCCAGCAAGTGCAGTTAGCGCTAAAGCTTGCAACTGGCGACAATAACATGACCATATCGCAGTTTTGTTCTGAATATGATGTTAGCAAGCGAGACGGTAACGTAGCGTGGAATGAAAAGCTGGTTGAGCAGAACAAGAAGAAGTGATTTTCGTAATGCCTTATGCCTTCTGAAGTGATAAGTGATAAGGTTTCATTGATCAAATACCAATTTCAAACCCTACCAATAAATGCCGTTCGACTTTATTTCAAAAGCCTGAAAGGCATCTTTTCTTCTCAGGCTTTACTAGCGGCTGCTCAATGATGTAATAGGCCCATTGCTTCGCAAGCGCTAGAGCCTCTTTTTCTCCGGTAAGATGATAAAGCACACCATAAGCATCATTTTGACGCGATTTCATGCGCGTAAATTCTTTGCCAGAGTGTGGCGTGATCCAGCCTCGATCTAACTCAGAACAAACGTTGGTCACATCAAGTAGTGTCCCGTCATCACAACGAAGTGTCGTGAAGTTGCCTATTGGTTCTCCCTGAGCGCTAGGCATCAGCCAGTAAAGTGACAGCCCTTCAGAAGCATTATTGATCCAGTCTTCTCTAGAGGGAAGGGTGACATTGGCAGATACAGTGAAACTGGGCAAGCTGAGTAATGTGATCTTTGCTCGTAACGTGATGTTTATCTTAATGATTTGAGTTTTGTTGAATATAAACAATCACATCTGCACATTGTGATTAGGCGATCACAATCGATCAAATTATTAGGAAGTAAATGGAAGTCTGATGAAAATGGATTATTGGGTTGGAACTTTTAGAACCCGGAGGTTGACATCTCATTTTATTGATAGAACGCATACTAGATTGACTTTGTGTTATTAAATTTAAATCGATATTAAAATATCGTTTTGCGATAATTTTTTGTTGATTATCATTTTTCTTTGGCTTAATGTTGCCTTCATCAATTCAACAGGAATCTAAGTATGTCTAACATTCAAAAACAAAGCCGACGTGTTCGTATGCTATTACAATCCCTTTTTGCACTTGTACCAATCATGGTGTGTTACTTTTGGCTCGCCGTTCAAACTCCCTATGACTTCCTTACTAATATGGGTATTGTTCAGTTTTCTTACGAAATTGAATCTTTTACGACATTGCCATTAACATTGACCACAAGAATCATCGCGATGCTCACAAGTTTGGCCGTGTGGAGCATTGTTTTGTATGCGTTAATGGTTCTTACACGTCTATTCCGTAATTATGAACGCGGAGAAATCTTCTCACTAGCAAATGCAATGTCTTATCAGAAGCTTGGTTACTGCTTGTTTTTCTGGGTATTTGGGTCGGTTATCTACGGTGCAGCGATGTCTGTAGTGTTGTCGTTCAATAATCCTCCTGGTGAACGAATATTGGCAATTAGTTTTGTCGGCATGGACTTTTTAACCCTGATATTGGGTATGATTATCTTGATCATCTCATGGGTGATGAAAGAGGGGTATATTTTGGCCGACGAACACAGCCACACGATTTAAAGGACTTGTCATGACTATCTGCATTAATTTAGACATTATGATGGCCAAACGAAAAATGCGATTAAAGACATTGGCACAAGAGGTCGGGATTACCGAAGCCAACTTGTCGGTGTTAAAGAATGGCAAAGCCAAAGCGGTAAGGCTATCTACACTAGACAAGTTGTGTGAAGTGTTAGAGTGCCAACCGGGTGACATATTGGAATTTGAAGCGAACGTTCACCAAGACAGCGTTACTGCTGAATAGCGACTCAGTAAATCGTATTCCCTTACGAAAACAATGAGTCTCGAAGTTATTCGAGACTCATTCGATCTAAATTAAACAGGTTCCCCTGCCTCGTCTTCTTCAATGATATCTTTTTCTAAACTTGCCTCTGCCAACCATTTCTTTATCGACGGACTATTCAACACACGTTGTTGATACTGTTGGGCTTTATCCGAAAGCTTGATGCCGTAGGTTTCGAATCGCAGCGCTACAGGTGCAAACATCGCATCAGCAATCGACCATTCACCAAATAGCCAGCCTTCTGGATATTGCTCCATCTGTTCTGACCAAATTGCATTGATGCGGGCGATGTCTTTCTGGGCGCTCTCACTCAAAACTGGCTTTCTATTGGCTCTGCAATTCATTGGTAACTCATTTCTGATGTTGAAAAAACCAGAATGCATTTCTGCCGAGATGGCGCGGGCTAAGGCACGTTCAGCGACTGAAGCTGGCCAAGCGACGCCGTTTAGATAGGCATCGTTAACGTATTCGAGAATTGCCAATGAATCCCACACCGCAACGTCACCATCAACTAGGGTTGGAACCTTGGCCGTTGGTGTCACTTTCGTCAGGGTGTCGTAGAAATCAGAGGTGAATAGTTTGAGCTTGATGACTTCTGCATTGAGATTGTAGTTGTCGAATATTAGCCATGCGCGCAGTGACCAAGTTGAGTAGTTCTGGTTTCCAATATAAAGCTGCATAGAAGCTTCCTTGCGTTTAGTGGGTATGCTTTTGAGCTTAGGGGATTGTATTGCGGCGCACTAACGGATAATTTTGATGTAATACATTAATAAAAACGATGGGTAGTGATTTCAATATGGATATTGATGCGTTGCGAGGTTTTCTCGCGTTTGTGGAAACCAGTAGCTTCACGCGTGCTGCGAAACAGATCAATCGCACCCAATCCGCGTTTAGTGCTCAGATGCGTAAATTAGAGGAAGAACTTAACGTCACCCTGTTTCAAAAACAGGGACGCAACTTAGTTTTGACTGAGGCGGGCTTGGCGCTGCGCTCTCACGCTGAACAGCTGGTCGCACTCCACAATACCGCGCTTAAACAAGTAAAGCGTTACGAAGACAAACAGCCCCTGCGATTAGGTTGCCCTGAAGATTACAATAACACCATTCTTCCGAAAGTCATTCGCCTGTTACAGCAAGCAGAACCTACCTGTTCCATCCAAATATTTAGCCTACCAAGCATTACGCTTAGAGAGTGGCTTGATGATGGTAGGCTTGATGCTGCGATTGTGACCCGTTCTCCCGATAGCGAAGAGGGATATTGGTTAACCAATGATGTAGGCGTTTGGATAAGCAGCCCTGATTTTGTGTTTGATGACTCTAAACCTGTCCCGCTCGCTCTGTTCCAGACTGATTGTAAATACCATGCTGCGGCGGTGAATGGCTTAGCTAAGCAGGGAACGCCTTATCAATTGTTGGCGTGCAGCAATACGGCGTCAGCGCAGCGCGCTATCGTAAAAGCAGGGTTGGCGATTGGAGCTATGGGTAAGCTCAGCGTGACTCCGGATTTAAAAGTTCTTGAAGATATGCCGCCGTTACCTTCGGTCGATATTGTGCTGATCTTAGCGAGCAAGCATCATCCTGTATTAGACAAAGAAGTGCTCAATCAACTTGTCGAGTTAGACTCTGATTAGCTTTGTTTCTTGGGATAGTTTATTCGGAAAGTTTTGTTAGGCGAGCTTGGTTCCGTAAAAATTAATAGATGAACTGCAACCGATGAGTTTGAAGCTGAATGGGAATTAAGAAATGAAGAGGCCGAGAACATTGCGTTTCTCGGCCTTATTTTATGGAAGACTGAACGTGAGTTAAGAGAGCTTAAACTTACTCAGTTCTCCATGCAAATCACCAGCTTTTACTGTCAGATCGTTACTAATTTGGACCGACGATGTCATGGTGCCCATCACCTCAACGGCAGTGTCATTGATGATCACCACATTGCGGTTAATCTCTTCTGACACTGAGCTTTGCTCTTCAGCAGCCGAAGCAATCTGATTGTTCATGTCGTTGATCACTTCAATCGCTTGGTTGATTTCCGACAAGGCGAGATGTGCTGCTTGAGTTTCACCTTTGGTATCGTTCGCTTGCTTTTGGCTTTGCTCCATCAATACTACGATAGATTGAGTCTCTTGCTCTAGGCGAGCCAACATAGAGCGAATCTCTTCGGTTGAACCTTGAGTGCGATTTGCTAGGTTACGTACTTCATCAGCAACCACTGCAAAGCCTCGTCCAGCTTCACCCGCACGGGCTGCTTCAATGGCAGCATTAAGTGCAAGCAAGTTAGTTTGCTCTGCAATACCACCAATCTCGCTCAAAATGCCTTGAATTGCAGTGCTCGAATCGACTAAGTTTTGCGTTTGTTGCTGCGCATCATTAACCTGAACTGCTAAGCTATCCACCGCGCTGGCAGCATTGTTCATACGTGTCATGCCGTTAAGGCTATTACTTTGTACTTGGCTAGCTGCGGCAGCGGCTTGCACGGCTGAGTTCGCCACTTCTTGCGCAGTTGCACTCATTTCATTGATTGCAGTGGCGAGTGAATTCACTTCGTTTACTTGGGCGTTCAGCTGCTCACGGGAAACCTCTGCACGAGCTTGACCTTCAGTCGCGTTTTTATCGACTTGGTCTGCTGTCGTCATTACAGTGAGCAGCATCCCTTGTATACGAGATAGGAAGGTATTAAACCAGTGAGCCAGTTGCGCGGTCTCATCTTTTCCTTTTACTTCGATGCGGTAGGTTAAGTCGCCTTCGCCTTGTGCGGCATCTTTGAATCGCTCGACCAAGTTATTGAGGACTTTCCCCAGAGAGTTGGCGATCAATGCCATAGATATAATGCCTATAAGAACGGCGATGACCCCCGCCCATACACCTTTTTCAAGCGCTTTCGAATTCTGTTCATCACTCCACTGGGTGTACTCGTCGACACTTTTTGTAAGGTGACTACTGGGAACCGATACCATGACTACCCAAGGTGCGTCGCTGGTCTCTATAGCAATTATGGCGTACTCATCTCCGCCAAATGTAACCAACCCAGCCCCAGACTGTTTAGCAATAGACTGAACGCGCGACCACTCTTTTTCGAGCTCTGGTGAAACTTTTTTACCAACCATGTTTCCAGCACTACTGTTGGCTAGGGTAATACCTTTCCATGAAGTGATGAGGATTCTACCTTGTCCGTCGAATAGCTGACGAGCAAGACCTTCACTCTGGCTTTGCAGTTCATGAAGTGACAAATCGAAGCCAAGTGAGCCGATGATCTTACCGTTCTGTTTGATTGGCTGGCTGATAGTAGTAATAAGTTCTTGCTTACCACGAACCGGATAAAAGTACGGTTCCATTACGAATGTTTTACCGGTTTGATAAGGCATTAAGTGCCAGTCGTCTTTGCGTTCGCCATTACTGTTTAACTCGGTATTGCTGAAGCTCTCCATTGCGACCGCATCAAAGCTGTTTTGGTCATTGGGAGAGAAGAAAGGGGCAAGATAGCCCTGACTATTAAAGCCTAATTCACTGTCCAAGCTGATCTCGCCATTGAGATCGGTTTGTCGTGGCCAAGTTTTGTTTTCCCACACCATGTAGCCAGCAAATACGGCTTTGTTTTGTGCTTCTAGTGCGGCAGTGAACTGTTTAACGATAAAGTCTGCGCTAGCGTCAGTTTCTGAACTTAACTCTATGATTGAACGTGCTTGTGTTAAGTTGGCGAGTACCGGGTTAAGTTGGTTGGAAATGTTCAACCCTTGCTGAAGTGCCGTATTCTGTAAATCGGTTGTCGTAGCATCGGTTAACTGGAGTTTTACTTTCTCTGTGACTTGTTTGTTCACATCAGTAAAAGCGCTAGTGGTCATGCCCATTGCGATCAACAGGGTGAAAGCCATCGCTCCGCCTGCACTCACCGCAATTCGCGTTCGTATACTGTTAAACATATGATCTCTCTAGCTAAATAGTGTTAGTTTTGCAGAGATTTTAAACAAGATAAGTGAACGGAAAATGCAAAAAAATGAACACAAAAAGAATAGGGAGATCAAAAATATAAACAAGATTGTATAACGTGCGGTTTTGGCTTTGGTCGCAACGTTTAGAGGAAGATGAAAATCATCATTTAGCAATCACTAACTTTCTGTATTTATTCGTTTTAATGATATTTAGGACAGCTTGATGCTTTCCTCAGGCTGCGATTTTGCCTGTCTAGTTTGTGACCGCGAGTCTAATACTCATTATATGATGACGGTCACAATTAATTTTATTTAAGCCAATGAATGACCACTCTTTTTATAAGTAATATCAAAGAGAGACCGCGTTGTATTAGTTTGCTCGTGTTGTTTTGCTTTGTTTCTCCGGTGGCCTAACGTGGCGTGCCAAAATACGACTTCGTTCTTGTTTCACTTCCGTCAGCTTTCTCCATGACCATAAACGCACTCGTGCTTCTTTAGCGCTAGCTTCGAGATCGACGACTGGATTAAGGTAAGGGGAATCTGGTTCAAGCTCATGCATTATTACTTCCATAGGCGTCATCTTCCAAGGCTCAAACAGAAGTGGAGTGGGTATGTCTGAAAGTTCTGGTACCCATTTTCGGATGAAGTCCCCATCAGAGTCGTGTTCTTGGGCTTGCTTTGTTGGGTTGTAAATTCGGATGGTGTTGATGCCTGTTACCCCTGCTTGCATTTGAAACTGCGGGTAATGAATACCGGGTTCAAAATCGAGGAACAGCTGAGCCAAGTGAGTGACACCATCACGCCAGTCCATGTTCATATGGTGAGTGAGAAAGCTCACCAGCATTGAGCGCATACGGAAATTGATATACCCCGTATGATGCAAACAGCGCATACAGGCATCGACCAATGGCACACCTGTCATCCCCATCTTCCATGCTTCTAAGCGTGCTGGATCTTTTACCGTCTCTTTTTGTAAGAGTGCTTCGTAGGCGTGGTTGATGCAGATAAACTCCATCTCGCATTCCGATTCAAACTTCTGCATGAAATGACAGTGCCAGTGAAGCCTTGAAGAGAGCGCAATCAAGCTGCGACGAAATCCCGCGACTTGCCAGTGCCCCAATAGGTGTTGATAAACCTCACGCAGCGATATGTTACCCCAAGCTAAATATGGAGATAGACGTGTACAGGCATGTCGCGAGGCTTCTGGGCTTGAGATGCTGCGGTAGTAATCTCGACCACGGCGCTCAAAGAAGTCGTGTAACGTTTCCCATGCCAGTGCACTTCCGCCCGTTTGTATACCCTTAACTTTGGTTAACCATGCTTCTAGAGGTTCCATAGCGAGTTCAAGCTCTTCAGCGTCAAGAGTATGCAGTGATTCCGTGGTCAACTGACTTTTTGCTGTGGGCGTGCGCATGACACTGTTCCAGTGTTTGTCCCAACCGATTCGGTCTTTTGACCCTCTAACGACAGCGCCCTGTGCGAACTCTTGCCAATGGATGTTGTGTTCTCTAAGCCAAGCTGAAAGTTGTATGTCACGCTCAAAGGTGCAATTTAAACCTATCTCTTGATGGGAGAATACATTTTGGATGTGGTAACGAGATTGGATCGCTTCGAAGCAGTCCAAAGCACTGCTTTGAAGTATTGAAACCTGATGTCCATGCTCTTTTAATGACTGGTTCATACATTGCAGTGACTGCCAAACAAACCGCCAGTGTCGCTCAGAATAATGGGCATTGTTTAACAGTATGGGTTCGAATATGTAGAGCAATATCGTTGGGTGTTGTTCTGATAAAGCGTGTTGTAAAGGTGCGTGGTCGGTGAGTCTTAAATCGCGCTTTAGCCACACTATGTTGATTGTTTGCATCTGAGCCCTCGTTCGTTTTGAAGCATTACGAATCAGAGGGCAAAATGTCTCACTGGAAGTGAATTTTATTTATTGATAACGAAAGGGCAGGCCAAGATCGTACGTGGCGATTATTGGAGAATCCCCAAGCTTTTCAGCTTTCGATAAATGGTATTGCGGCTGATGCCAAGTATTCGTGAAGTCTTGCTGATATTACCTTGGTTGGCTTGATAGGTTTGCAACAAGGTTACTTCAACGGTGCTTCTTAAATCGGACTTTGACCTACCTTCGGTGGCATAGGTTGTCATGAACTTATGATGATCATCTTGCGCTAATGACGTGAGGTGTTGAGTCAGATGGCTAGGAACATGTTCTAGCGTGAGTTGTGGTTCATCACTTGCCAATAGAGCAGCAACTTTAAGCAAGTTGTCTAGTTCGCGGATATTACCGGGCCATGAATAGGCGCACAGCAAATTCATTAAGTGCGGACAGATTGTCTGTTCATCTTCTGCGTATTTATTGTGAATGTGCTCGATTAAGGCGTGTTTGTCTTGTCGGTGTTGCAAGCTTGGCAGAGTAAAGGCCAAGCCATTCAGGCGATAAAAGAGATCTTGTCGAAATTCTCCAGTTGCGACTAGCTGCTCTAGGTTTTTATGAGTCGCGGCGATGATCTGACAATCGACTTGGTAGCTTTGGTTCGAACCCACAGGCACCACGGATTTGTCTTGCAGAACATGCAGCAATCGACATTGAGCCTCCAATGGCATGTCGGCAATTTCATCGAGAAACAGAATTCCCTTGTCTGCTTGGCGGATCTTACCTTGGAAACCTTTGTGGCTTGCGCCAGTAAAAGCCCCCGGCGCGTACCCAAACAGTTCTGACTCGATAAGATCTTTCGGTAGCGCCCCACAATTCACCGCCACTAAGGGCGACGATTTACGCTGGCTTTGCTTGTGTAATGCTTTAACAAACTCGCCTTTACCAACCCCAGTTTCACCTAAGATCAGGAGGCTAATTCCTTTATCGATAACCTTATTAGCTTGTTGCCAAGCGTGCTCTATCTGTTGTTCTCCATGGTGCAGATCACATGATGCTGAAATGGAGCGCGTACGTTTGGTGGTTGGTTGTTTGAGGTGCTGTTTTTCAAATACAAAGGATGCATCAAATGAGGCTCGATTAAAGAGGGTCTCGATGTATTCGCCGACGATCGAGGTTTGATCCAACAGTTGAGAGGCGACCTGATTGTGCGCGACCACCTCTCCAGCTTCATTAGCGATTACAATCCCTTGCCAACCGCTGTGCAGTAGCGATTTATCGCACGCGAGATCAATACGAGTCGTGCCTTGTGGGATATGGCTCAATAGCTGGTTCTCAATAAGCTGAACCATATTCTGAACAAGTAGCTGTACCGAACCGTCGTGTTGTTGCTGCTCACTGGTAATGTCCAGTATGCCAACCATGTGCCCTTGGTGATCAAACACAGGGCTCGCTGAACAGCTGATAAACCGATGCTGGTGGATGAAGTGCTGTTCACCAATGATAGTCACGGGTTTAGCTTCTACAATCGCCGTGCCGATGGCGTTGGTGCCTTTGAGTTGTTCCTGCCAACACGCACCAGAGCTGAGTGCAATCGAAGTCAGTTTTTCCCTAAACCGCTCTTGTCCCCAACTAGACAGAATCACCCCTTCAATGTCGGTCAAGATCAAACGACTGTCGGTACGTGCAAACATCTGGTTGAACAGAGGCAGTGCATTGCGCTCGACGATTTGAATCAAGCTCGATGACTGATGACGTCGCTGCTTAAGAATCGACTGTGGCAGGCGAATATCTTCGGGAAGACGTCTCTGTTTTAGCCCCGCTTCTGTGCTGCGGTGCCAAGAAGATGAAAGCCAATCTGATGTGTTTGCTTGTTGAAGGTGCATGACTGTTCCATGTCGTAACAGTGAGAGTGTACCAAATTGGAACAGTTGAACACTGGAGTGGTTTCCATACGGCCGTTCAATGCCAACTCACTTTGGGTTGTAAATCTTTGGCAATCATAGTTTTACAATTTATTAACAACAAGTTTTGAGGTTATGGCGTGTGATTTGCGTTGTTCTTGTTGTGAAGAAAGTACGAAGTATCAGTGTTTTAAACAGAAAGCATAAGCATGGGCGTCTTGTTATGAGTTCTCTTCGCAGGAGAAGTCGCCAAAAAAAGACAGCTCTCGCTCAATAACGAACAACAAATTTAAGAAGGATCTATCTATGATTTACGCACAGCCTGGTAGTGACAATGCAGTGGTGAACTTTAAAGCTCAATACGATAACTTTATCGGTGGTGAGTGGGTGAAGCCTGTCAGCGGCGAGTATTTTGATAACACTTCACCAGTGAATGGTCAGGTGTATTGCCAAGTGGCGCGCTCAACTGAGGCTGATATTAGCTTAGCACTCGATGCAGCACATGCAGCTCGTGCAAGTTGGGCAGCCACTAGTGTGACAGAGCGTTCTAACATCCTACTTAAAATTGCTGACCGTATTGAAGCAAACCTAGAAGAGATCGCAGTGGCTGAGACATGGGAAAACGGCAAACCAGTTCGTGAAACTCTGGCGGCAGACATCCCGTTAGTTGTCGATCACTTCCGTTATTTTGCGGGTTGTATTCGAGCGCAAGAAGGCAGTGCAGCCGAGCTTGATTCAAACACCGCTAGCTACCACTTCCAAGAGCCAATTGGCGTAGTCGGTCAGATCATTCCTTGGAACTTCCCCATTTTAATGGCGGCTTGGAAACTTGCACCAGCACTGGCAGCGGGTTGTTGCGTGGTGATGAAGCCAGCTGAGCAAACACCGACATCGATTTTGGTGATGATGGAGAAGATTGCCGATCTTCTGCCAGCAGGCGTGGTCAACATCGTGAATGGTTTTGGTTGCGAAGCCGGCCAAGCATTAGCAACCAGTGATCGTTTGGCGAAGTTGGCCTTTACTGGTTCAACAGAGGTCGGCCACCATATTCTGAAATGTGCGGCTGAAAGTTTGATTCCATCAACGGTTGAGCTTGGCGGTAAGTCTCCAAACATCTACTTCCCAGACATCTTTAACCATGAAGATGAATACCTTGATAAGTGTGTCGAAGGTATGTTGCTGGCGTTCTTCAACCAAGGTGAAGTGTGTACCTGTCCATCACGTGTGTTGATCCATGAATCGGTGTACGACAAGTTCATCGCCAAGGTAGTCGAGCGTGCTCAAACTATCAAGCAAGGTAACCCGTTAGATACCGATACGCAGGTGGGCGCACAAGCTTCTAAAGAGCAGTTCGATAAGATTCTGAGCTACCTTGAGATTGGTCGCCAAGAGGGCGCGAAAGTGCTGACAGGTGGTGAAATTGCTCAGCAACCAGATGATCTTGGCAATGGTTATTACATTCAACCAACCATGCTAGAAGGACACAACAAGATGCGTGTGTTCCAAGAAGAGATCTTCGGCCCAGTTATCGCAGTAACGACGTTTAAAGACGAAGCAGAAGCGTTAGAGATCGCCAATGACACCGAGTATGGCTTAGGTGCAGGAGTGTGGACGCGTGATGCAAACCTAGCGTATCGGATGGGTCGTAATATCGAAGCGGGCCGTATTTGGGTTAACTGTTACCATGCTTACCCAGCGCACGCGGCGTTTGGAGGATATAAGAAATCAGGCATCGGTCGTGAGACGCACAAGATGATGCTCGACCACTATCAAAATACCAAGAACCTGCTGATCAGCTACGATACGAATCCGCTAGGCTTTTTCTGATTAGACAAAAAATCGATTCTGAGTTCTATTTTGAATCAATAAAAAGCGCCGTATCAACGGCGCTTTTTCCCATTTTATTGTCCCGATCCTGAAGGGCCTGACTCACTTTTGGGCATTGTAATCGAGTCGAGTTCACCTAAGTGTTTTACAAACAACTCGAGTAGTTTGGGCTGTCTAGGGTGGTATGCACTCAGTAGTACCATCTTTCGGTTGTATTTCTTGTTGGTTATTGGTGTGATGGTGATGTGTTCGTCAAAGAGCTCCAAGCCAGGCCAGACTGGAACAATTGATACTCCAACCTCTTCCACCACCAGTTGAGCAATCGCCTCAAGGGAATCTAGGTCGAAAATGGTATTTTTAGTCATGCCCATGTCGTTCATGAATCGTTCCGACATTTGCCCGCCCCAACAGGTAGGGTCGTACCTAATGTAAGCGTTGTTATCGAGTATACTTGCAATAGACCCTTGAATCGTTTTGTTATGAATTAACGCAAGAGGCTCATTTCTCAGTTCTCTACATCGCAATGTTTTTGGAATGACTGAGGGAGGGGCAACGACAATCGCTGCATCAAGGTCGCCATTGATAAGGCTCCGATTTAAGTCGATAGAATTCCCAGGAATGATATGAAATTTTGCCTGTGGCGCAGCTTCCCGGATGGACTTGAGAGTCGATGGGATAAACGCGGTTAATGACGTTGAGTTAGCCCCCACTCTCAACGTGCCCTCTAATCCCGACCCTTGTGCAACTTCAATAAGATCACGAGTCTCCCTGATAATCGATTTTGCTTTAGGGACAACTGCCAAACAGGCATATGTGGCCTGGACAGTACTTCCTGCTCGTCTAAACAGCTTACAGTTAAACTCGCTTTCTAACGCTTGAATCCTTTGACTGATGGCTGCTGGTGTTATGCCTTGCGCACGAGCCGCAGCGGCTATTGATCCTTCCTCTGCGACTGCGACAAGGCTTTCAAGAAATCGAGTGTCCATAGATTTCCTTACGAGTGAATAAATAAAAACTTAGTTTTTCTACCTTTGTGTGATGAGTAAACTAACTACAACTGCGGCTTAAGTCTAGAGCCGATCTCACTTTAGTAGGAATCTTAAATGAATTTTGATTTGTGGTTTACGTTTTTGATGGCGTGTATTGTTTTGGCTATTTCTCCTGGTGCAGGAGCTGTGAATATGATGTCAATAACAATGAGATACGGCTTTCGCCGAAGCTTGATTTCAAACCTTGGATTACAAGTTGGGAATATGTTCAATATTGCGATAGTTGGTGTTGGACTTGGTGCTGTTCTTGCCCAATCAGAGGTTGCGTTTATCGCTATAAAATGGGTTGGGGCATTCTATTTAATTTATTTAGGCATCAAGAAGTTCACAGAGACGGTGGATAATACAGATTACAAAGGACAACAGCAGAAGGTCAGTGGCTTAAAAATGTTTTGCCAATCGGTAATTGTCAACGTTACCAACCCCAAAAGTATTGTTTTCCTTGTTGCTCTTCTGCCTCAGTTTATTGTGTCAAGCAGTCTCCACTTAGAGCAGATACTAGTGCTAGGCAGTACTTTACTTACTGTCGATATGCTTGTGATGTGTGGTTATGCACTGTTAGCTAGTCGTTTTACCGGATTAGTGAAGAATCGCCGTCATATGATTGTGCAAAACCGTATTTTCGGCAGTGTATTTATTGGAACAGGCAGTTTATTAGCGGTGGCTGGGCGAAGCTAATATGGGCTTTAAAGGATATGATGAGTTTATTGATTTATTTAACTCAGATATTGCCTCTTTGAAAGCGCCTATTAATGGCGCTTTTTTCATGGTGTAAACTTCTCGAACAAACTTTTTATTATTCGCTTTTAGAAAAGAAGATTTCTGGCTTATGAGTAGGCCCTGAATTGCCTTCGAGTTGAGTCAGCTCCAACCCTTGTTTGCCAACCAAAGAGGCGACCATTTGACGGTTGAACGGGTAGTTTTCAGTGTTATTGATAAATTCTTCCACATTCAACCATTTGGCTTCTGCAATTTCGTCAGTGTCTTGAATCGCAATCTCTTGCGTTTGAGCGATGAGATGACAAATAAAGTAAAGATTCGATTTTCCAAACTGGTATGGATGGCGGGTTGCCATGCCAACTACCGATACAAACTCTGCTTTGATGCCAGTCTCTTCCATAGTCTCTCTAACCACAGACTCTTCAATACTTTCGCCTAGTTCAATGTGGCCGCCAGGTAATTTATAGCCCGTCATACCATGCTCTTTGATCATCAGTACTTGGTTGTGTTCATTGGTGATCAATGCGCCAGCACCCAAGGTGTGAGTGGGAATAAAAGGCACAAACTCAACAATCTCGGATTTGTGAATCAGCGTAATTTCGTCCTCTAAGCAGTTGTGGAACACAAAACCAAGTTCAGTCGCTACAGGGATAAGGTGTGATAATGCAATTGGTAAGCTGATCCAAATGATGCCTTTGTTGTTTTGCTTTGAAAATTCGGTGATCTTGTTGAGTTCAGCATGGAATGAGTCAACATCATATGTGACTGTTGCTGGATTGATGATGATGCCGTTAAATTTATCGAGCGTAAATTCCACAGATGATCCTTTATTTTTTTGATTTATTAGACGTCGAGAATTGGGGCAGCTTATACCATCTTAGGTGTCGATAACACTCCAATCATTAAAGGAGATGTAAGAGGTAACCCCATGCCTTAGTAAATACGATCA
Organism: Vibrio sp. nBUS_14; assembly: GCF_051201655.1. Classification (NCBI taxonomy): domain Bacteria; kingdom Pseudomonadati; phylum Pseudomonadota; class Gammaproteobacteria; order Vibrionales; family Vibrionaceae; genus Vibrio; species Vibrio sp. nBUS_14. Next base: position 691,362 of record NZ_CP179207.1, read on the forward strand.
TAAGTTGAGTGTTATTGTTAAAATAGTAAATTAAATATCCTAACTCTTTATTTTAGCGATCGCTTAGGAAGTCAATCAATAACCTTAAATCCCTTTTCTATTAAAAAACTGTGCCTGCCAAGGGCATGCCTCCCCTTATCTAAATGTGTTTTATGTCAATATAATAAGCGGGCCTTTTTTTATAAATTATATACCCTTTCAACTTGAAGATGCAGGTATCAGTACCTGAAAATTATCTGTAATTCTGGATACAAGTGAGCCTGCAACTTCTGGTAACGTCACATCGAAAAACTTTTTGATAGCAGAGGTGAATGCTGTTTTGGAGGGAAAATAGACATTGTTCCTCACATGCTCATTCATTACTTTCCAAAGCCGCTCTATTGGATTTAAGTTTGGGCTGTATGGGGGTAAGTAATGAAGCTCTATATTGAGTACTTTTGCCGCATTCCTAAACATTTCTGACCGATGGTAGGCTGCACCATCAAGCACAATATGCACGGTTTGCTCTAGTGGATAATGCTCTTTCTTGAGTTTCCAAAAGAAGCGAACAATACTCTCGCTATCTATCGTTTCATAAGTATCTGTGATCGTTGCGCTGATGTTTTTCAATGACAGAGCACCGATTAGATTCACTCGAGTGCGGCTACCTGTCGTTTCAATTAGCTTATCCTGTCCCTTACGGATCCAGCCACAGCTAAGTTTTGTTGATTGAGTTGGATGAACGGCGTCCATGAAAAGTACAGGCGCATCCTTGGGCTTAAGTACCTCGTTGTAATACTCGATAAATGCTTGCTGCTCTTCAGGCTTTAGTTTATGTGGTACACCTTTGGGCTTTTTGTATGCAAAACCGTGGTGATGTAACCACTTATTAATCCCAGAAACGGTGTAGCTCACACCGAATTCAGCTTCGACGTAAGTAACGATTTGACGCGTATGAAAATAGGTTTTCTCAGTCAAATGCTCGATGAGCTGCATCGTCTGAGTATCAGAAAGTAGACTCTGGCTCCCGCCATTCTCAGGTTTAAGTTTTTCAGATAGAGCATAATCACTAAGATGACGAGCAACTGTAGATTCATGGATACGAAGGGCTTGAGAGATCATAGGCGGGCTCCAACTTTCGGAAGCTAGCAAGACCGCTTTTATACGGTCGCATACTCGACGATCACGCTCAGTATTGTGCATCTGTTCGAGTTGTTGTTTTTGCTCAGGAGTTAGTACCATTTTCATGGTGAGTAGCATGATCCTGATTTCATTGAAAATCAAGCATCTTCAATGATCACGGGTATAGTTATTTGCATTTATGTGCGATACAGGGAAATATAGCGCACGCAAATGAGAATCGTTTGCATTATTATTACTATATTCGTTTGTTTTTTATTAGATATTACTTATTTATGGATAAAGGTTGGACCTATGGCGTTAAAAGTATCTAAGCTAGCATTTAGTGTGTGTTTATCATTAAGTTCCTTTACTGTATTAGGGGAAGCTATTGACCCTGATAAATTAGAAGTTATGGTGGTGACGGCTGGAAAGGTAGCCGAAGAATCACAAAAGTCCCCGATTAGCATTTCAGTGTTATCGGATTACGATGTTGAAAGAGCTGGTATCGAAAACACGTTTGATATTGTAAAAAGAACCCCAAATGTCTCCATGATTAAAGCAGGTAACCCTTCCGATGCGAGTTTCCTTTCTATGAGAGGAATTACCCCCACCATGGAAGGCTCACAATCTGTACTGTTTTTAATTGATGGTGTCATGTATCAAACCTTTGACACAGAATTACTCGATATTGAACGTATTGAAGTATTGCGTGGGCCATAAGGTACCCTATATGGACGGAATGCTTCATCAGGTGTCATTAGTATCCATACAAAGGATCCTGACTTTTTCACTGAAGGTAGCGCCGGGTTAACCTACGGAAGTTATAACCAAATTAAGGGCAATCTTATTTCGGGCGGTGCTATTGCAGATAGCGATGAGTGGGCATACCGTACTGCGATTCAATATTCGACGGATGACGGTTATTTTACAAGGGACTATGACGGTAAAGACGACGTTAATAACGTAAAAGACTTTAATGGTCGATTAAAAGTTCGTTGGATACCCGTTGATCAGTCATGGGATGTAATTGCGACTGTCGATGCCCAAAATCGTAGAAATGGCAATATGTCATTCGCTACGCTAGAGCAGATTAGTCAAGATAGCCACAAAGTCTACTCCAACTTAGAGGGGCAAGCGAAAGCCGATATCCTGACTGGTTCAATTCGTGCAAATTATGCTGCAGATAATTTCGATTTTACGTCTATTACGGCTTATACCAAAGAGGATAAAGTTGATAATCAAGATTTAGACTTTACTCAAGTTGACGACCAAGAACTGTTTATTGATTCAGACTTCTCTCGCATGACACAAGAGTTCCGATTGAGTTCTGATCAAAATGATGCCATTCGTTGGCTGAGTGGCCTGTACTTCTTTGATGAAACTGCCGAAAATGACATTGATATGCGTATGAAAAATTACGGTAGGTTTAATAAAACTAAAACAAAAACAAAGGTAAGTAATTACGCTGTATTTGGTAATATTAACTATCGATTCTCTGACAAATGGGAAGCGATTGCTGGTTTACGTTATGACTATCAAAAAGTTAAGTTTGATTATCTTGACCTTTGGAATACGCAATTTCCAAATTCAAATGGCTCAGATGAAGCTAACTTCAATGAATTGTTGCCTAAAGCGGGTCTAAATTACTACGCGACCCCCGACATTATGATGTTTGCGAGCATCGCGCGCGGTTATAAAAGTGGTGGTTTTAATATGCTAACTCCGCCAACTATGTCACCAAAGTATGATCCTGAATACACAATAAACTATGAAATAGGAATGAAGAGTGAATGGTTGGATAATCGTATTCGCTTTAATTCGTCAGTATTCTTGATTGATTGGAAAGATCAACAAGTTGAACAGCAGATTTATCCTAAGTCCTTTACCCAAAATGCAGGAAGTACCGTTAGTAAAGGGGTTGAGTTTGAACTGTCATGGTTAATCCAGCCTGGGTTAACGACTTGGGTTAACGGTGGTTTTAATGATGCAAGCTTTGATGACTTTGTTAGCAAGGATTACAGTAACGGTGGTGACGTAACAGGTCAACATGATTATAGCGGTAATCGCCCTGCTAACTCCCCTAAATATACTTATAGCCTGGGTATAGATTATAACTTCTTAGAAAACTACTTTATTTACGCTGATTATAACGTAACGGGTGATTTTTATTTCGATAGTGCTAACACGACTAAACAAGATGCTTATGGCGTTCTGAACTTAAGAGGTGGTTACACAAGCGATAATATTGACCTGACTCTTTGGGCGAAAAATGCATTAGATAAAGAATACCTCACACGCGCTTTTGAGATGGGCGGTGTTTGGTACGGCCGCTCTGGTGACCCTGCGACAATTGGTGCCACTGTCAATCTAAAATGGTAGTTCTCCAATAATATACTCCCCCTCTGTTTGAGGGGGATAACTACAAATTAATCGTGTAGGAAAAAATAATGCAAGAAATTGTAGCTGGCTGGGTGCAGCAAAGGTTAATGCATAATTTTGAAAATAATGCATTAGAAACAGCATTGAATGATTGCACTGGTGAAAAACATCAGAGCTATAGTTATCAAGAACTATTTTATGAAGTGAGTAAAGTTGCTCGAAATATAAAGTATTTTTCCGGGGAAAGAGCATTATTATTAGTACCAGGGGACTCAAGTTTTATTTTTTCGTACCTAGCCTGTCTGATGGTGGGGGTTACTGCGGTACCTGTCAATTTGCCTGGTGTTAAACGGTTACAGCGAGTTAAATCTAATATTGAGCATATCCTGGATGACTGTGAACCCAACCTCATTGTTGCTTTGTCAGCGACCAAAGGAGAAATTGAAAAATTTGGTTGGGATATAAACCGAGAAGTTGTATATCTGGATGAGTTATTCGGAGAGGAACAACCACTTTGTTGGAATGACCTGTGCCCACCCACAGGCCCCGTTATGTTGCAATATTCATCGGGCTCAACGGGAAGCCCAAAAGCGGTTTGTAATTATGATAAAAATATTTATCATCAATTCGACATTATGCTTCAAGTAGAACCAAGTCTTCAGCATATCCACACCGCAAATTGGTTACCTTTTTATCATGATCTAGGCTTGTTCTACGGTCTTATGTTCCCTTTATTGTCTGGTGGTACGTGCAGTTTTATCCGGCCAAGTCAGTTTTCTGTAGAACCAGAAAAATGGTTAAACATGATAGAGCAGTACCAAGCCACAATTACCGCTGCGCCTGATTTTGCCTACCAACTGTGTGTTGATTCTATTTCAGATCTTCAAGCCAGTGAGCTGGACCTCTCATCTTTGAAGGTCGTGATGAATGCTGCTGAGCCAATTCGAGCTTCAACGATAAGGAGCTTTTCTCAAAAGTTCGAATCGTCAGGTTTCCAGTTATCTAGATTCTTACCTGCATATGGAATGGCAGAAGCCACGCTTATTGTGAGCCATAAACCCGCGAATACCCCTGCAGTAATGAAGACTTTTGATGTTGGCTGCCTTGCTGAAGGACATGCTGTTGAATCTATGTCGGGGCGGGAGTTAGTGAGTAGCGGTAGCCAGTTTAATTCTTGGCAAGTTGAGATTGTTGACCCTCATACCGGTACTGCTTGTGAGTTGGGACAGGTTGGTGAAGTTTGGGTTCGCGGTAATAGCGTGGCGAAAGGTTACTGGAATAAAGCTTCGCTCACTCAACAAACGTTTAATGCATCGATGAATTCAAGTTGTAACAATGGGGAGTATCTGCGCACCGGAGATCTGGCTTTTAAGTGGGGTGGTGAATTGTATATTTGCGGTCGCTTTAAAGATGTCATTATTGTTTCTGGTGAAAACCATATGCCTAACGACCTAGAATCTACGATTGAGAGTATGTGTAGTGACATCGAGGTTGGGGGGGCTTGCTTTGTTCAAGATATTGAGTCAGGTGAAATCCATGGGTTATGCGAAGTGCATCGCCATACAGAACAAAAGCAATTAATAAAAATTACCAAAACAATTAAGTCGCTTATCGCTAAAAATCATAAGTTGCCAGTTAGTCAAGTTACCTTCATCGCAAGAGGTTGCTTACAAAAAACTTCTAGCGGTAAGATCCGTCGAAGCTTGATGCTATCAGAGCTCCAAGCACAAAAATTAAAGCCACTATATATATCGTCGCTACCAGACACTCCCACTTTCATTACTGATAGTTCTGAATATTTGCGAAATTCCCTTGAAGCTATTGTCGGTATTGAGCTATTTGGTGACAAGCAAGGTTTCACTGATGTAGGACTGACAAGTTTGCTTGCGACACAGTGGTGCGCACAAATTTCGAGTCAGCTTGGTGTCTCGATTTCACCTGTGCAGTTATTTGCTTATCCAAATCTATCCGCTTTTAGTCAGTTTGTTCAACAGCAACACAGGCAGCAGTCCCCAAAAGAATTAGTGGAGGAGTTTTCATCACGGTCAACTGATATTGCGATTATTGCAATTAGCAGTCGTTTACCGAAGCAACAAAACGCAAGTTGGGTTGAGTACGCAGATTGGCTAATTAAAGGCGAATCAGCACTAGCGAGTGTGAGTGATGAGTTACGCACATTTTCTTTACCCATAGGTGCGGTTGATAACATAGACAAGTTTGATGCTAATTTCTTTGCTATGTCTTCTCGAGAAGCTTGTTTGCTCGATCCACAACAACGCTGGTTGATGGAGTCAAGTTGGCACCTTTTTGAACAAGCGGGTTGGTTACCTTCGAAATTAAAAGGGTTGCCATTAGGTATTTTTGTCGGCCAGGGAAGCCAAGACTATAGTGATCTGTTGGCTAATCAAAACGCTCCTGAGTTTTTAAAAAGTTATTTAATTACTGGTACGAGTCGTAGTGGTAGTTCTGGTCGACTTGCTAAATATTACGGTACAAGTGGCCCAGCTATTACTTTAGATACCGCTTGTTCATCGTCTATCGTTGCCATTGATATGGCTGTCCAAAATATTCAATCAAAGCGTTGTGAATCTGCAATTGCTGGTGGTGTAAACCTTCTTCTCTCGTCTCAAATAGAGAGTGCTTTACAAAAAGCAGGGATGCTTTCTCCGAACGGGCGATGTGCCACTTTTAGTGTTGATGCTGATGGTTATGCTCGTGCTGAAGGTTTAGGGTTACTACTGCTAAAAGATTATGATGCAGCTATACGAGATGGTGACCCTATTTTAGCGGTTATTGAGGCTACAGGTGTGGCACAAGACGGTGAGAGTAGTAGCTTGACGGCACCTAATCCCCTTGCACAGCAAACACTGTTGAAAGAAGTATTAGCGCGCAGTGGAAGAACAGAAAATGATATTGATGCAATTGAAATGCATGGCACCGGTACACCGCTTGGCGACCCTATCGAATTAAGTGCTATTGATGGTGTTTATCAGAGTCGTATTCAACCGCTGCATTTGACTGCAGGCAAAGCGCAGTTTGGTCACCTAGAATCTGCTGCTGGTGTTGCGGGGGTGATTAGGGCGATTGCTCAAATGCGTGCACAGACTGTTTTCCCTCACCCAACATTTAAATCATTTAATCCTGAGCTACGGCCTTGGGTTGAACGTTATATTTTTGAGAACGACGTTCGTCCAATACCGCTCAGACGCATGGGGGTTAGTTCCTTTAGTTTTACTGGGACTTTGGGTCACATTATCATTCGTAATCATCAAGATGTGACGGACAAATCAGAGTATGTACTACCACATATAGGGTTTATTCCCTTAACAGCAAGTCATATTGATAGTCTTAGTCAATTGGCTAAAGCTTGGATTCAAACTATAGAATCACACCGTCACAATGCTGTTGAGCTATTCCATGCTTGGAGAGATAAACGCGAGCATCACTTACCAATCCGGCGATGTGTTCCATTTACAGATATTGAAGACTTACTATGTAAATTAAAACAAATTGCCGTAGGTCAATCTTTCATTCCGTCGGCATTACCAGCCGAGCTTGAACAATGGTGCAATGGTGCTGATTATGACTGGTCGCGATTTAGTGAGAAAGTAGCTTATCCAACCGAAATTTTATTGGCTTTACCGCTATACCCATTTAAACGAGAAAAATACTGGGTTGAACAGCAAAATACAGGTAGCAAAATTTATATAGAGGAAGCCACTCTACCCACAAAATTAATCTTTGATCATCAAGCATTCTTAGCTGAATGGCTGAGCGATGTGCTACTTATCGAGCCAGGAGAAATAGGCTTAGACGATGATTTGATTAACCTAGGCTTGGATTCATTGCAGATGATGGATCTTGTTGATGAAGCGAAAAAGCACAATGTTGCGTTTGAACTTGTTCGGATGTATGAAGCGCCAACTTTAGCTGCGTGGTCTGCATTATGGCAATCATCAGTAAGTTGTGACCAATTTGCTGAAAAGTATTTAGATGCTAAAAAAGAGCAAGATACTGAAACAGTGTTAACTCACCCTTTCGAGTTGACTAGTGTTCAACAAGCGTATTGGCAAGGTCGGAACAGCACACAAACTCTTGGTGGGGTTGCATGCCAGGTCTACTTAGAGCTTGATAGTGAATGGATTGATAGTGACAAACTTCGTTTAGCGCTTGATCGCCTATATGTCCGTAATAGCATGTTACGAATGAGGATGAATAGCGATGGTCTTGGCTATATTACAGCGAATGCTCCAACGCAAATCCATGAATATGATTGGAGAACTCTTGACTGTGAATTAGCAACAAGTAAACAGGCAGATCTAAGGCGTAATTTAGAAGCGCAGATTCTGGATTTAGAAAATGAATCTGGCTTGGCAATTCATTTGAGTCATAGTCCGCGAGGTAGTCGTCTTCACTTCAATATTGATATGGTGGTTGCTGATGCATTAAGCATTCAAATCCTGCTTGATGATCTAGCTCAGTTCTATCTCGATGATAATTGTGAACAACTTGCGCAACCAACCCTGCATTTCCCTCAATATCTATCAGCAATACGTGAGCAAGCGCAGGTAGAGGCTGATCGTCAATATTGGCTAGAACAACTGCCTAGCTTGCCTTCGGCGCCGCAATTACCGTTGGCAAAACGACCGGAAGAAATCAAGCAACCTGTGTTTGTTCACCGTGAATGGCGTTTAGCTGCTGATAAATGGCGAGCATTACAGCGAGCATGCCGTCAACACCGTATTACACCCTCAATGATGTTAGCGAGTTGTTATGCGGAGACCTTAAGAGGTTGGAGTGATAATAAAGATTTTTGTTTAAATCTTACGATTTTCAACCGACGTCATACCGCCATGGATGTGTCGGGTGTTGTTGCTGATTTTACTACGCTGATGCTATTAGCATGCCGTGATGGAGAAGCATCCAATATCTTAGATAATGCAAGTGCATTGAATCGCCAATTTATGGCGAATCTTGACCATAGTGACTTCGATGCAATTCGCTTGTTAAGAGAGCTTTCCAAGCAGAGAGGCTCCCAAGTTGCCATGCCGATAGTTTTCACTAGTAACCTAGGTAATGACTTCCTTGGTGATAGTTGTCTGGGTGAGATGAATTATGTCATCTCTCAGACGCCTCAGGTTTGGATTGACTGTCAGGTAATGGAGAGAAAAGGGGAGTTGATTATAAGTTGGGATACAGTCGATGATTTATTCCCAGCCAATATGGTCGATCAGATGTTTGCTAGCATGGGAAGGCTAATCACTGAAATAGCGCAGCGACCTAACATGCTGAAACAAACGGTGCCCGCGTTTTTAACCGAAGAAGCAAGAAAAGATCGTGCTTCGAGAAACAGCAGTGACGTGATTTCGTACGCCCCGCGTACTCTCCATCAGCGATTCTTTGAATTGGCAGAGGCGCAACCAGATGCCATTGCGGTTATTGAAAATAAAGCGTCGATGTCTTATCGCCAGTTGTCAGAAAGTGCTGGTGAACTTGCCTATCGTCTCAAGCAAGAAGGTGTACTGCTTGGGGATCGTGTGGCGATTTTATTGCCAAAGGGAGCATCACAAGTTGTCGCGGTGTTGGCAATACACTTATTGGGCGCTAGTTATGTCCCTCTTGATATTGAGCAACCAGTCGCTCGGTTGAATCAAATTATTGAGCAAGCAGCAATTAAAATCGTTGTAATAAATCAGGATGCAGTAGAGGCAATTGCCAACCAAGAATCAATGGCTGGTTGGTCATTACTCGATATTGATGAACGTGGGCAAGAGCACATCATAGCAACACAAATTGCTTCGGTATCACCACACGATGTTGCTTATATTATTTATACCTCTGGATCTACTGGTATTCCTAAAGGCGTTATTACTACCCATCAAGCAGCGGCCAATACTATTGATGATATTAATCAGCGTTATCAGTTGGTTAGTGACTATCGGACATTTGCTTTATCGGCACTGAACTTTGATTTATCTGTCTTTGATATTTTCGGACCACTTTCTGTGGGGGGCTGCGTTGTTGTTCCTCAACAGTCAGAACGAAAAGAAGCAAAAGCGTGGATTTCATTGATTCATGAATATCAAATTACGATATGGAATAGTGTGCCTGCACTGTTCGAAATGTTGTTAATTGCAGCTGAAAATGACACTCGTCAATTGCCAAGCTCGATGACAAATGTTCTGTTGTCAGGCGACTGGGTTGGTTTGGATTTACAACCAAGATTAAATGCTTTGAACCCATCAATTCAATTGACGGCATTAGGAGGGGCAACAGAAGCTGCGATTTGGTCTAATGCTTTTGATGTCAACTACGTAGAGACGGATTGGACAAGCATTCCATACGGTTATTCATTGAGTAATCAAAGTTACCGAGTGATGGATGCCTTGGGCCGAGATTGTCCTGATTGGGTGATTGGTGAGCTCTGGATTGGTGGTCAGGGGGTTGCAGAGGGGTACTTTGCTGACCCTGAAAGAACAGCAGCACAATTTATTTTCCATGATGGGCAACAGTATTACCGAACTGGTGATATGGGACGTTTTTGGTCTAACGGGATCGTTGAGTTTATTGGGCGAAGAGATAACCAGGTCAAACTTAATGGCTTTAGGATTGAACTTGGGGACGTTGAGCATGCGGCAGAGCAATTTTCTGGGGTGCAAAAAGCGATAGCGCTATTGCTAGATAAACCACAGAAACATATTCAACTTTTTGTTTCTAAACAGCAGGGTGAGGTGAGTGCTCTTCAAACAGAGTATGAAGCTGATATGACGCTGCTTAATACAAAGGTATCGCAACCCACACCACAAAAGTCTGTCGATCACACCGCTATTGAGCAAGCAATGGCAACGCATGTTATGCGTTTGGTGCTCGATAAGATGGTGATAGCAAATAACGTTAAACCGGGTGCGTCACTGACGCTGGATGAGTGGCTATGTAGTTTGCATATTACACCTCGTTTTCAAGCTGTATTTGAAAGCTGGTTGCATGTTCTCGTTGAAACAAAGCAATGGTCAGCTGAGCGGGGATATTGGCGTCAAGAGCAAGAAGTCGCTAGTCCAATGGTTGCCTACCAAAAGACGGTCGCGCATATGCCTGCTCATGCTTCAATCTTATCGGCATTAGAAAATAAGGTTGATTGGTATGTTGATTTGATGCAGGGCGAGGTGAGTGAAATTACGCTTATTGATGACCCGGTGTTGACACCTGAAGCGTTAGCATTAATCCACCCTGATTTTTCATCAACGGAACAATATATTGTTGAAACAATCGTCTTACTTTCTAAGCAATTGGGTCGAGCTGTAAACGTTGTCGAACTCAATGGTAGAACGGGTCATTTAGCATCACATATATTGAATCAATGTGACGCTAGTCAGGTAAGTTACTGCGTAGCTGAACAAGCTAAGTCGGTTCTTGATCAAGCGACATTTCGACTAGCGGGCTATGGGGATCATGCTTTTGTTTGTGCATTAAGCGACGTTGAAAGGCATCACGCTGATTTGGTGATCAGTAACAATGCACTCCATCGTTTTAATGATGTGAATGAAGGGATTAATCTAATGTCTTCACTTATCGCACCAAGTGGTCATTTTGTTGCGATAGAGACGCAAGCGCTTAGCCCTCTTGCATTATTAACGGTGACATTAATGCAGCCAGAAGCGTTAATGAGAAGCGTAGATCAAAGCCCTTATCATGATTGTCGCCGAGGGGAGTCTTCACCTCTACTTGATGCCCAACAATGGCAAACTAGTTTGCAAGCTTCATCACTTAGCATGAATGTCTTGCCTGCAGTAAATAAAGCGAACTTATTAGTGATGACGGGGCGCCAGGCTGAAACCCTTGCTGTGTCTGATACCTCTCAACTGGCTGACTGGTTAGCATTACAGCTACCCAATTATATGTTGCCTCAACACATTGTCGTTTGTTCAACAATGCCTTTAACAAACAATGGCAAAATTGACCGTGCTCAACTGCGCTTATCAGCTGCCAATATTTCTATGGTTACTCATGAAGATAAACAAGATTGCGTAACCGACAATGAAAAGTGTGTTGCAGAGGTTTGGGCGCAAGTTCTTGGTGTAACACCATCACGTGCAGATAATTTCTTCCTGTTAGGAGGCGATAGTCTTCATGCAACAAGAATTACGGCGGCATTGGGCGATGTTGGCTTTAATAGTGTGAAGTTGTCCGATGTCTTTTCGCTTCCTGTGTTGAGTGACTTTGCTCGCCATTTAGAATTTGATGCAGGTGAAATTTCATCACAAATCACGTTAGTGCATAACGAGAATGAACGTTATCAACCTTTTGCGCTGACTGATGTTCAACAAGCCTACATTATGGGGCGAAACGAAGGCTTTGTGATGGGCGGTGTTGGCACACATTTCTATTCTGAATTTGAAGCTGATGGCTTTGATGTGATGCGTCTAGAGCAAGCGCTTATGCGTTTAATTGAGCGTCATGACACCCTTCGTATTGTGTTTGATGACAAAGGGCAACAAGTTTGTATTCCGTCAGCACTTTACTGTCCGATGGAAATTGTCTCTTGTACTGAAAAACAATGGGAAGAAGTTGTTACTCATCAACGTGAGGTGCTATCTCATCGAGTGTTAAATCCTCAGGTATGGCCGCTTTTCCACCTTACACTCATTGAGTCTGAATGTGGGAAAAAACGGCTATGTATCGGCTTAGACAATGTCATTCTTGATGGTCTTAGCATGCGGATTTTCTTTGCTGAGCTTGGAATTTTATATCGTGATTTGGAAGCCGACTTGCCAGAGTTGGGGATTACGTTCCGTGATTATCAACAGCAAGTTTATCTGCAAGAAGAGCATGAATCCCAAACATTAGCGAAGAGTTATTGGTTAAGCAGACTACCTAGTTTACCGGAGGCTCCGCGTCTGCCGTTAAGCATGGAGCCAAATCAATTAGAGAAACCACGCTTCGTTCGACGCCAATCCTGCTTGTCTAAAGAATTATGGAGCCGTTTAACAGAGAAAGCACGAGAGTGTGCGATCACGCCGTCTTGTTTGTTGCTTAACTGTTATGCGCAAGTATTGGCAAAATGGTCCGAATCCTCATCGCATTGCATCAATGTTACTTTGTTTGACCGCAAGCCTGTCCATGACAATATTCAGCACATTATGGGGGATTTCACCTCACTGTTGTTACTCGAGACCAATCAAATTGCAGGTGAAAGTTGGTTGCAAAGTGCTGAGCGTTTGCAACAGCAGTTATGGCAAGACTTGGAATACGCCGATGTTTCTGCTGTTTGGGTGATGCGTGAGTTAGCCAAGTTAAAAGAAGTGACTGATTTGAGTATGCCTGTGGTGTTCACTAGTGCACTAGGTGCAGACACTAGCCTTGATGAGCCTTCTAAGTTAGGCATTACCCGATCTGTATGGGGCGTATCTCAAACACCTCAAGTTTGGATTGACCATCAAGTATTTGAGCAAGATGGAGAATTACACTTTAACTGGGATGTTGTCGAGGCGTTGTTCCCTGACGGCGTAATTGATGCAATGTTTAATGCATATTGCCAATTATTGGAGCAACTTGCTGACTGTGATTGGTTACAGCCATCGCCAATAGCGTTACCTGCATCGCAGCGAGAAGTTCGCACTCTTGTTAATAGCACTCAAGACGTCGTGCCTCTGCGAGCAATGCACATTAGTGTGTATGAAAAAATGCAAGCAACACCTGAGGCGACGGCGATTGTCGCTAATGGTCAGAGCTATAAGTATCGAGATCTGCATACAAAAGTGAGTCAGGCAGCGTACCAGTTGCAAAAACATGGAGTTGCTCAAGGTGATTGCGTTGGTGTCATGTTGCCGCGCTCTATTGAGCAGATTGCTTCTGTCCTTGCAATTCAGTGGATTGGAGCGGCTTATGTACCATTAGCAACTGATTGGCCAAAAACTCGGGTTGAGTCTGTATTGGCGCAAGCATGCATCAAGTTCGTGATTTATGACCGTAACGAGTTGTTTGAGAATGGTGGCCAAGGGATCAATGTTGAAAGCTTGCAGGCTTCCGAAGAAGCTTTGGTTGAGCCGTTTCAGAGCGCGCTTGATGAGTTGGCTTATGTGATCTTCACCTCAGGCAGTACAGGAACACCGAAAGGGGTTGCGATCACTCATGGCGCGGCCATGAATACCATTGAAGCGATCAATCGCCAGCACAATGTAACTGCAGATGACAGTGTCTTAGCGTTATCAGCCTTGTACTTCGATTTATCGGTATATGACATTTTTGGCTTGCTGTCTGTGGGCGGGAAATTGGTGCTTATCAACGATGAACAAACCAGAGACGTTAGCGTTTGGTTAGAGTTGGTTCAGCAGCATCAAATTACCTTGTGGAATACCGTACCAGCATTGTTAGAAATGCTTTTGATGGGGAATGAGTCACAGGCTGAACGTCAGCTATTGACCTCATTGCGCTGCGTTATGTTGTCTGGTGACTGGATCAATCTGGAATTACCTGAACGCTTACGTCGCAATAGTTGCCTTGCCAAATTCGTGGCGATGGGAGGCGCGACTGAAGCTGCAATTTGGTCGAACTATTGCGTTGTTCAGCAAGTTGAAAAGCAATGGCGTTCAATTCCTTATGGTAAGCCTTTACCAAATCAAAGTTTTAGAGTTGCAAGTGATATTGGTGATGACTGCCCTGATTGGGTTGCCGGTGAACTATGGATTGGGGGAGATGGTGTCGCCCAAGGTTACATTGGTAATGAGGAATTAACTCAGCAGCAGTTCTGTGAATATCAATCGCAACGTTGGTATCGAACCGGTGATATGGGGCGCTACTGGCCTGATGGAACCATAGAGTTCCTCGGGCGTCGTGACCACCAGGTTAAAGTGGCAGGGCTGCGTATTGAATTAGGTGAAATAGTTAAAGCGCTTAAGTCATGCGCTGAAGTGAAAGATGCGATTGTATTGATTGAGCATCATGATTTTCGTCCTAAGATTCATGCTTATTTGTTGTCGAATATGGCAGTCGAACTGTCGATTATTCAGCAGCAATTATTAAATTATTTACCAAGTTACTCTATGCCTGATGGCTACGCCGTACTTCAAGAATGGCCACTCACAGCTAACGGTAAGGTAGATCGAAATATATTAAAAGCCTTGGAACTTTCAATTTCTATTGAGAGTGAGTTTGTTGCACCAAGTACAGATGAAGAGATTGTTCTGACTCAAGCAATGCAACAAGTTCTTGGTATTAATACGTCAATTAGCGCGAGTGATAACTTCTTTGCCTTAGGCGGAGATTCATTTGTTGCGATTCAGCTAGCGAGCATTCTCCAACAACAGCACGGTATTACTTTACCACTTCACGCTGTGTTCAATTTACAAACTATTTCACGTATAGCACTTGCTCTTGAAACCTCAGAAAAAAAAAGCAACGAGGTTGATTTTGAGGAAGGAACATTATGACAAAAGGAACAACATTAATGTCACCATTAGCGTTACTGCAACATTTAGAAGCAAAGAAGGCCGAGTTTTGGCTTGAAGCTGAAGCCTTGAAGTTCAGAGCTCCACAAGGCGTGATGACCAAAGAGATTGTTGAGCAACTGAAAGCAGTAAAAAGTGAATTAATAACAATACTAAAAGAGCGTGAATTGGGCGCTGTTCTTTGTCCTAGTACGGATGATAAACATGAGGCTTTTCCGATAAATGATGTACAGGCCGCCTATCTTATTGGACGACAAAATGTGTTTGAGTTCGGTGGCACAGGCTGCCACGGTTACTTTGAGCTCGAATTTGCACTCCTTGATATTGAGAAACTAAGCCAAGCTTGGAATAAGCTCATTGAACGCCATGAGATGTTGCGAGCTGTAGTTTTTTCTAATGGTACTCAGCAAATATTGTCACAAGTACCTGATTATAATATTGAATGTGATTTGCAAACGGATACGAGGTTAACGTATCGGGCAAACATGTCCCATCGCGTTTATGACACTGAAGCATGGCCTCTGTTTGACTTAAAAGTAAGTAAGTCGGAAGGTAAATCATGCCTGCATTTTAGTATTGACCTATTGATTGCAGACTTCATGAGTATTCAGGTGATCTTGTCTGAGTTGATTCATTTTTATCATGAGTCTGAATTGGTGCTAGCGCCTCTTAGCTTATCGTTCAAAGATGTCATGGAGTTTGAAAAGCGACAGAAGCTGACAGATAAATATGCGCAAGCGAGGCAGTACTGGCAAGAGCGGGTGTCTCATTTGCCAATGGCACCTGAGTTACCACTTTTCGCTGATATTAATGATGTTTTGACGTCGGTAGCTAAGAAAGAAAAACCGCATTTTACTCGCCATGAAATGCAATTAGCGCCAGAACAATGGGCTGAACTCGAAAGTCAATGTAATCATCAAGGGGTTAGTCCTTCATCGCTATTACTGACGCTCTTTAGTGAAGTGTTAGCTAAGTGGTCTAAATCAAAACATTTTTGCTTGAACATGACGGTAATGAATCGTGAGCCGATTCATCCAGATTTACTCAATATGGTGGGGGATTTCACAAGTGTTAACTTGCTGGAAGTAAATCTTACGGAGTCGCGAACCTTATTAGCACAAGTGAAAGAGCAGCAGAATCAATTGTGGCAAGACTTAGAGTATAAAGCGTTTAGTGGCGTTGAGGTTATGCGTGAAATAGCCCGACAACGTGGTGCTGATTATGCTCGCATGCCAATAGTCTTCACGAGTGCATTAGTCGGTAGTAATAGAGAGCAAGTTTCAGAGACCAAAACTCAATATGAGATGGGGATGGAGGTTGCCTATGGTATTAGTCAAACGCCTCAAGTTTGGATTGATTGCCAACTTATGAATCGAGACCGCTGTTTGTGCATCAATTGGGATGTACTTGACGGCATATTCCCTGACTCAATGATCGAGTCAATGTTTACATGTTTTGAAGGTGCGATTGAACAAGTCATTGCTGGTGGGCTTCAGCAATGGGATCAAGCTACTCGCCTTGCTTTACCTAATAAACAACAACAGGTTCGCGAACAGGTAAACAATACGGTTAAACCTGTTGCTGAATCTATGTTGCATCAACTGGTGTTAGAGCAAGCAGTGTTAACGCCATATGCGACAGCACTGATTACGCCCGAACAAACACTGACATACAATGAGCTGATTGTTCGCGCAAAGTCACTGGCGAGTAAGTTACCTAAGGGAGCTCGTATTGCGATTGCGATTGATAAAAGTGTTGAACAAGTTGTTTCAACATTAGCAACGTTATTAGCTGATGGGGTGTATTTACCGCTTGACGTTAGTCAGCCGGTTTCTCGTATGAAGCAAATTCTGTTTGATGCCGATGTAGAGTTGGTGTTGACGCGCTCAAATGAACTTGCCCAACAGCTAGCAGACGATGGGTTTGAGGCCGTAAATATTTGTAATGCTCAAGCGCTACAAGGTCGTGTTAATAACATGGGCAGTGCAGAGCTAACTCAGCCATCTGAACGACTGGCTTACATTATTTATACCTCTGGTAGTACAGGAACCCCCAAAGGTGTCATGGTAAGCCATCAAGCCGCTGTGAATACTGTGGTCGATATCAATCGTCGCTTTGACATTACAGCAAATGATGTGGTGTTTGGCTTGGCTAAATTAAGTTTTGATCTCTCTGTTTATGACATCTTTGGTACCTTGGTTTGTGGTGCTACATTGGTGTTACCTTGCGAGAAAGATATTCAAAACCCAGCAGAATGGACTCGTCAAATTCGAGAACATAACGTCAGTGTTTGGAACTCTGTACCTGCGCAGATGACAATGTTAACGCGATATTTAGCCGACGAATCACTACCTACGCTGGATAGTATTAAATGCGTAATGATGTCTGGTGATTGGATTCCGGTCGCATTACCTAAAGCGATTGCTACCTTGATACCTGCCGCCCGACTATACAGCTTAGGTGGCGCAACAGAGGCCGCTATTTGGTCTATTTATTTCCCAATTGATCCTACCTTTGATTATTACACTTCTATTCCTTACGGTACTCCGTTATCAAATCAGATGTTTGCTGTACTGGATGACAAAGGTATGGCCTGCCCTGACTGGGTTGCTGGTGAACTGTGTATTGGCGGTAGCGGGGTAGCGGGGTAGCGCTCGGGTACTGGCAAGATGAAGAGAAAACGGCTGCCCATTTCTTCCAAGATGCGAATACCGGAACATCTTGGTATCGAACGGGTGACCGAGGTTATTACCGAGATGATGGTGTGATCGTGTTTGTTGGTCGTGATGACAACCAAGTAAAAGTTCGAGGGTATCGAGTTGAGCTTGGTGAAATAGAATCAGCGTTTGAGCGTCAACCATCAGTATCTCAAGCTGTCGTCTTAGCGCGAGGGGATAAGCATAATTATCACCTTCAAGCTTACATTGAGCCGGCTATTTACCAAAATGATGCAAAAAGTACTTTGTTCTCGCATCAATTTGCAGAGACTGAAACCGAGTTAACTTTGACGGCAGAATCTATTAGGCAAACAATGCCAGAGAAGTCGGTAACAGACTTTGTTTATTATTTAGATAGAGTCGCTTTGCTTCATATGGTTCAAGCATTGCAATCAAGTGGAGGATTAGGTGAAGGTCAACAGAAAAACATCGATGACATGATTGCTGATGGTAATTATGCGCCTCGTCATAAACAATTATTAAGTCGATGGCTAAAAGCGCTTATTGAAAATCAGTTAGCACGACATGATGGAGAAACATACGCTTTACTTCAGCAAGTGAGCGAAGATGATATCTCGTTATGTTGGAATGGATGTTACGAAGCACTGGAGTGTTTGGATGGTGATAAAGGCTTAGTTAACTACCTTGAGCGAAGTAGTCAATGTTTGCCTGAGTTACTGCAAGATAAGGCCGATCCTCTTGATTTGTTGTTTCCTGATGGCAAATTAGATGTCGCGACATCAACTTATCAAGATAACTTGATCAGCAAAATGATGAATAAAATGTTGATCACAGCGGCGTTAAGTAGAGTAAAGCACTTAGCAGAACGTGATCAGCCAATTCGTATTCTAGAGATTGGTGCTGGTGTTGGTGGTACAAGTAACGAGCTGATTCCCGCTCTAGCAGCACATAATGTCGAGTATACCTTTACTGATGTTTCATCATTTTTCCTCAATGAAGCCAAGCTTCGTTACCAAGGTTATGATTTTGTCGATTATCGCTTATACGATTTTAACCAACCTGCGTTAGAGCAAGGCTTTGATTGCGGTCAGTATGATCTGGTTGTTTCTTCTAATGTGTTGCACAACGCCGTTGTTGCGCGTGAAGGATTAAATCACTTACGTGAGTTAATGAAGCCAGGGGCTTGGTTACTTGTAATTGAGGCGACAAGAGATAATTACCAACTTATGACTTCAATGGAATTCAAACATGGCTTGACCGCTCATAATGATGAACGTTTAGCATTAAATTCTCCATTTATGCCTCAGGAACGTTGGTTAAACGCAATGTCGGATGTAGGGGCTGAGAAGTTATTTGCGTTCCCAAATAATCAAGAAGCCTTATATCAATTAGGTCAGAGTTTTATGCTGGCCCAATTCAATGGTCAGAAGCATGAATGTGATAAGACTGAAATCTTAGAACAGCTTAGTAAAGATTTACCTAGTTATATGGTACCTGCGCAATTGGCTGTCTTAGACCGTTTTCCGCTTACGAATAACGGTAAAATAGATAGAAAGGCGTTACCTGAAATTATAGGCCATCAAGAGACTCTACAAAACGAGGTATCAGAAGATCTTGATCAACTTGAGACGTTATTACTATCGTCATGTCGGGATGTGATTGGTAATCCTAATATGGGGCCAAATGATGATTTCTTTGGTGCGGGTGGTGACTCATTATTGATAACGCAGTGGGTGAGTAGGATCCGCCAAGAGTTAGGTGAAGAATCTGTTCCCTGGGAAGGAACACTTCGCCAGGTATTGCAAACCCCCACTATTAAAGAGCTTGCGATCTTCTTACGAAAACAAAAGCCAATTCAGCAGCACAGCAGTGCGATTGAAGATAGTTCAACTCCTTTGCAACGTATTAAAGAAGGTGACGGCGCGCCTATCATTATTCTTCATGATGGTAGCGGCACTGTGATGCCTTGCTTAGCACTTGTAGAGCACCTCACAGCGCCGGTTTATGGCATTAGTGTTCAAGATAGACAGCAATATTTAACCATTCCAAGTGAACATTTGATCGTTGAATTAGCTGATCAATACAAAGCCTTGTTGGAAGACAATTTTGATTTGTCTAAATGCCATCTTTTTGGTTTTTGTATGGGGGGATTAATAGCTTTTGAGCTGGCAAGACAAGCGATGGAATGTGGCTCTCCGTTCGCATCATTGACGATCGCAAGTAGTTATCAAATTCCGTACAAAGTAAATGACCCTATGATGACGGATGTCGCTCTTGCTAAAGAACTTAATGTACCAAACCCTTGGAGCGGCATTGATCTACTCCAGCTTGAGCAAACTTATTTGGCTTTATTAGCCACTAAGCCTAATCAAATTAATATTGAAGATGTAGTGGCTAAAGCTAAACAGCTCGGTTTTGATGAACTTTCACTAAATTATGCGAGTAACGCAAAAGCAAATGAAGCACAGCGTATCGCTAATTTTCAAACAGTGCTTGATATCCAATCAAATCAACAAACGGTAAAAGTAGGAGATATTTCTCAGCTCTATCCAGTGTTCCATCACAGTTTACAGGCTGTGACTCATTATGAGCCATCTTTCTATAGTGGTGATTTCACTTTCGCTTGTCAGCAAGATGAAACTTATTTACTGCCCACGCTTAAAGCCGATATGCATGACTTTTGGCAGCAATATAGTATTGGTGACATTGATGTTATTTCACTTGAAGGTGATCACTTTACCTGTATGCAATCATCTCAAGTTTTACCCCTAGCCAAGCACTTAAACACAGTTGCTATGCAAGGAGGAAAGTATGAGTAGAGTCGCAATCTTCGGAGCTTGTGGTGAAGTGGGACAGCATGTAGACCAAGCGCTTTGTGCGCTTGGTTATCAAGTTACTCGAATAGGACGACAGCCACGTCCTGACTTAACACATTATAGGGTTGTTGATTTGTTTGATCAGAAGGAGGTGGCAGCTGTTTGCCATCATCATGATTTGATCTTAAATGCAGCAGGGCCTGCGTCGGCGATTCGAGACAATATAGCTCGCGTTGCAATAGACACTCACACCTTATATGTCGATGTGGGGGGGGAGCATGATGTTTTCGGTCACGTTCAACAGCAGTTGCAGGGGCGAGACTTACCAGTTAGCTGTGTTTTTGGAGCGGGCTTTGTTCCCGGTTTTACCTCGTTGCTTCCTTTTATTGCCAAAGAAAAGCTACAAGAACTGTACAGGATTGAGCTTTATGTCGGGGGTATTGAAGCATTTACATCAACGTCTGCGATAGATTTTATTGCAAGCTTAGGGGGTAATGATGCTTTAAGCGGGGTGGTAATTAGAGATGATATAAAGGTGAGAGAGGGGACAAGAGAGGGGTATCAACCACTACCTGAGGTAAAAGAATTTACCGCATTACCTTATTTGAGTGCTGAGCATCAACGCGTCGCTAACACACTTTCAATATCTAACTTCGCGGCCTTTAATTTAGTCGCTGATCGACAGTTATTAATGTCAGCACATGAAAGTGATAAGGAGCAAACTGCAGCGTTAGTTAGCCTGAGTCAATCCATGGTTCAGAAGTATGGTACTCAGCAATATTGCGCAATGGATGCGCAAGGTTGGATTGCTCAACAGCCAGTTAATTTAACGCTTCGTTGTAAGTTTAATGATGGCTATCGAATGACGGGACTGGTCGCCGCTTTTACTGCGCACCAATTGTTAACGCAATCATCGTCTCACTTAAATAATGGTGTGTTTTGGCTTTCTGAAATAATTGAAACAGGTCATTTAATCTCGTTTTTGCACGAACAAAATATGTTTAGTCATTGGGACCTCTCGATTGAGCCTAATTATGAATTGGCGTTTGAAGAGGGGGCTTTGTGATGAAAACATATCGTGTTGTTGTATGTGGAACGCTTTTTGGTCAGGTATACCTTTCCGCATTTAAACGCCAATTCCCAGGATTTGAACTTGCTGGAATTTTAGCAAGAGGGAGTGAACGCTCGTTAACAATAGCTAAGGAGTATGGTGTGCCTTTATATCGTGAGGTATCAGAATTACCTCACGATATTGATATTGCATGTGTTGTTGTTCGTTCTGCAATTGTAGGGGGGGCTGGGTCACAACTTGCCCGCGCATTATTAGAAAAAGGCATACATGTTCTGCAAGAGCATCCCGTTTATGAAAAAGAAGTCGTGGAGTGCTTAAAGTTAGCGAGGAAAAATGGATGTCATTACCAAATTAATACTCATTATCCGAATGTGCCAGCTGTTCGCCACTTTGTTGAGTACTTAAAGAAAGCGCGTGAAACTCAGCAGCCTTGCTTTATTGAAGCGACCTGTGGAGTACAAGTGATTTGCGGCTTGCTCGATATGTTGGGGCAGGCATTAGGAGGGGTTACGCCATTTGAGTTCCATTCTAATGTTGATTGGTCTGAGGTGAGAAAATTAAAGTCAGAGCTATTACCGCCTTATCAAGTAATTCACGGTGTCTTTGCTGGGATTCCGCTCATCTTGAAGATTCAGAACCAGTTGGATCCCGGCGACCCTGATAATCATTTCCACATTATGCATCGCAGTACTGTGGGGTTACCGAGTGGCAATTTGGTGTTAGTGAACACACATGGCCCAGTGTTATGGAATAGAGCTTTTCATATACCTCGAACCCCTGAGGAAAATGGGGTGAGAGAGTTGCTCGATAAACAACAAGCTCCAGAGTTTTATCAGCCCGCTTCTTGCGAGTTTCTATACAAAGAAATGCCAAGCTTAGAAGAAATTATTGACGAGCATTGGCCAGAGGCAATCAGAACTGCATTACATGGCATGGTAAGTAATATTGAATCACCAACCCCTGCATCAGCACAATTCTTACTAGGGCAAGCATCAGTATGGCGATCTTTAATGGGGTGCATTGGTAATCCTGAAGTCATTTCGGCGCAAGAACCAATGTTGACGAGACCTTCTATTGAAGGTTGGTTGGTTGAATATCATCAGGAGAGTGAAAATGCATAAGCAATTGAAACTCATTAAACCAGGCACACGTAGGCAGCTAATCTGTTTTCACTTTGCTGGAGGGAATGCGGAATATTTCATGCCGTGGCGTGACCATATTGATGATCATACTGCTGTGTATGCAGTTCAACTCGCAGGTCGTGGTCATCGATTGTCAGAAAAACTCAAGACTTGCTTACATCAGTGTGCTGATGAGGTTGCGCAAAGTTTATCTTTTTTGCCTCATCGTCCCACCTCTTTTTTTGGCCACAGTATGGGCGCTGCTTTGGCGTTTGAAACCGCAATACGCTGGGAGCAGAAGGGTCGTAAATTAGCGTATTTCTTTGCTTCAGGACGAATTCCACCGCATAAAAGTAGAGGAACCGACTACCATAAGCAAAGTGATGATGCTTTGGTTAACAAAATCATGGGGTTGGGAGGAACATCAGAGGTTGTGTTTGATAACCCAGCCCTTAGAAAGTTAATGCTACCTATTATTCGTGCTGATTTTGAGGCAATAGAAAAGTATCAACGCGACTCTTTACCAACACTTTCTTGTCCTCTTAGTGCTTTGCTAGGTGAGGGAGATACAGAAGTAACAGAAGGTGAGATTCTAGATTGGTCATTAGCAACTGCGGGGGAGTTTGATTTTCAGCGTTTTTCTGGTGGGCATTTTTACCTTAATAACCTTTGTCCTACATTGTTTGACTACCTTAAAAATAAAATGTCTTAGTTCTTTATTGGGGGCGTAAGGTGAAATCTTACGCTTTTGTTTTTATTTCTTTATATAGGCAAAAAAATGAAAGGAACGCCGTTTTCATGGTTAATTCAATTGGTTGCAAATCAACGCCGTAAGCTTTTATCGTCTATGGTATTAGCCGTTGCTTATTCTTTACTTACGGTTGTACCAAGGGCGGGATCGAACTTTAGTTATTGAAAATAAATAACTTTATTTTCAATTGGAACTTTTCCTGATAGTCACGATCAGATCATGAAATAAAAAATATGAGAAACTCGCATGATTATCATTGAACAGCTAAAAAAAGTGAAAGATACCCGTTCGCACATCAACCAAGTCTACCCTGTTATAGAAGTCGCTTTTGTTGTCATAACAGCCATGCTTTGTGGTCAAAACAAGTGGACGGATATCAAGGATTTTGGTGAAGGAAATATCGACTGGTTACGTGAGTATTTCCCCTACGAAAATGGCCTTCCTACTCGTCATAATATTGCAGCAATTATGAGGACTATTGTTCCTGAAACACTCTTAGAAGCTATGGTGGGCTGGGTTAATTTGCATAGAGAGAGGCATGCTCAACCTATCATCAGTGTTGACGGGAAGGTACTAAAAGGTGCTAAAGCAAACAAACAAGATAACCCCCTTTATATGGTCTCGGCATTCGATGTTGATGAAGGTTTGACCCTCACACATCAACCCTGTAAAGGCAAAGGGACGGAGCTAACAGCGATAAGAAACCTGTTAGATACTTTAGATATAAAAGGATGTCTATTAACGGCTGATGCCCTGCATTGTCAGGTTGAAACTCTGAATAAAGTGGTTGATAAAGGTGGCGATTTCTTAGTGCAAGTCAAACTGAATCAGCCCAGTTTGCTTGCAGAAGTGGATGCACAATTCCAAGACTATTGGTCTTTGCCTGAAGATAAACAAGAGTCATACATCACCGAAGATAAAGGGCATGGCAGAAAAGAGGTTCGTGAGGTTTACGTTCTCCCAGCAGCCTTCAGTGAAGCACTCAGAGAAAAGTGGTCTGTCGTTAAAAGTGTTGTTGCAGTGGTGAGAGATAGAAGTGTCAAAGGGAAAGGAAGTTATGAAACATCGTATTATATTTGCACAGATCACTTGTCGTTAGAGTTAGCCTTACAAGCGACCAGAAAACACTGGCACATCGAGAACCAGCAGCACTGGGCGTTGGACGTTATTTTCAAAGAAGATGAACAATGTATTTATGCTGGAGATTCAGCACTAAATATGGCTTGTTGCAGACGTTTTGTTCAGAACTTGTTTAGAAAATCCGAAGGGAACTTGTCAGTACCCAGGAAGATGAATAAAGCGGTATGGGACAAAGATTACAGAGCTTCGGTTTTGTTTACATCAAATTAACAAAGTACATTCGTGCCCTTCGGTTGTACCATATTTTATTATTTACCATTTGGTTGATGGATTTATCAATGACGCTATTGCTGACTCTTATATTGTCTGGCAATTAGTTTTGCTTGCTGCGATTGCATTAGCAATGAAAATGCTGTTGCAACTAGCATCTGGATTATTGTCGCATAAAGCTGCTTTTCAACTGTTATTTGAAATACGCCAACAAGTTATTGATAGTGTAGGGCAGTTATCATTAGGTGAAAGTAATAAACAGGCTGCGGCATCAATGAAAAAAATCATTTCAGATGATGTCGACAGAATTGAGACTTTTATTGCCCATCATTTACCAGATATGGCTGCTGCGATTGTGAGCCCTTTAGTCGCGTCACTGCTCTTGTTATATATCGATTGGCGATTGGCACTTATAGCTCTTTTGCCTTTACCTATCGCCTTGGTTTTACAAGCTCTTATGTTCAAAGGCTTTAACGTTAGAGTAGATGAGTACCATAAGGTTGTTTCCAATTTGCATATTAGTGTTGTCGATTTTGTAGCATCTATACCTGTAGTAAAAGCGTTTAACATGACGGTTGATTCGCATCAAAAATACCGAGATGCGGTGAATGAGCATCATACACTGGTGACGAATTGGTTGTTAGATACAAAAACGCCAGCATCTTTATTTAAGTTATCGCTTGATCTTGGTTTACTTTTTTTATTACCTGTTAGCGTGTGGTTATACGCCCAAGGTGATTTAACGCTATCGACATTATTTATTTTTATATTACTAGGTATGGGGTTGATGGAACCTCTTTATAACCTTATTCAATTTGGTGGTATGTTCAGTGAGATGCTAAAAGGAGTTGAAAAGATAAAATATTTCTGTGAAATAACTCCTCAGAGTGAAGGCTCTCAAGAGCAAACTATATCACATACAGGTATCACTTTTGATCATGTAACGTTTAGACATGATAAAGCGATTAAAAGTACTGTTGATGATGTTTCTTTTACTGCTATGCAAGGAAAAATTACCGCTATTGTGGGGCCATCTGGCGCCGGTAAAACAACAGCGGCTCAGTTGATTCCTCGATTTTTTGAATACCAGAGTGGTGAGATCACTATAGGTAATAAGCTGATAACTGATTTTCCATTTGATCAGTTGATGTCGCTTGTTAGTTTTGTTTTTCAGGATGTTTATATTTTTGAGCAGACTATCAAAGAAAACATTCGCATGGGGAATAATGAGCTCTCTGATGAAGACATAGTTAATGCAGCGAAGGCAGCTTGTGCTCACGAGTTTATTTTGTCATTACCAGAAGGCTACGAGACGATAGTTGCTCAAGGGGGTTTAAGTGGGGGGCAAGCTCAAAGACTTGCGATTGCTCGGGCTATTGCTAAAGATTCGCCTATTTTGATCCTTGATGAAGCAACGGCTTATGCTGATGCGCGCAATGAAGTTCGCATCCAGCAAGCAATTTCAAGTTTAATGCGAGGCAAAACAGTATTAGTTATTGCGCATCGTTTAAATACGCTTACTCATGTCGATAAAATTATTGTTATGGATAAAGGTAAAAAAGTGTCAGAAGGTACACATGGTGAATTGCTAGAAGGCTGCGAGCTATATCAGTCCATGTGGGAAGCACACCAAGAAACTAAAGCTTGGCACTTTGGGCAATCATCAAATGGTGAAGAGACTATGACAGTGTCAGAGGGTGTCGAGTCATGTTAAGAATAAAGACCTTAAAGCGTTTAACCGGTACGTCTCTGAAAGGTTTAAATCGAACTGTATTTCTGACAGTGCTTGATGCTTTCTTTGCTTCTGCTCCCTATGGCTTTCTTTATTATATTCTGCTGGATATGTTAGCCGATAAGCCAGATATACAGCATCAATTTATGTTGGTGATCGGGTGTGCTGTCATGATGATCATACGGGCCCTATTGGCACGAATCATTCACGTGAACATTTCTCTCATTGGTTTTGATGCAGGAAAGCAAATTCGTCAGCGTTTAGGTGACCATTTACGGAAAATGCCAATGGGTTTTTTCCAGCGTTCTGATTTTGGCAGTGTTAATAACACCTTGCTAAAAGACATTGATATGATTGAGCGGATTTTTACTCATTTGTATGCGCCAATTATAGCCACTGGTTCAGTATTGTGCTTTTTTGCCTTAGGCTTGATAGCTAAAGATTGGCGAATGGGGCTGGCTATGATGTCAACCCTGCCATTAGCTTGTTTCGCTTACTTACTAACTCGAGCTTATGCTAGGAAGTGGCAGAGTCACATGCAGCATTTGATGCATCAACTGAATGATGCCGTAATGGAGTATATGAATGGCTTAAAGGAACTCAAGTCATATAGCATGATGGGGAAAGCTTTTTCACGTTTAAATGATGTTTTAACATCAACACGTAATCAAGCCCTAAAAGCTGAGAAGGCAGCTGTATGGCCTGTATATAGTTTTAATGTACTGGTGGAGTCAGGCTTAATTGTATTGCTGGTTGTACTTACTTGGGCTTGGTTAGAGCATACTATAGCTTTACCGGAAGTATTATTATTTTTGATTGCAGCAGTTCGCTTTTTCAGGCCGCTACTTAACATGTCAATGTTTTTGGCTGAGCTAAATTATTTAGATCTGGCTGTAAACCGCGTTGATGAAGTGTTGTCATTACCTACTATGCCACATGGTCAAGGCCGACCGCAGATTTCAAATATGGCGATCACCTTTAAGGATGTGAGTTTCACTTATCCGGGTTCAAAATTTCCGCTTTTTGATAGTTTAAACCTAACGCTCCCTCACAATAAAGTAACCGCACTTGTCGGGCCATCAGGTTCAGGTAAATCGACAATTGCGTCATTGATAGCTCGTTTTTGGCAGCTTGATTCAGGCTCAATCTCAATAGGAGAACAAGGAAGTCAGGTTGATATTGCAAGTATGCAAGTTGAGCATTGGCTTCAGCATGTCAGTATTGTGTTTCAATTGAATTATATTTTTAATGACACACTAGCGAATAACCTTCGTGTTGCTAAACCAGGTGCGACAGATGATGAATTGTGGCGTGTTATAGAGCTCGCGAAACTCAAAAATTTAGTGTTGGAGATGGAAAAGGGGCTTGATACCGAGATTGGTGCTGGTGGTGTACACTTATCAGGCGGTGAAAAACAGAGACTTTCAATTGCTCGCGCGCTTCTTAAAGATGCGCCACTTGTTATCTTAGATGAAGCCACAGCCTCTCTAGACCCTGAAAATGAGCGAGATATCCAGGTTGCAATGCAAGCTTTAGTTCAGAATAAAACCGTACTTGTCATAGCTCATAAGTTATCAACAGTTCAATACGCTGATCATATTGTTGTTTTAGACTCAGGGAAGATCGTTGAGCAAGGGGGGCACGACACTTTGCTGCAAAATAAACTTCTTTATAATGAGCTTTGGAACCTTCAACAGCAAGCTCAAAGTTGGCACTTTATTTCGTAGCTTTTTGTTGTTGAGAGAAAGCTGGCAAGATAACTTTTTTGCCAGCTTTTAGTTTCTTGGTTTATACAAGCATAGCGTTGTGATCTCATTTCTCTTGGTGTCATAGCGATAGTTGCACGTGATAATTTTGTTGATGTTAAAGTTTTTGTTAAGGTTCGTGGATGTAGAAAAGGTCAGGATTGATTTATGATGATTAATATTGACCAAATTAACAGCATCAAAATTGACTATTTCCATAATATGTGGGTATATAGCTTTGTATATGCTCTCTTTAGCCGAAAATAACAATGTAGTGCAATATTCATTAGAGTAATTAAGCTTCTTCAATAGCAATAATTCTGTTATTTCAGCAACAAGTGGTTGGATGCTTTTGCTCTGTTGCTGCGACATTAAAGTCTGGATATCGATGCCAAATGAAAGGTTGTCGCCTGAGTGTTCTTTTTTACCCACTATTGCAATAGCACTATTATCGGTATGAGATATTGAACCTGTTAATCCGCAAGGCCATTTTGGCGAACGATCTGCGGAGATTGGTACGTCGATTGCGTAACCCAAATTCTTTTTTATCAAGTACTTGGTGCATATCCGGCCTGCCAAAAACTCCCTCTTTCTTTTGGGTACAGACTCTCTGACTGAATTTGGACATTCTATATCAAAGTGAAAAAATAAGTTTTCCCTAAATTTATCTGGAGAAAAACTAATTTTCATTATATCTAACGATTTACCTTGATAATCAAAATTAAAAAACTTGAAGTCATTAATAAATTCTGATGATAAATTTTCCATTACTTTAAAATTATGATTAAATTACTTGTTGCAAATAATTATCATTTACTTTTTTTTATATGTAAAGCATAATTTAGTTTCTCAGAAAACCATACACTAATTTACCTATTGAACAGAAATGAAATTAAGGACTTTTATGGAAAGCTGCAATATTAAAGGTGAGAGTGAAAATTTAAAATCTAAACAAAGTAATGTCTTTTTTGTCATTATTTGTAGTCTGTATTTTGTTCAAGGTATTCCTATTGGTTTAACATTCCATGCTATTCCTACACTATTAAAAACACTCGGTTTACCACTAGAATTGATCTCAATGGTACCGCTCGCTGGAATTTTTTGGGCAATTAAATTTTTATGGGCGCCATTAGTGGAAAATAATTGGCTAGGCTCTCTTGGGCGAAGAAAGTCATGGATCATACCTATGCAATTGGTGATGGTAATGACACTGATAACATTAGCGATGATTAACGTTACTGAACAGACTTTAGCCATAGTAACATTATTACTCGCGATAATTTCTATTGTGGGAGCGACGCAAGATATTGCGACTGATGGTTTAGCAGCAGACCATACAGAGAAGTCACAACTCGGTTTAGTGAATGCGATTCAGGTTTCAGGAATTATTATCGGGATGTTAATTGCAGGCCCGTTTGCAATGGTTGCTTTTGAATATGTTGGGTATCGGGTGACTTTACTGCTACTGGCCGCAATAGTGTGTGTATGTCTAATACCAATTATCACCTGGCAAGAGCCGAAAGTGAAGCACAGCAGTACAACAGCAAAGGCATCCCTTCTCAAGTTTTTCAAAGCCCCAAGAGCGACTTCAACGTTGGTACTATGTTCATGCGCCACTTTGTGTGGAGTCATCACAATGGCGCTGTCAAAATTTATCTTGGTTGACTTATCTTGGTCTATGTCGCAAGTAGGAATGCTAACAGGAGTTGGTCATTTGCTAGTAATGCTCGTAGGTTGTTTCATTGCTAGCAACATGATAAAGCGTTGCGGATATCGTTCAACATTGCTGTTTGGCTTGCAGTTGGTTATGTGCGGCGGTTTTCTTTGGATAGCGATCGCCGAAGATTGGCTTTTGGGTGCATGGTGTGTGTGGCTAACATCTGTCATTGTAGGTTTGGGGATGGGTTTTATTGCGGTGAGCACCTATACATATTCAATGCGTTTTTCTCAGCAGACTTTACAGCCTGCAACAAACATTGCTTTCTTTCAGGGAACACAGACTTTTGGAGAGATAGTCTTTTCTTCTTTAGCTACCAGTTTAGCGGGGGTTAGTGGATATAGTAGTGCTTTGGTACTCGGACTAGTGATTGCATTGTTTTGCTTATTTGCAGTGTTGAAATCGACTCATTATCGCCACTGGAGTGATGCGTACAATGACTGAGTTTTATCGATACTTGAGCAAGTAAGCAAGCGCCATGGACTGAATATGTATTGTTCTCTAGGAGCACATTGCGCTCGGCTTGGACGCTGGAGCGCAGTTTTAAAAAGGCTAAACAAGTAGTTAGTTAACGGACGTAGTTCGCATCAACGCTGACATACCAGTGCTGAAGCGTACCGTCCGTTTTTTTGATCCACAAATCGTTTGTGTAACTCTCGATCTTACCATTTACCGTTAGCTTAAACGTGTTTTCGTCGAACTCGCCAAGTTTTACAAACTGGTCTGTCGTAATCAAAAACGGGTCTATATCATCGATATCAACAGCATCTGAAATCACGTAGTAGTGATAAGTAAATGGCTTACTCGTATCATTTGGATTACTACGGTACGCCACAAGTTTGAACGGTTCCGTCAATGGAACATCAAGTGTTTGCTTATCTATCGTCGCGGGGATTGAAATAAACAACCAAGCCGTGAATAGACCGCAAGCTAAAATCATCAGTAGAAAAAGAGTCTTAATTGCTTTCATGGCAACTTTTAAAATAGGTGATGTTGAAGGTGATATGGTAACAGGTTTGACTTGTCAATTGTAAGAGTAAGTATAAGTGAAAGCGGCATCACTCTGTAAGGAAACCTGAAAGAATTGACGCACTGTTCAGAATTTTCGGTTCAGACGCTTTCTATCTAAAAGCGCCTGGATAAATGAGTGCGCGTGGCCTTGTGATAGGTTGATCAACATGACGCCTGTGGCAACAAGTCCCATGCCAATCCAAACTTTTGTGTCTAGGTGTTGGCTGTAAACGAAGCTAGAGATTAAGCTCACCGTCAAAATCGCTAGTCCAGCCCATAAAGAGTGCACCACACCAACTGGCATCTCTTTCATGGCTTGGCTTAAGAATAAAAATGCGGCCAAGTGTCCTGAGATAACCAGTAAAGCTGGGACTGGTTTAGACAAACTAAAACCATCGGTGGCTTTAAGTGCAACGTGAGAAAGTGCTTCCGCCATTACGCCCATTATCAAGAAAAACCAGCTCATAGTCGTACCTTTTGGTTGTATTGTTTTTGTGGGTATAGCGGAGTGTTTGAAAGAGCGAATCTTTGTTGTTGCTATTACGTAATCGCGGTTTCGCCTAGATAGCAGGTACAAAAAAGCCCACACCTCACGCTTTTGCAAGTTGTGGGCTAAATAGGAGTGACTACTTGTTTAGGTAAGCAGCGTGGAACTCAATGTGCTCGTCAATAAAGCTAGAGATAAAGTAGTAGCTGTGGTCATAACCAGGCTGCATACGTAGCTCTAAATCGGCATTGTTTACTGTGGCTGCTTCAACTAACTGTTCAGGTTTCAGTTGTTCAATTAGGAAGTTGTCCGCTTCGCCTTGGTCAACCAACATTGGCAGCTTAGTGCCTTTCGTTTTTAGAAGCTCAGAGGCGTCGTACTGTTTCCACTCTTCAATATCTAAGCCTAAATATTGGTTAAATGCTTTTTGGCCCCAAGGGCATTGCATTGGGTTGGTGATTGGGCTGAATGCCGAGATAGAACGGTAGCTATCTTCGTTCTTGATGCCAATCGTTAGGGCACCGTGTCCGCCCATGCTGTGACCAGAAATCGATTTCACAGAAGTCACAGGGAAGAAAGACTCAATCAAGGCTGGGAGCTCTGTTACCACGTAATCGTACATGTGGTAATGGCTGTCCCATGGTGCTTGAGTTGCATTTACATAGAAGCCCGCACCTTGGCCTAGATCGTAGCTTTCATTGTCGGCAACGCCTTCGCCACGTGGGCTAGTATCGGGTGCAACAATCGCGATGCCTTGCTCAGCCGCGGCTTTGAAAGCGCCTGCTTTTTGCATGAAATTTTCATCGGTACAGGTTAAGCCTGATAACCAATACAAAACAGGAACTGGGTTTTCTTTGCTTGCATTTGGCGGCAAGAAAATCGCAAAACGCATGTTGCAGTCAAGCGTTGCAGAAAAGTGGGTGTATTGTTTGTGCCAACCACCAGCAACCTTTGCTTGGCTAATGTTTTCGATTGTCATCTATTGTGCTCCGTTAGGTTGATGGTTTTGGGGAGTAACATGTCTATATCATTTAAAGTTTCACCACCCACCGGGCAGGAGGTGGTGAAGACAGTTTGTTGCTTGTGATTTATAGCTTTGGCCTCGATGTTCGAAAGAATCGAGGCCAAGAGCTGTTACTTATCCATATGTAGAACAGTACGGATAGATTCGCCTTTGTGCATTAGGTCGAATGCTTCGTTTACGTCTTGCAGACCCATAGTGTGAGTGATGAACTCTTGCAGACCAAACTCACCCGCCATGTAACGGTTAACGATTTCTGGAAGCTCAGAGCGGCCTTTAACACCACCGAAAGCAGAACCACGCCATACACGACCAGTCACTAGTTGGAATGGACGAGTTGCGATTTCTTGGCCTGCACCTGCAACACCAATGATGACTGATTCGCCCCAACCTTTGTGACAACACTCAAGTGCTTGACGCATCACGTTTACGTTGCCGATACACTCGAAAGAGTACTCAACACCACCGTCTGTCATCTCAACGATAACGTCTTGGATTGGTTTGTCGAATTTAGTTGGGTTGATGCAGTCAGTCGCGCCAAGCTGTTTTGCTAGCTCGAACTTGCTCTCGTTGATATCTACACCGATGATGCGGTCAGCACCAGCCATGCGAGCACCAATGATTGCAGAAAGACCGATACCACCTAGGCCGAATACAGCAACGTTGTCGCCTTTTTCAACTTTAGCTGTGTTAAGTACCGCGCCCATACCTGTTGTTACACCACAACCTAGAAGACAAACTTCTTCAAGCGGTGCTTCTTTGCTTACTTTCGCTAGTGAGATTTCTGGAAGTACTGTGTACTCAGAGAAAGTCGAGCAGCCCATGTAATGGAAAATCGTTTCGCCATTAATAGAGAAGCGGCTTGTACCGTCTGGCATTAGGCCTTTACCTTGCGTTTCACGAACGGCTTGGCATAGGTTAGTTTTACCAGATTTACAGAACTTACATTCGCCACATTCAGCTGTGTAAAGTGGGATAACGTGGTCGCCAATCTCAACACTTGTAACGCCTTCGCCGATCATCTCAACGATGCCGCCACCTTCGTGACCAAGAATTGAAGGGAAGATACCTTCTGGATCGTCACCTGATAATGTGAATGCGTCAGTGTGACAAACGCCAGTCGCTACGATGCGAACTAGAACCTCACCAGCTTTAGGAAGTTGTACATCAACTTCTTCCATTTTTAGTGGCTCGCCAGCTGCCCATGCAACCATTGCTTTTGATTTGATATGCGTTTGACCAGGTTTAATTTCGATTGTCATTGGATGTTTCCTATATATGTCAGTACAGCGGATAACCGTGTAATTAAATTCAACCCGTTAAGAGTAGTTGAGCTTAATTGTTTCCGCTCTCTCGTTTTGTTGGAGCCAGTATAGGTGTGATTCTAATTTTTGATAATCCCCTAAAATGGAAAATGATTGTTACATATATGTAATAATAAATATTGGGGGGAACGCATGAACAAAGCCTGTTAGTCATGAGTTAGAAGGTTTTTTATTGTTGTGGACTCAAACATGCTTTTATCTGTCCTGCCTCCAGTGATGCTGTCACTTGCTATCGTGCTTGAAGTTGCCGTAACTTCTCTATTACCTAAAACGCAGCAATTTACTTCTTTACCTACCACTGCCGCGGTATTAGATAGCTACGGCTGTGCCTTTTATCTGTTGTCTCTCACAGTGCAAACCATGCCCTTGGGTGTGGCGTATGCGATTTGGTGTGTGGCAGGGATCGTGTTGGTCGCAGCGCTGTCTTTGCTAATCTACGGCCAAAAGTTAGACATCTACGCGATCATTGGCATCACTTTGATTTTGGCAGGAGTGGTGATTATCAACCTGTTTTCGACGTTGGTGAGTCATTAATAGTCTATTTTCCACTTCTGAAGGAACAAACTAATTGGAATGCTAGAGTTGTCGACCTTAAGATTAAGATATTGAATATAATATATTAACTTCAATAAATGCATTTTGTGCATGTATTTTATGAAAACAGCTCACTTTACTCATAGATTGGTCGGTTTAGTATAGCCAGCAGAAACCAATGATTATAAATAATCATCGATATTATTTGTTTATCAATAACTTAGGAGGTCACTATGACTATTCCGACAACCAATATGATGGAAGCTTGGGTGGGATTTCAAGCTGGCGACTGGCAAACATCCGTTAATGCACGTGATTTTATTCAGCGAAACTACACCCCTTATGAAGGCGATGAGTCTTTTCTTGCGGACGTGTCGGATTCGACGACACAGTTATGGGAATCTGTGCTAGAGGGTATCAAAGAAGAAAGTCGTACTCATGCCCCTGTCGATTTTGATACTGATATCGTTTCAACTATCACCTCACACGACGCAGGCTACATTGCAAAAAACCTCGAAAAAATCGTTGGTCTACAAACCGATAAACCACTAAAACGCGGAATCATCGCTAATGGTGGTATTCGAATGGTGAAAACGTCGTGCGAAGTTTACGGTCGTGAATTAGAGCCACAAATCGAAAAAATCTTCACTGAGTACCGTAAAACGCATAACCAAGTAGCGTTTGATCTTTATACTGACGAAATTAAAGCATGTCGCCGTTCTGGTATTATTACTGGCCTGCCAGATGCTTATGGTCGTGGACGCATTATTGGCGACTACCGTCGTCTTGCTTTGTACGGTATCGACTTCCTGAAATCAGACAAAAATGAGCAGTTCAAATCGACTCAGAAGATGCTTGAAACGGGTGGTGATTTAGATAAGACATTACGTTTACGTGAAGAGCTTACTGATCAAATTCGTGCTCTTGATGAAATGCGAGAAATGGGTTTGAAGTATGGCATTGATATGTCTTCTCCTGCTCTTACTGCGCAAGAAGCAATCCAATTTACCTATTTTGGCTACTTAGCTGCGGTTAAGTCTCAAAATGGTGCTGCGATGTCATTAGGCCGTACATCAACTTTCCTAGATGTTTACATCGAACGTGACCTTAAACTTGGTCTGATTGATGAAAAACAAGCGCAAGAGTTGATTGACCATTTCATCATGAAGCTTCGTATGGTTCGTTTCCTACGCACACCTGAATACGATTCATTATTCTCTGGCGACCCAATTTGGGCAACAGAAGCAATGGCTGGTATGGGCGTTGATGGTCGTACTCTCGTTAGTAAAACGACTTTCCGCTACTTGCACACATTGCACACGATGGGTCCAGCACCAGAGCCGAACATGACCGTTCTATGGTCTGAACAACTACCTATCGCTTTTAAACAATACGCGGCTAAAGTGTCTATCGAAACCTCATCACTTCAGTATGAGAACGATGATCTAATGCGTGCAGATTTTGATAACGACGATTACGCTATTGCGTGTTGTGTGAGCCCACAGGTGGTTGGCCAACATATGCAGTTCTTTGGTGCTCGTGCAAACCTTGCTAAAGCGCTGCTTTACACCATTAACGGTGGTGTTGATGAAAAATCTAACATGCAGGTTGGCCCTCAAGTTGCTCGTATCGAGGATGAGACTCTTGATTTTGACCGCTTAATGCCTCGCTTTGATGACATGATGGATTGGCTTGCAACGCAATACGTCACTGCGCTGAACGTGATCCATTACTCGCATGACCGTTACAGCTATGAAGCGTCGTTAATGGCATTAATGGATCGCGATGTTCATCGCACAATGGCTTGTGGTATTGCAGGGCTGTCGGTTGTTGCTGACTCGTTAGCGGCTATCAAATACGCGAAGGTAACACCAGTACGCAACGAAGATGGCATCGCTGTCGACTTTGAGATTGAAGGCGAATATCCCAAATTCGGTAACAACGATTCACGTGTCGATGATATTGCTTGTGATCTGGTTGAACGTTTTATGAAGAAAATTCAGAAAATGAATACCTACCGTGAAGCGGTTCCAACTCAATCTATTCTTACGATCACTTCAAACGTTGTATATGGTAAAAAAACCGGTAACACGCCGGATGGGCGCCGCGCTGGTATGCCATTTGGCCCAGGCGCAAACCCAATGCACGGTCGTGATGAAAAAGGTGCGGTGGCTTCACTTTCTTCAGTTGCCAAACTGCCGTTCGAGTACGCTAAAGATGGTATATCTTACACGTTCTCAATCGTACCAAATGCACTAGGTAAAGATGACCTAAGCCAAAAAGTGAACCTTGCAGCACTAATGGATGGTTATTTTCATCATGAGGAAAATGCAGGATCGATTCGTGTTGAGGGTGGGCAACATCTTAACGTGAACGTGCTTAACCGTGACATGTTGTTAGATGCCGTTGAACATCCAGAAAAATACCCGCAATTAACTATTCGAGTGTCGGGCTATGCAGTGCGATTCAACTCGCTAACACGTGAGCAGCAACAAGATGTAATTAGCCGTACATTTACTGCTAAGATTTAGCTGTAAACCTCGAGTTATACGGTTCTAAAAAAGCGCGAGAATGACATCCGTCTCTCGCGCTTTTTTATGCGTCGAATATAGCGTAATGATGCTGTTGGGCGGCGTGCGGTCTTAGCTAGACTACGGGCAAGAACTCGATATCTTCTCAATCATCGGCATTGCTTTGATTCTGGCTGGTGTGGTGATTATCAACATGTTTTCGACGTCAGTGAGTCATTAGGGGAACTAGTTGTGTTATGCGTGAGGGGGGCACAACTTTGTGACTCGTTATGTACGCAACACAAGAGTTTCAGCTACTGAACTTGTTAAGTTTAACCCTCAAGAACTTATTCCTAGTTAACTTCTCAATAGTCGAATCGGTTGATTCTCGACTGACACATCCCTGCCGGTTTATTTGACAGATTGAATACTCTACACAATTTAGCGACGAGCCTTTCCCGACTAGAATTCACTCAA
This sequence comes from Vibrio sp. nBUS_14, assembly GCF_051201655.1. Lineage (NCBI taxonomy): Bacteria > Pseudomonadati > Pseudomonadota > Gammaproteobacteria > Vibrionales > Vibrionaceae > Vibrio > Vibrio sp. nBUS_14. The sequence continues at coordinate 728,633 of NZ_CP179207.1, forward strand.
ACGCAGTAAATATTCAAAATATGCAACAACAAGCATTTTGTTTGGTTGACTTTCTTCTAACTTATTGATTTTATGGAAAGTTACAAAGAGAAGATCGCATTATCTTATTACTTGCTATTTAAAGGTCGCTATAGCGACTTTGCTACTACTTGTTATAGATTTTGTGGAAATCACAAGTTACACACATAAATAATAATTATTACTTATACAACAGAGTCAGAGATGCGAATTTTAATTTTCTTAATAGTTTCTATTAGCTTGGCTGGGTGCACTCAAGATCGACATCAAGAAGATATTGAAGCAAAAAAAGCTGCATACTTTCAACAGGCAGAGCAAGGGGACGCTCATGGTCAATTTAATCTAGGCGTTATGTATGAAGACTGAAAAGGTGTATCTCAGGACGATACACAAGCAGTGTTTTGGTTTAGAAAGGCCGCTGAGCAAGGACACGCGCTAGCTCAAAACAATCTAGGCACCATGTACGCAGAAGGCCGAGGTGTTTCTCAGGACTATAAAGAAGCGGTGTCTTGGTATAAAAAGGCCGTCGAGCAAGGACATGCGCTAGCTCAAAACAATCTAGGCGTTATGTACGGAGAAGGCCGAGGTGTTTCCCGAGATGATAAAGAAGCGGTGTTTTGGTATAAAAAGGCCGCTGAGCAGGGGATTGTAGATGCTCAACATAACCTTGGAATGTCTTACGAGCAAGGTGCGGGTGTTTCTCAAGACGATAAAGAAGCGGTGTATTGGTATGAAAAGGCTGCAGAGCAGGGGCATGCGAGATCTCAAAACCATTTAGGGTGGATGTACGATGAAGGCATCGGTATTTCTCAAGATGATAAAGAGGCGGTGTCTTGGTACGGAAAGGCCGCTAAGCAAGGACTTGCGACAGCTCAAAACAATCTAGGCGTTATGTACGCAAAAGGTAGAGGTGTTTCTCAAGATGATAAAGAAGCGGTGTCTTGGTATAGAAAAGCCATGGAGCAGGGTGATGTAGATGCTCAAAACAATCTAGGTGTTATGTACGCAAAGGGCACCGGTGTTTCTCGAGATGAAAAAAAAGCGGTGTCTTTGTACACAAAAGCAGCTGAGCAAGGACTTGCGACAGCTCAATACAATCTTGGATCAATGTACGCAGAAGGTAAAGGTGTGACTAAAAACAATAAAACAATAAAACATCTTACATGTGGTTAAAATTAGCTCAATATAATGGCAAGGAAGGGATGCAAAACGACTTCGATATAATGACTAAAAGAATGACATTAATCGATGTCAATGAGGCGAAAAAAAGAGCTAAAATATGTTTGGAGTCTGATTACATTCGATGTAATTAAATACAACCTTCATGCAACGTCGATAGTTGATTGAACTTAACCGCACTTAATCCGCTCCGAGATTTAGACATATAACAGGCTCCCATAGGGAGTAATGCCGATCAGTTAAAGCCAAAGTGATCGGTTGAACGATCCTCCAGAACTGTCAAAATCCAAGTGTATTTAATGCACTTGGATTTTTTTATGGATGTTTCCCAAGCTCTAAACATAATTAATGATTGGAAACCTAGCAACGTTGAAACTTTGTCTGACTTGCTTCCAATTGACCTCATCGATGAAGCTTATTCTCTTACTGATACTGTCACTATGAGAAAGAGGAAATTAACTCTAGAATCCATGGTTTGGTTACTTGTTGGAATGGCTATCTACAACAATAAATCCATGAAAAACTTAGTTAACCAGCTCGATATTGTCGACCGTACAGGTAAAGCTTTTGTCGCACCGAGCGCGTTGACTCAACGACGAAAGACGTTGGGTGAAGACGCAATTAAAGCGGTCTTTGAGCGAATGACAACCTCATGGTTAAAAAGTGCAAAGTTACCCCAGTGGAATGGATTAACGCTGCTTGGCGTCGATGGAGTTGTTTGGCGAACGCCCGATAATCCACAAAATGAAAATGCATTTTCTCGACAAAAAGGGACACAATATCCGCAAGTGAGAATGGTCTGCCAAATGGAACTAAGCAGTCACATAATCACGTCCAGTGCCTTTGATAATTACAATACAAACGAAATGGTATTAGCTGAAAAACTGATAGAAAAAACACCGAATCATAGTGTGACAATGTTCGATAAGGGTTTCTATTCTTTAGGTTTATTACATAAATGGCAAGACTCTGGCTCAGAGCGCCATTGGCTTATTCCCCTCAAGAAAAATACACAATATGATATTGTTCAATCTTTAGGGCGAAATGACAAACTGGTTCAACTACACAGTAATCCAAGGGCGAGAAAGCTATGGCCTGATTTACCAAAGTCGATAACCGCTCGACTTGTCACTCGTAAAATTAAAGGAAAAGACTACCAAGTATTAACTTCCATGACGGACTCTCTGCGTTACCCATCAAAAGATATTGTAGGCCTCTATGAGCATCGTTGGGAAATAGAGTTAGGCTACCGAGAACAAAAACAATACATGCTTGGAAACCGTCTTACGCTGCGAAGTCGTTTACCGGAGCTGGTAAAGCAGGAGTTATGGGGCATCTTGCTTACTTACAATTTAATCCGATATCAGATGGTCGAGCTTTGCTTCAATTTAAAGGGAAATTATCTTCCCTATCAACTGAGTTTTAACGGCACATTGGCTCATGTATCAGCGTTACTTGTAGGCTTACCTTACTCAACACCAGGCGCAATACCTCGGCAGTTAAAGGGGTTCCACAACATGGCTGAAAGCTTAATACTTGAAGGGCGAAGGGAAAGAACATTCCCTAGAAAAGTTAAACCTAGGCCACAACGATATGCTAAGAACAAAAATGCCGTTCACTCTTAAGTGAACGGCATTACTCCCATAGGGAGCCGTTTTTACACTACAAAGTCAATTCGAAGGGTGAATGTCTTCTAGCTACACCGCTAAAGGCTTTTTATTCAATAATAGTGGTTTGAGTGGAACCGCATTTAGTTGGCATCTAAACTAACCTTTTACTAGTGCGATTTTACGCATCGTGCTCGCTCTCCAATACTCACCTTTCCATACCTAAAGTTACCCACGACTTGCTAATTTAGAGTAAGTCCTGAGACACTTTTGTCCAACAATGAGCAGGGCTACCCTTTCTCACACCCCAATACAGCCAAAAACGCATCCAAATACTGCTCAATAGTCAAATCCGCAGATACTGGCGGTAGTTCTACAGTAATACACGGTAGGCTTCTTTCTTGGCACCATGTGCCGAATGAGCCAGGGGTTTCGTAATCGACGTCTTCGACGAGCGGTAGGTTGAACTGTTTGCTTAGCCAAGAAGCGAGTTCCGATTGAGTTGGGTCGTCGACCATAGCGAGTGGTTCGTGGAAAGAGATGACGAATTTGGGCTTACGCTGTTCAATGAGCTTGATGAGTGACTGCACTTCTGGCTCGATCTGGTTGGTTTGCCCCGTCTTTACTTTTACGTCTCTGACTGGGGTGTTGGAGCTCCAGCGATAGACGGTGCCGTTCTCTGTCCAGTTTTGAGTCGGGAAGGCTCGGTTTAAATCGACTTGATTGGCGTTAGCGCGAGTGCCTAACTGGTTGCCATCTGGGTTCATCGACAGAATCACATCGTGTCGTAAGTTGGCGGCAGGCAAACTCCTTAGCGCGCAAGACAAACCCACGATAGAAGCAGTTTCATCGCCGTGTGTACCCACTAAAATTAGCCCGCGAGATTCGCTTTTTATTTGCGCTGGGAAATAGAGCAAGGGTGCGCCCAATACTGACTTGCCATATGGCAGCGGCTTTATTGAAAATGCAGCTCTTTCCGTTCTTGGAATTAAACTCACCTTAATCTCCTGATTGATCAAGTACTATCAAGTATTGACTATTACACAAACCTACTTAAATAAACTAAAGCGTTAAAACTCGTCAACAGTCGCATTGTTAATTTTATTACTTGCTTCAAAGATAGGCTAGGAGAGCAAAAACATATGGATTTTAAGAAATATTCAACGGCGTTACTTATTTCATCTCTATTGCCCCCTTTTATCTCAGTGACTGCCGTTGCTGACACATTGCCTGCCGGAACTTCTCTGGCGAAAGAACAACACTTAGTGCGTGCGAGTGATGCAGAAGCGGCGACACTCGATCCTGCAAAGGCAGAAGGCTTACCTGAAATGCACATACTACGCGATCTGTTTGAAGGCTTAGTGATCCAAGACCGCGATGGTAATATTACCCCAGGTGTTGCACAGTCTTGGGAAACCGAAGATAACCAGACCTTTGTATTCCACCTGCGTAAAGACGCGCAATGGTCTAATGGCGATCCGGTGACGGCCGATGATTTCGTGTATGCGATACGACGAGCGGTAGACCCTAAAACGGCATCGCCAAATGTGTGGTACCTGAAGCTCACCAAAATCAACAATATTGCAGATGTGGCAGAAGGTAAGAAGCCGATTGAAGAGCTAGGCGTGTCGGCTGTTGATAAACACACGGTGAAGTTCGAACTCGACAGCCAAGTGCCTTACTTTGTGGCCATGACGGGCCACACATCCATGATGCCAGTGCATAAATCAGCCCTAGAAAATAGCGACAAGCCGTGGAGCGATCCTAAGCAGTTTGTGGGGAATGGCGCGTTTGTATTGGACGAGTGGGTGGTTAACGAGCGCATTGAACTGAAGAAGAACCCGAAATATTGGGACAACGCAGATACGCACTTAACCGAAGTGACTTACATTCCGTTCGAGAACCAGAATGCCTCGATCAACCGTTATGCGGTGGGCGAGGTTGATATTACTTCAGACGTGCCGACACACATGGCGCAGCAGCTCAAAACCAAATACCAAGATGCGTTTACTGCAGTACCTTTGTTGTGTACTTACTACTACGCGTTCAATACCACGCGACCTCCATTTGATGACGCGCGAGTGCGCAAAGCGGTGTCGTATTCAATGATGCGTGATGTTATCACTAACGGTGTCACTCAGGTGGGTAACTTACCGGCTTATACCTTTGCCCATGAGTACACGGCTGTTTTGATGCGACTCAGCCTGAATACAGCACATGGACTCAAAAGGAGCGCGACCAAAAGGCGAAAGAGCTGTTGAAAGAAGCGGGCTACGATGCAGCTAATCCATTGGATTTCAAATTGCTCTACAACACCAGTGAATCGAATAAGTCGATTGCAGCGGCGATTGCTTCCATGCTGAAAGGTAATCTAGGCGCGCAAGTTGAGCTAGAAAACCAAGAGTGGAAATCTTACCTAGTATCACGTCGCCAAGGTGATTTTGATGTGATGCGGGCTTCTTGGTGTGGTGATTACAATGAAGCGTCGACATTCTTGAGCCTACTGCGTTCTGAATCTTCCGGTAACTTCGCGCGCTACAACAACGACAAATACGACACAGCAATGGACAGCGCATTGGCCGCAACCAGTGAACAAGATCGTCAAGGTTTCTATGATCAAGCGGAACAGTTACTGGCTGAAGATATGCCTATCGTGCCAATTTATTACTACATGCAGGCTCGCCTAGTGCGACCAAGTGTTGGTGGCTTTGCGAAGAACAACGTGGAAGGGCGCATCTATTCTAAGGATCTCTACATCACTGAGTAATTGAGCCTCTGACATATCAATAGAAATAGAAGAAAAGGGACGTTGATCATAAATATCTGATCAATGTCCCTTCGTCATTAATCTGTAACTGGAACCGCAAAAAACTGAAACCTGATTGAAGTATTTTTCACTTTTATTTCAATCAGGTGAAGCCATGTTACCCCTTTTACGTGCCCTTGTAGCGTTCGAAGCTGTTGCCCGCCTCGGTTCTATCGGCGCTGCTGCCCGAGAGCTTTGTGTTACGCAAGCTGCGGTGAGTCAGCAGCTCAAAAGTTTAGAAACCTTTCTCGATACCACCTTGTTTGAACGCAGCTCTAAAGGCGTGAAGCTGACGTCGGCTGCCCAGCATTACCAACCGATTGTGGCGGGCTCACTCGCTCACCTGAAATTGCAGACTCAAATCCTGTTCGGAGAAAAAGAAACCGACGTGTTGAGCCTGCGCGTTAACCACACCTTTTGCCATAACTGGCTGTTACCTCGCCTGCCATCTTTTTATCAAAAATACCCTTTTATCAGGCTCGATATTCAGCTGGTGGACTGGCCATCAACCACTCCTTGTCAGAATGTTGATATGGAGCTGACCAACGGCAAGGTCGAAAGCGAAGACACTCATTGCGAGCGATTGTTTCAAGAACATTGGCAGTTGGTGTGCAGCCCTCAGTTCTAAGCCGACCATCAAGAACTACTTAGTAAGCCTGACTTCGCTGCGCTGCCAACAGTTCAGGTGAAAGGCTACCGAGAAAACTGGTTGCAATGGCTCAGTCATAACCAATTCGAGATGACATTGCCCAAAGTGTTGCTCGAAGTGAGTAACTCTCTGCATGCCTTAGAAGCGGTCAAGCATGGCATTGGAATGTTGTTAGTGCGCTCCCTCGCTGTGTCTGAATTGCTAAAGAAAAACGACCTTGTATTAGCAAGTGATTCGTCAATGCCTGCCGAATCGGCCCACTACCTGATTACCAAACACAGTCGCAGTGCCAAGGTGAATTTCTTCTGCGATTGGCTCTATCACCAGATGGAAGACGGTGAACTGGAGGAAAGATTTTCTAATGGGTAGCCATAAAAAAAATGAAGGGCGCTCTTACTAACCTGTCACACAAACCCCTTAATTTAACCGCATACAAATAAGGACGAGGTCACTATGAGTGCTTTCTCAGAACCAATGAAAAACCGCTTAAAGGTACTGTTATTTACCGCACCGTTGTTGGTGCCACTGTTTACTTTTTGGCTCGTACCATTTGGTTATTCGATTTATATCAGCTTCACCGATTGGGATTACATCTCGCCAGATTATTCGTTCATCGGTTTAGAAAATTATCAGTACATGGTTGAAGACTATGAGTTCATTCAAGCGGTACTCAACACGTTTTGGTTCTCGGTTGGTGTGGTGATTCCCACCATCATTCTTGGTCTTGTGTTTGCGATGTTGCTACACAAAAACTTCAAGGGCAGCCAGTTTTATTCTGTGGATACAGAAAACCACGGGTTTACCCGTGGATGAATGCCTTTGGAGACGGTACGATGGATAAATGCAATATTACACCTCATCCCATAGTGTCTACTACACGAAGTATCACGTAGTTTGGGTAACTAAGTACCGTCGGAAAATCCTGAATCCTGGTATGTGCAGCTACCTACGGAAGGTTATGCCAAAGTTACTGCGAAGTTTACCTGGCGTTGAGATTGAGACGATAGGCTTTGATGAAGATCATCTGCATATGATGATGCTTATCCCACCGAAATACAGTATTTCAGACGTCATGGGTAAACTAAAAAGCCAATCGTCGCACCACATGCGAAAAACGTTCAGTTGGCTAAGTAAGGTTTACTGGAAAGAGAACATTGTGTGGTCGCCAGGTTACTTTGTCAGTAGCGTAGGCGTGAATGAACAAGTTATAGCGAATTACGTTAGACACCAGGGCGAAAAGGATTCTGGTCAACTCCGCATGGAGTTGTAACAGTAAGTACCCCGTGCATGCACGGGGGTATCTACCGTGCGGTGATCTTCTCCCCTTGGATTACACCAACCGTCGCGGTGTCGATTGTGTGGTCTTGGGTTTTTGAAACTAAATCGGGTTTGGCAAACCACTTACTAGAGTCGGCAGGGTTTAGCGCTATTCCATGGTTAGAGAACGGAAATACAGCCTTGATTGCGGTGATTATCGTGACGGTGTGGCAGGCGATTGGCTGGACGATGCTGTTTTACATCAGTGCGCTTAATAAGATTCCTGAGTCTCTGTATGAAGCCTCTTTGATTGATGGTTGCAGCAGCTTAACGCGATTTTTGAAGATAACGCTGCCGCTGATTTCCCCAACGACGTTCTTCTTGGTGGTGGTCAACATTATCACGGCAATGCAGGCGTTCGATCAGTTCCAGATCTTAACGCAAGGTGGGCCGGGTGGTGAGACTCGTACCTTGTTGTACTTGTTCTACCAACAAGCGTTTGAACGTTACGAAATGGGACCTGCGGCCGCGACATCGTTAGTGATATTCCTGATTACTGGATTACTGGATTACTGGATTGCTGGCACTTATTAATACCTACATCGGCAAGCGCTGGGTGTACTACTAGTCGATTTTTGAAAGGACAGAATTATGACCACGCAAGTATTGGATGCCAACCAAGTATTAAATCAGAGCGCAGCGAAAACCAAAGTTAGAGCTCAAGTCAAAGCGACGAAGTCAGAAGTTGCGTCAAAGAAAGCCTCAGCGGATTGCCGTTCGTTCCTCACACTGGCGAAGCACCTTTTCTTGGCAACCTGCGGAACCATTATGGTGTTTCCGTTCTTATGGATGCTGTCTGGTTCGCTGAAAAGTAACGATGAGATCTTTACTAACCCGCTGGACTTGATTCCAGAGCAGTTTCGCTGGGAAACCTTTGTTGAAACTTTCCACAGCGCGCCGTTTGGCTTGTACATCTTCAACAGCTTTAGTGTGGCTTTGTTCACTACCTTGTTGGTGATTGTGAATTCAGCGATGTTTGCATACGCGCTGACTCAGCTGAAGTTTCGCTCGAAGACAGTGCTCTATTTCGTCGTGATGGGCTGTTACATGCTGCCGGGCGCAGTGACGTACATTCCGTCTTACATCACCTTGGCAAAACTGGGTTTGTTGGATTCACACATGGGCTTGGTGGCGTCGAACGCGGCGTCGGTGTTCGGTGTGTTCTATTTACGCCAAGTGTTTATCAAGGTGCATCCGTCGCTGATTGAAGCGGCACGAATTGATGGTGCAGGTGAGCTCAAGATCTTATGGGCAATCATCTTACCGCAATGCCGAGCAGCAGTCGCAACACTGTTCCTCATCACTTTTATTACCAATTATAACAGCTACATGTGGCCAAGTCTGGTGATTACGACTCAGGATTTAAACCTGATCGCTACTGGTATTCGTCACTACTTTATTGCCGAAGGTAACTATGGGTTGAACTGGTCGCAAATCATGGCGGCGAGCACCATTGCAGTATTGCCTTTGTTAATTCTATTCGTCATTTGTCAAAAGACGATTCTTTCAGGTATCGCCGATAACGGCGTAAAAGAGTAAACGGAAATGAAACTAAAAACTCTCGCACTAGTGTGTGCTGGCGCAGCAAGCGCGTCTATGTTCTCTAGCAGCGTTCTTGCCGCAACCGAAGTTAACTTTTGGTATTCCGGTGGTACTAAGCCACAGCAAATGATGACTAAGCTCATCGAAGAGTTCAACGCGAGCCAAGATGAGTATGTGGTGAAGCCAGCATTGCAAGGCAACTACACGGAAACCTACCAGAAGCTACAAGCTGGCTTGGCGTCGAAAACCGCGCCTGAACTTGTGTTGTTAGATTCAGGTCGTGCGGAAGCGATGCACGGACGTGGTTTGAGCCGTGACTTAACGGCTTTCATGGATGAAGAGTTTAACTTCTCTGACTTCATTGGTGCGTTTAAAGATCAAGTCACCGCAGACGATGGCACCATCATCGGCTTGCCTGCTTACGGCACAACTCAAGTGTTTTACTACAACAAGCAGGTATTGGCAGACAACGGTTTTACCGAGCAAGACCTAAACACATGGCAAGGCGTGGCTAAGGTCGCTGAGAAAGTCACACAACGTGATGAGAAAGGTAATGTGACCTTCTACGGCTGGGAGCCGATGTGGGGGCAAGACAACATGATTGACGCGGCATTTTCTAACGGCGCTAAGATCATCAGTGATGACGGTAAGAAGGTGCTGATTGACTCTCCTGAGTGGGTTGAGGTTTGGGACAGCTTCCGTAAGTGGATTCACGATGATCAAATCATGCGTATTCACTACGGTGGTCAAGGCTGGGAATACTGGTACAAAACCATTGATGACGTGATGAAAGACAACGCTCTAGGCTACACCGGTTCATCGGGTGACCAAGGTGACTTGGACTTCACTAAGCTTTCAGCAACCACGCAACCAGGTTGGGGCTCAAACCCTTCTGCACCACAAGCGGGTGCGCTGGTTTACGTAATGCCAAAAGGCACAGATGACGCTGCGGCGAAAGGTGCATTTGAGTTTGTTGAGTTCTACACCAACGCGAAAAACACCGCAGCTTGGTCAATGTTCACCGGTTACATCCCAGTGCGCAACAGTGTTTCTGAAGTTCCAGAATACCAAGCGTTCACCAAAGATAACCCGCAAGCCCTGATTCCGTTGAAGCAAGCAAACACGGCGACCAAAGATTTCCTCGACCCTACCAACGGTAAGATCATGGATGCGCTGAAGGTAGCTACGGACCAGATTCAAATCCAAAACGTGCCTGCTGATAAAGCGCTAAAACAAGCGGCTAAGAAAGCACAACGTGCACTAGACCGAGCGAATCGTTCTTAATCTGTAAAGTGGTTAGCTCTTGGCTATTAGTAACGAAGAGCGATTAACTAACAAAGGCCCATCTATTCGGGTGGGCCTCTTTTTGACCCAGTCCTTCAATTAGGACGAATTTGGTGAAGACAATGACCCAATTTCAAGGTGAGCTGCCGTTTGGCAGAGTACGTATCTCCTTTGATGTGCCAGCAGGTTCTCACAGCGTAATGATTACCGGCACAACGGTGAAAAAAGGATTCTTGTACGCAGCGGCGTATGATGCTAACCAAGCATTTCGTGGCAAAGTGCTGTTTGAAAAGGCGCACAAGTCACTCACTATCCAACCGGAAAACTCTGGGCTAGGCGCGATTGATGGTGCGATTCCATCGGGCGAGTGGTTTTTAGAACTTTACAACCTCGAAGGTGAGTTTCGTACCGAGCGTGCGATGCAGTATCAAGTCGATGTACTTTGTTCTGAAGAGTTAGTTAATAGCGATGCTGAGTTAGAACTGACCCCAACGGTGACAAGTTCTCACGATATCGAGTTTGATTACAGCCACATACTGAGTTCTGATTCGCGTTGGTATCGTGGCGATTTACACGCTCACACTCAGCTTTCTGATGGTCACAATACCTTGGCCGCGGCTAAAGACATTGTGGAATCACAAGGGCTCGATTTTTCTTCTTTACAGAGCACAACATCTGCCAGCCCAAGTTGCCTGTTTCTAACCAGTGTTTGTTTTTGCCTGCGTTAGAAGTCACGACCGATCTTGGGCACTTCAATGTTCATGGCCCAGTTAAGTCTTTGGACCTTAGAGACGTTGAACACAGCAGCCAAGCGACCATGGAAGCTGGATTGAGCTTAGCTAGAAGTGGACACAATGTCGGACACAGTTCCCTTGGCATTAATCACCCGATGATGAAGCCGTGGCACTGGCATTACGATCAAGTCGATCTTAGCCAAATTTCTACGTTTGAAGTGTGTTGTGACCCAACTTGGTCGACTTCACCCAAAGCGACCGAAGAAGCGTTGTTGGTGCTTAATGAAATGTGGAATTGTGGCCAGCGACTTACCGCAATTGGCGGCAGTGATTCGCACCTTGAACCTCATGGGCGTAATCCAAAATCGGATGAGCCTTCTATTTACGGTGACCCATCAACTTTCGTATACAGCCACGGCTTGAGTGGTGAAGGCATCTTGTCTGGTCTGCGTAATGGGCAAGTTTACTTAGAGCGACGTTGCGGCTTGAAGTTTGACATCAACTTAGGTGATTTACTGCCGGGCAACGATTCTCAAGGCCAACCACTAACATACCGAATTGCGGTCTCTGATTCAGAAAACCCTTACTACGCAGAGTGCGTGGTGGATGGCGAGATTGTTGACCGAACCGCTTTAAATGATGAGCTGCAAAGTATCCATATTGATGAAGGCTACCGTTGGTGTCGTGTCGATATTCGTCGTGGAGATCTTCCATGCTCAACAGGATCGAACAGCACTCAACCTTCATCTATTAATAATGAATTTGAAGGCTGCATCAATGCCGTATTCGACGGCAAACAACCAGAATTTAACCAACCCCTAGTGCGTACTTGGGGAGAACTAATGGAGCGAATGAGCCGTGATGGAGTTTAAGGCGATGTTATTTGATAAAGACGGCACATTGTTAGAGTTCCACAAGATGTGGCTCAACGTTTCTCGTGGTGCTTGTGAGCGTGTGAAATCTTTCAGTGACCAGCATCAGGGTAATCAAACTATCACACCTGCTGAGTTACTCTTGGCCATCGGTGTTGAAGGTGATGTGGTTGATAACTATGGGCTATTAGCCTCAAACCCAGTGGAAGATACCGCGACAGCGTGGTTCAACATGCTGCAACCTAATGTCTCACTCGCTGAGTTCACTAAGGTGACCAAAGCCGCTTTCAATGACGAAGTGGAAGAAAACCCAAGCTGGATTGAAGCACTACCAGGTGTGGCTGAAAAGCTGGGTGTGTTTAAACAGCAGGGCATGATTTTAGGCATCGCGACCGCAGACACCAAAGACTCAACCATCTACACACTAGAGCAATCGGGTTTGAGTGAGATGTTTGATTATATTGGTTATTCCGATGGTGATATCGAACCTAAACCAGCGCCAGCACTGCTCAATGCCTTCTGTGAGCAATGCGGTATTGAGCCACATGAAGTGATCATGTTTGGTGACACGGTTTCGGATATGGAATTTGGCCGCAATGCAGGCGCAAGCAATGTCGGCGTGCTGACGGGTACAGCACAACACAGCGAGTTAGAGCCAGTGGCGGATCTGGTTATCGCATCAGTCGCTCATTTTGAGCTCAACCAATTGCAAGAACGTGGCTAAAACGTCCACGACAGATTGCAAAGATAGTATTTAACCAATTGATTTAAGGACAGGTTATGGCTGAAGTAACACTGCGAGGGGTAGAAAAAACCTACCCAAATGGTTTTAAGGCCGTGCACGGTGTCGATCTGAATATTCGCGAAGGTGAGTTCATGGTGTTTGTTGGGCCGTCTGGCTGCGCAAAATCTACCACACTTCGTATGATCGCAGGCCTTGAAGATATCTCAGAAGGCGATGTCTACATTGGCGATAAGCGTGTAAATGAATTGCCACCTAAAGATCGCGGCATCTCGATGGTGTTTCAGAACTACGCGCTTTATCCGCACATGTCGGTGTATGAAAATATGGCTTTTGGTCTTAAGCAACAGAAGCTGCCAAAGCATGAAATCAATGAACGTATTGAAGATGCAGTCAAGACTCTGGATATCGAACACCTGCTAAATAATAAGCCAGGTGAAATGTCGGGTGGTCAAAGGCAGCGTGTGGCTCTTGGACGTGCAATGGTGCGTAAGCCAGATGTGTTTTTGTTTGATGAGCCTTTGTCTAACTTGGATGCGAAGCTGCGTGTTTCAACGCGAGTCAGTATTGCGCAGCTACACAATAACCTGAAGCAAGAAGGGCAGAACGCCACCATGCTCTACGTGACACACGACCAGGTGGAAGCCATGACTCTTGGTGACCGCATCTGTGTATTGAATCAAGGCGAGATCATGCAGGTCGATACACCAATGAATCTTTATCAGTACCCAGCGAATAAGTTTGTTGCAGGCTTTATTGGTTCTCCAGCCATGAACCTTATCAAGGTCAGGGTGGATGAGATTGACGGTGTAATGAATGTGGTATCAGAAAGTGGAGCACGCTGGACGCTGCCACAAGACAAGCAGGCTATCGCCTGTGAAAAAGTAGGAGAGTGGTTGTGGTTTGGTGTTCGCCCTGAGCATATTCAATTGGCCAACCACGATGCATCTTTGTCGGAAGTTAATACTCAAACGCACAGGCTTGATGTGGTTGAGTCTATGGGTAATGAGCTGTATCTCTATTTCAAACTCGGTGCAGACAAGCTGGTGGCACGTGTACCTTTCGATACAGATCGCATTGCAAACAGCGGCGAAGAGACAGTACTCCATTTTAATACGCTACAGTGTCACTTGTTTGATTTGGAAACCGAAGAGACGCTTGTCCCTCAAGGTTGATCAAACTGACGTTACAGAGCCAAAGTTTGTTACCAATTCGTCTAGTAACTAAAATCCCCATTCGCTGACAAAACGAGCGGGGATTTTAGTTACTAGGGGGTTAGTAATTTTATCTTCTAACTTGTTTCAGATTTTAGATAGCCACCATAGTCGCGGCTTTCTTCATGGCTTCCTTGGTTGAACATTCAATCACGTTCGCGTTAGCAAAGCGGTGAGCGTCTTTCACTTGAATGTCGTGTGCCAAGATAACCAGTCTCGCGTTCGCTACATCTAGGTCGCTGATGCGGTTCTGAATACCGTTTTGACCTTGAGTTTCTACCTTAATCTTAAGGCCAGCTGCTAAGCCTGCTTTCTCTAGTGCTTTCGCTGCCATGAAGGTGTGTGCAACACCTGAAGGGCAACATGTTACGGCTACGATGTCGTACTTACCTTGGCCTGTTACAGGTGCTGTTTGAGCTTGTACTGGTGCTTCAACCATGTCTTCTTCGGTTTCAACCGCTACAGGTTTCCAGAAACCAACGATAACCGCTGTTGTCAGTGAGCCTAGCGCAATACCGACGACGTACATTGGAATGTTGCTAGATACTGGTGCTGTGATTAGGCCGCCCCAAGGTGCGTGTAGCAGAACGTCTGTCATGAAGCCGAATACACAGCCCACGATACCACCGGCAACGATTGAAGGAAGTACGCGCATTGGGTCGTTCGCTGCGAACGGGATAGCACCCTCAGAGATACCGATAGAACCCATGATTGCCGCTGCTTTACCTGCTTCTTGCTCTTGTTTAGAGAACTTATTTTTGAATAGGAACGTCGCCAGTGCCATGCCTAGAGGTGGTGTACAAATCGCGATGCCTACGCCGCCCATTAGCCAAGGTTGCGTGTCTACTTGAGTTTGAGCAAATAGGGTCGCTACTTTGTTGATAGGGCCGCCCATATCAAACGCAGTCATACCGCCAAGGATTGTGCCTAGAACCATCTTAGATGCGCCAGCCATTGAAGCTAGGAACTCGTTCATTGAAGACATGAACAGTTTGATTGGCTCACCGATGCCCCACAGTACGATACCTGCAGAGATTAACGTGCCTAGAAGCGGGTAGATGAAGTAAGCACCCAGCGCCGTCATGTTTGCAGAAAGCGGGATCTTCTTAAGTTGGAACACCACGCCACCGGCGATAAAGCCTGCCACGATACAACCAAGGAAGCCGCCGCCCATGTCAGCCATGATGCCAGAAGAGATCATCGCTGGCGCTAGTGCTGGTTTATCTGCAATGGAGTAACCAATAAAGCCGCCAAGAATGATTGGGAAAAGGACAAGGCCCTTGATACCGATATTAGAGATGTCTGCCAGCAGGCCATCTGCAGGTACAGCGCCTTTGCCTGATGCCATTACCGCTAAGGCCAATAGAACACCCCCGGCTACGATGAAAGGTAGCATGTGTGATGTTCCGAAAAGCAGGTGGCCTTTCATGGTACTAAGGATTTTTTTATAGTCGCTACTATTATTTCTATTGCTAGTATTGGCAGCTTGATTTGCTAGGGTGCTCATAATTTTCTACGCCTTATGAATTAATTAAAATATTAAGGATTTGATGTTTATCTTTTGCGTTATGGATATTCTGGATAAATTCATCGCTGAATTTTCCAAACAGTTCTTGTAGTACATAAATATGATTGTCAGCACAGTTGTCTGGTGATGCGATCATAAAAAATACGGTTGGATTGATGCCGTCTTCATCGCCATAATCAATGCCTTCACGTTTAACACCGACAGCGATAGCCGGCTCAGTAACAGCCTTGCTTTTTGAGTGCGGGTAAGCGATGCCATCCATCGAGGTGATACTTTGAGATTCACGAATTTCAATACCTGATAGGAAAGTATCTTTGCAATTAATTCGGTCGTTCTCAAATAACATGCCTGCCAATTCTTCAAACAGTTCTTTTTTATTATTCGCTTGAAGATTGTTATTAATTAAGTTGACGTTAGTTAGCTGTGTGATCATTTATTAACTCATTCACTATTGAAGTTCTTGAATTAAAATTAATGGATTAACCCGATTCGCGAAATAGCAAATAAAAGCCCTTCACTGTACATTTGTATCCAGCAAAATTAAGTGTGATTTGCATCATTCATCCAGTGTGAGATGAGTCATATTTGATGGTGTACTTCGGTGTTGAGATAGCATTCACTAGGGACAAAAATGCCCCGCAAAGCAGGGCATGATCGGTGTTTGTATCTACTCGGAAGAGCTAGCTGTAAGCACGCGCTACTCGGCCAACGCAGTCCAGTTTGTAGCTCTCAGCATAAGCAGGAATGAATACCGATTGGCCTTTCTCTATCACGCAGGTTTCGCCGCACTGGTGAGTAAGCACCATAGATTCGTCGATAGGTAGTAGGATCTCGGCACCTTCGGTAGTGATCTGTCGCTGATGTGAGTTTTGCACGATAGAGAACTTAAAATCTTCGACCGGAATTTGGTATTCCATCACATCACCTTGCTCTATCGGGCTTAGCAGCAATCTATCCGCGGGCTTTTCATTAAATCGAGTACAAGAAACCAGCTCATTCACGTCCATATATTTAGGCGTCAACCCTGCGCGAAGCACATTGTCTGAGTTCGCCATGATTTCTAGGCCCGTCCCTTTGATGTAAGCGTGGGGCGTTTCTGCATCCAGATACATGGCTTGCCCCGGCTTTAGAGTGATCACGTTCAATAGCAGTGGAGCAAACAACCCGACATCACCCGGGTATTGCTCTTCCAGTTCTGAAATCAACTGGAACACAGGTGTATCTGAAAGCTTCGCCTTCACCAGCAACATGGTCAGCGCCATGCCTTTTTGTTCTCCTTGCAAAGACAATAAGCTCGCGAAGAAGCTCGCTAATCCATTGGGAGTTTGGTCGCCCTCTAGGTCATTGACCATCGAATGCAGCTCTGGAATATCAAGGTAGTGGAAGTGCTCAAGGATCTCGCTGATTGATCTAAAACCATTCATCGCGGTGTAGTCAGTTAGGGCATACACCAATTCTGGCTTGTGGTTGGCATCCTTGTAATTACGATTGCCAGCCGTCATCGGAATGCCTTGCTGCTCTTCAAGAGCGAAGCCAGATTCCGCTTGTTGCTTGTTCGGGTGAACTTGCACCGATAGCGCTTTCTCTGCTGCTAACACCTTGAATAGATATGGCAGCTCACCAAATCGACTTGCGACTTTCTCACTTAGAAACAGGTTTAGGTTCTTAGAAATCAAGCTCGACAACGTGGTCTGTTGCCCGTTGTCAGTGACCATTGAGCAACCATTAGGATGAGCGCCCATCCAGATCTCAGCTTGTGGCTCACCAGATTGGTTATCAATACCAAACAGTTGGCTGAACGAAGAGGGGCTACCCCATGCGTAGTTTTGAATCACGTTGGTCATAGGATAGAAAAAGCGTTGTACGAACGAGTCGTTCGCTAAGGAAAAATCAGACATCGAAATCACCATGAGGGAAACATGGCTTGAGCTCCATTTGTTCCTAAAAAAGGAGTGTAGAAGGCCTCAAGCCATTGGAGTTGAAATGGCTTAAGCCGCTGCTGCTGTTAGCTTGACTTTACGTAGATTTTTAAGTGCGATACAAGTAACCGCAGTTACGCCCGCACCTGATGCCATGCACAGAAGTGCCATCACTGGGTAGTTCATAGCACCTAACAGAGCCACAACTGGACCACCGTGAGCAACGCTGTTGGTGATGCCGAATGAGAACGCCATAACCGCTGCAGTCATTGAACCAAGTACGTTGGCAGGGATAACCGACATCGGGTCTTGAGCCGCGAAAGGAATCGCACCTTCAGAGATACCCACCAAGCCCATCGCGCCTGCTGCTTTACCTGCTTCAATTTCAGAAGATTCGAACAGGTCGAACTTACGGCCAAGTCTGGTTGCGATAGCCATACCCAGTGGAGCTACAGGGATTGCACACGCCATCGCACCCATGAATTGAGTTTGACCGCTGGCAATCATGCCGACCGAGAATAGGAATGCCACCTTGTTGAATGGGCCGCCCATATCAAAACCAGCCATACCACCCAGTACGATGCCTAATAGAACCACGTTGCCTGTGCTCATGCTCGTTAGTAGTGCAGTAAGAGCATCCATCAGGCCAGCGATAGGTGCACCAATAACAAAGATGAACAGACCCGCGATGAACAAAGAGCCAGTGATCGGAGCGATCATGATAGGCACAAGCGGTTGCACGAATTTGTGGTAGTTAAACGAGGTAATCCATTTAACGAAGTAGCCGACTAATAGGCCAGCGATGATTGCACCAATGAAGCCTGTACCCGCGTCAGCGCCATAGAAAGAGCCGTTGTTAGCAATCCAACCACCGATAAGGCCAGGGGTTAGGGCAGGGCGGTCAGCAATCGCGTAAGCAATGTAGCCAGCCAAGATTGGGATCATCAATGTGAAAGCAACCACACCGACTTCTAGAATTTGGTTCCACATGCTGCCAGCAGGAATTGCCATGCCAGATTCACTTGGCTCGCCACCAATCGCCAGTGCTAGGGCAATCAATAGGCCGCCAGTCACTACGAATGGGATCATGTGTGATACTCCATTCATCAAGTAACGATAAAGGTCTGAACGCGCTTGTGATGCTTTCTCTACAACAGATTGGTTGGTCGGCGTTTGGTCAGCTTGGTAACTAGGTGCGTTGAGTGCTTGCTTAATCAAGCCTTGCGCATCTTTGATTGGCGCTTTTACGTTGGTGCAGATGACACGTTTTCCGGCAAAGCGAGCCATGTCGACCTGCTTGTCACAAGCCACCACAATGGCGTCTGCACGTTCGATCTCTTCTTGAGTAGGGCTGTTTTTAACGCCGATAGAGCCGTTGGTTTCGACCTTGATGTCGTAGCCAAGATCTGCCGCGCTTTTCTCTAGCGCTTCAGCTGCCAAATAAGTGTGTGCAACGCCTGCTGGGCAGCCTGTCACACCTATGATGAAGCCTTGCTTCTCAATGTTGGTTTCGGTTGCTGATGGTTCAGGTTTGGTAAGCAGTAGTTCCAACGCGGATTGTTCAGAGTCGGCGTTCATGAAGTTTTCGATAAAGCCTTCTTCAATCAGTTTTGAAGAAAGCTCTGCCAATACTTCAATGTGGTGATTATCGCCGCCGTCAGGAGAGGCAATCATGAAGAACAGTTTTGATGGCTGACCGTCATCTGCCCCGTACTCGATGCCCTGTTTATGGACGCCGATAACAACTGCGGGTTTGATCACCGCGCTACTTTTTGCGTGTGGCAGGGCGATGCCCTCTTCAAACCCTGTATTACCTTGTTCTTCACGCGCCTTAATGTCGGCAAGAAACTGTGTTTTGTTTGAAATTCGACCTTGCGCATAAAGTACGTCTATCAGCTCTTTAAATACGTCTTCTTTTGAATCAGCGCTAAGCGAAAGCTTAATCAAATCTTGATTGATCAATGTCGTGATCATAATGAACCCCTACTCTGTTTTTATTTTGTTAGGGGTATTCTGGAATCTACGTCTTATCTTCTGTAGTGAAGAAAAAATGCATTTACTGGATGATTAATGCGTTCTAAATGGAGTGTGATTTTGATCGGTTAGTGGTGCGTTTTTTGGTCACTGTTGACAGCGTTTTTGAGGTGATGACGCGTTTATTTATAAGGGCTTCAGCGTGTTGGGCTGTTAGAGGGATTACGTACTATATCAGATTTGTGACTGGAGATTTATGTCTATGACTGGATTTTTGTAACCTAGATCTCAAATTGTGATTTTGCTCAATAGCACTATTTTTTACTAAGGAGTATATCTACTCCCGTAGCCTTATTGCTGCCTATAAGAGTTCGAATAAATGATTTTTCATGACCTAATCTCGTCGGTGTTAAACGAGCGAGGACCATTTCACAACATCTGGTTTGCTGGAGATTTTCACACGCCTTCAGCATGCAGTTATCAGGTGAGCTTTCCGCGCTTAGAGCTGGTGCTAGATGGAGAGTATATTAATGAAATGGAGAGTCATGATCGCAAGATCACCAACGTTATTGCCGAAACCGGAGACGCGATTTTCATCCCACCCAACTGTTGGAATAAACCAAACTGGGATACCGATTGTTCGGTGTTGAGTATGTTGTTTGGTCGTCGTCAGCTAGGTTTAAGTTTGGTGAGCAAACGCAAAGGCGAGGAGAGTTTTTATGATATTCAAAAGCACAGTATTCAGACTCGATCTGGATTTGCGATTGATAACATTCTAGAGGCGCTTAGCTCACTCGCGAGAGAGAGTAACAAGCAGCCAATGGACGAGCTATTACTGCAAGCGCTGCTTCAATACAGCAAGACGATGTTAGATGCACCTATCGAGAAATCCCACAGCCGAGTGCAGGATGTGTATCAGGGCATTTGTATCTACATTCAAGAGAACTTTCACCGTCATATCACCCGGGACAGTATCGCCTCGCGCTTTAGTATTTCATCCAACCATTTGTCGCGAATGTTCCGTCAACAAGGCCACATGACGCTGGCAGAGTACATTACTCGCGTTCGTGTTGACCGCGCTAAGTTCATGCTCAAGAAGTACAACTTCAAACTCAATGAAGTGTCAGTCCGCTGTGGCTTTAAAGATGTGAACTACTTCTGCCGAGTATTTAAAAACCGCACCGGAAAAACCCCAACCGAATATCGTGGGTCAATCTAGCCCCAAGCTATTTGATGAATCAAATCAGACGTGAAGAGATGTACATCAATAGGGCTTGTAGGTCGACGCTGCTCCGGGTCTTCTGTAAACGTTCATTGACTTGATCGTGAAGCAGGTTTCTGGTTAGGTTAGTGGCCGCCACAATGTGCTCTCGCTGTGGCTTCGTTGGCAATACCAAAGCGATAGCAACGTGCACCTCACCAATGCGTGAAGCCCAATCAATCGGGTCGTCACTGACGATGACCGCGATCGAGAGATCTTGGGTGGATTTAAACATCACATGGGGTAGTGCGATCCCCGGGGATACACACGTAGAAGAGCGTTCTTCTCGTTTAATAAACGCGAGAATCAGTTCATCTGGGTCTTGTGGATATACCAGATGAGCAAGCCCCTTAAGACATTCAAATTTGGTTAGTTGAGTTTGTGCTTTGGCATGGTGCCACTTGATGTCACAAGGTGGACATATCTGCGGCATACGCTGGATGAGATCTTTCGAGAACTCATGGTTCACTTGTGAGCCAACCATAGCGTAATGCTCAGCAATTACGTCTTTAAGAACGAAGCACGCTAGTTCGGCATCAATACCGATCGCGGTGATCTGACACAAATCGCCACGAAGTAGGCCCACTTGCAACATCGCAACAGATTTGGAGAGATCAGCCGTTCGGTTTTGAGTGATGTTGATAATACGGATGGTACTTTTGAATTTCTTTGCCAAGCGGCTAAGTGGCTGTGAAACGTGTGAGTTAGCTGCAGGATCGTCAACGAAGAAGGTGATCTGATATTCGTTCATGAAAGGTTTAGGTTCGACAATGCTTAATAAAGACTTTATCGACACTCAACAACACTTCTTCCATTGGGATGAATAAGGTTTTAGCTGGGTCGAAGCGGCTTGGTTGTTCAATGTCGACATCAGAGACGATCAATACCTTGTCTGCGAGGCTAATGTCCTGTGCAGAGAGTAAGTTTTCAATACCCATAGCACCTTGTGTTTCAACCTTGATTGAAACGTTGAATTTAGGGGCTGTCTTATTTAGAGCATCAGCTGCCATATAGGTGTGTGCAATCCCTGTAGGGCACGCAGTTACCGCTACAATTTTCATTATTATTCTCGGTGTACTTAGATCGACAGTTTACTTGGATCGATAGGGCTATCTGAATCTGTGATTTTTATGGATTTCCGTTTTTAATTCAAAGGTGGACGTCACATTCTAGATTCTTGGTTACAATAATCTAGTTAATGCACCTTTCGTCCTATATATTGAGCGGGCTTGCATCGTTAATCTTTTCATATCATTAACCTCTTTACCTCATTTACTTAAATTGGTATTTGTACGAGGCAGCACATGGACATCACTAACATCATAGAGCCTGAGATTATCTGCTTAGATTTGAAGGCAGATTCTAAGCAAGCAGTATTTGAAGAGCTTGCTGAGATGCTTGATTCAGCAGGAAAGCTCTCCAGTAAAAGTGATTTCCTTGTTGATTTGTGGAAGCGAGAAACCATAGGTAATACAGGCTTTGATGATGGTATTGCGATACCACATGCGAAAAGTTCTGCTGTCGCTAAACCAGCAGTGGCGGTTGGAGTTAGCCGGTCGGGTATTGATTATGGCGCAGACGGCGGTGAACTTTCGGATGTATTTTTCATGCTCGCTTCACCAGACAATAGCGATGACCATCATATTGAGGTGTTGGCTCAGATCTCGACTCGATTGATTGAAGATGGCTTTGTTACAAAATTGAAGGCGGCTGAGTCAGTAGAAGAAGCGCAACAACTGTTCATTGAAGCGAATTCTGAATCTTTCGATAGCTACGCTTCTAGCCATCACGAAGTGTACAGCGAACCATTAAGTCCTTGGGCACAATCTCTTAATCGTCTCAAAGAGCACTTGTTGTACGGCACTTCGCACATGATCCCATTCGTGGTTGCGGGCGGTGTGCTCTTATCTTTGTCTGTGATGATGTCTGGCCACGGTGCAGTACCAGAAAGCGGCGTGCTTGCTGATATCGCACAGATGGGCATCGCGGGCTTAACCCTATTTACAGCAGTACTTGGTGGCTATATCGCTTACTCGATGGCAGATAAGCCGGGTTTAGCGCCCGGAATGATTGGTTCTTGGGTCGCGGTGAACCAATACAACACCGGTTTTCTTGGTGCGATTGTGGTTGGCTTCTTCGCAGGTTTCGTGGTTAATTTGCTCAAGAAGATCAAACTGCCAGACAGCATGATCTCGCTGAGTTCTATCTTTATCTATCCCTTAGTTGGCACCTTCATTACCTGTGGCGCCGTGATGTGGGTGATTGGTTCTCCTATCGCGTATGTGATGCTTGAGATGAACCAAATGCTCACCGGCATGGCGGGCTCAGGGAAAGTGGTGTTGGGCAGTATTTTAGGGGCGATGACGGCCTTTGATATGGGTGGCCCAATCAACAAAGTGGCGACGCTGTTTGCTCAAACGCAGGTGAATACTCAACCTTGGTTGATGGGAGGCGTCGGTATTGCCATCTGTACGCCACCATTAGGCATGGCTCTTGCCACTTTCATATCACCTAAGAAATTCAAACTAGACGAACGCGAAGCCGGAAAAGCGGCGGGTATTATGGGAATGATCGGCATCAGTGAAGGTGCGATCCCATTTGCAGCGGCTGATCCTGCACGTGTTCTGCCTGCAGTGGTTGCTGGTGGCATTGTCGGTAATGTGGTTGGCTTTATGTTCCATGTTATTAACCATGCACCATGGGGCGGTTGGATCGTGTTGCCAGTGGTTGATGGCAAAATTGGCTACATTGTTGGAACACTAGCGGGCGCGCTAACAACAGCCTTTATTGTGATACTACTGAAAAAGAATGTCGTTGAAGACGAGTCGCGATTGAATCGAACAACAGGTGGCTCGGTCACGGAAGAAGGATTGGCTGATGTGCTGGCTGTTACTTCTTGTCCATCTGGTGTTGCCCATACGTTTCTAGCGGCGAAGTCTTTGGAAAAGGCTGCTCATCATCTCGGGGTTAGAATAAAAGTTGAAACGCAGGGCGCCAGCGGGATAGGCAATCGCATCACACAAAAAGATATTGAACGGGCGAGGTTGGTGATCTTCGCTCACGACGTGGCGATTAAAGAAATCGAGCGCTTTGCGAACGTCAAAACCTTAGATGTCAGCACCAAAGAGGCGATGCTCAATGCGCAGACGTTGATTATGAGGAAAGTATAAAAGTAATCGGCTTTAAGATTGTCTGAAAAGCGATAAATAAAGAGACGCTCAAGTATTGTTAGTAATACTTGAGCGTCTTAAAGTAACTAACCCTTTGATACTGTTTAGCTATGTTCTTACTTTTCGAGAGAATGGTTAGGCTAAGTATTTACTTGCCAAGGAACGCACATACTCAGGCTCAAGCTGCCCACCACACAGGGTTTGGTGGGTTAGCAGGCCGATGAGGATGCTGTACAGCTCAATCGCATTCTCGGCATCGATATATTGGGCAAGCAGTTGTTGATACTTATTGTTGGCGATTTCGATGCTGGCATCTTCAGCTACAGCTTCTTGACCAATCACATCAATGTAATCAAAGACCAACTTCATTTCTTGGAAGTGACGTGATTCGATGGCCTGAAAGATATGGACGAAGTTTTCAATCTTCTGCTCAGTTGTGGCATCCACAGCTAGAGGCAAGTCGGCGAGGTTACCGCTATCGTGTCGAACAATCGCTTCGGTCGCAGCCTTGAACAGCTCATCTTTACTTTTGTAATAGTGATAAACCGCGCTTTTGCTCATGTTGAGGTGTGAGCACAGTTGTCTCATTCCCAGCTCTTTATAACCAAACTCCAAAAACACACAAGCGGCTTTCAGTGCGATCTCTTCGCGTCTTTTGTCATGATCGACGATCTTTGGCATGAGTCTTCCTCGGAGTTCATTAGTTGAAGGTTTAGTCAATTTAGGCAACTGAAGCAATAGCTTAATGCATCTGATGAGTGTCATCTTAGTTTAAATTAGTCCAGGTGGTCAAAATAATTCTTTACAGTGGTTAAACTTCGATCTAATTTAAAAAGACCAAGTGTTCTAAAAAATTAAACGACGATTATTCGAGGTAACTATGGGAATTGATTGGAACCTACCCCCATTCAGAGCGGGCTTCTTAGGCGGACTAGATAAATTCATCGGTCCGGGTGCGACATCCGCAGAGAAGAACCTGCAGCTGTACATTCCGTTCATAGCGGGTGCGCTGATTGCTGCGTATGCCAATCATGCAGAGTTGGGATGGTCTTGGGGACAATACCTAGCAGCGGTTCTGCTAACCATTGACGTGTTGGGGGGCGTGATCACCAACGCGACATCAAGTGCCAAGCGTTGGTTTCACAGAGAAGGGGAAGGCTTTAAGCAACACATGACCTTTATCGCTATTCACTTCATTCAGTTAACAGTATTCAGCTGGCTGTTCTTGGATTTGAACCTAGTGTGGGTAGCAGTGACGGGGAGCTACATGATGTTGGCGTGTGCCTTGGTATTGAAAACCGCACTCTATCTACAACGTCCGGTTGCTTTGATTCTGTATACACTGAGCTTTATCTTATCGCTTTATGTTTTGGAATCACCTGTCGGCTTAGAGTGGTTCTTACCTGTGTTCTATTTGAAGTTATTAATCAGCCACATTCTACGAGAAGAGCCTTACCGTCCGAAAAGTGAAGAGGTTTAATCTATCTGGAAGAGAGTCACAATATGTGTTTACGCTAGTTCGGATGGCTTGAATTCAAACTAGCGTTGGCTGTCAACTATCAACAACTTCGACGGTTTTATGCTGCGCGCCGTAATAGGTGCCTTCATCGATAGTGTACATCAGCGTTTCTTCGCACTCTGGGCAATCGAATTCTTCATTAGGTTCGATTGCTGCTTCTTCTACCCATTCCCATCCAATGTGTTCTTCGCAAGCGGGACAGTCCATAAAAACCTCTAATTATGCTTCTACGTTAATTGAATTCGTAACTTTTTAAGCCCGGCATTATACATAGTTGGCGCTGAATATGTAGCGACAACTGAGCAGAAAAAGGGTGAGCACATACCTCTTTAGGGTTATAGAAAACTTTCATTTTTCAGTCACTTGCGTCGGGAAAATGTTGTTGCACGGTTTTTATGTTTTCTAAAGTTGCATAGCTAACAGTTTTACAAATAAGTCAATGAATTTTGTAAGGTTAAATGCTAGCGTTATCGATTGTCGTCCAATATGGCACGGTAATTGATAAAACTAAATATTATTATGATCTCAGTAAAGGTTCACCGTTTTAGAAGTGTGTCTAATTACACGACAGATATAGATTCATTAGCCGCTAGGAAATAAAAATGAAATTAACCGATATGTCTTTTAAGCAAAAAATCATCGCTTTGCTTATTTTACCGATCTTAGGGTTTCTCTGGCTCAGTGTTTCTGCGATATCCACAGGCGTAGAAACAAAGACAGAAATGTCCTCATTGAATCAACTGACACGCCTTTCGGTTGTGTACAGTGAGTTAGTGCATGAGTTACAAAAAGAGCGAGGCATGACAGCGGGTTTTATTGGCTCTCAAGGAACCAAATTTGTCAGTGAATTAGCCGCGCAGAGAACCAATACCGACAACCGACGTAATGAAAGAAACGATTACTGGCAGTTTTCCAATATCAATCTGCTGCAGATCAATCGCCTGAACACAGAGATAAGCCAAAGCCTTAATCAGATAACGACGATTCGAAATCGAGTGGACTCTCAATCGATTCCGCTTTCTGAGGCCTTGGGTTACTACACCCAACTGAATGCAAAGCTGCTTAGCGTATCGGCGTTAATTGCTGAGTTAAGTTCTGATGCCACCATCACTAATGAAACCATCGCTTACTACAACTTCTTGTAAGGTAAAGAGCGAGCGGGTATCGAGCGTGCTGTCCTAAATAACACCTTTTCTAAAAATGAATTTGGCCCGGGTATGCTGGTGAAATTCATCTCTTTGGTGACAGAGCAAAATACCTACTTCTCGAACTTTGAAGTGTTGAGCAACCCAGCGAACGTTCGTTTCTTTGAGCAACAGCTAAATGACCGCTCTGTAGCAGAAGTTGAAAAGCTTCGTAGTTTGGCTGAATCTAAAATGAGCGGTTTTGATGTTGACCCTGTGTACTGGTTCTCTCAATCTACTGCTCGTATTGTTCAGCTAAAGAAAACAGAAAACCACCTAGCAGAATCACTGATTGTGCTGACCGAGAAAAAGATGTCAGAAGCGCAGTCTGCGATGATGATGAGTATTGGTCTATTTGCTTTGATTACTTTGTTCGCAACCTTCGTCAGCTTTAAGGCGATCAGCGACCTGACGATGAGAGTGAAAGATCTGACGGTGATGTTGTCTAAAGTTCGTAATGACAATGATCTAACGGTTCGTGCTAAGTACGTTGGTAATAGCGAGCTTGGCCAGATCTCTTCGGCACTCAACGAAACGCTAGAGAAGTTTTCAAACGTTATCGACAACTTGTCTCAGTCGAGCCTGACCTTAGCTTCTGCTGCTGAAGAAACCTCGCAAACTTGTCACTACAACTCAAATACGTTGGTTCAACAACAAGATCAAATCGGTTTAGTTGCGACGGCGACAGAAGAGTTATCAGCAACGGTAAATGAAGTGGCCGCGAAAACTCAACAGACAGCTAGCTCCGCTAAACTGGTCGATGAGCAGTCGCAAGAAGGTTTGAGTACGGTTCAAAACTCTTACCACTCTATCGAAAAACTGGCATCTGAAATTAATGACCTAGCGGAAAAAATCACGCACCTGCACGAGAGCAGCAATAACATTAACAGTGTGATTGATGTGATTAAGTCGGTTGCAGACCAAACTAACTTACTGGCATTGAACGCGGCGATCGAAGCAGCGCGAGCGGGCGAGCAAGGCCGTGGATTTGCGGTGGTTGCCGATGAGGTTCGGACACTGGCACAGCGCACGCAAGAGTCGACATTGGAGATTGAAGGCTTCATCAGTTCACTACAATCTGATGTGCAGACAGCCTTCAATGTGATTGATAACAGCAAGAAGATGTCATCAAAAGCAGTAGAAGATTCAAAAGAGGTCGAGCACACCTTACAAAGCATCTCAGCTGCGATAAGCGAGATCTTCAGCATGACAGAACAGATCGCTACTGCTACAGAAGAGCAAGCGGTTGTGACTCAAGACATCGCGCAAAACGTGATGGCTGTTGAGCAGAAATCGACAGAGTCGACCACTGGCGCAACACAAATTGCAGCAACAGCCAAAGAACAAGCTGAACTGGCGGCGTCATTGAAAGAGATCGCTAGTACGTTTAAGAGCTAACCTTTAAAAACAGCCAAAGGTAGTTTGATTAGAGCCGCCTTAATGAAAACTAAAAAGCCCGTGAATGAACTGACCCCCAATAATTGGGGGTCAGTTCACATGTGCTGGCTTTGCAATTCTTGTGCGATGCTATTTGTTAGCGCGCTTCTACTGTGGAGCTATACTAACTTCATCTCTTGGATGATATCTGAAGCGATTTCTGGCTTCGTACTGGTTGGCTTCTCGTGTAGGTCGGATTTCAATTGTCCCTTACGGTTGCTTAAGCCTGCTTCAAGTTTCTTAAGCGCTGCAGCGATAGCTGGGTACATAACATCGTCTGTAGCTTTGGCTGTTACTCGTACACCTTCGTAGTTGGTGAATACTTCAACCTGATGTTGACCGTGTTCTTTAGTAATGATGATGTCGCAACTGATCAGTGATGGGAAATGGTTAGATATCTTCTCGAATTTACCTTCGATGTCTTTGCGTGACTCGTCGTTAATTGATACATGATGTGTTTGAACATTTATTTTCATAAATCATACCTTTCCAATGACTGTGTCATTTAAACGTAGCAAACATCGCACAGATTAACCAACTGAGAATTAGCACATGTGTGATTCACTTCAGTGTTATCAAATATTCTCTTGTTACTCCCTTGAAAGTCCGATGAACTGATCGCATATTATGTTTCGTGAATTCCAAACGTGTTAAAAAAAACTCATTCTCGAAATATTGCTCCAATTGACTTCGCTCACTTAGATTTTATCGCCTTAATCAAGCACCACCACAATGACTTATTCTAGTCTTAAATTTATAAACCACCTGTTTTTGATACAGATTCCATTCTTTCACTCAATATCACAATTACAAATATAAGCCTTTGCAGCCCCTGTTGAGTTTCAGAAAATCCCAGAGATGATGCAGCAGTTTTGATAGCGCTGATTTGTACGTTAATAAGTCGGTTACTCTAGGTCGTTTGTCTGCTGAATCTGAAATTGGCGTTGATTTTCTTACCTACGTTTCGATGTAAAGGGCGGTGACAGCTTAGAGACCAATAACGTAATAACGTAATGACGTGCGATGTGGTTATTGCGAGCATGCCGAAAGCGATTGTTGATGATGTTTTCAACCAATGGCTAGTACCTAAAGATACTTGGATCAGCAGCTACGGTTTTTTGCCAACCTCGACCACTGAATTTAAGCCGTTTAAGCGCATTAAAACCATCAAAGCCATTAAGATTGATATAGAAATGCTTAAGCTGCTAGGCAGTTAAGATGGGAATACAGCGATGAGCAAAGTGAGCAGGGATGAAAAAGGAATGAAGGTTTATAAGGATGGCTACTTAGCTGATTATGAGTAGGGGATTGCCCCTCATGAGATGCAAGAAAACTACGAGCTAGCACCTAAGTAATTTGATTCAACTTTAGAAAAGCGCCCTATTTTTATGGGGCGCTTTTTTGTAGGTAAAAGGGCTATTACTGATGATTATTGATTGATCAGTATTGAAGTTTAGGCATCACTAAATTCATAAGAAGAGGGCACCACGATAACGCCCTGTTTCGATATGTGGAAGCGTCTAGAATCAGCAAGGCTATCAATGCCGATTTGGGTTCCATCTGGCACCTTTACATTTTTGTCGATGATGCAGTTTTGAATGTGGCAATTTCGACCAATCTCAACGTCTTCAAACAGAATACTATCAATCACAATCGCGGCATTGCTTACTTTGACCTTAGGGAAGAAGATAGAATTTTGCGCCGATCCCCCTTCAATCACCACCCCGTTCGCGATCATCGAGTTGATGAATATCCCTTGGTTCCCTTCTACAGAAGCGATGGTTCGTGCTGGTGGCAGTTGCGGATCATAGGTGCGGATTGCCCAATCCGGTTGATATAAATCGATAGGAGAGGCTGGCTTTAACAGGTCCATGTTGGATTGGTAATAAGAGTCGATAGTACCAACGTCTCTCCAGTACGCATCTTGGGTCACTCGGCCTTCTTCATCACCAAACTTATACGCGTAAACGCTGTTGTTGCCGACTAACTTAGGAATGATGTCTTTACCAAAATCGTGGCTCGAACTTGGATCTTCTGCATCCGCCAGTAATGCTTGAGTCAGTACTTCCTTATCAAAGATGTAAATTCCCATTGAAGCCATGCTTCGAGTTGGCCTACCGGGCACGCAAGCGGGGTAACGTGGTTTCTCAGTAAAGCTATTAATCTGCAGAGATTCGTCTATCTCCATCACACCAAACTCTTTGGCTTCATCAATCGAAACCTCCATACACGCTACCGTTAGATCTGCTTCATTCTGCTTGTGTTGCTTGAGCATTGGTGCGTAATCCATACGATAGATATGGTCGCCAGACAACACTACTACATGCTTGGCTTCACTGCGAGACAGCAAATATAAGTTTTGATAAATCGCATCAGCAGTACCGCTATACCAGCTGTCACCTGTGCGCATTTGTGGGGGAACATTGGTGATGTATTCACCGAGCTCGGGGTTAAGCACCGACCAACCATCTCTTAAATGTTTTTGTAAAGAGTGAGACTTGTACTGAGTCAGCACCAGTATTTGACGAAGCCCTGAATGCAGGCAGTTCGCGAGTGTGAAATCGATGATTCGATATTTGCCACCAAAAGGTACCGCTGGTTTTGCGCGGTTATCGGTGAGGGGAGAAAGCCGAGAGCCAACACCGCCGGCCAGAACGATTGTTAGAGTGTCTTGCATATTCAGAACCTCAATGTATTTATGATTATGAACATAGACTTGCAAGCACTAAGCCAAATGTAACTCATTGAATATTAAATGAGGTGAGAGTGATTATTGTGGTAATGCACCAAATTGATGCGTACGAGATATTGGCTTGCTCTATTTTGATCCAAAGAGCTCGGGCCAAAATGGAAGGGTTGACCTTAACAAAATGATGCACGGAAAATTACATTACAAAACTGTCAATAAAATGAAGAGGTAAAGTGATCGAGTCGATATAAATTTACATAAATAATCACCACTTTTCACAAATTGATTTCCATCAATAAAGTAGGGCTATTCTATGCTACCTTGCACGAAAATAAGAAATGATTACTCATTCACCAATAAAGAATTAAGCCCTCAAAAGGAAATGACAATGAAAAAAACAGTATGTGGTATTTCGGTTATTGCGGCTCTTATGTCAACCAACGTTCTTGCTCATAAAGAAGGTGATTTCATCATCCGTGCAGGTGCAGCGACAGTATCTCCAAACGACAGCAGCGGTGACGTTCTTGATACGGCTGGAGTTAAATTTGGTGTCGATTCTAATACTCAACTTGGTCTTACTTTCGGCTACATGTTTACTGATAACATCAGTCTTGAAGTATTAGCAGCTAGCCCTTTCTCTCATAACATTTCAGCTACTGGCCTTGGAGACATTGCAGAGACTAAACACCTACCACCAACGTTTATGGTTCAGTACTACTTTGGCCAAGCGAACAGTGACTTCCGCCCTTACGTAGGTGCGGGTATCAACTACACTGTATTCTTCGATGAGTCACTAAACCAAGGTGCGAAAGATCTAGGCTTAAGTGACTTATCTCTTGATGATTCTTGGGGCTTAGCGGCAAACATTGGTATGGACTACATGATCAACGAAGACTGGTTCCTAAACGCATCAGTTTGGTATGCAGACATTGGCACTACAGCAAAATATAAGTTTAATGGTCAACAGTTCTCAACAGACGTTGATATCGACCCATGGGTATTCATGATCGGTGGTGGTTACAACTTCTAATCCCCCTTATTCGTTTACTAAAGGCGCTCAAGCACCAGCCAGCTTGGGCGCTTTTTTTTTTGCTTGCTTGTTAATGAAATGCTTAATCCAACTTACTGTTATTATGGGTAAAGTAAACTGATTGTTGTCATTTATTGTTAATAAAAGAGAAAGACAACTGTCATAACAGCCCTCTATGATCGCGGTTCTAATTATGGAGGATATATGAATCGTAAATTTAATAAGCTGACTTTATTACTGCCTATCGCGGTAAGTTCTGCTCTGGTTGGGTGTTCTCAGTCAACTTCAACGACTGCAGCATCATCTCAAACATCACTTGATGCTTTTAGCCTTCAATGCCAATCCATCCAACAACCGAACAAGACAGATGCCACTGTTACTGGGATTAGTCTGGTTGGTCGTGCTATTGCTAACGCCCCGTTTGGTACTTCTGCAGCCGAAATCGTCAGCTACGATTCATGTACCGATAAGCTTTATGTCGTCAATGCTCAAGCACAAAAAGTCGATGTGTTATCGATGAACTCTGACAGCGCACCAACATATGAGGGCTCTATTGACCTCCAGTCAGCGGCTGCGGCTTCTGGTATTGATATCGGTGCAGCAAACAGTGTGTCTACTCATCAGGGTTTAGTTGCGGTCGCGATTGAGAACACCGACAAACAACAAAACGGCATTCTTGCGCTTTATCGTTCAGACACATTAGAGTTGATCACCACTTACGTTGCTGGCGCATTGCCAGACATGGTGAGCTTTTCTAAGGACGGCCGTTACATTGCATCTGCAAACGAAGGTGAGCCGAATGCGGATTACAGCATTGACCCTGAAGGCTCAGTGACTCTGGTTGATTTAGCCGATGGTCCTCTGCAAGCGAAAGTGACTCAAATCGATTTCAAGGCATTCAATCAAGGTCAGCCTCGCCATGCAGAATTGACCGACAAGGTTCGAATTTCAGCGTCTAATGCGACTGTTGCTCAAGATCTAGAACCTGAATACCTAACGTTTGCGGATAACGGTAAGCTTTACGTTGCCCTTCAAGAGAACAATGCATTAGCAGCGATTGATGTGGCGAGTGCACAAGTCGATGCGATTCTGGGACTCGGTGGAAAACCTTGGGGTACCGCTCAGTTGGATGCGTCAAACAAAGACAAAAACATCGGTAACCTACAAAGTTACGCAATGTTAGAAGGCCTTTACATGCCAGACAGCATCATCAGCTACAGTGTTGATGGTAACACCTACATCGTGACGGCGAACGAAGGTGACGGACGCGAGTATGGCATCAAGACAACGCAAAAAGTGTGTGACGATAAAGGCTTTGAGTGGGATGGCGATGACTATCAAGGCTCTGAGAACTACACCACAGAGAAAGACTTTTGTATCGCATATGTTGATGAAGTCCGTGGCAAAAAGTTAGATGTTGATGCTAACCACCCTTTGGCTGTTGCATTGAAAGATAATAAGCAACTTGCACGTCTTAAAGTGATCAAGCCACAAGGCACGCTTGCTGCTGACCAAAATGTTCAAGCATTCGGTAGCCGCTCTTTCTCTATCTGGAATGACTCAGGCGAATTAGTGTTTGATAGTGGTGATGACTTTGCTCGAATCGTACTTGAGCAAGATCCTGCAAACTTCAATAGTACCAATGATAACAATCAGAGTGGTGACGATCGCAGCGATGATAAAGGGGTAGAGCCTGAAGCTATAGAAGTGGCTGAGATTAATGGTAAGCACTATGCCTTTATCGGCCTTGAACGCCAGGGTGGCATCATGGTTTACGACGTAACGCAGCCTATGAACGCAAGCTTTATCAGCTATCTCAACAATCGTGATTTTACTCAGCCAGTGTGCACTAAGGTTGATGAAGACGGCGATTGTGATAACGATACTTACAACTCGAAAGCCGGTGACTTAGGTCCTGAATCAATCAAATATTTTACTCGTTCTGGTAACCACTTTATTGCGATTGGTAATGAAGTAAGCGGCAGTACATCAGTTTATCGCGTTGATTTCTAATCACTCTACTGCTCGTCATTAAACTAAATCAAAACAAAAGCGCCACTATTGGGTAAGTAGTAGCGCTTTTTAGTTTATGGCTTATTTTACCGCTGATTCATTAGCGATAGATAAGTCCTATGGCTGTTGCTTAGTTGGTGCTAGAGCAATTTCACGGATACATACGTTCTGTGGTTGTTGGTAAGCGAATGATACCGCGCGAGCAATATCGTCAGCTGCCAATACGCCTCCCATGTCTTCTTTCCAAGAATCGTAACCGTCTTTGATCTCTTGAGAGGTTGTGTGAGACAGAAGTTCTGTTTCTACAGCACCCGGTGCGATAGTGGTAACACGAACATTTGAAGCAGCAACTTCTTCACGAACGTTTTCAGAAATAGCGTGTACCGCGAACTTAGTACCACAGTAAGCAGCATGGCTTGGGAATGTTTTCTTACCCGCAATTGAGCTGATGTTGATGATAGTACCTGTGTTGCGTTCCATCATCGGAGCGAGTACAGACTGCATGCCGTTTAGAAGACCAATTACGTTCACGTCGAACATTGTCTTCCACTCTTGAGCGTCTTGAGTGTCGATTTGACCAAGAAGCATTGCACCTGCGTTATTGATAAGCGCATCGACGAGACCAAATTTCGCTTCACCTTGTGCGATTGCTGCATCAAAAGACGCTTTGTCTGTTACGTCTACTTTTACAGATAGAGAGTTTGGTAGGTTTAGCGCTTCAAGGCGGTCAATACGACGAGCTAAAAGTAACAGAGGGTGACCTTCATCGCTTAGACGACGAGCGATTGCTTCACCAATACCAGAGCTTGCACCTGTAATTACGATTAGTTTTTTCATTTTATTTCCTCTGTACTTTAATTGCGTCGGTTGGCTACGACGTATTGTTTAAGTGCATTCGAATCAAGTGCTTGTTGCTTTGCTTCGTTGCGATGGAGGTATATTAAGGAAAATAGCATTGTTGATATATAGCTCTTTACTTGAAACACTGTTGCTGTGATGCAACAATAAACACGTTCACTTTATTACTTCATCACCTTCAAATTACCAAGTAAGCTGCGGCCATGCTCAATCAAATTAACCTATCTGATATTCGTTCTTTCGTGCTTATCGCTCGTTTAGGTAACTTCACTAAAGCGGCGGAGGAGCTTGATGTCTCGCGCTCCCACGTTTCACGCCAAGTGAGTAGCTTAGAAAAGCAGATGGGTGTAACGCTGTTTATCCGCACCACTCGAACCTTGAGGTTGACTCACGCAGGGCAAGATCTATACGCGAGATGCGAACAAGCCTTAGATAATATAGACCAAGCCTTGATTGCTGCTGTGGACGATGTCGAAGAAGTGCGCGGCGACATAAAAGTAAACTGTGTCGGGGGTTATCTTGGTGAGGTGATCATCGCGGATCTGGTGAATGAGTTTATGCAGCGCTACCCAGACATCAGTATTAGCCTTGATTTCAGTAGTAACCGAGTCGATCTGATTGAAGACGCTTTCGATATCGCTTTTCGCATGGGGAGCTTAGAAGATGCAGGGTTTATCGCAAGAAAGCTTCTGGACATTGAGATGGGAACACTCGCGAGCCCTGATTATTTTGCTCGTAAAGGAAAGCCTAATCACCCCAAAGATCTGATTCACCATGACTGCTTAACGGGTTCGGTGCGTAAGTGGAGTTTTCAAGCTTTGGATGACACCAAGAAAACGGTCGATGTACATGTGACGGGCAGGCTGCAATGTAAGAATGGACGAGTGTTGGTACAGGGTGCGAAATCAGGTAACGGAATTATTCGCGTTCCTACCATCTATTGTTTACAAGAACTCAACGACGGGCAACTGCTGCAAGTGTTTGATGAGTGGGTGGTGCCGAAAGTGGACTTTTCAGCGATCTACCATCTAGACCGCTATCAACCAAGCCGAATTCGAACCTTCATTGATTTTGTGAAAGGGCGTTTTGAGCAAATGCCAGTCAGTTAAATGCTGCTTGCTGTCTTCCTTCTTTTATCTTCTGTTTTTTGTCTTCCGTTTTTGTGAAAAGAGTTTGACTGGCTCGAACTTACATCTCGTCGATTTCGTTTTGTAGATTTTCCAACTGATCCAGTATCCGTAAAAATTTCTCACCGAACGGCGTCACTTGGTATTCAACCCTTGGTGGCAGTTCGTTGAACATTTGCTTATCTAAAATCCCAAATTCTACATTTCGCTTCAAACATTCATTCAAAACCTTGGTTGATAGCCCTTCTACTGAGCGCACCATTTCTCCGGGGCGATTAATGTCATTTGCTAGCAATTGGTAAACCGTTAGCGACCATTTACAGCCGTAGATGGTTTCCACCATGCGAGCTGAACGCTCTGGCGCTGATTTTCTTGAAAAAAAGTTTTCCTGATTTTTCATAAAGATGTACCAATAAGTACCTACCTAACCGATTTGTACTTACTATTCATAGTGTTAGTTCAAGGCCTAAGATTACCACGTTCACATGACTTAGGAGATAACAAAATGAACTTCACTAAAAATGGTATTGCAGTCGTAATCGGTGGCACAAGTGGTATGGGTTTTGAAACAGCGAAGCAGTTAGTCGCTCAGAACATCCATGTGATGGTTGTCGGCAATAACCCAACTAAGTTAGATAAAGCGGTGTCAGAGCTGCAATCGTTAGGTCACGCTGCTGGTTGGCAAGCTAACCTTTATGATGACGCGAGTGTGTCTCGCCTCATTGAACATCTTGAGTCGTTAGATGAAGGTATTGGTTACCTTGTTAATGCGGCTGGCTACTTCAACCCTAAAGCGTTTATTGAGCACCAAGAATCTGATTATGATCAATATATTCAGCTCAATAAAGCAACCTTCTTTATCACTCAAGCGATAAGCAAATTGATGATCAAAAACGGCGGTGGCAGTGTGGTTAACGTTGGCTCTATGTGGGGTAAGCAAGCAATAAAAGCGACGCCATCTTCTGCCTATTCAATGGCTAAAGCTGGCCTACACGCATTAACACAACATATGGCAATGGAACTGGCTGAACATAAAATTCGTGTGAATGCTGTGTCTCCGGCAGTGGTTAAAACGCCGATTTACGAATCTTTCATTAAACCAGAAGAAGTGGATCAAGCGTTAGAAGGCTTCAACGCATTCCACCCTATTGGTCGAGTAGGTTTGCCGAAAGACATCGCGAATAGCATCTCTTTCTTACTGTCAGATAGTGCCGATTGGGTAACGGGTGCAATCTGGGATGTTGATGGCGGTGTGATTGCTGGTCGCAATTAATTAGGATTCTTTTTAGGTGGCTGTCGCGCAGGAAAATAGCAGCGAGATGGCCTCCTTGATGAGTATTCGCGTAGAATAAAAGCTAGAAAGATAATAAGAATAATTAAAACGATAATAAGAGTAAGGTCGGCATTATGTACAACATGGACTTTTCAAAAAAGCTGGTTATTGAAACCGAATCATTAGACTGGATTGCAAGCCCTGCCAAAGGGGTATGGCGCAAGCCGCTTGAAAGAGAAGAGAAAGAATCAGGTCACACGACTAGCGTGGTGAAGTACGATCCTGAATCTTCGTTTTCTGAACACCCGCATCCGCAAGGCGAAGAGATCTTTGTGTTAGAGGGTGTCTTCTCTGATGAAACCGGAGATTTCCCTGCAGGCACTTATATCCGGAACCCTCCGGGCAGTGCGCATTCTCCATCAAGCAAAAATGGCTGTACGATCTTAGTTAAGCTTAATCAGTTTGATGCGAGAGACTTTACTCAAGTTCGTATCAATACGCTAGAAACGGAATGGCTTCCGGGTATTGGTGGTTTACAAGTGATGCCACTGCATGGTTTTGAACACGAAAATGTGGCCTTGGTGAAGTGGCCCGTTGGCGAACGTTTTCAGCCGCATCGTCATTTTGGCGGTGAAGAGATCTTTGTGTTGTCCGGCACCTTTAAAGATGAACATGGCGAGTATCCAAAACATACATGGATACGTAGCCCTCACATGAGCGAGCACTTCCCCTATGTGGAAGAAGAGACTGTCATCCTAGTGAAAACAGGTCACCTGCCACTGGATTAAAGGAATGCTTAATATAAAGATGAGAAAGCCGCATTGTTTTGAACAAGCGGCTTTCTTAGTTTTTACTTACTTACTTTTTATATATCTCTTTTGTACAGGCTTAACTTTTACATATAGGTTGACTAGTAAGCGACACCAATACGTTGGCGTGAGAACTTGCCAGCTTCTAGTTCATCAACTATCGCAATCGCGTAATCGCTGACGGATATTTTTTCGTTGCGACCTTCGTCGGTGAGCAGTTGGTCGCCACCTGCACGTCAGTTCATTGATTTTGCTGCAGAAGCTTGGTCTAGTGATATTAAATCTGGGGATGTTTGAGGCTATATATCTTAAGTACACAAGGCATAAACACATAAATACAAAAATCCGATATCAAAGGTGATATCGGATTTGAACTCAATAATTTAGAGTTCCAGCACGCTCTCCTCTCACGAAGTCTTTACATGTAATGATGTACGGATAATCGAGTATTTATCACTTTTTCGTTGATGTCTGGTAAAGGCTGATACAAGCTTCTCGTAATGTCGGATAATACTTGGTCGTAGACTTGCAACACAACGCTAGAGATATCACTGGTTAATTCGTACATGCTATCTGCCGGTTGGGTCGCTTCGTTGCTTGATGCGATCTCTGTGAGTGCATGCATCGCTCGTGTGCAAACCCGTGACCCACTGCTAATAGGGCAGATAATCGATAATTGGTTGAGTTTTCTGTGTGTCTGAGATGCGTAGAATTTGAATCTCGCGTACTCCTCAGGCTTCTCCATATCCGCCTTCTCTATTCCAGGGATAGACATACGTAACTTGGTCAGGATTTCCATGCAATCCAAGATCTGTTGCCAGTTCATGTGGTACTCGCGGCTCATGTCTTCTCGTTCAGACTGAATCAACCAAATGATCATCACCTCATCCATCAAAAACATACTGTGACGAATTGTTTTGCCATGAATTGATTGGTTACGCACCAAGCTACGGTTTTGCCAGTCGCTGTGCATGGCGATGAGTTTGAGGTGGTAGATCCGATACATAGGACGGCTATCGAACGACACATGGGATTGAAGCAGTTCAGACACTTCAAGTATGTTGTCGTAAATCTCATTCACTTTTCGAATCGAGTCGCTAGACAATTTATAAGCCAGAGCATAATGCGTTGCTGCACGATGTTTGCGTGATAACAACAATAATTCTCTGAGCAGAACCAAGGTTTCAAACCTGTGTGATAGCACCGTTTGTCTCTTCCTTGAAAAATGAAATAGGGCAGCAAGTACTGCTATGGATAAACCAACTGAAATAATTACAAACATATTTAACTCCTAATATGTGTATACCTACTTAGTGGTAGTGCAGACGCCGTGCCAAAATCAATAATTTTTATATTTCAGAGGTTTATGTTTTTTTATTATTTATAGATGATCAATGATGGTGCATGACTTCACCATTCGAGTGAGTGTTTCTCATATTTTTGCAGGATTTTTTGAGAGGTTACGCTTTTCTAACGATAGGTCGGGGAGGTTTCGATAGGTAGAGACACTTCGGCGATCAATCTCTAACTCGTCTCAAAATACGGAAATTAAAAAGGCCTCATTTTTTAATGCTATTGACTATAAACAGCATTAAAAAGTGAGGCCTTTCAATATTTATTAGCGATTCAATTATCGCCAGCGCTGGGCACTGACGATTAAGTGTTATGCAAGCTTAAGGTCGAACTCAGTGCGGTACATAACCATATCTTCAATGGTCAGCACTGGCATGTTGTGTAGTTTTCCGAAAGCAACGGTCTCTGGCGCTTTTGCCATTGTGCCGTCTGGGTTGGTTACTTCACACAATACACCAGCCGATTGAAGGCCTGCCATTTGCATCAGATCCACAGTGCCCTCTGTGTGACCGCGGCGAGCAAGTACACCACCTTTACGAGCGCGTAATGGGAATACGTGACCAGGGCGAGCTAGGTCAGTAGGCTTAGCTGTTGGGTTTGCAGCTGTCTTGATCGTTGTTACACGGTCAGCGGCAGAAACACCTGTCGTTACGCCTACTTTCGCTTCGATAGTTACGGTAAACGCAGTTTGGTTTGCGCTGTTGTTATCAACAACCATAGGTGGAAGTTCAAGTTGGTTCGCTTGCTCGTCAGTTAGACATAGGCACACAATGCCGCTGCATTCGCGGATCATAAGCGCCATTTGAGCATTCGTTAGGTGTTCTACTGAGTAGATGATGTCGCCTTCGTTCTCGCGATCTTCATCGTCAAGTAAAAGTACGCCACGACCTTCGCGTAGAGCTTGCAGTGCGTTTTCAACGCGAGTGATTGGTTCGCCAAATTCGGCAAGTAGTGAAGACTGATTCATGGTTAAACTCCTAAAATATCACCAGAATCAGGGCTGTATGAGGGATCTCAACCGAGCACAACAAAGCCTACTCATTACAAGTAGACTTGTACCAATCGTAGTAAACAACTGGTCATTCTAGCTGGTTAAAACCCTTGATAACGGCGTTAAAATTTTTGACTGTAGAATAACTACTTATCGAAAAATTTTGCCTTGTTCTCAAGCGTTTTTCCTGTGCTATCTCTGATCATTTATTTACTGTGATTGGTATTAGCTCATTATGGTTTTATCCAAAACGAAATGCACCCGCCTAAGTTGGAGGCACGAACCCAACTCACGCGGGTACGCCTTTCCAACTTAAACGAGTGTGTTTTCATTCTCTCTCATCCGGACTATGACCGTCGGCTCTGGCATCTCACCAGATCTGCTGACCTCGACGAATCGAGCGCTCGCGGGCTTATCTTTAGATTTTGCTAAGGACATACCGCCGGTGGGGAATTTCGCCCCGCCCTGAGAATAAAAATTAATAATCTGTTTTGCTTTGAAAGCAGATAAGATGGTAATCCTTTCAATAGTGGATTTAAAGGACTGACAGCAAAGTTTTTAAGATTCTGGCCTTATAATCCGGTAAGTGTTCACTTTATCATCAGAACGCTTCAGTCAGTCTTCAGTGGGATGATGCCTTTGCTTCGTCTGGTTTCAGTGGGCTTTGTTGTCTCTATGAACATAAGTGGATGTTGAACATTATTGATGCGGGTGTGGCAGTTCACCTAATCAATACTCAAGCTCCGCATTAATCGAATATTGTTACACCATGACGGCTTGCTGACCGTTTTGACATAAAATTGATGTTGGCGATGCTAAGCTGCGATAGCATCCGACCACTTTATCCAAAAGATCTTAGCCATGACTTCTCTGTTCTCTAACAAATCCAAAGGCTTATTACTGCTCGTTCTAAGTCTGTATTCTCTCGTACCCTTTTTGATCTTTGGATCGGACTTTGACTTTGGAAATGCGGTTTTGCCTTTCTATGGCGCCTTCATGACGTTCGTGACTTACTCAGCGGGTAATCAAGGATTCTTGGTCACGTTAGCTGTTTTGTCTTTGGCATTACTCACGATGAAATTTTCCAAAGCTAAGCTAGTCAGCCTTTGTCTGCAGCTTGGCATATTGTTGGTGCTTAGCTTTGCAGCTAAAACCTTCTTAAAGCATTCAACAGAAAGCCCGCGTCCTTATTCTGAGTATTTGGTGACACAAGAAGTAGTTGAAATGCCAGAAGTATTTTATGAAATGCTACTAGTAGAGAAGAACGCAGCAATTGCATCTGTGCAAGATAAGGTGAGCGAGTGGCGAACGCGCCATTGGTTGGGTGAGACGGACTATTCTTTCCCATCTGGACACATGATTTTTGTTGGCGTGTGTCTGGCGTTTTTTGGTGGTTTGTTCCTAGAAGCGAAACGTTTTTACTTAGTGGGCGGTTTGCTGGTTTGGGCTGGTGGCGTTGCTTATAGTCGTGTTTGGCTTGGTATGCATCGACCTGAAGACTTGGCGGCGTCTATAGCCTTTGCAGGTCTTATCTATCTATTGGTGCCAGTGGTTCCAACACAAAAAATAGAACCTTTACTGCCTAAGTTCTTAAGAGCGACCTAATCTTTTAAGAGCCTTTGAAATTTCTAGGATCTGCCTGAATTCTAAAGCGTTAACATAGTATTGGATAACCGATGACAAGCAGACAGTCTCTTTATTGATTGAGACAGAGTTCTGCTTGTTTCTTTTTGGTTAGCCCTAAAGACACAATTCGGTGTGACTCAGTGAGGTAGTATCTCAGCTCCTCATCCCTTTTTGGTGTGCTTTCAAAAAGCTGAATCCACTTCATACCACGCGAAGCAAAGTAGGGAGCAGGTTTATAACCGGGCTCCTCTTTCAGAAAGTCGAAATTCTGATCGGACGCTTTGAAGATAAACGCAGGCTCGTCGTTCGGCCCCCAACCACCAATCGCAAACACTTTCCCACCCACTTTCCAAACGTGAGAGTTATTCCACTGCATCACATAGCTGGTGGCAGGTTGTGACTCACAGAATGTATTGAACTCGTCGTATGCCATAGAGCGTCCTTTCAATAGGTTGGTGTTGGATTTGTGCTTATTTCTTTATCAGCATTTTCGTTATGAATTAGCCAGCTAAACCCTGCCAGATAGCAGTAAATCCACTGATAGAACATAATAATAAAGAACCGATACGTATCTTCTCTTTAGGAATGCTTTGCGTTATCATTAACGCCACTTTGTAGCCCAACCAAGCCGCAGGAAGCAACGGGATTGTGATGATCAAATGTTGCATCGTGAAGAAGCCAATTGGGATCTGTACCAGTAATGAAATGATAGAACTAAACACGAAAAACGCAGAAAGGTTACCACGAAGCTGATTGGCATCTTGGTGTTGCAGCAGCAGTGCCATCGGTGGACCACCAATACCTGAACTGGTGCCAAAGAATCCTGAGAAGAATCCCGCGATGCCCATTTTGGTTGGTGTCGGCTCTAACCTAAACGGAAGCAAACTGACAATCACCGCAAACACCACCAATAAACCTAACCACAGTGATAATACGCTCGTTGAAACCATTACTAATAAAGCACCACCTGCAATTGAACCTGGAATACGGCCAAGCAGTGCGATTTTTAATCCGCCGATAGAAATGTTTGCTCGGTGTTTAAACGCATTGAATATAGAAATGAACAGGCCAACGAGACAGATAGGCGCGGGTACATAGTCGGGCGAGACTAAAAACAACAACGGGGCCGCCACAATAGCCAAACCAAAGCCGATAGCTGTTTGCACAAATGAGCCGACGAAAATAAGTGCCATCGCGATAAGGGCGGTCTGATCTAGGTATTCCATAAGCCTGCGGATTAGTTTTAAAGGAGCGAACGAGTACTATAAATTAAAACGATGGAAATAGTCTTATTATTCAGTGAGGTTTATGCAAGTTTCGCTAGTTATCATTTCGATTATAATGACCAACAAAAAAGCGAGTAAACATATCAGGATATTTCCTTTCAATACTCACTCGCTTATTGGAACGACTTGTTGTTTACGCTAGTGGGGGAGTCAGCATAAAACGTTAAGCCATTGCCAATTTCAGTCGCTCAATCGGCTTGTCATTGATGGGTAAATGGATAAGTGCTGCTGCAAATGCCAGTACCACCGTTGACCACCAGATTGGCTCGTAAGATCCGTAGTAATCGTAAATACGACCGCCAACCCAAGCGCCTAAGAAGCTACCCACTTGGTGAGTAAAGAAAACCAAGCCGTACAAAGTCGACAGGTAACGAGCACCAAAGATCTGACGAACTAAACCAGATGTTAGCGGAACCGTACCTAACCAACAGAAACCAATCGCCGCACCAAAGATAGCAGCGGTTGACTCTGTTACTGGCAGAGTCACAAACGCACCAATAACCACAGTACGCACTAAGTACAGTGCCGACATTACATGACGCTTGCTGAATTTATCGCCCATCACACCCCAGAAGTAAGACCCGAAGATGTTGAAGATACCCACATAAGCTAGTGCCATTGCTGCGCTGCTCGCGGGTAGACTTTTGTCGGCTAAGTAACTCGGTAAGTGTGTCGCAATGAACATCACGTGGAAGCCACACACGAAGAAGCCCGCGTGAATCAACCAATAACTTT
This sequence comes from Vibrio sp. nBUS_14, assembly GCF_051201655.1. Classification (NCBI taxonomy): domain Bacteria; kingdom Pseudomonadati; phylum Pseudomonadota; class Gammaproteobacteria; order Vibrionales; family Vibrionaceae; genus Vibrio; species Vibrio sp. nBUS_14. The sequence goes on from NZ_CP179207.1 coordinate 772,379, forward strand.
TGTTCGCAAACGCTTCAGACAGCGCTTCTTTTAGTGTCTGGTTGTCTTCTACTTATTTATTGGTTGCCGACTTCGGCGCTCGCATAAATAGGGCAAAAGAGATCATCAAACAACAAAGTACGCCAAATACTTGCATCGCACTCTGCCAATCAAATTCGTTCAACATGTATTGCGCACCCGGAATCACCGCGAACATGCCAAACGAACCTGCTGCTGTTGTTAAACCAAATGCCTTAGCCGCGTGCTCTGCAGGTACTACTTTTGCTACTGCGCCTAACACGATCACATAGCTCGTGGCACTTAATCCAAGGCCAACTAATGCGCCTAATGAAACGTAAAGCATGCTTGATTCGGTAGAAATAGAGGTAAGAAGTAAACCCAAACCGTAAGCACATGCGCCTGCAATAATGATGCGTCTTGCTCCCCATTTATCAGCGGCCATGCCCACAAAAGGTTGGAACACGCCGAACAACAGGTTTTGTAGAGCTATAGCGAAGCTGAAAAATTCGCGACCCGTGTCGAAATGCTCTGAAATTGGCATCATGAAAATGCCGAATGATTGTCTGATCCCTAGACTGATAATAAGTGTGCCGATCCCAAGCCATACCAGCAAAGGAAAACGGAAAATGCTCATTCTAATACTCTTAAATTAATGGTGATGATGTGAGTGGTCTTGTGCTGACATGTGTTGGTTAGTCATATCATGGTGATGTTCGTTCCCAGAGTGCCCATGCGCCGACTGCTGATGACATCCACTACTCACGGCATGCTGAGCCAAGAGATCAATCAATGGCTGACTGTGATGCACAATAACCAAGCAAATGACGAGAAATAGCGTCATTCTGGCCAGTTGTGCAAAAAGAGATTGTGAAAACATAAGGTGTTTACATGCGCTCAATGTTGTAAGAAGTCGCGCATCATAATGACGAGTGAGATATGTATCAAATGACCATTTGTGATTTAGTCTATGCGTTTTATGCATAGATCTATGTATGGTTTTATGTGTCTCTAGAATTAGGGCGAAACGTGACCAATAAATAGGAAAACTCGAAGTTTGTTGGTTAATAGACAGAAGTCTGTAGTTAAGAATAAAAGTTCAAATACAAGATTATAACTTTATGTTTAACTGAAGATTTAACAAGACTGTAAAAAATAATATACAAATCAATCAATAATTAACATTGGCTGTTCACTCGACTTATCTGTCAAACATCGTAAATTTGGGCGTAAATCGTTTCAAAACTACTGAAACGCGATGTTAAAAGATTCAGGGAGAGTCATTCACATGGATAAAGATCATAACCTTCGCGAAAACTTACTGGCACTGATCTTAGGTAGCGCATTAGTTTCACTCGGCGTTATCTTTTTTAATCAAGTCGGTTTGCTCACCGGAGGCACGGCTGGTCTAGCAATCTTCATTACCAAAGTGACAGACCTAAGCTTTGGCCAAGTGTTCTTCGCACTTAACTTACCTTTCTATATTTTATCTGTCGCTCGTATGGGATCACGCTTTACCATCAATACGTTTATCGCAGTTTCGATTGTTTCGTTCGCAGTGGATCACTTGTATCACGTAATTCAGATTGCCGAAATTCATGCGTTGTATGCAGCGTTAATTGGCGGTGGCCTTATTGGTACCGGCATGCTGGTGATCTTCCGTCATAAGATGAGCTTAGGTGGCTTCAACATTCTGGCGTTGTTCTTACAGGAACGGTTTGGGATTCGCGCAGGCAAGGTTCAGATGGCATTAGACTGTACGATTGTTGTGCTTTCACTGTTTATTGTTGATGCGTCACTGGTTCTACTGTCTGTGCTTGGCGCAATAGTCACCAACTTGATTCTAGCGATGAACCATAAACCGGGCCGCTATCAACCGGTCGTCAAAGCGGAAGCAGCGTAACTAGATTCGCTCAAGCACTAGGTTAGTTAGCTTAAGCAAAGTGATTTAAAGATTCCAAAAACAACAAAGCCAGCATCAATTTGGCTGTCACGTTGCTGTCGAGCATGTTTACGACAGAAAATCGATAATCGTGTGATTGGCTAATTGGAATAGCCACGATTTTACGCTGCTCACATCTTGCACCTTATCTAAGTTCTGATAAGTCTTAATCAAGATCTCTTGTAGTAAGTCGTCTACATCTGCGGTGTTGTTGACCTTGGAATGCAAGAATGACTTTAACGCTTGCTGATACTCAGCTCAAACTTGTTCCAAATTCAAAGATACTCTATTCAAAGGTGCCTTAGTTGCACTGTTCATCCACGCAACACTCGTCTTGTAAGAAATTAATCACGCCTTCTAGGCATTCATACTCTGCTACGCAAAATAGGGTTCTTCCCTCACGTCTTTGGCTGATTAGGCCTGCCGACGCTAGGCTTGAAATGTGGTGAGACAAGGTAGAACCAGGAATACCGAGTTCTTCTTGTAGGCCGCCAACTGCAATGCCTTGGTAGCCAGCTTTAACGACACTCTTATAAATAGTTAGGCGAACAGGGTGCCCCAACTCTTTAAGTGCTTTCGCAACGACTTCTAAGTTCATATTAACTCCTCAATATTTAATTTCGATATTAGTCGAAATGTAATCAAAATACAAATGTAAAAACCGTGATTCTGTAACTCATTGAAAATCCGACTTTTTAAAATTCAATTCGATTTTTATCGAAATAAAACTTGATCTGTTACGAAATATTTCTATAATTCGAGAATATTCGAAGTTAAGGGTTGGTTACTTTCCTTATAGAGTCCCGCCTTAAATCCAGTTTGGAGTTAATTATGAGTAATGAAATGTTAACAATGCTAAAAGACGCACTTGATATGTTCGCTTTCCTAGCGGTAGAGCTAATCATCCTTTTCTTAGCGATTAGCTACATTGTTGGGATTCTGCAAGAATTTCTTACGCCAGAAAAGATTCAATCTATCTTGAGCTCACGTAATGGTAAAGGCTATGTGGTTGCAGCGCTATTGGGTGCAATTACGCCTTTCTGTTCATGTTCAACGATTCCTTTCCTTAAAGGGTTGCTGCGTGCTCGAGCAGGTTTCGGTCCAATGACGGTATTCCTATTCGGTAGCCCTCTATTGAACCCAGTGATCATTGGCTTGTTCGTGATTACGTTCGGCTGGCAAGTGGCTGCGTTCTACTTCATAGTAGCAATGACGGTATCGGTGGTGGCAGGTTACGCACTTGAGAAGCTCGGCTTTGAGCGTTACGTAAAACCTGAAGCGTATGAATCGACAGGTTCTTCTTCAAGCTGTGGCACTAGCTGTGGTGATTCTGCTCCTAAGAAAGCAGCGCCAGCGAAGGCTGAATCTTCATGTGGTACAAGTACATGTGGCGAACCTGCACCAGTAATGGCTAAAGAGGCATCTTGCTGCGATTCGAAAAAAGAAGAGCCACTAGTAACGGTTTCATGCTGCTCAATCGATGGAAGCGCAACGGCTGAAATCGCAGAGAACAAAGAGCCTAGCCGTTGGATGAGAATTTGGTTCTCAACTTGGAAAGATTTCAAACAAGTTTTCCCTTACCTAATGATGGGTATCGCGATTGGTTCATTCATCTACGGCTTCATTCCTACAGACCTAATTGCTGAATATGCTGGTGAAGATATGTGGTATGCGATTCCTGTAGCGGCTGTGATTGGTATTCCACTGTACATTCGTGCTGAAGCGGTAATTCCACTAAGTGCTGCTCTAGTTCAGAAAGGCATGGCGTTAGGTTCGGTAATGGCGTTGATTATTGGTAGTGCAGGTGCAAGTTTGACTGAAGTTATTCTTCTTAAGTCAATCTTCAAAAACCAAATGATTGCAGCATTCCTATTCGTTATTCTAAGCATGGCGATGGGCGCAGGCTTCCTATACAGCTTCATCTTTAGTTAATCAGTTCTGGTTACGAGATAGCACCATTGATACCAAGAGGTAGATAACAGAAAGAGAGCTCACTAAATGAGCTCTCTTTCTGTTTAGACTATTAGTTCGGAGATTAGAACCCGCGAATGTCCATCTCATTGTTGATCAACACAACACACTGAGAAGCAAACAACATGTTTGGACCTAAGCTGATTTTCTCTGTCCCTAAACGCTTCAAGCTGTTGTAGCTTTTCTTCGGCATAGGGATATGGTCAGTTAGAAGGAAACATGGGCTTTCCGCAATCTCTGCGTCACGAATAAAGTCGCCTTTCTTATCCATCATGTACAGCTGGTGGTCTTCAGCCAGTTCTTTAACCAACTTTTCAAAACTCATAGTACGAACAGTGATGCCTGGTTCAACCTGACGCGTCTGTTCTTTCGTCATACCCTGAGAAGTATCAACCGCTCTTACTACCGCAGATAACAATGCAGACTCATGGAAGCCACCAATGTTAGTGATCTCGTTTGAATCGAATGTAATAGTACGTGAAAAGTCTTTAGTACTTTCTAACACAAGGTGCACGGTGACATTTTCACGGTGAGATTGAGCAACGAAGATCGTGTTCATCAGAGTATGAGCCAGAATCTCAGTATGAGCGTCTTGCCCAACACCTTCTAAGATAAGTTTGCTCTCTGTAGGGGCTGCGCGAGCGCGTAATACAAATGAACGCATGAAATGTACCTTGTCAGTATGTGATAAAGCGAAACAGACTTTATCAACATGAATTGATGAATAACCAAAATTATGACGGTATGTAACTCTTTTCTAATAATGAAGTCAAATGGAGTTATGTATAGTACTGATCAGAAGAACTCTACGTATTAAATAGAGAGTGACCACATTAAAAGGTGGTAAAGGTTGAAGCGCCCCAAGGTTTACATAGATAGTATGCGCAAATTATTAGGTGACTTATACCAATCACGGTAAGTAAGTGATCATAAATAGCGCAGGAAAAAGGCTTGAGAACAAGGCTGCTCTATTCGACAAAGAGTTTCGATAAGTAGTTATTCTACAATCAAAATTTCTAATGCAGTTATTGAGCGCTTTAACCAGCTAGGGTGAACAGTTATTTACTACGATTGGTATTATATAAGGAAGTAGTCGATGAAGTTACAAAAGATTAATAAAGAAGAATATAGAAAGAAGATGAACCTGCTGTTGGTTTCATTGGTTGGGTCACTTGCCTTGTTTGCTATCGTATTCGGTAGCATTCTGATTGAACTTTTTGGTTCAGCTGGATCCGCTACTGGGGAAGTGACAGGTAATTTCCATTTGAATGTACTCGGGGTGATTTTATCAGTCGCAATGAATGGGTTTATTGCGAGTCGTGTGAAAGGGCATGATTACTTTAAAGAAGCGCTTTATGTGTGGAACCTAAAACAAATGCACAATCAAATCTATCGTAAACTTAAGCGTATTCAACCAAAAGCAGAGCAAGGCGATCGAGAAGCATTAACGATCCTTTACTTCTATTACACTACGCAAAAACAGGTATACGACCTAGATAACAATACATTGACGATAAAAACGGTTCAGCAATCGCTAGATAACATTATGGGGCTGAGTGAAAAGTGGAGTATCGAACTGGATATAGAGGAGTTTTCGAAAGATCTAGTCGCGAAATTCTAAGTTATATGCTCTTGATTGTATTTTCTTTAGCCCGTGAAAGAGGGTTTTGACGTAAAAGTAGCCGCTTAAGCAACTTTTATGAATTTTTATCAAAATAGGGGTTGCCATGTTTTCGATGATCTCTATAATGCCGCTTCACTGACACGGCAGACGCCACAAGGCTTCAGCGGTAATCAGTAAGACGGAAAGTTCGAAAGAAATTAATTTTAAAAAGTGTTTGACACTCAAAATTAAATCGCTAGAATCCACGTCCGCTTTCAAGGATTTCTCTGTAAAAAGAAAGTTTCGATAAGCAAAGCTCTTTAACAATTTAAACCTATCAATCTGTGTGGGCACTCGTTGATGAATATCAAAACGTTTTATCTTCCCTTTTAATTAAGAGAAGTAAAACAGATTCCTCGGAATCAACTTTGGTTTCAATGAACTGAGTGACCTGAGCTAGAAATAGTTCGAATGCTTTTTGATTTTGCTTTTTATTAAAAAGTGAAAACAACAAGCGGCACAGTCAATTCATTATCTTTCTGTTCCTATTTATTTAAGAAGAGAGAGATAATAGCTTTAGAATTACTTTTTGTAGTTTTGAAGTCAGTATTCATTGAGCCGACAAAATCTTAAATTGAAGAGTTTGATCATGGCTCAGATTGAACGCTGGCGGCAGGCCTAACACATGCAAGTCGAGCGGAAACGACACTAACAATCCTTCGGGTGCGTTAATGGGCGTCGAGCGGCGGACGGGTGAGTAATGCCTAGGAAATTGCCTTGATGTGGGGGATAACCATTGGAAACGATGGCTAATACCGCATAATGCCTACGGGCCAAAGAGGGGGACCTTCGGACCTCTCGCGTCAAGATATGCCTAGGTGGGATTAGCTAGTTGGTGAGGTAATGGCTCACCAAGGCGACGATCCCTAGCTGGTCTGAGAGGATGATCAGCCACACTGGAACTGAGACACGGTCCAGACTCCTACGGGAGGCAGCAGTGGGGAATATTGCACAATGGGCGAAAGCCTGATGCAGCCATGCCGCGTGTATGAAGAAGGCCTTCGGGTTGTAAAGTACTTTCAGTTGTGAGGAAGGGGGTAGTGTTAATAGCGCTATCTCTTGACGTTAGCAACAGAAGAAGCACCGGCTAACTCCGTGCCAGCAGCCGCGGTAATACGGAGGGTGCGAGCGTTAATCGGAATTACTGGGCGTAAAGCGCATGCAGGTGGTTCATTAAGTCAGATGTGAAAGCCCGGGGCTCAACCTCGGAACTGCATTTGAAACTGGTGAACTAGAGTGCTGTAGAGGGGGGTAGAATTTCAGGTGTAGCGGTGAAATGCGTAGAGATCTGAAGGAATACCAGTGGCGAAGGCGGCCCCCTGGACAGACACTGACACTCAGATGCGAAAGCGTGGGGAGCAAACAGGATTAGATACCCTGGTAGTCCACGCCGTAAACGATGTCTACTTGGAGGTTGTGGCCTTGAGCCGTGGCTTTCGGAGCTAACGCGTTAAGTAGACCGCCTGGGGAGTACGGTCGCAAGATTAAAACTCAAATGAATTGACGGGGGCCCGCACAAGCGGTGGAGCATGTGGTTTAATTCGATGCAACGCGAAGAACCTTACCTACTCTTGACATCCAGAGAAGCCAGCGGAGACGCAGGTGTGCCTTCGGGAGCTCTGAGACAGGTGCTGCATGGCTGTCGTCAGCTCGTGTTGTGAAATGTTGGGTTAAGTCCCGCAACGAGCGCAACCCTTATCCTTGTTTGCCAGCACGTAATGGTGGGAACTCCAGGGAGACTGCCGGTGATAAACCGGAGGAAGGTGGGGACGACGTCAAGTCATCATGGCCCTTACGAGTAGGGCTACACACGTGCTACAATGGCGCATACAGAGGGCAGCAAGCTAGCGATAGTGAGCGAATCCCAAAAAGTGCGTCGTAGTCCGGATTGGAGTCTGCAACTCGACTCCATGAAGTCGGAATCGCTAGTAATCGTGAATCAGAATGTCACGGTGAATACGTTCCCGGGCCTTGTACACACCGCCCGTCACACCATGGGAGTGGGCTGCAAAAGAAGTGGGTAGTTTAACCTTTCGGGGAGGACGCTCACCACTTTGTGGTTCATGACTGGGGTGAAGTCGTAACAAGGTAGCCCTAGGGGAACCTGGGGCTGGATCACCTCCTTATACGAAGATACTTACGATGAGTGTCCACACAGATTGATTAGGTTTAGAAAAGCAAAGAGATGAAGAACTCCCAAGGTTCTTCGAAGTTTATTTCTACTTTTAAAGTGGAGATAAATTAGCAGTGTCCCGTTCGTCTAGAGGCCTAGGACACCGCCCTTTCACGGCGGCAACAGGGGTTCGACTCCCCTACGGGATACCATTGGGTCGTTAGCTCAGTTGGTAGAGCAGTTGACTTTTAATCAATTGGTCGCAGGTTCGAATCCTGCACGACCCACCATTTCCTCCCAAGGAAATAAAATTTGGGGCGATTAGCTCAGTTGGGAGAGCACCTGCCTTACAAGCAGGGGGTCACTGGTTCGAGCCCGGTATCGCCCACCATCTTTAAGTATTCTCGTAAGAGAGTATTTAAAAATGGGTTTAAAAGTTTAACGCTTATAACTCTTGCTCTTTAACAATTTGGAAAGCTGACTGATTTGATTACTTACGAGTAATTCAAATCAAATTTAAAAGTTCTCAATGTTTATCTGCTCTTAGTTAATAAGAACAGTATAAACACAATAAACACATTCAAGTGTCTTGTATTCGAACGATCAGAAATGATTGTTCATTTTTTTATTCTACTTTTTATTAAAAAGTGGAAACAAAAAGTAAATTGAGTCCGGCAAACAGTCATTAAGAATTAACCCTTCTTAATGACAACCAAAAACCTTGGTTAGTTGCCATACGCTTATTTGTCTTCACTTTTTAAAGTGAAAGCAAATAGAAACCCTTTCGGGTTGTATGGTTAAGTGACTAAGCGTACACGGTGGATGCCTTGGCAGTCAGAGGCGATGAAAGACGTAATAACTTGCGATAAGCCCAGATTAGGTAGTAATAACCTTTTGAGTCTGGGATTTCTGAATGGGGAAACCCACGTGCATAAGCACGTATCCTGTTGTGAATACATAGCAACAGGAGGCAAACCGGGGGAACTGAAACATCTAAGTACCCCGAGGAAGAGAAATCAACCGAGATTCCGAAAGTAGCGGCGAGCGAAATTGGATTAGCCCTTAAGCTTTTAATGATGCAGGTGAAGCCTCTGGAAAGTGGCGCAATAAAGGGTGATAGCCCCGTAACCGACACATCATAATCAGTGAAATCGAGTAGGGCGGGACACGTGATATCCTGTCTGAATATGGGGGGACCATCCTCCAAGGCTAAATACTACTGACTGACCGATAGTGAACCAGTACCGTGAGGGAAAGGCGAAAAGAACCCCTGTGAGGGGAGTGAAATAGAACCTGAAACCGTGTACGTACAAGCAGTAGGAGCACCTTCGTGGTGTGACTGCGTACCTTTTGTATAATGGGTCAGCGACTTAATTTTAGTAGCAAGGTTAACCGTTTAGGGGAGCCGTAGGGAAACCGAGTCTTAACTGGGCGTACAGTTGCTAGGATTAGACCCGAAACCAGGTGATCTAGCCATGGGCAGGTTGAAGGTTGAGTAACATCAACTGGAGGACCGAACCGACTAATGTTGAAAAATTAGCGGATGACTTGTGGCTAGGGGTGAAAGGCCAATCAAACCTGGAGATAGCTGGTTCTCCCCGAAAGCTATTTAGGTAGCGCCTCGGACGAATACTACTGGGGGTAGAGCACTGTTAAGGCTAGGGGGTCATCCCGACTTACCAACCCTTTGCAAACTCCGAATACCAGTAAGTACTATCCGGGAGACACACGGCGGGTGCTAACGTCCGTCGTGGAGAGGGAAACAACCCAGACCGCCAGCTAAGGTCCCAAAGTATAGCTAAGTGGGAAACGATGTGGGAAGGCTCAGACAGCCAGGATGTTGGCTTAGAAGCAGCCATCATTTAAAGAAAGCGTAATAGCTCACTGGTCGAGTCGGCCTGCGCGGAAGATGTAACGGGGCTAAGCTATACACCGAAGCTGCGGCTACGTACCTTAGGGTATGTGGGGTAGGGGAGCGTTCTGTAAGCCGTTGAAGGTGGTCTGTAAGGGCTGCTGGAGGTATCAGAAGTGCGAATGCTGACATGAGTAACGATAAAGGGAGTGAAAAACTCCCTCGCCGGAAGACCAAGGGTTCCTGTCCAACGTTAATCGGGGCAGGGTAAGTCGACTCCTAAGGCGAGGCCGAAAGGCGTAGTCGATGGGAAACGGGTTAATATTCCCGTACTTCTTACAATTGCGATGGGGGGACGGAGAAGGCTAGGTGGGCCTGGCGACGGTTGTCCAGGTTCAAGTATGTAGGCGGAAAGTTTAGGTAAATCCGGACTTTCATTAACGCTGAGATACGATGTCGAGCTACTACGGTAGTGAAGTCATTGATGCCATGCTTCCAGGAAAAGCCTCTAAGCTTCAGATTGTAAGGAATCGTACCCCAAACCGACACAGGTGGTCGGGTAGAGAATACCAAGGCGCTTGAGAGAACTCGGGTGAAGGAACTAGGCAAAATGGTACCGTAACTTCGGGAGAAGGTACGCTCTTATCAGTGAAGTCCCTTGCGGATGGAGCAGACGAGAGTCGCAGATACCAGGTGGCTGCAACTGTTTATTAAAAACACAGCACTGTGCAAAATCGTAAGATGACGTATACGGTGTGACGCCTGCCCGGTGCCGGAAGGTTAATTGATGGGGTTAGACTTCGGTCGAAGCTCTTGATCGAAGCCCCGGTAAACGGCGGCCGTAACTATAACGGTCCTAAGGTAGCGAAATTCCTTGTCGGGTAAGTTCCGACCTGCACGAATGGCGTAATGATGGCCACGCTGTCTCCACCCGAGACTCAGTGAAATTGAAATCGCTGTGAAGATGCAGTGTACCCGCGGCTAGACGGAAAGACCCCGTGAACCTTTACTACAGCTTGGCACTGAACATTGAACCTACATGTGTAGGATAGGTGGGAGACTATGAAACTGCGTCGCTAGATGTGGTGGAGTCGTCCTTGAAATACCACCCTTGTAGTTTTGATGTTCTAACGTTGGCCCCTGAATCGGGATTACGGACAGTGCCTGGTGGGTAGTTTGACTGGGGCGGTCTCCTCCCAAAGAGTAACGGAGGAGCACGAAGGTGGGCTAAACACGGTTGGACATCGTGTGGTTAGTGCAATGGCATAAGCCCGCTTGACTGCGAGAATGACAATTCGAGCAGGTGCGAAAGCAGGTCATAGTGATCCGGTGGTTCTGAATGGAAGGGCCATCGCTCAACGGATAAAAGGTACTCCGGGGATAACAGGCTGATACCGCCCAAGAGTTCATATCGACGGCGGTGTTTGGCACCTCGATGTCGGCTCATCACATCCTGGGGCTGAAGTCGGTCCCAAGGGTATGGCTGTTCGCCATTTAAAGTGGTACGCGAGCTGGGTTTAGAACGTCGTGAGACAGTTCGGTCCCTATCTGCCGTGGGCGTTGGAAAATTGAAAGGGGCTGCTCCTAGTACGAGAGGACCGGAGTGGACGAACCTCTGGTGTTCGGGTTGTCATGCCAATGGCATTGCCCGGTAGCTAAGTTCGGAATCGATAACCGCTGAAAGCATCTAAGCGGGAAGCGAGCCTTGAGATGAGTTTTCCCTGGCACTATAAGTGTCCTAAAGGGTTGTCGTAGACTACGACGTTGATAGGCAGGGTGTGTAAGTGCTGCGAGGCATTGAGCTAACCTGTACTAATTGCCCGTGAGGCTTAACCATACAACACCCAAGGGGTTTTGTGGACTCAAAGACAGACCTTGAATGCGTTTGAAGAGATACAACTTTTATCGCTCTATTGAATAGAGAATCAGCTTTCCAGATTATTTTGCCTTCAGTTTTAAAAACTGAAAGTAAAGCAAAATTTGCTTGGCGACCATAGCATTGTGGACCCACCTGATTCCATGCCGAACTCAGAAGTGAAACACAATAGCGCCGATGGTAGTGTGGGGCTTCCCCATGTGAGAGTAGGACATCGCCAGGCTCTAAATTTATTTTCACTTTTTAAAAGTGAAGACAAAAGATATCGTTACTTGCATTAGCAATTAACAACATCATTAGTGTACTAATCTATTGATGACAATTTGTTGGAGGGATGGCTGAGTGGTCGAAAGCACCGGTCTTGAAAACCGGCAACCGTTAATAGCGGTTCTAGGGTTCAAATCCCTATCCCTCCACCACCATTGAAAAGCCCGCTGAGAAATCAGCGGGCTTTTTCATATCTAAAATCCACATGATTCAATTTTCCATTTGAATCCAGATTTCCGAATAAAGTTTTGCTCTGTGTTCAATAATTGATAAAGTTTGGCGAGCGCGAGGTTTTTGCAAGATACAAAAAATCGCATGTTCTTAAGAACGATGCGATTTTTTAGTTGAAGTAGAGGCTGTATAGCCCACCCGGTATATACAGGTTACAGTATCAAGTTTGAGTCTTTTGCAGTGATAACTTGTTTGATTGGTTTAGTACCGTCGTAAAACCAAATCTCTGCCAGTAAGTCTCCTTGGCTATCAGATACATTAAATTCAAAATCTGCCTTGCCATCTTGTAACGGGATAGAGGCGACTTTACTTGAGTAGCTTGCTTTATAGTTTCCAGAGCTGTCCTCTTCGAATTGCTTGTACAAACTCAAATGTGCACGTTGTGTTGAAAAACTACTTATATCTACGCTCAGTGTGCCAGATTTTACCGGGTTGTAGTCAAAGTCCTGAGGCACAACTAAATCATGCATGCTTGGTACCTCATCTGATTCGACAAAAGCTACTGGAGGTGGAGTGGAACTGCCCTCATTGCTGGAGTCTCCGTCAGAGCCGTCACCACCCCCGCATGCAGCCAATGCGAGAAGTACTAAGCCAATAATCATTGCAATTAAATATTTCATTATGTCCTCTCTTTATGGCTGGTCGTAAGTTTTGTTAGCGGCAGGCGATTGGTGCCAATCTTGACTTGTCGTTCCTCCGGACTCTGCCCAAACTTGGAACTCTGGGTAGGCCTCGACGATGTCAACGCGTTCAAGTGGCCATTCCCAATCTTCAACGATGAGTAGTGCCCAAGGAAGGTAGGTTGCAGTTTTAAAGTAGTTGTTTGAACCGTTCAAGCTCGCGTCAACACCGATACCGTATAAGCTGACATCGAATTGTTCCGTTGGTGCTTGCCCCGGTAAATGAATCTCCAATGTTCGTCCAGGTTGGAATGGGAGCCCTTCTCCATGATAAGTACTTGGTGTTGCGAAGATGAACGGGTCATACGGCATGTTGGTAACGGCGGAGCGATCCGAGTCTTCAGTAAAGTATATATCGAGTGAAAAGTTGAACAGCGAGGCACTGGTATCACAACCCAATTCAGTTCTGAAGTAGTCACAACCACTACTTGCACTGGCATGAATACTCATGTCTTCGTCGATAATAAATATCGCTTCATCGGAGATAGATTCAAGACCGTTCGATGCTTGAGCTACCCCATCAAATTTTAAGATTGTTAAGGCATTCTCAATACTACTTCGAGTGATGCCTGGTAGTCGAATCGCGAAACCATTTTTGTAGCTGGCACCATAGGCAGCTAACCTGCCTGAGATTTTTATAATCTCAACATGGCCGGCGAGCGTTGTTTCTGTTATTTGGAGGTCCATAACAACATCATTCATGTCGTAATCCGCAGTGTAAGGCCAGTTATCCTCGTAAGCGACGGAAGCATAGATGTCGACACTCGGGAAGTGTTCAACGGAGTAACCATTCCCTGTGATAGTAATTGGATGATCTTCTACCTCACCAGATGTTGAGCCACCAGTATAGTTAAGGCCGGTTTGTTGGCTAAAGCGGAACCGGCTCCAACTTGAGCCTGCAGTTGCAGAGTCAGATACAATAAATGGAAGAGTGTTGCTGCCAGCGTCAAGTAGCTTATCAGTGAAGACTTGCTCACCAGCGTCATCAAAATCACCATCTCGGTTCCAGTCAAACCACGCGGATAAATAGCCAGTCGTGGAAGCTGTGACCTCAACAACAGAGCTTAGGCCTGGGTCGAGGACAGATACGAAGCCGACCCCTTCTTCATCGGCCGTGTCGACGGCATTATCATCGACTTGTCCGCCAACATCGCCATCAGGTGCGACACTACCGAGGTAAGTGACACCATCAACTTCGTGGCGAGGACCATTCGATGTAAGGCTCGTACTGTAGGTGTCTGGTGCATCACCAAAGTCAATCGGTTCATTGGGATCGATAATCGGAGCATTGGCACAGCGGGCACCATCGTTTTGATTGGATACAGGGCCATTAGAAACGAATTCGACGGCAGGTACATTTCCTGAAGCGAGATTCGCCGCTGACAAGTCCATTCGGAAGATTTTACCATCGGAGTTACGTGACACGTATAGATTGGCTTCGACATCAAAGTAAGCTGCGCCAAAGCTGCCTGTTACACCAGTGTCACCGACCAGTGTCGTTGAGCCACTAGTTCGATCTATGCTATAGAGACGACCAGTATTCGTATCTACCGCATATATGTTGCCGTTATCGGGATGAAATGCAAAGTCAGCAATAGTAAGCGTTGCGGTAGAGTTCACTTGGACCAGTGATAGCGTCGCATTTGGATCGCTGTCGAGTGGTAATAAATCTATTTTATAGACACCTTTATTTTTTCTGTATAAATAGTAAACGTGATCGTAAACATCACCAACGAAAAAGTGATTCCCGGTGCCAAGTAAGCCTGACACATTTAATACTTCTGCTTGAAAGTCCTGCCCCAATCGTACGACGCGGTTTTCGGTTGTATCATAGCCGTAAAGATAACGGTCGGTGAAATTAAAACCAACTGCATTGACGTTTCCTGGTATTTCCGTGTCTGATTGTAATAATACCGTTGAGCCGGTTACAAGGTTAACCCCATAGATTTGAGTGGGGTGGATTGGAATAGGTATGCTTTACTTGGACATGTATCAAACGGTGCGGCATGTGCGCTAGTCCCTAATAAAATAGACCCGAGTAGTAATGATATTCTTCTCATGGTAACCCCCTTAACAATGTGTGGAGAATTACATGAAAAAATCATACCATTAATAAAGTATTGAAAATAATGAAATTTTTTTTGGTTTTGTTATTTTTAGAATATGCATGTCAATATGAGTAGCAGTTTAGGAAAAAGATTCATTAACACGCTGAATAAGGTTTCGACGAAGCAATCAAATATCGTTTTTGAATGCTCAGTTTTATATTGTAGAGATGCAAGGAATATTTTCTGGGCGCATTCGAAAAGGGCTGGAAGAAAATAATAATGCCTACAGTGTTAAATAATATTGCCAGCATAAGCGCAGTCTTAAACTATGTATTAGTTGCACTCCACTATAGCGAGAATGTCTATCACACCAGTCTCAAGTACTACCGGGCTTAATCTTTGGAAGTTCTCTACTTCAAACACTGCTCTGCGAGTGCAAACGACTTCGCTGTTATTGATGTCAGTATTTTAACGGTAGCCCCTTCGTTGGAAAGGCATTTTTACTCTCATACTCAGGAAATGCGACCTAATTTTTCTCTACATTATCTTGGATACGTATTCCTACTTCCGACACTCTACCCTGATCTAATTGTTCAGGTGTCGGAGAAGCTGTGCGCGCTTTTTGATCAAGCACCCACTCTTAAAGCTGGCTATTTTAAATCTTTCAGAAGGGATGCCGCTGCGATTGTTTATGAGGATAACTTCACATAGTAATAGGTTTTATTCATATTTTTGTGTGGATCTTATTATAATTGAGTTAACGTCTTGACTATAAAAGATTTATAAATTTGGTCGTGAATAACCTGAATTCAAGAAAGAACGAAACCCTTTATGTAGAAGTAAGGTGTTATGTAAGGTGCGCTACTCGTAAAAGGTCGTATTTGGGCGAGCCATAAATCGTAAAAAGGTAAGAAAAAGCAGTCCGAGTGGCTGCTTTTTGTATTTAACAACTAAAAGTTAAAAGCTTGCTAGCGGATTAGCTGGTAATTTTAGCTTCAACTTGGCCTAAAGCGCGTTGGTACATAAACCATGCGCAGGTTCCTGCAAACACGTTACCGACCATGGCACCCCAGAATAGGCCTTCAATTCCAGCCAGATGAGAGCCAATCCATAAACAAGGCAAGAAGAAAGCGAACAGACGCAGTGTTGAAATCGTTAATGCGGTATAAGACTTACCTAATGCGTTAGAGACAGAAACCATCAGCATACAGATCCCTAATGGCCCTAAGCTAATAGGCACGATCAGTAGGTGGTAGTTTAAAATCGTCGAGACTTCGCTTTCACTGGTCATCAGGTTTGCTAGTCCGCCAGAGAATAACCAAGTCACCAGTGCAATCACCAACTGGAAGCCCAATACGAACATCACTGCAATCTTAACGAGCTTGCGTATGTTTTCGAGGTTGTTCTCTCCTAGCATGCGGCCAATCATTGGAGGCATCGACATTGTTAGTGCCAATACAGCGACAATCGAGAAGAATTCAAAACGTGAACCCAGCGCCCAAGCTGCAACGGCAGCGGTGCCATAGCCAGCAAGTAGCTTAGTGGCGAACATTGATGAAACCGGTGGCAGCAGCTGACTGATCATAGCTGGCCCCATAATGTTACCAATAGATCGAACATTCTTACCAATGTCAAGATCGTGCCAGTCGAACGTCATCCAATGCTTCTTAGTCACCTTAGGAGCAACGATAAAGATACCCGCACCGAATGCCAAGATGGTCGCAATGGCGGCTCCATTGATGCCCATGTCGAGCGTAAAGATGAAAATAGGGTCCAATATTAAGTTGATGATACTGGTCGCGATCATCATTGAGCCGGGCAGCATGGTATTGCCATTGGCACGACACACACTGTAGAAAAAGTAGAGCAATGCACCTGTCCAAGAGCTGACTAGCCAATAGATCCAGTAAGAATCAATGATTGGTAATACCGTCGGTGGCGCATCCAATAACTGTAGAATTGGCCCACGTAACAGATAGATGATGACGGAGAAAAGCGCGACACTCACACTGCCCATCGCAATCACTAATCCACCGAGTTGTTTAGCGTAGCGCGTTTCATTCGCGCCAATGGCTCTAGCGATTACCGCGGTCGTCGCGATACCTAGCCCGACTTGAATACCAATGATGATCATCTGTATTGGAAGCGTGAAGCCCTGAATAGCGAGCGGTAGCACGCCTAGCTGGCCAATAAAAGCACTGTCTATAAGCTGGAAACTCATTAGGGAAAGTACCCCAAACAGCATTGGCCATGTCATTGTATAGAGTTGTCGGCCAAGAGAAGGCGAGGGAGTTGCGGTAATAGAATTCATAACACTCTTATCGGTCTTGAAGTTAGGCTTGTGATGACAAACCTCTCAATGAAGAATTGTGTAAAGGATAACGCAAGGTCAGCGCGATACCAATGTTTGTTATGATAGGCAGGTTATCTTTGTTGGCTTTCGGTGAACAAAAAGCCAGTCCCAATGACTGGCTTTGTAATGTCTACTTTTCGTTGTATTTACTTGTTGAGCTAAGCGTTACTTATTAGCAACGTTACCTAGCTTCAACCACGTGTCGATAACCGTATCTGGGTTTAGTGAAACAGAGCTGATGCCTTGTTCCATTAACCACTCGGCTAGGTCGTCATGGTCAGATGGGCCTTGGCCGCAGATGCCTACGTATTTACCCGCTTTAGCTGCTGCATCGATTGCCATTTTCAGCATCGCTTTAACCGCTGGATTACGTTCGTCGAATAAGTGAGCAACGTCACCTGAATCTCGGTCTAGGCCAAGTGTCAGCTGTGTCATGTCGTTCGAACCGATAGAGAACCCATCAAAGTACTTCAAGAATTCCTCAGCCAAAATCGCATTCGATGGAAGTTCACACATCATGATGACTTTCAGACCTTGGTCGCCACGGCGTAGATTAAACTTAGCCAGAATGTCGATAACCGATGCCGCTTCGCTTGGAGTACGAACGAAAGGGATCATGATTTCAACGTTCTTCAGTCCCATCTCGTTACGAACGCGTTTTAGCGCTTGAGTTTCAAGCTCGAAACAGTCTTCAAATACTGGAGATATGTAACGAGATGCACCACGGAAGCCCAGCATTGGGTTCTCTTCATGTGGTTCAAACGTTTTACCGCCAACAAGGTTGCTGTACTCGTTCGACTTGAAGTCAGACATACGTACGATCACACGCTTAGGCCAGAATGCAGACGCGATAGTCGCGATGCCCTCTGTTAGCTTGCTTACGTAAAAATCGATAGGATCTTTGTAGCCACGAATACGCTGGTTGATTTCTGCTTTGATCTCATCCGTTTGCTCTTCGAAGTTCAACAGAGCTTTAGGGTGAATACCGATCATCTTGTTGATGATGAATTCAAGACGAGCAAGACCAACACCTTCGTTTGGAATTTGAGCGAAGTCGAAGGCACGATCTGGGTTACCCACGTTCATCATTACTTTGGTTGGCAGCATTGGTAGCTCATCAACTTCAGAACGCTTGATCTCAAAGTCGAGTTCGCCGTTGTAAACGTAACCTGTTTCGCCTTCTGAACATGACACTGTTACGGTGTCGCCGTCATTTAGGCTGCTTGTCGCGGTACCACAACCAACAATTGCAGGGATACCGAGCTCACGAGCAATGATTGCTGCGTGACAAGTGCGGCCGCCACGGTTAGTCACAATCGCAGACGCTTTCTTCATCACAGGTTCCCAGTCTGGGTCTGTCATGTCAGTTACTAGCACGTCGCCTTCTTGAACCAGTGACATTTGGTCTAGAGAATCAACCAAGCGAACAGGGCCAGAACCGATACGTTGACCGATAGCACGGCCTTCAACCAAGACATCCGCCTTGTTGTTTAGCTCGTAACGCTCGATAACGTTTTGGTCGCTTTGAGAACATACGGTTTCAGGGCGAGCTTGAACGATGTAAAGTTTGCCGTCGATGCCATCTTTTGCCCACTCAATGTCCATAGGGCGTTGGTAGTGCTTCTCGATGATCATCGCTTGTTTTGCTAGCTCTTTGATCTCTTCATCGTTCAGTGAGAAGTCGTTGCGTTCTTGAGTATCAGTATCGATGATATCAACTTGCTTGCCGATCTCTTGGTTGGTTGAGTAGATCATCTTGATCAACTTAGAACCAAACGTCTTTTTAACAACGGGGTAGTGACCAGCCTCTAGCATTGGCTTATGAACGTAGAATTCGTCTGGGTTCACCGCGCCTTGTACGACCATTTCACCTAGGCCCCAAGAAGAGGTGATAAATACCACTTGGTCGAAGCCTGACTCAGTATCAAGTGTGAACATCACTCCTGAAGAAGCTTTGTCTGAGCGAACCATACGCTGGATGCCCGCAGACAATGAAATACCTCGGTGGTCAAAGCCTTGGTGTACTCGGTAAGAGATAGCACGGTCGTTAAACAGGGAAGCGAACACGTGTTTAGTCGCTTCGATAACTGCATCGATACCTTTCACGTTAAGGAAGGTTTCTTGTTGGCCTGCAAAAGAAGCATCTGGAAGGTCTTCAGCCGTTGCCGATGAACGAACCGCAACAGACAATTCTTCGTTGTCTTCAATCAGTTCGCGGTAGTTATCACGGATGTCTTGCTCTAGTGATTCTGGGAATGGTGCGTCTAGAACCCATTGTCGAATCGTTGCACCTGTCTTACGCAGTGCATCAACGTCTTCAACATCAAGTTCATCAAGGAGTTGGTGAATGCGCTCATCAAGACCTTTGTAGTCAAGAAAGTTATTAAACGCATAAGATGTGGTAGCAAAACCATTAGGTACTGATACGCCAGCGTTGGCTAGGTTAGAAACCATCTCGCCAAGTGAAGCATTCTTACCGCCGACTTTGTCGACATCTTCCATGGAAAGGCCATTGAACCATAGGGTGTTATTTTGCATTTATTTCTCCAGAAACATAGCAAGCATTGTAGGGATTTAAAGGCAAACGATTACGTATCAGTTTAAAAAAATGTAAATTATTTTTAAAAGCTGTGGGGGACGTAATAGTCAGCAGGGTTTCGTTATATATATTATGGTTCCCATCCTAATCAAAATAATTTTAAACATTAAATAAAAAATGCAAATTGATATTCAAAGTCGTGATGTATTCTATGTTTCTGATGGAACGGCCATAACATGTGAGACTTTAGGGCATGTTGTTCTAGGCCAATTCCCATTCAAAGCTAATGAGAAAACCTTTCCGTTTGTCGAAAGTGAAGACAAACTTTCTGATTTATTAAAAGAGATCGAGATTTCATATCGAGCAACAGGGCATGAACCTTTGGTGTTCTTCTCGATTGTGATTCCGGAGATAAAACTCAAGTTGCTAGATGCGCCTGCACACTGTTATGACGTGTTAGAGAGTATTGTGCAGAAAGTACAAGATGACATCCATATGGCGCCGACTCCTAAGCTGCAACGCTCACGTAGTGTAAACAAGGACTCGGTGAAGTATTTCGACCGTATTGCTGCTATCGAATACACGTTAGCGCACGACGACGGCATTACCTTAAAAGGCTTGGAGGAGGCAGACATTATCTTGTTGGGTGTCTCTCGTAGCGGTAAAACGCCAACGAGCTTGTACATGGCAATGCAGTTTGGTTTACGAGTCGCAAACTATCCGTTTATCCACGATGATATTGCTCGCTTAAGGTTGTTACCGGAGTTTGAGATTTATCGCCATAAGCTGTTTGGTTTGACAATTGATGCGGAAAGGCTGACCGAAATTCGTGAAAATCGATTGGCTGGCAGTGAGTACGCGAGTGACTCTCAATGCTTGTATGAGCTGCAAACGGTAGAAGGTTTGTTCAGACGTGAAGCCATTCCATACATCAACACCTCGTCACTGTCTGTTGAAGAGATTTCGACACGAATCTTGGAGCGTACAGGGTTAAGAAGACGCTTGCTCTGATAAAGGGAATTAAGTGTATAAAGAAACGAGAATCTCATTTGGTGAGATTCTCGTTTTTATTTGTTACTTGTTATTTTTTAACGAATTAACGAATTAACGAATTAACGAATTAACGAAGCAGAGACAGTTTAAGTGTTTCGCTTTGCTTCTCTAACCAACGTTCAAGCGCTGGTGGCCATGTGATACTTGGTTCAACACAGAAGCCTCGTAACATAGAGAAGTACACCGCTTGATCGATAAGTGGCAGCGAAGACTCACCGTTTTCTAAGTTCAGTAGTAGCTCTGCATCTTTCAGAAGCGGGTTAATCTGTTCAACAAACTGCGGTGTTTGTTCAATCAGCTTGTCGAAGTTGAGCTCTTCGGTTTCTTTGGCTGCGCGCCATGCTTCTTTGCTTGCTGGTGATTGGTACTCGGCAAGGTCCAGTTTCCACCAACGTGGTAGGCCAATGCGCTGGCTTAGCGGGAATGCGCGAGTTTGGAACAGCGTTACTTGCTCTGATGGTACACGCTGCTCATCACTTGATTTCAAGTCCATGAAGTAAGCGATGATATCTAGGCTCTCAGCCATGATAGAGCCATCGTCTTTTTGTAATACAGGTACCATCTTTTTACCGAGTAAATCGATAAGAGTTTGGGCATCATCATAATCCACAGAAACAAGTTCGATGTTTAAGCCTAGAGATTGAGCAATGTAGGCGACTCGTGCACAGAAAGGGCAGTGGTCGTAAATATAAAGCTTCATAGCTTCCCTCAGTTCATGGTCATTGTAAGCATAAGATGATGCTAATGTACCAGAAACTTCTGTAAACACTAAGCATCAATAGAGAGTGCGTATTAACCGGCAATAAGTGCTTGGTGTCGTTATGCTTTGATTCATTCTATTGTCCGTCGGATTCGGCTTTGCTGCAATGACTAAAACTGTGGAGAGCTTGGCGGGGAGTAGCAGATATAAAAAAGGCCCTGGCTGCTCACTCTAATGCAGAAGAGTAAAGCAGCCAAGGCCTCAATTCTGTTACTTTTAGCAGAGTGACTACTAAAAGAGCAGAGTGGTTAGACTATGCTTTTTTAAGATCTTGCACTGGGTAAGTAAGCGTCATTGCGCCTTCTACAGTTGTAACGTGAACGTAGCCGCCACCAGCGCTTAGGCCAGTCACTACCATTTCACCAAGTTCAACACCTTATGTTGCTAAAACGCGATCATCAACTGAAAACACTTTACATACCTTCAATAAATTAAATAAGTACTATAGATATCGAACGCGGATTTAAACAGATGACTCTCTAATCAACTAATCCAGTTGTTTGTCGTAAAGATTAAATTTGGTTATGTATAAATGACTACTTCTTAGTTATCAGACCATTAGCGTATTTGTAGTGCCTATTTGTCTGCAGGGTAAACGACACCAACTTGCTGACGCATCTCTGTAATTAGCTTGGCAACGGTTAAAGCGCGCTGTGTTGTTTGAGCTTTGGTTGATTGATCGCCATGGATACAATCGGCAAAGGCTTGCGCTTCATAACTCATTGAGTTCTCACTTTGATGCTGCGTGAGGCTTTCTAGTGTGCCATCACGATAGCGGATCTTAACGTCGGTGCATTCAGCGATGTGATCGATAATGATCGCCCCTTGTTCACCTTGGATCTCACTAGGCGCATAGGAATCACTGACCTTAGAGTGCGCTAGAGTCACATCAAATTGAGGGTATTGGAAGATCGCACAGCCATGAGCATCCACACCAGAATCAAGCAATTTAGCAGAAGCGTGAGCTGCTTGAGGCTTGCCAAACAGTGCCACGGAAGCGGCGACGCAATAAAAACCAATGTCGACCATTGAGCCGTTTGAGAAGGCAGGGTTGAACGTATTTGGATTTTCACCGTTGAGGTACTTTTGGTAGCGCGATGAATATTGGCAGTAGTTGATGTGCGCTTTATGCACTTTGCCTATTTTTTCTAACCCAAGTTGGATTTGCTTAAAGTTCGGTAGAAACTGAGATTTATACGCTTCAAATAACACCACGCCGTTTTGCTCTGCGACTCCAAACATTCGAGTCGCTTCATCAATATTCGACGCAACAGGCTTTTCACAAATCACATGCTTTCCGTGCTTCATCATCAAGATCGATTGCTCACAGTGCATTGAGTTTGGAGATGCGATGTAAACCGCTGTTATTATACTGTCACTGGCTAATGCATCGAGTGAGTCATAAGTCGTTTCAACATTAAATTTTTGGGCGAACTGTGCCGCGCTGTCTAAGTTTCGTGAATAAACCGCAGCAAGTTGCATCGATTGAGTTTCATGGGCAGCTTGAACAAACTTTTGTGTAATCCAATTGGTTCCAATTACAGCAAACTTAATCATATAGGTATCCAGTCGTTAGTGTATTGATTCTGCAGAGATAGTAGCATTCAAAGGTCGTCAATGTGCCTTAGATTTGCGGAACAATTCCCGCTAAAATACATCCTAATATCCATTTTTGGCCTCAATAACATACCTGAGTTGGCTAGGGCAACGGTGCACAAGTAAGTCATTTTTGCTAAGGTATTATGGAATTCAAACAAGGTGATGATATGCAAATTCGTACCGCAAAGGTAACTGACATCCGCTCTATTTTAGCGCTTTCTGAGCAGATAAACCGTCAACATCATCTTGGTGCGCCTATGGTTTTCGCGCCGCCATCACAGAGCAATGCAGACGGTGAAGAGTACTGGCTCGGCTTAATGATTGACCCGATTGGGGCCTTCTTTGTCGCTGTTGAACAGGATGTAGTGCTTGGCTTTCTTGCTGGTAAGGTGACGCAAAACAAAGGCGTGAGCTTTATCCAATCACACAAGGTGGCAAGAGTGAACACTATTGTGGTGAATGACCAAATTCAGAGTAAAGGCGTGGGTAGAGCACTGATGAAGTCATTCAATCAGTGGGCGCAAGCTCAGGGGGCGATAGAGTTAAGATTAGAGGTGATGGAGTTTAATCAACAAGCCCTGAGTTTTTATGAGTCGCTTGGAATGGAGACTCAGTCTCGAATCATGTCGATGCGTTTTGAGGAGATATAAGGGTGCGTCCGTTTTTACCATTATCACTATGCTTATTCTTGATGAGTCCGCTCGCGCACGCCGAGAAGAGCGTCGTTGAGAAAATAGTGTCTGACGCTACCGCTATTGAAACCATTGTCTTTGAGTCAGCACTGGCTCATTCGCAACGTATCTCAACTTCCTCTCCTAACTCCACTAGCACTTCAAAATCAAAGCATGTGATTAATGTGGATGAGGTGCTGGGTGAGGACCAATCCACTCACATTGCTCAGCTGGCACAAGGTTCATCGCAACGCTTATCTAATGCTTCTACTCAAGCTTCATTATTAGAGCCCTACATGGCGCCAGACTCTTTTTCTGAAATCGATCCTCTGTTGCAAGTGGTGACCTTAGTGAAAGTCGATAAATCGAAACGCAGAATGTATCTACTCAAAGGGGATGAAGTGGTACAAGAGTTTCGTATCGCTTTGGGTAAGGAACCGCAAGGGCATAAACGCTTTGAAGGGGATAACCGAACGCCAGAAGGGGAATACACGCTCGACTATATCATGGAGCGCTCTGAGTTTTACCGTTCGGTACACATCAACTATCCGCGCTCTTCTGATAGGCAGTGGGCTGCAGAGAATGATGTTGACCCGGGTGGTAACATCAAAATTCATGGTATTAAAAACGGTGAACGTCGTGCGCCAGGTTTTGTCCAAAGTTTCGATTGGACTGATGGCTGTATTGCATTAACCAACCAAAATATGGATGAGTTTATTCAACTGGTCAAAATGGGCACCCCTATCCATATCGAATGGTAGGTATGGGTACCCATCTTCCTTTCAGAAATTAGACCGCTCGTTACAACAGAACTCGACCTGCACTGAAAAACGCAATCACGATAAGCAGCCCGATAGTGACAGGCTTAAATTTCTCGCCACCAAATCTTTCGAACAGTTTCGAACCAAAATAGCCACCAAACATACTGCTTGGTAACAGTGCCAGTGTAAGCCAAACCACATCACGGTCGACGAGCCCAGCAATGGATGCAGAAACAAAGGCACTCGAATCCGCTAATACAAAGAACGCAATCAATCCAGCTCTGGCGATGTGCGGAGCCACAGGGTTCGCTAATGCATGGGTGCCAATAGGTGGACCAGACATAGAAGCCGCACCATTCATTACTCCAGCAAGGCTTCCTAGGATATAGGGAGCAAATCTCGGTTCACTTTTATATTGAAAGCCTCGGTAGATCATAAGTGCAGACACGAAGATAAAGGCGCTGATGATCAAGATAATACTGTCTTGGCTAACTGACTTGAGTAAAAGCAGGCTAACAGGTGTGAACACAAGATAAGGGATAAATACCTTGGCTACCCAACGCCAATTGACATGTTTCTTGACCTTAGGCAGTAATTGAACGTTACCAAGTAGGTCGATAAGCATGAACACAGGGACAAGCTCAATAACCGGTACGAACAACGCACTTAAAGGCAATGCGACTAAAGTGAACCCGAAGCCTGAAAAGCCACGAACGATAGCGGAAAAATGAAGATTGCACCCAAAATTGGGTAAGTTGGACTAAAAATGAGATCCATAAATTGAGTAACCAATGAAGCTGTCTGAATAGAGCGAGCTAATGAAACCAAGTGAGCAGCGGAATGTACTCCTACTCACTTGTGTTTGCTACTTAATTTTGAGGTTTATCGAGGTAAATTTTCCCGTCTTAAACGTTTATCATTTTGGTATTTATCTGGTCAATTTTTCGCGCCAAATCTATCTGGAAAGTCAGTGAATATTACATCGACGGTGGATAGAAATTTAAACTGAGACGGATCATTGACGGTGTAGCACCATGTTTGAATGTTTGCTTCTGCAAGCGTATCAAGATCATCCTGATTGACGTTTTCGTAATTCATATGACAACTGAACGCTTTTACCTCATTGATAAGCATAAGATCGGCTTGGGTCAGTTGCTCTGTGATCACGCCAACTCGGTATCTCGGTAAATGGTGAGCCATTTCAGCAACGACTTGGTGACTGAAGCTTGAAAGTAAGATCCTGTCGGTATCCAGTGTTGAGCGGAGCAGTTCAGTGTGCAGAAGATCGACCACATGAGGCGCTTGGTGTTTGCTATCGACTTTAATTTCTAGATTAACACTCAGATCATGCGCTTCAACCAAGCTCAACAGCTCAGTGAGAGTCAGTATTTTTTCACCGGTGAACTGTTCTGATTTCCAGCGACCAAAATCTAACAGGCGCAGCTCTGCCAAGGTGTGTTCATCAACTCGGCCTTTACCATCACTACAGCGTTCTAGTGTGTGATCGTGACAAACGACAAGTTGGTCGTCGAGAGTCACTTGAATATCGACTTCGACCCACTTCAAGCCAAGATTAGCGGCTTGCTCAATGCTTACTTTTGTGTTTTCTGGGTGGGTACCTGCCACACCACGATGACCTACGATGATAGACGACATAATTAATCCTTCTTTAAGACGCATCGTAAATGTTTATTAAATATCAGTTTTCTCTATTACGCCAGAGCAATCGTGGAGCCAAATCGCCGTGTTGTGACTCTGCTAATGAAAGCGGTCGATTAGACTTGTCACTTATTGTGATTCTCATCTACGAAAGCCTATCGATGGAGAGGCGTTCGATGACATAGGCTCGGGATAAGATAGAAATTGGACTGGATTAGATTGGCTTAGCTTAGTGTGCGATGTCCAATTGGTTGTCTTTCACGCCATTAATACGGAACCAACCAGCGATACTGAATCGCTCGGTGTTGGTTGGCAAAACCTCGTGTGGGAACTGTTCAGATAAGAATATCAACAGTCGACCACCTTTTGGTGGAATGGTCGCAATGTGATTGTCTTTTAGATAGTAAACCACGAGCTCCCCAGCGTCTTCCTCAGACCATTCGTCATTCATGTAGAACACGACGGTGGTCAGACGGCGGTTTTCGTTGCCTTTAAAGCAGTCTAAATGCTTCTGGTAGAAGTCGCCTTTTTCGTATTTCGCAAAGTGCGCTTCATATTCGAACAGACCTAAAAAGAACGCTTGGTTTGCTTCTAAACGAATTTGTTCCATTTTGTCGAGGAACAGAGATGCTGGTTCGCCCATATCACGGCGTACCCACTGAATTTTGTCACTACGAATCGTTGCTTCTCGTGCTACGTCATCGTTACGGCCAATCCTAGCCTTTTTCTAGTTCTCTGGAATGCAATCCCTAAATGCCACCACTTCTTCATGAGTTAAGAAGTCATCCCAAACAAAGTAGCCTTGGGTAGAAAGAGCATCGATTAGTTGGTTCATGTATAGCACTCAGACAATAAGTTAGAGGCGCATATATAGTCTTAATAACTTAGGTCAACAAATCACGTATTTTGTCGTCATGATAAAAGTGCGGAAGAGTATGGTACTTTGATGTAATTTTCTAGTTAACAAATTTGTTACAACTGAGTCTGAGTTTGCTATGGTGTAGGTCTGACCAGTTGGTTTATCACAAGGAGTGGGTTTGCAGCTGCATACCATTAAAGGTTACATCCAAGATATGTATTTGGTGGAGTATCCAGACAAATTACTGTTACTTGATGGCGCATGTCGAGCCGACATCCCGCATTTGAAAGCTTTCATCGAAACAGAGCTTATGCGTGATTTTGCTGATCTGCATACGGTTGTGGTTACACACATGCATCCAGATCACGCAGGGGCAGCACACAAACTCAGAAAGCTCACGAACTGTAATTTGGTGGCAGCAAATCGAGATAAGGATTGGTACCACGGCATCGATGGCATATTGATGCATTTGACCGATCTGGCATTGGCTCGATGGATGGCAAATCGATTGGGTAAGCCCAAAGCAAATCTATGGTATTCAAGAAGGTTGAAGCCGGACTACAAGTTGTCGGATGGTGATAGCATTCCTGGCTTTGACGACTGGTTAGTTCTGGAAACGCCAGGCCATACCGACAGAGATCTTTCTGTTTATTGCCCATCTCACAGTGTCGCCTATGTTGCGGATTTAATGGTCGAAGTGAAAAAGAAGCTGATTCCACCTTTCCCTATCTTTCATCCGAATAAGTACCGAGAGTCGATATCTCGTATTTATGACATGCAGCTCGATACCTTGCTGGTGGCGCATGGTGGGCAAGTCGATTTCAGTCAGAAGGCTTTTGAACATCTGTTGATGAGTGCGCCAAGAAGGCCAGTGACGCATTGGCGAGTGACCAAAATCAAAACCAAGAAATTACTGTTATCGATTTGGCGATTTGGTTTTCAATTTCATGGTAAATCGAAGAAATAGATCAGAAGTCTGAATGCAAAGCAGTGTATTCAGAGCTGAAAGTAGAAAGCGGAAATAGAAAAATAGAACTCAATAAGGCCAGTCATGAGACTGGCCTTATTGCGTTGTGACTAGCTTTAGTTATAACCTGTGGAGCGGTTACGATGACTCGGATTAGTGAGTCAGCAGGAATTCACCCGCTGGGTCAACAATCACTTTGTCACTCATGCCTTGACGACCAAGTAACATCATGTAAGTCATGTCTTGACGGTTGCTTAGCGTGATATCGATAGGCCATTGTTGGCCACCGATTCTCAGCATGGTTTCAATCACACAACGGTGTTCAACTTCGCCGTTAGATGATTTAATCTTTTTACTTGTTTTCAGTTTTGCCTTGCAGCGCACCGTCTCTTCTAGGTGATAAACGTCTGGGTGAAGGTCGAACTCTACGAATTTCTCACCGTTTGATTTAACACATAGTAGATTGTCTACGTGTAGAGAAGAGGTTTGAGCTCCTGTATCAACACGTGTATGTAGTCCAGTTATCCCTAACTCTGGTAAGCAAAGTGCTTCGATATTCCCTATGATCATTTTATTGTTCATTTTCTTTCCAATCATGAGTTTTCGGTATTCAATCAGCCTTTGCCACGAGTACGGTTAGCGTTTGGTTTTGCATTCTTCTCGATGAATTCGAAAATCATGTCAGCTACGTCTTTACCCGTTGCCTTCTCGATGCCCTCTAGGCCTGGAGAAGAGTTTACTTCCATTACCACTGGGCCATTCTTAGATTGTAGAATATCTACACCACATAGGTTTAATCCCATGATTTTCGCTGCATTGATTGCTGTCGCGCGCTCTTCTTTGGTTAGTTTAACCAGTTGAGCTGTGCCGCCACGGTGCAGATTAGAGCGGAATTCACCCTCACCAGCTTGACGCTTCATTGCTGCGATTACTTTGTTGCCAACAACAAAACAACGGATGTCTGCACCATTTGCTTCTTCAATGAACTCTTGAACCAAGATGTTCGCTTTTAGGCCCATGAACGCTTCGATAACGCTTTCTGCTGCTTTATTTGTTTCAGCTAGAACCACACCGATACCTTGAGTACCTTCAAGCAGCTTGATCACAAGTGGCGCGCCACCTACGTTTTTGATCAGGTCTTGAATTTTGTCTGGGCGGCTAGCGAACCCTGTTTTTGGTAAGCCAATACCTTTACGAGACAACAGTTGTAGTGAGCGCAGTTTGTCGCGAGAACGACTGATAGCTACTGACTCATTGATACAAAAAGTGCCCATCATTTCGAATTGGCGAACAACCGCAGTGCCGTAAAAGGTAATGGAAGCGCCAATACGTGGAATAACAGCATCGTATTGAGGTAGCTCTTCACCCATGTAGCGAATCTTCGGATTGTTAATCGCGATGTCTATGTCACAGTGCAGCGTGTCGATAACATCGACCTGGTGACCACGAGCTTCTCCTGCCGCTTTTAAGCGAGAAGTAGAGTATAGATTTTCGTTGCGAGAAAGAATTGCGATACGCATGGCGTTTCCTTAGTTAATACCTGATTGGTAACTGCAAAATTATTTAGTTGTTCGCTGAGCTTTCAGTTTTTTCTGAGGCTCCTTGCTTGCTTCGGGGCGAACCTTAAGGCTTTTTGTTTAACTAAGAAAACGAATTAAATTTGTCGAGTCGACAACGGAAAGTTATCGAATGTGTGAGTGATTGGTACTGCAGGGTTGAGAGTGGGTTTGGAATGGAAAAGCGAGTTGAGACCTAACTCATATTGGGGGTAGGAGCATATTAGGTTGTACTCAACTCGCGTTAACTCGGTGCTAAAAAGTGTACTAATAACGCCAGTTACACAGCTCTATAAGTGTTCGTAATGCTTCTCTTTCGAGCTTACTGCAGGTGCTTTTTAACTTATTAAGATAGTATTTTCTCATGGTCATTACTCTCTCTAGTTAGGCTTTATTTACAACCTATGGTTTGTTGCTGACCCGTTCATTATGGTTAATTAAGAGGAACTAAAAAACAGATAGTATTTTTATTGGTTGTTCCTGTTTTGGTCATATCACACTACTTTTTTACGATTGTGTTTTATAATGGGCTTAATTAGGAAGAGCTACGTTTAAAAGGTTCATTATTTGTCTGATCTAAACATGATGCGTTACTACACGCGGCTAGAATCGTTCGAGCCAAACATTTCTCACTCCGTGACCTTAACGGAAGTGGCAGATAAGTTGTTTACAAGCTTGCGCCACGCTCGAACCTTGTTAGGTAAAATGCATCAAGCTGAATGGGTCGTGTGGGAACCAAAAGTTGGCAGGAATCAACGTTCTAATCTGACCTTACGTTTTAGCCATCAAGAATTGACTCAACATGTTGCCAGTAAATTGATAGAGCAGGGCAAATACGAAAAAGCACTGTCAATTCTAGACAATGACCGCGCTGTATTTGGGTCTCTCCTCCAAGAAACCTCTGGCGCGACGATGCGTGAAGGGCTACTGCACGTTCAATTAACCTACAAACGTAAGTTTGAAGACCTATTCCCACACCATATTCACCGTAGTAGCGAACGATTTTTGATCAGGCAAGTGTTCAGCTGCCTCGTCACTTGTAATGGCAAGGGCGAGTTAAAGCCTGAACTGGCGCACCATTGGGAGTATGATGCTTAAAATTTGGTTTGGACTTTCTATTTGCGCCCTGGCCTAACTTTCCACGATGGCCAACCCGTTGACGCCACACAGCTAGTTTCGTTGTTTACCGCTTTACAACCGCTACCTTTCTATCAGACAGAGTTAGCTCATGTTGCATCGGTTTACAGTGAGCAGCCGTTAAGGATCAGCTTCCAACTGACCAAAGCAGATACCGGCTTCGCGGGCTTACTTGCTGGCGTTAAGTATTCGATTCAACCCGCTGCGCAAGTGACCCGTGAGCCATCGCTCTTAAATTCGGTCTATCATGCTGTGATTGGAACCGGCCCTTTCAAAGTGGTTGAGACCAATAATGAACGCATCAAGCTCGCGGCATTTGAGCTTTATTATGGTTGTCGCTCTTTGACTGATGAGGTGACTATTTGGCAGTTTGAAGAATCGATGACGGGCAGCGCTCGTTTCGATGACAGCCAAATGCAGGTGTCGCCTTATGAAGACTCGTCTTGTTTTCATCAACTCGGAAAAAGCGATGCGAAGCTGGTGTCGGCTGAAACCGATGGCCTTCGTAGTCGAGTTGAGGATGGGTGTTTATTTATTCTATTCAATCAGAATTCAGCTTCTAGTCTGTTCACTGATGAGCAGCGTAAGTACATCGCTGGGATAGCTAACCCACAAGCGGTATTGTCTCAACTTGAAAAAAATCAAGGATTGTTCAGCGTCTCTTTTGCTCAGAACATTCTACCAAGTTGGCAAAAATTGTATCGAACGCCTTCGAAAGAGACGCAACTTCCGAAAAAGATGAGGATTGCCGTTTACAATTATTACGCGCTCTATCGATGTGCTATTTGCGTATCAGACATACTCAAACGATATGGTGTGGAAGTTGAGGTGAATTCCTACAGCTTTCGAGAACTGGCACAGCTCTCTCAAAGTGGCGATTTAAAAGAAGACTTGGTGTTGTGTAACCTCAATCTCGATGACAATGCCCCTTCTTCATTGTTCTCGTGGTTGATGAATGACCCTGTTTTGCACTCGGCACTAGGAGAGATGAACAGTGATTGGCTCAAACAGCGCTTAGATCATCACAAAGCATCGGTTGAACTACCGAATTATTTGGCAGAGTTGGAGCCCGTTGCATCCACGTTGATTTCTGATTATTGGTTAGTCCCGATGTTCCATCACTTACAAACTGTGCGTTTCCAAGGGATTCTGAAAAACGTAGCCATCACCAACTGGGGATGGCCAGATTTCAAGAATGTATGGTCTGCTGACTAACTTGAGTGGAGTGGTCAGCGTATTTCGCGTTCCATTGAAGTTAGCATTTGAATTGAGAAACCAAACTCGTTAAGTGCATTGCCTTAGCTCGCAAGTGCTGGCACTCCTGAGCTGTTTTCTCAATCATGCTATCGCTCTCTCTGGCGATTTCAGAAATGCCTGAGATGTGCGGTGAGATCTCGTTGATGACGTTAGATTGCTGGCCCGTTGCTGAGGCGATCTGCATGTTCATCGCATTCATCTCATCGACACTTTGAGAAATGCTTGATAGCTGCTGCTCTGAATTAGAAGCCTCAACCTGGCAGTTACTCCCAAGAGTGGTGCTAGTATCAATCGCAGCCACGGCTTGTTGAGTACGATGCTGAAGCTTCTCGATAATGCCGCGTATTTCTTCAGTTGATGCTTGGCTTCGTGAGGCGAGCGTTCTAACTTCGTCAGCAACCACCGCAAAGCCACGGCCTTGCTCTCCAGCCCGAGCGGCTTCGATTGCTGCATTCAATGCCAACAAGTTCGTTTGTTCAGAAACATCGCTGATCACATCCAACACAGTGTCGATAGAGTTGGCATCTTGAGCGAGTTGATTAACGATTGCCGTGGTGTCGTCGAGTTGCTGGTTCATGTGTTCGATACTTTCTGAGGTGACGGTGACCGATTTTTGACCGATAATTATCGCACCTGAAGCTCTGCTCGCGCTATCGGCAGCACCGTTAGCGTTTTGGGCTATTTCGTCAGAGCTGGCTCCCATCTCGTGAATGGCTGTGGCGACTTGTTCTATTTGGCTAGTTTGTTGTTTGATGTCTTGTTCCATTGATTGAGCCATTCCATCCACGCTCTGAATGGATTCTGATATTTGTTGACCCGTATTCGACACGTCTTTAAGCAGGTCGCTAAGGTATTGAACAAATTGGTTATATCCTTTTGCAATCTGGCCTATTTCATCATGACGTGAGTCATCCAAGCGAAGCGTTAGATCGCCACCGCCTTTTCCTATCTGTTGCAATAGTTCTGCAACCTCAACGAAAGGCAGCAACAGTTTGTTGGTCGCCCATGCTGCGATTGGTGTGTAGATTGCAGCGATGAGTAAAGCCATAAAGATAATAGTTTGACTGAAGTCGTTTAATTCACTTAATACTTCTTGCTTGGGGATTTGAGTAATCAAAGTCCAACCAATACCCGGCATCGATTTGGAGCCTAGAATTTGAGGCTGTCTGTCAACAACACCCTCATGAACAATGGTTTGCTGACTACCGAGTAACAGGCTACTTTCAATCCCGATAGAGTCCATTGATTGACCAATTAGGTTTTTGTCAGGGTGAACCTTGATGATCCCTTGTTTATCGACCAGAAAAACAATACCGTTTTCATCCACGCTGTGATTGCTGATCAATTGGGTAATACTTTCCAAGGTTAAGCCGATGCCAGTCACACCGATACGTTCGCCGTTTCGAGTCACCACATAGTTGACAAATAGCGCTGGGATGCCAGTACCGGCATCAATATCTAAAGAGAGCTCAAATGTTTTGTCTGACTGGATGAAGCGGTAGATCCATTGGTCATTTTGTTCATTGGCTGAGATGGTTTTTAGTATGCCGTTGTGGGTGTAGTAAGTGCTCGCTTCGTTGGAAACGTAATAGGCACTGATCGCGTTGAATTCGTTTTTAACAGATTGAAGATAGGTCCGAAGCTCTTCTTCCGAGAGTGTGGTTTGCTGCATTAAAGGCGAAAGCGTCATCATCTTTGATGCGAGAATAGGAGTTTCCAGCTTAAGGTTGATTTCATTGCTCACCTCGCCAAGTGACGCGGGCAGTTCTCTTTCAAAGGTCCTATCAATCAGGATGGCTCGGCTTGATTGAAATGAATATATCCCCATTACGCTAATAATGGCCAGAGTAGCGATGATCGTCGCCAATATTGCCTTAGTTCGTATAGTAAATTCCAATTTAGAGTCCCTTCTAACAACGTCCAATGTTTATTTGTAAATATAATGTTAATTAAAACCTGACCTAATGGTCAATAAATGAATCCTAGAAATGAGCGCTGTGCGATATTTGTACAGATTTGAGGCGTCACATTTACTTGTCCTTTGACTGAGGGCTTTTTCCGGAGTTAAATTCAATTAATAAAAATTACACTCATTGGTTTACTTGTTTGATATGTAAACATTGCTAATGTAGTTTTTGAGTTGGGCCTACCCCAACGTTGAAGAGAGACCAATGAAAAAATATCTATTACCGATTTTAGGAGTACTTGCCATGGTCGCTATCGTCAGCACAGGTTCACAATCAAATGACAATCTAGATAAGCTTCCGAAGAAGTTTGTTAACAGTGAATTGGAATACAAATCGGGTATGTCGGATATTTTTTCAATCTTGAAAGCTTATGTGACAGTGGAAAGAAATGAGCCAGTGCCACGAACCGCATTGCCTCTCGTTCCAATGACTGCGGAACAGTTGATTGAAGAGCAAGAAGAGGTTGCGTACCGCTTAGGTCACTCAAGCGTGATGATAAAGCTGGATGGCAAACTAGTTATGACAGATCCTGTGTTCAGTGATCGTGCATCGCCAGTTCAATGGATGGGGCCAAAGCGTTTTCATCCAACACCAATCACATCGCAAGATCTACCCGATATTGATGTGATGGTGATCAGCCACGATCACTACGACCATTTAGACAAAGGTGCTTGCCGATAAAGGAGGTACGTTTTTGGTGCCAATTAGAGTCGGTGGGCTACTGGAAAAGAGCTGTCATCCAAATAGACGTAGCTAAACCGTTAATGTGTATAAACCTAGCTTATACACAAAACGCCACCGATCTTACTATTCGGTGGCGTTTTTTGCTTTTTGAAAAGAGTGGCTTGTTCGAAAGGGCTGCTTGTTACTTAGATCAATTTTCGAGGTTCTTAGCCATTTTGTTCGCTATTTTGCTGAACTGTTCTAATTCATCTTCGGTCATGCCTTTGGTCATTCGTTGTAGCATGTCTCGATCAATATTAGAGACTTTACCCATGATCTCTTCACCCTTATCAGTCAGGACCAACAATTGGCTACGTTTGTCTTCAGGGTTTAGAGACTTCTTCACAAGCTCTTGATTGATCGTTGTATTTACTAGTCTCGTGACTTGTGCTTTATCACGGCATAGGCAGTTTGCGATATCGATAGCGGTACATGGAGATTTCTTAGTAATGATCTTCATGACACGAATGTTCATAGGTGCGATCTCAGAATCTAAGCTCTCAATCTGTTCACGCATTTGGCGTTTAAAAGAGTGTACTAAGCGAAAGATGGATTCTAGCGATGTGTTATCAGACATAAACGATCCTCGGGAATACAGCTGATAGTATCAACCATTGTGCTTGTAATTGACATTATCACTTAGCGGTTCGTAAATTCAAGTTAGGAGACAGTAATGACGATGCAAATAATCACAGGCAAAAACAATAACTATCGTATCACTATTGAAGAGTTGAGTGTTAAAGAAGACTGTGAACTTTAAACCATGCAGCTTGAAATTGAAGACAGAGAAAACATGTTCACGATTGTTGAGAAGATCAAAAAAGACAATGGCTTAGATGAGAAATCAACAGCGCTTCTTCGACAATGACATATTTAACAAGTTAGCAAACTGATCATCAGGTGCTGGCTTTTCTTTTGTTATATTGACTTAGAGGTATGTGTTTACTTGCGGTACATGTGACAATAAGCCTTTGAACACTTTACGGTGCAACCATCGTATGAGTGATGCAATTGTCCAAGCCTATTTCTAATCGTTCTAAATTTAAACGGTATATTATGACAAGTATATTTGAGCAGGCGGCTAAAGAGTTATTAAGCCGTCGCACCGCGGGAACTAAAGCACCAAGGTTAATCGAACAATATCGCCCAACCAGTTTAGATGATGCGTTATCCATTCAAGAATCAATGATTGAAATACACGCAGATAGAGTGGGGGGCTGGAAGTGTCTGTTACCTCTTGCAGAAAATAAATTTATCGTAGCGCCTATTTTCGCTGACAACGTGCAGCAAGGAGATGTTTGTGAACTGTTCGCAGACACAGGGTCTTTACCAGGCAAAGGGGTAGCCCGAGTTGAGCCAGAAATCGCTTTTGTGCTGACTAAGTCATTGCCTGCGAACTCAAATGGCTACAGTGAAGTACAAATCAATAATGCAATTGGTTCATGTCGTATGGCATTGGAGTTGATTCAATCTCGCTTTGCTGATGACAGTGGTGCAGAGTTTTACGAAGTTTTAGCCGATTGTTTGGCAAACCAAGGCCTATTTCTTGGTCCTGAAATAGAGAAAGATGAAGCGTTTGCGGCTGCCAAGGTCGAAGTGGCTATAACTCAAGCTGGAAAAGTTCAGGCATTTTCTGGCGCTCACCCTAACGCATTAGCTCAAAACCCTATCTACTGGTTGATCGATACGATGACCAAGCGTGGAGTCAGTTTTGAAGCGGGCGAGGCGATTATTACAGGGTCTTACTGTGGTGTGGTTGAGGTTGACTTCGATGAGCTAACAACCGTTGCTTATGATGATATCGGAGAGTATCAAGTGACTTTCAACCAAAAGCGCTAAGTTCTTTACAAGCTCTGTTTATCAAGAGAGCAGCTCTCTAAAACTCTGCTTTACGCATAGGCAATTTGTTCTCGAAAGGCTATTTACTGGTGAGTAAATAGCCTTTTCTATTATGTGATCTTCAATAGAGTTCTTATTACTTTGCATTAAATTGGGCGTTTAGACGTCTAGACGTTGACAAGTCCTAAGTGTGACATTAGTCTGCTCTCCTCCCTGTTCTATAGTGTTGTCGTTCCATGTCCAATTCAAAAAATTCTAATGCGGTTATTGCTCCTTCGGCAGTTGCGCTTATCCCTCTGATCGTGTTCCTAGCGCTGTTTATTGGCGTAGGCACGTACTTGTCACTGCAAGGCGTCGATTTTGCTTTCTATCAGCTGCCAGCTCCGATTGCGGCTTTGCCTGCTGTGGTGCTGGCGTTGTTGCTAAGCAAAGATAAATTGAACCGTGCTATCGAACAATTCTTAGGTGGAGTCGGTCACAAAGACATTATCGCAATGTGCATGATCTACCTATTGGCGGGTGCTTTCGCAGCTGTGGCTAAAGCGTCTGGTGGCGTTGACGCGACGGTAAACCTCGGTCTGTCGGCGATCCCGACGAGCATGATTCTGCCGGGGATCTTTCTGATTTCAGCTTTCATCGCGACAGCAATGGGTACGTCGATGGGCACCATCGCTGCGGTTGCACCTGTGGCGTTAGGCATTGCTGACTCAGCAGGCATGAGCATTCCACTGACTGCAGGCGTTGTTTTAAGTGGTGCTATGTTTGGTGACAACCTTTCTATTATCTCAGATACCACGATTGCCGCGACGCGCTCGCAAGGCTGTGAGATGAGAGACAAGTTTAAAGAGAACATCCGTATCGCACTTCCTGCTGCACTTATCGCGGTTGTTATCTTTGCTTTCAATAGCACAGCGACTCAAGTGCCAGAAACGGGTCCTATTGAGTGGCTTAAAGTGCTGCCTTACATCACGATCTTGATTCTTGCAGTATCAGGCATGAATGTGTTCGTTGTGCTGACCATCGGTATCTTACTGGCGGGTGGCGTTAGCTTAGGTTCAGTGGAGAACTACGGCTTAACGGATTACGCGCAAGATATCTATGCTGGCTTTGGCAACATGCAGGAAATCTTCTTACTGTCGATGCTGATCGGTGGTTTGAGTGAGCTGATGCGTCGCCAAGGTGGTCTAGCGTTCTTGACTAACCTGGTAAGTAGCATGATTCGTGCGTTCGGCTCTTCACACTCTAAGCAAGCGAATGGCCGCGCAAGTGAGTTAGGTATTGCTGGTTTGGTATCTATGGTGAACATGTGCACGGCAAACAACACAGTAGCGATCATTGTCTCTGGTAGTGTTGCTCGTCAATTAGCAGAAGAGAACGATGTATCTCCACGTCGCTCGGCGAGCTTATTGGATATCTTCTCTTGTGTGATTCAAGGTGTGTTGCCTTATGGTGCGCAGGTGCTGCTATTAGGTTCGGTATTTAACCTATCGCCGTTAGAGATCGTTTCTAACTCATACTACTGTTTCGCATTGGCTATCGTGGCAGTGATTGCGGTATTCATCAAACACCCTAC
This sequence comes from Vibrio sp. nBUS_14, assembly GCF_051201655.1. Taxonomy (NCBI): domain Bacteria; kingdom Pseudomonadati; phylum Pseudomonadota; class Gammaproteobacteria; order Vibrionales; family Vibrionaceae; genus Vibrio; species Vibrio sp. nBUS_14. The sequence goes on from NZ_CP179207.1 coordinate 810,292, forward strand.
GCGCCAAACTGCAGCGACATAATGAAAGCTCGTTTCTAGTAAAAAGGCGCCTTAATCGGCGCCTTTTTTTGTGCTCTTAATATGTAGACCGTCAGTTTAGGCGGTCAATCACGAATCTGAGTGCTTACCACTAATACGGATCTTGATTAAAGCAGCTTCTCTAGCTCGTTTGTTGTTGCAACGTTGCTATAACCAAAGCTAAGTGCTGCCATGAATACGGCGTGCACATGTGCTGCAGGTACTTTAACGCCATTGAACTCCATATCTAAGGTTGTGCAAGCATCATGCGCTACGTGGCATTCATAGCCTAAATCGGTTGCTGCACGAGTCACAGCATCAATACACATGTGACTCATTGCACCAACGATGATCAGTTTTTCAACGCCTTGCTCTTTTAGCACCTTGTTCAGCTCTGTGTCTCTAAAGCTATTGATTTGATGCTTTACGATAACAGGTTCACCTTCTAGCGGAGTCACGCTGCTGTGGATTTGAGCACCGTCTGATTCTGGCAAGAAGAATGGAGCATCATTCGTCGGAAACTCATGACGTACATGAACCACAGGAAGTTGCTTGTCTCTGAAAGCGGATAATAACTGTGCACCTTTTTCGGCTGCTTTTTCTGTTTCAGACAGCGCCCATTTTGCACCCTCGTATGAAGGGAAATAGTCATTTTGAAAGTCGATAAGTAGTAGGGCTGTTTTCTTCATAGTCTATACCTTTGTATTTAGTGTGTTGCGGTGTAGGGATATTATGAATACTCTGTAGTTTTTATCACACGTCAAAAATGACAGACTCTATGGCAATAGTGACAAAATCAGTAATGGTCGAAATCATCGACTATCCAGGCTCTCTGCAAAGTGCCGTGTTTGGAGTGAAAGAGTTTCTTCAATTGGCTAATAGCCTCGAACCTTCCAATGAGCAGGTTCAGTTTCATGCTGAAATTAAGCCTTACGACGATTGGTCTAAATCGGTTGATGGATTAATCGAGAACTCAAAAGCAGACATCATTTTGGTGCCGCCAAACCTAGATGGCAGCTACTACTTAGAACCAGATGAAGGTTTGTTGGATTACCTTGTTCAGTCTCATCAACGTGGGTCGATACTCTGTTCTGCTTGCGCGGGCGTGTTTATTTTAGCTGGAACGGGGTTGTTGCAGGGACGAACCGTGACAACGCATTGGCAAGCACAGAAACAATTCTCGGAGCAATATGCTGAGGTCGATGTTGATGTGGATAAAATATTGATCGATGACGCTGACATTATCACCGCTGGCGGTTTGATGTCGTGGATGGATCTCGCTTTGTTTATCCTGACCAAATATACAACCCCGACCAATACTCGCAATCTAGGTAAATACCTCGTGCTTGATACGGGGTTGAGAGAGCAACGCTACTATCAAAGCTTTGTGCCGAACTATGCTCACGGCAATGACAAGATTGTGCCAGTGCAGCGTTTTATTCAAAAGAACCATCATCTTTCGTTGTCTCTTGACCAATTGGCTGAAGAAGCGTTTATGAGTCGGAGAACCTTTATCCGTCAATTTACCAAAGCGACGAGCTATACGCCGATCAATTATATCCAACACGTACGTATTCAAAGTGCGTGCGAGCTACTGGAAAGCTCTCATAAACCGGTTGAGCAGATCAGCTACCTAGTGGGCTATGAGGACGTGAACAGCTTCCGAAAAGTCTTTGTGAAAATCATCGGCTTAACGCCATCAAGATTTCGGTCTAGATTTCTCTCTGAGGAATGATTTACCATAGATTGATATTCAATACTTATCACTCGCACTGATTCAATGGTTCACTTACTGAATATGTGACGTGATATTGAAATGATCTTTTCTCGAACATAAATGGAATTTTGATGCTCGCTATTCCCTTGCCATTTGTTGCTGCTCTACTGTTATTTATCACGGCCGTTTTGCTTCGATATCGTTACCCACAAACAAGTCAAAAACCATTTTGGTTTATCATGTTGTGCGCGTTGATGATTACTGTTGTTGGGTTACGTTGGACGGTAGATATCGCATTGTTTCGTTTCTTACAGCCAGTACTAGGGGCAAGCGTACCTGTAACAGCATGGCTCTGCTTTACGGGGGGTCACCGAAGTAAGCCCAATACACATTTGCATTGGTTAGGTCCAGTCGCTGTTCTGGTTGGCTCATTTTTTTATGAGCATCTTTGGGGCGGAGCGATAGATATATTACTGATCTCGCTCTATCTCGGCTATGGCTGCTTGTTGTTGAAATCATCGTTTAACTTTCCAGAGCACGTCAGGTTGAGTGATGTATCGAATGTTTTGCTCGCTGAACGTGTTGCTGGTTTTGCTTTACTGTTTTCAGCTCTCGTGGATGGTATTATCTCGTTTGATATTTTGCAGCTCAACGCACAACACATTGACTTGATCCTATCCATTAGCTATTTAGTTCTTATTCCCGCAATTGTTGGGACTGTGATTTTTGTCAGTACCAGTACGTCTCTGATTCAGAAGCAAAATCAACAACAGAGCGAACTTCCAATACTAAATAGCTTACCTGACGCAGCTGATGCACTGATAACAACGGTAAGCTTTGACGAAGACAAAAATGTCACGCAGATAGTCGCTAAGTTTGATGCATTGATGAGAGATCATCAGGTGTTCAAAGATCCAGATTTATCTCTCAATCGATTGGCGAGAAAGTTAGGCATCCCAGCTCGGAAAATATCGTCAGCAGTTAATCAAACTCATAATGAGAACATTTCGAAGGTGATCAATGCTTATCGAGTTGAGTATGCCAAGATTCTATTGAAGCAAAGTGATGAGACGATAACCGATATCTTCCTTAATTCAGGTTTTCAAACCAAGTCCAATTTCAATCGTGAGTTTTCAAGGATTACTGGGCAAACTCCGAGTGAATTTCGAAGCTCGCCACAAGTCTTAGATTGAGTGTGTTTGCTTTTGGTTTATCAATTCAGAAAGTTAGCGATGTCATTGAAGAACAATTGATGTAACTGGTCGCGTGATGTACCAATGCCATCTTTACAAATAATGCCATCCCCTGGCACCTCCTCATTCAGCATGGCTATAGCACCGGGTTTACAGCCTTGAATGAAGCTAAAATGGGTGGTGTTGTCATAGACTTTGTAGCGTCTTGAATTGATAGGTACATGTTCGGCAATATAGCCAGACTCTAATGCTTGAGGAAGATCTCCAATATCGCTCCCAGCTGCCAGTATCAAGGTTGGCACTTTAATGTCATTTAAGCTAACGATTGAAAAGCTGCGAGCAGGCCCTAGATCAAGGCTAACCACGCGCTTTATTCGAGGGTCTGATAGGCCTTTATCGTTTGGTTCAGCCGTTTGGACTTGTGAGAGCCCTAATTCTTCAGGAAGCCCACAGGTACGTGGGTTGGGGTATATAAGACACTCAGCCTCGAAGGTCGCCCTATCGATTTTCGCTCCTGCCAATTGCATCACTGTCCAGCCTCCTAATGAATGTCCAATTGCAGTGATATTGTTGGCATTAACCGATTGCTTCCATAGAACTTCGCTTAGCAGGTAATCGAGAGTTCGTGTGATATCTCGCGGTCTTTCCCACCACTTGGCTGCTTGCTCTGGAGATTGGTCAAAAGATGTGGTTCCCGGATGGTTGACTGAGGCGACTATGTATCCACGATGTGCGAGTGCTGTTGCCAACCAATTCTGGTTTCGCCAGTTTCCTCGGTAGCCGTGTGATAAAAGCACCACAGGAAAAGTGCCAGATTGAATTTCTCCATCTTTGACGACTTGTGTGCCGATGAAGGCCGGGTTATCGCCAATCAAGGTCGTGTTTGATTTATCTTGTGTGGGATACCAAATCGCAGTGTTTAGCGGGCGATTAGAATCGTCAGTTAAGGTGACTTGAGTGAATCCGACATCGGAAGCTATGGCAGAAGTACAAAAGGAAAGTAGGAATACGAACAGTAAGTGTGTCCACTTCATGAGGTTGACTCCAGTTGAGGTAATTGGAGCTAATATGCGCTAAAGCCAGTGAGGGCGAGGCCTCAAACACGATCGAGGACGTCCTAAACCGTGTTTAAGTACCAAAGTTAGAGACTTAGTTTTAGTTATCTTCTTCTAGGGTATTCCTCTACCAAGCCGTTTCTTTCTAAGCCACGTCTTACACTGCTGCATAGCTTACCGAAGCGACGCAGTTCTTCGAAGTTCGGTCCTTGTCCCATTGAAATACTGTGTTCCCAGTACATCAATTCTGTGTCGACCATCTCCAATAATTTCTTAGAGCAACCCGAGCAGTTACCCTTTGGACTACAGATAAACGTTTCTGATTCGTAAAGAGGGAGTTCGTTTTTTACTTCTTCGATGAGACTCAACATTGCTGAATTTAGGTCTGGCTTTTTGTCCGTGAGTGGTTTCAAGCTCAATCCTTGTGAGGCAATCACAGAAGAAGTTGATGTGTTGGTGTGCAAATTCAAAGCAGCTGATGACATATCAAAGGCCTCAAAGAAAAAAGAAGAGGCGCATGCTACTCGTCGCAAGAAAATGAACCTTGATGTAGTGCAATAAGTGTGGAGATATACCCCAAAGAGGTAGGTGAAAGAGGGAATCAGAGTCACAAACGTTTTGTGACTCTGGTTTATCTCTTAGGCTTAATGCAGAAAATAGTCTTAACGCAGAAAATAGGCTTAACGCTTAGAATTCAGCGTCGAACTGGAACACCATCCACTCTTTGGTGATAGGGTGGTGCAGCGCAAGCCTTTCAGCATGTAAGTGCAGTCGGTCGGCTTTGTTGCCGTATAAGCCATCACCCAAGATAGGCATATCTAGCCCTTCTTGGTGTGAACAGTGAACACGTAACTGGTGAGTGCGGCCAGTTTTAGGGTGTAGATAAACCTTGGTGGTGTCTTGGTTTCGCTCAATGACTTCCCACTTGGTTTCAGCTGGCTTACCGTGCTCGTAGCAGACAATTTGACGAGGACGATCGTACAGGTCACCACGCAGCGGTAATCGAACATAACCCTCATCTTCGGTCAGAACGCCTTCGATCATTGCCACGTAGCGCTTCTCGACTTCACGAGTAATGAATTGTTTCTGCAGGCTTTTGTTTGCACGTCGAGTCAGAGCAAATATCAGAATGCCAGAGGTCGCCATATCCAAGCGGTGGATAACAAATGGCCCCTCAACATCTTGATGCATTTCTTGAACGCGAGTGTAGGCCGAATCTTTGATGGTTTTACCTGGTACGGATAGAAAACCTGCTGGCTTATGTACCACCACGATGTGATCGTCTTGGAACAGGATGTCGAGATCTTTACCTTCTGCTGGGTTTTCTAGCAATGGGTTTGGATCGACTTTTAGGCCTTTCAACATATGGCCAAGGATCGGCACACACTTACTCTGACAAGAAGCGTAGTATTTCTTGTGCTTTCGGATTTCAGACTTCGGTGAACGACCCCACCAAAATTCAGCCAATGCCAACGGTGTATAACCATTTAGATACGCGTATTGCAGCAGCTTGGGGGCAGCGCATTCGCCAGAACCTGCTGGTGGTATCTTGTTTGGGGTGTCTTCAAAGATCTGGTTTAGATCTTCAATATTTCCTTCCGCATTTTGGAAAGCGTATTGTGAAAACAGTTTGTGCTGAAGCTGATGAGAAAGGTGTGCTCTTTGCTCTTTGAGTTCAGCTAATTGAGTGGTGAACACACCAACTTTGCTTTGAAGTTCATTTAGGGTTTGTTCCCAGTTGAGCTTAAGATATTTCTGCTGATTTTTATCGGCAACGCTGGCTTTGTTTAACTCGTTATTCAGCTGTTCGAAGGCTTGCTCATCAAGGTTTTCTTTACCTTGTTCACGTTGTTCTTTACGTGTTTTTCGGCCTTCTACAATTAACAAACGTTGAGCTTCAATCTCTTGTTCTGCCAGTGCTTTCTGTTGTACTAGTTGTTCACATAACTCAAGGTATTCAGCGTTCGTTTGCAGCGCTTTAAATTTCGCATTCACAGCCATCATGTCGGCCGTGTCTTGATGGAAAAAACTGTCGCTGCTGAGCATGTCGAATACGGGAGGTACAAAATGGGGCAGTAAGTTTTGGTCTGCGATTTTGCCAGAGAAAGCAGAGAAGTAACCAAGCTCACCTTCTGGACTTTTCACTAGCAACACGCCGAACATCTTGCCGCGACCTGTATCAGAGTCTAGCCCGAAGTCATGTTGCCAATCGGTTTGTGTTTCTAGGTATTGTTGAAGTTGGTGAGAAGCGATTTCACACAGTGCGTGCGGTTCATAATAGAACGGGAAGGTGAAACGCTCAGGCAACGAATATGACTCGATCGGCTGTTGAAAGCGAGTGAAGCAGTTCTCAGGTGTGTGGCTGTTTTCTGAGGCGTGCGTTGGTTTGGATGAGTGCATGTTGTCGTCTTACTACTTATATCGTGGTGATAAATGGTTGTGAGTCTACTGTGTATGATTATAGAGCCTAGAAGCTGAGCGACCAAAACAGAGGCCTTTAAAAACAATGCTTCTAGAAACCGACGTTCTAATAATAAAAACTGAAGAAACACATTACAAGGCGGGGATTCTACTCTTTATCGAAAAGCGCCTCAAATAAGAAATGGCTCAATGATGGGATGAAAGAGTTGTCATTTTGAATGTAAAACTCAGGAATATCGCTTGATAGCCATAAATTGCTGAGTGACTTCTCGTTTCTAATCAGAGAAGGTAACTTTACAAACTAAGGGTGGTAGCCTTGCCGCCCCTTATTCAATCTAAGGTAACGTTATGATTCCACTCAACACTTCCATCGTAGCTGGTGTCGCTCTTTCAGAGATCGACGGACAAACGAAAATGCTATTAATGAAGCGTATGAAAGGCGAATTTTGGTGCCATGTAGCAGGCTCGATTGAAGCGGGGGAAACAGGCTGGCAGGCCATTGTTCGTGAGTTTGAAGAAGAGACCAAAATTGAAGTGGAAGCCTTGTACAACGCACAGTTTCTGGAGCAGTTCTACGAGGCGAACGTCAATGTCATTCAACTTATCCCAATCTTTGCTGTGCTTTGTCCGCCAGACCAAGCGGTAGAACTAAACCATGAACACACTGAGTACCGTTGGTGTAATTTAGAAGAGGCGAAAGCGTTAGCGCCGTTTCCTAACCAACATGCGGTCTACGATCATATCTGGTCATACTTTGTCGATAAGCCAGTTAATCCGCTTTACCGTGTGAAATTAAATTAACACTGACTGTTTAAGATCTAGGACTTACCAATATACGGGGTTAAAAAGGCGCTCACTTGTGCTTGGCATAGCCCTACATCGACTCTCACGCTATTTGACTCGAGTATCGCGACACCACGACCATTATTGCGCGGATCTGGGTCTAGCATGGCAACGACGACGTGTTTGATGCCTGCTTTAACCAATGTATTGGCACAAGCGGGTGTTCTGCCAACAAAAGAGCAGGGCTCTAGAGTTATATAAGCGGTAACACCTTCCATTTTTCCGTTATAGCTATTTAACGCTTCGACCTCTGCATGATTTCCACCGACCTTTTGTGTGTACCCAACCGACACGACCTCACTGTCTTTGACCAAAACACAGCCCACTGGCGGGTTTGGTTGGCAATCAGGTAGGGCTTGGCGCGAAGCTTCAAGCGCTTGCAGCATGTATTGTTGGTTCATGGTCGTTACTCTGTATGACGAGAAGGCGCAGCAGTTAGTCGCCAGGCGCGGTTGATGAGACTAGTGACTAACTTACTAAGCTAATAAGCGTGGACATGTTAGATCTGATTGGCTTTTTAGGCAATGGTTTTCATTTTGCATCCGGCCGATCGTTGGCTGTAACCGCTAATTAACTAACTGTGGCTAATCGTTAACTTTTTCCAATCGTTAACTTTTTCCAATCGTTAACTTGGGCCAATGAGTTAACCAGTTTTTAGATTGGACTCGTTGATCAAACACGTCGCGGCTGCGATTGGGGTTCGGTGTGATTTTCAAATTAAATAAGCTCTCTAAACCAAAAGCAGAAATACACTCGATTTCCCCTGTCGGGCTTTGTTTTACGGCGATCGCCGTCTCTTTCTCTGGCCAGTAACTCATCGCACCTAATGCACTTTGATAAGGTTTGTCGCCATTTCGGGTGTGCATACTGGCTTGATTGCGAACTTGCCAATCCAATTCCGGTAACCACTGTTGAAGTTGAGCTTCGTATCGAATAACCGATTCGTAAGAGGTATCATCGCGATCAAAGTAGATCACATCAATGTCATTGAATGGTGTAGGGGAGTCAAAACCATGCAGGTGATCCCATACTCGATTTCGCACGAAGCCTGCGGCGACATAGCATTGTGGTAAACCCAGTTGAGAGACACATCCTAAAATCTGCATTCGCAAGGGATCTTGCTTGATCAACTTGACGATGCGGTCAGTTAATGGCTCGGACATTTATGAAGTAGTAACGTCGGTTATTTGATAATGACGAGTTACGTTCTTTGAGATGTCGCACCATTCAGAAGCTTTGACTCGTTGTTGGTGGGCTTCGAATGTTTCTCTACTAGTGAACTCTTCATAAACTTCAAATCGATTAGGCTGAAGTGAACTTTGACTGACTCGAAACACGATACAGCCGGGTTCTGAGAGGGTAAGTTCCTTATGAACGACCAGCGCTTGTGTGACCGCTTCTAGGTCGTTGTCTGGCACAAGAATATGCCCTTGTAGAATGACTTTACTCATAATCACGTCCATTTAATCTTATCTATTACTGTCTTTTTCTATTAAAAGCTCTTCCGTTACAAACATAATCCCATTTTGAGTTTGTGTCGTATAGCTCTATGTGAATAAAAAAATAACCAGCTCAACAAGAATATTAGTTACGTCGTAACTTAAATTGTAGAGGAGGTAATTTGTAGGAGAGAAGAGACAGTTAGTGGTAGGGGCAGGAAAGGTAAGTTATTGGGAACTAAATCCGTGTTAGCCCGGTCTATTAAATATGTATCACTGAACTGTATTGATACTGAAATGAATTTGTCATCTGAGATAACTAATCTAAATTTCGAACAACGGCTTAAGAGATTGAATTGAGCCATAGTTGATAACTAGGTCATACTTTGATGTAAATGGTACTCAAAACTCTATATATTTTGTGATTTGTATCATTGATCTGGCCGTCAAACACCGTTAGATTCGAATTGTTAGCAATAAAAATAGCTCATGAAGAGCAGTTAAAGAAAAGGAAATATCCCTTATGAAAAAAATGAGAAGAGCACAGCTTCATCGCGTTCGCATCCAATACTGGAAAGACACAGCGAAAGAAGCTTCAAAGAAATAAGCTTTATATCGATAACTGAAAAGCGAAAGAGCTTGAAGTTAAATGATGAATTAAAAGCTTAGCAACAGAACAGGTTACAAGATCTGTAAACGCAACAAACCGATTTCAATAGCACTCTCAAGGACATTCATCTGGTCGGCGACTAAAGAAATCATCCCCCAAAGAGCTGGCAGGCATTAACAATAATGCAATTCAATGTCAGCTCATTAATACCCCCTAGTTTATCTTTGCCTCACTCAGTAATCAGCATCCAAAACCAAAATAAAAACTTATCACCATTCTGTATCTTTGCCTCTATCACTAAAACCATTGTTAGGGTTTAAAGCGCTTAAAAATAAAACAGCAGCCAATAAAAAAGCTCCCGATTTCTCAGAAGCTTTGATTTAGATTTGATATCTGATGAGATTCGCCGCTTAGGGCTTAGGGCTTAGGGCTCAGAATCAGAACAAGTGACTCTAGCGTTGGAACAGCGTCTTCAAGCTCACATCATCAGTTCGGTTCAACTTAAGGCTCAGCAAGTAACCACCAATACCGAGCAGTACGTAAATACTTAGCGACAGAATAGAGACTTCTGAAAGCGCACTGAATGGATTGCTTGTCGTCAACACTTTCATCGGCAGTGAGGCAATGACAGAAAAGAAGTCATTGATGCCATAGAATCCGAATAGCGCGATAGCTAGCCACTTAATCGCAAAGCTTGAGATTAAAATAACAAGCAGCGGAGAGTTAACTAGTTGCGAAATCGCTAGAGTCATCGTTGCTAATGGCAATAGAACTAATGCAACCAGCAGCATTCGACCAAAGAAAACCACCCAATTGGTTAGCACATAGAATAGCGATTGTTGCTCTACTATCAGTGCTAATTGTTGTTCGCTTGAAATGTTCAGAATCCAAAACAGAGAATCAGCGAATAGCACCAAAAGCGCGCAGATAGCGGGGATAACCACTAAACCGAAACCTAGCTTCACGGCGTGAGTCATGACATTCGACACAGGCATACTTCTCCAAAACATTGAGCTGCCTTCTTGGCGCTCTTTACGCAGTGTTTTAGGGATGTAAAGCGTCGAAAGCAACAGTGAAATTAGGCCCGCGCCAAAGTAGATCATTGAATTGAGGTCTCGTGAGAAGTCTCTGTGCATGCTACTTACGTCACCGTTAACTTCCATCTGGAAGAAAAAGTCGTGTTGTGCTTGACCACTAAAGAACAAGCTAACGAAAAGCAAGAAACCAAACAAACCGATAAACAGAGGCAGTCGAGTGTTAATTTTGTGCTCGATAAGTTCTTTTTCTAGCATGTAAAAACTTGGATGCATTATGCCTTCTCCGTCTGTGTTGCAAGGAATAGGTCTGCGAGACCCACCTTGTAGATGTTACCCAATGATTCAACTTGCGCTTTATACTGGCCTTCCAGTAACCACTTAGTTGTTCCTAGCCCAGGTTGTGAAGTCAGTGGATTGAGTTTCTGGATCTCGCTCGAGTGGTTGTTTGCGACATCGATAATGAAATAGTCGTTCTCGATGTCTTCCATGCTCTTTTGCAACACACAGTGGCCTTGTTTCAGAATCAACACGTCCGTTAATAGGTGTTCGATCTCTGAAACCTCATGGCAAGCGATGATCATCGCGCGTTCGCCGTCATGGAACCACTCTAGAAGGTGGCGATAAAAAGTATCGCGGTAGAGTAGATCTAGGCCCAGTGTTGGCTCATCTAAGATCAATACCTGAGTGTCGGTAGCAATGATGATCGCAAGGTGAAGTTGTACCTTCATTCCTTTAGAAAGCTGCTTGATCGTTGAAGAGAGTTTTATGTTGGTGCTGCTGAGCGTTTGTTTAGCTTTTTGCTTATTGAGGCTTGGGTGTACACCCTCTGTGTAGCGAAGCAGTTGTTTAACCGTCATCCACTCAGGCAACACGTTTACATCTGAAATGTACGATAAGTGTTGCATGAGTTCTGCGTGCTGGTGGATAGGGTGGTAACCATTCACCTCAATCTCACCTTGATAGTTGTGTCCACCAAGCAGTGATTTGATCAGTGTCGATTTACCCGCGCCATTGTGGCCAAGCAGCCCAAGCACTTGCCCCGGCTTTAACTCAAAACTGATGTTCTCGACACCCACTTGATTTAAATAGGTTTTGGTTACGTTTTTCACTGAAAGTAAAGTACTCATGACTTGTCCTTTATATGTTGTTCTAGCTGTTTCACGAGTTCTTCGACACTCATATCAATGATGCCTAGCGTCTCAGCGATGGCTGGGATCTGTGTGTTAATGAAAGCCTGGTGTGCCGATTCTTTCAACTTTTGAAGTGCACCTTCCGCCACATACATGCCTTGGCCGCGTTTTTTCTCTACTAGGCCTTCATCAACCAGTAACTGATAGCTTTTCATGACCGTCAGGTGGTTGATCTTGAGATCGGCAGCAACCGCACGCACAGAGGGCAATGCTTGTTGCTCTAACCAAACACCTTGAAGAATTTGGTCACTGATCTTCGCAGCAAGCTGCCTGAAGATCGGTTGGTCGTCTTTCCATTCGGTCATAATTAAAACTGCATGGTGATATACATGTGTATAACACTAACCTTTTTATTCGAATTGGCAAGGGTTTTATAGAATACTTTTATGCCTAAATGAAAAATATTTAGCATGATGGGGGGCTTTAAGCCGACTTCCCTGTCAGCTATCAGTAGTTGTATTAAAGGTGGCTATTTGAATAGGCAACCATTGCTTGTCTATATTTCAAGTAGGGTGAGAGGCTTTTATTCCTCTGAGTTACTGGGTCTGCTATACAAGTAACCTTGATGCAGGTTGTAGCCTAGCTGGCACAAGATATATTGCTGTCTGCGAGTCTCTACGCCTTCGTAAATCATTGTAATGTTGGACAAGCGACCAATTTCAGAAATGTTGAGCAGCATGGCCTGGTGATGCTCACCAGACTCGATGTCTTTGACAAAACAACGATCCAATTTGAGATACGTCGGGGAAATGATACTGATGATTTCGATGTTATTGTTTCCGGTTCCAAAGTCATCCAGCGCGATAGTAATCCCTAGCTTTTTAATGTCTCTGATGTTATCGAACACTTCACATCCATAACAGATATTTGAGTATTCGGTTATCTCTACTACAAACTCATTGGCTTCCATTACGGCTAAGTGATGTCTGATTTTCTCGAAGTTCGTTCCCACCAATGCACTTGGGCAAACATTCACGCCATAGATCTCGTGGCTGTTATTGGCCTTAGCATTCTTGACGGTTTCAATCAGTAAAATCGTATGGAAAGTGAGTAGGTTGATGCGTCTCATGGTGTTGATAAAGTCCAACACACCGACATTTCGAACTCTAGATAACAGCTCGTAATACAACACGCTATTATCTTCTGTATTGATGATGGGCTCTTCTTCAAAAGATATGTTTTTCCAGCGAAATATATAGACCACAAAACCTAAAATATAAGAGTGATAGAGAAGGGGGACTAATAGCATTGCCAACGTAACCCACAACGCGACAATGTCGTTGCTGTAAAAGGTAATGGACGCACCGCTTGGAAGCGGGGCTTGATAGATAGATTTACTATTTTCCCCAAGGTTTAGAATGTAGTAACCGTTCTTTTGTATGGAGACAGAGTCAACTAACAAAGGCAGTAATGAGTTTCGGTAGCGGGCTTCAATTGAACCTTTGGAGATCCGCACAGTAAGATCAATGTCATGTTTAGGGTCGGTGAATCGTGAGTAAGCAAAATCAGCACTGTCGTAAAAGCCATCAATCTGGTCGAGTTCTACCATCTTCGACCGTGTTTTGGATACATAACATGAACCCAAAGACGTCGTCATCACTACTGAATCCAGATTGAGTGAGTGCCTTAACGCATGCACTGTGCCTTCGTTGTTGCAACCGTAATTCATGACTTCTTCAGCAATTTCTTTGGTGTTTTGACTGTATTCATCGGCGATTTTCGTCGTATAAAGGATTTGTAAAAAGTAGACAACGAATAAGATAATTGATGAAACAGTGAACACAAGTATTAAAGCTCTTATCAACTCTTTTTGGTAAGCGTTGAACATCAGCTTTAATACTTCTTTGTGGCTAGATTTGAATTGGTTGATGTTGTACTTCGGTGCAATTCGATTGGTAGAGCTTTTATCAAGGTCGATGAAGTAACCGACTTTATAGAGATTCGATATCAGTTCATTTTTATTATTTACGTTGGCCTTTTTACATAGTTTACGATATTTCTTTCTTATCGACGCGATAATGTTTTTTAATGCATACAAACTGAACTCCTCATCAAAATGTAGTTTAAATGATTCCTCAACATCTCTAGCCGATTGAGGGTTTGATATTGATGAATGTTCTAATAAAAATTTTAGAACAAAACTCTCTTTACTATTAAGGGTTTCTTCTGATATTTTTTTACTGTTCCTTTTGATATATATTTTTTCTTCATTATAAATTAGTTGCAAGCTCTCATTATTATTATTTATGTTGAAAGAACAGTGCATGGCTCAACTCCTAAGCGATAGTTATTATATTTGTGTGATTGATATGTGATGGCTGGGATTGTCATTCAACCCAAGAGTCCGTTCTAAATAACATAACTAAAATGTCACCATTTCCTCCTAATATATTGATACTAATCGCAGAATTCGGGCTGTAATGAAAGGTTATAGAGATGTTCACCCAAAACTTGAATTTATAAATGAAAGCCGATGTTTTACAAGAGACAAGGGGGATTTATCCATTTGTTTTGGTATTTATCCATTTGTAATCCTCTATATCAACAGTTTCAACCATAACTTTAGTGATTGCTAATGTAGTTGCGCATGGTATTTGTGGTGGTTATTGATGAGGCTGATTTATCAGGTTTTTCAGGATGAGAATTAATTACAAATAAGTAGGTAATATTAATATCATTTAATTAAGGCGTTATATTCCTATATTTAATGAAACTTTTAATTGATTGTTATATTAATAATGATTTTTCGGGGTTTAATGAATAGGATTCATCAATTAATTTAATAATATTAAAACCTTGTTTATTTTAACTAAGAAGGATGAAGCGCAAAGCGTTAGGTCGGCCGAACTGTGATATTGATTCCATGATTAAGCTGTTTTTGGTTGGTTTTCGTGCTCTACTTTGTTGAAGAATATTTCAATTTGATATGAGTGAGGTTCACATAATGTCTATGTTACTGGTGAAATCTTACTATATTAACAATTTGATTCAATAAACATTCTTTTTGAATGAGTTATAACTAGAAAGCAAAATTGGCTTTTGATTAATTTACATGCACTATCAAACATAGCTCTAAGTAAATCGGTCTCGCTTTATGTACAGGGTTAAAAGAGCCTCTAATTAGACTGGCTAATAGGAGCTCTTGACAGGTTCTTTTGAAGACTTCCTTGTGATGCCTTTCCTTTTAAACGTTCTTTTAGCAGCTTTTATTTCTACCGCTAATGAGAAACCGTCCCCGGTAACGATGGTGTTCGAAAGCTCTTTACTGTAGCCGAAGCTTGCCAATTCTTGATTTCCGATGAAAGGCACAGCAGCTTCGATAGAGTTGTCACGGTTATTTGCAAATGCAGACAATGACATACATACCGTTGAAATGACGAGGCTCAAATATGAGTCGCGACACAATCAAGAATGAGCTAAACAAGAACTGACATAAAGTGAATAAAACTAACTTGAACCTGAAGACGAAAGTACGGTTTTATATGTAGGTGGCAAGCGGTGAATGTCGATTAACATGCGCCATTTGATAAATAAATCTTTAGTTGCCGATTTATCAAGCGGATAAAAATTGAATTTCGACTTCATTTGATGGAATAGGCTTACTGACAAGAATCCTTGAAGATACTGGTATCCACAGTCGATTAATAAGTCTTTTTGGGTTTCGGTCTCGACGCCTTCCGCCACTACCTTTAACCCCAGTTTGTCACAGATAGCATGGGTCGCTTGGACAATCGCTTTACTTCCTTTGTGCGAACCGTGGACAAAGCTTTTATCGAGTTTAACTGTGCTAATTGGTAGGTCGTGCAACATCGAGAGGGAAGAGTAGCCAGTGCCGAAGTCGTCAAGGTGAAGCTCGACACCCAGTTTGGATATATCATTCAGCGCCTGCCTAACTTCACCGTGTTTGAAAATCATTGAAGATTTGGTAATTTCCAGGGCGATACTTTGAGGGTGGATATTGTAGAAGTGAAGCATGGCTGACAGTTGTTCAGCAAAGGTCGCGTGCATCTGAATACTCGAGATATTAATGCTCATCATCAGTTCACTATCAAACTCTCGATGCCATATCGATAGCTGCTTAAGTGCTGAATTGAGCACCCACTTGCCTAGCGGTACTATCTGACCTGTTTCTTCCGCCAAGGTGATGAATTCATCAGGGCGAATGTGACCGAGTTCTTTATCTGACCATCGAAGTAGCGCTTCAAAGCCCTTCACCTTGCACTATTGGTGTTCATGATCGGCTGATAATGCAGATTGAGATCTTCGTTTTCTAGCGCTTGCGTCAATCGATGGCGGATTTCTACTTTTCGGTGAAGCTTTTGTGCCAAGTCTGGAGTGAAGGTTTGGAAGCGGTTTCGACCATTGGCTTTAGCAATGTGCATCGCCATCCCTGCTTGTTTTAGCAGATACTACCGAAACTCAGGCGTATTGGTTGCTGAACGACGTATTTTGTAAAGGTGTATGTACAAAAGTGATCACAATATTTTGCGTACGGTAAAGTTAAGGCTCTAATAACAATATTGATGATATATGATCAGTATATATACTACCCTCGCTTTTAATAAATACTGGTGATAGGAATGTCGAAAACCAAAGTGCTCATTGTCGAAGATGACCAAGAGATCGCTCGTTTAACGACGCTTTATCTTGAAGCGGAAGGTTACAATGTCAGCGTTGTTCATGATGGGAATTTAGCGCTTGAAGCAATTCGTAATACTGAACCTGATCTTGTTCTGTTAGACCTGATGCTGCCCGGTTTGAGTGGTGCTCAAATTTGCCGCCAGGCTCGCGAGTTCTACAACGGAATCATCTTGGTGCTTACTGCTTCAGCGGATGAGATGAGCGAAGTTAGCTTATTTAAGTTTGGTGCAGACGACTACGTCACTAAGCCTATTCGTGGCCACGCGCTGTTAGCTCGCATTGAGGCTTTGTTGCGCAGAGCGTCACCTGTTGTTGGGATAACGGATACTGGTACTGAAAAACAGTGTGATATTGTCATTAATAATACGGCGCAAAGTGCCACGTTATATGGACAAAACCTCAAGCTGACCTCTGCAGAATTTGAAATCCTAAACCTTCTGGTTAATAACATCTGTCAGGTTGTGACTCGAGATCAGTGCTGTCAGTTATTCAGAGGGATTGATTACGCGTTTAATGACCGCTCGATTGATATGCGAGTTTCAGGATTGCGTCGCAAGCTGCGTATGCACGCAAAAGACAAACAGTTGATCCGCACGGTTCGCAACAAGGGGTACATGCTGGTTGCGTAAGTTCATTGTTACTAAGTTACGTTCGGTTTCTATGTTCGCCCGTTTATACCTCGGCATTGTGACTGGGATGTCAGCGACGATTTTCCTGTTCTTGAACCTTGGTGAAGGGCACATGCGAAGAACCGAGATAGAAACGTTTCTTAACGATGGTTCTTACTTTGTTGAACAATATATCCGTCAGCATAATCAAGTGAACTCGCTATACCAAGCACTCGATAAAACAGGCTACCAACAATTTTATATCTTCAATTTACGCCTGTTAGAAAATTGGTCGGGAGAACTTCCCTGCCAAAAATGCGAGTTATATACAACATTAAATGGTGTGCCGATTTATCTCAGTGATAACAATCTCTATTCGGCTGTATTTCAACTTCCAAACTCAAAATTTAGCTTCGTATTCAGTGAGGTAGGCGATTTTTTCTCTCCTGATATTGAATGGTATGAAGACTCTGAAAGGCATTTTTTATTAGGACTATTGCTGGCGATTATTGTGGCAATTGGTGCAAGTGTTTACTTACCTGTAAGACGTTTTCAAGAACGAATCGAGTTACTGGTTGAGAAGCAGAAGCAGTTTGGTCGAGGTAAGTTGAGTACCCGTTCCAGCATGGATGAGATACATCCAGTGTCTGATCTTGCGAGTAGTTTCAACGTCATGGCTGAAGAGATCGAAAGCAAAGTTAAACAAAGTCATATCTTTGCCCAAGCGATCCCACATGAAGTTCGTACGCCGTTGAGTCGTATTCAGTTAGCGACGGATCTCTTAAGGAGAGGCGCACCAAGTCATCATCAAGCGTTGTTTGATGATATTGATGGTTATATTGAAGACATCAACGAGCTGACCTCGGAGATTATCATGCTGTCGAAGTTGAACGTGATGGATAACTTTTTCTTTGAGCTGGTGAAGGTGAGAGCGGATCTTGCTGAGTATTGCTTGGATAGGATTCGTTATTCGGAATTAGACAACATCAGCTTTGAATCTAAGATAACGCGAGACTTCGATATTAAGTGCGATTGCATGATGGCTCGTTTGGTGTTCGATAATATTCTCAAGAACGCGGGTAACTATACGCAAGATAAAATTTGGATGACCCTGGATGAAAACTCCAAGAGTTGGTTAGTCGTTATTGAAGACAATGGTTCTGGAATTCCAGAAGATAGACGGGATGAAGTCTTTTTGCCGTTTGCTCGCCTAGACTCAAGCAGAACGTCGGCCACGGGAGGCTCTGGGCTAGGGCTTGCGATTGCCATTTCGGCCGCTAAGAAGCTTGATTGGGATATCAAAATAGATGACAGCAATCACGGTGGTGCTAAATTTAGTATCGTGATTCCTAAGGTAGCATAGCTGGGTGCTTTAAGATCTACTTAAGTTCTAAGTTCTAAGTTCTAAGTTCTAAGTTCTAAGTTCTAAGTTCTAAGTTCTAAGTTCTAAGTTCTAAGTTCGTAAAACAACAAAGCCACGGTCGAATGCTGTGGCTTTGCTGTTTTTGATTTACATGTGTTTAAAGTGAACTTGCTAGCCACGCACTGGAATTTTCAAATAGCTATCGCTTATCGCTTTGAACGATGCAGGCCATAAATAGCGTGGTCGATGATGCGACCATTCAAGTTCTCGTTACGAGTGATGATGCCTTCCAATGTGAAATGTAAGCGCTCACAAACTTTACGGCTGCTCATGTTCTCAGTGGCGGCTGATATTTCAATCTTTTCCATATCTAACTCATTGAAAGCAATATCAATCAGTTTCTGAACAACACGAGTGACAATGCCTTTGCCTTGTTGAGTCTGTGACACCCAATAGCCAATCGTTACTTTCTTGGTATTGTGGTCGATGGTATTGAAACTGCAGTTACCTACGATTTTCCCTTGATACACGATGGCGCATGTCATGCTCTTCCCTTCAGCATAATCGTGTAATGAACGCTGGATAAAAATCCTAAAGTCTTGTTCTGTTTTACAGTGCGGTGGCCATGCTAGCCACTGGCTAAGATACTCATTTTGGCTTTGTGAATAGTCAGCGTAATGGGTAGCGAAGCTTTCTTCGACCAATGCGATGGAGAGCTCTTCGTCTATAAGAGTTTCAAACATACGTGTTTAAGTCCTCGGTTGGTTTGAAAATGTACGATTAACTGCAAGATATAATGTCGCATAATAAACAATATGCAACAACTTGTAGCACGAATATTACGTGATACGTTAGTTCTATCACGAAACTCGTTAAACCTTACAATAGTTGTGTATATAATTATTGGCTATGCATTAGTATTGGCAGCCTAAATATATAAAAACTATAAAAATGCTAGGCTTAAATAATGATTCAACATTGCCAGAATGTAACCGTAGACCTTAGAAAGGCTCTATTTGGTATTGCGAAGGCGCTTGATAACGTCGGTTTTGAAAGCAAAAATCATGGACAGAGGGTGGGTTACATCGCGTATCGATGTGCTCTGAGTGTCGGGTGGGAGGAAGAGCAGGCGCAACTTGCGTTCTCCTTAGGGTTAATTCACGACTGCGGTGTATCACAAATTGATGAGCAACTTAGTCTGACTTCAGGGTTTGTTCCCGATGCGAGCTATCACCATTGTCAAAAGGGCTACCAAATACTAAAACAATGCCCGGTTCTTTCTATATTCGCTAAGCCGGTGCTTTATCACTATACCCCTTGGGTTGAACTTAAGGCGATGCCGATCAGTGAGTTAGAGAAGGAGTTGGCTACGATTGTCATGCTCGCGGATCGAGTGGACTACCTATACGGCATCACTTCTTCAGATCGGTATGGAAACCTGACACCAGATGGTAAAGCGAGCATTATTGAACGTTTGACTGAACAAGCAGACGAGATGTTCGAAACCAACCTTGTACAACATATGTGTGAGCTCGTCGATCTGGATGATTTTTGGTTCTCGATGGAGATCCCTTACATTGAAAACATGAGGGATAACTTTGAACCAGTGCCGTTCTTCTCTCAACAAATGTCGCTGGATGAGACCGTGGCTTTTGCCGAATTTATTGCTAATGTGGTTGATACCAAGAGTTCGTTTACCTTTAAGCACTCTTTGAAGGTTGGGCAACTCTCAGAATATCTTGCCAAGCAGCTGGGTTACTCATACACAACTCAGCGCAAACTCTATTTAGCAGGGTTAGTCCACGACATCGGCAAACTGCAAACACCTAATGACATTCTGCATAAGCCGTATTTGCTAACCGAAGAGGAGTATTGTTGTATTAAGCGTCATGCAACGGATACTCGGTTTGCACTGCAAGAGTTGTTTAGTTCTCCTCAGATTTGCCAGTGGGCATCCAATCATCATGAAAGGTTAGATGGCTCAGGCTACCCGATGGGTAAAACGGCGGAAGAGTTAGATCAACCGAGTCGGATCGTTGCAGTAGTTGATGTGTTCCAAGCATTATCTCAGTCACGTCCGTATCGTGCTGGTATGACGTTAGAGCAGACGATGGCCATTTTGAGAGACCATGTTGAGAACTGTAAGTTAGATCGAGAAGTGTTTGAATGTCTTGAAAAACACGCACACTACTGCTTTGAATTATCGACCGATAAAAGAATGTACGCGTTTTAACGCTAATGAATACTTAGTGGCGTGATGAACTTGTAAATCATGTATTTGTAAGCCATGAATTTTTGTAAACCATAGATTGGCAAGCCCTAAGTACCAGAAACAGGAAAGCGATAGCCGAGGCTAACGCTTTTTTAAATGGGGCTTTCAGGAGATAAACATCAGCACGAGCTAAGGCTAAGACCTAAAAATTGAAGCTAGTATCGCTTTAAGATCTCGATGATCTCTTGCTCTGTTTTCGCTGCGATAATGGCATCAATGTCATCATCATTTTGGAACAGTTCAGACAGCGCCATAATAGTATGGATATGGCTATCTGAATCCATGGCCGCCAGAGTAATTGAAAGATAAACGTTACCGTTATCTTCCGACTCTAAATCAACACCCTTCCTGAATACAGTCACTTGCAGTGATGCTTCGTTAACGCCATCTTCAGGACGAGCATGCGGCATAGCAATCTTTGGTGCTAGAACATAGTACGCGCCAATGTCCTTGTGCTTTTGCTTGATAGCTTCAACATAGCTTGCTTCGATTTTGTTGCTCGCGAGTAGTGTTGAACATGTCACATCAATCGCCGCATCAACCGTTAGGTTTTCTTCAGAGTTGATAATAACACCTTGGTTACCAACTAAATCAAACAGGCTCATGAAACAATCCACCCTAGAATCAGACCAACCACACCGAAGTCGAAGTCAGCAAACGTTGTTGCTTCAAGACCCAGGCCACCCAGAACAGGAAGTAACAGCATCGGTAGGAAAGAGATACACAGACCTTGCGTAAATGAACCAAGGATTGCACCGCGTAAACCGCCTGTTGCGTTACCGTAAACACCAGCCGCGCCACCAACGAAGAAGTGAGGAACAACGCCTGCTACAATGATTGTCCAACCAAGAGCACCTTGTACTGCCATTGCGAGTAGACCAGCACCGAAAGAGCATAGGAAGCCGATAAGTACTGCATTTGGAGCTACTGGGAATACCATAGGGCAGTCAAGATCAGGTTTCGCACCCGGCACAAGTTTGTCAGAAATGCCTTTGAACGCAGGTACGATTTCAGCGATCAGCATCTTCACACCTTGCAGTACGATGTAAACACCACCGGCAAATACAAGAGACTGCATGAAGGTGAACACTACCCAGTTTTGACCATTTGAAACGGTTTCAACAAAGTCACCGCCAGCAACAATAGAAGCAAACATGAAGAAGATTGACATTGTTGTTGCTACTGCTACAGGTGTATCACGCAGGAACATTAGGCTCTTTGGCACGTTGATGTCTTCTGTTGATTTCGAAGTGTCACCAAATTTGCTACCAATGTAACCTGATACTAAGTATGAGAACGTTGAGAAGTGACCCATCGCTAGCTGATCAGTACCCATTACTTTCTCTGTGTATTTCTGAGCAAGTGCGGGCATGATAACCATCAGTGAACCCACAATGATCGAACCGATTGCAACTAGAGCAGTGCCTTCAATGTTCGCTGTAGACAGGATTACCGCTACCAGCATAGACATGAACATTGTGTGGTGACCCGTTAAGAAAATATATTTTAGAGGAGTAATACGAGCCAATAAAATATTCACAATGAATGCGAAAAACATAATTAGGGCCATTTCATAACCGAATGCATCTTGTGCTAGTGCAACAATTGCTTCGTTATTTGGAATAACACCACTTACGCCGAATGCTTCAGTAAATACCACTGAGAAGTTATTTAGAGCGCCAACAAGCGCGCCAGCACCAAAACCTAAAATGAGGAAACCCATCACGGTTTTAATTGTGCCTTTAAGAATGGTAGAAATATCTGATTTTTGTGCGACAAGGCCAATAAACGCTATTAAACCTACCATGATTGCCGGCTCTTTTAATAAGCCGAGCATGAACTCGAAAAAGTTTTGCATAATTTTGACCTTACATGAAAGTTTTTAGTTGTTCTTCAATTGATGCTTTGTCAAAAATATTTTTAAGGCTGATGATGTTCTCTTTACCAGCATCTTTTAGTTGGTTGGCAACATCTGTTGCTGCAACCCAAATATCCGCATTGCTTGATGCTGCAGATGATAGATCTTCGTGATCAACTTCTGCTTCGAAACCGATTTTTTTAGCAACTTCTTTCACTGCCATTTCCATCATTAGAGAAGTACCAAGGCCGTTACCGCAAACTACAAGAATCTTTTTCATAATATTTGTCTCAATTGGATTTTAGGGGTTGAGAAACTTCGTTCTCTTATTGTGTGAGAGCATAGTAATGGAAGTACTTAGATTTCAATAAGATCTCAATCACAAAACTAAAATGAGATTGTGACGTAGATCTCGTTAGTTTACAGTAAAGATCCAGAGTGAGACTTTGATCAAATTTAACTTTTCACTCGAACATGCAACGTATCTTATTGGGAAAGGAGGGGACTAATTAATTTTTACGTTAGGGTATAAATATTTAGATGATTTATTTTAGAAATGAGTAATTAATCGTATCGACCGTAGTCAGTAAGCATTTTCTTAAGCATGCTATTAACGTCTTTGGTCTTTTTATTTCTTTTCGTCAACTGGCTAAGCGAGGTCGGTTTTGGCGAAGCAACATTTTCATTGTCTACGTCTTCAGTTTTATCTTTCATTTTTTGTACTGCAGGCAATAACATTCTAATTTCTTCATTATTTACATTGGTCAGTACAACAATATTTTCAGATTCAACTTGAGTAATGGTTAATATTCCGTGTTTAACAGATTCAACCTTTTCTCCAATCATAATTGATTCAGGTGCGACAGAGCGATCGGTTAGCTGGCCTATACGTAATTTCGCCGCACTGATAGCGCGGATATTTCCGGTGTTTTCAAACGCGACGATAACAGTATGGGTATTATAATATTCAACTACTGTCACATAGCCATGTCTATTTGTTTTGAATCTAGCTCCAATGTTCATATCGTGCGGAGCTTCCATTTTCTTCACGTGTTTCCTCTCTTAGTCCCGATGGCTGTTATATCTAATCAGCTCTATTGGTATTTTATAGATAATTATTTGGTGAGATTATACAAAGTATATACGCATCTAAACTTAAGATGAATCTTGAAGTCTCGGGAAATGAGGCAGAGCACAGAAAACTGCTAATAATCACACAGAATTAACCGAGAGGTTACGCTCATGCGCTTAAGGGCTTAACATTCTAAATTCAATCTTATACAGATTGTTTACAGTTTTTGAAGCACGAAAACGATGACAAACAATACGTTTTGTTTAATCCTTGACCGCGCGACCGTTTGCGTCAATAAATGTGATGAAAGTCTCACTTAACTGTTTATACTTCTTTTCCGGTTTTAAGCCGGTGCTTAGCCAATACAAGCCGTCACATGGATATGTGAATGACCCCACGGACCGGACCAGCTACGTTCCACTGCTTGTATAAGGTGAATTTTTACATGAACAACTCGTTGTCACACTCGCTAACGTTGTTAGCTCCTTCATCGCGTAGCGTTTTGCTTGAGGTTCTTTGTCCTATTCCTTTGATGTCATTTGTTTGGCTCATGTTCACTCTTTAAGGATTACTAGGACACATTATGAATATTCTATTTGGTCTTGTCGGTGTTGTTGCACTGATTGCTTGCGCATGTCTGTTATCTGAGAGTCGCTCTTCTATTAACTGGAAAACCGTGTCTCGTGCATTGTTACTTCAAATTGGTTTTGCAGCCTTAGTGTTGTATTTCCCATGGGGACAATTGGCACTAACGAGTTTGAGTAATGGTGTTTCAAGCCTGCTTGGTTTTGCGGACGCTGGTATCGCTTTCCTTTTCGGTGACCTCGCTACTGATGGTTTTATTTTCGCGATTCGCGTTCTTCCTATTATCATCTTCTTTAGCGCTTTGATCTCGGCACTTTATTACTTAGGCATTATGCAAAAAGTGATTCAAGTTCTTGGTGGAGCCGTGCAGAAACTGCTGGGCACCAGTAAAGCTGAATCTTTGGTCGCTACGGGCAACATCTTCCTTTCTCAGGGTGAGTCTCCTCTTCTTATTCGTCCGTTTTTAAAATCTATGACTCGTTCTGAACTGTTTGCTGTAATGGCTGGTGGTATGGCGTCTGTTGCGGGTAGTGTGCTTGGTGGTTATGCAGGATTAGGTGTTGAACTTAAATACCTTATTGCAGCAAGCTTCATGGCGGCTCCAGGTAGCTTACTGATGGCGAAAATCATTGTTCCTGAGCGCAGTACGCCAAGTGACTACGAGCACATTGAGCTAGATAAAGCTGACCAAAGCAATGTAATCGATGCATTGGCAAGTGGTGCGATGAACGGTATGAAGGTGGCGGTAGCCGTTGGTACTATGTTGATTGCATTCGTGAGTGTGATTGCAATGGTTAACACAGGCTTAGAAAGCTTAGGTGAAACGTTCGGTTTTGCGGGCATTACGCTGCAAGCTATCTTCGGTTACCTGTTCTCACCATTTGCATGGCTGATTGGCATCCCGAGTGATGAAGTATTAATGGCGGGTTCTTATATCGGTCAGAAGATCGTAATGAACGAGTTTGTTGCTTTCATCGACTTCGTTGAGAACAAAGCGCTGCTATCTGAACATAGCCAAGTAATCGTGACTTTTGCTCTTTGTGGCTTTGCTAACATTGGCTCTATTGCGATTCAATTAGGGTCGATTGGTGTTATGGCACCAGAGCGTCGTGCTGAAGTAGCAAACTTAGGCCTAAAAGCCGTTGCTGCTGGTACACTCGCCAACCTAATGAGTGCCTGTTTAGCGGGTATCTTCATCCTGCTTTAAGCTAGACTCAGTTCAAGCGCTTAAAGTCAGTAAAAGCGGATATCTTGCTTACGGATTTAACGTGAGAAGAGTGTCCGCTTTTTTGTGCCTGCTCGTTAGGTTAATTAGGATTTAAGCCACTTGTCTTATTATTACTAGTGCATTTCAGGCTCACTCGGAAGAGTAATAGAGCGAGCCTGTTTTATCCGATATACTTGAATATCATCAGGTTGCGATTAAGAATATTCGGTTTCGATTTATAATAACGGCAACCAAGTCCAATAAATCAAAGGTCTCCCCATGAACATGCGCGTCTTCTTCGGTCTTATCACCGCCTTTATCGGCTTGTTTGCGATGGTTTATCTTATTGCTGGTGGTACTCAGTTTCGTATCTCTCAGTGGCCGCAAGAGGCTTATCTTGGTTTGGTGTTCAGCGTCGTGTGGGGCACTGGCGTAGCGGCATCGGTGGCGTACTTCTTCTCGGCACTGGTGTTTGTGACTGTCGCCGTGGTTTGCTATGCGATTGGTTATAAAATCGGTGGCACTTTGTCTAAATCATCAAGTTTATGAGTGAGTCAATGCTATTGCTGTTATGAGAGATATCCTAAATGCATTGGCGTGATCGTTTTAAGGTGTATTGGTATCACCGAAAGCAGGCTAGCCTCTCGAACGGCGATAAGGCGAAGTCTTTAGGCTGGACTAACGAAGAGAGTCAATTATGTCGCTTTGAAGTTATTGCTCACTCGGCCGACTTTGAGAAAAAAAGTATTTTGGATTTAGGATGTGGCTACGGAGAATTGTTTGAATTGCTCGACAGTATCTATCGTATTCAATCTTACACCGGTGTTGACCAACATGCAGGCTTTCTAAAAAAGGCTAGGCAGAACTACACAGAAGACCGTTGTCAGTTTTTGTCGGGTGACATGAGCAAAATGAACCTTGAGGCGCATGACATTGTTATCGCCAGTGGTTCACTGAACTACATCACTCGTGATTCTGACTACTTGACTAACATGATCACTCGTATGTTTGAGTTGGCGAATCAAACTGTGATTTTTAACCTTCTCAATTCAAGCCAATATCCTTCGCGCAATACTTTAATGAGTTATCACCCTCAAGGTGTTTATCGCTTCTGTAAAACGCTGTGTGACGATGTCTCTCTGATAGAAGGCTATGCAGAAGGGGATTTCACGATAGTGATGAACAAAGCCGTGACAGGGGATTGATGTCGTCTTTATCTTTACGCAGGTTTGATATTAACAACTTTTGATAAGAGTACAGACGTAGCAAACAGTAAAAAGCCGCAGACCTTGAAAGGTTTGCGGCTTTTTAGGTTTTATAGATGAACTCCGGAGTTTCTATTTACTCAATAGCTGGTTTTCAATTAGCCCGTACGGAATCGTAGTAAACACTTTAGGGTTACCTTTTAACGTTGGTGCTTCGTTCACTTGTTGCCAATCGAGCAGCATGATCGCTAACACGTTGCGGTGTTCACCGTACTCAAGGTCAAAATCACCCGTAATGGAAGGAATCATCCCGCCTTTCTCATCGATAGAGGCTTGGATCGCGAGTCGAGTTTTCTCTACAACCGGGTCATCTTCTAAGCCCGCAAGCAAGAAGGTCAATCCAACCTCTGCAATCACATCTTCTTTAGCGCGCAGTAGAATAGTATCGATGTTCTCTCTGAAGTAATCGTAGATCCATTGATGTGCTTGCTCGCTGACTTGGTGTTGGTAATATTCTGAATCACCAAAGATTACATGTGTCATGCCATAGATCTTATTGCCGTATTGCTGGCTTGAAAGCTTCTTGTCTTTGTCGTCTGGGTACGCTTTTTTGAAAGTATCGACGAACTCATCAACGACATCTTGCTCACCCAGTTGGCGCAGCCAGTAAACCTGATTAGCTAATTGTGCTGCCCAGGCTTTTATCATGTCTTCATTGGTTGCGTAGCGTGAAAAGTCATATCGACGAATGATGTCACGTAGCTTGGCATCGTTCTTGTGTTCTAAACCATACTCATTGGCACGCGCCATAGAGCCAAGGAGGTCAACGCCAAGGTAGAGGTATTCCGGCATGTGTTTGGTGATATTGTAGCGTCGAACACTACGTTCATCGTCATCACCCACATACGAAGCCACGCGCTTTTCTGAGTAGAGTACGATCTGTTCCATGGTTTGAACATCATTAGACAGGCGGCTAAGCTTGCTTGATACACGCGCCATGTCACTCCACACCGCGGCAGAATATTTATCGTCTAATGTTTGTCGATACATACGCAAACCATAGTGACCTTGTTTGAAGGCTGGCAGGGTATAAAGTTGGCTTTCGTAGGTCGTGCGAATCAGATTAGCAGATTGCTTGAAAGATTGTTCTTGAGAGTAGAGAGAATCAACAGGGGACGGGACATTTGGTACGCTTGTTGCTTGTTTGTTGTCTTGTATGTTAACAAGCTGTTGTGTGTCAAAGTTTGTTTGCGCATCAGACGTTGCTTGTGCGTGAACCGCAACTGCAACGGAGGCTGATAACAATGTGCACAGAGTTAGCGTTTTTAGCTTCATGTTCGTAAGGTACCAAGCTAATTAATGGTAAGGATAAAATAACACTGATGAATCCTTTAATGTAAGGTTTGGGTCAATAGAATGTAAGCTTTATAAGCTTCATTAAGGTTTTTTGATTTAATAATCAGTGTAGTTAACTCACGGTGAAGTGATGAATGGCTCAATAATGAAATGAGACCCGACGCAAAGTATGGATTTTTAGTTCCTTGTTGGCATACTGAACGAATTAGCCAGAAATGAGCCGATTTAAGGCAGTAAACAGAACAAAAGTGTTAGAGGTTCGTAAATGCCCAGTCGTTCTAGTAAGCAGTGGCCTGCCAAATTATTATCTTTGTTGTTGTTCTTGGTGGTGATAACCGCCATAGAGGTTTTTCACGCCAAACAATTAACCTTCCTCAAAAATGAATCATACTCTGAGGCAAAAAAGCAGCTTTCCATCATTCGATCTCGCATAGAAGCCGCGATCGTATCGGATATGTATATCCTCAATAATTTCTCTACGCTTGTGACGATAAACCCAGACAGCGATATGAAAAGTTGGGACAAGATAGCCCAAAACATCATTCGAGATGGGTACCACATTCGCCTGATTGGCCTCGCTGAAGATGACATCCTTAATTTCGTTTATCCAATGGAAGGTAATGAGCAGATTCTGGGTATTGATTATCGAGATCATCCAACCCAGTGGGAGTCGGTTGAAATAGCGCGAAATATTGGTAATACCTTTATCGCTGGGCCCTTTGACTTGTTTCAAGGTGGGCAAGCCTTGATTACGCGTACGCCTATTTTCAGAGACCCCCCTTTTAATAAAGATTATTGGGGAGTGTCTAGTGCAGTGATTGATCTCGATGAACTGTACGAAGATGTCGGTATTGGCAAGATTGAAAACAAATATGAACTCGCGATTCGTGGCGCGAACAGTTCAGGTAAAGAGGGTCCTATCTTCCACGGTGAACAACATGTATTTACGAATGCGTTTGCCACTGAACAAGTGAATTTCCCTTATGGAGGTTGGTTTTTGGCGCTCTCTGGGAACGAACATGTGTTGATGGATGTGCCTTGGTATCGAATTCAAATTGTCAGGCTGGTGGGTTACACCATTATGTTTGTGTTGGCGATTGGCTTTATGACCATTTATCGCCTATACCGCATTGCCGATAGCCGCTCTATGCATGATGAACTCACCATGTAGCCGAATCGCCGATACTTCATGTATAGCTTAAAACAGGCATTCAAGGTCACCCAAAAGCAGAGAGCGAGAACCTTCGCCGTTGTGAATATCGATCTCGATGGGTTTAAAGCGATCAATGACACTTTTGGTCATGCAGCTGGCGATCAGGTGTTAATTGAGTGTGCTAAGCGTATCAAGAGCGAACTGCGCGTTTCAGATCTCGTCGCAAGGATAGGGGGCGATGAGTTCTTAGTCTTGCTACCTCGCATCATTGATGAGCAACATGCCTCTTCGATTGTGGCTAAACTTAGAAGAGCGATATGTACCACGCCAGTAGTTTATGAGGTGCACTCCATTTATCTTCGAATTAGTGTTGGTTGGATTCTCCATAATAATAACTACGATGACGTCGATGCGCTCTTGAAAGCGGCTGATGAAAAAATGTACGAACAGAAGCGACAAGTTATCTAGGTTGAATTTGAGCTACGATTAAAATTTAGTTGCTGAATGTGGGGAAAAGCCTCAGAATACCGCGCTTTGCTTCGCATCAATCTAATTGATAAGTAAAAGCTGTAGCAATACGTCTTCATGAGGTATTGCTCATACTAAATGTTATTCAACTGAGAAAATAATCTATGAGTTTTACCTCCCTGGGCCTTTCTGAACCGATCCTTAAAGCTATTGAAGCACAAGGTTACGATAAGCCATCACCAATCCAAGAGAAAGCCGTACCAGCTGTCCTAATGGGCAAAGATGTAATGGCCGCTGCTCAAACAGGTACAGGTAAAACTGCTGGCTTCACGCTACCTATTCTTGAAATGTTATCAAAAGGCCCTCGCGTACGTCAGAACCAAGTGCGTGCGTTAGTGCTAACACCGACTCGTGAGCTTGCTGCGCAAGTGAATGGCAGCGTAGTTAAGTATGGTATTAATCTACCTTTGACTTCTACGGTTGTATTTGGTGGCGTGAAAATTAATCCTCAGATGCAAAAACTGCGCAAAGGCAGTGATGTATTGGTGGCAACGCCGGGTCGTCTGCTTGATCTATACAACCAAAACGCAGTCCGTTTTGATCAACTAGAGATCCTAGTGTTAGATGAAGCCGACCGTATGCTAGACATGGGTTTCATTCGCGACATCCGTAAGATCTTGGCTTTCTTGCCTAAGAAGCGTCAGAACCTACTGTTCTCAGCAACCTTCTCTGATGATATTCGTGGCTTGGCTAAAGGCTTAGTAAACAACCCAGTTGAAATCTCGGTAAGCCCTGCAAACTCAACAGCACCAACTGTTGAACAGAGCATTTATCCAGTAGACAAAAAGAAAAAAAGCGCAATGTTAGCGAAGCTGATCAAAGATAATGATTGGCGACAAGTACTTGTGTTCAGCAAAACGAAACACGGTGCGAACAAGCTTTCTCACTTCCTTGACGAGCAAGGCATCTCTGCGGCACCTATTCATGGCAACAAGAGCCAAGGCGCGCGTACTAAAGCCCTAGAGAACTTCAAAACGGGTAAAGTACGAGTATTAGTGGCAACTGATATTGCAGCGCGCGGTATCGATATTCCGCAACTGCCTCAAGTAGTGAATTTCGACCTTCCAAACGTATCAGAAGATTACGTTCACCGTATTGGTCGTACTGGCCGTGCTGGTGAAGTGGGTAAAGCAATTTCATTGGTATGTGCTGATGAAGTGGGTGAGCTATTTGGTATCGAGCGCCTTATTCAACAAGTGCTGGAGCGCCGTGAACTTGAAGGTTTTGCACCTGTAAACAAACTGCCTGAATCTCGTTTGGATTCGCGTCCGATTAAGCCTAAGAAGCCGAAAAAGACACGTGGACACTCAGATGGTCAACGTTCTGGTGAGAATGCTCGCGGGCACAAACCAGCAGGTAAAAACAAGCGTCATGTTTCTGGTTCAGGCTCTGCTCCTAAGCGTAAGCCAAACACGAACAAGCCTAACTCAGGTAACAAAGGCTCTGACAGCAACTCTGCAGTTGCTGGTGATGATAAGTCTGTAAGAAACAATGGCAGCAACTACAAGCGTGGTAATGCTGCTGGAGGCGCTGAGAAGAACACCAATTCAGGCGGTCAAAACGGTGCTGGTAAGCCGAAGACATCAGGTTACGGTGGTAACTATGGCCCTGGCCGTTTATCAAACCAATCGGCGTCTAACAAGCCTTCTGGCAATAAACCTTCGACGAACAAACCGTCTGGTAACAAGCCATCTAGAAATCGTTCTAAGCCTGCTGCTCAAAAATAAAGACGAGTTCAGTTTAAGTTGATTACTGTGGAGGTCGCTTTTTTAGAAAGCTACCTTCTGTAATTAGCAATTAGCAATTAGCAATTAGCAATTAGTAATTAGTAGTTAGTAGTTAGAAACTAGAAGCGATACGTTAGAAGCTTTGAATCGAACCCAATGAAACGCGAATGTTGATATTCAATGTTCGCGTTTTTTTATGCATGCTATATGGAAATTTTATGGGTTGTTAGTTTGAAAATAGGTTGAGGGAATGGAATATGGCAGGCTCTGAGAGGATTAATCGAACGTTAATTATTATTTAATAACAACATAATCACTAGCGTTTTTGTTTTATTTTGCAATTTGCAATTCCACTTTGCAAAATAAACAGCAATTCGTGTCTAATACGTGTCCAGATGCGTAGTAAATACGTAGGTGAAAAGTTGGCACGCATACTGCATTGGTAATGGTGACCCTTCTTAAGCCGAGGGTCACCTAGCCAACTGACGTTGTTAGTGAACCTATATTGTTCACACAAAATATATGACCAATCACCTTTATTGTGATTGGTTTTTTTTTGCCTGAATTTTGAGTTATATTGGTTATTTTTACTAAGCTCGTGAATCGAACATAGCAAACGAATTTACTATGTTTTTATTCGAGAGCGTGTTCTTATTTGAGAGCATGTTGCTGCTTTGCTGCATTAGATTCGCTAAAAAGGTCGCTAATCCTCACCACACTTTGAATAACAGCTTGGTTGGCGTGGGCATTCTCCGCCTCTGGAGCAGATAAGCCTCGCCTCTGTTTCGATCCCGCGTTCAATCCAATTGATATTTAGAATCTTGGCTACTGTCGTGAGATCTTTCTTGATGTTACGTGGTATTGCTACCGAGCCGCCATTGCTGACGCATGACGCCTTAAGCTGCTCTGCGATATCTCTTGAATTACCACCTTGGGCATCAATCGCAGGGTTTAAGTCTATCCCAGCACACAACACACGATTGTTACCCGCAGGATCCGTCATATTGATGGATTCACAGCAGTAGATTCTTGGCTCATCTCCCACATTTAAAATGGAGATTTGAGCTGAGCTGCCCGCTCGGGGCTCTGATAATCGACGGAACACAGCCCAATGTTGACATGGGTCGGCGACCGTTCTCATATTCCCCCAAGGCAGTGGAATCCCATTCCCTCGGTATACCGCCTTGAGTTTCCCCGGCCCATAAGCATCAAAGTAGTGCCAGTGAGGGTAGGGCGATACTACCGTCATTCGGCGCATCGCAACAGAGGGGGAAACCCCCGCTCTTTTGTGAACGTCGATTTCATAACCAGTACGATCGAGCAGCTGTCTAAATGGAACTTTTGGGCACAGTAATGCGCCGGCAAAGAAGCTGGATTCGAAGTCTCGCCATGCTTGAAGAATGTCTTGAGAGTTCAGCTGAGAAGACCCCGATATTTGGTTATCATCCCAAGTGTTGTTGTTCCCAACCGACAACACACTCTTAAGCCCTTCCTTACTGTGCAAAATGCAATGGCCGATATAAACCGACAAATCGTATTTCAGTCGAGTCGGGTACTCTTTGAGGATTTCGTTCAAGAAAATAGTACCGGGTGGTTCGAAGAACGAAGTCACCAATTGCTTGGCATTGATTCCGAGCTCATCCACCACGTCTTGAGGCGTGCGTGTTACCCAGCGGATTTGAATGCCTAAGTTTCTCGCGATATCAATAAGATCTTCGACGCTAAGGTTAAGGCGTTTCAAACCAACTTCTTCTGCTGCTCGTTCTAGATCAGGGAAGTGGTTTTGATTGCTTTCTTGGTGAGCTCTAATCAAGAGGTGGGCGAACTGACGACCAGAGATACCTGTTTGCGACAACATCTCCGGTATCGCAATTTGGAGGATGTCGTTAGAGAAAAGAAAGCTTGGCTCGAGTGCCATGCCACTTATCCCACCACGATTCCCTTTGTCAGGTGCAATGGCTTGTTGTTCTGATTCATCGTCGAGGAACCACGTGGGGTTCTTCTGAAAGACCTGCGCAATGACTTCTAGCATATCGATGCTTGGAACCCGCTTTCCACGTTCAATCATTGAAAGGTAAGAAACGGAAGGTGCGTACTCTGGGTTGATTCGAATACAACGCGCAGACAGATCTTCCATGGTTAAATGGTTACGCTTCCTTAGGTTACGGATCTTAGTACCTAGGAAATGTGACTGCCGAACTAAACTTTTTGACAAGGCCATATTTGTAAAATTCACATTGTAAAATTTTTGTTGTGAAATTGTATGTAAAAAAGCGCTAACCTACAAATTAAGCAATTCACAAAATGACAAATTAATTAAACGTTAGTTTGGAATAATTGCTCTAGGACACATTTTTGCTTTAAAAATCGGTGAATATTCACCGGGTTAGTTAAGAGGGAAAGACTATGAATATGCTTACATTCGATAAAACAGAAATCCAAAAACAAACAAAACCCTTTATCGCTGAAGCTGTCTTTGCCATGGAGATTATCAGTGCCAAACAGCAAACTGAGAAGCAAGTCAAAGCGAAGCAACTGCTAGACCGATTGTTCCCACTAGAGAACGGTTCACATCAAGATGTAACGAGCTACGTAGTTGACTACCACCATATCATGGCTTACTTCAAAGATGGCCAACACAGCGGCCTAAAACATCCTAAGCAGTTTGTGGCTTACATGGGGGAGAAGTGTGACCCAGACTCAATCTTGTTCAGAGACAGCAGTGGAAGCCATTTAGAATTGATGTTTGGCAGTCACAAAGGGACAGGTTGCATTGAACTGGTCGATATTGATGATATTCAGTTAGAGTCGAGCACTACTTTTGGCCAGTCATCAATGGAAGCGGTACAAACGAATACTGAGCGTGAAGGAATCACGACAGCAATACGTCACTGGATCAGCCTAGTTCAAGGTGACGAGAAGGGTAAACCAAAGGCATGCAGCGAAGACAAAGAGTTCAGAGCTAAGAGCGGTGAGGATTACTGTCTTAACTATTGTTACGCCCTTTAGTTCTGCAGCTCCCCCTTTGGTATTTATGAAAGATGTTGAGTCATGAGTTAGCCATTTTGGTTGTCTTTAATATCAAACACTGACGACTGAGCATAAACGACAAAGCCCCAATGATTAACTTACTGGTTATTGATTGGGGCTTTTTGCTTTTCGATATTAACTGCGAGTCTATTTTAATGCCTAAAAAGCAGGCTGTTTCATGGTAATCTGTTTAGATGATTGCAGACTACAGTGGCATGACTCTATTTCGGCCTAGAGATTTTGCTTCGTAAAGTAGCTTATCAGCGCGCTCGATCAGTGATTCCGCTGATTCACCAGGTTCAAGCTCTGCAACGCCAAATGATGCGGTGATGCTACCGACCTGTTGTCCACTGCGGCGATCTTTGATCGACAGTTTTTCCAGAGATCGTCTATTGGTATCAGCAAGTTGACGTGCAATGCGTAATGATTTGTTTGGAACGATGAGCGCGAACTCTTCGCCACCAAATCGGTAAGCAGAAATGCCTTCGCGGCACATTTGTTTTAACTTCCGCGCGATGCCTTTAAGAACCATATCGCCAAATAAGTGGCCATAGGTGTCGTTGAAGTTTTTAAAATGGTCGATATCGAGAAGAATCAGGCATAACGACTGCTTAGCTTCGCACAATGTTTCTAAATCGCGGTCCAGAGAGCGTCGATTATAAAGCGTAGTCGTGCTATCAAATAGTGCGTCTTTCTGTACTTCGACAAGCTGTGTCTTGAGCTTGCTGATTTCTGACGTAGCAGAGTTCAGTTGAGAGCTTAAGAACTGAGTCGAGTGTCGAATGTTGCGAGATTCTGAAACCAGCTGACGAACCAACGACATCACTTCATCGATAGACAAACTTTCATTTTCGACACGAGATAAGTCTTCGAAGCTCTTATCGATCATCTCAGAGAAAGCTGAAGTGTCGGTAAGAGTATCGTTCATTGAGTTAGAAACCTCAGATACTAACAGTTCTAGGTTTGCTCGTAAGTCATTGATATTGGTTTCGGATTTACTTGCAACGTAGTTGTTGTAGAGCTGTTCACCTACCGCAGGGGGGCAGATACCGTAGTGCTCTAACACACCATCCATATCTTTAGTGAGCTGCGGGATAGCATTGTCGACATAGGTGTACCAAAGTGCGTAATTTGCAGGAGTTGTCGACACTCTATTCTTCATCATAAGAGGCACCGCTTTTTTCAAATTAGCGGTGGATTTCTGAAATTCATCTTTGTTCATTATTTTTACTACAGATACCAAACCAACTAAAGCCATTTGCGAACAAGGTTAGCGGATTTTGCATGTATTTGCTTTAAAAATTATATAATTAATGGATAAGGGTTGGATAAATCAATCATTTTTATTGTGGACATCGATTGCATATTTATATCGAACATTAAATAGAGTGTTATTTGACCACAGAGGAGATGATCAGTTTTGGAGTTTCACTAAGTCGATTGGTCAGGGGTCAGCATAAAATTGGCAACGGCCAAGAAGAATCGCAATGTTTTTTAATAGATAGATTGGCTGTCTTTTCGGTGCTTTGAGAATCAGTAGTTGATGAGCTTTGATAGGTAAGTTGAGAGAGTCGGGGAAAGCGGGTCGCTGAAAGTAGGTAATGTGACGTAGTGTGGAGGTGATGGTAACGCGGCAGAAGTTTTATTTCAGGCATAAAAAAGCGCCGATAAAAATCAGCGCTTTAAAATTCTTTTTAGCTAAAAGCTAATTATTGAGCAACAACGTTTGCTGCTTGTAGGCCTTTTTGACCGTTTTCAACTTCGAAAGAAACCTTTTGGCCTTCTTTCAGAGTTTTGAAACCTTCTGAAGCGATTGCACGGAAGTGAACGAATACGTCAGCACCGCCGTTGTCTTGAGAAATGAAACCGAAACCTTTCTCTTCGTTAAACCATTTTACAGTGCCAGTATTTGTGTTAGACATAATTTGTCCCTTATTCATAAATTTTCTAAATTGTTGATTGCATTACTGCAATGCGCTGATAATTGAATTATTTAATATTGCTAAGAAATAAGGAAAAACTACTTACAAAAACGGGTAACGATTTTACATGTCATTTTTTACTATTTATCTAACTTAAATAACTCCGGCTAACAGAGCGAATGCATGTTAACACAGTCTTTCCGGTTGTACACTCATTGATTGAGAAATCAGCGAGTTTTTTTGTCATGTTATGCTCGTTAACAAAACCACGCTTAATAGCTGATAGTTTTATAAAGTTACACGCCATGTCAAAGTAAAAAGGAAGCCTGTAGCTTCCTTTTCTTCATCAGTATAGACGATATTAACGCTTGAAGTTGATATCTTCTGTCTGATCTAAGTTAATTTTTGTTTTCGCAGGTTGCGTTTCAGCGATCACCTTGCCGTGTCTTACCGAGTATTGAACGGGCACTTGGCGACGAACTGCATCAAAACCATTGTCTGCGGGCAAGATCAATAGGCTACCAGGCTTACCTTCTCCAATACCGTAGTTGTCTTGAATGTTCAGAGTACGAGCCGAGTTCTTGCTGATCAAATCAAGTGAGGTGTTAATTTGGTCGTAGCCCATAACTTGTGTTACGTGCAGTCCCATGTGCAGAACTTGAAGCATATTCGCTGTACCCAATGGGTACCAAGGGTCAAACACATCATCATGGCCGAAACACACATTGATGTTAGCCGCTAGCATCTCTTTAACACGAGTCACGCCACGACGCTTCGGATAGTCATCGAAACGACCTTGTAAGTGAATGTTCACTAACGGGTTCGCGACGAAGTTAATGCCCGACATTTTTAGCAAGCGGAATAGGCGAGATGCGTAAGCACCATTGTAAGAACCCATTGCTGTGGTATGGCTTGCCGTTACCTTTTCACCCATGTCGAATTTATGAGCAAGAGCCGCCAGTGTTTCAATAAAGCGAGATTGCTCGTCATCGATTTCATCACAGTGAACGTCGATCAGGCAGTCGTACTTGCGAGCAAGCTCGAACGCATAGTGCAGAGATTCAATTCCGTACTCACGAGTGAATTCGAAGTGAGGGATAGCACCAATAACGTCAGCGCCGATCTTCACAGCTTCTTCAAGCAATTCTTTGCCGTTAGGGTATGAAAGAATGCCTTCCTGAGGGAATGCAACGATCTGAATGTCGACCCACTCTTTCATCTCTTTACGAACTTCAACCATCGCTCGTAACGCAACTAACGTTGGATCCGATACATCAACGTGAGTACGCACGTGTTGAACACCGTTAGCAATCTGCCATTTCAGTGTTTGCTTCGCACGAGACTTTACGTCTTCGATTGATAACAATTCTTTACGCTCAGCCCAACGCTCAATACCTTCAAACAAAGTGCCAGAGATGTTCCAGTTAGGCTCACCAGCGGTTTGTGTCGTATCTAGGTGAATATGCGGTTCACAGAAAGGAGAAACTGCAATGCCACCTTCAGCATCAAGGATTTCACCTAGATGATTGATTGGCGCGTCATTATCGAGAATGCGAGAAAATTGACCATTTTCAATCAGGATTTGTTTCAAGCCATCTTGGTCTTGAAGCTTCGCATTCTTGATTAATAAGGTTGTCATAGTGTGTCCTTAAGCGGCCTGAGATTTCAGAGCGTTTTTATTCAATAGAGGGTTAAGTACGAGGTAACTGATCGCACCACCAAACACGGCGTTCAAAGGAACGATGCCAGGAAGGAAGTGACCAGCGGCTACGCCTGTTGCTACCGCGATAATGCCAGCCCAGTTAACGGTTTGGAACTCTGCTTTTGGAAAATTTTTGTAACGTTTACGGTTCGCAAAGAAGTCGGCGATTATTACGCCACCAATTGGTGGAATTGCCAGCGAAAGGAAGGTTAACCAACCGACGAAGTTGTTGTACAACCAAAGCGCGAAAATCGTACCTACGATACCGTTAATGATAGACATTGTAGTACTTGAGCGACCAGTGATGTTGGATAAACCAAGACCTGACGCATAAAGTGCGTTTTCATTGGTTGTCCAGATGTTCAAGCCCAGAACGATGATGGCAGGAAGTAGAAGACCTTGTGCGATCATCACGTCTGAAATGTCAGAGAGGCCCGTCGCTGCTGCACCTGCCGCGCCAAAGATAAACATCAGTGAGTTACCGACGAAGAACGCGACCATTGTAATTAACACGGCGCTTGCTGGCTTTTTACCAAAGCGAACGAAATCGGCAGTCAACGTGCCCGCACTCACGAATGAACCGACAACCATTGCAAGCGCCATAGAGAAGTCCATTGGTGTTTCCGGTTCTATGAGTTGGAGCTGTTCTAGCCCGCCAACACTGTCTACCGCAGTCAATACTGAGTAACCACCCAGAATTGCAATCGCAGGAACGGCAACTGCTGAGAGTACCATCAGCGCTTTAATACCGAAGTACACCGTACCTGTCATCAACAAGCCCGATACAACAATCAAGGTGTTGGTATCAATGCCCGTGGCTTTTTGTACCGGAATCGCAAACATGGCAACGCCCACGCCAAACCAACCGACTTGTGTACCACCAAGTAGAGCAGAAGGAAGCCATGAGCCTTTAGTACCGAAAGAGAAACGAGCAAGGAGGTGGGTAGAGAGGCCAGTAGATGAGCCGATGTAGCCAAGAAAAGAAGTGTAAATACCAAGAATTAGGTTACCGATGAGAACGGCGAGGAAGAAATCGTTGAAAGAAAGACCTGTCCCGAGTGAACCGCCTGTCCACATACTTGCAGAGAAGAAAGTGAGTCCAAGCATTACCATGGTGAGTGAAGCAACTCCTTTCCTAGCCGACGTTGGAACCGGCCCAAGACTGTAGTTATTATCCGCAGCCATTTTTTACCTCCGCAATTGATCAAAATTAAAAATAATGGTCGCCGTATTGCAGGCAAACGAGCGCATTATGGTGATATAAATCACATAGTCAATGCTGGTTTTGTCAATAAGTCCGCCATTAAGACAGCTTTGTTAAAAATAGGCATTTAAAACATCAGTTTACTTTTTATATTTATTTTTTAAAAATAATTAGAAAACGTTTTCTATGGTGTAGATGATGAGTCAGGATTGATCTTCACTATGAATGCTAGCGATTATGAGTGTGAATGGGTGTCTGTATATTGG
Source organism: Vibrio sp. nBUS_14 (assembly GCF_051201655.1). NCBI lineage: Bacteria > Pseudomonadati > Pseudomonadota > Gammaproteobacteria > Vibrionales > Vibrionaceae > Vibrio > Vibrio sp. nBUS_14. The sequence continues at coordinate 849,514 of NZ_CP179207.1, forward strand.
CTGGGCGATAGTTCTTAAATTGCAGGCAAAAAAATGGCCAATCGCAATATTCGCAATTGGCCTATATATATCGTGAACAAGAAAGGTTCACTAACAACGTCAGTTGGCTAGGTGACCCTCGGCTTAAAAAGGGTCGATGTATACATAGCAGATAGCGTGCCAACTTTTAAACCCATGAGTTGGGCTATTTTAGAGCAATTTGGTGCGTATTTGAGGGGTGTTTTTGCATTATGAAAATGCAATTTGCGAATGGTTGATGCTCTGCAACCAATTTTACAGTTTATCAGTAAGGGAATTTGAGTATTTTCAAGTGTGGTAAGTAAGCGATAAAGACAAGAAGCTAGCGTGATACTAAAATCAAGACAGGTACTAAAACTAAGGCAAGCACTAAAACAAAAAGCCCACATGACATCAGTCTATATAGGCTTACGATTGGTTTTAATTTATTGAAGTCGTGTTATATCGAATAGAAGAAGTACAGTTGCGACTTTATTCTGATAATGATTCCACGGATAACATCTAAGAATGCCATAAAGCTGATTGGCTTCTCGCCGCTCACCCATGCCAGTCCAACAGAGCCTACTGGGATATCGTAGCCTTCTGTTTCTTCGATTTTTAGTCTCACGAAGTGGTGTTTGTTTTGAAGGTTCCGTCCGGTTGTGACGCGAACCTGTTCATTAATACCAAGCAAACTGGCTTGTGCTTCACCTGTCGCTTCAACAATACCTTCAACGGTCGCAGAGAAAACTTTCCCTGGATAAACCGGTGTTGCAAATTCAGCAGGCTGGCCCACTTTTACGTTACGAATCGCTTGGTGATTGACTCGCATCAGCACGTATTTCTCTTCGATATACATCTGGATACGCGGCATCATTGAGACTCGTTGTCCTTCACGTAGAATAAAGTTAGTCACAAAGCCATCTGTTGGGGCGGTGACTTTGGTGCTGTTAAGGTCCCATTGCGCTTGGGTTAAGGTTGCCTTTGCAGAGTCGACTTCAGTTTGCTTTTTACTGACGTTCGTTTCTGCTTTGTGAATGTTTAACTTCGCATTCTCGGCATCGACTTCTTTCTTACTCAGTTGAGATTCTAACGTCGTGACATTATGCGTCGCTAAGTCTACTGCCGCTGTCTGTTGATCAATATCTGACTCTGTAATCGTATGTTCAACAACATTGTTCTGACGTTGGTAACGAGAGAGTGTCTTCGATTGAAGGACTAAGTCTGTTTTTGCTGATTCAATTTGTGCGATAGACGCTTTGATGTCTTCAAGCGCAGACTGATGGCTGACCCTTGCGATACTGACTTCTTGGCGAGCGGTATCTAAGGCAACGTGAGCCGATTCAAGTTGAACGCTCGCTTTGTCTCTCGCGATGACATATTTTGTGTCATCAATCTCGTAGATTAGCTCACCTTTCGTCACATCTTGGTTTGGACTGATGTAAACCTTGGTGGTTTTGCCTGTCACCGAAGTTGAGTCTGGACGCAGCTGAATATGCGGAGACTGAACAACCGACCCGCCAGACAGATCCATCGGAGTAAAGTTGACCAATCCAACCCAGACGAACAGTAACCAAGACGTACCCCCTAAGTAAGCAAACGCCTTAGTATCTTTGTTCCACGGCATACCTATTAAGCGCAGCAAATAAATAAAAAGTGCCCATACAGCCAAACCTTCTAACATGCTGGGTTCTCCTTATTATCAACCGATTGGGTGCTGTTTACGTTGCCGATAGTATTCGCATTGTCATTACTCGTACTCTCTGTGCTGGTGTTGCTTGGCGCACGCCATGTATCCCTGAGGTTGATAATGGCTTTTTCCATATCAACAAACGACACGATTACTGCGAGTACCCATACCCAGTGCCATATGAAGCCAATCCACGTTAATGCGGTAATTAAACCGAGCTGGTGATGCTCTTTACTGTGAGCTTTATTGATTGGTAATTCATGAACACGCCAAAAGCCGTAACATGCTGCTGCGATTGTCGCGACCAACACAATGCCAGCTACTACATGCAGTGCAGTATCTGCGCCTGTTCCGACAAATGGGACACTAAGTAAACTCATTGATAAACCCTAGGTTAAATTTGAGCGCCGAGTGTGATGGATATCAGATTTATAGGTTGAAAATTTACTAATTACTTTAATAATGAGTTCTATATGATGCGATCTGTAATTTGAAGCTAGGGGCTTAGTAGCAAATGAACAATTGTAACTTCCTAAGAGCATTAGGAAGTTTAGGTGTATATCAGTATGCAGCGGCCAATCGTGACTTAGATATGGACTCTTTAGGTATTCCCAAGTCAGTATTTGCTAACGCGATGAACCTTATTCCAGTGAATGAAGTGGACCAATGGTATGGCTTACTCGAACAGAAAACCCGCGATCCCGACATTATTTTGAAACTGGCAGATAGGGTGGATATTGAAAAGTTAGGGCCACTTGCTAACTGGTTTTTCTCGGGTCACGATCTCGCGTCAGCGATTCGCCGAGTCAATATCGGGTTGCACTGTTTACAGTCGGGGGCTTTCTTATATGGCGCACAAGTTGGGACACTCATTAAATGGTGTTATGACAACCCTGAGTATTCTGAGGTTGGTAAAGTACACGACTCAGTGCGTATCGCGATTTTTATGATGAAGATCCTAAGGCATTACTTAGGGCCTGACTTCAAACCAGCAGCGGTATCCATCGCTGGGTATCGTGAGAATACAGAACTTTATCACGAGTACTTTGGGTGCAATATCCAATGGGGACAACCACGTACAGAGGTTTGGATTCCAAGCAAACTGAGATTATCCATTAATCAGTCTCCGGCGGCAGGTAAAATGAGCTTGGCGATGAATTTCCACGATTTAGACAATTATCTCAACATGCCAGATGCAGGTGATGAACATAAGGTGACCTATGAGATGATCAACTACAGTCGTCATTTTGGCCTTCCTACGTTATATAAAGTATCCAGCTTATTAGGGCTCTCTGAGCAGCAGTTTCAACGCCGTTTGCACAAATTGGGCGTCAACTTTTCCACCATCATGGGTTATGCACTGAGCAATGTCGCAGTGGAACTGTTGAGCTATAAACTCCCGGTTGAAGAGGTCGCGAAACGTTTAGGCTACACCAATGTGGCAAGCTTTAATCGAATGTTCAAAAAGCATCGTGGCTTAACGCCGAAGCAATATGTTGAGCGATTTTGGACGGATCTATAGTTTGCGCTTTTAGGCCAAGCTTCGTTTCTGCAATAAGCCTGATAAGTAAACCGCTGTCCAAGTACTCAGAATGAATGGTGCGGTAAGGGGAACGAGCTGCAATTTGTGAAAGCCCAAGGTGACGAAGCAGCTTAGTAGTATAGAAAGGATTATGAGCGGCCAAGGGATACGTTGATAAAGCACAAGAGCTAAGGTCGCAAGCACAGCATTGTAACCATACAGGCCTTGTTGGATCAGTTCGTCGGACACTCCGATTAAATAGCTGAAAGCTGTGCTAAAAATCACCGCAAGCACGACCCATAACGCATGCTTGATATTGTTGAACGCAATCGCAGCCAAGATAACTAACCCCGATAACTCGTTGTTGATGAAGCTGACTTGGCTGATGCCTTTTAACAACGTTATCGCCATGCTTGGTAGGCTCAACCAATCATTGAATGCTAAAAACGCTGTCGAATGTAGCGTAGTGTTTGAGGGTGTGAAAAAGGGGAGGTCCAAGCCTAATTGAAGCATGTAGATAGACCAAGAGGTGACAATAAAGGCACTTGTGTAACCGCGATACTTTTTTAAGCTAAACACGATCTTGGCGATGGGTACGGTAATTAGTGAACCGAGAGCGACGATTAAAATAAGCCACGCATTCACATCAAAGAAATTCCCGATAAACAAAGCAATCAGTGCGCCGTTTAACCCATACATACCATTATCAATATCTTGAGACGGCTTATTGGTATACAGGGCAAAACCATAGCTGCAACTCGCACCGAATAAGGTAAGAAAAGCCAGTGGCAGAGACTCAATTGAAATGGCGAGCAATAGCAGAAGAGAAGTCACGACAGATGACGTGAAATAGACTTGCCCAATACCATTGAGCAAGCCTTGAAGTGGGAGAATATCCTTATTCTTCTGCATTTTCTGACTATGTTAAATTTTTGATAAGTCAGATTGTATACAATTTTATCGCGTTGACCATTATAGAATACTAATTCTGATACCAACGTTCACCATAGGCTGCTTGGTAGTCAGGCTTATCGACAAGGCCTTCTTGTTCAGGAACCGTCTCTAGTGGCCCAACAACGGTGCGATAAGGTAATACGCCTGCCCAAACGGGGGTATCCATATCGGCTTTATCATCATTCACACCATGCTTACCAATTTTTACAGACGCTTCGGTTAACGGTATCGCTAATAGCTCGGTCACGGTCAGCTCTTTCTCATTACTGAGCCTGACTTCATCGGTTCTACCTGGTGCGATTTGCTCATCGCCCTTATACAAGCATGCAGGGGCTAGCGGGTAAGCTAGGTTTTGACGACCGAATTATCTATGTTGGCTCACTGAGTAAAGTCATGTTCAACGGCTTACGCTTGGGGTATTTGGTCGTGCCTGAGCATTTAGTGGCGAGGTGCCTCGAGATCAAGGACGCGCTCACCGGAGATACGGCTGCACATACACAAGAAGCGCTGGCTGATTTCGTCCATGAAGGTGACTTGCTACGATATATCAGAAAGATGCGTCGTTCGTACAAACTTAAGTACGAAGCGATGATCGATGCTATTGAAAGTGAGTTTAATGGTGACCTTCAGGTGATAAGCCAAGCGGCGGGACTGCATGTAACCGTCAAATGGGATGGTGGTATTTCTGAAAATGAATGGAGCATAAGAGCTGAGCTCGATAGTATTATTATTCGCCCATTTTCTTTTTACGAATATGGTTCTAGTGTTGAGCGTGATTGGAATGGAGCGTTATTGGGTTTCGGGAATGTTCGTTTGGTAGAAATAAAGCCGAAAATCAAAGAGATCGCTCGGCTTTTTTATCAATAAAGGTATCGGTAGTATTTACAACTAATCGATAGAAACAGCGGGTTTACCAAACCACTTCTGCCAAGGGAGTGACAATGTCACAAAAATCGCTACAGCATATAACATTGACCAACTTAGGCAGATAAACACCACAGTACATATACCTAATGAAATCATTGCGATGTATCGAGAAGCGCCATACAGAAGTCGGCAAGCGGCTAGCATTGCGAGTAGATAAACCAGCACAAAAATACCATTTGCGAGCTTCAAAAATACTTCAAGGTCTAAATCGGAAAGTTCCCTAATGATAGAAGAGATAAGTGCGATAGAGCAGACTATTAGTGTTGGGTAAAGTGGCACCCCATGGGTATTGAGCTGAGCCATTTTACCTTCTGGGCGATGTTGACGAGCCTGAGCCCAGATCATGCGGGACAAGCTTTGTGTGTATAGATTCAGACTAGCGAAACAGGCAAAGAAACCAAGAACACTGATAACAGCTTTAAACCCATTCCCAAACAGTTGTTCAGTTACCCATGGGATTGATGCGGCATCAAATTCCGCAGAGCCATACGCGCCTAGTTTGAGGATAACCACGGAACAAGCCCAATACACCAAGCCAGCAACCAAACAACCAACTACAATAGCAATAGGGAAATCTCGTTGAGGGTCCTTAAATTCTTCTCCCATATGAGCAAAAGCTTCAATCCCGACAAAGCACCAAAACATCACAGCCAGCGCTGTACCAATAGACCACATGGAGTCTAGGGAGAGGCTCGGTATTGCAATATCGGATGCGGTGATTTTAGCTTTCCAAAAAAAAGCGCTGACCAAGACAAAGATTGACAGAGCGATCACAGCTTGTAAGCGCCCCGAAGACTTACTGCCCATAAGGTTAACCACGATAAGTAACATTACGGTAAAAAACTGAGCAACAAGCGGTGTGTTGAGCGGGGCTGGCAATAGCTGTTGAGCAAATCCGCCTGCTAATGCGATCCCCGCAGGTATTGCAACTGGAACAACACTGACAAATAACCAGGCTACGCTGGTTTCTAGTTTGGCGCTAAACGCTTGGCGAACAAAATAGGCGGTACCTCCCGCATTCGGGTAGCGCTTACCTAGCGCGGCGAAAGTAAGAGCAATAGGGCAAATAGCGATAAACAGGATTATCCAAGCAACCAGAGATAATTGACCTGCAATACCTGCCGCGATAGCGGGAATCATAAATAAACCTGTACCAAGTAAAGTGGTTGAAAGCTGTCCGATCCCCGACATCAGTGTGATTTCTTGTTTTAGTTGTGTCATTCGCTCTCCTGCTTTTGATGGTTCTTATCTGGGTAAGAGTGTGAATGAAAGCTTACATTTTCGTAATCAGTAATACAGCTAGCGAAACGTCAGAAGCAGCCGTCATTTTAACGGTATTTGTTGGATTAAGTGTGAAAGTGCCGGCTGTCCTCTGCGACGTCTGTTATAAGTGCCAAAGTTGTGTCAAATTAGAAGTTAGAAATAGAACAATAAATCGGAAGAAGTAAAAGTATGGATAAATTTGATCGCCAAATTTTGGATATCCTAAAAGCCAGCGCTCGCAGCTCAGTGAGCGATATTGCGAGAGAAGTGAGCCTCTCTCGTTCGGCGGTGAATGCAAGAATCAAGAAACTAGAAATCGACAAAGTGATTACGGGTTACTGCGCACTGGTTGCTGAGTCCAACCAAACTAAAAACGTATGTGCTTACATCTTGTTGAAGTTCGACCTGTCGAGTAGTGACCATAGCTTCGAGTCCTACGCGAATCAAATTCATGGTGTTGATGGTGTGCAATGGTGTCACGCCATCAGTGGAGAGACAGACATGATGCTGTACGTCGAAGTCGAGAGTATGGAACGTCTAAATCAAGTTCGCGATCAGCTGCAAAGCTATCCAGATTTGCGCCATCTAGTGACTCATACTGTGTTGACTGAGTTTTTTAACAAACTGAATCCGACGGTATATTCATGTTAGGCAATATCAATTTAAACCTGCTACGCTCGCTGCATGTACTTCTAGAAGAATGTCATGTAAGCCGTGCCGCTCAGCGCTTGCATATTACGCAATCGGCGGTCAGTCGTCAGCTCAGCCAGCTGCGAGACTTGTGTGGCGACCCTCTGTTAGTTCGTGATGGCAATAAGCTGGTTCCGACCAACCGTGCGCTGCAACTTAAAGATAAACTCGATGACTTGTTAAGTGAGTTTGACCATCTATTAGATGATAAGCCGTTCGAACCCAAAGATTGGCAAGGCGAGTTGGTGTTGTCTTCGAGTGACTATGTGGCTCAGTATATCCTGCCTGTGATTGTTGCAAGGGCACGAATGTACTTTGTTAATTTGATGTAAACAAAACCGAAGCTCTGTAATCTTTGTCCCATACCGCTTTATTCATCTTCCTGGGTACTGACAAGTTCCCTTCGGATTTTCTAAACAAGTTCTGAACAAAACGTCTGCAACAAGCCATATTTAGTGCTGAATCTCCAGCATAAATACATTGTTCATCTTCTTTGAAAATAACGTCCAACGCCCAGTGCTGCTGGTTCTCGATGTGCCAGTGTTTTCTGGTCGCTTGTAAGGCTAACTCTAACGACAAGTGATCTGTGCAAATATAATACGATGTTTCATAACTTCCTTTCCCTTTGACACTTCTATCTCTCACCACTGCAACAACACTTTTAACGACAGACCACTTTTCTCTGAGTGCTTCACTGAAGGCTGCTGGGAGAACGTAAACCTCACGAACCTCTTTTCTGCCATGCCCTTTATCTTCGGTGATGTATGACTCTTGTTTATCTTCAGGCAAAGACCAATAGTCTTGGAATTGTGCATCCACTTCTGCAAGCAAACTGGGCTGATTCAGTTTGACTTGCACTAAGAAATCGCCACCTTTATCAACCACTTTATTCAGAGTTTCAACCTGACAATGCAGGGCATCAGCCGTTAATAGACATCCTTTTATATCTAAAGTATCTAACAGGTTTCTTATCGCTGTTAGCTCCGTCCCTTTGCCTTTACAGGGTTGATGTGTGAGGGTCAAACCTTCATCAACATCGAATGCCGAGACCATATAAAGGGGGTTATCTTGTTTGTTTGCTTTAGCACCTTTTAGTACCTTCCCGTCAACACTGATGATAGGTTGAGCATGCCTCTCTCTATGCAAATTAACCCAGCCCACCATAGCTTCTAAGAGTGTTTCAGGAACAATAGTCCTCATAATTGCTGCAATATTATGACGAGTAGGAAGGCCATTTTCGTAGGGGAAATACTCACGTAACCAGTCGATATTTCCTTCACCAAAATCCTTGATATCCGTCCACTTGTTTTGACCACAAAGCATGGCTGTTATGACAACAAAAGCGACTTCTATAACAGGGTAGACTTGGTTGATGTGCGAACGGGTATCTTTCACTTTTTTTAGCTGTTCAATGATAATCATGCGAGTTTCTCATATTTTTTATTTCATGATCTGATCGTGACTATCAGGAAAAGTTCCAATTGAAAATAAAGTTATTTATTTTCAATAACTAAAGTTCGATCCCGCCCTTTGATTGTTGCTGAGGTGTCTGCCGAAGCGCCGAATATCAATTTGGCGTATCGCTTGTGGCAGCCAAACTACCTTGAAGCACTGAATGAGTCAGGTATTCACTTGGCTTCGAGCATTTTCCCTAAGAAACCAGAACATGTTTCTAGCATCAAACTTGGTGAAGATAAGTCGGTGTGTTTGATGCGTATGTCCCATCCATTAGCTCAGCAATCGACTTTGAGTATAGAAGATATCGTCAGCTACTCACACATCAAAGTGACTGGTGGGGGAGACAAAGACAGTTATTCTGATATTGCGTTAAAGAAATTGGGGCATAAGCGTAGAGTTGCTTTACAGGTTCCGTTCTTTTCATCGGCTGGTACTGTGTTAATGCAAGACGATTATCTGATGATCGTTCCTGAACATATCGCTTATAACTTAGGTCGACACCTTGAAACGACCTACTTTTCGTTGCCATTTGAAACGGAGATGCACACCTATTGGTTAATGTGGCATCCGAAGTATGACAACGATTCTGCTCACAAATGGGCGCGAGAAAAGGCATTCCAAGCGATGCAGAAGTCGAGTTACAATATCAGTATGACTTAAAATCATAGGTGTAATGATAATCTTTGATTTTAATTAATGCCAAACGCGGATTATCGTAAGTGTTAATTATTGAGTATTAATTGTGGAGTGTTCAGCTGGAACGCTTGGTTTTACTAGGAATGGAATGATGACAGTAACAATTTGGTTTTCTTTATTAGCTATCTGCTTGTTGGGTGCAATGTCTCCGGGCCGAAGTTTGGCGATGATCGCTAAACACAGTTTGGCTGGTGGCCGTATGAATGGTCTTATCGCGGCTTGGTCACATGCTGCTGGCATCGGTATTTACGCGTTCGCAACCATTGTCGGTTTAGCGGTGTTGCTTGAGCAATCGCCTATGATATTTAAATGCATCAGTTTGGCGGGTGCGGCGTATCTACTTTACCTTGGTGTGAATGCGTTGCGCTCAAAAGGTGGGGTTGCTGCGAAATTGGAAGCAGGTGAACAGATGAGCTATATGCAGTCTGCTCGCGAGGCTTTCTTGATCTCAATCTTGAGCCCAAAGATCGCGCTGTTCTTTATTGCTCTGTTTAGCCAGTTTGTCGCGCTCGGCAATGAGCTGAGCAACAAAGTGATTATTGTCTCGACCCCACTGATTGTTGATGGCCTTTGGTACACCTTTATCACCTTGGTGTTATCTAGCCCTCTCATTGTTGAACGAATCCGTTCAAAAGCGCAGTTGATTGATCGACTTTCAGGTATCGTTTTGATTTTGCTTGCTGTGCGCGTGGTGTGGACCATATAGCGTTAAACAACGGAATCGCAATAAAAAGGTATGTATTAAAAAAGCTCACAGCTAATCGCTAGTGAGCTTTTTAGGTTTTATGAGTTTGTCTGGCTAACCTGCCGAGTTTAACACTGAATCTAGTTTGGCCATTGAGTCGGAAAAGTAAGGGTTATACGTTAGGCGAGCGTGATTTTTACCCTCTTCACGGTATCCCCATGCTGAATACCACACTTCGCTGTTCGCATTACACTTCTCCTCAAAGCCCTTTTCTTGTCCGTTAGAGCAGATTTTTTCACTACCATTGATACCGTAATACGGATTGTTTGGTGAGAATAATAAGCCCATGTGAGAACCGTTCGAGATACGTTGCTCTGGGATTTTCATGCTGTATTGAACGGCGCGAGGTTCATTGAGCTTAGTTTCCCCTTGCCACACCAAAACGTTATTCGGATTTGGCATAGACTCTGTAAACGCCTGCTGAACAAAACTAGTGTCAATTACACTATCGCCTTCACTCATCATAATGAACACTGGCTTGTCGAATTGCTTCTCTCTTAAGTCCTCACGAACGATTTCTGAGGTCTCGTAGTATACCGATGCACCGTTCATTGGCAGTGAGTTATAACGTAGTATGTTGTCTTCAGGATCTTGGTCCGCCCATGTAACAAAGTAGCTTGCTAGCCCTGCATATTGAACCGCAGACGAACTCGGTTGGAACGCAGGAGAGAACAGAAGTAACCCAGAGATCTTAGGGTTGTTTATTGCCTGAGAAGTCACGAGATTCGCGCCTGTTGAATAGCCGCCAAGCCACACAGAATCATACTCTTGCTCTAGCAACTTAGTGTGGTGAGCCACCACGCCTTGCCAGTCTTCCAAGCTTGGCTGCATTAAATCGCCAACACGGCTGCCGTGACCGGGTAGTAATACCGTTCTCACTAGATAACCTTGTTCGGCTAAATGTGTCGCGATGTCTTTGAATGAGTAGGGTGAATCGCCCAATCCATGAACAAATAAAACGGCCTTACCGTTCGGTGTGGCAGGCTGATATTCGGTGGGTGAATTGAGTTGAATCTCTAGCTGCTTGTCTTTGGTCATGAACACACGGTTTTTCAGTAACCAATCTTGAGTGTCGTTCACGTAGGCGTCAAAGCTGTCTTGCTGATATTCAGGCAAGTTAGGAGATGTTTCGTAAGCGGGGACGATGGTCTCGTTGGAGCAACCAACGAGACTTAAAGTCGTTAAAGCGAGTAGCGTTAGAATAGTCTTGCTATGCATTTTTTAATCTTGTCTCTGTCATGTTTTAAGTTGTCTTTAGCAAACAGCTTAGATTACTTATCACTTGTTACTCACTACTTATTTTTGTGACTACTTCTTGCTTGAAAGGTCTTCGTATTCACCTTCAATAACACCAGCATCATTGGTTGATGACTGACGAGTGTTCATATGAGCTGCGAAACCTTGTTTCTTCATTTGATTCTGAATGCGCTTGCCGGTAATTAAAGCTGCAATAGCCAAAGGAATAGCAAGAATCAAACTTGTGAATAGCGCCAAAAGGCCAGTAAACAATGCAACAATCGTAACTAAAATATTTTTCATATTCATTCCTCTCTTTCTATGTTGTTACTTTATCGCTTCTATTCTGAACGAAACATGAACGTCGTTAAATATTCTTCAGGAGTCACTATGACACAGGTGTGTGTGGTTTGCGGGTTTATATGTAGTCATAAATACGCACTAAAACATGGGTTTTAATTAAGTTATTTAAAATCAGAAACTTAAAAGTTGGCACGCTTGATGCGTTATAGGGTTTGGAATAAGTGACTGTAAGCAAAGCACTTACAGCTAATAAAAATTACTGGAGCCCCCTATATGTTCTGTATTCAATGTGAACAAACAATTCAAACACCCACGGTGATAGGCTGTTCTTTCGCACAAGGTATGTGTGGCAAAACTTCGAAAGTATCCGACCTTCAAGATGTGTTGGTGCATTCTCTCCAAGGTGTCTCTTTTTGGGCAAATTTAGGTCGCACTTGCGATGTAATTGATACTGAAATTGATGAGTGGGCGCCAAAAGCGTTTTTTGTAACTCTGACCAACGTTAACTTCGACCCTGCTCGTATCATCGAATTTGCACAGCAATCTCACGAATTTAAACAGCGTTTAGAGCAACAAGTTCGCGCAGCAGCGACTTTGATTGGCTTTGAAATCCCAACGCTTTCTGCAGCAGCGCAGTTCGATCTTCCAACGGATTCTTCAGAGCTATTGGCACTTGCACTACAAGCCGCGGTTAACCGTGGTTACGACTCTCAACACGAAGATGTGATTGGCCTTCGTCTTCTTTGCTTATACGGCCTAAAGGGCGCTGCAGCTTACATGGAACATGCTCGTGTTCTTGGTCAAACTGACAATGCTATTTTCGCTGAATACCATGAAATCATGGCGTTCCTAGGTACTGACCCATCAGACCTAAAACAGTTACTTGATACATCAATGCAAATTGGCTTGATGAACTACAAAGTAATGGAAATGCTAGACAAAGGCGAGACAGATACCTTCGGTCACCCGCAACCAACAAGGGTCAATGTGAAGACTAAGCAAGGTCACTGTATCCTTGTTTCTGGCCACGACTTGCATGATCTAGAAAAGATCCTTCAACAAACCGAAGGCAAGGGTATTAATGTTTACACTAACGGCGAGATGTTACCTGCACACGGTTACCCTGAGCTAAACAAGTACCCACACCTTGCGGGTAACTACGGTAGCGCTTGGCAGAACCAGCAAAAAGAATTCGCTAACTTCCCTGGCGCAATTGTAATGACGTCTAACTGCCTGCTTAACCCTGATGTAGGTTCTTACGCAGACCGTCTATTTACACGTAGTATCGTAGGTTGGCCGGGTGTTGATCATCTTGAAGGCGACGATTTCAGCGCAGTAATTGATTGTGCACTGGAGCAAGAAGGCTTCAAACACGACGAGATCGAGCAAATGATCACTGTTGGCTTCGGTCGCAATGCACTGATGGAAGCCGCTCCAGCGGTTGTTGAGCAAGTGAAAGAAGGCAACATCAAACATTTCTTCCTAGTCGGTGGTTGTGACGGTGACAAATCTGAGCGTAGCTACTACACAGATTTCACCGCTCAAGCGCCAGAAGATTCAGTAATCCTGACATTGGCATGTGGTAAATTCCGTTTCAACAAGAACCAATTTGGTGACATTAATGGTATCCCGCGTCTGCTCGATGTTGGTCAATGTAACGATGCTTACTCGGCTATTCAGCTTGCTATCGCACTGTCTCAAGAGTTTGATTGTGGCATCAACGAACTTCCGCTAACGCTGGTTCTATCTTGGTTCGAGCAAAAAGCGATCGTTATTCTGCTTACGCTGTTCGCTCTAGGTGTGAAGGGTATTTACACAGGCCCTACAGCACCTGCGTTCCTAACTGAAAACCTACTTAAGATTATGCAAGACGAGTTCGATATGCGTTCTATCTCAACGCCAGAGCAAGATCTTAAAACAATCTTAGCGGCTTAATTTAAGCGCAATCCTAAGCCTCTTTGTTGCTGTTCTCTTGGAGTTGGTAATGTCGGGGCTTTTTAGATTTAAATCTTCAGTCATTTAATCAATTAGTCATCAGCAAGGTGTGTGAACTATGTATGCATGGTCGGATAGCGATTCAATCAATTTAGTGTGTTTAAAGAAATGGCATGAGACGCTAGATACGGTCAGCTTTGAGCTTGGCAGTATTCCACAAGACCTATATTTCAATTTTAAGCCAGGCCAGTTCATTACGCTGGGTTTGGACATGCCGACAAAAACCGATTACCGCGCGTACTCTATTGCTTCTTGTCCTGAAGACAACCGCATAAAGCTGACAGTAAAACGTGTGGAAGGTGGCTTGGTGTCTAACTTTATTGTCGATGAACTTGATGAAGGTGATGAGGTTGCTGTTTTAAAGCCGGCAGGTGGCTTTAACTGCATTGATTGCATGCCTACTGCTAGCAAGAAAGTGACGCTTGTCAGTGCGGGTTGTGGGATCAAACCGGTCATGGCGATGGTGAAATATTGGTTGTCTCAAGATAGCGAGATGGAAATAGATTTTGTTCATATGGCACGTAATAAGCTCGAGACTACCTACTTTCAAGAACTTCATCAGCTCGACGAAACACATGCCAATTTCAACTTAAAACTGTTGCTGAAAGATAACGAAGGAACAACCGCGCCTCAAGGTCGATTGGATAAGAATTGGTTGGTGAAACTGAGCCCTGACATCTTAGACAGAACCGTTTATCTTTGTGGCCCGGTTGGGTTCATGCAAGATATAGAAAGTTACCTAAAAGAACTAGAGTTCAACATGGATAACTTCTATCAAGAGAACTTCACCCCTGCTGCTAAAGACACGCAGCAAGCCGTAGAGGCGGACGTGAACAATTTTGAAGCGAATGATGGTGGTTCTGTAAAAGTCTTCGTGCCAGCATTTGGTAAAGAAGTGGAAGCCGACGCGGGAACGCCACTGGCAGATTCATTAGAAAATGCAGGCGTTCCAATTATCATTGCTTGTCGTAGCGGTATTTGTGGTTCGTGTAAATGCAAAGTAACCAAAGGTTCGGTGGAATCAAGCAGTCAAGAGACACTGACAGCCGAAGAAATAGAGCAGGGATACGTGTTGGCGTGCTCAAGTACGATTCAGTCAGATGTTGAAGTTGAATTGTAGCCATCTTATACAGGCAAGAATGAAGTACGTGAGAACGGAGCTTTGTTCGTTTGGAAGACACAGTGTTTAGAAGACATAGCGTGTAGCAGATATAAAAAGGCCACTTAGATCGTTAGAGAGAGCAAATCTAAGTGGCAACCCTATTGTTTATACGGGGTAGTAAAACAAAAGGGGGTTGCGAAGCCCGTAATAGACTTCGCAGATATAGTTATTATGTTGTGGAGCTGGTTGCGCTGAATTCGTTACAATATCGAAGTCGTTTACACTTCAGGGTATGTCTTATAACGAACGCCCATCATCTGCTCCATACAGTGAACAACTTGGCAGCTGTAGCCAAATTCGTTGTCGTACCAAATGTAGAGAACAGCGCGGTTGTCTTGCGCGATAGTTGCAACACCGTCAACCACACCTGGGTGACGAGAACCCACTAAGTCTGTAGATACAATCTCAGTTGAGTCGGTGTAATCAATCTGTGCAGATAAAGTTGAAGATAGCGCCATTTCACGCAGGTATTCGTTCAACTCTTCTTTGTTTGTGCCTTTTTCAAGGTTTAGGTTTGCTACCGCCATTGAAACGTTTGGCGTCGGTACGCGAATCGCATTACCTGTTAACTTACCTTCCATTTCTGGCATCGCTTTTGATACTGCTTTTGCAGCACCTGTTGATGTCAGTACCATGTTCAATGAAGCAGCACGACCACGACGATCACCTGAGTGGAAGTTGTCGATCAGGTTTTGGTCATTGGTAAATGAATGAACCGTTTCGATGTGACCCGATAGGACACCAAATTTGTCGTGAACCGCTTTCAGTACTGGCGTGATCGCGTTGGTTGTACAGCTTGCAGCAGAGATGATAGTGTCTTCTGGTTGAATGTCATTTTGGTTTACACCAAATACGACGTTCTTGATCTCACCTTTGCCTGGCGCAGTCAGTAGAACCTTCTTCGCACCATTACACGCAACGTGTTGGCTTAGGCCTTCAGCGTCACGCCACACACCTGTATTATCAACGACAAGTGCATTCTCGATACCGTAAGCGGTGTAATCCACTTCTGCTGGCTTGTTTGCGTAGATAACTTGGATGAAGTTACCGTTAACGATGATCGCTTTACGTTCTTGGTCTACAACGATGCTGCCGTTGAATTGGCCATGAACAGAGTCACGACGTAGCAAGCTTGCACGTTTTTCTAAGTCACCATCTTTACCGCCACGAACAACAATTGCACGTAAACGTAGTGGGTAACCTGGGCCACTTTTTTCGATCAATAGACGAGTCAGCAAGCGGCCAATACGACCAAAACCGTATAAGACAACATCGCGAGGTTCTGTCATCGCATCGCCTTCAAGCGATTCTAAAAGTGCAGTTTGTAGGAAATCATCCAACCCGTGTGTGTCTTCGCGATCTTGCCAGAATGTATGAGCAAGGCGACCAACATCGATACGACATGGAGACAAGTCCATAGAGAGAAGGTGTTGAATGATTGGTTGAGTCTGTTCTGCTGTAAGCGGAGAACCTGTGTAACGTTTTGCGATGCGGTGAGCTTTGATGATGTCGATAGTTGTCGCGTTAACCAGTGTTTTACCGAACAGGATAACTTCAACGCCTTTTTGGCGGTACAACTGACCTAAAGTAGGAGCGATTGATTCAGCAATAGTTTGACTAGTTTGCCAGTCTAGGAGGTGCTTTTCGGGACTCATCTTTACTCGGGACCTTTCACGTTAATTTCTGCAATCATAGCGAGTGTAGGGTAGCCATGAGTGCATGGGGGAGTTGAGCTATCTAAGCTTTTGTGGTCTTTAACGCCACTTAAAATGCGCTTGATATGCCTTGTGTAACTTATAATTTTGTGTGACAGGATTGTAAGGTACGACGGGTTATTCTGCTAGGAAAAATAAATGCAGATAAAATATCTGAAACTTGGCTTTATATTAGTCATAAATCAAGCTTTTAGTGTCAATAAAGGCTATTGACTTTAACAATCTGTAGTGCTTAATTTTCGCCAAAAAATACTGAACTCAAAATATGATATGTAATAAAGGTTATAGTGTCATTAAAGATGTGATCAATGAAGCAAGTTACACGTAAATGGTAAACAACAGATAAGCAAATCGACCGTTTTTCTGTTCGACCTTGGCACAAGTTAAGATAGAGTGCGAAAAGTGCGTGACGCAAACAATTAGATCTCACAAATTTCACCTAATTGTCGACTTTATTAATGTCTAGAGTCGTTACTCGCTGCCTTGTAGGACCGATAAGCTTTCTTTTTCACTTGTTATGCGAGTGATAATAACTCGTCAATATTGTTTCACTTCACTTGTTTGTACCTCTCTTGAGTACACCTCACCGACTCAAATACATACCTCCCACACTTAAAGCACCGAAAGTGATGCCAGTTAATATAAATGTCTATTCTGGGCTCAGAGTATTGTCAGTTCATATCCAATTTGATCAATAACCTCTGTTAATGTCCTATCCTTAACGTGGGCTAGGTAAAATTACTTTCAGGAAGGGAGTCATTACAAAAATGATAAACATGCCAATTAGATGGCGTCTTATTTTTCTTTCCTCGGTTTCTGTAATCATTATGTTTGGTTTTGCAGTCAATGAAGTGCTAAAGAACGATAAGAAGATGAACTACCTTGAAACAACACGTATAAAGTTTGAAGCGATTCAATCTTTCAATACTATTTCAAGAAATGCCTATCGATGGTTGGTTCTGTCTAATGACTCTCCTGAAAAAGGTCAGCTGCTTTTAAAGTTGCAATCAGAACTGGATAGGCTCACTCAGTATGAGATAAGACTTCAACAGTTCGATACTAACTGGAGTGTAGAACCACAGTTAGTCGAACTTAAAAAAGTTTTGATGAGCCTTGCTCAAACGACAGAAAGTACCGACAACACACAGCTCACAGAACGTGCCTTCGATTTGTTAAAAGCCGTGTTGATGGAGCTGTCTGAATATCAAATGATCTTAGTGGATGAAGATATCGGCGAAGCTGATGCGATGTTTGTCCATCTTACTAATTACGTGTTCTGGACTCAGAGGGAAGCATGGCTAAGCTACAGCCTGTATCGCTCCCCTGAATTGAAGAATCAGTATCTACTGAGCTATGTTGGTGCTTTGGAAAGGCAGCAACAGTTGTTGGATTCGTTTTTTCGATCGGGCAGTCGCTCTACAGAGATTAGAACACTGCTAAACGCTTTCTCCAAAGATGAACTTCAAGACAGCTTCACATCTCGAATCCTCAAAGGGGACTTCTCGTCACCCGAAATCTATGAATATTTGAAAGGCTTAGAACTAAAAAAACGAGCTATTTCACAAGCGATTGGTGCTTATACCAAGCAATTACAATCTGATCTGACAAAGAACATCGCCTCACAAAAACGCCAAATCTTGATCATAACATTATTGATTCTGGTCGCTTCAGGCGCTCTTTTATGGCTCGGTATCGCTACCTCTCTGCGTTTAAATCGAAACCTATCAACGATCCTAAAAGGGGTGTCTGGATGCGCAGATAGTTATGGCAAGCCCAAGGTGATTCACATTCAAGGGAACGATGAGCTTGCTGAATTCACTGATACTTTAAATAGAGTGATGGAACGTAATTATCATCACAACAAAGAGTTAATAAAAGCCAAAGAAGACGCAATTTCGGCCAATAAAGCCAAAAGTGCCTTTCTAGCGAACATGTCCCATGAAATACGTACTCCGCTCAATGGGATTATCGGTATGGCCGAGGTTTTATCTCAGAGCCAACTGAGTGCTAATCAACAAGAAGTCTTGCGCGATATAGAGTCGTCATCCCATTCCTTGCTGGTTCTGCTGAATGACATTCTCGACCTTTCTAAAATAGAGTCGGGTAATTTGATGCTGTCGCCACATAATGCCGATCTTCGAGAAGCTGTTTATGACTCGGTGAGTGTGATTTTGTCGAAAGCGATGAGCAAAGATATCGAACTCGATATTAATATTGACCCACAAACTCCGCCACAGCTCTTCTTTGATGAATATCGTGTTAGGCAGGTGCTCACCAACTTGTTATCGAATGCGATTAAGTTTACGTCTAAAGGCTCAATCACCACTGATATTGCTTATACGCCTATGTCGCTAGGTCGAGGAAAGCTTGATTGCAGTGTGACTGACACCGGTATCGGTATTGAACCCGAGAAACTAGAATCGATCTTCGAACCTTTCACACAAGAAGATGGCAGTATTACTCGACAGTTTGGAGGTACAGGTTTAGGACTCGCTATCTGTCGCCAGCTTGTTGATTTGATGGGGGGATATATCAGCGCGCAATCGGTGAAAGGCGAGAGCTCCACGTTCTCGTTTTGTTTGTACGTCGACATTATAGAAAGCCATGTTCAAACTTTTGAGAACCTAAGCCATGCAACGATAGTCTCAAATTCTTTCAGCTATTTAGATCAGTTAGTCAAAGAGTGTGAGCGTTTTAGCATTCGAGCGCAGGTGGTTCCATCGTTCTCAGAGTTAGATGCGAGTATCACTGAGAGTGATTTAATACTTTATTGCCACACGTTACATCACTCTATGGATAAAGATCTTGCTGCGCTCAAGGAGCTCTATCCTCTTTCTCGTGTGATCGTATGCCAACATCATCTATTTAAAGCGAACTTGATCACGGAGCCTGTTCATTCCACGCACACTTTCCCCTTCTTAGGTAAACGATTTTTAAATAGCCTATTGTCGCTCGACATTGGTGAAGAAGAGGTTGAGCAACTGGAGTCTGAAACGGAAGAGGTTCGGTCGTTGAATCGACGTATATTGATTGTCGAAGATAACTTGATGAACCAAAAGATAGCGAGCTTCTTTCTTGAGAAAGCGGGTTATGAATATCTGATTGCCAGCAATGGCCAAGAAGCGGTCGATGTGATCACTCAAGGCGCTCAGTTTGATGCGATTCTAATGGACTGTATGATGCCTGTAATGGATGGCATTACCGCCACTAGAGCCATCCGAGATTGGGAAACAGAGCAGGGCGTTACGCCGTTACCGATCATTGCACTGACGGCCAGCGTGTTGGACGAGGACATTAAAGGTTGCTTTGAAGCGGGTATGAATGCTTACTTGCCTAAACCTTATAAATCCGACCAACTGTATGATATTTTCAGTAGCTTAGATATCGTATAAGCCAACTTACACCTCTTTGATGAAGTCGTTGAGCGTGCTTCAATGCTCCGAGGTGCGTGGAATTTGATGTGTACTGTTAGTAGCTGCTGTTCTATTCCTATCTAACTTCTAGTCCAAGATTATATTGAGCAAGACAGCGTCCGACATAGCTTATCTTTAATAAGGCAGCTACCAATATGGTGCTGATGTGTGCAACGATTTGGATTGGCAGTGAAAAATGATCGGCCATAGGATAAGCCACTATGATGCTGAGGAGCATAACCAGAGCGGTTATTGCTAAACTGAAATTTGAAACAGAAAGTAGAGTCTGAAAGCGTTGAGTCATGTTCTTCATGTTGTATTCCTATTAATAATTATGCTGACCAGTTATTAATAGCAATTAGCGTTCCAGTTTTATTTAATGTTATTTGACAATGATTTAATAAGTTTGCCGTAAGTTTTTAGTCAAAAAGACACGGGTATAGTAAGGGTTAAATTGACTCTTTAGTGTCTTAAGGTGCTTACCATTGTCTAAAGCCACATGTGTCGATATGGAATCGCACGCCAGCGTATAAGCCCAATCCTACGTTATGTTGTTGTTCAAACTCGGCATGAACTTTTTTAAGTTTAACGTGCAGGTCTTCTCGATAAATACCGTTGGCAAGAACCAGGTCTAAGGCACAAAATTCTAGGTGCTTACTTCGCAGTGCACCGCCAGCTTGCTGATTGTAGAGCTTTGAACGCTCTCCGGAAACAGGAACAACAACACCGATTTCAGGCTCGATGTACTGCTGAATGTATTCCAAGATGTTGATCATATTAGGCACGTGTTTCTTATTGGGAAGGGTAAACAAGGTCGTGTTGCTCATTGCCCAATCCTCTTACTTTGTATTCTGAGTGATTCAGCAGCAACCAGCCTCGAAATGCCGACTGAGTCGGAACCTTGTAGCCATGAACGTCCACCACGAGGTCGTCGTAGGTAATTTCAGTTTCTTCGGTGTACAGTCTTTCAAATTCTTCTGGATAGGGTTGAGTTATTGATAGCGCTAAAGTAATCAGAATACTTGCGTACATAGGTCACTCCATTGCTTACGTTCACCTAGTTAGTTAGTTAGTTTTACAGTTGCTCAGTTTTACGTTTGCTTAAGTGTAGACGCTAGAATTTGGGCATAAAAAAGCACATGTAACTAAAAGTTAGATTGGAAACTTAGAAAACTCAGTTCTGGTAACGCCTCTAAGCCGATAATCTAACTTTTATCTAAATTATCTAAGTTTTTGCTCATTTTCGCACTGGAATTAAGATGGATAACAACGAAAAGTTAGATGAGAGGGGAGTTAGAAAAAATCTAAGTTTTTAAGCTTAGCATTAAACCGTAGGTGTGCTGCGTGCCAATAATCGATACAAAGCGAATCCATACATCGTAACTCAGAATTGGACAAAAATGCGTTTGAGAAAATCGAACATTAGCAAAGCATGGATAACTTTTTATAAGGCAAACTTGTCAATTAGTCCGCCTTCGTAAAGTGCGCACTTTGTCTGCTTATTTTCAATGGTGCACATCTTATCAATACAGTACAACCTCTTGTATTTAGTGGTTTTATCTGTGAAGTATCGCGAAATGAGTAGGAATTACATTTTTCGAGAATTGGAATGCCAAATGACCAAGGAAGAGGTCGCGAAACTGTGTTTTAAAAGTGTGAGAACAGTCACGGGTTGGGATGAAGGGAAACCAATACCACCAGAGTGTAAAAGACTCATGCGTATGGCTAAGGGGCGGGAACTAAGTATTAGTGAAGATTGGAATCAATTCAAAATGTTGTACGACCGGATGGAGCTGCCTACAGGGCAAGTCGTGAGTCCACAACAGATTTTAGCTGGGATTGACCTGTTAGATATTCAATCTGAGTTAGAGATAAAGGCTTCGACACACCTACTTGGAATAGCTAGTCCTCATTTTTGGTCATATCAAGGAGAAAGAAGCCGAACCTTCATCGAGAAGGCTCGGATTTTTTAATAGTTAGCCAGTTTACTTAAATGTAGGAAAGGAAGGTAAGCCACACCATGATGCGATTTTATTATATTTATCTACCAAATCGGAGGCTATTTCATACCCTTGTTGTACAGAGTCTAAAGCTTTACTAATTGTGCTATTTGAATCTGAAATCTTATCAATAAAGCGTGAAAACTTACTCATGGAAGAAGATGCTTTGACAACTTCTGGATCTTGTTCTGATTGGATGCTTAGAAGTGAACTTGTCAAGTCAGAAATAGGAAGAGCTGTGTCATCGTCTTTTGGCAGTATGTCTCTTAACTCTTCAAGACAACCGATACTAGACGAGATATCAGCATTCACAGTAACGGCCATGTTGTTTTGGATGCAAGGGTTAACTTGGACACTTATATTATGTGTATCTTTTTTAAGTCCTTGTCCAACTAGTTGTAACAAAGTTGATACCTGTTGTTCAGAAGTTTTAAGCTGATCCTTTTGGAAAGCAATAAAGTCTTGTTGTGACTCTATACGGAACTTAGCGGCTCTGATTTCATTTCTAAGATCTAAAATAAGCTTATCGTTTTGGGTAAACTTGGAAGCGTTTTCTTGACCAGACATAATTTGCTGATATTCATGCAATGCCTTTTCAATGATTTCAGAGCTACCATCTTCAGACTGTACAACCATTCTAACGTTTAACCCCTTCTGTTCGATTTTAACAGTAGCATCTTGCTCAGGGTAATTTTCATTCAGGTATGTTGAGAAAAAATTAAGAATTCCTACACCTGCTTGATGATATTCAGCAGGAAATTCAATACTTTGATTTATAACTGTATTTTTTTCTGTGCTGCTGTAGTGTTTGTCTTGAACTAGTTCTTCTACGTGTCTTTCCAACAACGTTTCTTGACGCGAGTAACCTAGAATCAAGAAAGGCACACCTAAACTTAAAGGCGAGAGCATTTCAAGTTGATCTTTATAATACTCAAATGTGGCCATGTGGCTGAAAGTACGCCTTTGCTCATAGTCTTCTTGTGAACCTACCATCGGTACGACTAAAATTGGAATTTTAGTTATACCATTTCTAACGCCGATAGTTGCATGTGTAAAAAGCCACCTTGTTAGAAATTCAGGTGTATTAAAAGTAATTTGAGCAGAAAGTCCACCGTTTAAAGCTCCAAGGTTTCTTATTGGTAATCTTTTACCAGACGGGGAATATGTTACTTGTTGGTTAATGCTCCAGCCTTCATCATAAAATACTTTTTCCCATAGTGCTCTTTGACTATTGCGTGTCCCTTCGTCCTCTTGAATTACTGCATCACCCCTCAAAAATCTTTCAAGCCCTCGCTCTAGAGATTTAAATTCTTCTGAGTAAGAATTTTGAACTTCAGACCAAGCTCCCATGAAACTTAATACGTTTTGAATCAAAACTAGACTTCCTTTTATGATGGTTTAAAAAGAATTCTACTAAAAAACTTTAAGGAATAACAACTACTTATAATGAAACGCGATTGTTAAAAAAAAGAATGAAAATAAATCGGCATATATTAAGAGGTAATGTATATTGCGGAAGTAGTTCAGGAGCAAGCGAGAGCTAATAGTTAGGTCGAATTTACCCCCGTGATACAACACGGGGATTCACAACGAACAGCATTAGAAGAATGGATAACTTTTAGTAGGGCAAAAGCACATTAACAGTATGTGAATGAGTATTTACTCTGGCCGATAATGGGGCAAAGACGAGTTAGCGACCTCTTCAGCCCTTCTGTTCAGCCCTTCTGACCTGTTCAGCCCCTCTTTTTAAACTTAAGCCTTGATGTTCTTCACATTAGTAGACTGCTTTCTTGTTGATGTCTTGTAGCGGTGCAACTCCCACGTTAACTGAGCCACGGACGTTGCCATTACTTTCATTTCATCTCTAAACTGGTCATTCTCGGCTCTTAGGCGTTTATTTGACTCTTCCAAATCATCATATCTTTCCTTATCAACCTGCTTCTTCTTTTTGGATTCCCCTTTCTTAGCCACGACGGGGTTAGGGTGGTAGCGAGCCTTTTCTGCCTGAACCATTTCCAAGATAGTAGGGTGATTCTTGCATGACCCGTTTGCCACGCCTGCCCTTTTTTCGACTGCATAGGGGCTCACCTTCTTGCCTTCCTTTTTCAGTGCTTCGAAGGCATTAATCAGCTTGGTTTTTACGTTTGCCATTACAACGCTCCTAATTCAAATCGTTCAAACTCGATGTTATGATCACGCATCACTTTCTCGGCAGCACGGATGTCTGTTAACTCACGAGCGAGCGTGTTCTGGTTGTAGAACCCCATGTCTTTCATTTGCTGTAATCTTCCTGCAATTCGTCTGTGACGCTCTTGCCAACGCTGCGCCTCTTCCTGATTAATGTTTAAATTTTCACAGTCACGACCAACACAACTTGATGGCTCAAACAAGTGCTCCATTTTGCACTTAAAACCAGCAAAGCATCTGCCATAACCTGTCGATTTATTTGCCCCTTTTGTTTTCTTGGCAAGCTCTTCAAATCGCTCTTCGGTCATTACGTTAGGGTCACCCTCAAACGCTTTCATAAACCCACCTGACTGTTCTTCAGGGTGGTCTATCATGTCCCGCAGATAGGTTTTATGGCTTTCCATTTCTGCGTCTTCAACCGCCTTCTTGATGTTGGCGGGATTCTCGATTCCAAGCAACGTTAAGACCTCAGCATGACTGGCATAAATAGCGGTCATTGATAGGCTAATGTGTTTGAACTGATGCTTCAAAGCCGCCAGCGACACTAAACCATTTCCGACCAGAAAATGGGCAAAGGTACGTCTCAGTGAGTGAGTCGAAAAGTGCCAATAAAACGTGCCATCCTCCCGCTCTTTAATAGGGTTATATTGAGCAGGTACGACAGGGTTTAGCAAGCCATACACCTCATCCATTTCATCGGGGTCATAGGTAATATCAAGGTGCTTTGAGTAGCCAGTAATGCTATGTCCAAGGTTTGTTGTATTTAGCACCACATCGTTTAGCTGACGTTTGATGATATCACTAACCCCATGCTTACCATCGAATCTAAATCGTGGTGAACAGTGAATGTCACCTTTATTGGATCGATAGTCATTATTTAGTACTGTTAAAACCTCTAGCGCCTTTTCACAGATAGGGGCGCACGCCCATGCATCCTCTCTAGGTAATGTCTCTAACTTACGAGTCCAAGAACGCAGTGTGCATAGCTTGATACCGTCAAGGTCAACTTCTTTGTAAGAGGTCGAGTCTATTTGTGTTAACTCACTGATTCGCATGCCCGTAAAGGCAGAAAGCGTCATAAAACAAGCACCTTCTATCGCCCTGAATTCATCACAGGCTTGGCGCTCGGTAATCCCATACTTTTGAGCATAAGCTTTTACATCGGTAAGGTTTTCCAGTTTTTCATGTGCAGCGGTGACATCTTCTATCAAGCGCCCCATCAGTTGCTCATAAATAACAGGAATAACCGTCGGGTAATGCCCTTTACCAGCGCTTGAATACTGCTTGGCGATTTGTTTGAGGCTTTTTCCTTCTTGAATACCGAGTGAAAAGTGACGCTGCTCTGGGAAGTGTTTGTTGAGTTGCCTAAGGACGCTTAGTGCTTCTAATCGAAGTTTTACCGTCTTTTCACTGTGCTTTTTCTGTTCATGAAGCAATTGACAAAAAACCAACTCATTACTGAGTAGAGAGAAGGAGTCAATGGAAGTGTCTTTAAATACTCTCAGGGCATAGTTTGACTTAACCGCTATCTCCCGACACTGACTAAATTTACGAAAAATGCCCCCATCCATGTGAAGCAGGTTACCTTTTGCTCCCCAAATCAAAAAATAGAGTCGCTGCTTGAGTTCAATAAGCAGATTGGGGTTGTGCTTTTTTGGGTGAAAACTAATTTGGTAGTTCGATTTCGTGTCGTTCGTGAGATTAAAAAATGCATTAAAATCCCAAACATCATCACCGAAATAGGAAACTGGGTTGCCTTCTTTATCCACGCTCACTACTGCGTCGTCACTAGGCATGGGAAACGGGTTCGATGCTAGCGGTAGAGCATACTTTTCAAACTTATTGAAATCATGACTGATACTGTACATGGTTTACCCCCTGAATATGTCCATAACGGAGTTTTCATCCCACAGAGGGTGGCACTCTCGCTCTAATTGCTTCATCGCAGCTTTGAGGTGAGCCTTTTTAAACCGTGCTTTGAGCTTATTTAGGTTCGCCTTCACTTCACCAAAGTTCGTGATGAAGTGCTCTACGTTTTGGTGCACCAACATGGCTTCATTCAGTCGCTTCTCAAAGGACAGCAGTCGCCATATGTCATGTGGGTCATCCACGATGCCAAAATTCGAGCAGCCAAAGCATTTCACGACGAAGCCGCAACCTAGCTGGGATTTTTCTTCATCCGAAAGGACACCACTTCTGTCTACGGTTTTCTGGAATTCCTTTTTTTGAGGAGTGTCGGCACCCTTACAAAAACCACCGTTCTGATTCTCAGCCACGCGGTGCTCAGTATCGGCTTCCTTTAAGGCTTCCCATTTCTCATGCGAAATCACCTCACCAATCGCTTCTTTGGCTTGTGCCACCGCGACAACCGTTCCCCCATCGGGATTTTCACCCAAGTTGTGCAAAGCCGTTAGGCCAAGTGCTAATTGGTTTCTGGCTTCGCCTTTAGTGACTTTGCCATACTTGGCGTTGTCATAAGTATCAGATGCATTGCGGGTGTTTTGTGCCGCCTTGCTTCGCCCTAGCTTATGCTCTGCGTACTGCTTAATGGATGATTTCAATAGTTCACAGTTCAAGCGAAAATCAGGGTTCTTTTCTATTAAAGCTTGGATGCGCTTGGAGTGTTTAACCAGATAATCTTGAGCATAGATATTGAGGTTATTTACGGTTGGAACATCACCATTCATCTTTCGGAATAGATAATGCTTATCCAAACCCAGAAAAGTAGAATGCGCCTTAGATAACGCAAGGTGTTCTTCAAAAAAACGCTTACAGGAGGCTCTAGGCGTGAATGAGCGAAGTTCAACCGTGTTTCCGCGAGTCTTAAATCCCTCAATGCTGATGCGACCTGCTCCTGACTTCTGGCACACCCATTCATCTTCTAAAAACATACTTAAGGTTTCTGTTTGCCCTGTTCCGAGATAGTAGATGGTCAGCAACACCGCATTGTAAACCAACCTATCAAACGCTAACTTTCTTTGATACTCAGATAGTGACTCATCCTGATAGCGCTCTAACAGCGCTCTGCGGTCAGCGAGCAAGGCGAAGGCAATAGAGCGCAACTGCTTTGAGTTGTAGTTGTCAGAATCTAAAGACGCTGAATTCGTATCAAGGTTTCTGGCTGCTTTAGGGATTGTTCCGAAGCCAAACTTTTTGCAGATTGAATTTAGGTTTGAACCTAGCCAGCCAAGATATTTCGGTTTGATAGACTTACCATACAACCCCTTACCTGTACTTGCCATTGAAAGGTAAGTCGCATGGATGTACTGAATACATGTTTCAGTAGAAAACTGAACTTTGGTTTTTCGTTTTCCGCTTTGGGCATTGAATGCATGACGAATAATTTGTCGGACATTACGGAATTGCTCCACCTTTGATGCTTCGCGCCACCCTGACTGCTGGAACTTGGAAATCAGCAAGCGAATATGCTCATCCGTGGCATACGCCTTTAGCTCCGCAAAGTCACACGTTGAGTTGTAACCATTACTGTTCTTCCAAGTATATTTCCACTTGGTAATTGCCGTCAGTGTGTTGTCGGTGACCATCTCCGTGGTCGGTGTAGAGCGATAAGCACGAGCGTTTTCTTTGGGTTCGGTATCCATTACATCAGTCACGATAGCGTTTCATCCTCTAGCAAGTTCATGGTTATCTCGGGGATTTGGTTCTTTTCAGGATTGCCCTCGTAATGCTTGAGGTACAGCATGGTGGTTTCTAAATCTTTATGACCCATTTCGTCCTTTAGCATTTTCAGCGCTTGCATCATCGACAACTCTTTAATTTGAGCCAACGACTCAAGCTTATAAGCGCCAAACGTTGCCCTGCAATCATGCTCTTTATGCTTAAAGTGAGGATTACTGTTCTCTTGTATCGCAGCGCGTAACTTAGCCCACAATGAGTTGAGACTCTTAGTGGTGAACGGTTCTCCATCCTTATTGATAAAAGCGGGAGGGTTCATATCACCCGTATTCATGAAGTACAACTGTTGCCGCTTTTTATATCGCTCACTTTCATGGTACTCATTAAGTGACTTCATCAACCAAACAGGCATAGAGACTTGTCGGTTGATATCATATTTGGTTTTGCAGTCGTGGTCAGGCCCAATCCAGATGCCCGTTAGTGTCTTCCCTTTGAAGCCCTTGGGAATAGCAAAGTGTTTAGGCTTAATGTCTGTGACCTCTATAGCGCGAAGCCCTACAGAAAGCGCCACACTAATCATTAAACGAAATTCTTTAGACAGCCCATTGCAACGCCAATTGTCCCTCACATGCTGTAGGTCAAGGTCATTCAATGGCTGTAGATTGGTTTCTCTGGTTGCGCTTCGGATTGAGCAGTCCGTCAAGGTCTGCCCGTACTTGGTAGTGCCCGTCACTTCAAACGGCAATTGAGAAATGTACCCATGGCGGTAACAAAACAGATAGAAGCGCCTCGCAATTGACAGAGCTGAAACGGCAGTGCTTCGACTCAAGTTACCTTTTCTATCTCACCTTCTAAATAAGCTCGATAAAGGAAAATTGGGTAGCGCTGTAATCGCTCTTCGTGGTCGTCCCATTTTAGATTGTTGGCATCCAAGTATCGGTAATACCTCAACAGATGAAAGCACGTTGGCTTAACGTCCTTCGCCCCCTCTACGATACGACGACTTAAGATGTAAGCATTGGGCTCAAACACTGGCTTACCTTCGCTGGTAAACAGCATGAGAACACCTTTGAATGACATTGGCTTATCAACGGTAAACAATTCCTGAGTGTCTTCGTATGACACCGAATTTTCAGCGCCAAAGGAGATGGCAATCTCTTTAGTTACCTCAACGTCACCGATGTTAATGTATTCCGCTGTCTCTATGAGGTGATAGAAGTGCTCCATACCTGACTTTATCTCAATCAATCAAATCTAATTATAAGTATTACTTGCAATCTAATTTTGTCAATGTATATTTATATCTAGTGTTAATCTAATTATAACTATTGGAATTCTAAGTCGAATGAAAAAAAGCCCCGAAATGGTAAGCATGTCGGGGCTTAAATTAAGAATATCGTTTGTTTTATAGCGATGAGATTATTTTATAGAGATTAACTCAACATCAAAAATCAGTGTCGCTGCTGGTGGGATAGGACCTGAACCGCCTTTACCGTAAGCCAATGTGCTTGGGATATAAAGACGAACTTTTTGACCTTCAACCATGTAAGTTAAGCCTTCTTGCCAGCCTTTGATTACTTGCTTAAGAGCAAATGAAATCGGCTCGCCACGTTCAACAGAGCTATCGAATACCGTGCCATCAAGTAAAGTGCCGTGGTAGTGAACCGTCACTTTGCTGTTCTTTGTTGGGTGTTCTGTACCAGTGCCCTCTTCAAGAACTAGGTATTGAAGACCACTTTCAGTCGTTACAACCCCTTCTTTAGTACCGTTCTCGATAAGGAACTGTTGGCCTTGCTCGAAGTTTTCCTCACCAGACTTATGATTCATCCAAGTACGGTAGATCATGAAACCAGCCAAGATGAAGACAATGACCGGGATGATAAATTTAGACATAGTAAAACCTATTTATTGTTGATTCTTTATAAAGAAAAGCCGTTACGGCTGAGTCAAAAGGTAGTTGATTGTTTTCGCGATACCTTGAACATCTTGGTGGCCTGCAGTTAGGACTTGGTACTTACCATTGATGATAAAAGTCGGTACTGAGTTGATTTGGCCTTTTACAGAGATCTCTTCTGCATTTTTAATAAAGTCAAAAAGTGCAACTTGTTGTTCTTTGTTCAGTTTGTATGGGCTAACCAGACCGCGAGAAGTGAACGCTGTTTCTAGAGCTTGTTGACGTTGTTCAGGAGTCGCTTCTGCACCCATTTGAACCGCACCGAATAGATCATCCATGAAAGCGTGGTCAGGCGTTGCGTTAAGCTGTATCACTGCTGTGTAGTAGATCATCGCGCTGATTTGAGCGCTTTCGTTGAAAGTCACATGAACTTTGCCAATCTTTTGGTCAGTCAGTGATTCAATCTCTGGAATTGCACTTTCCATTTGACGGCAGTGGCCACAATTAAGAGAGAAGATTTCAGTGATCGGAGACAAATTAAATTCAGTCAGAGCCGCTGGAAGTGCTTCGTATTGAACACCTTGTTGTGGCTCATCCGTATCACTACAGCCCGCGATAATAAGCACGGCTGCGATTGCTGTAATGAATTTAGTAAATGGTTTAAACATAATGTTTGCTCTAGCGTTGAGAAGTCGTGAGATTCTAACTATTTAGTAAGAATTGGAAAACAATTATAAGGTAAATAAATGCAAACAGTTCGAACTAGCGGGTGATGACAGGCTAGTTGACGGTTAACTGTGATCAAAGACACTTTTTTAGGTTGTACTTTTTTTTCGCCTAAAGTTTTTCTCTCGGTGCCGATATAGACATTAGTGAATGGTTTATCTGTATGAGTGGTTGGTGAAGTAATGAGATATTTAGCAATAATGTTAAGCATAGCTTTGGCTGGGTGTGAAGCCACGTCACCTACTGATTTACTTGGCGGTGACATGCTAGAGACAGCGCCACAAACCGATTACGACCTTATGCACCCAGAATGGGGCGTGGTTCAGACTACACATGTAGCGAGCAATCGTGGCTATTCAATACAGAGCAATACTCGTCAGCAAACAACCATTACCACCAATTACGGTCGTGGCGTTTCAACCAATGATCCGTTAGAAGTTTTCCTAAGACAAAACCGTATCGATTTTGAAGTTTTACCGGGTAACCATGTGATGGTTAAGCTTGAGCAACATGTGAACTTTAAAACAGGATCTGCATCCCCGGAACCAGCTTATAATCAATGGTTAGATACGTTGGGCAGCTATCTTTCTCAGCGCCAAGATATCGATGTTGTGATTGAAGGCCATACCGACAATACAGGTTCTGATCAAATCAATGATCCTCTATCAGAGCAGCGTGCAAAAGAAGTGAAAGCTCGATTAGAGAGTAACTATGTATCTAGACGCTCTATCTATACTCGAGGTTTCGGTGAATACGTTCCGGCTTGTAACAATGCTTCAGCCCAAGGTAAAGCATGTAACCGTCGGGTTGAATTGATGCTGATTGTCGCTAAATAACAGCTAATGTCCATGTTCTCGTTCAAAAGAAAGTAAAAGCAGATAGAGCAAACTGGTATAGATAGCAGACATAAAAAATCCCTCACATAAGAGGGATTTTTTGTATCTGACTTTCGCTGAGCTATATCAGCATCAGTTTATGCGAATTGCTTTTCTAGGTAAGTTACGATGTCTGAAGACTCGTACATCCATTCAGTTTTGCCGTCTTTTTCAATGCGTAGGCAAGGCACTTTCACACGACCGCCGCCCGCTTCAAGCTCTGCACGGTGTTGTTCGTTGTTCTTTGCATCACGAAGTTCAAACTGAACTGATTGACGTTTCATTGCGCGGCGCACTTTTACACAAAATGGGCACGCTTCGAATTGGTACAACGTGTGCGTTTTTGCTTGCTCATTCACTTGGCTTTGTTCTTCTTGAGAACGTTTGACACCACGAGGGCTAAAAACAAAATTCAATAGCAAAATGACGCGACCTAAGAACCAACGGATAAACTTCATAACTCTCTCTACATATTTAAAATTAGCGTTACAATTTGCAGCATTATATACACAAGTCTTGTCAGATGCTCGCAACAAACCGCTAATATCTATTTTGTCCGTTCGATCGTGTGAGACTTCGCCACATTTAACCCTAAACGTTTTGATAGACGGGTTAGGTTTGCACGGTCTGTTTTCAGAATACGTCCTGCTTGTGCCCAGTTAAAATTCGCATTTTCTAACACTTCTGTGATTATCGTACGCTGGAAATCGTCCGTTGCACCACGTAACCCTGCAGTCAGGTCAATGGTAGGGGTTGATAACGGCGTGGTTTTCACTTGTGTCGTTGCGATAGGCTGATCTTGGTCGAGAGGACCACAATCTTCTTTAGTAATCGTCACGAGGTTTTTGTTGGTGCTACGAGCCAGTGCTTTGAGTGCTGAACGGCTGATTACATGTTCAAGCTCACGCACGTTACCTGGCCAGCCATAACGGTTCAGGAATACAAGCACATCAGAACGGAACTTAACTTGGTTGATACCTAGCTTACGGCGAGCCTGTTCAAGGAAGAAACCCGCTAGCAAGCTGATGTCGTCATCACGATCTTTAAGCGCAGGAACCGCGATAGGGTAAACACTGAGTCGGTGATACAAGTCGGCTCTAAATCGACCACCTTCGACTTCTTGTTTTAAATCTCGGTTGGTCGCAGCCAATACACGAACATCAATGGTTTGAATGTTGTCTTGACCTACTGGCTGGATTTCGTTGTTCTGCAGTGCACGTAGCAGCTTGCTTTGCGCCGCTAAAGGCAGTTCACCAATTTCATCTAGGAATAGGGTGCCGCCGTCAGCTAAAGCAAATTTACCAAGGCGATTTTTATCTGCACCAGTAAATGCACCACGAACGTGACCAAATAGTTCACTTTCGACTAAGTTTTCAGGAATCGCCGCGCAGTTAACATACACAAGCGGGTTGCGCTTACGTTGTGATTGATGATGCAGAGTACGAGCCACTAACTCTTTACCTACACCGGTATCACCATGAATCAGAATATTGAACTCTGAAGGCGCGACAATCGCAATGTCATTCTTAAGCGCAACCATAGTATCGCTTTTACCAATCAGTTCGCCGCCATCGCGTTCCCACGCCTCTACGTTTAACTCTTCTAACAGCTGTTTTGATTGTTTTGCTTGATGCTCTAATTGCGAGAACGTCAGTGCCATCTGCATGGTTGAAGCCGCAATGGCTGCCAGTACTTCGAGATTACGGGCAGGGATATTCGCAAAGACATCAGGCTTTAGGCTGTCTAATGTCAGGATCCCCAGTAACTTCTCACCAAATAACAGTGGAAGACCCATACAAGCGTGCATCGGTAGATCGCCGTCGTGGTCAATAAGCAAACCATCGAAAGGATCGGGTAGGGAACTGTCAGCATCAAAACGAACAGGGGAACGAGACGCGCAGATCTCTTCAAAACGTGGGTGTTCTGAAATGATAAAGCGTCGACCGAATGTATCTCGGCTGAGCCCTTGCATTGCGATAGGTACTAGCGTGTCGCCTTGAAGGTTTAAAAGCGCGACACAATCACACGTGATGGTTTTGCGAATAGCATCGATTAAGCGATTGAAACGGTCTTGATCGTTCACACCACTAGCGAGACCGATGGTCATTTCCATAAGGGTGGATGCGGAGATGTCTTGCATAAAAAACTCTAACTGTGTGTGTTTATCTACATAATAGAGTCTTATTGACTTAAAAAAAAGGTCATTTTAACATTTTTATAAGATGGATTTTGAAAAGAAAACCAGTAATGACGGGGATTGATAAAGTTGGCATTGATTGTGCAAAAGAGACAGAGAAGCCCAATTATAGCGCTGATTAAACAGACTATTCTTGATCTCAATCAATCAGGTGGCATTAATCAGGTTTCGCGATTTTTTGAAATAAAAACGAGTCTAAATACCTCAGTTTCTAAAAATAACTAAGGTTTCAGAAAATCGATAAGTCATTCTTAATTTTTAGTAGTCAAAATGACATACAGGTCATAAGGCTCAGTGTTCGGAGTAAATTCATGCTTAACAATGCACATATCGAAATCATCAAATCTACTATCCCTCTACTTGAGAGCGCAGGCCCAGCTTTAACTCAGCACTTTTATCAACGTATGTTCACGCATAACCCTGAGTTAAAAGATATCTTCAATATGACTCACCAAAGAACAGGTCGCCAAGGTGTAGCACTGTTTGAAGCTATCGCGGCTTATGCAAAAAACATCGAGAACCTAGCGGCGCTAACCTCAGCGGTTGAGCGTATCGCACAGAAACACACAAGCTTTAATATCCAACCAGAGCATTACCAAATCGTTGGTCTTCACCTGATTGAAACGCTACGTGAATTAGCGACCGATGCGTTTACGCCAGAAGTAGAAGAAGCATGGACAGCGGCTTATCTGTTCTTAGCGCAAGTATTCATCGACCGTGAAGCAGAACTTTACCTACAGCGCAAGCAAGCTGTTGGTGGCTGGGAAGCGGCACGTACGTTTGTTATCGCAAACAAGATTGAAGAGTCAGCACTGGTTACTAGCTTCATCCTAGAGCCAAAAGATGGCGGTGAAGTTCTGGATTACACTCCAGGTCAATACATCGGTATTGAAGTGAAACCTGAAGGCGCACAATACAGTGAAATTCGTCAATACTCACTGTCAGACAAGCCGAACGGCAAATACTACCGCATCTCTGTGAAACGTGAGGGCCAAGGTCAAGAAACGCAAGGTGTTGTTTCTAACCACATGCACAATGCCGTTGCTATCGGCGATGAAGTTAGCCTATACGCACCGGCAGGTGACTTTATGTACCAAGAACGCAGCAAGCCAGTAACGCTTATCTCTGCGGGTGTAGGTGTAACGCCAATGCAGTCTATGCTGGAGTTCTTGAACAACGAGCAGAAAAACGAACCTGTACTTTACCTTCACGCTTGTGAAAACGTAGGCCAACACTCTTTCACGACTCGTGTAAAAGACATTGTTGCCGACAAAGGTTGGTCAGCGAAAACGTGGTACATGAACAAAGACGAGTCTGCATGTGAGAACACACATGAAGGTCAAATGGATCTAGCGTCTATCTCTGATACTAACGGTTTTGAAGAGAGCGACTTCTACATCTGTGGTCCTGTTGGCTTTATGAAGAACATCGTAGAGCAGTTAGACGCACTTAAAGTAGATCGTTCACGCGTACATTACGAAGTATTTGGCCCACACGCTGACTTCTAAGAATCGTACTCGCCTGATCGATTAACCACCTTGCCTATTCAAAGGTCTCACATTGTGAGGCCTTTTTTCGTTTGGTTTATCCAGCGAGCGATAATTAGATATTAGAGTAGGGAGTAATCAAGGTAAGATCTCCAGGCGTTCGACTTAAGAACGCTTAAACTTTTTGGACATGTAATCAGAATCAAAAAACTCAGGCCAGTACATTTTTACATAGCCGCCAGCGACCCAAATGACCAAGATAGTCGCGATGGTCAACTCGAAGAAGCCAAACTTGTGTAGCCAGTACCATTGTGGGTATTCAGCACCGATGGGAAGGTAACCGCAGCAATTGAAGGTTGGAACTTTAACCGCATCAATCGGATGTAACACAGGTAAATCAGCAGGGTCATAGTGATGGCGATACCCGCTAAAGCACCCGTCAGGATCGGGTCTGGATTATCAAAGTTGACCAAGTAAGCAGCCAAAGACAAGTTAACTGGCGCTGCCATGATAGCCAATGTTGGTCTTGCTCTTCGAGGTAAACTCCCTTCAAAAACCAAACGGCACAGCACTACGGGAAGCATAAAGAAATAGATGCCAATACACGTGGCTGCGAGTGTTTCTGAAAAGACCGTGTGTCCAAACTGTGTGCCTGCTAATGAGCTACTGATTAAGCCTACCGGATAGAGAAACCAGCTCGGAACAATGTTCGACATTTTGAAATTGATGATCTGAAAACCGAAGAACAACACCATCATACTAAAATGCAACAATAACGCGCAGAACCAAATTGGGTAGGCGATTATTGGCGATATCTCAGCGAGATAGTCACACAGAATCAATAACGCCATGCTCATCGGCGCCATTAAGCTTCCGCTTAGTGGATGGCGAATATCATTGATGAAGGTATTAAAGCTGGTGAGATAACGAAGTAAAACGGGCAATAATAACAGCGCACCCAAAGCAGCCAGGTAAGGGCGAATGATCTCACCAACCCCTGGGAGGTATAATGCCCAAGCTTGTCCTAGTCCAATTACACCAAGTGCTAAAGACGCCTGAGAGGGCGGCACATTTTTTACTTGGGTTAATCTTCTCCAGTTCAACGACTTGCTCCAGCTTAGTTATTTATAGCATGTGGATGCTTATAGAATATCAGTGAGTAATAGAATTTTTGCCCTAGTTAGAGCGTGTAGCTATGCCATCAATAGATGTTGAGAGTGTTCAACTAATTTTGAGTGGATGATAGCAAGTTTAACGAGTGCTTTTTTGATTTTGATGTGGAATCGGGACATTAAGCACGTTGAATGTGTGCTTTGTTTTATAAGTCATTTGTAATTAATGCACTTCCTCTTGCTGAGGGAGGTCCTGTTGTCTTAACTTCTCGTTTTTAAGTGTACGGTTCAATAGTTGGCTGTAAATTGGCTGACCACCAAGCATCTGCGCAATGATCACTGCACCCAAGCAAGTGATGATCAACGGTAGGATAAGATAATAGTTATTGGTCATTTCGATAACCAGTAAAATACCTGTAATCGGCGCACGCACGGTTGCAGCGAATAAGGCACCCATACCCGCAATCGCAAACATACCCGGTTCAATATTCAATTCAGGAAAGAATACCGCAGCAATAAGTCCAAACGCGTAACCAAAGAGCGTGCCGAGTGCGAGCATCGGTGCAAAGATACCACCGGGAGCACCAGACCCAAAACAAAGCAGAGTAGTCAGAACGCGCCCTAGGAAGATCAATAACAATACGTTTGTGCTGTAACTGCCATTAGTGATATTGGGGATAATACCAATACCACCGCCAGTCAATTCGGGAATATAAAGAAGTAACAGGCCAAAGCAGCCACCGAGCAAGGTCCCTGTGATTAAGTAGCGTTTACGGTCGTTCTTGTGGATCGCCACAAACATGTCTTGGGAGAGTGTAATCAACTTATTGAAAATCACACCAAAGAGCCCAAATAACACACCTAACAATAGGAACAACCAAAGCGCATCCAGTTCAGGTGGCTGGTATTGCGGCATGGTGATAACAGCAGACTGGCCGTTGATCGAACGAAAAACAATGTTGGCTGATACAGCGGAAATGATGACGGCTTTGATTGAAATTAACGAGTAGCGAAATTGTGGTCTCATTTCTTCAACGACAAACATGATCCCAGCGAGTGGTGCGTTGAATGCAGCCGCTAAGCCACCAGCAGCACCTGAGGCAAGCAATGAGTGTCGAGTATCATCATCTTTTACTCTAAAGATGTCAGTCACCATGCGACCGATACTGCCACCCATTTGAACGGTTGGCCCTTCACGGCCTAACACCATACCTGAGCCTAAAGCCCCCATACCACCAAAGAATTTTACTGGTAACACTCTCCACCATCGAACAGGACGCATGCCGTCCATTGCGCCTTCGATTTCAGGAATCCCTGATCCGGCCGCTTCTGGAGCAAAGCGATGCACGAGAAAGTAACCGATAAAGGCAAATGCAGCACTGATAAGAAAGGCCGCAAGCCAAAGGGGTAAGTGGCTACCGATTTCATCTTTCAGCCAATCGGTACGAGTTTCTGTGATGAAATGAACCGCGACTTCGAAATAGGTGCCAACAACGCCAGCAAGCACACCAACGATGCATGAAAGAAAGAGAACTGAAGCTGGGGTCTTATCTCTTGAGAGAAATTGATTAATAGCATCCCTTGACATTTTGGCTAATAGGGACTGCTTCATTTTCTCTCTTCTGGTCATTGAGATAAGGTTCCTGAATGGGTTGAGATGGGACTTCAGTAAATTATACGCTTCCTCTGCATATCCTATAGCAGCAAAGATGCAAAGTTGAATTTCATTTATGGAATATACGTGTTACATAAATGGAATCTATGGGCAATAGTGGAATCACCGTCACAATTTTGATCGATTCTCAGATGGCACCTTGAATATCCCCAAAAATGAACCATAGTTAAATAGTAAAGCAACATAACAAACCGCAAGGAGACGTGAGGTTTTACACACAATTTGGATGGATTCAGATACAAAGTTTTAGTTTCTCGTTAATTGTTCAGGTCGATATTTAAGGCTTCCTGATTCGCGAACTCACGATTGAGTAACGAGATTGAGGCGTACTTCAAGTACGCCTTTAATTCGTCAGGAGCATTCATTTTTCTTCGTTCTCCTCTTTCTAGTGACACTCATACAACTTCTGACTTAGATCATTCTCCGTATAAACAAGCGATTGGGGTCAATTTCTCCGTGATTGTGTATATACTCGTTGAAAAAGGAGAACTGATATGAACAAAAAAGTTCCTACAAACATAATTACGGGTTTTCTAGGTGTCGGTAAGACAACCGCTATTTTGAACCTTCTAAAAAATAAACCTGAGAATGAAAATTGGGCTGTTCTGGTTAATGAGTTCGGTGAAATCGGCATTGATGGCGCCTTAATGACAGACCAAGGCGCTTTAATTAAAGAAGTTCCGGGTGGCTGCATGTGCTGCACTGCTGGTGTTCCCATGTCAGTAGGTATTAATGCCTTGCTGCGTCAGAAGCCGGATCGCTTATTGATTGAGCCAACAGGTCTTGGTCATCCAAAGCAGGTTATTGCGACGCTGACTTCAGAGCAATACACACCCTATGTGGACTTAAAAGCGACGTTAGGCTTGGTTGATCCAAGAAATCTGTCGATTGAAAAATACACCTCTAATCAGAATTTTAATGATCAGCTAGACAGTGCTGATGTAATCTTGGGTACTAAAGTAGATTTGGTTCATTCTGAAGATATCGACGTATTCAATGATTGGGTGACCGATCAAACACCTGCCAAAGTGTCCCATAAGCTAATTCACGATGGTGAAGTGCCATTGGAAGTGTTGGACATTGAAAGGGTACATGGCAGTGCTTCGTCTCATATTGAATCGCACCATCATGATCACGCTGAACAAGAACCTCAATTCCAACTTCCTCCGGGAGA
Source organism: Vibrio sp. nBUS_14 (assembly GCF_051201655.1). Taxonomy (NCBI): domain Bacteria; kingdom Pseudomonadati; phylum Pseudomonadota; class Gammaproteobacteria; order Vibrionales; family Vibrionaceae; genus Vibrio; species Vibrio sp. nBUS_14. The sequence continues at coordinate 888,243 of NZ_CP179207.1, forward strand.
AGCTTTTATCCGCAAAGAGAACAAAGGTCAGGGCTACTTTAGCTGTGGCTGGTTGTTTGGCGCTGAACACAAGTTTGATTTCGATGCACTGTTCTCAATGTTGTCAGATCTGACGGCTGAGCGTGTAAAAGCAGTGGTAAACACCGATCAAGGTTGCTACGCGTTTAACGTGGCGAATCAAGTGGTGTCAGTGAATGAAATTTCCCTTGATGGCTTCGAATCTCGACTGGAAGTGATCGACTCGCAGTTAATGCCTTGGGGCGATCTCGAGCAGATTCTACTCAAGCTGTGTGGTATTAAATAACCCTGTTTTGGCTATTTGAACCTATGATCTTGGTGTTTACTTCGTTGAAGGCGCGGTAAACACTAGATTAAATGAGAAAGTTTGCGTTATATCACGATAAATGTGAGATAAATCACTCTAATTACTTTATAGTGCTCGGCTAAAATAAGAACATAGGCTGTCTGCTTAAGGAACCCGTAACAATGTCATTTTCCTCTCAAGGTTTGGCTCCTGAATTAGTCAAAGCGTTGACTGAATGTGGTTATGAGAAACTCACACCAATTCAACAAAAAGCGATTCCAATGGCTCGTAAAGGCCATGATATTTTTGCTACTGCCCAAACCGGTACGGGTAAAACAGCGGCATTCTCATTGCCTGTTATCCAACACCTTTTGAACAGCGGTAAAAAGGCGTCTAGAGGAACGGCTCGCGGCCTTATTCTTGCTCCGACTCGTGAGCTCGCTGCGCAGATCGCTCAAAACATCAAAGACTACGTTAAATATACTGAACTAAGCGTTTCAGCGGTTTACGGTGGTAACAAGATGTCTTCACAAGTTCGTCAATTAGAACTGGGTGTAGATATTTTGGTTGCAACACCAGGCCGTTTAGAAGAGCACTTAGAAGCGGGTAACGTGTCTATTGCTAACCTAGAATTCCTAGTATTCGATGAAGCTGACCGTATCCTTGATATGGGCTTCATCAATGCTGTTCGCAAGATCATGTTAGATGTGGAAACCTCTCCACAAATCATGATGTTCTCAGCGACAACATCAACTCAGTTAAACCAACTGTCTGTAGATATTCTGCGTAAACCAAAACGTATTAGTGTTGAGCGTGAAAACTCAACGGCTGCTACGGTAGGCCACGTGGTGTACCCAGTGGATCAAGAGCGTAAAACAGAGCTACTTTCTGAGCTGATCGGTCGTAAAAACTGGCGTCAGGTTCTTGTGTTCGTGAACTACAAAGAAACAGCGAATGATGTAGTTAAAGAGCTTAAATTAGACGGTATTAAAGCGGTACTTTGTCACGGTGATAAAGCACAAAGTGCTCGTCGTCGTGCATTGGATGACTTCAAAGAAGGTAGAGCTCGTGTGATGGTAGCAACTGATGTTGCAGCTCGTGGTCTTGATATCGAAGATTTACCACACGTAATTAACTACGACATGCCTTTCCTTGCGGAAGATTATGTTCACCGCATTGGCCGTACTGGTCGTGCTGGTAAACAAGGTCACGCAATTTCTTTCGTTAACCGCGAAGAAGAGCTGACTGTTGTTCAAGTTGAAAAACTGATTCAACAACGTATTCGTCGTATTGAGCAGCCGGGTTACGAGCCGAAGAAACGTGACGCTTACATCGAGAAGCTAAACACTAAATCGGCTTACAAAAACCGTCAGGGTCGTAAGAACAACGCAAACGAAGAAAAACCAGATCAAGCAAGCGCTGAGCGTCGTTTAACTATGATGAAGCGAATTCAAAACCGTCGTAAGTAATTACGATCGGTGATCGAAAAGAGCCACTGTGATGTGGCTCTTTTTGGTTGTGCTGTTTGTGTTTAGGGTTCAATACTATTTTGTCTCAACATAAACTCGTGGTAATAAGATGAGTCGGTATAAGAATTCGTCACTATAAAGCGTGGTCACTGCATAGCTTGGTTCTTACAAAGCTTAGTTCTTACAAAGTTAAGCTACGATACAGCTTCGCTCAATAACCGCTGTAGAAACAACGCATCAAATAAAAATAAGTCGATAGGGTAATAATATGGATAGCGCGCTGCTTTGGGCTTTTATTCCAACGTTCTTCTTTGTGTCAATCACGCCCGGTATGTGTATGACCTTGGCTTTGACGTTGGGTATGAGTATTGGCTATAAGCGAACATTATGGATGATGGTTGGTGAACTTGCGGGTGTGGCTGTTGTGTCAGTTGCCGCTGTATTGGGCATTGCATCAATCATGCTTAATTACCCGTGGTTGTTTACTGGGTTTAAATTTATTGGCGCCGGTTACTTGTTCTACTTGGGTGTTCAAATGTGGCGTTCAAGAGGAAAGCTAGCGATCAGTACCGATAAACAAGCAACCAAAGTCAGTAATGATTGGGATTTGGTGGTGCAAGGCTTCGTAACGGCAATCGCGAATCCTAAAGGGTGGGCATTTATGGTTTCGTTACTGCCCCCATTCATCAATAGCAATGTCGACTTAGCGCCTCAGTTGTTGATTCTTGTGTCTATCATCCTTGTTTCTGAGTTTGTTTGTATGACTTTGTACGCGACAGGCGGCAAGAGCTTAAAACATATGCTCGGCAAGGCAGACAATGTTAAGTTGATGAACCGTATTGCTGGTACTTTGATGATGGGTGTTGGTGTATGGTTGTTCGTGAGTTAACTGTGATAACGGTATTGCGATCAACGATAACGGTTAGAGATCCCCGCTTCAGTCGTTCCTCCTTCTCGAGAGTGACGAGAGCTTGGGATGACGATCTCTTTTAATGACGATAAGTTTTGAAGGCTCGGATTCTTACTCAAACCGAATATTGAATTGAATATAAAAAGAGCGATAGGGAATTTAACCTTATCGCTCTTTTTCGTTTTAACGTCTTTAGATTGAGCCGCTTTTAATTACTATCGATATCAAAGAGCCCAGCTTTAGAGCTCTGTTTAAACCGCGATTTCACCACCGTCTTCACGACGAATCACAACCGTAGATGATCTTGGGCGAACACTTCCTTGAGTTTGCGTAGTTGCGTCACTTGAAGAAGGCCAGTTTGCAGGGTGTTGAATATTCACAAACAATGATTTGTAATCAGGACTAATGGTAAAACCTGTTACTTCACATCCGTTTGGACCAACAAAGAAACGCTTAAGTTGTGCTTGGTTGTTGGCATCAATCACCGCACTGTTGCCTTTGCCATCTGTTAATTGAGATGGAACCACTGCCAGCATTTGGTCATTGGTGTAGCCAGTGACTTCGTCCGCGCCGTTATCCGTCTGAATCCATAAAATTCCACGAGCATCAAACGCTAATCCATCCGGGCTAGCAAACTGGTTCATGTCTGTTAATCCAGAGCGGTTGATAGAAGTATCTTCTACTGCTGGTGAGCCAAATACAAAGATATCCCAATCGAATTCGCCTGCTGTTTTGCCTTCATCCCAACGGATAACATGGCCAAACTTGTTATTCATGCGAGGGTTAGCTGAGTTTGCTTCTTTACGTTTGTTGTTATTCGTCAGCGTTAGGTAGGCTGTACCTGTCATTGGGTCAACTGAGCACCATTCCGGACGATCCATTGGTGTTGCACCAACAAGGTCGGCTGCGCCAGCCGTATTGATGATAAGTGCTGCTTGAGAATCAAACGAGTCGCCAAGTTTGCCGCCGTTCGTTGTAGAGCTGCTAAGTGTTAGCGGTAACCACGTACCAGAACCGTCATCGTTGAACTTCGCTACATACAGCGTGCCTTTATCCATGTATTTGTCACCGGCACTTAGGCGATTGCTTGGTTGAGCATCACGTGCGTCCCATTTCACTTCAGAAACGAATTTGTATAGGTATTCAAAACGAGAGTCGTGACCAGAATAGAATACGATTGGCTCGCCTTCAGTAAGTTTGCCAAACGTACAACCTTCATGACGGAAACAACCCAGTGCAGAACGTTTCTTCGCGCGAGAGTTTGCGGTGTATGGGTCGATTTCAACGATATAGCCGTGACCGTGTGCTTCGTTACGGTAATCATCCATTGCTGATTCGCCTGCTGGTGTCACATCAAAGCGTACGAACTCGTCTAGTCGTTCTTGTTGGTTGCCAGAAAGCGTGTCCCAACCGTAGCGTGTTTTATCCGTTGCGATGCCAATACGCTCTTGAGCTGGTGTCGTTGTGCCTTTATTGACAAAGTAGCCTGGCCAGTTCTCTTCACAAGTTAGGTAGGTGCCCCAAGGCGTGTAGCCGTTACCACAGTTATTCAGTGTGCCACGTGCTTGGCTGCCATCTTGTGAGAATTTGGTTTTGGTGAACTCACTATGGGCAACAGGTCCAGAAAGATCCATCACGGTAGCGCCCGTATAACGACGGTTTAGTGGATCGTTATCGACCATTACCCATTGATTGTCTTCAAGCTTGATGCGAACCACACTTACACCGTGTGCGTTGATTTCTTTACGCACTTCATCAATGCTAGGGCGAGCGCCTTCATTGTATGTTGGGCCATTGGTGTGCAGTGCTTTTTGGTCGATGTATTCGTGGTTGATAACCAACAAGCCATCATTGCTGTTGCCGTCTAATGGGAAGAAGTGCATGCCATCGTGGTGCATACCAAGCGCGTTGGCTTGGTCTTGTGTGTTGTTTGTTCCGTCTTTTAGCCAGGCATTGCCTTGCTTGTTAAGCGGAGTGCCCCAAGGAACCAGTACTTGTGCCGTGTAGCCTTTCGGTACGACTACGTTGTCTGTTAATGAACCTTTAACTGATTCGAATGCCAACGTAGCAGCGCTTTTTTGTGCTCCGTTTGATGATGCTGTTGCAGCGTGAGCTGTGCTATGACCCGCTAAGCCGAACGCTCCGAACGCCGTCATTGCACTGATACCTAAACCGCCTTTCAAAACGTTTCTTCTGGATAGGTTAGCGTCGAGTACTTCTTCGAATGGTTTGTTTTTACTCTTATTGAAACGAGTGCTATCAAATGTTTCCTTGCTCATCTGTACTGCTTCCTATTGGCTGTAATTATTATGGGTTATTCATGACTAGCTCGGTTATTAATCGATTAGTTAATAAACTGGTTCAATGTGTGCGCTATCCTGAAGTAGTTAAGTGACAGATTTTTATAGATTCGATTAAGGTTTTGTTTCTGTAGCACGATTTTTGCGATTAAGCGTGATGAGCAATACAAAACTCTTGGGAAATGAAGAGGAACTGTGCATAAGTGTTTTATTAAACGTAGAGAGAGACAGTTATGAAATTAGATAGAATCGAAAACAAAAATCGCCGCCTTCGCAAGAAATTATACCTAGGTGAATTCGCGATTCTGGGTTTTGAAGTAAGCTGCAAGACATCGATTACTGATTTTGACCAATACGATGTGTTCATTGATGAGTTCATCGACTTCATCGATAGCATCGGTCTGTGCTTTGGTGGTGGTGGCCTTGAGTTGTTTGAAGGTTTCCTATGCTCTATTGAGCGTTACCGTTCAGTAACAGAAGCAGAGCAACTGCAAGTTGCACAATGGCTTGAAGCTCGCGCTGAAGTAAGTAAAGTTGAAGTTAGCGAACTTATTGACGCAAACTACGCATTCTAAATTGATGTTGTGCTGTTAGCTCAACGTAGAGGCCTGTTACGGCTTTTAAAATGAGCAACAATATGCCAGAACAAAGGCCGAATCGGTATATCGATTCGGCCTTTTTGCGTTTGTTTCGTCCCATTTTTCTTCACACTCTGTTCTTTTATAGCTTCACAGGAAGTTAGTGAAGCTATGGTTATTCGAAGACTTAGCAGAAGGCGGAAGCAACTCTCAGCTGCTCGCTTTTAAACTTGTTAGATAATGCGTTGAGGCACAAACCTAGTGGGGCGATGGTGTCTTTGAGTGTTGGTTTAGAGTCGGATGTAAAACGAGTCAAGGTCGTGATCCATAATGAGATTGAGCAGGAAGCGCCAAATGGGTCATTGGGTATCGGGACCAAAATCGCTCAGTCGATACTAATGTTGCATTAGAGTATGTTAGAGACGAAGGCAGAGAACTCATTTCAGCAAAGCTTCTATGTGCCGTCGATATAGCGTTACTTGTCTTTGTATAGCTTTTGCGTCTTTCAGCTTAGGTTATAGACGAGTTGTTCACTAAGGCGCGAGCAACTCGTTGAGAAGCTTTTAAGTTGAAGAGGCTTTAAGCGTCTTTGTTTCCTTCTTCGTTGTCTTCATTCACTTTCGCGTAAAAATGAAGAAGCTCTATCAGCTCTTTTACCCAACCAAATGCTTCTGTCGGTGCGTTTACCAAAGTCTTCTCTACTTTCTTACAATGAGTCTCAAGGTCGATAGCTTGCTCAAGGTTGAACGACATCGCGTAGAAGTGCCAAAGCAATAGACGTGTCATGCGTTCGATGTTTTGTTGTGAGTTATCTGACTCACTAAATGCTAGGTTCACTTCACTCAGTGCGATTGCAGTCATTCGTAGCATAGCGTCAAACTTCGCTGATTGCATGCGCTCTTCACTGATGACTTCTTCCTGCTCAAAAGTAAACAACTCTGTCATCGCATCTTCAGAGACAAGACGATGGATCATTCTTAAACTAAATTCTTCTAGTTCTTCACGAGGCATGGTGTTTAAGCAAGTTAAAGTGTAATCGCGTTGCATAGCGTTCTCTTGGATGAGCAAAAAGGTCGTACAGTTTAATGGAGAAGTGAGCTCAGAAAAAGCAGATTCTAGTGAGTGCGGATCTAGAAGGGCGATTAACTGACGCTTTCAATCAATTGAGCTTTGTTTGCCTGAGCTCAAGCGGAATGAACTCATAAAGGGTTCATTTCGCTAAGTGAAGCGTGTTAAGCCCTTTTGTGAGTCGGTGGTCGGTACTGCATGGACTGATCGTCTTTCATAAAGATGTTGCTTGCCACCAAACTGCCTATACAAATCGAACCTAGTGCAACCCAAGTTACGGTGTCCGGTATTTCGTTAAACAGTGGAATAGCCAACAATGTCGCGATGGCCGGAGTCGCACTACCGAATGCAGCTGAACGCTCAGCCCCTAAGGTGTTAACCGCATAAAGGTAAGTGAACGCCGCTACTAAACCAGCACCAACGCCTTGTATCGCTGAGTGTATTGAAAGCTCCGCTATTGGCCATTGCGCTATTGGCGTGACCATAAGGTGGCTAGGTAATGTTCCTGTTAAGATCAATAATAGTAATAACAGGGTCGATGATAAGGAAATAAACCCTGCACTGACTAGCGCGTTAAGGTTGGCGACACGAGCCGAAATGGTAAAGGTTGCCCACATTAAACTCGCACACAGGAATAGCAGGTGGCCTTTTGTGTATTCAAAGTTGAAATCACTTAGGCTACTCCCTAAGAACAGTAAGATCCCCAATAGGACTAAGCTGAGCCCGGCAATACGGTGTAGACTGAGCGGTTGTTTGAATAAAAGTACCGCAATACCCGTCACAAAGAGAGGCAACGTGCCCGGTACGAGCGCACTACCATGTGAAACGGGTACAAAGTGCATCGCCGTGCCGGTGACTAATAAATAGGGGAGGCCACTGCCAGCAAACATGCCAGCAAGGTAGCGCTTGGGCACTGAAGAGATAGCATCGCGGGCTTTCCAGAGTAAAGGAAATAGAACTAAGGCAGGAATGAGAAATCGGGTGAGTGCAATATCAGCGGGTGTCAGAGCTGAATTTGCGCCCCCTTTTAGTGAGAGAAAAAAGCTTGCCCAGATGAGCAGAGTAATCACGATAGATAGGTAGCCAAGATTCATAGTAAACAAGGACAATGGATGGTGCTTAATTATGAATTAAGAGTTGTGCCACAAGTTGGCAAGTTTTGACCTTATTTGAGCTTGGCTTGATGATTTTTGCTAATATTTATTGGAATGTTAACTCATTCTACTCAATTTGATTTTCTCATAAACTAAGGTTTCGCGTTTCTATGGACAGAATTGACAGACATCTACTCGAATTGCTGCAAAAAGACGGCAGATTGACGACCGCCGAATTAGCGGACGAAGTGGGTTTATCACCTTCTCCGTGTGCACGACGAATTAAAAGGCTGGAAGAAAAAGGGATCATCGACGGCTATCGCGTCAGTCTATCGCGAGAACAAGTCGGAATTGCCATGAGTGTCTTCGTTGAGGTGAGTCTAAATAATCACCAAGAAGTGTCGATCGATAAATTTGAGGGTGCTATCGTCGAAATGGAAGAAGTGATCAGCTGCCACGTGGTATCTGGCGCTTATGATTATCTGTTAGAAGTGGTCAGCCCAAATCTTATGGCCTATGAAGCGTTTACAAGAAAGCTGCAACGGCTCTCTAACGTAAAGGACATACATACCCATCTCGCGATCAGACAAGTGAAAGGTAATGCACCATTGCCTGTCTATGTTGACTAAGATTGACTGTTCTAAATAAGCTCGATTAAGCTGAAAGGGGGGCGATTACAAATTAAGGTTGATCAGTGAGCTGAAAAAGAAAAGATCTACTGCTGATAAAAGTCACAAAAACTAGACTAGGCTCGACGGCTTAAGATAGCAGACATAAAAAAGGAGCACCTTGTGAAAGGTACTCCGTATGTGTAGGTGCAAAATCAGTGATATTTAAAGTTGGAGATTGAACAATCTCCGGTTTTAACATTAATTCTGAATGAAAAAGCATGTGAATGGTAATCCACACCATCATTCCAAATTGTCTCTCCAAATATCTTACATAGCTCAAGCTCACTTACTGAACCGAACTCTTCCATGTGTTTAGCAACAGATAAAAGTTTACCTCTTATCTCTGCAGTCCCTTCCGTGTTACTCAAGCAGTTGAAAGCCATAGTCTTTTGCATATTACCTAGCCAAAATATTTCTTGTTATTAAGTTATATGAATAATCATGATAACAATTTTCTGGCGTTTGTAAATCTATTTTGTGATGAATATCTCACATATTTGCTTGCATTGGTCGGAAAGTGAACTTTATTGTTGATGGTTAGCACATTAGTTTACAGGCTATTGATAAAGATTTGATTAGCGGTTTTTTCTGGATATTTTTACAGGACAATGGTCCGTTATGACGAGAAATCCGGTCGATGAGCAGAGAAAGTCGAGTGTGGGTTTCAGTTTGAAGCATCGTTTATTGGTGCTTTTGCATGGCGTACTTCATCTATCATATTGGCTTCTTTACGATACTTTGACGACAGCCGACGGAATTTATTTCTGAGTGTATGAAGATCTTTCGAGAGCGATTGTGAACTTGTTACGTGTAACTGTGCGCTTTCAGATTGGCGCGGTAGCTTTGCCTTAGCACAGTGCTGAGCAACAGCTTGCCATGAGCGAGTGAGAAACTGAGCTCCCTGTAGTTCGCTAGAGATGACGTATACCTGTTTTAACAAAACTTTAGAGACATCAAAAGCGGTACTCATATGACTATTGAGCTGCACATTAAACCTTTCTTCATACTTCATACTTCATACTTCGCCCAAAGCCCAAAGCCCAAAGCCCAAAGCCCAAAGCTCAATGATCTGTGTTTCGTTGAAGTGTTTAGATAGCAGTGTTTGTGATTTATAGGTTGAGAGAACTTGGTTGAATCCTTTGGTGTATTGGTTGTAGCGACCTTCAAATACGAGTTGGCGATCCAACAGTGTTTGCCAGTTTTCACGATCGCAATGGCTTGCGACCGCGACATTGGCAATTAAAGGTAGACTCGTAATGATAACCTTTACCCAAAAAACGCATGACTTTCCTCTACTTACCGTGCTCTCTATAGAGAGTATAGATGAGTGGAAGCATGAGTTGATGTACACTTGAAGTAACCCTAAAACGGAAGAGCTGGTGGATTTGATGAAAAAAGCGCTGATCGCTTTACTTGTATTGTTAATATTGGGCGGAGGAGGAGCGGCGTACTACTTCTTTATTATGAAAAAAGACTCACTACCAGCAGAGAAAACCGAAGAGTCCGTTGAAGAAGTTGTTCAGACTGAAGATGATTTAAAACCGATCATGGAGCTTAAACCAGAACCAGAACAGACAGAGTTTTACGTTCAGGATAGAAAGCTTGAAGTGGTAGAACAACCAGAAGTTGATGGCTTAATAACCGATTACCTCTACAAAGGTGAAAAAGTCGAAGTACTTGAAAAGCAAGGTGAGTGGGCTCGTATCTCAGATTACATCGTTCTAAAAGAAGGCGGACCACAGACAGCTGAATGGGTTTCGATGTCTGGCTTATCCAATGATGGAGTGATTATTTCTGAGAAAGAAAGCATAGAGATATTGGATTCATATCTGGTTAAATCCGACGATCTTAAGATCCATAAAGAGAAGTTTCGCAATACGGTTGCCCAGCTGATCTCTGATGGTGAATGTGACCCAAGTGACTTTGAGGAGTTAGGTGGTTGGGTGAAATCGGTTAAGTACAGTGACCGAGATGCCTATTTCATTTATTGCGGCGGGTTATCGATTGAAAATAAAATTTATTTAGATGTAAATACAAATGAAATATTTACTAATTAGGATTTACTTCGCCATTAATATCAGATTTATTAATAGTGATTAGCCTTTCTATTTATTGATTTAGACGGCTTTGTTGCTTAATTCAGAGAGAAGGCATGCCTGCCCCATTGTGCTTAATTCTTAATCGATATACTGTGTTTCAGGCATACCAAGCCCTGTAAGCTTATTCAGGGCTTTAATCATAGCGTAAGTCTCGCCAACTTGAGCGTTGTAGTTCCTCAGGCTTAATTTCCCACCTAGCAGCTGTTTTACTCGGTACATCGCGGTCTCTGATAGAGAGCGCTTATGATAGCCATACCGCTCTTTCCAATACTTATTTGAGCCATATAACTTCTGGCAACCCACGGCGAGATTTCGGGGGTGACCACGCTCCCAGAAGGCAGCCCCTTCTCTTGGTGGGATGAGCGGAACAGCTCGCTTGATCCGTATGGCATCATGGCAATTCCTTGTGTCATAAGCGCCATCACCTGATATCTCAATGATTTTCCGACGTGTCTGATTGAGTAAGTTGGGGAGCACTTCGGCATCGGTTACGTTAGATAAGCTCAGCTCTGCTGCGACTATTTCGTGGGTGCTTGTATCTACTGCGATGTGCAGCTTACGCCAGACTCTTCGCTTCCCATCAGTTCCATGCTTCTTGACCTTCCATTCACCTTCGCCATAAACCTTGAGACCAGTGGCATCAATGGCTAGGTGTTGTATCGCACCTCTGGTTTTAGTTTTAAATGAAACCTCAACATCCTTAGATCGACGACTTATACAGGTGTAGTGTGGGCAAACCAGAGGGATGTTAGCCAGCTTAAAGACGGAGTCTAGAAAACCTTGCAGCGCTCTCAATGGCATAGAGAAAACGCGTTTCACCATCAGAGCGGTAGTAATGGCTAAGTCGCTGAATCGGCGAGGTCTACCACGCTTGCCTTGTTTGTTTTGCTTCCACTCGGCTAACGTCTCCTCATCAATCCAAAAGGTCAGAGAGCCACGGTTGATTAAGGCTTTATTATACTGCTTCCAGTTAGTTGTTTTGTAACGAGGTTTAGGCATGAGACTACGACGATTGATGGGTGTATCCGATCAGATCGTAGCTTCCTGATTTAGTTCCATCGATTTAAGCAACAAGGCCGATTTAGACTGAAAGCCCACTCTCTTGAGAGTGGGCTTTTTTATTTGTGCGCCGAGCATGGCGTTGATCTAGGAGGTGAAAGTCCTCTACGGGCTCAGTCGAGCGAGAACCGTTAGCCTATGCAAGGGTGTTCACCGTGAGGTGAAATCTGAAGGAAGCAAATGGCAAAACTTGGTTGTGACGAACAGAAATCTGATAGTAGGCCATTACAACTTGGGCAACCTAGCCATAGATAGAATAGTCCAATGCCTCGACGGGAAGTGTGTAGTGGTAAATCAGGCACAGCCAAGGGAAAGAACAACGCCTTACCTCGGGAGATCTTATTGTTTGTCTCAATAGAGACTAATACAGCAGTGATGTTGTGTGATGGACAATAAGAAGTCAGCAGAAGGCATAGTACTTTGAGAATGTACAACTCAAAGGAAGGCCTGAACTGAATATATCAAGAAGCAGTCACTAGACACTCAATCATGTGGAGTCATAGCAAGATGAAACTCATCTCTACGTCCCAAAGGGCAATACCGCAAGTAAAGCTCATGGATACGAAGAATGACAAGCATGGTCGGCGTAGACAGGAGGGCGAGTCTTGGTGACCTCAACTTCGTTGATGGAGCAAATTTGCTCTTCAACCAATTTGAATCAAGCTCTTAGACGCGTGAAGAAGAACAAAGGGTGTGCAGGAGTCGACAAGCTCGACATCAACGCCACTATCTCAAGACTTCGACAGGCATCAAACGGGCAAGAGCTTCGCCAGATTCTTCTGGATGGAAGCTATCAACCTCAATCTGTTCTTGGTGTAGAAATCCCCAAAGCTAGTGGTGGCGTAAGGCAATTAGGTATCCCAACAGTCCTTGATAGGGTAGTCCAATAGGCAATCACATCAGTGCTGTCATGTATCTATGAGCCGAAGTTCTCCGACAATAGTTACGGGTTTAGACCCAACCGCAGTGCGCACCATGCATTGGCGGCCGCCAGTCGCTACATCCGAGAGGGTCGAGGTTATGTAGTAGATATAGACCTAGCAAAATACTTCGATACAGTGAATCACGATAGGCTAATGCACAGGCTGTCACAAGATATTGCTGATAAACGCGTGTTAAAGCTAATTAGGTCATACCTACAGGTAGGCATAATGCGACATGGACTAGTTGAGCAGAGACAACGAGGCACACCCCAGGGTGGGCCATTATCTCCGCTACTATCAAATATTGTATTAGATGAACTGGATAAAGAGTTAGAGCGTAGAGGGCATAAGTTCTGTCGATATGCAGATGACTGCCAAATCTACGTGCGTAGTGAGGAAGCCGCTCATCGAGTCAAAGAGTCGATAACGGAGTTCTTGGAGCAGAAACTAAAGCTGACGGTAAACCGTAAGAAAAGTGCAGCAACGAGAGTGACAAAGCGAACTTACCTAAGCCATCGCTTCCAGATAGACGGAACAATCGGGATATCGAAGACGGCACAAGCTCAAATGAAGAAGCGAGTACGTCAGATAACGAAGCGAAATCGAGGACGAGAGTTACAGGTGATAATCACGGAGTTAACTCAATATCTAAGAGGATGGCAACACTACTTCAAGCTTACTGTTCGTAAAAGTGCAATGCAGCGCTTAGATGAATGGATACGGCGTAGGCTAAGGTGCTACCGACTAAAGCAGCGCAAACGCAGACACAGCATAGCGACATGGTTACAGCGACAAGGTGTAACGGAGCGTAATGCGTGGAAGCTAGCGATGTCAGATAAGGGTTGGTGGCATCTAGCTTTAACGCCACAGGTTAATCACGCCATGCCAATAAAATGGTTCGAGGGGTTGGGGCTGTACTCATTAAGAGATGGGTACGAGTCACTGAAAGTATATTCGGAACCGCCGTATGCGACCCACGCTTGTACGGTGGTGTGAGAGGACGGAGGCTGCGAGGCCTCCTCCTACTCGATTCCATTCACTTTCATTCATCTGGTCATAATGTTAGATCCGACATTCCGCACCTCATTTAGGAATAAATTGCTTCATATAGCTTACCTAGCAATTGAAGCAATCTCCTCTGATGGTCTTGAATGCCGGTGATAAACCATTGTTCGCCGAACTCAAGTGTATCGACCCCTTCAAATTTTAAAAACACCCAGCGAGCAGTTGGCTTAGATGTGGTTTTGTTCTTAACCATGCTTGGAAAAAATTCTTCAGTAACAGCCAACTCTTCACGTATCTTATGCTCGAGTCCAGCATAAACTATTAGGCTTAAGGTCATTATCATGAGTAAAGCTTCGATGCGTTGTGGTTTTTTTAAGAAGATAGATGATGTTAAAAACTCAGGGCTTTTAAGGAAGCGAAAACCTCGCTCGACTTTCTGTTGTGACTTGTAGTGTTCCAGTAACGCAGCCATATCGAGATCGGTACTTTCAGTATCATTGGTCGCAAGAATGAACATACCAACTTTAAGCTTCGCGAGTTTTACTTTTTCTAAATCAGTGAACGGATTTGCTTCAATTTTGTAGTGGTATCCAGTTGGAACCTCATCTTTTTTAGGGCGCCCTCGGCCAGCAAACTCGGGCACTTGCCGTATCTCACTTTGCTCGAAACTCAACAGTTGGCATTGACTCTGAAATTCACTCATAGCCTTTTGTGCATCAGTCGCACAGGCAAATTGTTTCTTAGCTAATTGAGCTAGAGATTTAAGCTCTTTGGTCAGATTTTTATCCAAATTTTTATAAAAAGTGGCTTCTTCTCGCTTTGTCGCTTGCTCGCTGTTCACTAACAACCATCGCTGCTTCACGTTGCCATAATCAGATTCAATCCAGTGCCCCGAATAACCATTACCGATAGGCTCTAATTGCGCTGGCGATAATGCCAGTAGAGCTTGTTTGGCCATTTTAATGGTCATTGGGACGCGTGTAATGAACTTCTGCTTTTGTTCATCAAGTGAGCAAATACTGTCTGACGTGTATAAAGCTGCATCAGCAATAAAGTAACGACTATTTTGCGCGGCTTTAAGACAGTGAATATGGCGCTTAGTGACCTCTGCAAATGCTTTTGCATCGTTCGTGTTTCCACTGAGAGCCTGCATATAAACAGGGAGCCCTGCTTGATTTTCACAAATTAATTCAAGGACAACCTGATTCAATTCAGGTCGGTGATCTCGACTATAACCTTTGACGAGTTGAATAGAATTAATGTCATCCTCTGCTGATTGAGCATATTCACCATCAACATGGAAACTCGTTATATCAAGGTGGACAGACTCTGTCTTGAGGCCCAATTTTTCAACGGTATGCTCTGCAATAACTTGATATAAAATAGATACATCAGCTTCAAATAAAGCATCTAATGTGCGCCCAAGAACATCATCAGTTAAGTGGTACGCTTCTATGTTTTTAGCAAGCAGCTTTGATATTGGCTTTGTCTCGAAAAAGTCAGAAAACATATGCAATGTTCGACTATGGAAGCCCAAACCGTTCAAAATCATGGCTAGAACGGCATCACCGTGTGAGACATTATGCTCTGAATACTTAGGAATTATGCGGTCGATAAGCCCGGGTAAATCAATCTCATGACAGAATGCAGCGATTAATCCAAGATGATCTAAGCGTTTTATGACAGGTTGAGGAGCAGACATCGCAAGTTACCGGCAAATAAAAGTAATAGATCAAAACGGGGGATCTGCGTCAAGTCTCAACTGCAATCATTATTGATAAATGATCGTGGGATCACACTAATTAAAATCTAGAATTGGCTGCGGAATGACGGTTAGATAATGTGAATTTAATATTTACTTATATTGAAATTTATATAGAAACACCTCGATAGATTTATTAATAGGAAATAGAAATCTCGATATTATTCCTACGATCAATTGTTTACTTTCCCAATATTGCATTCTCATTGAAACACGTTAAGTAGTGTCATTTTATGTAAAGTAAACAAAGGCTTATCGACTTGGTGATATAATTAATGCTTAATAAAGTCTTTGGATATCAGTAGTTTGTTGGATTTCACATAAGCGTAACATTTCATAGGTTTTGGGATGTAAGTCAGATTTTTAGCCATAACATGCAAATATTTTTTATTTGTAATAATACTTTTTTATTTTAGATGTAATCTTTAATTAAGAAAAACGTAAAGTTTAATTATCGACTAAGACATTATCTTATTAACACCATTGTTATTTAATTGCTTGTAAGGGATGGAACCATTAATGAAAAAGCTTGCTTTAATTACAGGATCAAAAGGCGGTATCGGCTCAGCAATTTCTTCTAAATTAGTCGCGGATGGCTATCGTGTTATCGCGACCTATTTTACTGGAAATTATCAGTGCGCACTGGATTGGTTTAACGAAAAACAATTTACTGAAGAGCAAGTGCGATTGTTTGAATTAGATGTCACCAACACCTCTGAATGTGCGCAGAGCTTGAGCAAGTTGTTAGAAGAAGAAGGCACAGTGGATGTTTTGGTCAACAACGCAGGTATTACACGTGATAGCGTCTTCAAAAAGATGAATGCCGAAGCTTGGAAAGAGGTGATTGAGACTAACCTCAATAGCCTTTTCAATATGACACAGCCTCTTTTTGCACCGATGTGTGAAAAGGGTAACTGCCGAGTCATCAATATTTCGTCAGTGAACGGTCTTAAAGGTCAGTTCGGACAGACCAACTATTCCGCAGCAAAGGCTGGAATGATTGGTTTTTCAAAAGCACTGGCTGCTGAAGGTGCAAGAAGTGGTGTGACAGTAAATGTGGTCGCCCCTGGCTATACTGGCACGCCTATGGTTGAGCAAATGAAGCCTGAAGTCCTTGATTCGATTAAAAACCAAATCCCAATGAAACGTTTAGCGACGCCTGTAGAAATTGCAGACGCAGTAGGCTTTTTAGCAAGTGAATCTGGCGCGTACATTACAGGCGAAACACTGTCTGTGAATGGCGGCTTGTACATGCACTAATAAGTGAAACTTAAGGGGATTGGATGATGGAAAAGGTATTTATTGTTGCTGCAAAGCGCACACCTATTGGTGCATTTACTGGGTCATTAAAAAGCATCACAGCCGGTGAGTTAGCGGGCGTCGCGATTAAAGGGGCGCTGGAGTCTGCAGATGTTCCATTAAACGTGATTGATGAAGTAATTGTTGGGAACGTGATTTCTGCGGGACAAGGAATGGGTGTTGCCCGTCAAGCTTCTCTCTACGCAGGCCTTGCTGAAGAAGTCCCGGCTTATGGCGTCAAGCTTCTCTCTACGCAGGCCTTGCTGAAGAAGTCCCGGCTTATGGCGTCAACATGATCTGCGGCAGCGGTATGAAATCGGTTATGGATGCTGTGGCTCACATCAAAGCAAAAGATGCTGAAGTCGTTATTGCTGCGGGTGTTGAGGTGATGTCTCAGATTCCTTTTATTGTGCCACCGAGTATTCGCAACGGGCACAAGATGGGTGACATCTTAATGAAGGACTTGCTGGTGAGTGATGGGTTAACAGACGCGTTCAATCATTATCACATGGGCATGACGGCTGAAAACATCGCTAACGCTTTGAATATTTCGCGTCTCGCACAAGATAACTACGCGTTAGAAAGCCAGCAGAAAGCGGTAGCCGCAATCGAAGCGGGCAAATTCAAAGGACAAATCGTCCCTGTCGAAATTAAACAGCGCAAACAAACGCTGACATTTGATACGGATGAATACCCTAAGCCTGATGCGACGTTTGATGGCTTGCAAAAGCTCCGTCCGGCATTCAACCGAGAAGGAACTGTTACCGCTGGAAATGCGTCAGGCATCAATGATGGCGCAAGTGCCATTATTTTAGCGTCTGAATCTGCGGTTGTGAAATATGGCTTGACGCCACTGGTAGAGCTAAGTAGCTACGCACAATCTGGTTTAGACCCAAAGGTCATGGGATTAGGTCCAGTAGAAGCGGTATCTAAAGCGTTAGACAAAGCGGATTTAACTTTAGAAGAAGTCGAGTTGTTTGAGTTGAATGAAGCCTTCGCTGCACAGGCGTTAGGCGTAATGTACCAGTTGTCTGAACAACATGATCTTCCGCTTGAAGCGTTCAAATCTAAAATTAATGTCAACGGTGGCGCTATCGCACTTGGTCACCCTCTAGGGGCATCAGGTAACCGAATTATTGTTTCACTCATCCACGAAATGATCGAGCAACATACCAATTATGGTGTTGCTTCACTTTGTGTGGGCGGGGGAATGGGAACTGCTGTTTTGCTTAAAGGTATTGAGGGTTAGAACTCGACATGCCGTAGGCGAGCCAAATTAGTTTTTAAGCTATTTATTTTTTAACTACTTCTTTATTAAGCTATTTCTTCACTAACTATGTATTCACCAGGAGTTACTTATGTACACGGATATTTTCAAAACAATTACTGACCAGACTGAAAAGCAATTTGAACCGTACTTAAAGTTCAACAAGTTGGTTGCAAAGAACGTTCAAACAATGACCGAACTACAAATGAATGCGCTACAGACTTATACCGACATGGGTCTTGCACAAATGAAAGCAGTCAGTGAAATCAAAGATGTAAACAGCCTAACTGCATTCAACAGCCAGCAGCTAGCAGCGCTAACTCAGCTGTCTCAACAGATGATGAGTGACAGCTCAAAAATGCAAGCTGCTGCAAAAGAGTTCAAAGAAGATGTTGAAACACTAACAACTGAAAACTTGAAAACAGTTACACCTGCATAAAACTAGTCGCCATCGAGCTAGTACAGTTTGGCCTGAGCGGCTTGGTGGCGATTTTCCGATTATTGGAGTCATGTTATGTTTCAACACTTCTTTTCGGACTACCTTGTTAAGCTTCAACAAACGAACCAGCAATGGTGGGAAAATTTTGAAAAAAACAAGGAAGCCGTGCAATCTCCCCTTAATCAAGCGATGCAAGAACTGAATTTTGATGACGCATCAAAAATCTTCGAGCAAGCCGCAAACCAACCAGCCGTTCTACTTCAGCTGCAATCCCAATGGTGGGAACAGCAACTGAAAATCTGGCAAAACGCAGCACTGATGGGTAACACTGAAAGCATTATCACTGAAGATCGTGGTGACAAGCGTTTTATCGATGATGCATGGAAGAACGACCCTTTCTATAGCTTCATCAAGCAATCTTACTTGTTGTTTAGTAAAAGCTATATCGATACCATTAACTCGATTGAAGGCATTGACGAGAAAACCAAAGAGCGTGTAGCGTTCTTTTCACGTCAGGCTATCAATGCCATGTCCCCAAGCAATTTTATCGCGACTAACCCGGAGTTGATGAAGCTGACTCTGGAGAGAAATGGTGAGAACCTTCTTGATGGGTTAGAGCAGTTGCAAGCGGACGTGGAAGCGAGCGCTGACATCCTTAAAATCCGCATGACTAGGGCGTGTTGATCTTTGCTGTACATTCCGTGTTCAACAATACATCGGTAGCCACATTAACATGAATGCCAGTGATAACATGTTGGCATAATTCCTTTCTAGCTTGTCATATCTACTTGAAATAGCTCGATAATGCTTAATTCTCCCAAAGGCATTTTCGACCAAGTGACGATACTTGTATAGACACCAATCCATACTGTCTTTGTCTATATCTTGTCCGTAATTGCGTTTAGCAATTACTGTTTCTCCGCCACGTTCCTTAACAAAAGTACGGAAAGGTTCGCTGTCATATCCTTTATCACAAACGATGGTATTAACTTCATCGAGTTGCTCAACTAAGCTTTCGGCATGCACTATATCGTGGCGTTGTCCCTCTGATAAATCAAAGCAAATCGGCAGGCCACCACTATCTACAGCTAAGTGAATTTTGGTTGAGTTGCCCCCGCGACTTTTTCCTATTTGCTCTGAACTTTCAGTAGCTGCACCTGTACTATGCTGATGCGCTCTAACTATAGAGCCATCAAGAAATACCCATTCAAAGTCAGCCATGCTAGATAAGCTTATGAAAAGATTATCTAAAATCCCTTTCTTTGACCAAAGATTAAATCGTCTGTAAACGGTACTCCACTCTCCGAACTCAGAGGGTAGATCTCGCCAAGGAATACCTGTTCTCATTCGATAAAGTATTCCTTCAAATGTCATTCGATGTTCAGTTTTATCGTAAATACGACCTGTACTTTTCATAACTTGGAGTAGCAGTTCCCAGCGAATATCAGTTAGCATTGTTCTTGGCATGGTATTGGTTATGGTTTTACTTTTGGCGAAGCAAATTATAACTCTTTACCATGCTGTTCAAAAAACACTCACGAAAGATCAACACGCCCTAATAACAACGCATTCCGACTGGGTGTGGATGTCGCGAATACAGAAGGTGATGTCGTCTTTCAAAATGATTTGTTTGAACTGATTCAGTACCACCCAAAGACACCACAAGTTAATGCGACACCATTGTTGATCGTTCCGCCGTTTATCAATAAGTACTACATTCTCGACCTCCGTGAAAAAAATTCGATGGTGCGTTGGCTACTTGACCAAGGGCACAGCGTATTTATGATGTCTTGGCGCAATCCGGGTGAGGCGCAGAAAGACCAAGAATTCGGTGACTATGTCACGGAAGGTGTCGTTAAGGCGGTTACCGCTATTGAAGACATTACCGGTAAAGAACAAATCAATGCCGCAGGTTATTGTATTGGCGGTACGGTACTCGCTTCTACGGTGGCTTACTATGCGGCTAAGCGCATGAAAAAACGTATAAAAACGGCGACCTTCTTTACCACGTTATTAGATTTCTCTCAGCCGGGTGAGGTTGGGGCGTACATCAATGAGACGATAATCGACGCGATTGAGAAACAGAACGACGCAAAAGGCTACATGGATGGTCGATCGTTGAGCGTGACGTTCAGTTTACTTCGAGAGAACAGCTTGTACTGGAACTACTACATTGATAACTACCTCAAAGGGAGTAGCCCGATGGAGTTCGACCTATTGTACTGGAACAGTGATAGCACTAACGTGGTGGCTAAATGTCATAACTTCTTGCTGCGCGAGCTCTATCTTGAAAACAAACTGGTTCAAGATAAAGGCGTGAAAATAGGTGGTGTTTGGATTGATTTGAATAAGATCAAAATACCAAGCTACTTTATCTCAGCCAAAGAAGACCATATTGCTTTGTGGCAAGGGACTTACCGTGGTGCATTAAACACAGGTGGCAACAAAACGTTTGTTTTAGGCGAGTCGGGTCATATCGCAGGTATTGTTAACCATCCAGAGAAAAAGAAATACGGCTACTGGTTGAACGACAACCTAGACGACTCTGCTGACGAATGGCTAAATAACGCAAGCCATAATGAAGGGTCATGGTGGACACATTGGGATCAATGGTTACAAGGCTTTGAAGCTGACGAGAAAATCGAACCTTTCAATCAAGGTTCAGAGCTTCACCCTGTGATTGGCAAGGCGCCGGGTAACTATGTAAAACAGGTGCTGCCGATTGTTGATAAAGCAGTTGTCGATAAAGAGATCGTCGATCCAGACGCTTCGAAAAACCAAGCGTAACGTTTTTCCTCTTACTTAACAGTAGAAATACCTTAACAATAGAATTACGAAGCTCCAGGCAATAAGAAAGCCACTGAGTTCAGTGGCTTTCTAGTATCAACTCATCTCAAAAATGATTGGCATAAATTGAAGTGATTTCGACTCTTAATCGATTTCTTTGTCTTTACCCATAGATAAAATCCAAAGAGATACGGCTGCAACACCTACAAAGCCACCAAGAATGATAACTGGCATAGCACTGTAACCTAGGATGTGCCAAATTACGCTTTCTAAAGTACTCATTCAATTGCTCCTTATTGCCAGCCTTCAACACCGTGCATGTCTGGTAGTTTATGTGCGATACCTTTGTGGCAATCTACACATGTTTTTTCACCAGAAGCTAGAGCCGTTGAGTGTTGTTTCGCACTACGAGGGCTCTGCTCTGAGAAGTCCATGTAATCGAACTGGTGACAGTTACGACACTCAAGTGAGTCATTGCCTTTCATCCGTTTCCACTCACGTTCAGCAAGGTGAGCACGACGTGCTTTGAACTTTTCTTCAGTATCGATGGTTTTTGCAATAAAGTGCGCGTACAACTCTTTAGATGCCTGAACCTTACGAACAATTTTATCTGTCCACTCGTGAGGTACGTGACAATCTGAACAGATAGCACGAACGCCTGAGCGGTTAGAATAGTGAATTGTTTCTTGGATTTCAGCAACAATAGGAGCGTGACAACCAGAACAGAACTCTTCCGTGTTGGTTGCTTGCATGCCTGTGTTAAATGCACCCCAGAACAAGAGACCGCCTGCGAATCCCAAGAAAAGTACAACGCCTACCGCTGCTTTACTTGGTGTCGCGAGTCTTTTCCAAAACGCTTTAAGTAATTTTATCATATATAGCCTCTCTTACCGTCTGGCTACGATTAACGCAGTGAATCTACAGGTTTGAACTCGTTCTCAACTAGTGGCTTAGCATTCGCTTGAGGTACGTGACACTGTAGACAGAAATAACGACGAGGTGAAACGTCTGCAAGTACCGCATCTTCACGGTTCATGTAGTGAGTCACGCTCACTTTAGTCGCACCCATTTCTTTTGCGTTTTTCCAGCTGTGACAAGAAAGACATTTGTTCGCGTTAAGAGAAACTTCATAGTTACGAATAGTATGAGGCACTAGAGGTGGTTGGTATACGTAGTCACTCTCGAGTACTTGGTCTCGAGGGAATTTTTTGAAGTCATCTGCTGCGCGAGTTGCTTCAAGTTCACTTGCACCACGTAGAGATTCTACGCCACCAATGCCGCCTGGGTTATCCAGTTCAGCTTGAACTGCACCAGCTAGCAAAAGACCAGCTGATAGTAGGGCAGTAATCAGTTTTTTCATGTTAATTTCTCCGCCTAAAGGCTAATTCTTTGAGAGGACTACTTTTTTCAAACTTTATAGAAAACAGTAGCCCAATATCAAATACATAAGAATTCGTTTCTAAAATACTAATGTGTCAGTAATTCAGACGCTTAAGCTACCTTAGTGATCTTTACTGGACACTTTTTGTAGTCCGTCTGTTTAGACAGAGGATCCGTTGCATCCAAGATCAACTTGTTGATCAGAATTCTTGCATCAAAGAAGGGCACGAATACCAAGCCTTGTGGTGGACGGTTACGGCCGCGAGTTTCAACACGAACACGAACTTCACCACGCTTGTTCTCAATAAGAACTTCGTCACCACGGCGAAGACCGCGAGCTTTAGCATCAGCAGGGTGGATGTAACAAAGTGCATCCGGTACTGCTTTGTAAAGTTCGGGTACACGACGAGTCATAGTCCCTGTGTGCCAGTGCTCAAGAACACGACCTGTACATAGCCACATATCGTATTCATCGTTTGGTACTTCAGGTGGCGCTTCGTACGGAGCATTGATGATCAGTGCCTTACCGTCTGGCTTGCCATAGAAGTCCCAATCAGAACCTTTCTTAGCGTATGGATCTGACCCTTCTTTAAAGCGCCATAGTGTTTCTTTACTGTCAACAACAGGCCAACGTAGACCACGAACTTGGTGGTAGCGATCGTATGGTGCTAAATCGTGACCGTGGCCGCGGCCAAAGCTTGCGTATTCTTCGAAAAGGCCTTTTTGAACGTAGAAGCCTTGAGCTTGTGCATCGTCATTAAGTTCTTGAGCTTCAGATAGCGGAAATGCATCAACGTTACCGTTTTTGTACAGTACATCGTACATCGTTTTACCACGATGCTCCGGTGCTTTAGCTAGAAGCTCTTCGCCCCAAACTTCTTCGACAGTGAAGCGTTTAGAGAACTCCATAATTTGCCATAGGTCAGACTTCGCATTACCTACGGTTTTAACTTGTTGATACCATGCTTGTGTACGACGTTCAGCGTTGCCGTAAGCACCTTCTTTTTCGATCCACATTGCTGTTGGAAGGATAAGGTCAGCTGCTTGAGCTGTTGCTGTTGGGTAAGGGTCAGAACATACAATGAAGTTGTCTGGGTTGCGGTAACCTGGAAGACGTTCAGTGTTGATGTTTGGACCCGCTTGCATGTTGTTGTTACACATTACCCAGTACGCATTGATCTTGCCGTCTTTAAGCATACGGTCTTGAACAACTGCGTGAGCCCCCGGTTTCGCTGGGATAGTGCCTTCTGGAAGTTTCCAGATGTCTTCTGCAATCTTACGGTGTTTAGGGTTAGCAACCACCATATCTGCCGGTAGACGGTGAGAGAACGTACCAACTTCACGAGCTGTACCACACGCAGATGGTTGGCCAGTTAGTGAGAATGGACTGTTACCTGGAGTAGAAATCTTACCTGTAAGAAGGTGAATGTTATACACAAGGCTGTTCATCCATACACCACGAGTATGTTGGTTCATACCCATAGTCCAAAGTGACATTACTTTGATGTTTGGATCTGCGTATTGCTTAGCCAGCTTGATAAGGTCATCTTGAGAGACACCTGACATTTCAGATGCTTTTTCAACCGTGTATTCAGCAACAGAAGCTTTGTAGTTCTCGAAGCTAATATCCGTCATTTTGCCGGAGTTAGGGTTCGCAGCGGCTTGCTGTAGTGGATCGTCGTCACGAAGGCCATAACCGATGTCTGTCGTTGCTTGCTTGAAGTTCGTGTGTTTGTTCACGAAATCCCAGTTAACCGCATCGTTTTGAATGATGTAGTTAGCAATGAAGTTAGCAATCGCTAGATCTGATTGAGGTTCGAAGATGTAACCCGTGTCTGCAAGCTCAAAAGAACGGTGGTAGTAAGTAGACAGTACGTTTACTTTAACGTGTGGGTGGCTTAGACGACGGTCTGTAATACGAGTCCATAGTACTGGGTGCATTTCTGCCATGTTTGAGCCCCACAGAACGAATGCGTCTGCGTGTTCAAAATCATCGTAACAACCCATAGGCTCATCGATACCGAAAGTACGCATGAATGCGCCTACCGCAGAAGCCATACAGTGACGAGCGTTAGGATCGATG
The DNA here is from genome assembly GCF_051201655.1 of Vibrio sp. nBUS_14. Classification (NCBI taxonomy): domain Bacteria; kingdom Pseudomonadati; phylum Pseudomonadota; class Gammaproteobacteria; order Vibrionales; family Vibrionaceae; genus Vibrio; species Vibrio sp. nBUS_14. The sequence continues at coordinate 912,740 of NZ_CP179207.1, forward strand.
TTGTTTGAACGGAAGCCGGCTTTCATCAGTTTAACGGCTGCGTAGCCTTCCATTACAGTCCACTGGCCTGAACCGAACATACCAACGCCTGTTGGACCGTTCTTCTTCAGAGCCGCTTTCCATTTCTCAGCCATTACGTCGAAAGCTTGGTCCCAAGATACTGGTGTAAAATCACCATCTTTGTGGAACTCGCCGTCTTTCATACGAAGAAGAGGCTGTTCAAGACGGTCTCGGCCGTACATAATTTTTGAAAGGAAGTAGCCTTTGATACAGTTAAGGCCTTTGTTTACAGGTGCTTCTGGGTCGCCTTGAGTCGCAACCACTTTACCGTTTTGAGTACCAACTAGTACCGAACAGCCCGTACCACAAAAACGACAAGGCGCTTTATCCCACGTGATTTTTGTTTGATCAGAGCTAGCAATCAGATTGGTTGCTGTTGCTGGCAGAGTTACACCTGCAACGGCTGCCGCTGATGCAGCCGCGTTTGCTTTCACAAACGCACGTCTTGTCATTTTCATACTTCACCCTCAAGTTGAGAATTTTTGCTTCCAGTTTCTAAATCCGTTTCGTCTAGCTCAGTCTCGATTTGGTGATAAACTAAAGCTGTCCCTAAAACGTTCTTAATGTTATTTATTGCTTCGATGGTGTCCGTTACAAAACCTTGGTTTTCGGTTTCTAGGACCACGATGATTTTGCCTTCAGGACTGTCCCCGTAGATCTCTGCATTATCAAATTTTTCGATTTCTGCTTTGATCTCGACCAGATGTTCTGGGCTCACATGCACGACTAAACTTGATATATGCACTTCATTTAGTGCCATAAATTGCTCTCGTTATTTTTGTTTTATGAATTACTCACAAGAATCGCTGAAGTAGGGCAAGCGGCTACGCATGCTCCACAACCGTTACACTCATTTAACTCGATTTTTGGCAAAGCCACACTGCCTGCTCTAAGTTGGAATTGAATGGCCATAGGTTCACACATGTCACCACAGCTTCGGCACTCAACATTTTGTTGCGCTAAACACTTACCCGAAATACGTGCTCTTGCTTGCCAAGGCTCTCCTTGCTTTGGCTTGAAAATGGGTTCAGGGCAAACATCTGCACATTGATAGCAGAACGTACATTCATCGATAGAAAAATCGACGGTAGGAAATCCACCATCGCCTACAATGATTATCTTGGTCTCACAACTCTCGACGCATTTACCGCAGCGCGTGCAGTCATCTGTAAAGCTCTCTAGGTTGTTAATCCAAGGCAAACGAATCTGGCTTGAATCAACTTTACTTCTAGAAAATAGACGGCGTTTTGATAGATCTACCACTAGATACCTCTAGATGTTGCTAATATGTTGTAATTGTGGGGCACTATTCTATTAATATCTTGTCATTAACCCTCACAAATAGTGTAGTTTTAGAAATGATTGTATAAATACCCCCTAAGGGCTAATTAGGGGCATATATTGTCTTAGATCAATAAATCACAAAGCGAGTGATCACATATTGAATGGAGCTATGATTTTCGACGTGTGACAATACGATCTTACGGGTTACTCATTTATCAATAGGAAGACTCTTTTGCTTATAAAACCGATTTCATCTGTCACCAGTACAATAGCAAAGTCGTTGCTGTCTATATTGCTGTTATCGGTTGCTACAACTGGGTTTGCCATCTTTACTTTAGCGTCGAGTTTGAATGATGCAGAAGCAATAAACGTGGCCGGTTCTATGCGTATGCAGAGTTATCGTTTGGCGCATGATATTCAAATAGAATCAGTCGATTATGACGCGCACATTTATGAATTTGAAAAGTCTCTGTATTCGCCCTCTATGACTGAACTCGTCAGTTGGGAAGTTCCGACAGATATTACAGAAGATTACTATCTAATCATTGGCCGTTGGCATGAACTTAAGCGAGTGTTGAATAGCGAGGATCGCCAACATTATTTAGTGTTGGTTGAAAATTTTGTAAATGAAATCGACCACTTCGTTTTCAAACTTCAGGAATTTTCAGAGAATAAGCTGATTAAATTGGCGTGGGCTGGTGGTATTGGTTTAGGTGGCATTCTCGTCATATCTCTTTTTGTTGTTCACTTTGTACGTAAACAAGTTGTTAAACCTCTCCATGCGTTAGTTGGTGCGAGTCAGAGGATAAAAAATAGCGACTTCAAAGTTGAATTAAAGGTTACCAGTAACAATGAGCTGGGTATTTTGACTAAAACCTTCAACTCAATGGCCAAAGATTTGGGTGTGCTTTATCGAAACCTTGAAGATGTCGTTGATGCCAAGACGATTGAATTGCAAAACGCTAACCAATCACTTCAAGCGCTGTACTACTCTTCACAAGAGCTCACGGTAACGCGGATTGCACCTGATAACTTTCGGGCGATTCTACAGCACTTAGTCAGCCTAGAAGGGATAGAGTCACTAAGGTTAGAGGTTGTTGATAACTCCGGTCGTTCATTAATTATGGATGAAGGTTACGACTCGAACTTAGATTATGAAAAGTTTGAGATGAAGTTGGATGATAATGAACTCATTTTGGGTTACCTGTATTGCTCATATCATCATGGACACTCAACAAAAACGTTAATAGAGAGCTTTATTCAACTGTTATCGAGAGCAATCTATTATAATCGCGCGCAAAAGAAAGCTGAGCAGCTTATTATTATGGAAGAGCGTGCGACAATTGCCCGAGAGCTGCATGATTCATTGGCTCAGTCACTTTCGTATCTGAAAATCCAAGTGACTTTATTGAAGCGTGTGATTGGTAAATTACCAGAGCAAAAACATCGCGAACAATCAGAGCAAATTGCTTCAGAGATAGGTAACGGCTTGGCCGATGCTTATACTCAGTTAAGAGAGTTGCTCACTACATTTAGGTTATCCATTAAAGAGGGTAACTTCGGAGATGCATTGAGCACTATGCTCGAGCAACTCAGTGAAAGAACGGATGCCAAGATTAACTTAACCAATAATCTGTCATCGATTGAGATCGATGCACACAGCCAAGTTCACTTGCTTCAATTGATTCGTGAAGCAACAATAAACGCAATAAAACACGCCAGTGCCGACTTGATAGATGTATGCTGTATCGACGAAGATGGTGAAGTATTAGTCGTGATCAAAGATAATGGAGATGGCTTTGACCCTGGTAGTTCGAGAATGAACCACTATGGGATGAGCATTATGCAGGAGCGTGCGGCAAGACTGAATGGCGACTTAACGATTGAAGCGGCTCAAGGCGAAGGCTGTACAGTCATATTGAAATATAAAAGTTTGAAGGAAGTTAAAGTTGACTATTTGTAAAGTAATGCTGGTTGATGATCATCCACTGATGCGCCGAGGTATAAGCCAATTACTGAGCTTTGAAGATGAATTCGAAGTGATTGCCGAAGCGAGTAATGGCACTGAAGCGGTCGCCCTTGCTCACGAAGAAGAACCTGATTTGATCCTTCTAGATCTTAATATGAAAGGGATGTCTGGCTTAGATACCCTAAAAGCACTTCGTACCGATGGTTCAAACGCTAACATTGTTATCTTAACCGTATCGGATAGCCCAGCAGACATCGAAGCTATCGTAAAAGCGGGCGCTGATGGTTACTTGTTGAAAGACACCGAACCCGACGAACTTATTGAATTGCTTAAGCAAGCACACGGCGGCGATAAAGCCTACAGCAGTGTCGTTTCTCGTTACCTAAACGACGCAGACAGTCGTAATGACATTTTTGACCAACTGACGGAACGCGAAACTCAGATCCTTCAAGAAGTTGCGAAAGGGTACAGGAACAAGCAAATTGCTGATCATCTGTTTATCTCTGAATCGACAGTTAAGGTACATATGAAAAGCTTACTGAAGAAACTACAAGTGCCTTCGCGTACGGCGGCAACGGTTCTGTACCTAGAACGCTATGGTGATATGAAGTAGGGCTTGTTCTTTTGAAATAAAACTATTTCAAGCCGTACTGTTAGTTGTAAATGTTAGGGGCAAATACGTGAGCTTTTAACGATAGTTTCTTGTGATAACTTTTAATTTAGCATCTAAATAGCCCCTAATGATTTTGAACATATGACATTAAAAAGGCGCTGAACTTATTAAGTTCAGCGCTTTTTTGTTAGGGCATTTTATATCTCAATTATCATGTCTGCTTTACTGACAATTAAGCCGCCATTGGAACCAATACAAGCGTACCGAAGATAACTGTGATAAGACCACAGATTACAGGGACAGAAGTACGTTTTACTACTTCAAATGGGCTGATTTTACCCATACCAGAAGTCGCTACAATTACACCTGATACTGGCGAGATGGTACGACCTAGGTTCGATGCTTGAAGCATTGGGATGATTAGGAATGCTGGGTTCAAGCCCATTTTCGCTGCCAGTGAAGGAGCGAGTTCTACGAATGCATAGAATGGTGCGTTACCAGAACCTGTCGCGATAGCAGCCGCAACCGTTAAACCCGTCAGGAGAAGCATCAGAGCGATACCGCCTGCGCCTGCCGATTCAGCAAGACCGATTAGGTTATCAATCGCACCGATAGACATTAGACCCTGAGCAAATACGCCCGCCGCAACCAACAGCATTACCACGCCTTTGAATGCTTCTGCCATGCCTTGGTAGCAAGAGTCTAGATCTTCTAGCGTCTTTTCGCCGTCGAACTTCTTCACAACGTAATCGATGATAGCACCAACGAAGATAGAGCCCACTACGATGGTGTAGATATCAAGTGAAAGGCCTGGAATCGTACGGCCGTTAAATAGGAACACACCGATGATAGGTAGGAATGGCAGTGCAGCGTAGAAAGCGGGAGCCGTTGTTTCAATGTCAGAGACATCTACTTTTTCCATTGGTGTGTTTTCTTTTTTATCCAGATACTTGTTCCAGAAGAAAGCGGCTGCAGCCATTACGATGATTGCACAAATAGAAACAGGAAGTACCGTTTGAACGGCAAACACATCAAGAGACATTCCTGATTTTTCAGCTGCAATAACCACGTCACCAGATGTTGGTGAAAGGATGATTGCTGCAGGTGAAGCACAAACCGCGACAGCAGCCGGGCGAGAAATACCCATTGCCGTCATCATCGGGAATAGGGTCGCCATCAATAGAACACCAAGGCCTGTTGCAGAACTTACTGCTAGAGACATTAGACACGCTACGATGTAAGCCGCCACAAGAAGTACATAAGGAGACTTGATCGCTGCAAGTGGTTTAGAAAATTGCTTTACTACTACGTTGTTCGCACCGATGTGAGTCATGTATGAAGCGAAACCACACAGAAGCATGATTTGCATACCTAGGCCGCCCCCGCGGTATTGAAGCATGTACTTAACGAATTCTAGTGAGTCGGTAACCATGTTACCTGTTGAAGCTACCTTAGCCGGTAAAACTGTGTGACCAATCAGGCCAGTAATAAGAAGTAGGGCAAGGCCAGCAGTTAATAATACCCCCGCTGCTTTATAGCCTTTCACAATGAAGTAACCAACAGCGATAGTAATCACTAATCCGATCAAGAGCTCTAACATAGAAATATCCACAAAGTTTAAAAAAATATAAGAAAGTGTTTCAGAGTATGACAATGAATGTACAGAAAACTGCAGTGTGGCACGAGGCATAGTTGAGGTTGATATGATCTAAGACAAACATTTTTTACGATGTTAATTGTGGTTGTAAATCATGCATAACTACTGTTGTTTAGATGTTAATAAACCAATCATATTGTTCGCTAGAATATAGCTTGGGTCACTTTTTGTGCGAGGTGCATATCAAGGGTTTGATTTATAAATTTATGATTTTTCTAGCTTAGTGGAGTAAACCAAATAAAAAGGGCTGTTTCTTACATTCTAGGTGGGTGCTTTACCTTAGAGGAGAGTGTTTTTTGGTTCTGTCGCAAATTTTGATAAAGACGTGGCAGAGCTATTCTCCAGGCGCAATTACCCTGCGAGTGCATAAAATTGCTCGTAGCCAGTTTCTCCAACTACCTCTACCTGACCACGCTTCAACATCATCCATGCGCCACAAACCAGATACCCGCTTCTTTTTGATTCTGGCTTTATGTTCCAGAATCGGTGCAAATTTGATGCCCCAGCGGTTAATGGTAGCGTGATCCACATTTACACCACGCTCTCTCTGGATTTCTTCAATCTCGCGATAACTAATTGTGTAAGCGAGGTAATAGCGAACGGTTTCGAGAATAACTTATGAGGGAAAGTGGCAGCCTTTAAACATTAGAATTTGGGTGTTGAGTCGGAATTGGGCAAACTTTAACCTATAAAACCGAACTTTGCGACAAAACCTTAAAAAACCCTCATAGCAATATGAGGGCTTCTTAGATCTCAATTGATTGGCTTAGTTACTGAAGTCCGCTTTCACCCAGACCATACGGTGATCTGAAGAGACATCCTTTCCGTTACCATAGTCGCCAATGCGAGTGTCGTTGAACAGCTTACGTCCTTCTTCATATGAAGCAGCCCAATACACACCAGAATCAACAATGTTTAATGAAGCTGACGGCAGAGCGTAATCAACAGCAAGCCCAAACGTCGAAGTGATACGGTTTGGTTGTGGGTGAGGTGATGAATTATCTACCCCATGTTCAGCGGCACCATAACTAGTAGGGTATAGACTGCCGCTGGTGACTTCTTGGTTAACTAATGAGTCGTTATGCAAGACTTGCATCACCGAGCTAATTCCATCGCCATCAACTGGATCTAGGTTTTGGTCACCCATTATAACAAAGTGCTTGCCTTGTTCTAGGCCGCCCATTTTTCCAGAGTCATCATAGAAGAACGACTTGTTCTGAATGTATTGGTGCCAGAAGTCGACCTCTGCTGCGTTTTGTTTGATGTTTTTACCTAAATCAAAAGCGGGTGGAGTAGGGTGTGACATGAGTAAGTGTACGGTTTCTTTACCATCTTTAGTAGGAATGAGGATTGGTGCATCAACGTGGTTCTTTGAAGATAAACGAACTTCTGCCCATTCTTCTGCCTTGTACCACTCATCGCCGCAAAACATACCCGTTGGGAACTTACTAGCATCGTCGCAAACAGTGATTGTTGGAATAGTGGCACCTTCAAGATCTTTCCATTTGAACTCTTGGAATGTACGCGTGTTAGCGGTGTCGATTTCGTATTTAGACATTAGAGCAAACGCGTACTGACCATGATAAAAACCGAAGCCCCAAGCGTCACCGGGAAGTGTTCCAAAATCACTGTCCTTGTCTAAATCAAAACCAAATTCGTTCAGCAAACCTGTATTGGTCGAGTAACTTTCAAAAAATGGGTATGAGATTGGATCTAGGTTCGCGTCTCCACCTGCACCTTCAATACTTTGAGCGACAGAAAGATAATTTTTCTGGAAGCCTTCGAGCGCTGATTTATCAGTACCTGTTCCGTCGTTGTTAAACTCAGCCATCATAAGCACATCAGGACGATTCTTTTGAATCACGGCTGCGACGTTGCGGATCTGAATAACTTTCGCTGCTGTTTCTTTGTCAACGGCACTGATTGTATTATCCAGATAATCGGACACCAACGTTGCTTGAGCGCTTGGTTCAATCTGCATTTCCGTTACAAGGTCTTGGAAGGTGGCACGATCAAAAGATAAGTTATAAGTCGCGATCTTTACTTCTTCAGGTTGAACGTAATCTGTGTCACTGCTGCAACCAATCAAGAGTGCAGAAGAGATGGCGAAAGCGATAGATGTTTTTAACAATTTCATAAAATGGATCCGCTAATTGCTGAAAGGAATTTTGGACGCGCATGTTATGAGATGGATAGCATTCTGTAAGTGATATTTGTCACATGTAAGGTTCTAGAGTGACACCTTGTTGCATTGAAAATGTGATATTTGGAACTAGTGTCTGTAATTAGAATAAAGACCTAAAATTCAGAAATTTAATTAGAATTGTGAATTAAAAAAGCCCTCATAGCAATATGAGGGCTTTCGCATAAAAAGCGAGCTGCTTTGTTATTTGGGTGTCAAGTGTATTGCTCTACCTTAAGCGTATTGTTCCACTGTCATTGCCCAATTTTTCTTCTGCTGTTCAAAATTCATTTTGATTTGCTGATAACGAACTTTTAGTACTGAGTGTTCGTACTTCTTCACAACGTCTTCACGTTTACTTTCAAGTTGCTGTTTTTTGACTTCGTAGTATTCGTTCATGTTTGATACTAGAGAATCGAACTCTTGTTGAAGCTTGTCAGCGATTTGCTGCTTGTCGGCACGGTGCTGGATTTTCTGCTGAGTGCGTTTCAGTAGCATTGTCGCTTCGGCTTTTTCAATACGAGCTTGGGGGGGGTTCTTAAGCTTACTTGCTAGGCCCATCAATGAAGCACTCTTAATCAGCCATTTCGTTGGATCGTATTGCCACCAGTAAATGCCATTACGGTAGTCGTTCTCAAAGATGTGGTGGAAGTTGTGGTAGCCTTCTCCAAAAGTGAGTACTGCTAACACACCGTTATCACGCGCTGTGTTTTTGTCAGTGAAAGGTTGGCTACCCCAGATATGCGCAAGAGAATTAATAAAGAAGGTTGTGTGGTGGTTAAGTACCAAACGAACCGCACCTACGATTAACAACATACCGATCACATCGCCGTAAATCACGCCTAATGCGATAGGAACACCAATGTTCATGAGTAGCGCGAGCAGAACGTAGTGCTTGTGCTGCCACATCACAATCTTGTCTTTCTTCAGGTCGCGGCAGTTCTCGTAATCAGCATACATTGCTGCGTTGTAATTACGTATCATCCAACCAATGTGTGAATACCAGAAGCCACGTTTGGCTGAGTATGGGTCTTTGTCGTTGTTGTCGACATGCTTGTGATGCACACGGTGGTCAGAAGACCAGTGCAGCGCGCTGTTCTGGAGGGCAAATGCACCGCCCAAAGCAAACAGAAACCTTAGGCTTGAATGTGCTTCAAACGCTTTATGAGACCATAAGCGGTGATAACCTGTTGTGATAGACAGATTACAAAAAGTAAAACAGATCGCTAGCCATATCCAGTGCTCCATACCATAGCCAAAAAAGTAGCCATATACGGGAGCCGCAACAACAGCAAGCAGCATACTAGAAGAAAATACAAAAATATTGAGCCAGATTAATGGTGGCTTTTTTGTTGATGGTTTGTCAGCACTATTCATTAGCAAATTTCCATTGGGCTTGCATCTGTTCGCTAGAATATCAGCGTACACGTGTAAGTCAATATTGAAAGTGTAAACGTGTATTAGTATGTTTTGCTTAAATATTGTATAAAGGTAGGGTGAAATGTAGTGGCAAGTCATAAATGGAAGTACTAAGGGCTAATAAATGGAAATTAAGGTAGCTGAATATAAAGATTATGAGCGGATTGCCCAATTACACGCGGATAGCTGGAAGCTATATTACCGTGGCATTCTTGCTGATGATTACTTAGAAAATGATGTCTTGGAGGACAGATCTGTTATTTGGCAGACTCGTTTGATTAATCCTCCTTTTAACCAACATGTTTTATTGCTTGAAGAGGGTGGTTTACTGGTTGGTTTTGTCTGCGCGTTTGGTAATCACAACTTTGAACGTGGTACGTTCATTGATGCGTTACACGTAGACAATAATTACCGCGGTCGTGGCGTAGGCAAACGTCTTCTGTCTGAGTTATCGAAGTGGTTACAGCAATATTATTCGGATTCAGGGCTGTACCTAGAGGTGATGTCTGAGAACCACCAAGCCATTGCGTTTTATCAAGCGATTGGTGGCAAAGAAGAACTAGAGCAAGTTTGGAACGCACCATGTGGGAGCCAAGTGAACGAGAAGGTGATTTCTTGGGGTTCTCCAGATGAGCTTGAAAAAAAAACGGCGTGTGTTGTGTATTCTTAACCCGTATTTAAACATGCCTTATTTTTAACGAACTAACGTTAATTTAAGCGCGGTTAGAACGAATAAAGCCCCAGACTGAATAGGTCTGGGGCTTTCTCATTTTTAGGGCGTTATTGGGTTTCTACTCCGACCAAGAAATGCAGTTTCTTCCCTTCTTCTTCGACGAATAGAGAGCTTGATCGGCATCGTTGATGAGTTGTTCAACCGACCCTAAGGCTTGAGTCACATGCTTGACGCCAATAGATACTGTGACTTCAAATCGAAGCTGGGCTGGACAAATCAATAAGTCGTTTGCAAGCTGCTCAATGCTTACCTCACTTTCATTCTGAATAATAATCAAAAACTCTTCACCTCCGTATCTAAAGCAGGTGCTGTGTTCTGGCAACGCGTTTTGGATTGCCTCGGCTAATTCTTTTATGACTGTATCACCGGTCTGATGTCCGAAGGTGTCATTGATTGATTTAAAGTGGTCTACATCGATCATGATAGCGGTCATCGATAGCTGGCGGTCAATGTTCGGTTCAATAACTTGATGCAGATACAGTCGGTTATAGCACCCGGTGAGTGCATCTTGATAAGAGAGAGCTTCAAACAGGTTAGATTGCTTACGTAGCTGGATGGCTTGCTTACGAAGCTGTTCGGATTGATTAAAGCGTTTATGTACTTCGAAATTTCGTCTTAAACAAGAGGCTGCAATAAGAATATAAGCTGAAGCGTATACGGAAATCGTTTCCATTTCGTGACTAGGCTCTGCTGCGTATAGTGATGGTGCTAAGCCGACGAGATAGCATAAGAAAATAATGGTCAGTGCGCTTAAACTATATCGAGCGGACATTCTAGAAAATGTCCCCACATAGATCATCACTAGGATGATGCCACCTTGATAATCCAAGTTCCCAAAATCAATGGCAATACGACCAACATAGATGAGAAATAGGGCACTGATGACGAGAAGGCAAGCTTCGAGCTGTTGTAAGTGGTTAGGTTTATGTTTAATACAGTAAGCTGCAACGAATATCATGATGACGAAAAGTACCATTCTCAACACTACCGGGAAAATGCATTGCGCACCGAAATTGATGTAATCGGAGATAATGAAAGTAAAGAATATGGTTATAGGTACGTAGATGAATTTTACGTACGGTAGATAGATTTCATTGTCGAAATAAGTCTTAAATCGTTGGTTTTGAAATCCGGGGTATGAACGCATTGGAGGTAAATCGCTACTGTGTCACAATAATTTGGAGCAAGTATGTCTACGTCGATACTGGTTGTAAATGCGAGTTTTTATTTATGTGACAATATGTTAGTTCTATCATCATAGGTGTGCAGTTTTTATGCTCACGCTCTAACTTTTCGTGGTTAGAGCGTGAATATCTTATAATTTCAAAGACGTTAGCGCTTGTTTTTCAAGTAACGTTTACGACGCTCTTCTTTCTTCTTAATCTGCTGTTCAGCTTTCAATACCGCCGCTTCTTCAACTTCGACTAGCTCTTTAGTAATCATCTCTGGTAGCTCTAGCGTTATTTTACCTAAAGTACCGTTGCGAAGCTCATGAAGAAGGATTTCAGAACATTTGTGGATGTCTATATGACCGCCTGCACGAAGTGCACCGCGCTTACGGCCAATGGCTTCCATCAATTCGATGTCAGACTCTGGCAGCTCTTCAATTTGGTAGCGTTCTTTCAACAGGTGAGGGTACTGCTTAGCTAAGTACTCGACTGTGTAGAATGCTACTTCGTCGTATTCCATTGCTGTATCTTTCACCGCGCCGGTAGCGGCTAGGCGGAAACCACTGTGTGGGTTTTCTACTTTAGGCCAAAGGATCCCAGGCGTGTCTGAAAGGATCACGCCGTTTTGCAGATTGATACGTTGTTGACGACGAGTTACCGCAGGTTGGTTACCCGTTACCGCAATCGTACGTCCAGCCAAGCAGTTGATGATGGTCGATTTACCCACGTTAGGGATACCCATGATCATCGTTCGAATGTTCTTACCCATCTGTTCACGGTGCGGCGCTAATTTACGTACTAGCTCCATAACGTGGTTAACTTCTTCTTTAGCGCAGGTGGTAATTGCAATCGCTTTAACGCCTTGCTCTTTCTCGAGGTGCTCAATCCAACGCTCAGTGAGCTCAGGATCCGCAAGGTCGCGCTTGTTCAGTACTTTTACACAAGGCTTATCGCCGCGCAGTGAAGAGATCATTGGGTTTTCACTACTGAACGGGATACGAGCGTCCAGTACTTCAATGATCACATCAACCTGTGGGATAACTTCTTCGATTTCTTTGCGGGCTTTATGCATGTGGCCTGGAAACCATTGTATTGTATTATTAACCATTTGAAATTCCTAGTTTTTATTTTGTGATAGCTCGCAGTGGTATACATGGGGGTATACATTGTATACCCTTTCAACTTGAAGATGCAGGTATCAGTACCTGAAAATTATCTGTAATTCTGGATACAAGTGAGCCTGCAACTTCTGGTAACGCCACATCGAAAAACTTTTTGATAGCAGAGGTGAATGCTGTTTTGGAGGGAAAATAGACATTGTTCCTCACATGCTCATTCATTACTTTCCAAAGCCGCTCTATTGGATTTAAGTTTGGGCTGTATGGGGGTAAGTAATGAAGCTCTATATTGAGTACTTTTGCCGCATTCCTAACCATTTCTGACCGATGGTAGGCTGCACCATCAAGCACAATATGCACGGTTTGCTCTAGTGGATAATGCTCTTTCTTGAGTTTCCAAAAGAAGCGAACAATACTCTCGCTATCTATCGTTTCATAAGTATCTGTGATCGTTGCGCTGATGTTTTTCAATGACAGAGCACCGATTAGATTCACTCGAGTGCGGCTACCTGTCGTTTCAATTAGCTTATCCTGTCCCTTACGGATCCAGCCACAGCTAAGTTTTGTTGATTGAGTTGTATGAACGGCGTCCATGAAAAGTACAGGCGCATCCTTGGGCTTAAGTACCTCGTTGTAATACTCGATAAATGCTTGCTGCTCTTCAGGCTTTAGTTTATGTGGTACACCTTTGGGCTTTTTGTATGCAAAACCGTGGTGATGTAACCACTTATTAATCCCAGAAACGGTGTAGCTCACACCGAATTCAGCTTCGACGTAAGTAACGATTTGACGCGTATGAAAATAGGTTTTCTCAGTCAAATGCTCGATGAGCTGCATCGTCTGAGTATCAGAAAGTAGACTCTGGCTCCCGCCATTCTCAGGTTTAAGTTTTTCAGATAGAGCATAATCACTAAGATGACGAGCAACTGTAGATTCATGGATACGAAGGGCTTGAGAGATCATAGGCGGGCTCCAACTTTCGGAAGCTAGCAAGACCGCTTTTATACGGTCGCATACTCGACGATCACGCTCAGTATTGTGCATCTGTTCGAGTTGTTGTTTTTGCTCAGGAGTTAGTACCATTTTCATGGTGAGTAGCATGATCCTGATTTCATTGAAAATCAAGCATCTTCAATGATCACGGGTATAATTACATTGAAAAGTAAGAAGTTTGCGAGTTTCCATTGGAGTACCAAACTGAAAATGATAATGAGCGGAGTATAAACCAATGCGTGAAGTAGAAAAAGAATGAATAAAAATATAACTGTTTGATCACGAGGAGCTATGAGGTGTTGTTGCACTTTATGCATAGTTGTCCACGTAACCTGTTTATTCCATTTTGAGATTGTAAGGTGGCTACACCCAAATCTGAAGCTTCACGAGAAACAATGTGACTATACTAATGGCTGATTTGGGCTATCTATTTTGGAAAATGCCCGTTGTTTGAATCGAAACACTTTGCCTAAGAAAACAGCCTGTATGCTTAGTCTATCGTAAGCGTCTTTAAATCGACTCATTCAATCCTTTTAATAAACGTCGTAACCTTTAACTTTTATCGTTAAAGGTACTCGAAAATGCCTCAGCATAGATCTCAGCAAGATTGGCTTCGCCTTGTTCAGAAGTATTACAATAGTGAGCAGTCTGCCGCTCAGTTTTGTTTAGAGCACAATCTTCATCCAAAAACATTTGATAACAACCGTCGCAAACTACACCACTTAGTCAACCTGCCTAAAAAACGAGAAGATTCACTTTCTGAATTCGTTGTTGTTGAAAAAATAGCCATACTAAATACCAAAACCGAGCAACTGCCTCCCTCTACGTTACCTACGGAATTACGCCTTGAAGCGGGAGCATGCTCTCTTCATGTACCTCGTGATGTAGCACCTCAGTGGCTCGGTCTTCTATTGAAGGAGCTTGCTGTTGTATGAAAATGTTCCCTGATATCTCTGTTATCTATCTCCACAAGGCGCCCGTCGATTTTAGAAAGGGCGTTAACGGCTTGAGCTTTATTGTTGAACAGAATATGAACCTTAATCCCTTCTCCGAAGCGCTATTCGTCTTCTGTAATCGCACGCGGGATAAGCTTAAAGTTCTCTACTGGCAGCGTAATGGCTTTTGCCTCTGGCAAAAGCGACTCGAAAAAGACAAGTTCGCTTGGCCAAGAAAAATGCCAGGGAAAACCCTCTCACTAACGGAAGAGCAGTGGCATTGGTTGCTTGATGGGCTCGATATTGAAAAAATGAAACCCCATCAAACATTGAATTACCAAAGTCTTAATTAAATTAAAAAATATTAGCGGATAAGGAACTTTCGCGGCTCTCTGCGATCTTCCTTATATGCCAAATACAAATAAAGAAGATGAGCTAGCGCTCTTACGTTCAAAAGTGACTGAGCTTGAATCTACGGTACTCACACTTCGCCAATCTCTAAGCGAGAGCGAATTAACCATCCAATCGCTGGTTGAAAAACTCAACCTAGCGCGGCGTAAGCGCTTTGGTAGCAGTAGTGAAACCCTGCCCCCTCAGGACTTAGAGTTCAATGAGGCGGAGACTCATGCCGATACGACAGGTGAAGAGGAAGCACCCGATAATCCGAATGATGACGCTTCGGAAGCGGAAAACACTTCATCCGAGACAAAACGTCGTGGTCGCCCAAAGCTTCCTGAAGACCTGCCACGAGAGCGAGTCGTGGTGGACAGTAAGCGTCTTTAAATCGACTCATTCAATCCTTTTAATAAACGTCGTAACCTTTAACTTTTATCGTTAAAGGTACTCGAAAATGTCTCAGCATAGATCTCAGCAAGAATGGCTACGCCTTGTTCAGAAGTATTATAATAGTGAGCAGTCTGCCGCTCAGTTTTGTTTAGAGCACAATCTTCATCCAAAAACATTTGATAACAACCGTCGCAAACTACACCACTTAGTCAACCTGCCTAAAAAACGAGAAGATTCACTTTCTGAATTCGTTGTTGTTGAAAAAATAGCCATACTAAATACCAAAACCGAGCAACTGCCTCCCTCTACGTTACCTACGGAATTAAGCCTTGAAGCGGGAGCATGCTCTCTTCATGTACCTCGTGATGTAGCACCTCAGTGGCTCGGTCTTCTATTGAAGGAGCTTGCTGTTGTATGAAAATGTTCCCTGATATCTCTGTTATCTATCTCCACAAGGCGCCCGTCGATTTTAGAAAGGGCATTAACGGCTTGAGCTTTATTGTTGAACAGAATATGAACCTTAATCCCTTCTCCGAAGCGCTATTCGTCTTCTGTAATCGCACGCGGGATAAGCTCAAAGTTCTCTACTGGCAGCGTAATGGCTTTTGCCTCTGGCAAAAGCGACTCGAAAAAGACAAGTTCGCTTGGCCAAGAAAAATGCCAGGGAAAACCCTCTCATTAACGGAAGAGCAGTGGCATTGGTTGCTTGATGGGCTCGATATTGAAAAAATGAAACCCCATCAAACATTGAATTACCAAAGTCTTAATTAAATTAAAAAATATTAGCGGATAAGGAACTTTCGCGGCTCTCTGCGATCTTCCTTATATGCCAAATACAAATAAAGAAGATGAGCTAGCGCTCTTACGTTCAAAAGTGACTGAGCTTGAATCTACGGTACTCACACTTCGCCAATCTCTAAGCGAGAGCGAATTAACCATCCAATCGCTGGTTGAAAAACTCAACCTAGCGCGGCGTAAACGCTTTGGTAGCACTAGTGAAACCCTGCCCCCTCAGGACTTAGAGTTCAATGAGGCGGAGACTCATGCCGATACGACAGGTGAAGAGGAAGCACCCGATAATCCGAATGATGACGCTTCGGAAGCGGAAAACACTTCATCCGAGACAAAACGTCGTGGTCGCCCAAAGCTTCCTGAAGACCTGCCACGAGAGCGAGTCGTGGTGGACATACCAGAATCAGAAAAAACCTGCTCGTGTTGTCAGTCGATACTCTGCAGGATGGGGCAAAGCACCAGTGAAAAACTGGTGTATATCCCGGCCAAGTTGTATGTCGAAGTCACTGAAAGACCCAAATACGTCTGTCGTCAATGTGACGCGTTAGGAGAGAAGGGTGTTGTTGCAATGGCTCCACCGCCAGCATCGATTATCCCGAAAAGCATCGCGACTCCCTCTTTGCTTGCGCAAATTATCACGAACAAATACCACTACGCCCTGCCTCTCTATCGTCAAGAATCGCTGTTCAGACAATATGGGCTAGCGCTCAGCCGAAAAACGATGAGTCAATGGATACTGCGTTGCGCCGATAAGGTAGAGCCGTTAATCGCCTTACTGAAAGAAACCCTCCTTGCACAAGATGTTCTGTTCGCGGACGAGACCACGTTGACCGTGCTCGATGACGAAAGAAAGAAAAGTTACATCTGGTTGTATGGGTGTGGTCCAGACCGGGGCGGTAATGCGCAATCTCCCGGTATCGTCTTGTTCGACTACCAGGAAGGGAGTCGGGGGCACCACTGCCCTGAATCGTACCTGTCAAACTACACTGGATACCTTCATGTTGATGGGTATAAAGCGTATGAAAAGACAGAAGCGAAGTTGGTGGGTTGCTGGGCTCATGCAAGACGTAAGTTCATAGAGGCAGAGCAGAGCCAACCAAAAGGCAAGCATGGAAAAGGGGGTAAAATCCAGTGGGCAGTGAGTTGGTTCCAAAAGCTCTATCGTGTTGAACAAGCACTCAAAGATAAGACGAGGGAAGAGCGATATGTTACCCGCCAGTCAAAGACTCAGTCTCTGCTCAATGAATTCAAGGCGTGGTTAGATAAATCGGTCACTCAGGTGCCCCCTAAAAGTAAATTGGGTGAGGCGATTAGCTACAGTCTCAATCAATGGTCGAAGCTAGTAAGAGTTATCGATGATGGCCGGTTAAGCATGGATAATAACCGAGCGGAACGTTCAGTACGTCCGTTCACGGTAGGACGGAACAACTGGTTGTTCTCAAAGACTCATAATGGAGCCCGCGCCAGTGCAGTGTTGTACAGTCTTATCGAAACCGCGAAGGCTAACGACTGTGAGCCGTATGAGTACCTCGAATACGTGTTACGAGAAATCCCGAAACTGAAGAGTGAGGATGACCATGGTCATCTTCTACCTTGGAACATGCCAAAGACGGAATAGTCCGCCCCTACAGAATACCGCTCAGAATGACAGATACCGCCTTAGTTGGCGGTATCTGCGTAGATATTAGAAAGTCAATGAGTCGGTTCGTAGACGCTTACAGTCTATCTGATTTGAGATTTGTTGCACTTATGGATCCTATACTGCTCGAATCGTCAATTTTTTACCAGAAAAGTCATGAATCTGATTGCTTTAGCATGTGTCAAAGAGATTATCCGAGTATGTTCAATTCCGTTCCAAGTCGTCTAAATAGGTAAGGTAAATAATAATATGCTTCCCTCTGGATCTTACCTGGTTACAAATAGAAATAAGTCTAATGTGCACTATAATTACAGGACGGGCTTAGATACTGAGGGCTCCCCACAACTAGCATAGAAGAATCATGTAGATGGCATGAAAAAGTAGGCAGATTCATTTTGATCGGCGATCATAGCATCAACTGAAAAGACATGACCCGACGAGCTCCATGAACCTATCCACCATCCTGAATACTTTTTTCTTAATGTCAGTGTTCTCCGCTATCAAAGATAAGAGACGTATCACAGCCGCTCTTGACTGTATCAATGCACTTAACGAGAAAGACACATTAACCTTGACCGGGCTTGGTCGAGGGATGAAAAATACCAAAACTAAGGTTAAGCACTGTATTAACAGGGTCTATCGCCTGCTAGGTAACCCACATCTACATCGTGAGCGTACCGGTGTTTATGCCTACATAACCGACTTCCTACTCAAAAATGTAAAGCACCCTATCATTATCGTTGATTGGTCACCGGTGAATCACGTGGACAAGCAAATCCTAAGAGCAACGATTCCCATTGGAGGCCGAGCCTTTACACTGTATGAAGAAGTTCACCCAGAGTGCAAACTTGGCTCGTTAGCTGTTCACAAAGCCTTCATTCGACGTTTAGCCACTATGGCTCCCAAAGGGGTTATTCCCATCGTCACCACTGATGCTGGGTTTAAAGTGCCTTGGTTCAAGCCTATTGAACAACAAGGCTGGTATTGGCTAGGTCGCGTACGAGGCAACAGCAAGCCTGGGGTAAATGACCGCTGGTGCAGTGCAGATGAACTCTTTGTTCAAGCGCAATATAAGCCCCAGCATTTGGGAACAGCAGAGTTAACTAAGCAGCATCAATACCCTTGTCAGGTATGTCTCTACAGAAAGAAGTCCAAGGGGCGTAAAGCTAAAAACTGGAGTGGTTCTCCCCAGAGAAATACGGTGAGCTTATCCCATGCCAAAGATGAAAGAGAGCCATGGTTGCTCGTCTCTAATCTGCCGGGAGAAACCTGGTTTGCAGAGCGTGTCGTAGCCCTATATACCCAACGGATGTCGATTGAAGAGGGCTTTCGGGATACTAAAAATGAACGTTATGGGTTGGCTCTTAACTTCAGTGGTAGTAAATGTCACAAGCGTATTGAGATCTTATTGATGATAGGCATGTTGACTCAATTTGCTTTGTTGATAGTAGGTAAAGTCGTTTATATCAAAGGTTACTACAAGGATTTTCAAGCAAATACCATTCGAACACGCCGGGTACTTTCCTAATTTTTTCTCGGTAAAGAGTTGATAGGAAGAGAAGCTTACTCATTTAGCGTGAAGGATCTGGCCTTAGCCGTAGGAGGCCTCAAAGCGATAAGTGCGGCAGAGTTCCGGTGAAAAGATGTGGGGATCCCTCAGGGTTTAATTGCACGTTCAGCACGATTATTATCGATAGATAAATGACCGTCATCGATATAGCGGATAAGTTTCGCCCATTGGCCGAGCGTGTATTTTATCGCCTTGCCCAGCGAGCTAGACGCTAGCACTTGTTGAGTCGTCATCCACTCGTACAGCTCATCCAGTATCGGCTTGGCATGCAGTTGACGTTCTGCTTTTCGTGTTTCGACAGTCGCACCTCTTAAGCGCGATTCTATCCCATAGAGCTTCTGGATTTTGGCTAGCGCTTTATCTGCTTTGCCTGACTTACCTTTACCTTGAAGCTTCTTAGCATCCATGAACTTACGCCGTGCATGTGCCAAGCAACCAACATTGGTTACGTGATGAAGACCATCATAGGCACCATAGCCATCGGTTTGCAGATAACCACTGTAATCCCCCAAGAAGGCAACAGGGCATGCCCTCGCGCGACTGTTTTGATAGTCGTACAAGGCGATATTCTTCACATTCGGCAGTGCAGCGTCGGGCAAGTCTGCGCCCGAGCAGTAGAGCCACATATAACACTGTTTATATTCTTTGAGGGCATTGAGCGGCTTCACATTCCACTTCGTTGAAGAGGTCACCTTGAGATTCATCGTAAGGCTTTAACGCCTCGGAGCGTTTCGCGAACTGACGGTCAAAGGCCAGATTGAGCTGTTCGAGTAAGGATTGACGTTCTTGTTGCGATTGAGACTCCTTCCGCTCCTGAGAGAGCAGAAGGGCTTTCACCATCGCTTGTAGCTTGGCAATATCTCGACTTTCTGGGTTGATATCTGGCGTCTTTTTCATGGCATTTATTATACTAAAATCATGCCATTTACGCTTGGTAGATAAGGCTTTATTATCGATTAAGTCATTGTAAAATCGTTTATTTGAACGGGTTTATGGCCGATAATCGTGAAGCCAGAAAGCAGTCTATCAAGCTCGAATTGAGTCAGGGTAAACACTTCATTTTGCTCTTTTGTAGGCCATTTATACTTGGCTTTTTGAACCGGCGACGGTGTCGCCTGAGCGGCCTGCGGCCTGCGGCCTACGGCCTGCGGCCTACGGCCTACGGCCGAAAACAAAGAGACTCAACCGACTAGGGTGATTTACATGGATCGTTTATCCTATAGGTCATGCATCCGAATAAGCCCATCAAACAACTCTTCAATGCCAACGATACTTGGCTGAACTACCTCAATAAGTACCGAGAAACCCTCCGAACCGTCGTCATTGAAAACGTCACCAAGATGCTCGCTTGCAGTACCGCTGCTTTTGGCTCTAAAGAGTATCGATGCACTCATGCTGACTGCACCCATCACAAATACATTCACCAGACGTGTAAATCTCGCTTTTGCAGCAGTTGTGGCATAAAAGCCACAGAGCGGTGGATACGAAAGCAACAACATGCCTTTCCTGAGTGTGAGTATCAACACGTTACGTTGACGCTTCCTCACACGCTGTGGCCCATCTTTCGGGATAATCGTTTTCTTCTCAATCATCTCTTTAGCTGCGCAGCCAAAATCTTCTTAGGATGGGCAAAGCAACTCGATATCGATATTGGCGTGTTCTGTGCACTTCATACCTACGGCAGAAAGCTGAATTGGAATGTGCACATCCATTTGTCTGTCACCCGTGGGGGTTTATGTAAGAAGACTGGTCTATGGAAGCCGATTTTCTTTAAAGCTAAGACCACTGAGAAGTGTTGGCGCGGTGCCATCACTCAACTTCTCAGCTCCAATTACTCAGAGTTAGACTTGAGTGGAGAGGACTGCCCTTTCATTCGTAATGAGCAAGATTGGTCCCGATTTTTAACCAGCCAATATTGCCGTCGATGGAAGCTGCACTTTGCAAAGAAAACAGCCAACGTGACGCCAACCATGACTTACCTGGGTCGATACCTAAAACGGCCACCGATATCGGCGTCGCGTTTACGACATAACTTCCAGGGAGGCTTGGTGACGTTTGATTACCTCAACCATAGGAATGGTCGAACGGAATCCCTCATTTTGAGTCCAGAAGCTCTGATAGAGCGCATGATTGAGCATATTCCAGATAAGCACTTCAAAATGATTCGATACTTCGGTTTTCTATCAAATCGACGTCGTGGTGAGATGCTCCCTAAGGTCTACGGTGCCTTGGGTGTCGCACCTAAAGACGCACCTGAAATGCCCGGTTACGCAGCTATGCTGAAAGGGTATGTGAAGGTTGATCCGTTTGAGTGCATTCTTTGTGGGCACCGTTTAACGTTTCTTCGCTTTAGGGCTGGGGAGCCGCTGTCAGAGCTGGTCCACCATGCTCTGGTTCAAGCCCAAATCAGGTCAATTTAGGCGTTTCACAGGATGGGTGTATCTGAAATAGCGAAAACAGCATGAAAGTGTTCAACAAACATCCGTGTTTAGATTGTAGAGCAGAAGTTAGGTCTGTCCGGGACTCATTCTGACGTGAGTTATGCCGCGATTGTTCAGGTCAGGAAACATTGAGATTCCTTACCTGAACGGTGTTTATACCAAAGCGCAAAGCCAGTTTTATCCCAGTACAGCACTTTGATTTTGTAGCGCTGTTTATTGGTCAACAGGAACAGTGCGCCGCTTCCCAAGGGTAAAACGGTGTCACTTTCGATAATCACCGCGAGGCCATTGATGGACTTTCTAAAATCGACACTCTCACGATACAGATAAATCTCTGGTGCGCTGAGCATATGTTTCACGACAAGGATCCAATGAGTTCTCCCAGGCAGGCAGCGGGCGTGCCTTGAGGAATGCTCAACTCCACATCATTGATGAGAAGTGCCATGTTAGCGGTGGCTATTTGAGCTTGATATTTCGTTGTCTTTTCGACGACCTCAGCCCGTACAAAGCCTTGAGAGACATCTGATTTTTTGAGTTGCTGGCGCTTAGCATAAAACGTCGAGGGATTAAGTTCATTAAACTTACAAAATGGGTCATGAATCCAACCTGTTGATTAATGGTAGTACTCTCGTTTAATAAAGGTGCCGATAACCTTATCGTGCATCTCTTCCGACTTCGAAAATCCAATCGTTTTTCGAACTAAACGTTTAAGGCGAGATCTTAGTGTGAGGTTGGTTCTTTCTATTCTTTGTGTGTATCGTTTACCAATGATGTGCTTCTCTATCGGTATATTGGCACTGTACACACCATAATCGTCTGTGCAGTAAAATGGGATAGTGAATTTTGATAATAAGCGTTGCAGCTCCTTAAAGGCATCGGTATCCCTTTTCCCAAAAGCATGAGCAATCACACGTTTATATCGAGGTTCCCATGCGTACCAAAGCCAACGTTGATTTCTCTTCTTATCAACAAAAGACCATTGCTCGTCCACTTCGTATATCAGCTCAATATTGGCAAGATCAAAAGGTATCGTTGTGACTTGTTTAGGTGTGAGATTTTTTTAAAGTGCGTAGTACAGTGTTATATCCCACCTTTAATACAAGAGCTGTTTCTCTAACACCAGAGCTATTCATAGCCATATCAACGATTTGTTCTTTAACCTCTGGTTTGTAGGCTTCATAAGCATAGTCGAGTTGAAATGAACGTTTGCAATCAAGGCAACGAAATCGCTGAAAGCCACAAGCCCCGATGCAATGTTTCCGTACAGACTCAGTTTGATTACAAAAACAGCAGTTTACTTGGGATGATAGCCATTGAAATACCTCTAAAAAGTTAAGGAAGATTCTATCATGTAATCAACGGGTTGGAGTCATTACCCCATTTATGAACTGTCGCATGACCAACATTAAGTTTGTTAGCCACTCTTCGCAGGGTGTAGTTGTATGGTGGGAGTAACCAGATAAGGCCTTGTTCTTTGGTTTCTAGGTCAATTGAGGGTTTAGGCATATTTGTCTCCAAAATGAATTAAATTCTAAGGCGAAAACTATGCTGACACAGGGGGGAATGGCTGTTCGGAATGCTCCGAAATACGTAAAAAGTCGAAATCAGGCAGAAAAATTGATTCAGATCACAATTTTCATTGAAAGTATCTTGGATAAAAGCATGTGAGTTGTGTGAAATTATCAATAAAATTAATTACTCCAACAAGGTTAGTGAGCTATAAAGAAAATCCATATGAATTAGTGGAGAGCTATAAAACAAATAAATCAGATAAAGTATATATCTTCTGGAATCTATTTTTATTGGTAGAGACTCCAATCTGATGGTAAGCGCTCCATAAACCCCCGCATTCTAATCGCCTAGCGCGAAGAATAAGATAAAGTCTCCAACCATAAGTCATTAACCTTGGCTCCCTGACCTTTTGGAATGATAAACATGCAATTATCGAGTGGGTACAAGCATACCTAAAAAGCATGCGGAACGGGTGAATCTATTTTTAATCTTAGTTAAGCAACAAAGCTAATATAAAGATGCACCTAAATGCGTATTAGTGCATATTGAAGTCTGGTCTTGTTAATAAAGTTCATAATTTTGTTAATGACCTTAATAGAAAGATTGAAATGTATATTCTAAGAGCTTTTGAGATGTACTGGTCGGAGTTGTAAAATAATTCAGAATAAATGTAAATACGTCTAGTCAAAGGGTTTTAAGAGATCATAATGATTGAATATTTACCAAAAATACTAGTTTTGATATTTCACACTTTGGTTTTGAAAATATTATTGGGTATTAATTTAGTATATTCAGATGAATTAGTTACTAAACAGCTTCTCAAAATAGAAGCGACTATTGTGGCTTCGACTTGCTTTGTTTACATTGAAAGTAACCAAGGGTCAGGGATTATTGATTTCGGTGAATACGATAAATATCACTCAAGCAAAAACATTGTTGAGCGTTTCAAAGTGAAAATTTATGAGCCGGGTGCAAGCTTGCCTGGCTGTAGTGCCTTTAAGGCTGGTACTGACAATGTAACGTTGGGTTTTGGTAATAAAGGACAGTTAGATGAGAACGGTGTAGTAACGAAAGGCGCTGGTGATAAGATAAGAATACAAATAAACTCTGAAGATAACAGCTTTTCAAACAATTCTCACTTTATATCGTCTAAAAATAATAAATATATATATCCAAGAAAGTTCGCTGAGCTAGGGTCTTTCAAATTTAGAGCTAAGTTAGATGGATTAGAGGATTCGACTCTTGGTGAATTTAAAGGAAGCTTGTCACTGATAGTGGTGTATAAATGAAATTTCACTATATTATTGTTCTTTTCTTGATTTTTAATCCAAAAACGTTGGCAGATGAATTCGATTTTAGTTTTTTAAATGGTACTAATCAAGAAAATGCATATTTGATAGAAAACTTGTCAAAAAATATAATACCTGGTTCTTACGTTTTAGACGTTAACCTTAACAATAAATATATAGGTAGACGCAAAATAACTATTGATGAAAATGATAAAGATGACATATGCTTCGAAGATGATTGGTTACAAAGCATAAACTTTGAAATTAATGATGTTTTTTATAGAGGTGTATTAAATATAGATGATTATTGTTTTTATCTAAATAAAGAGTTAAATACAACTGTGGATTTTGATTATACTACGCAATCAATTAACTTTATCATACCACAATTAGGATTTGGAAAAGAAGACAAAGAACAGTCAAGTTGGGATAATGGTGTCGGAGCATTGAGATTAAACTATAACGTGAATGCTTTTGCTAGTGAAACAAGCACAGATATATACAGTATTCTTGATTTGAAAGGTAATATTTCTGACTGGGTATTAAGTGGTTCAGCCTCGTTATCTAATGGAGATTTCTATCCTTCAATTGGTTCTGCTGCGCGACCTATTAAGTCTTTAGAGTCAGACTTAATTGTAGGTAAAATGTTTACTAATAGTGATATATTAAATGGTTTTGGTTTGACTGGATTAGGATTAAGAAAAAATACAGCCCAAAGCGGATTTGATTACGGGTATAAACCTATATTCTCTGGTACTGCTAATTCACAAGCCCTTGTTTCGATAATTCAAAATGGTGTCCTCATCCACTCCGAAGTTGTTTCACCTGGTCCATTTGAAATAAAAAATGTAAGTCTCTTAAGTAGTGGGGACGTTTCACTTGTGGTTAAGGAAAAAGACGGAAAAGAAACAACTAGAAACATACCATTAACAATTTCCGCTACAATGATTAATCCTGGAGATTATGATTTTGATTTGTACTCAGGAGTAAGAGATGAAGGAGATGGTCAAGGATTAGAAGGTGTTTTCCTCAGTGGAAGTTATGGATACGGTTTTGAAGGTCTCACATTAAAAGGAAGTACAATCCTACATAGAAACTATTTCGGTTTAGGGTTCGGTTTTTATAAACAACTAGGACATTTTGGTAATATTGATATAGAATCTTCATACAGTTATTCGAATAATTCCTTAAACAAATCCGAAGAAGGAACAAGCCTTTCACTTACTTACGAGAAAGCTTTTAATGCACATAGGAGGTTTGTTTTTTCATCAGATCATTATTTATCAGATAGGTATATAGATTTCTCTTCTTTTCTTATTTAGAAAATAATACATTGAATAGTTCATTGAATAGGTCTAAGAACCAGTATAGATTTAATTTAAGCGATAAGGTGACTGATAGTGTTTACGCAAGTTTGACCTACAATTATACTGATTACTGGAACAGCTCAGACTATAATAGTAGTTTAGGTGTATCATTAGGTACTTCATATAAAAGTGTCAATATTAATTTTAACGTAAATGCAAATAAATCGATGTTTATTGATGATATAACATCTTCCATTTCATTTTCTTTACCATTAGGTAAAAGTAGCAATGTCTATACTAGTTTTAGTGCAAGTGAAGATGACGATTACTTCAACTATAGTACTGGTTTTTCATCATACATAAATAAAGATCTTAGCTACTCTGCTTCTTTAAGTGGTAAGTCCGATAATAGTGATAATTATGCATCATTAGAAGCTAATTATGATCATGAACTTTTCAATCTGTCAGGTCATATTTCTAGTAATGAAGATAATAATACTGGTTCGGCTTCGATAAGTGGGTCTGCAATATTTGTTCCTTCGAAGGGTGACTTTATATTGTCTAGGCATGTTAATGGAACAATTGCTATTGCTAGTGTGAATGATATTCCTGGTGTCAAATTATCTCGTATTAATGCAATGACTAATTCTGATGGAAAAGCAATAATTCCGATGTCAAGTTATAGATTAAATCGTTTGGATATTGATACTTCCACCCTCCCATTGGATATCGAAGTAATTAATTCTAGTCAGGAAGTTATCCCTAAAGATGATGCTGTCGTCTACATTGAATTTGATTATTTTAAAGTAAGAAGATATATATTCCAAATTTTAAAGGAAGATGGAGATTACGTAAGTTCCGGGTCGTGGGCTGTGTCGAAAGATGAAAAGCCCCTAGGTTTTGTTTCTGCTCATGGTGTTTTATTAATAAATACATCTGAAAAATTAGATGAATTTTTCATAAATGATTGCCATATCACATCTGATATTATTAAACATAGCGAGAAAATACAAAAGGTTGTTTGCAATGAATAAATATTCTTTTTTAATAGCTTCTATTTTAATCATTTTTAGTTTCAGTTCTCATGCTTCTCTAGTTTTAGATTCGACTAGATACATATTTAATCAAGATGAAGAATCAATCTCAGCTTTGATTGTTAATGAATCTACTGATGACTTTGGAGCTCAAATATGGGTTGATAACATATCATCTACTGATTCGAGTCCTTCTTTTATTTCAAGCCCTTCTTTCTTTAAAATTAAAGGTAAATCTCGCCAGGTAGTCAGAATTATTAATATTTCCGATGAAATCAGTGACCAGGAAGAAACCGTGTTTTGGTTAAATTTACAAGAAATACCTAAGAAAAAAAAGGGTTCAGGTATATCTTTAGCAATTAAAACTAAAGTTAAACTAATATATAGACCAAAATCGATAAGAGATGGCAGAGTTAATGCTGAGTCAGAATTGTCAATTCAACATTTACCTGGCTCAAAAATATTAGTTAATGAAACTCCATATGTATTTGCTATTGGTAATTTGTATGATGAAAACGATGAGATTGTAACACTTAATCAAGAATCTACTAAAAAATTAAGTTTATTTTTACCGGGCGATTTTGTAGATATTACGGGTTTAAATATTAAACATTTAAATGCAATTGATGACTTAGGCGGCGTTGAGAAGTATGAATTGGCTGATGGAGAATAGCATGTTGTTTTTAATCCGTTTCATTGGCATGTTTTTTCTGCTCTTTAGTGGGTTTGTTTTTTCTTCTGTGCACTCTGTTAATAATAATATTAATATTGGCCATGTTAATGGTACTTTTAGTAATGGTCATCTACTTATAAAGGCTAATGTTAGTGCATCGTCTATCTTTTATTTTTCAGATGTTAATGGTATTAATAAAATTAATGTTCTGAAAGTAGTTGATTCAAAGTTCTTAGATAAATCTGATGGTACACTAACTATAAGAGGTACACATACCCAAGGTAATGGTGTCAATCTTCAATCTACCGTGAAAATAGAAACCTTTATTAATAATCTTAAAGTTAATTTAGTACATGAATCTTCTGGTAATGATATTTACATTTATTTACCTGATTATTACAAAAGTATTGAGTTGAAAGTTGCTGAACCTATTGAAATCATATTACCCACAAACTATAGAGGAGATTTAAAGGTAAATTTTAATGTTGATGGTTGGAAAATTTAGATTAATTTTATGTACAGGGAATTATAATGAAAAAATATAAATATTTGATTGCTATGAAATTTGTAATATTATGTGGTTTGCCAAGTACAGCTAGCGCTTTTACCGAGGTGTCTAATGGGTCAATTGGCGATTTACTTATTAGTGGCACCTTTGTTAAATCTGATCCAACTTGGCAGTGGCAGATTCCTTCTGGTGCTTCATCTCTTGCTAGTCTTACTGCTAATAGTTTAGATGGTGTTTATAACACTACAACAAATCAAACTACGTATAACTTACTTAGTTCCGATGTTGAATTTCTACAAGGCCACATGATTTCAGCATCACGAACTGGAGGTACTGGGTTAACACCTTCTATAACGTTTGGAGGTATGTCGCTCAATGAAGATAATTCAGAAACATTAACGGCACCAACTCAGACTCCATCTTCTGGGGCTCAAGTTGTAATAGGTTTTAATAAGGATGTAGGTGTTGTAAGGACTATTTCCGGTAATTCCTTCGCAACTGGTAATTCTGCTAGGGCCTATCCCTTATGGCAAGAGTTAATAACTGATACTACTCCTTGGAGTACAATAGGAACAAGTGCAAATACGACTTCTCTTCCTATTTCTGATTTGTTTACTCAATTGGCCGATAGTACGGCTTCTAATGTTCAAGCTTCATATGGGTTAAGTGCAACAAGTGTTCAATTAGTCGCCAATGCTGGCACTGATGTTAGTACTTGGTCAGTACCACTATCCATTGTGATTCAAGTTAACTAGAATCTTTCGCTCTTTCGTCTTTTTAAAAAAGGATTTAAACATGAACAAGTATCTTTTTGGCTTAGCCTCTGCTTCTATCTTGGCAGTATCATCTAGCTCTTATGCTTTCACTCCGACGCCTTCTACAGGTGGTTCGGTTGATATTGGCAACGTAACTTTCGCTGGTACTATTATCAACAATAGTCCAGCATGGGAATGGCGAATCCTCCCAAACACATCCTCTTTACAAGGCATTGTTGTAAATGAGTTGAGTGGAACTTCTGATGGTGCAAATAATACGGTATATACTTTGGTAAATTCGCAACTAGATTTACTCGAAGGAAGAATGAAATCGGCTGCAGCTAATGGTGGGGCTGGTTTGACTCCAAGTTTAACTTTTAATAGCCAAGATATTGATAATGTAAATAATAGTCAAACGTATACTGTAAACACCAATCTTGCCGGTGTTACCCTTGTTATTGACGTTGATAAGCATATGTCTGTCCTTTATGAACAGACTGGTACAGGTCATTTCAAAAGGGGTAATGATGCTAAAGCTATAACTTTTGCTGATTCATTGATTGATGCTACCACTCAAACTTCAACCTGGGGGGGGTGGTCTCAAATTAATTCAAATAGAAATTTGACAGAATTAAATGGCTACATAACAGACTCTTCATTAGCAGATGTTCGAGGAACTTATGGTTTAACTACTTCTAACATTACGTTAGTCGTACCAGACTCCACATCCTTTACTTCATCTAGTACTGCATGGAGTGCTTCAATTCCAATTGCGGTTACAGTGAATTAATAAATTTGGCTTATCAAGTTACTACTACTTTTAGTAGTAGTAACTTAATTTTATTTCCTTTTAAAGAATGCAGTTTACAAAACCACCGCTTGTTTTTTCTATCATTCGGGAATTACATAGCTACTACTCGAGATTGCAGTTATTTTGACTATGCCTTTTTTACTAATCTGTTCTTTTTAAGGTCCCATTAAATGAAAAAATTTTTGTTATGTTTAACTGCTTATTATCTCTTTCAAATAAGCCCAACTTTTAGCTCCACATTCAGTTTGAATAATGATATTGTTTTTAAGGGTTCAGTTGTTAACTCTCGTGCTCAGTGGGATTGGAATGTTAACAGTGAGCTTCGTAGTGTCTTTTCTAATCTTACTGCCGATCATTTGTCTGAAGTAAAAAATGGAAGTAATAAAGTTTTTAGCTACAATAATTCAAGAGTAAACAACATAGAGTTTATTAATGGAGTAACTCCATTTCCTATAACTTTTGGAAGTTCCGGATTGCTACCTGTCTTATCCATTGTGGATATGTATGGTAAATCCATAGTATTAAATAATGATTTAGAATCCGAAAAAATTAAGGTTCCAGTTTTAGGTTTTTCAAGAAGTGGATATGAAATTAACGGCATCTTGTCATTTTCAATTTTGTCAGGAAAAGCCATTGCCTACCAAAGATATAAATCTGATGATTGGTATTTTGAATATAATAATAATTTCCTCGGTTCTACTGCATTATCTATGATTCTTAATCAGTTAAGTAGCGACAACAACTCTACCCCTTCAAATGCCTTCATACATGAAGCAGGTTATAATGTCTTTAATTTCGCTCAAAGCAATAAAAAGGACATAAAATCCTTTATGGGAGCGTATTCATCTTCTATTGTTAATGTTAATACTATTTGGGGAACGACTCCACACACCTGGAGTTCATCTGTCACAATTCAAGTGAATTATAAATGATTTTAATAAAGTGTGGTTTTTTAAAATGAAAATTTATGTAATAATTTTTTCTTTTGTTTTCTCAATAAGAGCTTTATCCCAAGAGCAAAACACTCAAAGTGCTTATTGGTTAGGCGCTGGGCTTGGTTATGGAGGATTAGAATCAAACAGTAGTCACTTTACTGATAGTGCTAACATAGGTTATAAATTGGAGGCTGGATATAAATACAATAATTACTTTTCAGTATACGCGAGTTATGATTATTTTAATTACCCAGAACCCTTAAATATCTTTTCTACTGGCCTTATGGGTTTTGAGAATTTTTCAGATGATATTTCTATTTTCGGTAAAGCAGGCGTTTCATATTTACCTGATACGTCTCATTCTAACGGATTGTCTGGTTTAATTGGTGCGGGGATTAAACTACAATTAAATAGTTCTACATCTGCGGTTATAGGATATGACTTTGTCAATAACATTTCTAAAAATAATCTTGACTTTTCAGATAATGATTTTATCTATTTTGGTTTTAATTATGAGTTTAATAATTCTAAAACTTATGACTATATAGAAGAAAATGATAAAAAATCCATTAGTATTCTAGATGAAAGTCCTTCTAGTCTAGATGAAAGTTCTTCATACACAGAAAAACCTATTTTAAAAGAAGAAAAAAATGATATCGGCATTTACTTTGCCAAGTTCGGTGAAATTTATTTCAACTTTGACTCTACATTGGTTGTTGATACAATTCCACTAATTGAATATTTCTCATCTTTAGATTTTGCAGCAATAAACCATGTATCTATATATGGACACACTGACAAAATTGGCTCAAAAGAATACAACCAAATTTTGTCTGAAAATAGAGCGTTATCAGTTTTAAATATTCTAGTGAAAATAGGTATACCTAAATCAAATATTAGTTATTATGGGTTGGGTTCAAATCTCCCTGCAGAAAAGCATGGTACTACTAGTAATGCTTTAGATCGTCGTGTAGAAATATCAATTGAATTTAATCGTATCGATTAAATTTCTTTGGGCCTTTATACGAGTTTAGATTAGAAGTGTTATATAGACAGAACCTTAAGCATTAAGCTCAGCGTAAATTCCGTCTTACGTAATGTTTTCTTTAGACTTCCTCTGCGCGGACTTTTGAGCGTTCCTTGATATATAACTGGTAGCCCATTCGATTTTATTGCTGATTTCTGACCATGCGCCGTGACTGATGCATCCAAATATTGGTAACAGCCAGACATCGTAAGTGTTCACCAAGCCCTATTGACATAAAAAGTGTGACCTTACGCAATTGATCCCACTTTGGGTCTTGAGTGATCATTCAGGGAAGCCATTATGGTTTCATGACTAGAAAAATAATCACCTAAATACCAAGAAGCACCACCTGAAGTCTCAGATTTGAATGAGGCTAAGGTGCTTATTGATGAGTTGTGGGAACAGTTGCGCCACCTTACCGATAAACAAGCAACTAACTCCAAAAACTCATCGAAACCACCTTCGTCTGACAACCCTAAGGACAAGCATGAGCGAAAAAAGCTGAAAGCTCTGGTAGTCGCAATTCGAGAGGAGCTAAACAAGGCCACACAGGGCATCAACGAAAGCTCTCACCGTTAAAAAAAACGGATGTCATCATTGGCTGTTTCCCTGAAACTTGTCCTTGTTGCGCTCAATCTGACATTGAGGTCCAAGGTGGGCTATACTATCGCCATCAGGTCTTCGATATTCCAAAACCCACTGTCGATATCACCGAATACCGTTTATTTTCAGGTCAATGTCGGCACTGCAAAGAAACAGTGAAAGCTCAAAAACCTGATAATGTCTCACAAGGTATCATCGGTCCTAATCTATTAAGCTACATTGGCGTGCTTGCGGGTCAATATCATCTCAACGTTCGAAAAATCCAATCACTGCTCAAAGAACAGCTTGGCACAACCTTTTCGGTCGGTGCGATTAGCGAAGCGCAAACCAAAGTCGCTTCAATGTTGACTCCATTGCATCAAGCGATAAAACAAGCGTTAAAGAAAGCTCCTTTGGTTCATGCCGACGAAACCTCTCACCGTAAGCGTAAGCGTCTTTAAATCGACTCATTCAATCCTTTTAATAAACGTCGTAACCTTTAACTTTTATCGTTAAAGGTACTCGAAAATGTCTCAGCATAGATCTCAGCAAGAATGGCTACGCCTTGTTCAGAAGTATTATAATAGTGAGCAGTCTGCCGCTCAGTTTTGTTTAGAGCACAATCTTCATCCAAAAACATTTGATAACAACCGTCGCAAACTACACCACTTAGTCAACCTGCCTAAAAAACGAGAAGATTCACTTTCTGAATTCGTTGTTGTTGAAAAAATAGCCATACTAAATACCAAAACCGAGCAACTGCCTCCCTCTACGTTACCTACGGAATTACGCCTTGAAGCGGGAGCATGCTCTCTTCATGTACCTCGTGATGTAGCACCTCAGTGGCTCGGTCTTCTATTGAAGGAGCTTGCTGTTGTATGAAAATGTTCCCTGATATCTCTGTTATCTATCTCCACAAGGCGCCCGTCGATTTTAGAAAGGGCATTAACGGCTTGAGCTTTATTGTTGAACAGAATATGAACCTTAATCCCTTCTCCGAAGCGCTATTCGTCTTCTGTAATCGCACGCGGGATAAGCTCAAAGTTCTCTACTGGCAGCGTAATGGCTTTTGCCTCTGGCAAAAGCGACTCGAAAAAGACAAGTTCGCTTGGCCAAGAAAAATGCCAGGGAAAACCCTCTCATTAACGGAAGAGCAGTGGCATTGGTTGCTTGATGGGCTCGATATTGAAAAAATGAAACCCCATCAAACATTGAATTACCAAAGTCTTAATTAAATTAAAAAATATTAGCGGATAAGGAACTTTCGCGGCTCTCTGCGATCTTCCTTATATGCCAAATACAAATAAAGAAGATGAGCTAGCGCTCTTACGTTCAAAAGTGACTGAGCTTGAATCGTAAGTGTTCACCAAGCCCTATTGACATAAAAAGTGTGACCTTACGCAATTGATCCCACTTTGGTTCTTGAGTAATCATTCAGGGAAGCCATTATGGTTTCATGACTAGAAAAAAATCACCTAAATACCAAGAAGCACCACCTGAAGTCTCAGATTTGAATGAGGCTAAGGTGCTTATTGATGAGTTGTGGGAACAGTTGCGCCACCTTACCGATAAACAAGCAACTAACTCCAAAAACTCATCGAAACCACCTTCGTCTGACAACCCTAAGGACAAGCATGAGCGAAAAAAGCTGAAAGCTCTGGTGGTCGCAATTCGAGAGGAGCTAAACAAGGCCACACAGGGCATCAACGAAAGCTCTCACCGTTAAAAAAAACGGATGTCATCATTGACTGTTTCCCTGAAACTTGTCCTTGTTGCGCTCAATCTGACATTGAGGTCCAAGGTGGGCCATACTATCGCCATCAGGTCTTCGATATTCCAAAACCCACTGTCGATATCACCGAATACCGTTTATTTTCAGGTCAATGTCGGCACTGCAAAGAAACAGTGAAAGCTCAAAAACCTGATAATGTCTCACAAGGTATCATCGGTCCTAATCTATTAAGCTACATTGGCGTGCTTGCGGGTCAATATCATCTCAGCGTTCGAAAAATCCAATCACTGCTCAAAGAACAGCTTGGCACAACCTTTTCGGTCGGTGCGATTAGCGAAGCGCAAACCAAAGTCGCTTCAATGTTGACTCCATTGCATCAAGCGATAAAACAAGCGTTAAAGAAAGCCCCTTTGGTTCATGCCGACGAAACCTCTCACCATAGGAATGATGAGCAAAGCCTTCGTTGGTGTTGGTTAGTGGCCAGTGATGACCTTGTGTATGAACAAATACTCTATTCACGCTCAACCTCCTCAGCGAAAAAGGTCATCGATGAAGACTATGCAGGCATTGTGGTTAGCGACCAGTGCCCAAGCTATAACTGGATAGCCGCAGACCGTCATCAGTTATGTTGGGCACATGTGAAGCGCAATCTTCAGCAAATGGCGGATTATAGTGGCGGTGGCCACACCGCTTATATTAGCAAACATCTTTGTTTGCTGACGAACGCCATTTTCCGTACTCGGCATCGTTATGAGCAAGGTGAATTGGGTTATTCGCTGTACTTGCGGCGAATGCACAGGCTACAAAAATCGTTCGATCATTGGTTGAGCAAAGGGACAGGTGTGATGGTCAAGCGGTATCGAGGGCCATGCAAGTTACTGCTCAAACATAGAGAGAGCTTGTGGGTTTTCCTCAAGAAAACGTCGATCCCCTTAACCAACAATGAAGCTGAGCGATGTATTAGAGGCTTTGTCATCCAAAGGAAAATTAGTTTCGGAACGACCTCAGATGCAGGCGATAAATTCCGTAGTCGTATCCACACACTCATCGAAACTTGCAAAAAGCGCGGCTTATCAGCAATGTCAGTTCTGAGTGAAATCATCACGTCAGTCGTTGAGAAGAAACCGTACCCGAACGTTTTTGATCTATAAACTGCACATGCTTCTTCAGGCATGGTAAGTCAAGATACCTCGGTGAACGTGTATGGACACCCCCTCTTTTGCAAGTAAAAAATCAATAAAAATGAAGGTATAACTGCCCACGTGTATTCGGTTTTTTTATGATGCTTCATTGATACATCTAACCATAATGGTGTTATCCGCACATCAGCTCCCAATCGCTTACACGAGCTATTAACTCTTCGTTCACTAAGGGTTTTTTCCAATGTTGGTCTTACCTATTTTTTCATCATTTTTTACTCAGCAATTATTGGGGTTTTGCTCCTTACGGATTGACTGTTTAACTCTTACTTTTTAGGCCGCTGCTAATGAAACATCATACTTTGCATTTCTTGCAACTAAGGCCCAGGAAATCCTAGCAATCTTGTTTGCTAAGGCAATAATGGCGACATTAGCGTGCTTCGTCTGGCTTAGTTTCTTTATCCATAAACTAAGAGGATCAGCTTTATCATTCACATGTCTAAAAGCTGCTCTCGCACCATGAACTAATAGCTTTCTTAGGTAACCATTTCCTCTTTTACTTGTACCCAATAACCGGTCTCGACCACCAGTGCTATGTTGGCGCGGAACTAAGCCCAATGAAGCTGCAAAGTCACGCCCTTTCTTGAAGGCTAACCCATCTCCGAGGTCAATAAGTAACGCAGTAAAAACTAATGGTCCAACTCCTGTAATTTCCATTAACCGCTGTCCGGCTGGATTATTGTTAAGGCTGATCCTAATCTTATTAGGGCGTGTTGATCTTTGCTGTACATTCCGTGTTCAACAATACATCGGTAGCCACATTAACATGAATGCCAGTGATAACATGCTGGCATAATTCCTTTCTAGCTTGTCATATCTACTTGAAATAGCTCGATAATGCTTAATTCTCCCAAAGGCATTTTCGACCAAGTGACGATACTTGTATAGACACCAATCCATACTGTCTTTGTCTATATCTTGTCCGTAATTGCGTTTAGCAATTACTGTTTCTCCGCCACGTTCCTTAACAAAAGTACGGAAAGGTTCGCTGTCATATCCTTTATCACAAACGATGGTATTAACTTCA
Organism: Vibrio sp. nBUS_14; assembly: GCF_051201655.1. Lineage (NCBI taxonomy): Bacteria > Pseudomonadati > Pseudomonadota > Gammaproteobacteria > Vibrionales > Vibrionaceae > Vibrio > Vibrio sp. nBUS_14. The sequence continues at coordinate 948,491 of NZ_CP179207.1, forward strand.
TCGAGTTGCTCAACTAAGCTTTCGGCATGCACTATATCGTGGCGTTGTCCCTCTGATAAATCAAAGCAAATCGGCAGGCCACCACTATCTACAGCTAAGTGAATTTTGGTTGAGTTGCCCCCGCGACTTTTTCCTATTTGCTCTGAACTTTCAGTAGCTGCACCTGTACTATGCTGATGCGCTCTAACTATAGAGCCATCAAGAAATACCCATTCAAAGTCAGCCATGCTAGATAAGCTTTTGAAAAGATTATCTAAAATCCCTTTCTTTGACCAAAGATTAAATCGTCTGTAAACGGTACTCCACTCTCCGAACTCAGAGGGTAGATCTCGCCAAGGAATACCTGTTCTCATTCGATAAAGTATTCCTTCAAATGTCATTCGATGTTCAGTTTTATCGTAAATACGACCTGTACTTTTCATAACTTGGAGTAGCAGTTCCCAGCGAATATCAGTTAGCATGGTATTGGCATGGTATTGGTTATGGTTTTACTTTTGGCGAAGCAAATTATAACTCTTTACCATGCTGTTCAAAAAACACTCACGAAAGATCAACACGCCCTAGTTATGCTATCAATACTTTCATCTAGTAGGGTCAAGTCGTCATACATCATTTGCAACAACTCCCTGAACAAAGGGGTCAATGAATTTTCTGCATCCTCTAACCATACAGGTATGTACTTTTTAAAGTGATGGATACCGACAGGAGCAAAGATCCCATATTCGGCAGTTAACCCCCTTATTTGATTGGCCTTTGACGTTCTTTGAGAGATTAATTCTTCACGAATTCGATGCATTGCTTGTATACCCGTGATCATTGAAGATGCTTGATTTTCAATGAAATCAGGATCATGCTACTCACCATGAAAATGGTACTAACTCCTGAGCAAAAACAACAACTCGAACAGATGCACAATACTGAGCGTGATCGTCGAGTATGCGACCGTATAAAAGCGGTCTTGCTAGCTTCCGAAGGTTGGAGCCCGCCTATGATCTCTCAAGCCCTTCGTATCCATGAATCTACAGTTGCTCGTCATCTTAGTGATTATGCTCTATCTGAAAAACTTAAACCTGAGAATGGCGGGAGCCAGAGTCTACTTTCTGATACTCAGACGATGCAGCTCATCGAGCATTTGACTGAGAAAACCTATTTTCATACGCGTCAAATCGTTACTTACGTCGAAGCTGAATTCGGTGTGAGCTACACCGTTTCTGGGATTAATAAGTGGTTACATCACCACGGTTTTGCATACAAAAAGCCCAAAGGTGTACCACATAAACTAAAGCCTGAAGAGCAGCAAGCATTTATCGAGTATTACAACGAGGTACTTAAGCCCAAGGATGCGCCTGTACTTTTCATGGACGCCGTTCATCCAACTCAATCAACAAAACTTAGCTGTGGCTGGATCCGTAAGGGACAGGATAAGCTAATTGAAACGACAGGTAGCCGCACTCGAGTGAATCTAATCGGTGCTCTGTCATTGAAAAACATCAGCGCAACGATCACAGATACTTATGAAACGATAGATAGCGAGAGTATTGTTCGCTTCTTTTGGAAACTCAAGAAAGAGCATTATCCACTAGAGCAAACCGTGCATATTGTGCTTGATGGTGCAGCCTACCATCGGTCAGAAATGTTTAGGAATGCGGCAAAAGTACTCAATATAGAGCTTCATTACTTACCCCCATACAGCCCAAACTTAAATCCAATAGAGCGGCTTTGGAAAGTAATGAATGAGCATGTGAGGAACAATGTCTATTTTCCCTCCAAAACAGCATTCACCTCTGCTATCAAAAAGTTTTTCGATGTGACGTTACCAGAAGTTGCAGGCTCACTTGTATCCAGAATTACAGATAATTTTCAGGTACTGATACCTGCATCTTCAAGTTGAAAGGGTATAGATCTTGCTGTTCGACGGTCTTAACCGAGACGAATCTCATATTGGGCCTACTTATCGTCTCACAAATAGCTTCGGCATCCACTTTGTCATTTTTATTAGTTTTAACAAAAGGCTTAACAAATTGAGCTGCAACAAGCTTTACGTCATATCCAAGTTTAATAAGCTCTCTTGCCCAATGATGAGCAGAGCCACAAGCCTCCATACCAATAGTTGCTGCTTGGGGAGTGCGTTTAACAATGGCCTTAATCCAATTGTTTCTATTGTATTTTCCTTGCCAAACCGTCTTTTCATTTTCATCAACAGCATGGATATGAAATACGTTATTTGCTAAGTCGACGCCAACTCTAATAATCTTTGTCATGTGAACCTCTCATCCTAGTTAGCCGCTAAATATTTAAAATGTAGCATTATTGGGGTGAGGGTGTGTCCATACCATTGCTTACCTCTTTACTACCAAGAAGTAGAGAGCCAATCGGCGCGCCTAAGCCTTTTGATAAACAGATCGTCATGGAATCGAAGTGTTGTGCGATCTCTTTAATGTGAACATCTAGTGCTACTGCCGCATTGTATACGCGCGCGCCGTCGAGGTGCAATTTCAGGCCGTGTTGGTTTACGAACTCACGATCTTCTGCCAAGTACGACATTGGCAGTACTTTACCATTAATGGTGTTTTCTAAGCTCAGAAGCTTGGTGCGAGCGAAATGGCTGTCGTCAGGTTTAATTGCAGCAGCAAGCTTTTTAAATTCTAACGAGCCGTCCGGGTTGTTTTCAATTGGCTGAGGTTGAATAGAACCAAGTACAGCCGCGCCGCCAGCTTCGTACTTGTAGTTGTGCGCTTGTTGGCCACAAAGGTATTCGTCGCCACGCTCACAGTGTGCCATTAAACCAAGTAGGTTAGCTTGCGTGCCAGAAGACGTGAACATAGCGGCTTCAAAGCCTGTCTCATTCGCTGCCCATTGCTCTAGTTCGTTTACGGTTGGGTCATCGCCATAAACATCATCACCCACTTCTGCGTTTGCCATTGCATCACGCATAGCTTGTGAGGGTTTAGTAACGGTATCAGAACGAAAGTCCATGTTTATCTCCTAGAGTACTTTAGGTCGTCATATAAGTGGCTATAGATAGCCACATAGTTGGGCTTTACTTAAACAAGCGATAGTTTTGGTATCGGTAATTTGATCGTGTCGTATTTTGTCGTGCAGTTCATCTAAGCTCAGTTCGATCACTTCTATGACTTCATCTTCATCGCATTCAAAGCGGGTAGTGAGGCTAAGCTCTTTTGCGACGAACAGATGCTGAATCTCATCACAGAATCCAGCTAAAGGGGTAACTTGCCCTAAGCTTTGAAAAGAAGTTGCACTGTAACCTGTTTCTTCTTCCAACTCTCGCTGGGCACATTGAAGAGGTGTCTCACCAATTTCCATGGTGCCAGCCGGTAATTCTAAAAGCCATTTTTTAAGAGAAGGTCGAAACTGGTTAATAACGATAATTTTTCCAGACGCAGTAATAGGAAGAATAACGGCCGCGCCAGGGTGGTATATGGTTGTGTGTTTTACTACGACATTCGTAGGGAGTGTCACGCTCTCTTCTACGAGAGAGATACTTTTCCATTGATGGATAACTTTATTCATGCAGTCTGGTCACATTCCTTACCAATTTGTCGTATAACTGAAGACGTGTCCCACCATAACGTCTATGGTGTCGAAAATAAAAGAAAAATTCCGTTTAGTGATAGGTTTCGTTTTACACCGTTCGTGATGCGACTCTCAAATTTGAAATCTATGATTACGCCAAAATTACAGTCGTAACCATCTGATATAAAGGCAACTCAATAATAAAATACACTTGTAACAAAGTGCTAACAAATGTATAAAAACATATCTACACTCTCAACTGTTCATAGATTTTCGGAGTAACGCATGACCCCCTCTATTTCCTCACATGCTGACAAGGCGCTACTCTCTGAAAGAATCAACAAATTAGCGCATGCACTCTCAGATGGCGTTTACGAAAGAGAAGATACCATTAAGCTTTGTTTACTGGCGGCTCTTGCCGGTGAAAGTGTGTTTCTACTAGGCCCTCCAGGTATCGCAAAAAGCCTTATTGCTAAACGCCTCATTCAGGCGTTTGACAACAGCAGCTATTTCGAATACTTGATGACGCGCTTCTCCACTCCAGAAGAAGTGTTCGGTCCGCTAAGTATCCAAGAATTAAAAGATAACGGTCGTTATGTAAGATTAACTGAGGGCTATCTACCAACAGCGCAAGTCGTATTCCTTGACGAGATCTGGAAAGCCGGTCCTGCAATCTTGAATACGCTGCTGACTGTCGTTAATGAAAAGACATTTAAAAATGGCGCGGACATAGAACGTGTTCCTATGCGTCTATTGGTTTCTGCATCTAACGAACTTCCAGACGAAGATAGCGGCTTAGAAGCACTTTATGACCGTATGTTGGTTCGCGTGTTTGTAAACCGTATTCAGAACAAACAAAATTTCAAATCAATGCTGACGACTGGCACATTTCAAGAAGCGGTGATCCCTAAAGGCTTGGCAATCACTGATATCGAATACCATCAATGGCAAAAAGAGCTCGACAAGTTAGAGCTAACGGATAACTCGTTTAACAAATTGTTTGAACTCAAGACCATGCTTGAAGAGACAGTTAAGAATCAGGGCTCATCAGCTGAGTCTGAATTGTATGTATCAGACAGACGCTGGAAGAAAGCGGTCAAGCTATTGAAAGCGAGTGCATTCTTCAGTGGTCGTGATAGCGTGAATCCGTTGGATATTATGCTTCTGCAAGATTGCTTATGGCATAGCCCAGAATCGCGCGATGTAGTTCGTAGTGTCGTCAAAGACTTTGCATTAAACCGAGCGTTTGATCAGCAAGAGTCTAAATCCCAAATCGAAATGTCACGTGAAGAGCTCGCAGAGATTCAAGATGATGTTGAATCGACGCTATCTGTATCGCTCTCTATGGAATCAACCAGTGGCTTGTTGCGCAAAGATGTTTACCAGAATGATATCAAGAACGCGAAAATGTACAGCGTGGGCAGTGCATACAATCTCGTTAAACTGGTTATGTTGCAAAGTAATATGTCGGTTTCTGAATCTGAGAAAGGCGATAGCCGTTGGGTATACGTAGCCAAAGACGATTTTGACCGAGCACTTAAAGAAGGCCACGGTGATATTTACGGTTATGTAAACGAAAACAAAAACCTATGTCGTTTAAAACTGGATTTGGACGCATCGAACCAATTAGTGATTAAAGATATCGCGAATCGCTCTGTATTGGTGAGTGTGGTGACTACGGATGGCTTAGACCAAGAATTGTATAACAAATGGTTGAGTGGTGCTGAGAGAGCCTTAGAGCAGCTGACCGAAGCGGAATTCAAGTTAAAAAGAGTTCGTACTGAATTCCATGATGCGTTGCCTCATAACTATATTGATCCTGATTTACCAAAGGCGATGGAAGCAAGTTTGCAGGCTGTAACGCAAGATCTTGAAACCACGAAAGTGAAAAGCAGCAAGATCGCGCAGCGCATTAAATTCATGAGTCAGTACTTCGAGTAAGGGCAGAGCATATGTTAGGAGCAGACGGCTTAAACCTCGCTTTGATGGTGGCAGATTCCGGAATCATTGATACAGCGATGAATGATCTCATTGCTCGTTCTCAAGTCATGATGGCTGCTGAGAACAAAGGTGTGAAAACGTCGGTTAAAAACCACTTGGTTAAGTGGCGCGGTAAAGTGAAAAAACGTGTTACAAAGGTGTGTGAAACAGACCGATTCCAAGAAGAAATTGCATTGTACCAAGAGGTTATTTACTGGGATGAGGCCCAGTTTTTTGATGAGATTGACAGCGTCATCAAAAAATTGGAGTGGCACTCAGCGTTCTACCTACAAGCAAGACGTTTGATGGAAAATAACAAAGGCGTTTATAACGCGATGTTTCCACACTACTTTTGCGATCAATGGTATCAATCACTATCAGAAGCGATCAAACAAGCTCAAGTAACCGAACTTGAAACAAGTAAAGAAAAAGTCTTAGCTGATCTTTATCAACGCATGGAAACCATGAAAAACATGGATAAAGTGACAGAGTCTGGTGATGAAGGCAGTGTAGGGCGGTTGTGGGACATGGCTTCGGCTAAGTTGAGCAAGACCGACTTAACAGTAATGAAGCGCCATGCTGAATTCCTGAACAAGCACAAAGGCCTCCAAGAGATCGCAGAGAAACTAGGTCGTATGGCTGGCTTAGAAGATGATCCTTCTCTGCACAAAGCCCCTGTAGAAGAACTGCAGATGGTTGAAGAGAAGAGCGATGAAGCAGTCGATGATATTGTCGGGATTCATGAAAGTGATGACCTCAACAAGATGCTGCCGAACGAGACTATGTTCTTAGCGTACCCAGAGCTTGAGGTTATCTTCTACAAACACTTGGCCGATAAGCGCTTACTTAGCTATCGTTCGCAAGGTAAATCTCGAACGCTACGTAAAGTCAAAGCTCAGAAACCAGACAGCAAATCAGTGGACATTGAAAAAGGTCCATTTATCGTTTGTGTTGATGCGTCGGGTTCAATGAGTGGTTTCCCAGAACAGTCGGCAAAAGCGATGGCTTACGCCTTGATGCAAATTGCTCTAGCTGAAGAACGCGACTGTTATGTGATTTTGTTCTCTTCAGAACACATTACTTATGAATTGACTCGTCAAGACGGTCTACGTGAAGCTAGTGACTTCCTAAGTTACTCATTCCACGGCGGGACAGATCTTGAGCCTGTCCTAATGAAGTCAATTGATTTGATGATGGGCGACAAGTACAAGAACGCAGATTTGATCGTGCTTTCTGACTTTATCGCTCCAAAGCAGTCTGATGAAATGATTGCTCAAGTTGAGAAACTTAAAACAAACAAAAACCGTTTCCATGCGGTTAGTCTTTCTAAGTATGGTAACCCTCAACTTATGACCATGTTTGATCACTGTTGGTCGTATCATCCAAGCCTCGTTGGCCGCCTTATGAAAAAGTGGTAGTGCGTAAAGTTCCTAATTGAATTGAGTTTGCTGCATGCTTTTTGAATGAAAAGATCGAACATGCAGCAATTTGATTTAAATGTCAGCAAACAGAATCTAAATTCACATTTTTGTTTGACTATCTTCACTCAATCCGTAAAGTAGGCACCCGAACACCGCGGGGCTAACGTCTAGTCGGTTCTACGTGTTTAAAAATGGCGCCTTGGCAGAGTGGCTATGCAGCGGATTGCAAATCCGTGGACCTCGGTTCGACTCCGGGAGGCGCCTCCATCATTCAGAAGAAACCAGTCCTTGTGGCTGGTTTTTTCGTTTCTGGCTTCTTCATAAGCTTCCTACGTACCCATTTCAATGCTTATCAAAGAAATCTTTGTTACGGATATATTTGCTCATTAAGTGGTAAGAGAAAGGTCTTATCAACCAGCTAAAGATAGAGCGACCAAGGCGGATTAATGTAGGTGTGTTTTCATATATCCTACCATTATAGAGCCAAAGCACTTTCCCTACATGCCAATACAATAGGGGCACGGGTGGCATGAAGGTGACAATATCGATGTCGCAACAGATACGGTAGGTTTTCTTGCTCAAACGGTAGTTCTTTTTAAAACTCCAATCACCAATTGCAGGTTGTCCAAACGTAACGATTCGTTTGATGCAACCTGGATACTTGTGGTCCAGATAATCAGCAAATACACAACCTATAGCGCCTCTAGAAGAGTGCCCGGTGATAGAAATCCTTTTTCCTTGTTCTAACAATGGTATGAGAGTGGCCTCTAAGCGTTCGATAACGGTTTGCCCAAGCTTGTCTTCGTTACGACTTGGTTGGCTTTCTTGGAACATAAGATGATAGAAACCAGCATGAACACGGTAGTTCAGCCCAATCCTTTTACAGCTTCTGGTCCATAGTGCAAAAGTGAGTAGCCAGTCAGAAACGCTGTGTGACCCCTTGATAACCACGACGATTTCATCTTTGTCGCTGCTCCATAAGACTCGAATCATGGTTTTTCCCAACTGATTCTTTATGATGCGCTGTCCATTCGGATCAAAACCGTAACGAGTTTGTTTAAAGACTCTAGGGTAGGCGAGGTTACAGAGCACGGCGTAGCGTTCATATTGGTATCGTTTTAGTGGCTTCACGTTGTCATTTCGTAATAGTCGTTACTTAAAACTCTAGCCTTTGAATGTGAAAAGCACATGAAAACGAGGAAGTGTTTCTCTCATTCAATGGAATCAACGGTATTTAGGGAATCTTGAAATTAGATTTCGGCTTAGAATTTCCTGTTAAAACTCAAAATCTACGTATAAGAACCGTACAAGCTGCACTAAATTCATTCATTTGAGTTCGATAATTAATCACTTGAATTGAAAGATAAAATTTACTGTTGACGAATTTTTTCTATCCGTTAAAGTACACCTCGTTCTCACGGCTTAGGTCGCTGAGAGATGGTGTTTTACTCTTCAGTAATCAGCATCGCATCATTGCGTTGCCCTGGTGGTGGAATTGGTAGACACAAGGGATTTAAAATCCCTCGGCGTTCGCGCTGTGCCGGTTCAAGTCCGGCCCGGGGCACCATCTATCTAGTTTCTACTGTAAGTAGAGTGTGAACAAAGAGTGGTTCTCTTTAAACACTTCAATATATTTATATGTTGATAAAGGCGCCTTGGCAGAGTGGCTATGCAGCGGATTGCAAATCCGTGGACCTCGGTTCGACTCCGGGAGGCGCCTCCATTCTCTTTCTTATTTAATTAATGAGAAATTAAAAGAATGAAATTGCGATACTAGCTCAGTTGGTAGAGCGCAACCTTGCCAAGGTTGAGGTCATCGGTTCGAACCCGATGTATCGCTCCAAATTTTGTAATGTTGATTCATTTTGACATTAAGATGGTGTTTTACTTTTCAGTAATCGGCATCGCAATAAAGAATTGCGTGCCCTGGTGGTGGAATTGGTAGACACAAGGGATTTAAAATCCCTCGGCGTTCGCGCTGTGCCGGTTCAAGTCCGGCCCGGGGCACCATCTATTTAATTGTTATCTTTTGTTTGGTAACGCTCAAAAGAGTTTTTCTCTTTAAACACTATTGATGGCGCCTTGGCAGAGTGGCTATGCAGCGGATTGCAAATCCGTGGACCTCGGTTCGACTCCGGGAGGCGCCTCCATTATTCAACGTTGAAAGGCCAGCAGAAATGCTGGCCTTTTTATTATCTGAAATTCCATACCCTCACGATTCCTCGAAACTACTGACGTTTACTGTCTGCTATCGACATTTTAAGCTCCTAAGCTCCTAATTGGTCTAATTGGTCTAATTGGTCTAATTGGTCTAATTGGTCTAATGGTTTTGTTACTCTCTTAGCTGTTTAAATACTCTGTATGCGTGGATCGGAGTAGGGACTGGTTTTGAGACAAAACCTAAATCAAACCTTTCAATTTAGGAGTCTGCCAAACGTACTGTTAATCGGGTGTGTTGCTTGTGAACAAAATAGACGGTTCGACGAGTATGCCGACTGAGGTTTTAGACATTAAGTTCTTCACATTTATACATAGTTACTCATGATCCTGTAACGCTCTCATGAGTTCTTACACTTCCCATGTCTTTAAATGAAAATGATTGTCATTTACTTACGTTGTTGCTAACCTATTGTGAAAGTTTACAACCTACTTCCTAATGCCTAATGCCTAATGCCTAATACCTAATGCGTTGAAGTGTATATAAAACCCCGCTAAACCCTACCAAAACAGCGCCTATTCGTTTGCTTTGACTGATAATTAAGCAGATCTACCTCTTTTGTTCTACCCCTTTTGGGTAGTTCTATTTCGTAATTGATTTACATCATATTTTCATTTTCTTTCATAATTCATTATTCGTGTAGTTAAGAAATATATAACCTTCAGGAATTCTTATGAGCAAGATGAAGCTAGTCGTAATCGGTAACGGGATGGTAGGCCATCGCTATATCGAAGATTTAGTCGAGAAGACAGATGTTGCTAACATGGACATCACGGTGTTCTGTGAAGAGCCTCGCGTAGCCTATGACCGTGTACACCTTTCTTCTTATTTTTCACACCATACTGCGGACGAACTTTCTTTAGTTAAAGAAGGCTTCTACGAGAAACACGGCATCAACATGCTGATCGGCGAACGTGCAATTAACGTTAACCGTGAGAAAAAGACTGTTTACTCAAGCACAGGTCGTGAAATTCAATACGATAAGCTTGTTCTTGCAACCGGTTCTTTCCCATTCGTTCCGCCAATCAAAGGTCACGAAGGTAAAGACTGTTTCGTTTACCGCACAATCGAAGACTTGAAAGCGATTGAAGCAACCGCTAAGAACTCAAAGTCTGGTGTTGTTGTTGGTGGTGGTCTACTTGGCCTTGAAGCGGCAGGTGCACTGAAAGCACTTGGCGTAACCACACATGTTGTTGAGTTCGCTCCTAAGCTAATGGCTGAGCAACTTGACCAAGCGGGCGGTAACCAACTTCGTCAAAAAATCGAACGTATGGGCGTAAACGTTCATACAAGCAAAAACACGCTAGAAATTGCTCCTGAAGGCACTGAAGCTCGTAACGTGATGCGTTTTGCAGACGGAACAGAGCTCGAAACAGATTTCATCGTATTCTCTGCTGGTATTCGCCCACAAGACAAACTTGCTCGTCAAATGGGCCTAGGTATTGCACCTCGTGGCGGTATCGAGATTAATGATTACTGTCAAACGACAGACAAAGATGTTTACGCAATCGGTGAGTGTGCGTCTTGGAACCAAACTTTCTACGGCCTTGTCGCTCCTGGTTACAAAATGGCGACCGTTGCTGTTGACCACGTTGTTGGTAACGAAAGCACATTTGAAGGTGCGGACATGTCAGCAAAGCTGAAGCTTCTTGGCGTGAAAGTAGGTTCTATCGGTGATGCAAACGGTCGTACACCGGGTTGTAAGAGCTATGTTTATCAAAACGAAGAGTCTGAAGTCTACAAACGCATCATCGTTTCTGAAGATAACAAGAAGTTGCTTGGCGCTGTAATGGTCGGTGACACATCTGATTATGGCGATCTTCTACAGCTAATGCTGAACGAAATCGAGCTACCAGAACACCCAGATGCATTGATTCTTCCTGCTCACGCGGGTGCAGAGAAGCCAACACTTGGCGCGGATTCTTTACCAGAAACTGCCGTTATCTGTTCTTGTTTCGATGTAACGAAAGGCAAGATCGCTCAAGCGGTTGCTGAAGGTCACCACACCATTGGTGATATCAAAGCAGTCACTGGTGCAGGCACAGGTTGTGGTGGTTGTATCCCTCTTGTGACGTCAGTGCTAAACGCTGAACTTGCTAAAGCGGGTGTAGAAGTGAAGAACGACGTTTGTGAGCACTTTGCTTACTCTCGCCAAGAGCTTTTCCACCTAATCCGCATCGAAGAAATCAAAACATTCGATGAGCTACTAGAGAAGTACGGTAAAGGCTACGGCTGTGAAATCTGTAAGCCTCTAGCGGGTTCTATTCTTGCTTCTTGCTGGGGTGAACACATCCTTAAGCCTGAGCTAGTGAAACTGCACGATACTAACGATAACTTCCTTGGCAACATCCAAAAAGACGGTACTTATTCAGTTATCCCTCGTATGGCAGGTGGTGAAGTAACCCCTCAAGCACTTAGCGTTCTTGCGGACGTAGCGGCTGAATACAACCTGTACACGAAGATCACTGGAGCACAACGTATCGGTCTGTTCGGTGCTCAAAAAGATGACTTACCAGCAATCTGGAAGAAGCTAATCGCTGCAGGCTACGAAACTGGCCAAGCTTACGCAAAAGCACTTCGTATGGCTAAGACATGTGTTGGTTCAACTTGGTGTCGTTACGGCGTTCAAGATTCTGTTGGCCTAGGCGTAATGATCGAGAACCGTTACAAAGGCATCCGTACTCCTCATAAGATGAAGTTTGGCGTGTCTGGTTGTACTCGTGAGTGTGCTGAAGCTCAAGGTAAAGATTTAGGTATTATCGCAACTGACGCGGGTTGGAACATGTATGTATGTGGCAACGGTGGTATGAAACCTCGTCACGCAGACCTACTGGCAAGCGACCTAGACCAAGAAACGCTAATCAAATACATCGACCGTTTCATGATGTTCTACATTCGCACGGCAGCTCCACTACAACGTACTTCGGTATGGATGGACAACCTAGAAGGTGGTGTTGATTACCTACGTGAAGTGATTGTTGATAACAAACTTGGCATCAACGACCAGCTTGAAGCTGACGTGGCTGGCCTAGTGGGTAACTTCGCTTGTGAGTGGACTGACACTATCAACGACGAAGCTCAACTTAAGCGCTTCTCACACTTCATCAATGCTGATGACCGTGATGAAAACGTTGTGTTTGTTGATGATGGCCGTGAACAACACCGCCCAGCAATATTTACAGAAAAACACCCAGAAGCGAAAGGCGACATCCTTCACGTTGAACTGGTTTAATTGGGAGACGACATCATGGCATTTACCAAAGTTTGTAAGATCGAAGATATTATTCCAGGTACCGGTGTTTGTGCATTGGTTGGTGGTGAGCAAGTTGCTATTTTCCGCCCAACTAAAGCCGAAGAAGTGTTCGCTATTAGTAATACTGACCCGTTTTTCCAATCAAACGTTTTATCTCGCGGTTTAACGGTTGAGCACAAAGGTGAGCTTTGGGTGGCGAGTCCACTTAAGAAGCAACGCTTTAACCTAGCAACAGGTGTGTGCATGGAAGACGAGAACTTCAGCGTGAAAGCGTATAAAGCTCGTATTACCAAAGGTGCTGTTGAAATCTCAGCATAGTCGAATACGCAACAAGATTTGATAGTTCAAGGGTTCTAGTTCCCGACATTGCCTTAGCTTGGTAACTAGAGCCTTTTCCTATCCGATTTTAACTTTTGATTTTTAATTTTAACTTTTGAAGGACAACCTTATGTCTCCTGATTTTAAACCAGCTGAATTCGTTCAAACGATGATCGATGTGGGTGAAGCGAAAACGAAAACGAGTGCTCGTGATCTTCTGATTCGAAGCACAATGGCAGGCATCATTCTTTCTCTTGCTGTAGTTGTGGCAATCACGACTATCGTGCAAACAGGCATTGGTATTGTTGGCGCTCTTGTGTTTCCAGTGGGCTTCGTCATTCTAAGCGTATTGGGCTATGACCTAGTAACGGGCGTATTTGGCCTTGCTCCTTTAGCGAAATTCGATAACCGCCCTGGTGTGACTTGGGGTCGTGTTCTACGTTGTTGGGGTATTGTTGGCCTTGGTAACCTCATCGGTTCTCTAATCGTTGCGGTACTGGTTGCTATCTCATTAACGGGTAACTTCTCTTTAGATCCAAACGCAGTAGCACAAAAGTTCATTGCGGTTTCTACAGCTCGTAGCTTAGGTTTTGAAAACATGGGTATGGACGGATGGATCACGTGTTTCGTACGCGGTATCTTCTGTAACCTAATGGTATGTTTAGGTGTGATTGGTAACATGACAGCACGCACTGTGTCTGGTCGTGTAGCAATGATGTGGTTCCCAATCTTCATCTTCTTCGCACTAGTATTTGAGCACACAGTAGTAAACATGTTCCTATTCCCACTGGGTATAATTCTAGGCGCTGATTTCGGTATCGCGACATGGTTGAACTTCAACCTTATCCCTACAATCCTAGGTAACATCGTAGGTGGTTTCTTCTTAGCATGTGTTCCTTTGTTCCTAACACACGCTAGAACCGCTCCTTCTCTAGGTGCTAAGTAATCCTGAATACGGTGAAGCGTAATTTAGTATGAGATTAAGAGCCCCAACAACATGTTTGGGGCTTTTTTAGTTCGAACGCCTTAAACATCATCAATGCCTTGATTGGTATCAAATACCTGCAATAGATTGTTTTGTTATAATTACTTCTATCTTCGTTAGTATTTAGACTGAATATTTAATTCAACACCTGATAGTCTAAGGGTTAAGGACTTGGATAAGTCATCATGAATACAGTGACTTATCACATAGATTGAAGCTTGAGATAAAACAAGCAAACCTTCGGAGCACAGCATGTCAGAAGTATCGTCATTGAATGTTAAAGAAGTAACCAAAGGATTGGTTTCATTAGTAGGCGCGGGCCCTGGAGACCCAGACTTACTTACCCTAAAAGCAGCACGTGTTATTCAACAGGCTGATGTGGTCGTTTATGACCGCTTAGTATCTAAAGATATTTTGGCAATGGCTAACTCCGATGCAGAAATGCTGTATGTGGGGAAAAAGCTTGACCATCACTGTGTACCACAAGACCAGATCAACCAACTGCTCGTGGCTAAAGCGCAAGAAAATAAGCATGTTGTTCGTCTTAAAGGCGGTGACTCATTTATCTTTGGCCGTGGTGGCGAAGAGTGTGAAACTCTCGCTGAAAATGGTGTGAAGTTTGAAGTGGTACCCGGCATCACTGCAGCTGCGGGTGCGACGGCTTATGCGGGCATTCCGCTAACACATAGAGATCACGCACAAAGCGTTCAATTTATTACTGGCCATCTTAAGAAAGATGGTGAAGATATTGATTGGTGTTCGCTTGCTCAGCACAACCACACGATTGTGTTCTACATGGGCTTGAAAGAAAGTCCAAACATTCAGAAAAACTTGCTTGATAACGGTATGAGAGCAGACATGCCCGTTGCGATTATCGAAAATGGCACTCGCCAAGAACAGAAAGTGTTTCGTGGGGGAGTGAGTGATTTAGCGAACCTTGCGAGTGTCGCAAAAAGCCCGGCGCTTATTGTGGTCGGTAGCGTTGCTCAGTTACATGAGAAGCTTGCTTGGTTTAACAAGCAAGCTTAATTGACTAATTTACAAGTTAAGTGTGTTAAGCGACCGCTTAGCTGACTAAGAATCAAATACTGCAGCGGCTACTTTGTCGCTGCATTTCTTTTTGGCGCATCGGCATCTCATCAATGATGTTGGTGATAAGGGTCCAATCAGTCTTCCCATTCCACCGGTGCTTTTCTTTTCCGTCTTTACCTATCAAAACAGCAGTATGTGAGCCTTTTGGTATTCCATAGCTGTCGGTTACCGCCTCTAAGTTAAATTCTTCTTCAAGCCAAGTAGGGACTGTGTAGCCGCTTTCCGCGATAACTATGATAACCACGTCTCGTTCATCCAATTGACAGTTATTGATCAACACTTCATTGAGAAACTCTTTGACCGCAGAATCTTCCTTCGGTGCAAAATAGATCACACTGCGGTGAGGTAAGGCCTTGGAGTGAGAGTAGGCTGGGTAAGCGTGTAACGAGTTGATTGATAAAATCATAAACATAACCGCGCTTGTTAATAGAGTTTTCAATGGTTTGGGCATTGCTTTGGTTATCTCTGAATAGAAAAAGGCGAATAGTGAGCCATTAGTGTTGCTCCCAACGTATGATCTGATTATTTGTCGGTACTGCATGTTCCACCTTCCTTGATAAACTCAAACAAGCTCTGAGTTAAGCGAATAACAACTACGTTAAGCTAATAGTAGCGACGTTAAGCCAATAGTAGCGACGTTAAGCCAATAGTAGCGACGTTAAGCCAAAAATAGTTACGTTAAGCATAGCTAATGAGTTCATTTTTATTAAAGAAAGCGGCTCGCATTTTAGAGTTGAATAGAATAGGGTATACGGAAAATCTAAAGGTATGAAATTATGGAAAACATAGCAATTTTGGTCGACGTTCAGAACGTTTACTATACAACGCGTGACAAATACCGTTCTAACTTTGACTATAACCAGTTTTGGTATGTTGCCACGGAAGGGCGTAACGTGGTTGAAGCCAATGCTTACGCGATCTCTAGTCAAGATCCTAAACAACGTCAATTCCACCACATCCTTCGTGGTGTAGGCTTTAACGTGAAGTTAAAACCGTTTATTCAGCGTCGAGATGGAAGCGCAAAAGGGGATTGGGATGTCGGCATCGCGTTAGATGCGATAGAACTTGCTGAGACAGTTGATACCATTGTTTTAGTTTCTGGTGACGGTGATTTCGAAATCCTTGTTGAGCGAATCAAAGAACGATTTCGTAAGCCAGTTGAAGTATATGGTGTGCCGGGTCTTACTGCTCAAAGTCTTATTGATTCTGCGTCAAAATTCGTAGCGATAGAAAAAGATTTCTTATTATAGAATAAATCTGAGATTTTATAATTGAAATTAACAATAACGATAATTAAAATGTAAACCATTCTTATTTGTTGGTTTGTGTGATGTCGCGTGTTTTAGTTGTTGATGATGATATTCAGTTGTGTGAATTGTTGGGCGAAGTTTTAGAAAATGAAGGGTATCACGTAGATACCGTTCATTGTGGTGAGTCAGCGCTTGAGTTCATTCAGTCTAACCCTGTCGATTTAGTATTACTTGATGTAATGCTACCTAACTTAAGCGGTATTCAAGTTGCTAGACGAATTTGTCAGCGCTTTGCTACCCCCATCCTTATGCTAACCGCTCTTAACGACGATGCCTCGATGCTCGACGGATATCAAGCGGGGGCTGATCAATACATCGCCAAACCTTTCAATGTTCCTGAACTGCTGACTCGTATCAAGGTGATCTTGCGCCGAGTTGGCTTCGAACGTCAAAGACAGTCTTTAGCTTCATCTAATCATGGTTTGTGCGAACAGCTTTCTCGTTTACCACTAACCGGCACTGAGAAAGATCTGCTTGATTACTTGGTCAAAAACGACGGGATTGTTGTATCAAAATCTGATCTACAAATCCATGTGCTTAAGAAAGAGCTTTGTCCTTTCGATCGTAATTTAGATATGCATATCAGTAATATAAGACGAAAGCTTGTTCAGGCTGGCTTGTCGAAGCAACATATCAAAACGGTTCGAGGTAAAGGGTACAGTTACCTAGAGTCGGTAGGGGTATGAGTAAACAATTGTTGCGTTACCCTGATTTTATTACCAAGCGTAAGGATGGCTTAACATTCCAACTTTTCTCATATTTGACCATTATCCTTGTCAGTATCTTTATTTTTCAAGCCGTTGCAGAGAAGGCTCTGATGAAGGCTCTATTGAAAGTCCCTGATTCTGTTAAGCAAGAAATGTTAGATCTCGCTTATCAAGCCAACGTGTTAATCGGGGATGGAGACATGGATGAATTGGCTGATTGGGCCAATGCTCAGCATTATTATTTGTTTGTTTTGGACAGTGATAGCCATCCGCTGACACATCGACAAATGCATCCTCACTTTAAGTTCAAGTTACGTTTTTTAAGAACGTTAGATCATCAATTGGATGCCGTTGTGAATCGGCCGATCTTTGGTATACCTCTAGAAAGTGGTAATAGCTTGGTCATTCAATTACCGCATCGGTTCCATCCTGCAAATTCCTTTGGCTTGTATACGTCTTTAATGAAGGTGTTCATTGCATTCGTCATTTTGTCGTTGTTCTCTTTGATTATGGCTCGTAGGCTGCAACAACCTTTGGATCGTTTACGAGAGGCGAGTCGGCGTTTGGCGGAAGGTGACTTTTCAGTGCAAGTCGTCACCGAACTAAAATCAAACACCCGAGAGTTCAATGAACTCGCGGTGGATTTTGATCATATGACACTTGAGATTAAATCACTGGCAGAGAAGCAGCGTCGCTTGATTCGTGATGTGTCCCATGAGCTGCGAACGCCATTGGCAAGGCAAAACCTCGCCTTGCATCTTTTACGCAGCAAAGTCGATGATAAGAGTATTGTCTTGCTTGAGCGAATGGAAAGCGAAACCGAAGAGATGAATAAACTGGTCGGGGAAATCCTTGAATTCAGCCGCCTCGAAACGTCTCGTTATCACTCAAAGCTGAGCTTGATGCACCTTGAGCATTACTGTTCGATGCTCATCGCGCAGATGCAAAACGACTTAAAGCCGAATCAAACCTTAGTGGGCGATTTAGAGACGCCTACATCAATGGTTCATATTGATGAGAGGTTGCTTTTTAGAGTCATTGGTAATTTAGTCAGTAACGCAATTAAATACGCAGGTGAGAATGCTCATGTTGTCATGACTACTTACGAATTGTTAACAGACAAACGTTACAGTGTCATATCTGTAGAGGATGATGGTGATGGCATTCCTGATAACAAGATTGCAGTTATATTCGACCCGTTTACTCGCATAGAGTCAGCGCGCGATAAACAGTCTGGTGGCTACGGGCTAGGTCTTGCGATTGTTAAAGAAGCGATGGGTGTGATGAATGGGCACGTTACTGCTGAGAATAGAGTTGGTGGGGGGCTTAGAGTGAACCTTATGTTCCCAATCGCCGATTAGCTTTCCGTTGTTATCTGTCGTGCGCTATAGTTTACTATAACTTAGAAACATTGCTTAGAAATATAGCTCGATAAAAAACGCCACTGCAGATGCAGTGGCGTTTTTGTTTATACGCTTTTCATTATCAGCTAAGGCATAGCCATTAATTACGCCTTAGCTTGAAGATAAGAGCTAGATTATACCTGTTGGCGTGCTAGCTTAACTTCTTCTTCTTTCTCACCAGCTGCTGGGTCATTGAAGCGAGACTCATCAAGAGAACCTTCAGACTTTGCAACGATAATAGTTACGGCACTATCACCTGTGATGTTTACAGCGGTACGTATCATATCAAGAAGGCGGTCAACACCCATGATTAGAGCAATACCTTCAAGCGGTAGACCAACTTGGTTCAATACCATCGCTAGCATAACAAGACCAACACCAGGAACACCTGCAGTACCAACAGACGCTAATGTCGCTGTTAGGATAACCATTAGATAATCACCCATAGTTAGGTCGATGTTGTAAGCTTGTGCGATAAACGCTGTCGCTACACCTTGCATGATAGCAGTGCCGTCCATGTTCACCGTTGCACCTAGTGGTACTGTGAACGAAGCGACTTTGTTGTCTACACCCATGCGATTTTTAGCCGTTTCCATTGTCACTGGAATCGTTGCATTTGAAGAGGCCGTTGAAAACGCAAACATGATCGCATCTTCCATCTTACGTAGGAACGTAATCGGGCTTAAACCTGTGAAACCTTTAAGCATTGCACTGTAAGTAACCAGACCGTGTAACAGTAGGGTACCCGCAAGTACTAAGAAGTATTCAGCTAGGTTCCAAATTGCACCTAAGCCAAGGCCAGAGAACAGCTTCGCCATTAAGAAGAACACACCGTAAGGCGCAAGGTTCATCAGAAGAGCAACAAGCTTCATGATCACTTCGTTTAGATCAGAGAAAACTGTAGCGATACGTTCACCTGGTTTACCCGCTGCACTGATTGCGATACCAAACAACACTGCAAAAACGATAACTTGTAACGTTTTACCCTCAGCCATCGCCTGGATAGGGTTGGTTGGGAACATGTCGATGATTACTTGGCCCAAAGAAGGGGCATCAGCTGATTTGAAAGAGCTCGCTGCAGTAAGATCCGCACCAGCTCCAGGTTGGAACAGGTTACCGATAGTAAGTGCTAAAGTGATAGCAACGGCTGTAGTACCAATATATAGCGCAAGCGTTTTGCCACCCATACGGCCAAGAGTTGATAAATCTTTAAGAGAGCTTGTACCGCACACTAGTGAAACGAAGACTAGAGGTACAACAAGCATTTTTAAACTGGCGACAAAAATCTGCCCGCCTACTTCAAAGAGTCCATTAACGATGTAGTTGTTAACAAATCCGCTGTCTGAAAAAAGGGATTGAATGGCAAATCCCGTTAATATGCCCACGACCATACCGAGGATAACTCGACCAGTAAGAGACATAGGTTTCTTGGTATTCATTTAGAACACTCCTTATTATTTATAACTTTGATACCTTTTCAAAGTGAGCGGGAGATTAGCAGTCGGTTGTTCAATTCTAAAAACAAAAAATGAGTTTGAAATTATAGATGTGATCAAAATCACTGATGATTGAGTAAATTAAACAAATACAAACAAAACAATTCACCATTTATTTACATTTATCGAGGGGATTATACATAAATTAGTCGTTTCAAAGGTAGTAAATAAGATAAGACAGTTTTCTTATCGATCCTCTCTTCTTAAATTGACCGAACCAATATTGCAGTTTCAAAAAATTTGACTCATATAGCCACTTTTTGACGTAAATACGCGTTCAATGCCTGTATTGAAATGGCTTTAATGAATTTCAAGAAACGACCTGTCGGTAGGCCTTTACAAAACTTTACGAATGCAAAGAATGTAAATTTAATGCAAATGGTAATGGTTATCACTTATATTCTCTCCCGAAATAATTCAGTGGTACCGGAAACGGTTCAACGAGCACATCGAATAAATAACAAAGTGCTCGTCTAAAAGAATAAAAACGGAGTAAAGGACATGTTTTCAAAGAGCCCATTGGCTTTAGTGATCGGCGCAGTATTAGCTTCACCAGCAGTATTGGCAGAAACAGTAAAAACAGACGAGCACATGGTTGTTGAAGGTCGTGACTACGGTTACAAAGCCGACACGAACACAACAGCAATGCGAATGGAGGCAACTCAATTAGAGACTCCGGGACAAGTTTCAGTAATCGATGAGCAAATCATCGATGAACAGCGTGCTAGCACGTTAGGTGAAGTTCTAAAGAACGACGCATCTATCTCTGCTGGTTCTAAATCTACAAACCGTGAGCGTTTTAACCTACGTGGTTTCCCTTTAGACAGTGGCAATGGATATTTGCGTGATGGGGTACAGCATTGGTCTCATTACCGCCAACCAGTTGAAGTATTAGAGCGAGTTGAGGTAGTTAAAGGCCCTGCTGGTCTTCTTTATGGAGAATCAGCACCGGGTGGTTTAGTCAACATGGTGTCGAAAAAACCAACCTATGAAACGCAAGTATCTGTTAGCCAAGATATCGGTTCTGACAATTATACGCGTACTGTTGCATATGTGAGTGGCTCACTAAATGAAGATCAAACATTGCGAGCACGAGCAATCGTATCGCAAGAAAATCAAGACTCTTACCGCACACGCTTTGATGGCACAGATGTAGAAACCGACCGTTTTGTTGGTGGCCTATTCGTTGATTACGATATCAATGAAGATGTGATGCTTTCTATGCACTACGATCGCACTCAAGAACTGGGTGATTTAGATAATGGCTCGAAGATCGATACTGCGACAGGCAAAGCGATCAATCCGGATACGGTCAATGACCAGCGTTTTGCTCAAACAGATAATGACGTTGCGAATTACGGTGCTTCAATTGCTGCAAACCTAAATGAAACATGGTCAGTGAAAACAGGTATTGCTCGTCAATTCTACGAACGCCGTCGTACAGAGTCAGATAACGTTCTAGATAGTGGAGGCTACAAGGTGTCGGATCGTCATGATGAGTGGACATTTGACACCGCGTATGTTGATTTTACGGGGGATTTCGATGCACTAGGTGTGAACCACCGTCTGTTAGTTGGTGCCAACGGTTTACATTATGATTACAAACAATTGTACTACTCAGGCTTGGCTTGCCAATCAGATCCCGTTGCATGTGAAAATGGCTTTGATATGCCATCAGATATTCACTACAACATGGATACTTCAGGTTTATCGCATTCAGAAAGTCAGCACTACGGTTTTTATGTTCAAGACTTAGTGACTTTGACTGAACAATGGCAAGTACTTGCAGGAGCTCGAGTTGCTTACGATAAAACTAAGAGTAGCAAAGGGGTAGAAGCTAGTTATAACAACATTCTTCCTAAAGCAGGTTTGATTTATTCACCAGCGTCTAATGGTTCTATTTACGCAGTTTACTCTGAAAGTTTCGAACCTGTTGGCGAAATCACAAATAAAGATGACGTGAACTTTGGTCAGTCTCAAGATGCTAAGAAGGGCACGCTTTACGAGCTTGGCTCTAAGTGGGAACTGTTCGATGAACGCTTGTTTGTTTCTGGTGCGCTATTCCAAATCACGCAATCAAATATGCAAGTGACGGAAGATCTTGATCCTGCAACTAACAACGGCAAAAAAACACGCACCACTCAGGTTGGTGAGCAAGTTCACACGGGTGTCGAATTGGCTGCGACTGGTTACGTGACAGAGGCATTCTCTTTGAGTGCATCAACCATGTTCTTGGATGCTGAATACCAAAATGACCCTGCACTTGAAGGTAAAACTCCTGCAGACGTTCCTGAGTTTACTGCAAGCATTTGGTCTACTTATGCGTTTAACAACGGTACTGATGTAAACCTAGGTGTTTATCACGTAGGCGAGCGTTACACTGAAAGTGCGAACACGTTTAAGAAAGATGCTTACACTCGTGTAGACATGGGTGTGGCACATACATTCAAGTATGACGAAAACCTAGATTTTGTTGCTCGTATCAATGTAGAAAACCTATTTGATAAAGACTACCTAGAGGGTGGTAGCACGCGTGGTGTCGTAGTTGGCGAAGGCCGCAACTACATGGCAACACTACAGGTAAAATACTAATTTGTTAGCAGGGTACTATTACTAGCATAAATACTAAGGGGAAAGTTCGGCTTTCCCCTTTCGTGATTCTGCTATTTAGTAAAATATCCCTAGTAATGCGAGTGACTTTTAATGATAATGAGACTGCTTATCAATAAAATTCATTTGACCTTCTTCTTATAGTAAATGACTACAATTATGAATCTTTTAAAAACTAGCCTAGCGCTTGCGATCAGTTTGGTTGCAACCTCTTCGATGGCAAACAGCTTGGATCAAGCTCAATCAATTCAAAACAAGACCAATAACGCGTCGGCTTCGAGCCAAAAGGTTATTGATAAAAGCTCACAAACAACTTTGATGCTGCAAGCTGAGATTGAGCGTCTGCAAGAAGAAGTGAAGAATCTAGAAATCTATCACGATCATCTTGCTGCATTAGTTGAGAGCCAAAACCAAGAAGCTCAAAGTATTGAAGGGCAGATCGACGAAATCAAATACACCCGTCAAGGTGTTGTACCTTTGATGTATCAGATGATTGATGGCCTGCAACAGCTGGTAGAAAAAGACGTGCCGATTAAGAAAGAGCAGCGTCTGGAGAGAGTTGAAAAGCTTCAAGCCATGATGACTCGTGCGGATGTAAGTGATGCTGAAAAGTACCGTCGTATCCTAGAAGCATACCAAATCGAAATGGACTATGGCATTAAGCTAGGTGCTTACCAGGGGCGTGTTGCACTGAGCAGCGACAGAACGATTGAAGCTGACGTTTTACATCTAGGTCGCATCTCTTTAGTTGCTCGAAACCTAAACGGTAGCCAATACTGGTCGTGGAATCTAACACAAAACCAATGGCAAGAGCTAGATTCTTCGATGAAATCGGAGCTAGATAAAGCCTACGACATTGCAAGCCAACAAGCAGCACCAAGCCTAATTACTTTACCTGTTTCTCTAACTGTTGCGGAGGTTAAGTAATGAACTTAAAACCATTAGCAGCATTGCTTTGCATTACATCACTTTCATTTTCTGCTTTCTCAGCTTCTGATACGACTGCTCAGTTAGTAGATAAAGCAAAATCACATAATCGTACTCAAGCTTCCCACAATGTTGTCCGTGAAGCGGATTTCAAGAAGACAGAACAAGAACTGAAAGCGATCAAGGCACAGCTTGAAGCGAAGCGTATTTCAATTCAAGGCGCTACAGACGTTCTGACTCAGACTTTCAGTGATAACGAAAACACACTCGCTCGTTTAGAAGAGAAGTTGCGTTTAGAAACAGGTAGCCTTGGTGAGCTATTTGGCGTCGTTCGTCAGAACGCAAAAGAATTGGGAGCAGAGCTTAGCTCAACAGTAAACAGTGTTGATCGTGCTGAGCATACCGCAACTGTTGATCAAATTATCGATGCTAAATCCCTGCCATCAATGCCACAACTTTCTGGTTTGTGGATGAGCATGGTTGAGCAGATTCAAGCGAGCTCTGAGCTTAGCAAATCTCAAATTGAATTCATTAATGGTGAAGGCAATACAAACAAGGTTGACGCTTACCGCCTAGGTTCAATTGGCTTAGTGACAGAGCAAGGTTACGTTAGCTGGAACACTCAGCGTGAAGACGCAATCGCATACCTCAAGCAACCAGAAAATGGTCCAACGCTAGCATCACTTTCTGCACTGGCAAATGGTGAAGTGGCTAATGTCGTTGTCGATCCTTCACGTGGATTCATGTTGGAGCAATTGGCGCTAACACCTAGCCTAACTGATCGTCTTCAAGCGGGTGGTGTGGTTGGTAAAGTGATTCTTGGTCTACTGGCTATTGGCTTAATTATCGCATTGGTTCGTGGCGTGTCTCTAGCGATTACTCGTCAGAAAATTCGCGCACAACTTAAGAACCCAGAACAACCGGGTAATAACCCGCTTGGTCGTGTTCTTGCAGTTTACAACAAAGAGCAAAGTCAAACGGTTGAAGCTTTAGAGCTACGTCTATTAGAAGCGGTTGTTGATGAACAGATTCACTTAGAGAAAGGTTTATCTATGCTAAAACTTCTAGCAGCACTCGCGCCAATGCTTGGTTTGCTGGGCACCGTAACCGGCATGATAGAAACATTCCAAGTGATCACACAATTTGGTAATGGTGACCCTAAAGTCATGGCTGGTGGTATTTCGATGGCGCTTGTAACAACGGTACTTGGCCTAGTTGCTGCAATGCCACTGTTATTAGCACACAACATCCTTAGCACTCAGTCAGAGAACATTCGCAATATTCTTGAGAAGCAGGGTATTGGCCTTGTTGCTGAACAGGCAGAAAAGACAGTTGAATCAAAAGCTGTTGTTCCACCAGTGGGGACTGCTGCGTAATGGATATTTTGTCGGGTTCTCTATTACCAGCGAGTTGGTTAACGAGTGACTGGCTGCTGTCTTTATCAAGCTTTATGGAGCAGGGCGGTTTCGTCCTGTGGTGGCTAGCGGCTGTTGTCCTAGTGTATTGGGTGCTTGTGGTAGAACGCGTGCTTTATCTTGCGTTTTACTTTCCAAAACAACGCCAAGCTTGGGTTACAAAGTGGCATGAAAGAGAAGATCACTCTTCTTGGCATGCCAAAGCCATTCGTGAAGGTTGGTTAGGACAAGCGAGTATCTTACTTAACCAAAACTTGAATTTTATTAAGCTGTTAGTCGCTATTTGTCCGATGTTAGGCTTGCTCGGTACCGTTACCGGTATGATCTCTGTTTTTGATGTCATGGCGACTCAAGGTAGCAGCGACCCTAAATTGATGGCTTCAGGCATATCTCTAGCAACACTGCCAACCATGGCTGGTATGGTTGCTGCTTTAGCGGGTATGTTTGTTCATGCACGCTTAGCGAAAGTGTGTAACCGCTTAGAATTGAAATTAGAAAAATCTTTAAGGAGTCAACGATGAGACTCGGTCGACGTCATTCTAAAAACGAAGAGGCTCAAATAGACCTTACTTCGATGCTTGATATCGTATTTATCATGCTTATTTTCTTTATTGTGACCAGTTCATTTGTTCGTGAATCAGGGGTTGAAGTGAATCGCCCTCAAGCGTCTAATGTTGTTAGCCAAAAAGATGCGGGCATCTTTGTTGCGATTACTTCTGCGAATGACATCTTCATCGATAAACGTGTTGTTGATGTTGAACGTGTTCAAGCGACGTTAGAGCATTTATTGCTAGAACAACCTGATGCTTCTTTGGTCATTCAAGCGGATGAACACGCTTATAACGGAACCGTTGTAAAAGTGATGGACGCCGCGAAAGGTGCGGGTATTAAAAACATTGCGCTTGCTGCTGAAAAGCGATGAACTTGGAGGATCTTCATAAATGATTCGCCTATTTTTTGCTTTACCATTAGCGGGTGCATTGGGTTTAGCGCTGTTTTCTTTTATGGCTTGGATGGTTGATAATGGCCACCAACGTTCACCAGACAACAGTGAGACGTTAAGTTTCAACATGGTGATGGTTGAACAAGAACAACAAGTCCAGAGAAGACAACGTGCAGTTCCTGAACAGCCAGAAATGCCAGAGCCGCCACCAGAAGCGCAAACGTCTCAGTCACAAGCTGAAGTCACGCCTCTGAATTCGATGTCCTCATTGCCTTCATTGGATTTGAATACATCGGTTGATGGCCTCGCGATTAACGCGCCGACATTTTCGGACTTTGGATCAAACCAACAGGCAATGCCTTTGTATCGAGTTGAACCTCGTTATCCAGCAAAAGCGCTTAAGCGTGGTGTTGAAGGGTATGTCATTATGTCTTTTACCATCGATGAAACAGGACGCCCTGTTGATATCCAAGTCACTGACGCGCGCCCACGTCGTATGTTTGAACGTGAAGCGATGAGAGCACTTAAAAAATGGAAATACCAACCGAAAGTCGTCAATGGAAAAGCGATAGCTCAGGTTGGTCAAACCGTGAAACTAGAGTTTAAGTTGGCAAAATAATGAAACAGATATGGATATTAGTGGGCTTGTTGTTAATGCCCCTTACAACACAAGCAAAAGAGCTAACTCAATATACTGCTATTCGTGTTCAAAAGGCGCATAAGCTTGCTCAAGATGAACAAGTTAAACAGGCGATTGACGTACTTGCAGGCTTAGAGCTTTCTAAAGGCTACGACAAAGCGTATGTAGCGCGCATGCTTGGCGTGTTTTACTGGCAAGATGGTAAAACCGACACGGCAATTAAGCAGCTTACTTATGCGGTCGACAGTAATTTATTGGTGGATGAACAGGCTTGGATAACGAAACGCATGCTTGCAGATCTATTATTAAACGATCAGCAGTTTAAAAACGCGCTTCCACATTACTATGAGTTAGTAAAAACAGCACCAGAGGCTGAAAAGAAAGACGTGCTTTGGATGCGAATTGCACAAGCGGAATACCAAATCGAGAACTGGTCAAAAGTACTAGTAGCCATTGGTAATCGTGACAAGTTTAATTCAAAACCAGAGTTGTCTCCTCTATCGCTAAAACTGGGTGCACAACTACAGTTAAAGGAGTGGAAGCAATCTATTCCAACACTGGAAAGCCTTATCGAACTTCAACCAGAAAAAGACAACTGGTGGCGTCAACTTGTGGGTATTCAGTTAAGACTAGAACGTAACCGCGATGCATTGAACACGTTAGCGTTAGCGGATCTACAAGGTGTTGAACTGAAAAACTCAGACCGCAGACTACTGGCTCAGCTGTATGCTAAACGTGGTATTCCAGAGCGTGCAGCACAAGAGATTAGCAAGTTAGATAATGCGAGCAGCGACGTTCAACTTCTTGCGGAGCAAGCAACTTACTGGCAGCTAGCGAAAGAGTGGGACAATGCGATTGAAGTGTGGACGTTAGCGTCTAATAAGGACACTCAATATCATTGGAATGTGGCTCAGTTACTGGTTCAGCAAGGTTACTACGATCGTGCTCTAGTTGTTTTGGACAAAGTGAAAGACAAGAACAAGCAAGCCGACGTTGCTTTAGCGAAAGTACGCTCTTGGTACAAGCTAAAGAATCTTGATAACGCGCTTGCTCAAGCAAAACGTGCAAACAACATTGAACCTTCTTCTGAAGCAAAAGGTTGGATTAAATATCTTACTCAGCTACGAACAGTCAGCGATAACGGAAACGTCTAACGGCTGATAGTCAGAAACAGAAGAAACAAACAAAGCAACAAAGCATAAAAAGGGTGCCATTTGATCGTTCAAATGACACCCTTTTTAATTTTGTTCAGTAATTCAGTCTGTTAGAGTTGGTCTAGTTTTACTCGTCGGATTGATCGATTACGGATCGCACATCGTCCCACTTGGCGTAGCACTTTGAATCACATCGCTGGTGTCAGCGATCCAGTTAATGGTGCAGTCGCGATAAGGGTTCTTAAAGGCATGCAAAGTATAACCATTATCTAATGGTTTCTTCGTTTCAGCGCAGGCATAGTGTCTAGATGCCCAAAAACTAACAGGGCGTGAGCGTTCGGTGAGATAGCGCTCTTGTACATCGGTTATGTCTGAGCCGATATACTTTTGGATATGTTCTTCCGTGCTGGCCATCTGGCTACTGCAGGCTGTTGCTAGCGCAGCAAAAGCCAAAACAACAATAATACGCATGTCAAAATCCCTTTAAGCTTGTTTGCTCTCTTGTCGTCGGTTGTAGAGATTACTTTTTGGTAAACCGTATCCACCGACGAATCCATTGTTTGTTGAGGCTCATCAAAGTGATCCAATCAATGAATAGTCTCAACTTTCATTCCTTAAGGCTATAACTTCTACCTTAAACCAACCTCAATCGAGCATGTTGAGACTGAGAATTTTTGAGGTTTGAACCTGTTATCAACAAGGTCAAATACAACTTATTAATTGCCTCCAGTACAAGTAAGTAAGAATATGCAAGCAGTTTGATTGCTTCCTTTGAAATGCTATGTAAATTTCCATACGCCGCTCGGCAAACGTAAACAATGTAAATTGAATGCCAATACGAATGATTATCAACTAAATTGTCGCTATAAAAATAATAGGTATTGGTTTGTATGTCGTTAAAAAGTAGGGCGGTTCAATCATGGGCTCGTCGGCTTCATGTTTATATTTCAATGGCGCTTCTGTTCGTTGTTCTTTTTTTCTCCGTGACAGGTATCACCCTTAATCGACCAGAGTTATTTGAATCAACTCAACCCAATATCCAACGATCTACGTTTACGCTTCCTACAAGTTTATTTTCAATCCAAGACGGGCGATTAAAAGCCGATGAAATGGCCTTTGAAATGTTTCTTTTTGAAGAAGCCAACCTATCGGGCGTTCCTTCAGGTTTAGACATCTACGCAGAGATTGAAGACGGTGAGTTGCTCATCGGTGAGGTGTCTATGGATTTCAAAGGACCTGGCTACAGCGCCTCTGTGTTCGTCGACGTGACGTCTGAAATAGTGGAAGTCGAAACCACCAATTACGGCGTTATCGCACTATTGAACGACTTACACAAAGGCCGTAACAGCGGTGAAGTTTGGAAGTGGTTCATCGATATCACTGCGCTACTGATGATCTTCTTTGTACTTACTGGCGTGTGCTTACTGTTACCGAAGAAAAAGACGCTGAATACCTCCATCAAATGGACTGTGTTTGGGTCTGCAATCTCACTTATTATCTATTTTTTCGCCGTGCCTTAGCGCTTGATTCGATTGATGAATCGGATTGAAGAACGAACTAAAGGTTAAACGGATTTCAAAGGTTGTTAAACATGAAAAAAATGAACTGGAGCAAGGCGCTTCTTGCTTTATCTCTTTTGCCGAGTCTTGCTATGGCACAAGCGATCCCTGATACGGCAAAACTTGATGTGAACTTTAAACTTCCAAAGATTGATACCTCTATGTACGCGCGTCCTTATGTGGCGGTGTGGGTAGAGAACAGCGAACGAAAGTCGGTGAAAACCATTGAGCTTTGGGTTGGTAAAGATGAATGGCTTAAAGATTTACGTAGCTGGTGGAGAAAGGTTGGACGTTATGATCGTGAATTGGTTGATGCAGTGACGTCTGCAACGCGCCCTGCTGGCCAGTACCGCTTTGTATGGGATGGTAAGAGCGATGATGGCCAGACTCTAGAGCAGGGCGAGTACACGGTTCATATCGAAGTTGTTCGCGAACACGGTGGCCGTAATTACCTTCGTCAAAAAGTATCACTAACGGATACAAATGCTTCATATGAGCTAAAGGCGACGGAAGAGACGGGTGCAATCACTCTGAGCTACATCGCTAAATAGTAAGCACGAATAGCAAAACAAACTGAACAGAATAGACAGTCGTCATCGTAGGCTCAGATTGAGCGACACGGCTAAAAATTATAAATAATGGAATTGAACATGATGAAACAGACAAAAATTAAAGCACTTGCATTAGCGGGTGTTATGGCATTTGGCTTAGCGGCAACGACAACAGCGCAAGCTCACCCGCGTTGGATCCTGCCTTCTCACTTTACCGTGTCTAAAGAAGGTGGTGATTGGCTAACGTTCGACGTGACTGCGTCTCACGGTACGTTCGTTTTCGATAAGCCAGCAGGCAGCGAAAACGCTCATGTCATCATGCCAGACGGTCGCAGCGAGCGTCCTAACTTTGTTATTCGCGGTAAACGTCGTTCAATCTTTGATTTCTATTTCGAAGAAGAAGGTACGCACAAAGTGGCGATCAACAATGAGCCTTCTTACTACACGCAATACAAAGCAGGTCGTCGTGACACAGTGAAATGGGTTAAAGCAAACAAAGCAGAACGTGATTCAGTTCTGCCTGAAAAGTCGCGTGACGTGGTAACACAAATAAGCTTCACTCGTGCAGAAAGCTACATCACAGTGGGTAAACCATCGGATTCAGTCTTCAAAATTGAAGGCAAACTACTTGAAATGAAGCCAGTAACGCACCCTTCAGACATTATTGAAGGCGAACCAGTGACATTCCAGTTTTTCTACAACGGTGAAATCCAGAAAGATGTAAAAGCGGAGATCACTCGTGAAGGTACGCTTTACCGCAACCACCAAGAGCAAATTGATGTTGTGAGTGACGAGAATGGTGAAATTACCTTCACTCCAAACGTAGCGGGTCGTTACGTAATGAAAGCGAACTACAAAGGTGAGTTGATTGACAACCCACTGGCAGATAAAGCAAGCGCGAACGTTCACTTAACGTTCGAAGCACTGCTTCAATAATCTGTTATGTCAGGGTTACAACCCTGATTAAGAACCAAAATCTCAAGGGCTCATTTGAGCCCTTTATCGCTCAGTATACTACTGAGAATTTGCACTGTGGCTAGGGTACGAATCATGACAATAAAAACAAAACTTAACGCTTTAATGACTCCATGCTTGGCTTTAGGATTTGGTTTCGCTGCATTACCTGCGCAAGCACACTTTCCACTGATGAGCTGCTGGTTTGAAGGCAAAACTGTAGCTTGTGAAGCGGGTTACTCTGATGGCAGTAAAGCGATTGATTACGCGGTTGAGATGTACGATTACGACGACAACTTAATTGCAAAAGAGGTGACAGATAAACGTTCTATCGTTGAATTCCCAAATCCTGACACTGAGTTCTATCTTGTATTTGATTCAGGACATGAGTTTCCTGTTGAAGTCGACGTTGTAGAGATCAGCGAGAAATGATGATTCAAGGCGTACGTGCTGACACGGGTGGCAGAGAAGGCAAATGGGTAGGGCTGATCATTGTATTCATCCTGAGCTTTGCCACGGTCACTATCCCATTTCATCAGGCAGAATCCCACATGAAAGCGGTACTTGAACATCAAATTCTGGTGACCGATGTTGAGCAAGAAAACTTGGCAATGTTGTCAGAGCTACGTTTAGCACATGAAGAAATTCGTGACCTGCGTATGGACTCTGACGGCGAATGGCCAAGTGTTGCATCACTTAAAGATGAATGGGTCGCTCCTTTTGTTGAAGACCAGAGCTGGAAGCGTAAAGGTTCTCATGCTTGGGTTTTGGACGAGCGTGGTTATTACTTTTCTGCACCAAGTGAACAAGCTACATCAAGTGAATATGCTGCACAAAGCGAGTATGGCTTTGCTGATTCCTTTATTTTAAACGCGAACAGCGTTTCTCCTGAAATCTGGATTTTCTTCGGTGGTGTAGTGAAACAGCCCGCTACTTTTGACCAGCATACGCTTGAGTCTGCGGGCTGGAAAATGGTCGTGAATGAATCAGAAATTGAACAGCATCATAAAGATGCTCACTAATAATAAGAGAATTACTATGCGAATTATGACTCTGTTCATGTCGTTATTGGCGGTGTTAATGACACCCAATGCACTGGCAAAAGAATACAAGATCGATAGCGATAAGCTAACGATTGGTATCACGCTTCAACCTTACTACAGCTACGTAAAAGCTGTGGTGGGTGACAAAGTGAACATTCTTCCATTGGTTGATGCTGGGTTTAATCCTCATAACTACTTACCGCAACCCAATGATTTAAAAAGATTGAGCCAGATGGATGCGATCGTGGTAAACGGTATTGGTCACGATGACTTCGCGCTTAAAGTGATTTCAGCCGCGCAACGCGATGACTTAGTGGTTATCGAAGCAAACAAAGAAGTACCTCTACTTCCCGCGTTAGGCCAGTCTGTTGGTCAAGGTGCCGTTAACCCGCATACGTTTGTTGGCCTTTCTACAACGATTCAAAAGGTTTACACCATCGCGAGCGAAGTCTCTAAGCTCGACCCAGATAACGCGGCGTTTTATCGTAAGAACGCTCGTAAATACGCCAAGCAATTTCGCTTTATGAAGCGTGATGCGATGTTGTCACTTGGCGAACTCGATACGTCAGGTATGAAGGTCGCGACGACCCATAATGCGTATGGTTACATCCTTCAAGAGTTTGGTGTGGATGTCGCGGCAGTAATCGAGCCGGCACACGGTGTAGAACCAAGTGCTAGCCAACTGCAAGAGACGATCGAAAAGATCCGCGCATCGGGTATTGATGTTCTGTTTTACGAGCTAAACATGCCAAACCGTTTTGTTGACACGATTGAAGCGGAAACAGGCGTTCAGCTTTACCGCTTTTCTCACATGACGCACGGTGAATATGAAGACGATAAAGTCGAAGTTGAGATGAAGAAGAATCTACAAACGTTAATCGAAGCAATGAAATTTGCAGCGACTAACCAAGCTAAAAGCGGGAACGCGTAATGCTAGGTCCCTCAATTTCGATTAATAAACTCGGCCTGCAATACGATAATAACGTGATTCTTGACGATATCTCATTAGAACTTAAAGCAGGTGAGTGCCATGTGATCATGGGGCCAAACGGCGGGGGCAAAACATCTTTGCTGCGCTCTGTACTTGGTTTGACGCCTTTCTCTGGGCAAATCAATATTCATTGGCCAGAAAAGCCAAGTATTGGTTACGTTCCTCAAAAAGCGACATTCGAGTCGAGCTTACCTCTGACGGTAATGGATTTCGTGTTGCTTAACCAAACACGAATTCCGCTATTTTGGCGTCGTAAATCTAAGCAATTGGATCTTGCATTAGCGCAACTGGATCGTGTGGGTATGGCGACTCGTAGCGATCGTCGTATGGGGCAGTTATCGGGCGGTGAGCAACAACGTGTATTGTTTGCTCAAGCCTTATTGGATAACCCCAGCTTACTGGTGTTGGACGAACCGACCACTGGTATGGATGAACAGGGCGTTCGTTATCTTGAATCTCTCATTCGTGAATGTGTTGATGAAGGCCGTACGATTCTTGCCGTTCACCATGATGTAACCGCAGTGCGTCGCCTTGAAGCCAATGTACATGTTGTGAATCGATTCTTGGTGGATAGTGGTCCACATGAACAAGTACTGCATCCGAGTAAAATTGAAAGTTTATTTCAGCATTACAGCAGTGGTGCAGCGATAGCTAAATCGAAGGAGGTTGCGTAATGGAATGGTTACGACAACTTGCCGTAAGTGGCGTTGAAGCGGGTTGGTTATCTGACAGCTTCATGTATGCGTTCATGGTGAATGCACTGGTTGCTGCATTGTTACTGGGCCCGTTACTAGGTGGCCTTGGTACTTTGGTGATTGCAAAGCGTCTGGCTTTCTTCTCTGAGGCAGTTGGCCACGCAGCGTTAACCGGTATCGCTATTGGTGTTCTGCTTGGTGAACCACCAGAAAACCCAATCATCGGGCTGTTTAGTTTCTGTATGATCTTCGCTTTGCTTCTTCACTTTGTAAGAAATAGAACCAATGTGCCATACGATACCTTAGTCGGCGTTTTCCTTGCACTTGCGTTAGCGGTGGGCGCGGCATTGCTGATGTACGTAGCTCGTAAGATCAATATCCATATGCTTGAGAACGTGTTATTTGGATCGATCCTCACGGTAACAGACCAAGACTTAGCGATTCTCGCAGGTAGCTGCGCGATCATCATTTTACTTTTGATACCGACGTTCAACCGCATTCTTTTGACTTGTATCAGCCCTGATATTGCCAAGGTGCGTGGCTATAACACCAGCTTCTACGACTACTTGTTTGTCATGATGATCACCTTGGTGACGATTGCAGCGGTGAAAATCGTGGGTGCGGTTCTGGTTGGCGCGTTATTGCTGATCCCAGGTGCTACGGCTCGATTGCTGACTAAGCGCATGGGCAGCTTTGTTTTACTGTCTGCGTTACTGGCAACCATCGCATGTTTGGTCGGAACGGTATTACCTATGGAGCTAAAACTCCCAGTGCCATCAGGCGCTTCAATCATCATCGTCTCTGCAACGTTTTTCCTAGCGGCAACGCTATACCGAATTTTAAGAAAGGCATAATCATGACTTCTTTAATGAACCGTATTTCAAGTTCACTAAAAGCAACTGCTCAAGTGAGTGTAGTCAGCAGCATGTTGTTTGGCGGCTCAATGGTGCCTCTCAACGTAAATGCAGAGGATATCCTTACCAGTACGCCAGTGACTTACGCACTAGCGACAGAATTGACCAAAGGCACCGACATTACGACTGAATACCTACCACCAAAACGGTACGGTATTGATCGCCTGCCTAACTGGTTTGGTACTAAGGGCGCAAGTAAGGTGCTTAAGTCAGGTGAAAAGGCGACCGTTGCGTTAACGCTGTCATCCATCTGGCTAGCTGATCCTACATTTGTATACGCAAGGCAGGGCAACATCCGTTTGGTTGAAGTTGATGCCGCTCAAGCGATTACTCCACGCGCACAAGGTGTTGCAGCGTTGACGTTATCGAGTGGTGATGTGTCTAAGTACGCGTGGTTAAACCCGACAAACTTAACGCGTATGGCGGCAATTGTGGCTGCCGACTTTAGGTTATTGTGGCCAGAGCAAGCAGAAACGATTGATAGCAACCTACAACGCGTAATGCTTAATGTTCGTGAATTGATTAACAAGCAACAAGCGGTGTTATTAGATAACGACGTAGATTCAGTATTGTTGCTTTCAGAAAGTTTGGAAGATTTCGTATCTGGTAGCCAACTGTTTGTTGAAGGCCGCATGTTCAAAGCAGAACTTGAATGGACAGAACAGGATAAAGCGAAGCTAAAAGCGATGTTTTCAGAAGACGATACATTGTGGTTAGTGACTGCGAAAAAGCCTACGACTTTGATTAAGTCACTGGTACCTAATGAGCGAATTCTTGTTGTTGACTCGGTAGACCGTTGGGGAAGAGCAGGGATTAACGAAAAAGCGCCATTTTCTCGCTGGGAAGTTGAGCCTTTCAAAGGTTAAGTGGCTAAAACAGGTTAGCAAATAAACCACTCGTTGAAAAAATACGATTAAAAAAGCAGCCAATTTAGGCTGCTTTTTTCTTGCCGGTTCGTAATCCGCAAGATGACTAAAGAACAAAACGCTTATTCAGCAGTTTTTTGTTTCTTCAGCTTCTAAAGCTAAGTCTACTGTACCTTCTACTTGTTTTTGAGCGGCTTTCGCTTGCTCTTCAGCTTCCATTTTTGCGCGGTCAGCTTTAGAGATGTAGCGAGGTTTGTTGCTACCATGCAGTTTAGAATTCGCCTGTTTCTGTCTTTTCTTTAGAATTTGATTGATTTTTTTCTTACGGTTCATTGCTGCATAGCCTTGTATTTAGTTTATGCGGTGGAGAATAATCATTTTAGATCTAGAACTCAATATTTACATGGTATTCAGCAAGGAAAATATCACTATGCAGGCAGTCGAGACCGCACGTTTATGATTAAGAATGGGCACACCTCAAGATGCGGCGTTTATCCAGAGATTATATAGCTCAGAAGATTTCCTGCGTTACATCGAAGACAAGGAAATAACAGATACTGACAAGGCTGTTGAATACATCGAAAACAACATTCTCAAAATGCATCAAGAGAAAGGTGTGTGCTTATTGATCGTTAACCCCCGACGTATCAAAGACACATCAAAAAGGGCGCTTTCTTCAGGCGAATAACCTTTAGTGAAGAGGCCCTAAATGACAATGCAACTCGTTGATTCTGTCTCGTTGACTAAGATTCGCTGACTGTGATTGGGCTACTCGCCAGCAATCTGTAGAGGAGAGCGCTTTAGGCTTGCGATTAACATATAAATCGTTGTCGCTAGCAGGGACGCAAACAGGTAAGTAAATAGTCCTGCTTGTGAATCCATAAAGCTATCCGCAACCAATGGACCTGCGACTGAACCCACGCTGTAACACAACAACATAACCTGAGTCACCGACACTAGGTAGTTCGGGTCTAAGTTACGACAACCCAAATTAATCGCAATCGGGTAAAGCGCAAACGTCGCCATGCCTAACACAAACAAGCTCATACCAAGAACGTAAAAATCATGGTTGATAGTGAGAACGCCAATGCTTGCAACCCCTAGTAGGCAGAATAGAGCCATTAATAACACTTGTCCTATGTGGTGAGATAACCATGTCACCATCGGTTGAACAGCCATACCACCCATGATGACTAACGCCATCAAACCACCAATATCTTGGTGTGCAATGTTGCGTTGAGCCAGTTCTACAGGCATCAAGCCATAAATCGAACCAAGAGTTAGCCCTGAAACAATGCAACCAATCAGAGCGCTATGACTTAGCTTGCTGATTTGCTTTAGTGATAGAGACTGCGCATCGTGAATTTTTGGTGCAGTCGCTTGCCCGTACATCAATACAATGATTGCCCCAAACAGCAAGGTGAACATTGCGATGAAAGGCACGCCACCTGTAATTCCAAGGTATCCAATGCCAAGTTGACCAACGGCAGAGCCGCCGTATAGCGAGCACATGTAAACCCCTAGACGTTTCGCACGCTGAGATTCATCGCCGCTCATTAGCCAAGACTCTACAATTACAAAGATCCCAGCAACAGAGACACCTGCCACGAAACGAGCCAACAGCCAAACGTATTGATGTGGTGCCAACGGTAATAAAAGGATCGTAGCGATAAAAATGGTCAGTGCGATAACGAACGCGTCTCTGTGACCAACACGCTTGATTGCACGCTCAATCAATAACGTACCCGCTAAAAGACCTGCATAAAAGGCACTAGCCAACCAACTCGATAGGTTACTGTCTAAGCCATACTCAGACAGCATTAATGGTAATGAACTCATTAAGTAGCCTGAAGCGATCGCGTAAAAAGACAATGCAATAACAGGAACAGTTATGCGAGTTGTTGGTTGGATGTTGTCCAATGCAGGAGCCTCTAAATAGTGAAAGAAACGATGAATTTTCCGCGACTATGGGGGAGAAACTGAATTGGGTAAAACGAATAAAAATGGTCGTGAAGATAAAAGAAATTTATCGCCAATCTAAACTAAAAGACCATTGCGATATTTTTCGATTTGGCAACATTTTATGCGGTTTAAAATCCGTTAAACCCTTGTTCATCGTCTATTTAAATTAGAAAGCGAACGGGTGTTAACTGGCACCACTGGAATTTCATTTGATGTGCTATTTAGTGTTAGACGACTTCTTTACGGTATTGCCTTGGCGAACTGCCACTCCACTTACGAAACGCATGTCGAAAGTTAGCGCTGTCAGAAAAACCGACGCGTTCGGATATCTCTTCAATGCTCATTTGAGTTGAAGAAAGATAGTGTCGAGAAAGGTGAAAACGAACATGATCAAGAATTTTCTGATAACTCGTATCAACCGCTTTGAGGTGCCGGCGCAGTGTTCGAGAAGACATCCCCAATTCTGACGAGATAGATTCTATGGAAGGGTAACATCCAGGTCTTTCGATCAACATCTGAGAGACTTTTTCTTTTAGGCTGGTGGGAGTACTAACCTTCGCCAACATATCATCACACGATTTCAAGCACATCTGCAGCGTGATGGTATTGGCGGTCGGAAGAGGTGAATACAAGCTTGTTGCGTCGAACTGCCATTCAAGACGATCACTGTTGAATTCGACCGGACAACGGAAAATCTCTGTGTAGAGTTCGCCATATTCAGGCTTGGGATAAGGGAAGCGGATCACTTGTGAGGGGAAGGGTTGTTGCAGCACTTCTTCACACAGGCTTTGAATCGCGGTGAACCAGTATTCACAGCAAAAAGGCAGCAGCGAATCTAAATCGATAAGTTGTTCTGCGCGAAAGTGCCCCACGTTGTCTTCAACAGACATGGTTTTTCTTAGTACTGGGCCTGCAAGCTGTAGATATTTAAATCCAATCAACAAGGCATCCAATAGTGTTTCACTGCTGAACACCGCATACCCCAGAACACCGAAATCACTGAAACGTGCTTGTTGACCGACTCTGAGCCCGAGACCTTCTTCGTTGGTATTTTCTAGCGCATTACTAAACACCGCCAACTTTTGCGCCAAGGTAATGTGCGTGTCTGGCGTGTTGAGTTGAAGATCATCGATGTTACTGCCTTCAAGCAGTTCTTTGATGCTGAGAGCGGGCGACATGTAACGATAAAGCAATTGAAGATCAAGAATACCGAATGCTTGCATATCGGGTTCATAGACTGCGGTGTATTCCATAGGATGCCTCTTGTTGAATATTGCCATCTTAACCGAACTCTTAACATTTACGCTTGTCGCCTGCTCTCACTTTCCCAAGGTTGTTTAAACTTTTGTTTTATGTGTGCAAGGTTTTACAAGGCCTGATAGAGCTGTGTCCGAATATCACCGGTTTTTGTCTTTTTAAAACCTGTTCGAAATGCTATCAAAATGTTGTAATTTAACAAGTTGCACATTGGGTCGTACCCGTCACTTTGCGAATTAACTCGCTGCATTGTGTTCGTCAACCTTTGTGTGGTCACCTTATTAAAAGTAAAGGCATCCAAGGTAACTTAGTCGCCATGGATGAATTGGGCGAAGTCTGCATCAAGAATCCAAGTGTCATGAAAGGTTACTATCGTTGTGCTTAATGAACATACACAATGTGATAGCACAATGCTGGTATCTTGGTGTCGTGAGCAATTGGCGGGTTACAAATATCCTCGTAAAGTGTTTATTCGTAAAGCGCTACCAATGACGGCAACAGGCAAGATTTTGAAGAGAGAGTTACACCCACTCGAACTAGCGGAGACAACCCATGGATAGTTATGATTTTATTATTGTTGGCGGTGGTTCTTCAGGTTGTGTCATGGCTTCGCGGCTGTCTGAGGACCCGAATATCACGGTTTGTTTACTAGAGGCGGGTGGTAAAGACAGCAGCCCATTGATTCATACTCCGGTTGGCATAGTGGCAATGATGCCAACCAAACTCAATAATTGGGCTTTTGAAACCGTTGAACAACCGGGTTTGAATGGCCGTAAAGGTTACCAACCGAGAGGTAAGACACTGGGCGGTTCCAGCTCTATTAATGCCATGATGTATGCTCGTGGGCACCGTTACGACTACGACACATGGGAAAGCTTGGGTAACACTGGGTGGAATTATGAAGCGTGTCTGTCTTATTTTAAGAAAGCAGAAAATAACGAGGTTCACCAAGATGAGTATCACGGCCAAGGTGGTCCCTTGAATGTGGCGAACCTTCGATCGCCAAGTCCGATGTTGGAACGTTACTTAACGGCGTGTGAGTCGATAGGGGTTCCTCGTAATGAAGACATCAACGGTGCGGCACAATTCGGGGCGATGCCGACTCAGGTGACTCAAATTAATGGCGAACGATGCAGTGCTGCCAAGGCTTATTTAACGCCAAACCTGTCGCGTTCAAATCTAACCGTGGTGACTAAAGCAACTACGTATAAGGTCTTGTTTGAAGGCAAGAAGGCGATTGGTGTCGAGTATGGTTCTAACGGCAAGCGTTATCAGATCCAATGCAACAAAGAAGTGATTCTATCCGCTGGCGCCTTTGGTTCCCCCCAATTGCTGTTAATGTCGGGTGTGGGCGCTAAAGCTGAACTAGAGAGGCATGACATCGAACAGGTTCATGAATTGCCTGGAGTGGGTAAGAACCTTCAAGACCATATCGACTTAGTCCATTCGTACAAATGCAGTGAAAAGCGTGAAACTTTCGGTATCTCGCTGCAAATGGCCTTGGAAATGACAGAAGCTTTACCGCTATGGCACAAAGAACGCCGCGGCAAGATGAGCAGTAATTTTGCAGAAGGGATAGGCTTTCTTTGTTCAGAAGATCATATCGCGGTGCCGGATCTAGAGTTTGTATTTGTGGTTGCCGTGGTTGATGACCATGCCCGAAAAATACACACTAGTCATGGGTTTACCTCTCATGTCACCTTGCTACGACCGAAAAGTATAGGTACCGTGACACTCAATAGCAGTGATCCCTATGATCCGCCTAAGATCGATCCTGCGTTTTTCAGTCATCCTGAAGACATGGACGTGATGATTAAAGGTTGGAAGAAGCAGTATCAAATGCTAGAAAGCGCGGCGTTTGATGATATCCGTGGCAATGCTTTTTATCCGGTCGATGCCAATGATGACAAGGCTATTGAGCAAGATATTCGAAATCGTGCGGATACTCAGTATCATCCAGTCGGAACCTGCAAAATGGGAACCGTTGATGATTCTCTGGCCGTGGTAGATAACGATCTTAAAGTCTATGGATTGGATAACTTAAGAGTCATTGATGCTTCTGTGATGCCAACATTAGTGGGGGCTAATACCAATGCGCCAACCATTATGATTGCCGAAAAAATCGCAGATCAGATCAAAGAACAGTATGGGTTTAGTAAGCAATAAACCAATGAACATGCAGAAGACGAGATGGTTGTATAATTAAAGAAACAGAGGTAACTGATTGTTTTACTGTAGGTTAGGGAGTCTTATTTTGGTAAGGCTCTCTAACCTATTTTTTGTACGCTTCCTTAAAGCATAAGCTAAATTAAAAGCGATATAAACACGGAGCTATTTGGTCAGAGCTTGATTAAGCCAACGATCAAATTCGCCTTTTGGTAACGCACCGTTAATCGTATCGACACGTTTGCCAGCTTTAAACACCATCACCGTTGGAATACTTCTGATTTGGTACATCGCGGCAAGTTGTTGCTGAGCTTCAGTATCAATCTTAACGAATCGAACATCTCCCGAACGATCTTTTGCGACGTCGCTGAACACTGGCGCAAAGCCAACACACGGGTTGCACCATGTCGCCCAGAAATCGACAACCACAGGCTGTGAACTGTTCAAGATAGATTGGAAATTAAGTGACGTTCCCTCAATAGGAGCGCCATCGAGTAATGCTGTTTTGCATTTGCCGCAGGTTGGGCTTTCTGAAATTCTTTCTGAAGGAACTCGGTTTACGCCATTACAAGAAGGGCAACGTGTGTTGAATGTAGACATAACTTTCTCTTTTTATTGTAACTCCGTGTCTAACGCGATTTACGAATCACGCACGGAGCGCTTATACTGTTTAAAACTAGAATACGATACTTAAATAAAAACAAACAATAAACAGGTAAATGATGACAAAATTTTACGCCGAAATTACTGGCTGGGGAAAGTGTCTGCCACCAGCCGTGCTGTCCAATGATGATCTAAGCACTTTCATTGATACGTCTGACGAGTGGATTCGAACTCGAACTGGTATCGAAAACCGTCGTATCAGTCATGTAAATACCTCTGAACTTTCGACTGTCGCAGCAAAACATGCAATGGCGTGTGCTGGCCTAACTGCTGAAGATATCGATCTTGTTATCATCGCGACGTGCAGCCCAGACTCACTTATCCCAAACACCGCATCTAAGGTTCAACAGAATCTAGGCATTAAGAGTGCAGCGGCTTTCGACCTTAATGCGGCATGTACTGGCTTCATTTACGGTGTTGAAACGGCGACTCGACTGATTCAAGCGGGTAACTACCGCAACGCTATCGTTGTGGGCGCAGAACGCTTGTCATTCTTCATTGATTGGACCAAGCGTGATACCGCGGTTCTTTTCGGTGATGGCGCTGGCGCTGTGGTTCTATCTCGGACCGAAGAACAAGTTGGCTTACAAGAAGCTCAGATCGGTTGTGACGCCGAAGGCCGCGATATTCTAGCGGTACCAAAATTCGGTACATCTATGGACCGCTTTGCTGCTGATAACGGTTATTGGGACTTTGATTTCGTTGGTAAAGAGATCTTTAAACGTGCAGTGAAAGGTATGGGCGCAGCGGCACACACAGTATTGAGCCGTACAGGTATCTCAACCGACAACATTGACGTTGTGATTCCGCATCAAGCGAACATCCGAATCATTCAAACTCTTTGTGATATGGCGGGTATCGATCGCGATAAAGCGTTTGTTAACATCCAAAATTACGGCAACACATCCGCTGCGACTGTACCAATTGCATTGTGTGAATCGCTAGAGCAAGGTTTCGTTAAGCCTAACGACAACATTCTTGTAGCGGCATTTGGTGCGGGTCTAACGTGGGGCGCTGGCCACATTAAATGGGGTAGCCGTGTTGAACCGCTAGGTCAATCAGATGCTAAGCTTCCAGAAGCCGACAAGTCGGCTTTAGAGCTTTTAGAAAGAGCCATTTTACACTGTAAAACACACCCGAATTCAGCGAGCGAATAACGCTGATGGGTGCAGTAGCCAAAGTACGTCTTATGACGAAAGCCGACCTTGATGAGGCGGCTTTAATTCACCAAGCTACGTTTGTTCGACAACAGCACTGTAGAGGCTAGTTACAATGTAACTCAAATGCTGCACCGCGTTTTCTTAACTTTGTTGCGGAGAGTGAAGGTGAGATCGTGGGTTACATCATCTGGGTTCAGAAAAGCGGGTTTAGACCTGAAGCTGTTTTAGAACTAGAGCAACTTGCCGTGTTACCAGGTGCGCGGGGGCAGGATGGGGTAAACGCTGATTCTAGATTCCCTACCGCAGGTAAATCAGCATTTGGCGAGCCAAGGCTCAACACTAAAGCATGTTTTAGTGACCACCAGAGCAGACAACTTTGCACAAAAGCTGTACCAATAGACATTGGGTGCAGAGGTCGAAACTACGATTTCAAACCTGTACTCTGCTGACGAAGTGCTTATTATAGCTCGCAATGTGGGCGAGCGAATCTGATCGCTGAGCTCTTAAAACCAATTATAATCAGCGGTACAAACCGACCATCATCGATAAACGTTTAATTAGGGACTAATCTAGTCCCTTTTGTTATTTCTTAGGAAGTGTTTTGAAGAAAGTTTTAGCAATTGGCTACGTCTGGCCAGAACCGAATTCATCGGCGGCTGGCAGCCATATGATGTCACTTTTACGATTGTTCAAGAGACAAGGTTGGTCAGTTGAATTTGCAACGCCAGCTCAAGAAACCGAGCATATGATCGATCTCTCTGAAGAGGGCATCACGAGCCAATCTATACAGTTAAATTGCGATAGCTTTGACCAGTATATCGAAGAGCTGCAACCCGATGTCGTAATGTTTGACCGTTTCATGATGGAAGAGCAGTTTGGTTGGCGTGTTGAGAAAGTATGCCCGAATGCCTTTAAGTTACTGGATACGGAAGACTTACAGTTCCTACGTAATGCTCGACACGAAGCTGTTAAGAAAGAGACAGAACTGACAAAAGCGCATTTGTACAGTGACTTGGCTAAACGTGAAATTGCCGCGATTCTACGCTGTGATCTTTCGTTGATCATTTCTAGCCATGAGATGGAATTACTTCATTCTGAGTTCAATATTGATCCAAAATTGCTTCATCACTTGCCGTTCATGGTTGATCTCAATACTCTACCTGAAAGCACGAAAAGCTATGAAGAACGTAAGCATTTCATGACAATAGGCAACTTTAGACACGCACCGAACTGGGATGCAGTGCTTCAGTTACAAAAGATTTGGCCGAAGATTCGCAAGCAGTTACCTGACGCTGAACTTCATATTTACGGATCTTACCCGCCGCCGAAAGCAACGGCTTTGCACAACCCTAAAACCGGTTTCCATATTAAAGGTTGGGCGAAAGACGCTCAAGAAGTGATGGAGCAAGCTCGTGTGTGTGTTGCACCTCTACGATTTGGCGCGGGCATTAAAGGTAAATTGCTTGATGCGATGAAGTTACAAACTCCGAACGTCACCAGTGAAATCGGCAGCGAAGGTATGTTGCCGCAAGGTGAACTGCAATGGCCGGGCGCGGTTGCTGATGATATCGACGAATTTGTTGAAGCTGCGGTTGCCCTCTATAAAGACGAAGAGGAGTGGCTTAAGGCACAAAGCCAATGTCATTCAATCCTTGAAGCGCACTACGAGCAGAATAAACTAGGCGACACATTGATTGAGCGATTGATTGCGTTAGAGTCGGCTCTTGAATCTCATCGACTGGATAACTTCTTTGGTTCAATGCTCAGACACCATAGCATGGCGAGCACCAAATATATGTCTCAGTGGATAGCTGAAAAGAACAAGACTAAGTAACAGACATACAGCTCGAATTAAATCATAAGCCCTTAGGTTAACGCCTAAGGGCTTTTTTCATGACGGAAGCTTGTTAATTCCAGATTTACAAAACGACACATACTCGCACCACATTAGCATTAGCTAATTTACATTTATTAGTAAACTTTAATTTATAGGTTGTTATGAGCTTGTGATGTTTGTGGATGGGAGAGGTCTGTGCTTAGTTTGATTCCTTGGGATGCTTTTTTCGGTGGCATGTTGTTAGGCGTGTCGGCCATTGTTTTAATGTTGGGGATTGGTCGAGTAGCTGGCATTAGCGGCATTGTCAGCCGATTATTGCCAATTGGCACGAGCAACAAAGAACGTAAAGATGCGGATACAGCCAACACCGAAAAACACTGGCGCATCGCATTTGCTGTGGGAATGTGGCTAGCGGGTCGTACGAACAAAACCTGTTAGTAGCAAGCTTATAGCTGATTACAATGGCTTTGACGTTA
The DNA here is from genome assembly GCF_051201655.1 of Vibrio sp. nBUS_14. Classification (NCBI taxonomy): domain Bacteria; kingdom Pseudomonadati; phylum Pseudomonadota; class Gammaproteobacteria; order Vibrionales; family Vibrionaceae; genus Vibrio; species Vibrio sp. nBUS_14. The sequence continues at coordinate 992,991 of NZ_CP179207.1, forward strand.
TTCGTTCTGAGCTGACCAAATAGAGAGGTTGACTCGCTTTCAGCAAGAAAGCCAGTCAGCCTCTTTCTATATCTATTGTTTCTATTATTTGCCGTTATCTACAATCTGCTGTTGTCTAAAATCTATTATTTAATAGTCGTTGAAACTGGGCAGTGATCACTGAGTTTGTAGTCCAGCACATCTTGCGTTTCAAATACCTTTTGCTTCGCAGCAGAGGCATCCAAGGACTTGCTCACCACAATATGATCAATCACTGAACGAAACTGATGTGTACGGTGATTGTTGCGGTTTGAGCGCACCTTACAATCTGCTCGAGTTTTTCGTGTTGCTAACTGAGCATCGGTATTTTGCGTCATGTCTTTCCACATCCAATCTCTTGAATAGGAGAGGTTATGGTTAAAGTCGCCCAGTATCGCGTAATCTTCACCTTTACGTTCTCTTTGCTGTATCCACTTATTCAATTGTTGAGCTTGGTCTTTGAGCCTTGAACAGTCGCGGTTAGACTTATACGCGCCGCTGCAACCCGCCTTTAAATGCACTGACAACATATGAATTGGTTTTGTATCCGCTTCTACAACCATATAGCTTGCAAACCTAAGCTTGCTGTTAGCACTCGTTTCTAGAGGAAAGTCAGCGTAGTCAGTGAGAGCGATTCCTTTACGAACCGCGAAGCCCGTATATTGGTTCACTTCTTTGAATTGTCGGTGACTGTTTTTGGGCAATGAACGATCAGACATCAAGATCTCATATTGGTCACCAGCGATGCGTTGAATGGCATTTATGTCATCGACTTCTTGAAAAGCAACCACACCCGCATCTAAGGATTGGAAATACTGTTCGAGTTTATCGAAATCCGCTTGATCACGTTGGGCAGAAAACTTATTCACAGCCACATTGGTTGATAACCATTCGATATTCCAACTGGATATGGTCAAAGGTTCAGCAAATGCGTGGCTACTGAGTAAGTAACTTAGCATTACCCACTTTTGAAGTCGTTTCATTCCAAATATCCCTAATTTTGTCGTCCAATATAGTTGAGCCGTTATCCTACAACACTTACCGAAAATTCAACTCTTTTTAGCAGTTTTTTTATTGTTACATTGTTTCTTTTCGACTTGAGAACTCACGTAATAATATTAGATTTATCTTGTTCAGTGTGCGCGTTTTGTTGATCCAAATCAATACTCAAAATTGGTGGTTCTCGTTAAATACGCCACAATATCTAGTGTTAGTTAAACGATAAATCGCTCTATATAGTGTGTTTATGGATAAGTCTGTGAATGCCTCAAGAGTAAGGAGAAGTAGTGAAATCAATCGTAATCAAGCGTGATGGCTCAAGAGCTCCATTCAGTAGAGATCGCATCCAAGCTGCAGTGGAAGCAGCATCAGACAAAGCCGATAAGGAAATGGCTATTTATGCTCTGAATGTGGCATTGGCAGTTGATTTGAAGCTCGAAGACTACGATGAAGTTCATATCTCTGAAATTCAAATCATGGTCGAGAACGAGCTAATGCAGGGACCTTATAAGTCTCTTGCTCGTGCCTACATTGAATATAGTCATGACCGCGACATCGCACGTGAAAAGCAAAGTACTTTAACGCGTGAAATCGAAGGCCTGATCGAAGAAAGCAATGTTGATCTGATCAATGAGAATGCCAACAAAGATGGCAAAGTTATCCCAACTCAGCGTGATTTGCTGGCGGGTATCGTGGCTAAACACTATGCAAAGACTCACATTTTGCCGCGTGACATCGTACAGGCTCACGAGTGTGGTGACATTCACTATCACGATCTAGACTACGCACCGTTCTTCCCGATGTTTAACTGTATGCTTATCGATCTTAAAGGCATGTTAACGCATGGCTTTAAGATGGGTAACGCAGAAATCGACACACCTAAGTCTATTTCTACGGCAACAGCGGTAACGGCGCAGATCATCGCACAAGTGGCGAGCCACATTTACGGCGGTACAACGATTAACCGTATCGATGAGGTTCTAGAACCTTACGTAATGGCGAGCTACGAGAAGCATTTATCATTAGCGAAAGAGTGGGATATTCATAGCCCCGAAGTTTTTGCTATCTCTCGTACAGAGAAAGAGTGTTACGACGCGTTCCAATCTCTGGAGTACGAAGTAAACACGCTGCACACAGCTAATGGTCAAACACCATTCGTGACGTTTGGTTTTGGTCTAGGTGAAAGCTGGGGTTCAAAACTTATCCAGCAATCTATCTTGAAAAACCGGATTGCAGGTTTGGGTAAGAACCGTAAAACAGCCGTGTTCCCTAAACTGGTGTTTGCAATCAAAGATGGTTTGAACCACCAGAAGCAAGATCCGAACTACGACATCAAGCAACTAGCGCTTGAGTGTGCGTCTAAGCGTATGTACCCAGACATTCTTAACTACGACAAAGTAGTAGAAGTGACAGGGTCATTCAAAACGCCTATGGGCTGCCGTAGCTTCTTGAATACATACAAAGAAAATAGTGAGTTGATTCATGAAGGTCGTAACAACTTAGGTGTTGTTAGCCTGAACTTGCCACGTATCGCGATTAACGCGAAGCAAGATATGGCTAAGTTCTACGAACTGCTTGATGAAAAACTCAAGCTTGCTCGTCGTGCTCTAGAGACTCGTATCTCTCGTCTAGAAAACGTGAAAGCGCGTGTTGCTCCAATTCTATACATGGAAGGTGCATGTGGCGTTCGCTTGAAAGCTGACGACTCAATCGCTGACATCTTCAAGAACGGCCGTGCTTCTGTGTCTCTCGGTTACATTGGTATCCACGAAGCGATGACAGCTCTTTACGGTACCGACGTTCACTTGTACGACGATGGCGAAATGCGTACAAAAGCGCTTGAGCTGGTGGAGTACATGAAGCGTGAAGTGGAATTTTGGACGAAAGAGACAGGTTACGCGTTCAGCTTATACGGCACACCAAGTGAAAACCTATGTAGTCGTTTCTGCAGCATCGATACCAAAGAGTTTGGTGTGATTGATGGTGTAACGGACCGCGGTTACTACACCAATAGCTTCCACTTAGATGTAGAGAAGAAAGTGAACCCATACGATAAGATCGATTTCGAGATGCCTTATCCTGAAATCTCTAGCGGTGGCTTTATCTGTTACGGTGAATTCCCGAACATGCAGAAGAACATTGAAGCACTAGAAAACGTATGGGACTACAGCTACACACGCGTACCTTACTACGGCACCAACACGCCAATTGATGAGTGTTACGAGTGTGGTTACAACGGTGAGTTTGATTGTACAAGTAAGGGTTTTACCTGTCCAAAGTGTGGCAACCACGACTCAACGAAAGTATCGGTAACACGCCGTGTTTGTGGTTACCTTGGTAGCCCAGATGCACGACCATTTAACTTCGGTAAGCAAGAAGAAGTTAAACGCCGCGTGAAGCACCTTTAATCTAACAAAGCATCTTAGTTAAGGTTTGCGATCTTTAGCTAGTTCACTTAGAAGAGCTACGTTTCAAGAAATAAGATTGGTATCGGCGTTATGTCGATACCAACTCATTTGTTTCACTTCTCGCTACTTTTCGAGTTAAACCATTAAGCCATCACGAGTTTTCAATATTGCCTTATGAACTATCATCAATATCACCCGATCGACGTTGTAAATGGCCCAGGAACACGCTGTACCTTGTTTGTGTCGGGTTGCGTACACCAGTGTCGCGGGTGTTATAACCAGTCGACGCAAAGGTTGGACACTGGGCATTTGTTTACTCGAGAACTGCAAGACCATATTATCGCTGATCTCAATGATCCGCGAATCAAGCGTCGTGGCTTATCGCTTTCTGGTGGCGACCCAATGCATCCTGCGAACGTGTCTGAAGTCCTTAAGCTCGTTCAGCGTGTAAAAGTAGAATGTGAAGGCAAAGACATCTGGATGTGGACAGGTTACGAACTTGATGAGCTTGATGAAAAGCAGAAGCAAGTGCTTGAATACGTAGATACCTTGATTGACGGTCGCTTTGAGCAAGATAAATCGGATCCAATGTTAGACTGGCGTGGTAGTTCAAACCAAATCATCCATCGATTTACTGACTTATAGATTGAGTAACTTATTAAGCGCTGTCCTGATTCAGGACTCTCGTAAATAGGAACACACTCTCAAACACAAAAAAAGCTTCATTATTAGCATAATGCTACAAACCAGCTCTGAGGTGTGAATCTATCGCCCGTTCATAAATTTCAGTTTAGCGCCTATTTAAATAGGAATCTGTTCATGTTCCTCTATTAGGTTGTTTACGCATTTCTTGGATTGAATTCTTTTATTAGTTAGAACGATTTTGGCCAGTTCTTTCAGCAACACAATAAAGTAGGCGAGGGGAATTCCAATTTTTCACTGACCAAGTAGGTCGATAAATAGTTTGTAGTTGATGTCTTGTGTAACTGGCCATTAACTATTCGAAATTTAAACTATATCTAGGCTTAAAATGACCAATCTCTGATTACTTATGGTAACTAAGCTCTTCTATTAAAAAATGTTTCTGATTTTAGTACGAAAATGTTAACGTGAAATCCATTACTTGAATTTCAAAGGGCTGTGACTTTCATGTTTTCACATCTACCAAAACCAACTTTAGATCCAATTTTATCTCTTTCTGTCGCTTACCGCGGCGATCCTCGTACTGACAAAGTCGATTTAGGCATTGGCGTTTACAAAAACGACCAAGGCGAAACACCTATCATGAAAGCCGTTTCTATGGCTCAAGATATTGTTGTCGATACTCAGAAAACCAAAGCTTACGTTGGCCTAGCTGGCTGTGAAGAGTTTAACCAGAGCATGGTTGATCTGCTGCTTAAAGGGACTTCTGCTATGGGTCGTGTAGCCGCGATTCAAACACCGGGTGCAAGTGGTGCACTTCGTATGTTGGGCGACTTAATGAAAGTTTCTCAACCAGACACTACGGTTTGGATTTCAAACCCAAGCTACGTTAACCATAAACCGGTGATGGAAGCGGCAGGCTTAAAAGTTCGATATTACAATTACTTCAGTCCTGAAACGAAGCAAGTTGATGTTGCAAGAATGATGGAAGACCTATCAACAGCGGGTCCATCAGATGTGGTACTACTTCACGGTTGCTGCCATAACCCGACGGGTGCTGATATCAATTTTGAAGCGTGGCAGGAAATTACTAAGTTATCGCAAAAGAATGGTTTCTTACCGTTCGTTGATATTGCCTACCAAGGCTTTGGCGATGGCCTAAAAGAAGACGCGAAAGGTCTTCAACACATGGCTAACAACGTTGAAGAAATGCTGATCACAACATCTTGCTCGAAGAACTTCGGTTTGTATCGTGAAAGAACGGGTGCAGCGATCGTTATCGGAAAGAACAGCGAACACGTTGGCAACGCAAGAGGTAAGCTTCTTACTCTGGCTCGTTCAACTTATACTATGCCGCCTGATCACGGTGCTGCTTTGGTTAAAACAATTCTTCAGAATCAAGAACTAACAAAGATTTGGAAGCAAGAGTTGAGTGAAATGCAGCAACGTTTGTTAAATCTGCGCCAAAGTTTGTGTGATGAATTGCGAAATACTTATAACACGTCACAATTTGACTTCATTGAAAGCCATAAAGGTATGTTTAGTGTACTAGGCTTTAAAGAAACTCAAATGAATCAACTACGTGAAGAATATGGAGTCTATGGTGTTGGTGATGGACGCATCAATATTGCAGGCCTTTCCGAATCTCATATTCCTTACGTAGCAAAGGCGATAGCCAACGTATCAAAATAAAAGGTGACTGAATGTACAATTGGAAAGCAATTATAACCCTGATGTTAAGTGGTGGCCTGTTTGCTTGTTCGACGACGACTCAAGTTCCTGTCGAACCAGAGCAAAAGCCTTATGTTGTTGATGATTCTTCGAAGGGTGAGACTGAAGCCACGGAAGGCGAGAAAGCAACGGAACCTACAGAAAAGCCTGAAGAAGTAAAACCAGTAGAGCCTGCGGAACCTGAGGTAAAACCTGCACCTGTTGAAAAGCCAGTAGAGAAGGCTAGAAAAACAAGTGATGGTAAATTGATCCTTGGTGAAGAAGAATGGGTGTTTGTTCCTGGTCTTAAAGAAGCATTTAAAGCTCGAGTCGATACCGGTGCGACGACGTCATCAATCAGTGCTGTCGATATTGTCGATTTCGAACGTGACGGCAAAGATTGGGTTAAATTTAAGATTGAACATGATGGCATCACAACGGAAGAGGTGAGCTTACCTGTAGAACGTTGGGTGAAGATCAAACAATCAAGTGCTGAAGGCACACAACGACGCGCAGTTGTTGTCGCTTCAATTCAAATCGGCGATCTAAAAGACAAGGCTGAGTTTACGTTAGCAGACCGAACGCATCTTTCTTTCCCACTTCTTTTGGGTAGGAGCTTCTTTAGAGATGTTGCTGTAGTAGATGTAAGCCAAAAGTACGTTCAAAAGAAAATTACTAAATAGCTGTTCAACTTGTCATCTCCTCTTAAAGGCTTTTAGTCTTGGAGAGAGAAAGCTTTAAAGCGGTCAGCTTAGAACGTTTTTAGTATCGATAAATAGAATCCCTGTCAGTTCAATTGGCGGGGATTTTTCTATTTACACGTTAATAACGTATGAAAAGCATCTAAATGGTCTATGTTTACCATTCGTTTACTGTTTAGCCTCGACAATGTGATCGAGATCTCTATATAATCCGCGCTTCGATTTTTGTTTAATCCATACTTTCGTACTTCTTATTTAGGTTATTGAAATAGTCTAATAATTATCTGTCAGTACACGCTTAGGAATTAATTCTTTGATATCTACCGCGAACATCACAATGCAATTTGGCGCAGAGCCGCTGTTTGAAAACATCTCTGCTAAATTTGGTAATGGCAACCGCTACGGTTTGATCGGCGCTAATGGTTGCGGCAAATCAACGTTTATGAAAATCCTAAGTGGCGCATTAACGCCAAGCTCGGGTAACGTTTCTATCACTCCAGGAGAAAAACTGGGTGTTTTGAGCCAAGATCAGTTCGCATTCGAACAGTACAGTGTTATCGACGTTGTGATCATGGGCGACAGAAAACTCTGGGAAGTAAAACAAGAACGTGACCGTATTTATTCTTTGCCAGAAATGAGCGAAGACGATGGCATGAAAGTCGCTGAGCTTGAAAGCGAATTCGCGGAAATGGATGGCTACACAGCAGAAAGCCGCGCAGGTGACATTCTGATCCAAGCGGGTATCGAAGAAGAGTTTCACTTCGGCCTGATGCAACAAGTTGCTCCGGGTTGGAAACTGCGTGTGCTATTGGCACAGGCACTGTTCGCAAACCCAGATATCCTGCTTCTTGATGAACCAACCAACAACTTGGACATTCACACAATTAACTGGCTTGCTGAAGAGTTAAACCAGCGTAAATGTACAATGATCATCATTTCGCACGATAGACACTTCCTGAACTCTGTGTGTACGCACATGGCGGATATCGACTACGGCGAACTTCGTGTTTACCCAGGTAACTACGAGTACTTCCTAGAAGCGTCAGGTTTGATTCGTGACCAACTTCTAGCGAGCAATGCTAAGAAAGCGGCTGAGATCAGCGAACTGCAAGATTTCGTAAACCGTTTTGGTGCGAACGCATCTAAAGCGAAACAAGCAAGTTCTCGTGCTAAGAAAATGGACAAGATCACGCTTGATGAAGTGAAATCTTCGAGCCGTATGAGCCCATCAATTGATTTTGGTGAAGGCAAGAAACTACACCGTCAAGCACTTGAACTTAAAGAGCTTGGTCACGGCTTCGATGGCGAAACATTGTTTGCCGGTGGCAACTTGCTGCTTGAAGCCGGTACACGTCTTGCTGTTATCGGTGAGAACGGTGTGGGCAAAACTACGCTGCTACGTTGCCTAGTTCAAGAGCTAGAGCAAAACGAAGGCATCGTTAAATGGTCTGAAAACGCATCTGTAGGCTACTGCCCGCAAGACAGCACAACAGACTTCGACAATGATTTGAGCATCTTCGATTGGATCTCACAATGGCGTACGGCGAAGCACGATGACCTAATGGTACGTGGCATTTTGGGCCGTCTATTGTTTACTGCTGATGATGCAAACAAGAAAGCACGTAACTGTTCTGGTGGTGAGAAAAACCGTCTGTTATTCGGCAAGCTAATGATGCAAGACATCAACGTACTTGTTATGGACGAACCAACGAACCACATGGACATGGAAGCGATCCAAGCTCTAAACGATGCGCTGAAGGTTTACACTGGCACGCTTATCTTCGTAAGCCATGACCGTGAGTTTGTTTCTTCACTAGCTAACCACATCATTGATGTGAAAGATCAACAGCTAGTAAGTTTCCAAGGTACTTATGAAGAGTACTTAGACCACCAGAAAAAGATGCTGATGGCTAACTTATAAGTAAGTCGCTGGCTTAGAGCGTGAACGACTTAAAGCCAGCGAAACTAATAACCAAAAAAGCCCCGAACATTTATGTGTTCGGGGTTTTTCTATTTAACTCATGTCACTATTTATTACTCAGTAACCAAACCTAGATTAGAAACCGAATCGAGCCGACATTAAGATTTGGTGGCCGTAAGTGCCGTTGTTTCTCATATCAAGGCCAACAGAAAGTTGATCCGTAGAGTGGAAACGTGCACCAACACCAACAATTGAATGCGTGTCGTCGTTGTCGATTAGCTGTCCAAAGCGGGCGTTAACTTCCACATTTGCCATTAACCAAGCTCCCAAGCCAATATTGACTTCAGTTTTGATGTGGTTGTCGTCATTACGTTCAATGTTGTGCAGTAGCATTTGACCCGTAACGTCAGCAAATTGACTAATTGGACCGTTAAACCCCATACCTACAGCCGCATCCCAATCGCTTTCAAATCCAGAATCGATACGTGCAACGATGTGTGAGTTCTGGGTGAACATTGTCGTGACTTCACCACCGAAAGTACTAGGGCTCGTACCCATGCGCAGCTCGAATGTGTTGTAGTTAAAGTTGTTTGCAGACGCAGAGAATGAACACAGTGCAGCTAACCCCAGAAGGACAGTCTTGTTTGTGCGACCTAGCATGGTGACTCCATATAAATTGTATTTTTCGGCAGTATATACAAAAAAGCTTGCAATATGCAGGCCAGTTTATTGAAGCTCGTTATTTAAAGCGAGATGTTTGAGATTCAAAGCTTACAAAACTTGGATATGGTCTACTTCGATCTCTGGTGTCTTGCCACCTTCGTACTCACCGAAGATAGGTACTTTAGTATCCGCAGTGAGCGGTTGTGCTAAGTGGATGTCGTCATCTAGCTCAATTTGAATTTCGCGCTGTCCGTCTGAGAAGATAAATGTGTCATTTTTAAGCTGACGAACAATCTTGCCGTCTACAATCGCGTCCTGCTCTGAGAACATGCTTGTGTCTGCAAGTAGTGCTGCTACAGAAACGGTTTCAATTGGTCCTGTGTAGGCGATAGGGCTCTCGTACTTGCTGTTGTTGGCGTGATTGGAGTTATTGTTGTTGTGGTCACCAGCCATTGCGAAAGTAGGAGCAAGAATAATAGTGGTTGCGATAGCTAATACAGTTTTTTTCATGATGAATCCCTTAATGTTGTTTTTAGTAGAAACGTTGTTCTTAATTTGAAACGTTTCTTTTCATTGATATGCTTATTTTGTTTGTAAGCTTTGTTTCGATGGGGCTATTAAACAACACTAGGGTTGAATCCAGAGTGAGTAAGGTATTCATTTTCCATTCATTTTATTGAGCATCTACTCGGCAATGACGTTAAGATGGAGGCAGAAAAATATTGCCCACAGCTAAAAATTAAATATTAAGAAATTAGAATATGAAGGATTGAATTACAGATGCGAGCACCATTAAGCGCCCTTATGGTTCAAGGGACAACGTCAGATGCCGGAAAAAGTGTTTTGGTGGCAGGTTTATGCCGTGTATTGACCAGAAAAGGGATCAAAGTGGCACCCTTTAAGCCACAAAACATGGCTTTAAATAGTGCTGTGACAAAAGATGGTGGCGAAATTGGTCGCGCGCAAGCGGTTCAGGCGCAAGCTTGTAATATCGAACCTTCCGTTCACATGAACCCTGTATTGTTGAAACCGAACTCAGACACGGGCGCTCAAGTCATCCTTCAAGGCCGAGCTATTAGTAATATGGAAGCGACTGGCTATCACGATTATAAAAAAGTCGCGATGAATACTGTGATCGATTCATTCGACCGACTTTCTGCTGAATATGGAAGTGTTATGATCGAAGGTGCGGGTAGTCCAGCTGAAATCAACCTACGTGAAAATGACATCGCTAACATGGGATTTGCTGAGAAAGCGGACATCCCTGTGATTATCGTGGCTGATATCGACCGTGGCGGCGTGTTTGCGCACCTCTACGGCACGTTGGCTCTGTTATCTGAATCTGAACAAGCTCGCGTAAAAGGTTTTGTGATTAATCGCTTTAGAGGCGATATCGCGCTGCTTCAATCTGGCCTTGATTGGCTAGAAGAGAAAACCGGCAAGCCAGTGATTGGTGTGTTGCCATACCTGCATGGTTTCAACCTTGAAGCGGAAGATGCCATTACTTCAGCCCAAGAGTCTGACGGAGAAGCTAAACTTAAAGTCGTGGTGCCAGTGCTAACCCGAATCAGCAACCATACGGACTTCGACGCGTTAAGACTTAATCCTTCCATTGATTTACGTTATGTCGGTAAAGGTGAACGTGTAAACAATGCAGATTTGATTATCTTGCCGGGTACAAAATCGGTAAGAGCAGATTTGGATTACCTAAAACAACAAGGCTGGGATAAAGATATTCAGCGTCATTTACGCTTGGGCGGCAAAGTGATGGGTATTTGTGGTGGTTACCAGATGCTAGGAAATATCATCCACGACCCAGATGGCGTTGAAGGTGAGCCAGGAAGCAGCGAAGGGTTAGGATATCTCGATACTGAAACGATGCTAACACAACAGAAAACCTTAACAAACGTGCGCGGCACCATGACACTTGATGGCAAAACAGCACAAGTAAAAGGGTATGAGATCCACGTAGGTAGGACTGATGTCAAAGAAATAGCATTACCGGTTCAGTTAGAATCAGGCAGCCATGATGGTGCTGTGAATCAAGGCAACTCGATTTTTGGTACTTACCTGCATGGAGTATTCGATAACAGTGATGCGTTATCGCTTATTTGCGAATGGGCAGGAGCCAATGATGTAACCGCGATTGACCACGAACAATTGAAAGAGTTGGGTATTAACCGAATCGCCGATGCCATCGAAGAGCACTTAAATCTTGATCTGCTTTGGCCTGAGCTTAACGCCTAGATTTGAACTGGAAATATCGGTTAAGAAATCAAACGAACAACAGATAAGTGAGAACAATGAAAAAGCTAGTCACCCTTGTCACCTTGGCGTTAACGACTTCGTTGAGTTCGACTCATCTTTTGGCGGCAGAAAAGCTACGAGTTTATGCCGCTTCGTCTATGACTAACGCGGTAAATTTGTTGATAGAAGAATTTGAGAATGCACATTCGGTCGATATTGTTCCCGTTTATGCCAGCACATCGTCATTGGTAAGACAGATTGAAAGAGGGGCACCTGCGGACATTTTTATTTCAGCAAATGAAAAGTGGATGACGCATTTAGTCGACCGAAAATACGTATCTAGTGACAATGTCACAAACTTGTGTAAAAACGAACTTGTGTTGATTTCCCCGAAAGAGACGTCGGTATCATTGGATATCTCAAAGGGAGACCAGTGGTCTAAATTACTGACTAATGAAAGACTTGCCGTAGGCAATACGATGTCGGTGCCAGCAGGTATCTACGCTAAGGAAGCGTTAGAATCTCTGGATGTTTGGGATAATGTGAACACTCGATTGGCACCAAGTAATAATGTTCGTATGGCATTGGCCTTGGTGGAACGTAGTGAAGCGAAGCTCGGCATTGTCTACAAAACCGATGCGTTATTATCGAAAGAAGTGGATGTCGTCGCGACGTTTCCTTCAAATCTCCATACACCAATACGTTACCCTGTAGCTAAATTGAACGACAAATCAACCACGAATGACTTCTATACTTTTCTAAACGATAAAAAGGCAAAGGACATTCTAAACAATTTTGGTTTTGAAGCGCATTAAATGATGTTTTTATCTGAGTACGAATACCAAGCCTTAATGCTAAGTTTAAAAGTTGCTGGGTTTGCCATCTTATGGCTTATTCCTATCGGCATTGGCTTAGCTTGGCTTCTGGCTAAGAAACAGTTTGTTGGCAAAAGCATAGTCGAGAGCATTGTGCACCTGCCTTTGGTGCTGCCTCCTGTGGTCATTGGTTATTTGTTGCTGGTGATGATGGGTAGACAAGGCGTTATTGGCTCATGGCTTAATGACGTGTTTGGTGTCGTATTCAGCTTTAGCTGGAAGGGCGCGGCTCTTGCGTGTGTTGTTGTCGCGTTACCATTGATGGTTCGCTCCATCCGCCTGAGCTTAGAAACTGTTGATAGTAAACTTGAAGAAGCCGCTGCCACATTAGGCGCCTCACCGATTCGTGTGTTCTTCACTATTACATTACCTCTTATGATCCCTGGGATCATTACTGGTACCATGCTTTCATTCGCACGAAGCTTGGGTGAGTTTGGCGCGACAATCAGCTTCGTTTCCAATATTCCCGGTGAAACTCAAACCATCCCACTGGCCATGTATACCTTTATTGAATCCCCTGGCGCTGAAATGGAAGCGGCACGTTTGTGTGTCATTTCAATTGTTATAGCGCTGGGTTCATTAATGCTTTCTGAATGGCTTAATAAGAAGTCAGCGCAGCGACTAGGAGGCAATGCATGAGTGCTTTGATCCTCCAATACCAGCAACAGTTGGGTGAAACCTTTTTTGATATCGATTTAGAACTCCCTAGCAGCGGCATTACTGCGATTTTTGGTCGTTCTGGTGCGGGAAAAACATCCCTCATCAATGCGATTAGTGGCCTTAAACAGCCAGACAAAGGCTTGATCAGCGTATCGGGAACCACCTTGTTCGACAGTGATAAGGGCATTAACTTGCCGATTCACAAACGCAATGTCGGCTATGTGTTTCAAGAATCGCGATTGTTTCCGCACATGAAGGTTTCAGGCAATCTTAAATATGGCATCAAAGACTTCGATAAAACGCATTTCGATCAGATTGTCTCCTTATTATCTCTCGGTCTATTGCTAGACCGTTACCCAGCACGTTTGTCGGGTGGTGAGAAGCAACGTGTGGCGATTGGACGTGCTTTATTGTCTAAGCCAAGCATTTTGCTGATGGACGAGCCTTTAGCCTCTCTCGATTTGCCTCGTAAGCGTGAAGTGATGCCGTTTTTGGAGAACTTATCTGAAACCGTTCAGATTCCGATCATTTACGTGACGCACAGCCTTAACGAGATTCTACGCTTGGCCAATCACCTTGTGATCATCGAGCAAGGTAAAGTCATTTCGTCGGATGTTACAGAAGAAGTGTGGGCTTCAAGAGCAATGCAGCCGTGGCAATCATTCTCAGAACAAAGTTCATTGTTTGAGGGAACGTTGGCTGAGCATAATGATGATTACGCGTTATCCCGTCTGAAGCTTGGTAAATCGACATCGTTATGGGTTCAGAAGGTGTCGAGCGACATTGGGGCTGCGGTAAGGTTACAAGTTAGGGCAAGTGATGTCTCTATCACGCTAGAACAGCCGCCAGGCACTTCGATACGTAATATCCTTCCTGTGACCATTAAAAGCGTAGAGACGCGCCAGCAAGGCTCAAATAAGCAGAGTGTTGCGGTAGAACTGGAGCTAGAACCCAGTTGTTACTTGTGGGCGACCATAACCTTGTGGGCGTTGGACGAACTTAATCTAGAAATTGGCCAACGTGTTTATGCGCAGATCAAAGGTGTGAGTGTTGCTCAACGAGACATCGCGGTGACACATTAGATCTGACAAGGTCAGCTTTTCGATATTGTCGTGATGTTGTCGGTTCTAGGCACTGAAAATACGATCTTGATTCTATGAGTGGAGACACCGTCATTTTTATACGGCATAACTGCCAGTTTTGAGCTACATGATATAAATGCAAAGTCATATATGTGTGCAACGACTAAGCGCAACGACATATCGACGATTAAACAGGTAAGTGGCGAATAGAAAAAGCAACAGGCACAGAAAAGCCGCATGTTTGAAGTAACATACGGCTTAATCATTAAGTTTTCGTTAAGTACTCAACCTAAATTTAGGTGAGATGAATGGCTTATCGGATGAAAACTTCTTTAAAATCACGCTTCAAAATAGCATCACGGCGTGCTTTCTTGATTTGCTTAGCCATATCTTTTACACAGTTATGTAAAATTTGGTCAAGCAGCTGAGCTCGGTACTCTTCTTTTTCTTCATCAGACATGCCTTCTGGAAGTTTAAGAGTAGGGAACTCTTCCATCATGTTTACGCCAGCAAAAGCTTGGCTAACAGAGATTAGAGCGTGGAATTGCTCAAAGTTGTCCAAAACATTTTGTGCGCTTGCTGGAAGGCTACTCCAAGTTTCACGCACAGCTTCTTCAGACACCTCATGAATAGAAGTAACCATGTTGTGCATCTCTTTAGGCACTTCATCAAATTCGATAACTTGGCGAAGCTCTGGTGAGATAGTGGTTAAATCGATTTCTTGTACTTCGTTGTTTGTAGCGTCTGACATAGTATTTCTCTTTAAAAAGAAACAATGCTAAAAAGATCTGTAAAAAAGTCAATATAATATAGAGATTAGGGCATGAATTAAGCCCAAAATTGAGCTACTTTCAATATTCAACGCTAGATAAAGGTGATGTGATGATAGAAAAGGGATCTTCGATGCGCATATTGCTGGTTGATGATGTTCAACTAGACAGGATGCAGCTTGCTATTCGACTTAAGCAATTGGGACACATTGTGGAAGCGGTAGGTAGCGGTAAGGAAGCTCTAAACATCTATTCTGATTTTGATCCTGAACTCGTATTACTTGATATCAGCATGCCAGATATGGATGGTTTTGATGTCGCTAACGAGGTTCGTATACAATTCCCCGAATGGGTTCCCATCATATTTCTGAGTGGTCATGAAGAACCTGAAATGATCGCGAAAGCGATTGATGCAGGTGGTGATGATTACCTAATCAAACCGGTTAACAAAGTTGTGCTGAATTCAAAACTGATCGCGATGCAGCGTATTGCTCACATGAGGCGAGAGTTAAAACAGAGCACAGCGAAACTTGAAGAATTGAACATACTCCTGCAACAGCAAGCCAATGAAGATGGCTTAACAAAATTGTATAACCGTCGATATATGGATACTAAGCTTGAAGAGAGCATTGCGTGGCACGGACGACGTAATATACCGATGACAGTGATACTTCTAGATGTAGACTTTTTTAAGCCTTACAACGATAATTACGGACATATTCAAGGGGATAAGTGCCTACAAGGGCTTGCCAGTACCTTGAAACAGTTGTTTGTTCGAGCTGGAGAGTTTGTTGGCCGTTATGGCGGTGAAGAGTTTGTTTTGGTCTTAAGTGACACGGACAGCACCGCGGCTAAGTTACATGCGACTCGAATAAAAGAAGCATTGCATGAGATGAACTATGCCCACGATCACTCAAGCGTATCAGATAGAGTGACAGCGTCACAAGGCGTACTATCATTCGTGCCTGAAGGCGGTGAGTCGATCGCTTCTATTTATGAAAAGGTCGACCAAGCACTTTACCAAGCAAAACAAAGCGGCAGAAATATCTTTATACTGCGCAATATTTTGGAGCTTACAGGCTAGTTGGCGAGCTCTTCTGGATATTTGAATTTATACTTCTATTAGCGTTTGAGCTTGGAAGTACTTTATGTGATAAGAGAAATGCCACATTCAAAGTCATTTTCTATGGCTAATACATGTTGGACACTGATTGTCCCTGTATTCTACTTTGCGGTTCCTACCAATGTTCAAGCGAACCAGTTGTCTGATCTTTTCCGTAAGGATATAGAGCAGAACTTTGCAACCAGTGTACTTCTTAACGACACTGATGTTTTTACATTCGGTATCAATAACTTTGACCCTAATAAAGTGTTTCGTTTAGACAATGAAGACATTGGTTCGAATGATTCGGTGAGCCGTCGACAAAACATAACCTCGCTTAGCCTTCCTTATACATTTGAGCTACCCGCTTATATCGAAGATAACCATCAAGAGGTGACGCTGCGCTTATCAGCATTACGCACTGAGAAAGACGTTCAATACGCATCAGAAACTGTGTCTGATTTTGAGAAAGAGACCGTCATTTCGGGTTATGTTGAGTTTGCGAATGTCTCACAATTGGACGAGTACTGGAGTTTCCATTCGGCGATTGGTAACCATATTTCTTATTATCGCAACGACTTTGAATACCGTGCAGATCTACTAAAGCCTGTAGCTGAACAACTCAATGGTGTTTACCTTAACACTGACGCTTGGGCTTACATCATAGAGCCCAAGATTAAACTCATTTATGAAGATAGGAATGACTGGGGAAAATACAAACTCAGTACCAGTTGGCACTATTTTAATGGCATCGGATGGGGGGAAGCCAACAATGGTAATATTGGTCACCCTGAAGGCTGGTATATCGCCAACGAGGCAAAGATCTTTTACGATCTTGTACGTTGGGATAAGAACATCACGTCTATGTATTCAAGTATCAGACGTATTGATATTGGAGGCGATACTGTTGCTCCTATGGGGGCAACTTCGTATTACGAGGGTAGTGTAGGTTGGCTACTTAACCCGAATCTTTTTAATGATTGGGTCGATAATGTGGGTATCGGGTTTACGATCAATTATGGCAGCAGCTTGAAGGGCGGGAGCTTGGTTATCTTCTTTAACCAAGACTAAGCTTCAATCAAAACAGAGCTTCTACTTGGATATAAGCTTTCTTCTAATGACTTGTTTTTCGCTATAGCGGCTACAGCTTTTACCAAGATATAACGCTTCTTCCAGAGGCTCGTTTGTCGCTACAGCGATTAAGTTCCTAACCACAGCACTTAACACAGCCCTTAAAGCTTCTAGCTATATCCCCTAACTGTTAAGGCACAGTTTATTTCGCCCAGTTTCTTTCGCTTTGTAAAGTGCATTATCGGCAAGCTTCAACACTTCTTCGGGCTGTTTGGTTGTTGTGCTGTCAGATAGGCCAATACTCACCGTGACATTGACTACTTTAGTCGGTTTGCCATTCTTGCCGCGCTTTTGCATGCCTACTTCATGGTCATCAGGGCGGTCGTGAGTATTACGAATGATCATATTGTAATTCTGGATCTCAGAAATTAGAACTTGAAGGTGCTCTTTGGCTTGCTCAGTGTTCTTACCTTTGAAAATGATCGTGAACTCTTCACCACCATAACGATAAGCTTTCGCGCCACCTGTAGTTTCTCTTAATATACGCGCTACTAGCTTTAACACATCGTCGCCAATGTCATGGCCATAGGTATCATTGAATTTTTTGAAGTGATCGATATCAACCATGGCCATCGAATACTTGCGGCCTAGGTGCTTCATATCGACTTCTAACGCATGTCTGCCAGGGATGTTAGTCAGCTGGTCATTAAACGCCATATCGTGGCTAGCGGACATTACATAGACGATAATCAATATGCCTGATAAAGAGAACATGGTGCTTGAGATGTATTGGATATCAAAGAATATGAAGGTACTCGAAGACAATAAAATCGCGCTGTAAACAACGACATCGATAGAGCGGTTATAGACCAAAACCAAAATCGACGTTAGGCCCAGTAAACAAAGGCTATAGAGCACCAGAATAAAAGGCAGTTTAGAAAAATCTCTAACGGTAAAGAGAATGCCTTCACTCCATGATTCAAAACCTCCGGCATGGAAGTGAGAAACAATAAGTTGCGCCCAGATCATGAATAGCACCACTACCAAGGCGTAAAGGAACATGGACTTTGAGTTAACCCCGTTATCAGGGAAGGCATATACCAATAAGCAAGTAACCGGTACTAAAGCGGCCAGCAGAGACAGCTCCAATAATGTAGTTCCAGTGTTTAATGGGGTTTGTAAGCGGATTTGGATGATCAAATAGGCAACGAGCATGATGAGAGACACCATAGCCATACGACCTTGCTTGAATGTGTGGCACAGCAAAACGGCAACGCTCAATAAAATATACGGAAGGTTGCTAGCAAACCCTAAGTTTGAATCCGTCACGAGAATGACGTTGTTCATACCTACGAGTAACATTGCTAATAGAATTAAGGGAAAGCAAAGTCGAAACATGCTCGACGTTACAAAAGAAGATGCCATTTATGTGGTGAGCCTAAGTGTACTGATGATCTTATAATTTAATTTTATACGTAGGATACGGTTAAACAAGCGATTGCCAAGGTTTTTGCGTAAATCAGAGCAAAAACATAGTCATAGGTCGCTATTGGTGCAACCCTTTTATATGTATTTGAGTTGCTATTAACTGTAGAACGGACTACATAGTATATATGAAAAATTAATTAGTCGTTATAGTTAGTTAACGTGCAGTTAGTAAATCTGTAGTAATGAGTAGGGTATAGTAAGGTAACAATATTTAGGTCGTTGCTAATTAGGCTAGAACACTATCTGTCGTGATAGCTACAAATGGAGGTGTAGTATGCAAATCAGTGTGGATGTACACAATTATATGGAAACGCTTGTTGGTCATGTACTGGCTACCGAGGAATATGTGTCGAGTTATACAAGCGAGCAGCTTGCCGATCTCGCTTGCCTTGCGTTGGGCCAGCTGAAACCTATCTATATCCGTTTTGATATTGATTTTCTTTCGGCATTACCGGAAGACAAATTAGTGCTCTATAAAAGAAATAGTGAGATCGCACTCAAAAATGCAGAAAGCATGATTATTGAGGAACGAAGACGTGATCGAACGGACAATGTGCCCGTTATATTTAGTCAACACAATTTTGACGATGACGTAGAATTGCAATGGTATGAAAAGCCATTGTTGAACACTAAACAGTCGTGATAGTTTAGAGTCAGTACGGTCATATAAGGAGTAAAAAAACGTGGGATTCTTTTCTAGATTATTTGGTGGCAAAGAAAAAACCGAACAAAAAGTAGAGATTGAGCCAGTGGAATACAAAGGCTTCAATATCTATCAAGACGCCATTGCAGAATCTGGTCAGTACCGTGTGGCTGGTCGTATCGAGAAAGAAATCGACGGTGAAATTAAAACTCATCGTTTTATTCGTTCTGATGTTGTTTCAAACAAACAAGACGCCGATGAATTGATGCTGAAAAAATCGCAAATGTTCATTGACCAAATGGACGACAATATATTTAGCTAACCAATTAGGGTTAGAGTTGATGTTGGTCATAATTTAGAGAGCTTTCAGTGTATATGCTGAAAGCTCTTTTTAGTTTTAGGGATAAAGAACAGCTAGTAGGTTGTTACTAAAAGGATTACTGGCAGGTGGTTTGACCTCTTTATTCGAGAGGGCCGTCATTTATCTAAATTAAGTGCTCAAAATCCATCCAAATCGTTATAAGTAATAACTTTTCCTGTTCTTTGAACAAAACGCTTGAAGTATTAGTTGTCGTTAGATACAAACGAATAAGTCATTGTGCCAATAGTCAAGGAATCGCTATGCAAATTGGTGTACCAAGAGAAACACTCGCAGGTGAAACGCGAGTCGCTGCATCGCCGAAATCGGTAGAACAGCTTCTAAAATTAGGATTTAAAGTTTGTGTTGAATCACAAGCAGGTGCGTTAGCAAGTTTTGATGATACAGCTTATGAACAAGCTGGAGCAAAAGTTGTAACCGCAGATGAAGCTTGGAAATCCGATATTATCTTTAAAGTTAACGCTCCCATCGTTGACAAGTCTAGAAATGAAATCGAGTTACTTAAAGATGGCGCAACACTGGTCAGCTTTATTTGGCCTGCCCAAAACCCAGAATTAATGGAACAGCTTTCTAGCCGTAATATTTATGTGATGGCAATGGACTCGGTACCACGTATTTCTAGAGCTCAAGCTTTGGATGCACTGAGCTCTATGGCAAACATTGCGGGTTACCGTGCTGTTGTTGAAGCCGCTCATGAGTTTGGTCGTTTCTTTACGGGTCAAATTACTGCTGCAGGTAAGGTTCCACCAGCGAAAGTATTGGTTGCTGGTGCGGGTGTTGCTGGCCTTGCGGCTATCGGCGCTGCGGGTAGCTTAGGTGCGATTGTTCGTTCATTCGATGTTCGTCCTGAAGTAAAAGAGCAAGTCGAGTCAATGGGCGCTGAATTCTTGGAAGTCGATTTCAAAGAAGATACAAGCGCTGGTGATGGCTACGCAAAAGAGATGTCTGACGCGTTTAACAAGAAAGCAGAAGAGCTTTACGCGGCTCAAGCGAAAGACGTTGATATCATCATTACAACGGCACTGATCCCAGGTCGTCCTGCACCTAAGCTAATTACAAAAGAAATGGTTGATAGCATGAGCGCGGGTAGCGTGATTGTTGACCTCGCAGCGGCCAATGGTGGTAACTGTGAATATACCGTTGCTGATAAAGTGATCACGACAGCTAATGGTGTCAAAGTTGTGGGTTACACCGACATGGTAGGTCGCTTGCCGACTCAGTCGTCTCAACTGTACGCCACTAACTTGGTTAACTTGCTGAAACTGCTTTGCAAAGAGAAAGACGGCAATATCGATATCGACTTTGAAGATGTTGTGATTCGTGGTGTTACTGTGGTTAAAGCGGGCGAAGTCACTTGGCCTGCTCCACCAATTCAAGTTTCAGCGCAACCTCAACAAGCGAAACCTCAAGCTGTTAAGCCACAACCAAAAGTTCAAGAGCCTGTTTCCCCGGTTAAGAAAGCGGCGAGTATGGCAGTGGCGGTTGGTGCCTTTGCTTGGATTGCTTCGGTTGCACCTGCTGCGTTCTTATCTCACTTTACCGTTTTTGTTCTCGCTTGTGTGGTGGGTTATTACGTAGTTTGGAATGTGAGTCATTCTCTGCATACGCCTTTGATGTCAGTAACAAACGCAATTTCAGGGATCATTGTTGTGGGCGCGTTGTTGCAAATAGGACAAGGAAGAGGTGTTGTCACGTTCTTATCATTTATTGCCGTATTAATTGCAAGTATCAATATCTTTGGTGGCTTTACAGTGACCAAACGTATGCTTGAAATGTTCCGTAAAGACTAAGGAGTAGTAGATGTCTGAAGGATTAGTACAAGCAGCTTATATCATAGCTGCAGTATTCTTTATTATGAGCTTAGCCGGACTATCGAAACAGGAATCTGCTCGCGCAGGTAACTATTACGGTATCACTGGTATGGCAATCGCATTGATCGCAACGATCTTTGGTCCTCACTCTGCAGGTATTGTATGGATCATCATTGCTATGGTGATCGGTGGTGGTATTGGTATCCACTACGCGAAGAAAGTAGAAATGACAGAAATGCCTGAGCTGGTGGCAATTTTGCACAGCTTCGTAGGTATGGCTGCGGTACTTGTTGGTTACAACAGCTACATTGACGCACCAGAAGCGGCAACGCACGCAGAACACGTTATCCATCTTGTTGAAGTTTTCCTTGGCGTGTTTATTGGTGCGGTTACGTTCACAGGCTCTATTGTTGCGTTTGGTAAGCTTCGTGGCACGATTTCATCGTCTGCATTGAACATCCCTCATAAGCACAAGTGGAACCTAGCGGCTATCGTTGCTTCTACATTGCTAATGGTTATCTTCGTTAAAGCGGATGGCAGCATGTTTGCTCTTATGCTGATGACACTTATCGCATTTGCTTTCGGTTACCACTTGGTGGCATCGATTGGTGGTGCAGATATGCCAGTGGTTGTATCGATGCTGAACTCGTATTCTGGTTGGGCAGCAGCGGCAGCAGGTTTCATGCTTGCAAACGACCTGTTGATCGTAACCGGTGCATTGGTAGGTTCGTCGGGTGCGATTCTGTCTTACATCATGTGTAAGGCAATGAACCGCTCGTTCATTAGCGTTATTGCTGGTGGATTTGGCCAAGAAGTGGTTGTGTCTGATGGTGATGAAGAGCAGGGTGAACACCGCGAAACATCAGCTGAAGATGTAGCTGACATGTTGAAAAACTCTAAGTCAGTCATCATCACTCCAGGGTACGGCATGGCAGTAGCTCAAGCTCAATATCCAGTGCATGAAATCACTGAGAAGCTAAGAGCCCAAGGTATTAACGTTCGATTTGGTATCCACCCAGTTGCAGGTCGGTTACCGGGTCACATGAACGTACTGCTTGCTGAAGCGAAAGTACCTTATGATGTCGTTCTTGAAATGGACGAAATAAATGATGACTTTAATGAGACAGATACTGTATTGGTTATTGGTGCGAACGACACCGTAAACCCTGCAGCATTGGAAGATCCAAACAGCCCAATCGCTGGTATGCCTGTGCTTGAAGTTTGGAACGCTCAAAATGTTATCGTGTTCAAACGTTCTATGAATACAGGTTATGCCGGCGTGCAAAACCCGTTGTTCTTCAAAGACAATACTCAGATGCTGTTCGGTGATGCGAAAAAAAGCTGCTTAAGTATCTTAGAACATTTATAAACAGCAATTATTCTGCAGTAAAACTAAGGAGCTCATATGAGCTCCTTTTTTTGAATCTAACGTATGATGCTGTTTGATTTTTAGAGGTTGATGTGCGCGTAGGTGCGTTTGATACCTTAACTTTTAGAAGCGGGCATTGTACGGAAAAATACCTCAGTGAAGCGACCAGTTAAAGCTAGCAATCGTTACCACTTTAAATACACACCACTTTTCATGCGGTTAAAAATTTATCTTTGGTAACGAATGGTATATATTTGTCTGTCCTATGAGAATTTGCGTTGGTTTGTGATCATCAAAAGAACATTTACTCTTCTTATCGCTACGTTATCTGTGTCTGCAAACGCGCTTGCTGACTCTTTACCTGAGCGTATCGATAATTTCACCAAACTCTTTGATCATGAAACCGCAATCGAATCTTATGATATTCGATTGTTGCAGGCTGACTATCCAACACGTTTGATCATGCCGTCTTCAATGCTGCCACAAACAGCAGAGTACCCATTAAAAGACATTCAACGCCTCTACCAGCTATCTAAGACGTGTAGCGGAAAATTACCACTTAGCCCTTTAATCACTGAGCCTTTAGTGTTTACTCGCGCAATGTGTAAAGGCACTAAGCTTTCTGATCGTTGGTTTAGTCGTAGCGGCCTTATTCACCCGGGTGGTGGTTCTTATGCGGCGCGATACGTAGAGAAGTATCCTGACAAGTTCGACTCTTTGAAACGTTTTATGCATATTCAAGAACGCCCAAACGCCGACCATGATGAACTGTTATCTCGCTTACAGGATATGGACAGTGAAGCGATTACGGCACTGTTGGCTGGTGCGAGCATGTTTGTCGAACGTGACGAAATGTGGGTTAAACGCGGCGACAGATACTATTTATACAAAGAAACGGTTTGGTCTGAAAATGCTACATTAGCGGGTTTATCGCTCAGTTTATCTTCAGAAGGCAACAGTTGTTTCGTTCAACGCGGTAACGTGTGTTGGGAGATAGAAGATCACTCAGAACTTCTGCAAGTCGCGATGTACATACTGGTGTTTGCCAATATCATGCTTGTGGTGGGTTGGGCGATATACCGTTGGAACAGTAAGAAACAAGAGATGAAGAGCCGCATGCTGGTTCTTCAAATCCTAACGCACGAATTAAGAACGCCGATTGCAAGTTTGTCATTGACGGTTGAAGGGTTCAGACGCGAGTTCGAACACTTACCAGAATCGGTATATGATGAGTTTCGTCGGCTGTGTGAAGATACTCGCCGCTTAAGACAGTTAGCAGAAGCAAGTAAAGACTATTTGCAATCAGACAACCAACCGCTCGCAACAGAGTGGGTACCAAGTGTCGAAGAGTGGCTTCAATATAAAGTTGAAGAAGAACTTGCACCGGGTATTGAACTCCGTATAAACAAAGACATTGCTGCAAAAATAAACGTATATTGGTTAGGAACGTGCATCGACAATCTGATCAGAAACGCCGTTAAATACGGTGTCGCACCAGTGATATTAGAACTGAATACTTCTGACAAGAAGCTGACATTCAAAGTTATAGATAATGGAGACTTGTCCTGCAAAGATTGGGGACAATTAAGAAAGCCATTCGTAAGTAAGAGTGGGCTCGGTTTAGGTCTGACGATAGTGGAATCTATGGTCGGAAAAATGGGCGGTTACATGACGCTTATTGGCCCCCCAACAACATTTATTTTGGAGATACCTTGTGAAACAGACATTGCTTCTCGTTGAAGATGATAAAAATTTAGCTGACGGTTTATTAGTTAGCCTTGAGCAAGCTGGATATGAATGTTTGCATGCAGAACTGATCTCTGAAGTTGAAGGCTACTGGGAACAAGCGGACCTAGTGATTCTAGACCGTCAACTTCCTGATGGTGACTCAGTAGATTCACTTCCTGGTTGGAAGAAAAAGAAAGACATCCCAGTTATTTTGTTAACGGCTCTCGTAACAGTAAAAGACAAAGTTGCGGGCCTAGACTCAGGTGCAAACGACTACCTAACTAAGCCTTTCGCAGAAGCTGAATTGTTTGCTCGAATCCGTGCGCAGTTACGTCTGCCAGACGCTGAAGAGCAAGATGCATCAAAAGTGATTGCTCAGAACCTTGTTATTGACAAAGCGACACGTGAAGTGTTTTTCAATGAACTCGAAGTCACGTTGACGCGCACTGAGTTCGACCTACTGCTATTTTTGGCAAGCAATCTTGGCCGTGTTTTCACACGTGATGAGCTGCTTGACCATGTATGGGGTTATAACCATTTCCCAACAACACGCACGGTAGATACGCACGTTCTGCAATTAAGACAGAAACTGGCGGGTCTAGAAATCGAAACACTGCGTGGCGTTGGTTACAAGATGAAAGCGTAATGAAAAAAACCTTACTTCCACTATTACTTTTGTCTTGCGTGGTGAATAACGCGCAAGCAGCAGATTGGTTTAAGAGTAACGATACTCTTACTCAAGTTCATAAACACCTGTTGAATAATGACTTACCTCAGATGTTTGATTCACTAGTGGAAGTTTGGCAAATCAACTCTTCTCAATCACGAGAAGACCACCTCAATGAGCTGTTCGATCAAGCATTGAACAAAGATTGTGGTAAAACCCTCACCAGAAATACCCTCCCAGATTGGATCAGTTCAGTCGTCGTTAAAAGACACATCATTCAAAGCCCTGGCCGAGATACTTTTCGCGTATCGATTGATGTTGAATCCGAAAACAACATTCAAGATATTACCTTCGAGAGGTGGGTCGATAAGATCGTTTCATCGGACAGTGAACTAACCAAAGACAGTGAAGTGGTAAACAACGCATCGGTGAGCCTATACCGCAAGCGTTACAATTTAGCATCTCAACTTGAGTCAGGCCTGTATCGTTTAAGTGTGAAAAGCGATGGCGGTAATTCATGGAGTACTTGGATTATTCTTGGTGACGTTACTTTTCGTCAGCAAGTTCGCTGGGCATCTAAAGACACCTGGAGAATCGACAAAAAAGAGCTTCTTAACCCATATTGTCCGTTACCAAAGTTAGACGTTGGTCTGTTCGATTACATCGATGAACACTACGATCAGGTGTGGGGCAAAAGCTACGAGTCAGATTATCCCACCAGTTTGAGTGCTGAGGAAGTTCCTAATGATCGCTACGTTTTGGCCGTTTCGATGATACATTCGCGCTGGCAAGGTGACATAGCGATAGAACAAGCACAAACTATCAGTAAAACTTATGATATTTCTAGCGATGAAGAGTTAAAGTAATTTAAAATTGTGCCGTTAACTATGTAAGGGATCTAACAAAGATAAACGGCATGAAAAAAACGACTAAACTACTCGCAACGTCAATTGCATTCGCCAGTCTTCCTCTTTCAGCAGCAAACTACGCCATTGAAGCGCGTGGTGATGCGATGGGTGGTGTTGGTGTTGTTTCTGCAAACTTCTTAACCGCTCCATTCTATAACCCAGCATTGGTTGCTATTTATCGTCGTAACGATGATATGGGAATGATCACGCCAAGTTTTGGTGGTAGCTATAACGACCCTAACGACATGAAGTCAAACATCGATGCAGTGCTTGATGCTTCAGGCAGTGATATTACAGATGGATTGAAGAAACTTAATGGTAATCAAGCTAACTTTGACTTAGGTGGTGTCGTAGCTTTTGCACTGCCTAATCAATTTGTCGCAGCGAATATATTTGGCAAAGCGTACACTGAAAGTTTTATAACACCAAATGTGTATACGGCAGGAAGTGACGCGGATAATTTGCAGCGTTCGTCAGTAGAAGCGGTTTCAATTGGGGTCGCTGAAGTTGGTATATCCTTAGCGAAGTATCAAACTTTCATGGGGCAGCACTTATCATTTGGCATCTCACCAAAACTCCAGCGTATCTACACGTACAATTATGTTGCGTCGGTAAACGACTATGATTTATCTGACGTACGTGAAAATGGTGGTGGTGACACGACGTTTAACGTTGATGCTGGCGCACTGTGGTTTTTTGGCCCGTTTAGAGTTGGATTCGCAGCGACTAACTTAATCTCTCGAGACATCGAGACAAAAGACTCTACAAAACAAATCGTTCCCGGACATTCAGTTGGGGGCCAATACGCCTACAAATTGGAGCCTGTTTACACTGTAGGGGCGGGTATCGTTTCTGACTACTTTACATTGAGTGTTGATTATGATTTGAATGAAGCTGAGAAGTTTACTTCGTTTGATGATAACGAACAGATGATTCGTATTGGTACCGAAGTCGATCTTCTACGTCAGCTTAAGTTAAGGGGAGGGTACTACAAGAACCTGGCTTACTCTGATTCAGAAGGAACAGTCACAGCCGGTATTGGTATTTCGCCACTCAACTTGTTCCAGTTAGATCTAAGTGCTAACTACACGAACGAAAATGCAATGGGCGCTTCAATCAATTTCCTTGCTAGTTACTAACAGTCCTTATATAGTTCTGCTCCTAAATAAAGGAGCAGAGCATGCTAAACGACTTACCAACCCTTTCTCACGAAGAACAACAGAAAGCTGTTGAACGAATTCAAGAAATGATGACTCAGGGCATCAGCACAGCACAAGCTATCAAAATCGTTGCTGAGCAAATTCGTGAAGAAATGAGTAATAAAGAAGAGTAGGGCATCAGCCCTTCTTTTTTAACACCTTAGCGCACTATAACTAAATATATTGCCCTCCAGTATATTATTTCGTACATATCCACGCTTTACTTAACCTAAATTCCGACCTAACTAAAACCATTAAATTGCGATTATTCAGTAATTTACAGTGGAGTAATCCACTTTATAGGCTTATCTCGGTTTCCACTTGTAACTAAATTACAGAAAGATCTGAAAGTAAAAAAATTGCCACTTTAGGTGTCAGTATTTATGTCACCTTGTCTAAGTGGTTCAATATATAGCGTTTTTTAAGGATAGTGACGTTGTGACTTCTATTTTTAGCGGATACGAGTGCGTGAATGTTCAGAAGCAGACAAATGAGGATTTCATCTAAAAACAGTAACAGTGCGAGATAAGTGACGACGGTAATGTTCAAAACCGGTATCGCGAGTAACTTACCACCGCATAGAGCAAGCTTTACTCGCCAAATATGTGAACTTAAGAACAAGTGCTTAGGAAGCATAGAGGCGCAGGAAGAGATGTTTATAGAGCGATTCAGAATGATACGTATCAACATGCGCGAATGCCATTGATGACGTTATTACAGGTTGTGTTGTTACTGGTGATGAGAGTGCGCTTAGAGGTGTCCGTGTCTATAAGAACTCTGATAAGACAACAAAGCTTTGCTGATGACATTACCGTTGAAAACAATGCTCGAGATCTTAAGTGAATGATACCTAGCAAGCTTGTTCGCTCCAAGCCAGAGACCAACAGAAACCGCGTTTCTAATGTCTACCGAGCTGCTAGTAATAGGTTGGTTGTCATGTTCAATCCACCAAAAAAGGGACGTTGAAGTATTTTAAATCTTATCTGGTAACGAGAAGTCTAAGCGATTGAACTTGTTCGACATAGCATCGCCTTTCACGCTGTAATTCTTGTCGTAATTACGAATGTAGAAGCGAAACCTTGGGTCTTCCTGGCCTTGGTAATCCATATTAATGGTGACCGAATCGAACGTGGAGAGATCGATCCCTTTACCTTGTGTCGACATAACGAATTTAATTTCACAGAAGGGTAAGCTATAGGTTCGCTAAAGGTCACACTGTAACAAAACCGAAAGGAATATGTTGAGTTTGCGGAATGTTTTGTCGCTCATGATGTTAACCCGTACACGTGACCCGAATTCAATGCGGAATACCTTAGAGTTCGCACAGTCGGAGATTAGAGCACTAGCATTGATAAAATTGCTATACCCAAAATTGATCCAGAATTGACGGTTATATAGGAAATCGAACTATTAGACCAAATTCAAGTGTAAAAATTAAACGCAGCCCTTGATTCTGAATGCTATTTGCTCAATAAGTGCGGTTTTTACGAGGGTAATAATTTAACTGTATATTTATGCAGTTAAATTTGAAGTGGCTCGGTTTGTTGTAATTAACAAACTCGCGTCGTTCAGGCGTGAATAAGGTGGCAGGGTCAAAGTGTATCTTAAATCCATTCCAACGATGATCTAAGGTCAAGTAACCGCGAGCGTGATTGTTTGTGAGTTGCGGTAAAGTGACTTAACCGACTCGAACATGTCTGTTCATGACATAACGTAGTTCTGATGAACACAGAGTAATCGAATAATCTAACCAACAAGTACAAACTTAGAGCGAGCTGTATGTTGGGTTTAAAAACTCAGCATGGAAACTTACAGACTAGCTCGTGTGAGAAACTTAACTGGCTTTGTGGATAATTCAAAACAGAATTCAACGTATGCAGCCAACAAGAAACACGGTTGCGTGTGTGAAATCTGAAAAAGAAACGACAGCAATGCCCACAAGGTTTACATACAGCGCGGTGAATAATGAGTACAAGAAGATGTAAGTCAGACAGAACAAATGTTCTCGTTGATCGGCTTGTGTAAACGAATCATGTAGATGTTGGCCACACGTATAATTATTGAGTTAAAAGAGCGTTTAGAGAAGGCTTGTGAACTCAATATGCTTGAGGCGCCAGTTGTATTAAGGGTTTAAGCGGAAACGATGATAAGAATATCTCTAGAAAATAATAACATTACTACATTAGGCTCACAACAAGACTGCGCATTATGGCTTCTTATGTAAAATTTGTTGCACTAATGTTTAAATAATCAGTACAACCCAAATAGAGCAGTGATAGGTTTCTCACAAATGTAAATATTTATATATATGAAGCTCTTATGTTGATTGCGACTGAACTAGGGCGTGTTGATCTTTCGTGAGTGTTTTTTGAACAGCATGGTAAAGAGTTATAATTTGCTTCGCCAAAAGTAAAACCATAACCAATACCATGCCAAGAACAATGCTAACTGATATTCGCTGGGAACTGCTACTCCAAGTTATGAAAAGTACAGGTCGTATTTACGATAAAACTGAACATCGAATGACATTTGAAGGAATACTTTATCGAATGAGAACAGGTATTCCTTGGCGAGATCTACCCTCTGAGTTCGGAGAGTGGAGTACCGTTTACAGACGATTTAATCTTTGGTCAAAGAAAGGGATTTTAGATAATCTTTTCAAAAGCTTATCTAGCATGGCTGACTTTGAATGGGTATTTCTTGATGGCTCTATAGTTAGAGCGCATCAGCATAGTACAGGTGCAGCTACTGAAAGTTCAGAGCAAATAGGAAAAAGTCGCGGGGGCAACTCAACCAAAATTCACTTAGCTGTAGATAGTGGTGGCCTGCCGATTTGCTTTGATTTATCAGAGGGACAACGCCACGATATAGTGCATGCCGAAAGCTTAGTTGAGCAACTCGATGAAGTTAATACCATCGTTTGTGATAAAGGATATGACAGCGAACCTTTCCGTAATTTTGTTAAGGAACGTGGCGGAGAAACAGTAATTGCTAAACGCAATTACGGACAAGATATAGACAAAGACAGTATGGATTGGTGTCTATACAAGTATCGTCACTTGGTCGAAAATGCCTTTGGGAGAATTAAGCATTATCGAGCTATTTCAAGTAGATATGACAAGCTAGAAAGGAATTATGCCAGCATGTTATCACTGGCATTCATGTTAATGTGGCTACCGATGTATTGTTGAACACGGAATGTACAGCAAAGATCAACACGCCCTAGTAGAAAAATATGATTTTCGTCCATTTATAAAAAATGAGACTTAGATCACATGAAAAAGAAGATAAAAGAAGAGCTATTCAATAACGGGCTGTACATCAATCAGGTTAACGATCTGCTGTTATGGCATTTTGAAGGACGTGACGAAGCAGCTGCCTATTTTGGTGTAACGCCTCAAACCGTTAAAAACTGGCAGAGTCGGGGCAATTGGCCTTTGTCGGTTATTCGACTGCTTTTGATAATGCACCGTGGGTACCTACCGACTACAAAGTCATGGCGAGGGTTTAAAGTTCGTGGTGATATTCTTTACACTCCTGGAGGGCGTGAGTTATCAGCGTATGACCTCATGGAGCTAGATATCAAGATGAGTTTTGAAACGGCATCTAATGTTGTTCAATTTAGACGAAAAAAAAAGAGACGGTTTAAGCTTAAGCAGCAAGAGATTAAACGCACCGTTAAAAATAAAGCTCGTAGAAACGAGCTTTATAATTGATCGATAAACTTGCTTAGGTTTGGGATCTTATTGCCTTTAGGATCTGGTAGCTTACTTGCATCATAGTCTGTGAAGTTTCGTTTACGCTTAGTACTGGCATAGACGCCGAGAGAGCTAAGCAATAGAACCGGTATAACCACTAGATAATAACGTTTCATGATCTGTTTTCTAATCTCGTTACACGCTCGTCCATCTTTTCGAGCATAACTCGTAGCCATTTCACATCAGTTTTTAATGTCATACCTACACCGATTCCAGAGAAAAGCGAACTAAGCGCAAACACTAATATAGTTTGATACTCCATTAGTCCCACTCTTTGCGAAAGGCTTCCCATAGTCCCATGGCTAGCGGTACAACCGTACCAATTAAGCCGCCATATTGAACACCTGCATCTGTAACCGTTGCTGTTAGAAACTCTGGGTTACCTGTGGCTAGGGCAATACCTGCACCGACTAAGGCAATGCCTTTTTTTGTGGATGGTTGGTCAAGGTCGATGCAAAGGTTCTCTTTTAAAAACGTTTTCATAGTAGTTTTTTTCCTTTTAAAAACTTAATGGTGTAGGCGGCGAGAACGCCACCCACAACGGTAATTGCTATTTTCTTGTAGTCTTCTTTGGTCATGCCATGGCAACTCCTTCACGCGCCATGCTTAAACCGTAATAGTTACCGACTTCCTTACGACTCATCGCATGTAAGAGCTTTGCCAGCTGTTCGTTGTTGTTAACATCGACAACCTGATTGCGCCCGATGCCTGTCCACTCACTAACGTGTTTGATATACAGCTCGGTATCGTTCTCAATTGACGGTGCGAAACGGTTGATAATTTCACTCAAGGTTCGAAAACCTTGTCGTGAGTAGCTGCGAAGAACACGCGCCCCCGCTCGAAACCCATAAACAGGGTGCTTGAACTCTTCGAAGCTTTTATCGAGGTCGAGCAGGTGCTCACCGTCCCACTGAGTACGATCACCTTTGGACTCACGAATGTTTAGTGGGTTGTTGTTACGCACACCACGCGGCAGAGTTTTTCTATATGTCATGTAGGCTAGCCCCCCAATTATGCAGACGCTTGCGGCAATGATGGTTTTTGAGGCCATACCACATCCTTAAGCGTTTTATAGGTTTGAGTAATATCGCGTAGTTGTTGGCGATACTGGCGAAATGGTGTGATTTCAACTTCACTGTCCAATGCAAGATTGACCAAGTGATCAGCCTCAACCAATAAAGGAGCTCGATGCTCTCGAATGGCAATTAACTCTTGAGCACTTTCATGCTCGGTTAATATGCTGTCGGCTTCCAACTCTGTTAAACCAAGTTCAATAAGAATTGCTTTATCCGCAGGAACGTTAATTAGGGTTTCTGAATTAACCGTTAATTGTTTAATCATGCTTTCACCTCTGGCTTGTTGTAGCCGATGTAAGTTGTTGAGTGTTTGTTTGCTCGGTCGCCAGTCTCTGCAGAAGCTAATGGCATTGTTTTCGCTACCCACTTAACGTTAGTGTTTGAGGCTCCGCTGCTCGCTATAACATCACCGTCATTCAACAAAGAAAATTGGATTGGCTTGTTTGAGATAATTTGATATTTCAACTTACCTCCACGTAACATAAAGCCGGAGTCAATCTTAGCCACATACCCCAAGCCCGCTTTGTTATAGGCAGTATCGGGACCTGAAGGATCTAACTTTTCGGCTTGGCAATAAGCTTGAAAACCCACAGCCGCTACGCATTGACGATAGCGTTGATAATTCACGACTGTTCGAAGGTAGTTTGCGTTCCCGTCCCATGCATAAGTTTGACCACGTAAAGCAACTAAAACACCCGCTACATGGCTCGTATCAAAGTCACTTTCATCTGATGCGCCTTTGCGGTTCCAAGCGTAATTACGATAAATCTGAATCTCAGTTTCACCGTTTTTGTCCATACGGAAACTAACAGGGTAAAAAGTATCCTTGTCGCCGTTCACCGTAATTTCAGTGACGTAGCGCCCTTGGCCACCTAGCGCTTGAATATCAACACCTTGCTTAACTCGTGCGAGTTCAGCATCAAGTTGTTGCAACTTACCGCGACCAAGTGAATCAACATCCGAAACAACTTTTGCTCCATCAGTCGTAATCACTTGCTTCAACGTATCAAACTGCGTTTGCATCGTTCGAATAGCACCGCCCTTGATGCTATCTAGTAGGTTTCGGGCTTCGTTCACCAATTGCCCGATTGCCGTAAAGTCACTCATTGAGTTCTTTCTCCATTTCTTCCGCTACGTGCTGTAGGCGAGGGAGCGTATTCGCTGCCACACTGTCGGCCAGTTCGTGAACGTCATTATCTGAGTTGAAAGCATGGCGTTGTATCGATACAACGGCCGCACTTAATGCCACCTGATTGCTGTAGATGCCTTGCATCATTAGCAGGGCGTCTACTTGTTCAGGCTGTAAGTTTTTAAGATGTTCCGTGAGTGGATCGCATTTCACGACCACTCGACGGGGCATAAGGTGGCTCATCGATGAACCTCCATCATTGCCAGTTTTAAAGGTGTGTTGCTGTTGTTATACGCCCAAAGCTCACCACCACCTGTAACGGTCATTCCTGCAGGAGCTTTTCTGTCTCCCATAATCGGTAAACCCACAACAGCGGAAACGTTGCTATCACCAAGCATTGCTTCTACTTC
Source organism: Vibrio sp. nBUS_14 (assembly GCF_051201655.1). Lineage (NCBI taxonomy): Bacteria > Pseudomonadati > Pseudomonadota > Gammaproteobacteria > Vibrionales > Vibrionaceae > Vibrio > Vibrio sp. nBUS_14. Next base: position 1,026,425 of record NZ_CP179207.1, read on the forward strand.
CGTATCGCTAATGTTTTGGATAATGGCTTCTAGTCGTGTGACTGAAGCATTGAACAAGCGTTTCTTTTGGTTTGGGTTAATCACCAAGTGATCACGACTAATGAAGCGTTGCGCCGTTTCTGGTCGAGTGGTCACGACTGAACGTATTTCACTGACGGCCAATGATTGGGCGAACTTCACTAGTGCAGGTGGTGTGGTTTTTAGATCGCGCTTTGTTAGCTGATACACCACGCGAATCGATGAAGCGTGAGGGTTGATAATCTCAAGCTCTTTAAAGCTAGCGATATCTAACGTGTCTCCCGCATCGACTCGGATTTTCTCGCCGTTATCACTGCGAACGTAAAGGTACTCTTGTGACTCACGAACAATGAGCCATTTATCAGAGCCGACACCAAAACGTTTTTCTTCGTTTGCCTTAAGGGTTAGCTGTTTCATCTCGCCCCCTTAGCGGCCATAGTGACCAGACCTAATCCAACCACTACCGCGAAAGCAATAGCGACTTTTGACATTTCTCCGGCACTGCCTGTTTGAGAGCGTGAGGCGGTATTTTCTGCCATGGCTAAAGCAGCTCGGGCGTTTTCTCCCGACTGCGTAGCCATCGCTTTAATGGCGGACGTTGTTTCTGCGCTGTTCTGTCGCATGTTGTCCATTGCCTTTTTGCTAACATCGCCATTTTCTTTCATGGAATCACGACCAAAATCTAACGCTTTAGCGAGTGATTCTTGTCCAGAGTTCAATGCCGACTTTAGCGACTCTTGATTCGATTTAAGCGCCTCTTTACTGACACTCTCATTGGATCTAAGCGCTTCTTTGCTCACGCTTTCGTTTGACTTGAGCGCATCGCGCCCAAAATCCAGAGACTTATCAACGGCTCGCTCATTAGCTTTTAGTGCGTCAGAGCCAAGCTTTGATGCTTCTCTCATAGCGGCACTGTTGCTGTTCATGGCATTTTTTGCGATTTCTGATGCGGCTCTTACTGAGCCGTGGTCAGTCATCGAAATATTGCCAACGTTGCCATTGATGCCAGAGAGAACGATCCCAAGGTTATCCCCGCTAATCGCACTGGTGCCGCTTGTATTTGTTGTGTTGGTTGTGTTCGCACTTGAACTTCTACCGCCGCCACCCATTAGCATTTCTCCAATGTCAGCGTAAGGGTAGAGTCATGCTCCGTTTTGCCTGTGACAGCAAACCCAAACGATTTAAGAACACGCGCCATACCTGCACGAACCGTATGATATTTAATGGCTTTATAACCTTGAGATTTCACCGCCTCAATAATGTATGGAGCGGCTTTGATTAATCCCTTACCAGTCATGGCCAATATCAAATACTCGTTGTCGCTGTTCACTAAGCCAACGAAGCGAACAGACACACCATTACCCGTTAAGTGGTAAAAGCTCGCTTGCTTGTTGTTCACGGATTCACAGCAAAATTCGTATTCAGCTTTCGCACAGTGCACACCATTAAACGCAGGTTTAATCAGTGAAAACTGTGCTTTGATGTCTGCGCGGGTTGGTTTCATTAAGATAAATTTCATCGTTTAAACGCCACCCACGCAATCACTGCTGCCAATAGAACCATTGGCAAGTTTTGAGCAAGGTTTTGTCCCGCACTGCCACCAAAATTGATAGAGCCGTTACGAACACCACCAATAGAGTTAGTACCCGTAGCTTCACTTGGTCCCGCAGCACCGCCACCTGCACTGATAGGCATTGAGCCGCCCGCGCTTAAACCGCCGCCGATACCCGGTATCATTTGCCCCCCTTAATGACTCGATAAGCCACATAACAGCCGCCACCTACAGCGGCGACTTTTAATAGTTTCGTAGCACTTGAGCCTGACCAAAATCCCGCGCCAAACCCAAGACCACCCGCAATAAGGGGAAGCACCACAATTAATGGCATACCTTCTCCTTATCTCGTTGCGACAACAACGATCACCGTTAGCAGCAAGGCGACACCGACACCGCCGCCCACATACAACAACGTTTTGTCGTTGTCTTGTGGTCTGTGTGACCCTGTCACTGCGTTGCCGTTGTTATCTTTGATTGGCTGTTGCGGTTGTTGGGTGGTCGCTGCGTTTTTTGAGTGGTCGCTTGTGGTGGCGGTTTTGATAATGCTTCCAAAACCTTCACCCACGTCGTCCAACATGCCGGAACCGAAATTCCCTAAATCTTCTAAAAAAGACAAACGCTTCTCCTTACACTAAGTCAGGGCGAACGACTTCTACCGATTCAACGATGATAGGAATTGAACCGACAGGCTGTTTGGTCTTCACCGTAAATTTCAGCTCTGAGCTATGTGCGGTTGGAAACAGCTCATCGATGTAGAAACCGCGCATGATTGGATCGAAGTGGAAACAGTCAGCTTGCCAGAAACGGCGGTTACGCTTGGCGCGCATTTCTTCAAGAGCTTTTGAAGAATCAAACACCTTCACAAAATCACGGTGAATTTGAAGCGCGTGAATTTCGCCGCTCATAAAGTGCATGCGGCGTACTAACTGCAACGGACCCGAAATCAATTCGAGAAATTCGTTTTCAGTCGATGACGCTTGCATGGTTTGCTTTTTGATTTTTGGCACAAGTACACGAACGGCCTGACGAGCTGACACGGTCGCCCATGCTTGTAACTGGATAGAGGGGGCGTTTTCTTGGCTAGTTGCTGCAACTTCGACTTCGAGTGTTATGTTATCGCCCGATTCAGTCACAAGGCCTGTGTAGCGAACACCGTTTTTAGTTTTTGCACTAATATCAGCAAGCGGAATTGTGAAAAAGCCTTCGGTTTGCGCTAGGCCTTTGTAAGCTTCTAGTGCCTTAATCAGCTCACCATCGAGCACGATAATTTCATCCGCGTTCAATGTGATAGTGATGCGTTTTAGCTGCGCGGCACTGAGATTCGTTTCAAGGAAAATCTCTTCGTAAGTAGGGCCGATAGGTAGGGTAAGCGTTGCTTTCTCACCGTAGCCTGTACCTGTGAATGAGTTAAGTTTGGTTGGAGTCGACATAGTATCTAACTCCCTTAACCAATTGTGTCTTCGACAGCGTCAACGTTGTTTGACGCCCAGACCATACCCGCTGCAACGATTGCCGCGATACCTGCAATGATGCCAATGTTTTTTGCATTCAATTTCATTCTTAGATTTGCTCCAATAAAAAACCGTCCGGTAGTGGACGGTCTTATTGGTACTGCTTTATGTGCCTTCGATGCCTAATGGTTATGTACCTTAGATATGCATTAAGTGTGATTTATTTCACATTTACCAACGGATGCGGCCTTTTTCAACGACCACGCCGTATTGCTTGAAGTAGTCAAATTTGACTAATTTTGACTGTTCATTGGCACATATTCCGGTGAGGTCTTCTAAGTATCGACGGCTCTTGGGCGTCTTCGTTAGCATGATGTAGCCATATTCACAGTTATCGATGATGGTCTTTGGTACTTCTTGGCCACGTTGGAATAGGTTGATGGTGTGAATGTTGTAAGAGCGACCAAGGCGAAGCAGCTTGCCATGGTAACCCGTTGCTTTACCTGAGCTTGTCGAGTTCTCCGCGACTTCTTCACAAATGACCTTGAGCGGCTTCTTGTGCTTCCCATCGCCACAACTCCACACTACACGGCAAAACAGATCGAAGTCTTTAGCACAAGGCTCTGAGGGGCGATAAGCTATCTTAAAGCCTTGCTTGGTTTCTCGTCCGGCCATTAACGCACTGGCGAACGTGCGTAATTTGCCATAAACACGAATCTTTCGGCCTACGATAAGGCCGTCATATTCACGTTTTGGATCGTAAATGGCGACTTGGTCAGTCGATGAGATAAGCAGTTTTTTGGCTAAGGACGATTTACCCGAACCCGACATGCCGACAATGTAGGCATGGTGGTTATCAAGTGCGTTGTTATTGTTGATTGGTTCCATATCTAACCCTAAAAAAAAAGACCGCCCGAAAGTGGGCGGCCTTAGTGTTACTGCTTTATGTGCCTTAGATGCCTAACACCAAGCGGGTTAGATATGTATTAAGTGTGATTTGTATCACTTAAAGGCTTAATGAGCGGTGTGTTGCTCTTTTTCTTTCTGCGCTTCGTTAGCTGCATCGATGGCCGCTTGCTTATCGGCTTTTTTCAGGCTGCGGTGCTGAAGATAGAGCGAAGCGGTGATGCTGAGAGCCACCATACCCAAGGAAATCTCTTCCTTGTATTTCACCGCCCAGGGTGGAGGCGCAACGTTGTATTTTAAAATCACCGGTGCTGCGGCTTTTGCCAATGCGTGGGCGTTGTCTTCACCAATCTCTAGACGTTCATCGAGCATTTCTTTTACAGCGAAGTCAGCCATGCCAACACCGACAAGAACGGTTTCTTGTGTTGCTTCTAGCGCAAGCTGTTGAGCGTTTACCGCTTCGGCTTTTTCATCTGCTTTGTCTAACGCGGCTTGCGGGTCGAACTCATTTTCTAGTTCTTCTAGGAACTCGCTTTTGTCTTGCTCTGTGTGCGTTTCAATTTCTTCAGCATCGATGACAGGTTGATCGAGTTCTGGTGTGTTTTGTTTTTTCATGGGTAGGGTGTCCTTATACAGCTCGTAAAACAGTGACGGCTTTACCAAGGGTTAAGCCAATGAATGCACCGATGCCAGCGCAAAATAAAGTTGATACGCCTTTTGGCTCTGTATCACTCTTAGGGGGTTCGGTTAGGGCTTCCTGCAGAACTTCGAGTTCTTCGGTTTGCTCAACGGGGGCAGGGTTCAATTCCTCTAAAGGCTTGTGCTGCTTTAGATAGTCTTGAGTATTGGCATTGCTGCGCTGCTCCGTACACTTACAAACGTGACAACGTCCCTTTAGGTAGGCCGAACGTTTACCGCTGCACTGGCTGACTTCCATCGCTTCATTGCAATTAGGGGCGGTGCATTTCACATAACCTAGAATCATTGTTCTTCTCCTTGAATCTGCTTGAGCTGTTCGCGTAGTTCATCGATTTGTTGCTGTAGGTTTTCGAGCGCGGCCACTTTGCTGTCGAAGATATCGCGGGCAGCTTCGAAGTTTGTGATCGCGTATTCCTTTACGGTACCGACCAATTTAAGAGGGGATATTTTCGGCCAATCTGGAGACGCGTCCTCGAGAACGCGGCGCGATTCTTTGATGCCGTTTATGATTTGGGTGAACTGTTTTTTGAGGCTCATAGGACAATGGCCTCGCTAACTAAGCCAAGCTTTAGCAGGACATTAGCAGGCACTTGCGCCTGTCCCGTTTCCCAACGCGAAAAGGTAGCTTGAGTGATTTCAAGGTTGTTTTGAGAAATGAAGTCTTTCTGTTGTAGGCCAGAACGTAAACGTGCATCACGTATCAGTTTAGCCGTAATAGGGTACTTATATTTGGATGGTTCCATAGCTCGTTGCCTTAACTGACGTTAAAAGAAACAAGCCGGAGGTTTTACGAACGATTGATATTATACATGGTTCTTATGGGTAGGGTACTTGTTTTATATGTCTTAGTGGTAATGTTAACCCCTCGGTTTTGGGTTATGGCTGATGGTCATTGAGTCATTTTTCTGTGATAATTTAGTTGCTTATAAGGGTGTGGTAACCAACTAGATTGCTAAAAAACGCACCCATCGAATATTAATAACGCTGAGCATAAACTGGGATAGGTGTATACAAAAATGGCTAAAGAATGGGTAGATGTAGTAGATACTGCGGTAAAAATAGGGTTTGGTTCTTTGATTACCGGATGCTTTACGTATCTAGGTATTAAATTTGCACATAAATCGGACAAAAAGAAGTTCATGCTTGAGCATAAAGTTAAACTAATTGAAGAGATATCTGAGCAAGCAGATGCATATTTTATTGCATGGATATCGGTGGTCTCGAAAATTGCAGGTATCACTAAAACGCTGCAGTATGATATTGAAATGGTTGAGCTAACGTCCAGTCAAATTAGATCAATTAAAGCTAAAGATAATATTCTAGTAGAACAATGGTCGTCGAAGGAATCCATCAAATCTAAATTACGTTTGCTTAATGCTAACCCTGCAGGAATAGCGTTTGTAGACTGTTCTAACCTAGAAGGTGAACTTAGGGATATCCTCTTTTTTCAAAAGAAGTATCCAAATTATAATGAAATTTGTGCGTATAAAGAACGAGTATCTTCTGCACAACGTAAATTTCATAAAGCCATAGCGAAAACATACGAAGACCTTTCTGCTTAACAAAGCGATAAGGTTCACAAGTCAATTTTGTAGGTTTTTTTGTTTGTGTTTAATGACAGGTGACGTTCTTGTCGCTATTGGAAAGGAATAGTTAAAATGTTGAATAGAGATAAAGAGTTGTGGTCAGTCTCAGAGATTAAATGTGCCTACGTTCAAGATTTCGCACAAACCATAGAGTTAGTAAACCAAACAAAAGGTGCGAAATTATGGAAGGAGTATTCTGATTTTCTTACTTATGTTGAACTTCTCGAATCTTGTTTAAACGATGTTTTAGAACATATTAAGATATTTGGTGAAGAGACAAAAATAGATGACTTTTGGTACCCGACTTATGATGCCAAACGAAAAGTTAGAGAATTAGAAATACGTAAAGCAATATTTAGTGCCTCTTCTGCAGTGATGGGGGTGGTTGGTAACTTTAGAAAATTATCAACACAATTCCCAGTACCTGATACAAACAAAAAACGTCTTGAAATTATTGGCGAGGATGGTTTACATGAATTTCTTCAAGAACTACGTAATGAGATCAGTCATGTTAAGCTTGCAGAGGCTAGCTGGGTATTAAAAAGAGATTTTGTTAATAAAACACGTAACGTACATTTCTACTTTCATCAAGAAGATATTCAAGGATTTAGCGATTGGAATCTGGCAGCTCGCGAATATTTCAAGAAAAACAATGCTAAAGTTGATGTATATAATACCTACAGTGATTATCTAGGACGTGTTCAAGCTTATTATGCTTGGTTCAAGGAAGCATTTGCTAGTGAGTATGAGCCAATGATTTCCTCACACCATACGAACGTTTCTTCGTTGCAAGGTGTAGAAAACTATTTCCGCTGGAACATGATTGAAGCAAAGACTCATAGCAGAGATGCACTTTTTGAACTGCTTCCGAAATACCTCTCTATCTCTGAACTTGCTGAACTAGATAAATCAAAAGATGACTGTTCTCAACAAGCTGAAATCATACTTAATTCAATAAACACTAATAATTCCTTTACTCCTGAACTGATTGAGAAAATCAAAATGAAGGTAGAAAGTAGTTGTTAAGCTTTTTTGCTTGAGCAAGTTGATACTCTGTTTAAGCTTCTGAGTGATACTAAATACATAAAGGCCACATCTCGTGATGTGGCCTTTATTTTATCCGTTCTAAAATCTAGCCTTTTCCACCTGCTAGAATCATCGCGTAGCGATAGGCTCTTAGAATCACGTCCATCCTATCCCAATCTGTAGAGTTACCATTCTTTCGTTGTGTTTCGTCCACAGGCGCACAAGGCCGCAAGTCGCTTGCGACTAAGAAAGGCCGCTTCATTAACTTATCCCCGAGTTTCGAGGGGGTAAAAGCATTAATACCATTACTATCCTTAATATCATGGTTCTAGTCGAAGACTATGCGGGCTAAGTAAATAGAGTAGGGAATGGTAGTAAGAACTAGGAGTAGTTTAGATCCATATATACGCGACTTTTGCACAAGCCAAACGAGATCGAGAAAATGCCAACCTCAAGCGATTGAAAAACAACCTACTTGTGGATAAGTTAGAGTGAAATAAATGGTGAGAACGGCCATAATGAGCCAATTTAAGATAGGAATTGCGTTGATAGATCGCAAATAACGCCAGTTAAGGCGCATAGAAAAGAGTTTAGGCTATTGTGGTATTGGGATTGGTTTCTTAGCTTCTGCCGCTTCTTTGCGGCGTCTGCGTAGCAGTGTAATTGGGGTTTGAATGTATTTCACTGGACGGCCAATGCGGTTAGCAAAGGTTTTAAGCCAACGTTTAGACGCGGTCTTGGCTTCTTTGTACTGTTCAAAGATACCGATATCGTGAAAATATGCGTCTGTTACTCGTTTAATAGACGCTAGGCCGCGCCATTTTTGCAGGTTGTCTTTGCCTGTGTAGGTTTCTCTAGGTTGTTTGGATGTGATCCAACCTTTGTTAAACGCGAACTTGACGCACTGTTTAACACGCCAGATAGGGAAATCGCAGATATCAGCAATGTAACCCCAAGAACGCAAAGCAAAGCCGTCCTTTGTTGCGACGCCAATCTTATTTGAGCTTAGGCACATTTCGTTTACTAAGGCTTTCATTACGATCGCAATATCACGAGCAAAGCTCTTACGAACGCCACGGCCATTAGCTGTAAGGAAAGCTATAGAACTAGATGGACATTTAACAATCTTATCCAAAACAGAGCGATTGAGAGCCGCCAGTGGGCGGTCTTTACGCTGTTTTTTGGTTAAGTCGTACATACTCATGTGAGTTAGTCCGTACCAAGCATTTTTGTTAGGCGGAAAAGTTCGTTCAAAGCGCCACGGTAATAATTAGCCGATGCTTCTTTGGTATGCGAGGTTAAAGACGGGTTTGCTTGGTATTCGTCACTGTGTTTCTGTAACACTTCCATGCGGTCTTTGATTATATCGACAGGGGTTTTACGTTGATTTGACATGGTGTTGATCCTTTTTTAATAAGTCTGGTCAATACTTAAAGCCTTGGAACATCACTCATTTTTCAGACAGCCCCCATAAAAGCTTCGAATCAATTAGGGGGCTTAAAGGATGTTCGCAAAGTCTCCCGACTTGACGAAGTGTATTAAAGTTCATTTCAACTTTGCTGTACATACTAACGGTACAGTGACGGTATGGATTATCCTTGTCCGAGGAGGTGAAAAAATGATAACAACCTTAGATTTATTAAACCGTTTATGTGAATTAAAACAGGTACATAGCACTAGAGAAGTTGCAAAAGTACTAGGGATTGGACACACAACGGTACAAAATTGGCGAAATGGCACGACAATGAGTGACGATCTAGCATGTGAAATAGCAGAAATGTTGGGATTAGACGTAGACCTTACTTTGTTAGCCATCCTAGCCGAAAGGTCTAAGAATCAACGTACAATTGAAGTAATTGAACGAGTGATTGAAGACAAAAAAACAGCATAATTTGATAGGCAAAAAGTAAGGGTATCTGATTGATTTAATTAAGAAAGATGCCTTTATTTTTTGCCTATCCCACTGCGTATTATGTACGTTATGTTAAATTTGTTTTGGTATTAATAAGGCAGGTGTCTTTGTGTGATGCCCTGCCTTTATTCGGTGTCGATATTGTCTGATTTATACTGTATATTTAACCATAATGACTATTTACCATAAAATACCTAATATACAGTGATAATAATCTTCGATTTTAACCTTGGTATTAGGTAGAAGAGATTAACCGCCTGAGAATTTAACTTTATAGCCTTTCTTTTCAAGGTGCGCTTTTATCTTGTCACGCGCGTCGCCTTGAATCTCGATGTTGCCATCTTTTACTGAGCCGCCGCAGCCGCACACTTTTTTAAGTTCTGCAGCCATTAGTTTTAATGGAGCGTCATCTAGGTCTAAGCCCGTTACGACAGAAACGCCTTTGCCTTTGCGGCCTTTGGTTTCTTTTTGGATTCGAACAATACCATCGCTTTTAGGACGTTGGACTTTCTCTTCTTCAGGTGTGATACGACCTGTCTCTGTTGAATATACTAGGCTCATAATTTACTTCTTTTGTTGCTCTGCTTTTTGTTTTGCGAGTAAGTAAGCTTCTATATGACGCTGGATTGCAATCTTGCCGCCTTTAATTAAGCGACCGTTAAACATGCAATACCAAGCGTTAGGCTCACCGGTGTCATTCTTGATCTGATAGCCATTGAAGTTTTCAGTTAGACCATCAGTTCCTCTCGACTTATTTAATGCAGTGAACTCTTTAGGGTCAATAATAGACGCGGTGTCAATCCACCAATCAATACTCTTCTTCACAGCAGCTAGGTTGCCCTGAATAACATTGTTTTTTAACTTTGCACGCCAAATGGTGTTATTCGCATCCATCGTTTGTAGATGGACGCTACGGTAAATTGAATTAGCCATATCTATTGATCATCTTTTTGTTTTCACAGTATTAATCATAAGTATACTTTTTATGATATCAAGCATAACATGACAAAAAAACCTGTTAAGGTACGGTAATTTGAGAAAAAAAATCCCTATTTTGTCTGACTCTATGACAATTAATTCATTTGTCGAAAAATTAAACAGCAATGCGTCAGTTGAAATTATAGATGAGTTAACAGGATACCAATACTCTCGCAACTCACTGTTGGGAATCTACTGTGATTGGAATCGCTACCACGCGTTCTGTACTAAAAAACGCATTAATACTCTTCCTGCCTCTGTAACGGCAATTCGTCGTTTCTTAGAGACTGAATCCAATAACAGAAAATACGCATCGTTGAAACGTTACACTGCAACACTTAGTTTGTTGCACACTGTGCTTGGTTTCGCTAACCCTATCAAGCATCGGCAAGTTCGCTTTACCCTACTCCACTTACAAGCTCAAATGGCCGGTGATGCTAAGCAAACCAGTGCAATGACATCGAAACACCTGACTGAATTGAACACGCTGCTTTTACATGATAAAGCAAACTTAATAGAGATTCGCGATATCGCTATTTATAATGTGATGTTCGAGTGTGCTTTAAAGCGTTCAGAACTAAAGTTGTTATCGACCAGTGATGTTGAGAGTACCGACAGTGATTATCAGATAACGATTAAAGATTCTGTGTATCAGCTTTCACAAGTCGCGAGTGTTGCACTCGAGCGTTGGCTTGCATTTACTGGAACACAAGATGATTTACCGGTCTTTCGCGCGATAGATAAGCATGAAAACATCGGACTTAAAACTTTGGACGATTCTTCTATCTATCGGATCTTGCGCAGAGCGAGTGATTTACTACAGCTAGCAGAAAATCATCACTTTTCTGGCAATTCCATTCGTGTTGGCGCAGCACAAGAGTTGTCGAAACAAGGTCTTAAGGTAAGAGAGATTCAGGACTTTGGTCGTTGGCTCAGCCCTGCGATGCCAGCTCAATACGTTGGCAATTTTGATAATGCAGAGCGTGAAAAAATGAAGTTTAAGGCGATTCTTCCCTGGCAGTAACTACAAGTTTTAAAAACCTGTTTTAGAAATTAGGCTTTTAATAACGGCTAGATTAAAAACAATAATGCCTTGGCAAAAAGCACAAGGCATTAGTTTGTCAGCGTCTCGTTGTTGGGTTCAGCTTTATAACGAGTGATTAGATGAGCTAAGCAAGGCTTGTTCTAACGCAGTTCTCTAAGAACTGACTAAATTTAGGCCCATCATTTTCGACCATTTTAGGGAACATAGAAATCGGCGTCATACCCGGGAACGTATTCACTTCGTTCAGATAGATCTCATTATCTTGTGTTAAGAAGAAGTCGATACGCGATAAGTGACGAAGCTTCATTTGAGAGAAAACTTTACGCGCGCTGTCTGCAATCAATTCACGTTGTTCGTCAGTTAGGTTACTTGCTTCCACTTCAGTCATTGAGTGGCTATCTGCACTGTATTTCTCTTCATAAGAATAGAATGCGCCATTCGGTGCAATCACCTCGCCCGGCTTACTGATATAAAGCTTACCATCAAGTTCATACGCAGCAACTTCCAGTTCTCTTGGAACGACTGACTTCTCGACAAGTACTTGATCTGAGAAGGTAAACGCTTTATTGATCGCTTCGCTTAGATCTTCTACTTGGTTTACTTGATAACAGCCAACAGAAGAACCTTGACGAGCCGCTTTCACAAATACTTTACCCCAATTTTCAAAGGCTTGAGTTGCTTGTGAGTGAGTTTGATCTGTGTTGTCTGATAGAAACAGGTACGGTGTGTTTGGAATGCCCAGTGCGTCATACCAAAGCTTCGACGTGATCTTGTTGAAGCTGTTGTTACTTGCTTCAGAACCACAACCTAGATACGGAATTTTCGCCAGTTCAAACAGTGACTGGATGTCACCCGTTTCGCCTGGGAAGCCGTGAATACAAGGCACAATGAAATCTACTTTTGAGTCGAGTTCATCGCCACGTAAAGCTTGATTGTTGATATCGAGATAAACCAATTCACCTGAATCAAGACACCAGCCTTCGTTTTTAATCTCAACTCTTACAACGTTAAAATCTGCAACGTTATTGAGTTGTTCAAAAAGGTAATTGGCCGAAACTAAAGACACTTCATGCTCTGAAGATCCACCGCCGCAAAGTAGAAGGATGTTTGTGGTGTTCATGGGTAAATTCGGTCCTTGAAACTAGGAATACTGACTTCAATGATAAACAAAAGTCGAAATAGGTACAGTGTTTTGAACGTTAAATTTGTGTCCGAAAGAACGAGCGATTAACTATTAAACAAAACGGTTCGTCTTAAAAAAAAGAAGGAGCCTTTGCTCCCTCTTTATGAATTAAAACTTAGTTCAACTTGTTAAGCGTTGGGTATTCAGAGTTTTTGATGTCATCAATGCTCTTAACGAACGGCTTCAAGTTTTGAAAAGTGGTCGGCAGAGTTGAAATCGCCTTTTTAGCTTCTAAGCGTGTCGCGTAATCACCGTAAAGGACGGTGAACCACTTAGTGCCGTTAACCATTTTGTAGTTTTCCCAAACTGGTTGAGAAGTCGTTGGTAGCATTTTCACGAAAGAATCGACTTTAGTTTGGCTACCAACAGCAACAACTTGAACTGTGTAACCAAAACGCTGGTTCATGTCTTGCTGTTTCTTGGTTGGGCCTGTTACTACTGCAACGGGTTTAGCCCTAGTCGTTTGAGTCACTTTCTGTTCAACAGGTTGAGTCTTGATAACGTTGACGACATTTTCTTCAACAACGCCTGTTTTCTCAGATTGAGATATAACTGGAGCTTCAACTTTGGCAGTTTTGTACTCTTCTTGATAGCTATCTGAAGTTACATTAGTCACGTAGTCGTCAGATACACATGCAGCCAAGAGCAGTGGCAAAGTCGCAATTGCAAATTTTTTCATGGAAAGCTCTATATCCTTAATAATAATTACTATAAATCATGCCGATACGTCGGTTTAGAATCAAGTTAACTCTGAGATTATACACCAATAGTAGGTGACCTATTTCACAAACTTTATGCAGTGTTTGCTTATTCATCTGAATTCGGTGAATTTGCCATCAACCTGTGAATCGAAAGTAAGTTACGATTAACTTACGTGCATTGCTAGGATATGTCTATGAATCATCTTGATCCTCTCCTTAAACCCCGCTCGATCGCTGTTGTTGGTGCTTCTCAACGAGAAACTCGAGCGGGATATATCGTTATGAACAATTTGTTGCATGGGGATTTTAAAGGTGCAGTGATGCCGGTTACGCCGAAATACGATTCAGTGGCCGGTGTACTTTCTTATAAGAACATTTTGTCGTTACCTATCGTTCCAGATCTTGCGATTTTGTGTACCAACGCGATACGCAATGTTGCCATCATTGAAGAGTTGGCCGAGAAAGGGATTGCGTCAGTGATCGTGCTCTCTTCCGACATGCACCGGCACAGCGATAACGGAGAAACGTTTGATTCAAGATGCCTAGCCATTGCCAAAAAACATAACATCCGAGTGCTTGGCCCAAATAGCTTGGGGATTATCGTCCCTTGGCTTAATTTGAACGCGTCTTTCTCTCCTGTAACGGCACTACCTGGCAAAATCGCGTTTGTTTCTCAGTCTGCGGCTGTTTGTACCACGATCCTTGATTGGGCTAACGACAAAGAGATAGGCTTCTCTGCTTTTATCTCGATAGGTAATGGCAGTGACATCGAGTTTTCAGAGCTATTGGATTATTTGAGTACTGATTCGCACACTGAAGCCATCTTGCTTTATGTCGATAGTATTAGTGATGCGAGGCGTTTTATTTCTGCGGCACGTGCGGCTTCCCGTAACAGACGAATTTTGGTGTTAAAAGGCGGTCGAACGGCCAAAGGCAGAGCTGCAGCCATGGCACACACAGGTGGAGCCGACACACTAGATATTATTTATGACTCAGCAATTCGACGTAGCGGCATGCTCCGAGTTAAGAACTTGCATGAACTGTTTGCCGCGGTAGAAACGCTGACTCATTCGGTGCCACTACGTGGTGAACGTCTCGCTATCGTCACCAATGGCGGTGGCCCTGCAATTATGGCTGTGGATACTCTGTTTGACCGTGGTGGCAAGCTTGCTGAACTATCCGAGCATACTCTAGATAAGCTAAGTGATGTATTGCCGTCGAGTTGGTCGCACAGCAACCCTATCGACATTGTGGATGATGCGGGCGATCAGCGCTACATTGATACCATTAACACGCTGCTTGATGGGGATGAAGCCGATGCCATTCTGATCATGCACAGTCCTTCTGCTATCGCACATTCAGCCCAAACGGCTGAGCGAATTATTGAAGCGATTAAGAAGCACCCTCGCTATAAACGATTCAATATATTAACCAATTGGTCTGGTGAGCTGACTGCAAGGCCAGCAAGAAAGCTATTTACGGAAGCGGGTATTCCAACCTATCGAACACCGGAAAGTTCTGTGGTCGCATTCATGCACTTGGTCGAGTACAGACGTAACCAACGCCAGCTAATGGAAACACCAACGACGGCTGAAAAAGTTCACATTAAAGACTTGGCCGATGCGAAAAATTGGATAGAGCGCCAACTACTGGATAAAGACACAGTTAGTCTTGATACTCATCAAAACAGCCAGTTTTTCAAACACTTCAACTTAGATGTTCTGCCAACTTGGATCGCTTCTGACCCAAGTGAGGCGGTACATATTGCTGAAACGATTGGTTATCCCGTTGCGGTAAAGCTCCGTTCTCCAGACATCGCGCATAAATCAGATGTACAAGGTGTGATGCTCAATCTGAGAAACAGTAGTGAAGTGGCGAATGCAGCTCAAGCGATTCTCGATCGATCTCAGCTGTCGTTCCCTACCGCGCATATTCATGGGCTGTTGATTCAAGGAATGGCTAAGCTTGCAGGCGGACAAGAGTTACGCGTGAAAGTCACAACCGATGAAACCTTTGGTCCTATCATTTTACTTGGCCAAGGGGGTTCTGAGTGGGACGAATCTATTGATGCTGCAGCCGCCTTTCCACCACTGAATATGACTCTAGCTCGTTACTTGATTATTCGAGCGATAAAGAGTGGTAAGATTCGCCTACAAAAATTGCCTAACCCGATCGACATTGAAGGGCTATCTGAGTTGCTGGTTCGTATCTCTCAAATGGTAGTCGATTGCCCTGAAATACACGATTTGGATATCCATCCAGTATTGGCCAATGGTGACAAGTTCACGATATTAGACGCGGATATTATCTTGAAAGCTTATGAGGGAGACCCGCAAGAAAGGCTCGCGATTCGCCCATACCCAGTCGAACTGGAAGAAACGATAGAATTAAAAGATGGGACTGAGGTACTGCTGCGACCTATCCTTCCGGAAGATGAGCCGCTTCACGCTGACTTTATTAACCGAGTCTCTAAGGAGGATCTGTATAAGCGTTTCTTTAGTGATGTCGGTGAATTCAATCATGAGGCATTGGCGAATTTTACTCAGATTGATTTCGATAGAGAGATTGCTTTTGTGGTCGTTCGTAAGGAACAAGGTCTGCCTGCTATCATCGGTGTTTCAAGAGCACTGATTAACCCTGAGAACACGGATGCAGAGTTTGCGATACTGATACGGTCTGATCTGAAAGGTGTTGGCTTAGGTCGCATACTGATGACTAAGGTTATCGATTACTGTCGTGCTAAACAGATCAAGCAGATGTCGGGAATGACGATGCCAACGAATAGAGGGATGCTGACACTAGCTCAAAAGCTTGGTTTTAAGCTAGACATCAGTTTTGAAGATGGTACTGCTGATATGGTTTTACCGTTATTTGAGTGACCATGTCTTTTTAAGATGTTGAATACACCAAGATTTGGCGTCGCCCATTTTGTTGCGTCGCCAAGCCATCACAATATCGATAGGTTGTGGTTCTGTTCCCGAAATCTGCTGTAGAACGCCAATTTCGATCAATGGTTTCGCTATAACACTCGGTAATGTACCAATCCCTAATCCCGTCGTCAGAGCTTCTACTTTTGCTGTGAAGCTCGTGACCGTTAAACGTGGTTGTTTCTCTAGAATATTACGACTTAAAGCGGGTTGATCGCGCGCTGTATCCGCAATTGCGATCACCCTGTAACTTTCTCTCACCTTTTGGTCGAACTCACCCGAACGTTTGTGAACGTAGTGGTTTGATGCCGCAACCCATACCATTTCCATTTTGCCAATTACGTCACTTTTTATGTCGTTCGGTATTGTATCGAGCTTAGGGCATACCAATAAATCGGTACGGTCATCTGTTAGAGATTCCCAACAACCCGCTAAGATTTCTTCTTGTAAACGAACACGTGTTTTGCTGATTTTCCCGAGTTCGTCGACTAACGGGAAGAAATTGGCAATCGGAATGATGCCATCAAAGGCAATGGTTAAATCTAGCTCCCAGCCATTAGCAAGAATACTCGCATCGTTAACGAGTTGTTCAGTGGCACCAAGAATGATTCTACCTTGCTCTAATATTAACTGCCCCGCTTCCGTGAAATTTGCACGGTGGCCTGAGCGATCAAAAATCATGATATCTAAGTCTTGTTCTAACTTCTGGATTTGATAACTCAATGAAGAAGGCGCTCGGTCCAGTTCATTCGCTGCAGCGGCGAAACTCCCACGACGATCAATGGCATCTAGTATATGTAGTGCTTCAAGTGTTATTGGGCTATGCATCAGTATCCAACTCTATAAATGAGATATTTGTCACAAAAATGGAAGCATTCATCAGCTAAATGGAACGTTTAAAGCTTTTAAAATACAACGGGTTATACGGTTAAAACAGGTTTAAACTGACGAAATCGAAAATAAGCTCAAATACAAATAATAGTAATTATCATTTAGATCCAATATTATCTTTCGCAAATCAAGATAAGACTATGGAATTAAGGTAACTATCAGATGTATAAGCAATCCCTACTCTCTGCTTCAATCGTTTTAGCGCTTTCATCAACCTCAGCCTTTGCTGAAGATTATGCCCTATTTGACGAGGTTGTTGTATCGGCCTCCCGTTCTGAACAACAATTAGAAGATGTTGCAGGTTCAGTTTCTGTTGTCACGGCAGAAGATATCGACAAAAATATGACTTCTGATATCAAAAGCGTTTTTGACTATACGCCAGGCGTTTCAGTTGAAAGTGATTCACGACATGGCGCTCAGAGCATAAAAATCCGTGGCTTAGATGGTAACCGCGTAAACATTATTGTAGATGGTGTGGTTCAACCTCAAGCTTACGATTCAGGCAGTAGTTTCGTCCAGGGTACGCGTTTGAAAACTGATCCTGAAATGATTAAGTCTGTTGAAGTCGTTAAAGGGTCTGCATCGAGCCTATACGGTTCTGATGGTATTGCAGGTATTGTCGCATTTGAAACTAAAGACCCTGAAGATTTTCTAGGTGAAGGCGATGATTTTGGCGGCCAAGTAAAGTTAGGTTACTCATCAAAAGATAAACAGTTTTCTGAAAATTTCGTTTTAGCTAATCGCAACGGTGATGTTGAGTCTATGCTCGCTTACACTCGTAGAGACGGAGGTCAACTTGAAAACTTCGGTAGTACAGATGAAGATACCGATTACTCAAATGATAATGTTCTCGGGAAATTGAATATTACTTTAAACGAGAACCACAAAATTGGTTTTACTGGCGAGTACAATAACTCGGTAACAGAGAGCTATTTAGGTGATACTGGCATGCGATTCGGTATGGGCAGAAACGACATTACAGGAATGACTGCTTCTTATCTTGGAACGGTCGCTTGGGATAAAAATGTCAGCGATGATACAGATAAAACCTATCGAGTTGGTTTCAACCACGAATGGCTATTAGATACCTTACTCGTAGATCAAGTAGACTGGTCTGTAAATTTCCTATCAAATGAAGTAACAGCCAAAACTATTCGTAATGGTTCGGTTTCAAGCTGGATGCCAATGGATAGCATTTGTAGGGCTCCTAGAATGTGTACCGAGCCAACTAACCAGGATCAAGTTGATGAGATCAAAGACTACCTTTATAAAGAAGAAACTATTTCATTTGATGCTCAGCTAGATAAGTTTGCGATGCTTGGTGGAGTAGAACACTACTTTATATACGGCGTTTCGTTTAGCTCTAAGGATATAGAGAACACTAATGCGACAATTGATAATATTAGTGGTTCAACAAGTTACACTTTCTATCAACCGAATGCTACAGAAACTAAATTTGGTCTATTTGTTCAAGACACGTTTACTATCGGTGCTTTAACTATAACTCCGGGAATTCGTTACGACTCATTTGAAACTGATCCTGATACCAATACTACAGGTATTCCTGATCTAACATTCGATAAGCATAGTAGCGATGCGTTGACTGGTCGTCTTGGCGCAATATACTCTCTTAACAATGAAATGAATATCTATGGTCAAGTAAGCCAAGGCTTCAGAGCGCCATCATTCAAGGAATTGTTTTATGCTTATGAGGGTGGCTCATATGCAACACTACCAAACCCAGATCTAGAAGCAGAAGAAAGTATCACATACGAGACGGGGATTCGTTATACGAATGACTACTCTAAGAGCTCATTTGGTATCTTCTACAGTGATTACGACAACTTTATTGATAGCCAAACGACTTACAACAATACAGAACTTCCAGACGGTGAAACTAAAAATGTTAACATTGCTAAAGCAACCATTAAAGGTTTTGAAGTTTCAAATACTCTATTGTTAGATGAGTTAATCAGTGCTCCGAAAGGTATGAGTACTAACTTGGTTGCTGCATATACCGAAGGTGAAGATGGTGACGGAAAAGCACTAAATAGTGTTAACCCTTGGAACGCTGTTGTAGCACTCAACTATGATGCACCTAGTGCTAATTGGGGTACCAGCTTAAAAGTTAACTATACTGCTAAGAAATCTTCAAGTGACATCAACTTCGATGAAGTTGCAGATCAAGCAGGATTACCAAGTGCTACTGTTGTTGATTTAACGGTGTACATCGTACCAATGAAAGACCTGACAATTCGTGGCGGTATCTTCAATATTACAAACGAAGAATACTACAGCTGGAATGATGTTCGCGGAAACACAGAGCTTGACCGCGATGAAACGCAAGCTGAGCGTAATTACTCTATTACGGCTAAGTACGAATTCTAATTCGTTACAAGTCTGAACTGCAAAAACTAAAAAGCCAGCTATCAGCTGGCTTTTTCAATTTCACTAAAAGTTGTATAAAAAAGGAATAAAGTGAAATTACGTCTTACTTCTCTGCCATTTCTTTCTTAACCATTACTGCAGAAGCAATGATGAAAGTGATGATTAGGCCTAGTTCCATGATTAACTCCAAAGAAAATTAACATTAAACAGATAATTCGCGAGCATAGTAACACAACGAATACAGAATGATACTTTTTAACCACTAAATTACTTTTTATTCGATTTAGATCAAAAAAGATGCCCTAAAGCATCTTTTTGTACATTAACTATCCATGAAGCGACTAGATCAACCAGGGAAACCATCAGGGTTTATTGACTGCCAGCGCCACGTATCTTCAGTCATATCAGTCAGTGTGCGTGTCGCATTCCAGCCCAACTCTTTCTGCGCTTTAGCCGGATCAGCCCAACATTCTGCTATGTCACCTGCTCGTCGCTCAACAAGTTTATAAGGGATCTCCTTACCACTTGCTTGTTCAAAAGCCTTGACCATATCTAAAACACTAGAGCCGTTACCCGTACCAAGGTTGTAGATGTGAAGACCATCTTTGCGCCCTACTTTCTCAAGTGCTGCAATATGACCGTCAGATAGATCCATTACATGGATGTAATCACGTACCCCAGTGCCGTCTTTTGTTGGGTAATCGCTACCAAATACTGATAAGAATTCACGGCGGCCTACGGCTACTTGAGATACGAATGGCATTAGGTTATTTGGAATACCTTGTGGATCTTCACCTAGTTCACCACTTGGGTGTGAACCTACCGGATTAAAGTAACGCAGCAGTGTAATGCTCCAATCTGGATTCGCTTGTTGAAAATCCGTTAGACACTCTTCAACCATAAGTTTGCTACGACCATAAGGGTTCGTCGCACTCGTTGGGAAATCTTCAGTAATTGGAACACTTGCTGGATCGCCGTATACGGTTGCTGACGAACTAAAAACCAGTGTTTTAACACCAGCTTCGCGCATTGCATCAACAAGAACTAGCGAACCATTTACATTGTTGTCGTAGTATTCAAGAGGTTTAGCAACGGATTCACCAACCGCCTTCAAACCAGCAAAGTGGATAACAGCTTCAATGTTATGTTGCTTCATGGTTTCAATCAGCAGTGCTTTATTACGAATGTCGCCTTCAATAAAATCAGGACGAACGCCAGACACTTTCTCGATACGTTCTAATACGCTCGGTTTGCTGTTATACAAGTTATCAAAAAGAACAGGCGTCATGCTTGCATTGATCATTTGGATACTTGTGTGACTGCCGATGTAGCCCATACCACCTGTAACTAAAACATTCATGTTTAGCAGACCTTTTAATTAAAAATACTCAACCTATCACCTATGATACAACAACTTAACGCGAGCTAAAAGAGATCCGTACTGTTGATTTTATTAATGCCTCGCGGATACGATACCATCTAAGAACTTATAAATATTTGGCACCAAAACTTTGAAATAAATCACAGTTTAATTCTGTCATTTATACGAACGTCAGTAAGAACTTAAACGTAAAGGATTGAAAGCAAGTGACAATGAAGATTTTGCTTAATTGCGACATGGGAGAAAGTTTCGGCAATTGGAAGATGGGCGATGATGAATCGGTCATGGAATGGGTCGACATGGCGAATATTGCCTGTGGGTTTCACGCCTCTGACCCTCATGTGATGTCTAAAACCATTAAGCTTGCCGAGCACTACCATACTCAAATAGGGGCTCATCCTGGCTATCAAGATCTTATTGGCTTTGGGCGACGTTCAATCCCTCACACTATGAACGAGATCAGCGAACTAGTTTGCTATCAAGTGGGCGCACTGCAAGCCCTGTGTCGTTATCACCATACAACGGTTGGGTATGTGAAGCCTCATGGTGCCCTTTATAACGATATGATGGCAAATACCGATGTGTTTAACGCAGTCGCTCAAGCGGTTGCTGAGTTCAACATCCCTTTAATGATCCTCTCTTCCTGTGATAACCAACAGTATTTAGACATCGCTGATGATCATGATTTGCCTCTACTCTTTGAAGCGTTCGCAGACAGAGCTTATTTAAACAGTGGACAGCTAGCGCCGAGAACGTTAAAAGGTTCAGTTTATGTCAATCAAGATGATATCTATAACCAAGTCATGCAGATCGTCAATTACGGATCAGTCACAACGCTCGAAGGTGAACGACTCCCTATTGAAGCCGACACGATTTGTGTCCATGGCGATAATCCACAATCGATCGCATTGATTAAAAAAATTAGACAAGACCTCAACGCTTTTAATTAATACTGCGAAAGCTATAAAGCTATAAAGCTATAAAGCTATAAAGCTATAAAGCTACAAAGCTATAAAGCTATAAGCCTGTAAGTTTCAAAGCGGTTACTTAAAAATAAAGCGATAAGATAAAAGCACAAAACAAGAAAACATGGCCAACCACCAAAGCTCATTATGCTGTGCTTGGCACGAATGGTACTTTAAAGCGTATTTCTTCGTATCAGTATGGAAGCGAAATGAAGATGAACAAGATTGAATTCAATATCGACCCTGTCGCAGAGTGCAGTGTTCTAGTTACATTGAAGCTGGCTTGCTTCTCAAACGTCACGCAAAATGTAGCGCACAGTTCAAGTGCAGATGATTCTCGATACATGGCTCACTTTTCTGAAGCCATTCGAGAAAATTTCGCGTCAGTATTAATGAACGTGACACCGGCTTACCACACAATATTGGTGGATTACCTTCCTTACCGAATATCTGAACAACAATTGGTTAAACAACTTAACACCCTACTCACTCAATCCTTATCGACACTTGCAAAAAAACATTCCCAATCAAATGTTGTTGAACTGCCCGCCTATTATTCTAAAGAGACCGCACTCGATTTAGAACGATACCAAGACAAAGGGCTATCGTTAGATTCTGTTATTGCTTATCACACCTCGCGAACATATCACGTTAGTGCAATTGGCTTTATTCCTGGCTTTGCCTTTATGTCTGATGTGCCTGATGAACTGGTATTGCCACGCCATGCAACTCCGCGTTTAAGTGTGCCTAAAGGCAGTATTGCTATTGCAGGTTCAAAAACGGCTGTTTATCCATCTGACTCACCGGGTGGATGGAATATTATAGGTAACTGCCCTCTATCTCTGTTCGACTATGGCCAATTAACCAGTGCAGACATAGCCTTGCAAGGTCTCTCATTATTGAATGTTGGCGATAGCGTGCAATTTAAAGCCATCACTAAAAAAGAGTTCATTGAACTAGGAGGCGTGCTTAATGGTTAAGCCAACACTTACAGTACTTAAGCCGGGTCCAATGAGTTTGATTCAAGATTTTGGACGATTTGGTGTCGCACACCTCGGTTTAACACAAGGAGGCCCAGTGGATGATTACTCTTACAGTTGGGCTAATCACCTATTACAAAATCCCGTAAACTTAGCCGCGTTAGAAGTTACCCTAGGACAATGCGCTTTCAAGATCGATCACGATTGTGAAATGTCGATATGTGGCGGAGACTTGCAGGCGGCTTTAGATGGCCAGAAGCTTGATAACTGGAGTACTTTTCAAGCTCGAACTGGGCAGGTTTTATCCTTTGGATTACCGAAGAATGGCCTTCGAGCCTACTTAGCGATTAAGGGAGGATTCGATGTTCCCGTGACTCTAAATAGTCGTTCTACGGTTACACGAGAAAAGATTGGCGGTCTTACCCAAAACGGTGAACCTTGCCAACAAGATCAGAAGATAGCATTCTCGACACATCCTCTCACTCAACCTTTCAAGCCCGTGAGTGTCACGTTCAGATACAAGCCGAACTATAACCTGCCTCTGAATTTACGCATTATTGAAGGTTATCAATGCAATCTGTTTTCCGAATCTGCGAAGGAAACGCTCTATCGCTCCTATTATCGTGTTGACCAGAATTCGAACCGTATGGGTTATCGACTCAGTGGCGAGCCTGTCGCTTCTCCTGATGTTTCTTTGTTATCTGAGGGAATTGCACTTGGGGCAATTCAAATCCCACAAGACGGGCAACCTATCGTGCTATTGAACGACCGACAAACCATTGGTGGATATCCGAAGATTGGTTGTATCGCTCGAATTGACTTACCGAGGTTAGCTCAAGCAAAACCGGGGCATGAAATATCGTTTAGTAAAGGCGATCGCTTGGGCTTACAAGACGTTTGGTGTCAATGGGCGCAGTTTTTCGGTTATTGATACTTTTGCTCTCGATGAATAACACTCGATTAATGGCAAAAAATTAGATGTTTAAATTGAAAAATCCAGCTTACTGTTTGCAGCAAGCTGGATTTTGTATTTGGTTATCATGGTTTAAGGTCAAGATATAAGGTTCTAAGAGAATTAGACCCGATTTAGCCGTGATCTTGCCCTGATACCTTCGCAAGCGCATCTGGATAACCGCGCTCTTGAGTTAATCCTATCGCTCTGTTTTCAATATCATTTAGATTAAGTGACATTGTCACTGAGTGCGCATCTTCAATCGATATTGACTCAGTTATATCAAACCATTGTTCAGCAACCTTTTGTGCCGCTTCTAACGTGGAAGACGCTTTGACGACTTCAAGTCGAGCATAGCGCTCACCGCAGAAAGACACGTCTGAAGCTCTCAAGCTTGGGTCCGTTCCCGGAATTTGCTGCGCGCCGAAAAGCGGCTTGCCGCCAACTTCTGCAGAAGTAAAGCTTGGAATGAACTGAGACATATGAGTGATCGCCGCTCGCGTTCTCAATTCAAGTTGCTCTTCGCTCCAACCGGATACGATTTTTTTAAGAAGCTTAGAAGGTAACTGAGGTTGCGATGAATCCGTTGAAGATGAAACCAATCCGCCCTCAAATAGCGTAATCCCCTCTGTCATGCCATGAAGCTGGAACACACCATCAGCATACGGCGTTAATTGCGCCATGCCTTGCGGAGTACCTCTTGGGCCATGAAAGATAACTTCTGGCCACTCTTCCTTGCATTCTTGTGAATATGGCCACTCAGTAACGTAGGCGGCTTTAAACTCAACCAGTCTTTGTTGCTTAGATCCAACAAAGTCATCGACAATGCCGGTCTCGAAACCACTCGCATTAATCAAGTAATCTGCCGTCAGGTTACGGCTTTGATTTTCGCGGTCTGTGTAAGTTAAAGACCAGCCTTCATGAGTCGATTCAACAGACTGTAAGCGGCTATTGGTTAACACAGTGCAATTCGATTGTTTATCAAGGGACAACTGAGCTGTCGCGGACAATCGGAATACACTCCATCCATACTCTTGAACCATCGCAACGGGGTATTTGAGCGTGTCCAAATCAGTGTGTTTAGCAAAAGGAATACACCAATCATCGAGTGATGTAGGCTTCAGAGGCTGCGTTTTTTCAGAAAGCGCTAACAAATCCTCTTTGTTATACAGCTTGTAATACTCTTCCGGATCGCCAAGCACTTGATTGCTTTTATCTTGTTTAACAAGATCCGCATACGCTTGTTTGATGAGCTTGAGGCGAGGAAGTAAATCCGTCGGCTCGCCGCCATCACTATGTGGCACAGCGATGATTGTTGGTCGAATATTGATCGTGTGAGGGAATAGTCGGACAGTATCAATCGACTGCGTGAGCAATTGGAGACACTGCTCTACAGAAATATCTCGATACAAATTGCCGCCAGCGTGCAAGTGGCAAATGGGTGGCCCATTAACCAAACTTGGCCCTTTTTCCAAGATAATGACCTTAAAACCCAGCTCACTAAAATGAATAGCGCTTGTGGTTCCGGCAATACCGCCGCCAACAATGGCAATAGAAGGTTGATTTGTATCCGTTTTGTTGTGGTTCATCGTGTTCTGTAGAATTAGATTAACTGCCTCTATTCTACTTTTGTTCGGCGATGAATTAAATCACATTTTTATCAAGGTCTTAGCATTCTGCTTATTAATGTCAATGTAAAAAACAAAAATAATCTCTTGACTTAATAACTCTAGATTGAGGTTTGAAGGTTATTCTAACAGTCAGATTTGTCCTAAGTGACGCCACATAAAGGCTGTCTCAATACTCGTAAAACCCCGACGTTAACTTATCCCTAAAGTTATCCACCGTTTTTGTGGATAACTGTTGATAACGTTCTTGCTAAGTTGCGCAAACCCTTTATTTACAGGGACTAACCGATGTTCATAAAATCGGCGATATTGGACAATGAGTTTTAATTAATGCTGAGAAAGGTCCATTTTAAGGTGAGATATGTCTTGTGAGTCACACGAGTTGGTTAAATAAAAAGCGACCTATCGCGAGTGACCTAAAGATGTAAATAGGTATTCGCGGCTAGACCGCTTTAAAAAGTGTGGGTGACGTACGTTAGTCACCCAACTTTACTTAACTAATATCGTTTTAGTGACTATCCAAAATCTTTGTTTACTGGCGCCAACAAACGTTTAATCAAACTGCTGACCACCGCTGCTAAGGTCATGAAAGTCAGCACAGGCAAAACAATCCATAACATTGGGTGAAGTGATGGTTCTAATTCGAAGCCAAAGTTCATCACGCCAGCGACACTGAGTTCTGAACCTAAAGCTGCAATCGAGCCCGCCACCAGTGCCATCAATCCATATTCACACCAAATGGTATTGAGAATACGTTTCTTACTCGCCCCTAAGGTTCGATATAAACGAATCTCTTGCTGTCTCTGAGATAAACTCAATCTTAGCAGTGTGAAGATTAACAACAGCCCCGCGACCACGCCAAGTGCCGCAAGCACGGTTATTGACCAAACGATTTGTTTAAGCAGCTCTTGTATCTTGCTGCCCATCTTACGAATGTCCATCAAACTCACAGTCGGGTGATTTCGAGATAGCTCGTTAAGCATTTGGTTGTGCTGCTCTTCTAACCTGAAGCTTACCAACCAAGTAGAAGGAATCGCACTCAATACATCCGGTGTAAAGATGAAGTAGAAGTTTGGCTTCATTTCACGCCACTCTACCTTCCTGATGCTATTCACGTTAGCCACAACGCTCTGACTGTTTATCGTGAAAGTGAGTTCGTCACCAATCTCCAAGCCTAGCTGTTCAGCCACTTCAGATTCGACGGATACACCTTTCTCTTGAGTCCAAGCACCTTTAAGCACTTCGTTATAGACTGGTAGAGCATCTCCCCACGTAAAGTTAATCTCTCGGCTTAGTGCATCTGTCCCTGCTGATGTATCACTGTACTCGTTCGCTTCGACTCCGTTTATTGTGGTTAAGCGGCCACGAATAATTGGGAACGCCTGAGTACGCTCTACATTGTTGGCATCAATGGTCACGAGATATTCGTCTTTCTCATAGCTCGCGATGTTCAATGCAAACGCATTTGGCGCGTTTTCAGGTAAGGTTTGTTGCCAATCCGACAATAAATCGCTTCTCACTAGCCAAATAATCGATAGCAGCATCAAAGACAACGCTAAAGACCCGAACTGAATACCGGTAGCAAAAGGTGTGCGATTGATTCGACTCAACGCCAAACGCATCGAGGTTGATGTCGGTAATTTGCCAAACAAGCGTAAAACCACATTACTCACGACCGCCAATACTAAGAACAGACAAGCGATCCCGGCTAAGACAATCCACACCAACAAGTTGTCGCCGTACATCAACATCATTGGAATAACAGGCACAAGCAACAACAAGTATTTCTTATGGCTTTCACGTAATTGGTGGTTTGATTGAATAACGCTGATAGCTGATGTGTTGACCAAACCTATTAGTGGGATACCTAACGCGGGCACACCAATCAAGATGCTTGATACGATAGCCAGTATTGCAGGCTCAGCGCCATAACTCGGAAGCGGTGTAGGCAATAAGTCTCCAAGTGGAATTCGCAATAAAAACTCTAAGCCAATACCAATGGCAATACCCAGTACAGCACCAATAACGACTAACAGAGATAGCTGTACAGAGAGCCATTTAATGATCCACTGTTTACTCGCACCTAAGCTTTTAAGCATCGCGATGGTTTTTCGACGACTCGCCACATAATGTTGGCAAGTCAGTACTAAAGTGGTCGCGGCCATGATCACTACGATGGCTACCGTTAGTGATAAGTATTGAGTGGTGCTTTCGAACATCTCATTGGTACGACTGGCTGAGTCTTGTGTGCGCCAACGATCACTTGGTGTCAGTTCGATACTGTCTTGTGCGGTTTTGAGTTTCGATTCATCGCCATTTAAAAACAGTCTAAAACTAACGCGGCTGCCTGGTTGGATAGCGCCTGTCGCCTCAACATCGTTATTGTGAATCAGAACAGCAGGCATTTGTTGGAAAGGGTTGAAGCTCAAGCCCGGTTCTTGCGCGATGCGCCCTGTGATTGTTAAATTTGCATTACCTATCGTGACATTGTCACCTATCTCAACTTCTAACTGAGCGAATATACGCTCATCAAGCCAAAGTTCACCCGGTTCAACATGATTGCTTGCCGCATTATCCGCGCCTTCCAGTATCATTTCACCGCGTAAAGGGTAATTGCTTTCTACAGCTTTAACGGTAACCAACTGCATCGAATTATCACTGAATGCCATGGTTGAGAAACGAGTCAGCTGAGAGCTTTCTAACTGTTCAACCTGAGTCAGGTCTAATAAAGGTTGTGGGATTGGGTTTGCCGATACAAATACACTGTCGGCGGTTAACGCATCTTTGCCCTGCTTTACGATCACTTGTTCCATACGCTCAGCCAAAGCTGAAAGCGCGAACACACAAGCAATAATGAGCGTTAGAGCGATGGATACCGGCCATAGCTGACCATGTCGAATCTCTTCGATGCTCCATGAAAACAGTCGTTTGTTCAGTCCGTGTGATGAATTCAATTTACACTTCCTCTATGTGACCGACATGCATTTTCAAGGTTCGTTGGCAACGCTGTGCGAGTTTAGGGTCATGCGTGACGAGAACAAGCGTGGTGCCGTGCGATGAATTGAGTTCAAACAACAACTCGACGATTTTCGCTGCGGTTTGTTGGTCTAGGTTGCCCGTAGGTTCATCGGCAAACAAAATTTTAGGCTTAATCATAAACGCACGAGCCAATGCGACCCTTTGTTGTTCGCCACCTGACAGTTGACATGGCAAGTGATCAAGCCTGTCTTTCAAGCCCACTGATTCAAGCAGAGCCGTCGCGCGTTCGATGTCTTCGTCTTCACCTTTCAACAAACAAGGTAGCGTGACGTTTTGCAGTGCAGAAAGGCTTGGAATTAATAAGAAACTTTGGAAAACAAACCCAACGGATTCACTGCGGATTTTGGCTCTCGCTTCATCATCCAGTTGCGATAGAGGTTGGCCTAACAAACTGATTTCGCCAGAAGTTGGCACATCGAGCCCTGCAAGCAGTGTCATTAAAGTGGATTTACCAGCACCTGAAGTACCGACAATCGCAACCGTTTCACCCTCACGAATATCGATATCAACATGCTCTAAGATTGTTAAATGTTCTTGATTAGTAGACACTGTCTTGGAAACAGCTTCTGCTTTTATGATGGATGTATGCATGACTCGACTAATTTCCTTTCTATTTTTTATTTTATTTTCAACCGCTTCGTTAGCTCAAAGCTCTAATTCAGATCAAGTTTTCAAGTTATTGGTACTTGGCGATAGCTTGAGTGCGGGTTACAACATGGATATCAAGCAAAGCTGGCCAAGTTTGTTGCCAGACGCATTAGAAAAACATGATAAAACCGTGAACGTGGTCAACGGCAGTATTTCTGGTGACACAACGGGCAATGGCTTAGCGCGTTTACCGCAACTGCTTGAAGAACACGCACCAGACACCGTTCTTATTGAACTTGGCGCGAATGATGGACTGCGTGGCTTCCCACCTAAGCTGATGTCTGCGAATCTGGATCAGATCATCGAGCAAGTAAAAGCTGCGGGCGCGAAACCTATTATGATGCAGATTAAAATCCCACCGAACTACGGCAAACGTTACAACGAACAATTCGAGTACGTTTTTATATCGCTGTCTGATCAACAAGATGTGCCACTTTTGCCCTTTTTCCTTGAGCATATCATCCTCAAACCTGAGTGGATGATGAACGATGGACTGCATCCAAAACCAGAAGCTCAACCTTGGATCGCTGAATTCGTCGCCGAAGAATTATATCAGTATCTTTAGGTTTTAATGGTCTAGCTCAATAAATTTTACACAGCTTTACGTTAGCCTGAGTGCATATCACCGCTAACTGTGAGGTTATTTATGCTGATCGAACCTATTATCAAGGGTGTGGTAGCCAAAAGCGCTCACCCTATTGGCTGTAAAGAAGCCGTCAAACAACAGATCAAATTTGTTAAGAGTACGCCGCAAATCAAAGATGGCCCTAAACGAGCCCTGATCATCGGCGCATCCTCCGGCTTCGGCCTTGCCGCTCGTATCGCCCTTACCTTTGGCGGTGCAAAAGCTGACACTATCGGCGTCTCATTCGAGTGCGGTCCTAACGAAAAATCCTTAGGTACTGCTGGTTGGTACAACAACATCTACTTTAGAAAAGAAGCCGAACGAGAGCAGCGCACTGCGATCAACATCGTTGGCGATGCTTTTTCACAAGAAACACGCTCGCAAGTTGTCGAAGCCATCGAAACTTACTTCGAAGGTGAAGTGGATTTGATTATCTACAGCTTAGCCGCTGGTGTAAGACCGAAACCAGATTCCGAAGAATTCTGGCGCTCTGCGATCAAGCCAATCGGTGAAAGCGTCACTGGCGCGACTATATCTCTTGAGCACGATCATTGGGTAACCAACACGCTGGAAGCAGCAACCGAAGAAGAAGCCGAAAGCACACTCAAAGTTATGGGTGGCGAGGGCTGGGAAAACTGGATAGACGAGCTAATCAACGCTGAATCCATTGCCCCAGGCTGTAAAACCATCGCATTTTCTTACGTAGGTCCAGAAGTGACGCATCCTATCTACTTAGATGGCACTTTGGGTCGCGCTAAGATCGACCTTCATCAAACAAGCCATGCGCTAAATCTCGAACTAGCCAACTTTGGTGGTAATGCTTATGCGACCGTGTGTAAGGCACTAGTGACCAAAGCCAGCGTATTCATTCCCGGTTTAAGCCCTTACTTACTCGCTCTTTATAAAGTGATGAAAGAAAAAGAGACTCATGAGGGCTGTATTCAACAAATGCAGCGTTTATTCAGCAGCAAGCTATATGGCCAATCAAAAGTGCCACTTGATGGTGAGCGTTTGATACGAATGGATGATTGGGAGTTAGCCACTGAAACCCAAGCTCATGTGACTGAGTTACTTGAAGCGATGGACGAAAACAACTTCCAATCAATCGGCGACTATCAAGGTTTTAAAGAAGAGTTTTTACAGTTGAACGGGTTTTCTCAACCATCGATAGACTATAAACAGAAACTTAACACTCAAGATTTTATAAAG
The DNA here is from genome assembly GCF_051201655.1 of Vibrio sp. nBUS_14. Taxonomy (NCBI): domain Bacteria; kingdom Pseudomonadati; phylum Pseudomonadota; class Gammaproteobacteria; order Vibrionales; family Vibrionaceae; genus Vibrio; species Vibrio sp. nBUS_14. Next base: position 1,057,118 of record NZ_CP179207.1, read on the forward strand.
TTAAAGCCTTAATCGAAACTTATCTCATTACTGAGACTCGGATTCACATTTAAAAACCTCTGCAAAATTTCGGAGGTTTTTTTCTGCAACTTTTCTTATACTCAATTAGGGTAATATTCACAGTCTATTTGGTTTCATCATAATTAACACAGGATGTGTTGATGCATTAAGCATAATTGACACGGAGTCATATGAAGAAAATTAAAACTCTAGATTTAAACATCCCAGACGACATGAAGTCAGGTTGGCAGAGCATTGTCGACTTGCTGGCTCAGATCACTCAGGTTCCAGCCGCGCTTATCATGCGTGTCCATAGTAACTCCATCGAAGTTTTTTCAACCAGCTCTAGCGAAAATAACCCCTATGCCCAAGGCGACTCCGAAATATTAGGCAATGGGTTGTACTGCGAAAGTGTCATGGAATCTCAGCAACATCTCATTGTTCCTAACGCCTTGGCTGATCCCAAATGGGAAGATAATCCTGATATCAAACTTGGTTTGGTTTCTTATTGTGGTATTCCGCTACTTTGGCCGAATGGCGAACTGTTCGGTACGATATGCATCTTAGATTCTAAAGAAAACCACTACACGCCAACCTATATCAAGTTACTCGAAAGTTTTCGTACTTCAATCGAATCTCAACTCAAGACTTTGTTTCAGCACGCGAAACTGACTCAGATGAATAAAGAGTTGAAAAACCGCGTTTACACTCGAACTAAAGATCTCGCGAGCCTAAACTACTCACTCAACCAAGAGATTGATAAACGCAAAGCAGCCGAACAAAAAATTAACTTCCAGAAGAATCACGATCTTGGTACCGGCTTTTTGAATCGTAACGCTTTTGAATCTCGCTTAAACCAAAGGTTGTCTACACAGAATAGACTGACCGATTGTTCATACGCTGTCATTCATATCGGCTTTACCAATGGTCGACGCATCCAAGCACGATATGGTTATAACGCATTAGATCAAGTACTGGTTGAATACCGCCAGCGAATCGAAAGCATCTCCGATGTTGAAGTTTTCACGGCGCGCCCTACTTCTGTTGACCTCGTATTGGCGTTCAGTGTTAAAGATTTACAACATCGCCTAGAAGAACTCTGCAAGAGTTTGGTTAATGTCGGCCATTCTGAGTTCGACATAGATAATGACAAGGTCCATTTGCATGCTTTCATCGGCATCGCGATAACTGACAACGAAGATGATGCAGAAAGCATTCTCCAGAAATCATCAGAAGCCATGCTCGCCTGTAAAGACTCGGGGCAAAAGTATGCTTATTACTCTCAGTCACATACTGAAGAGCAAAGTCACCTGAATAAGATCGAAGGTTATTTATTACACGCAGTTCGAAATGACGACTTGATGCTCTATTTCCAACCGAAAGTCTGCCCGCTCACTCATCGCTGGGTTGGCGCAGAAGCGCTGCTACGGTGGAGGCACCCTGTTCTTGGCGATATCTCTAATGAAACCTTGATTCACATGGCGGAACAGAATGGTTTGATTTTCGAGGTTGGCAGTTTTGCGTTACGTAACGCGATTGAAAAAGCCAAAGAGTGGTCGCAATACGTCGATGACTTCAAAATGGCAGTTAATGTGTCTGCCGTTCAACTCAAGAACGTACATTTTGCCGAGCAGGTTATTCACCTCTTAGAAACTTATCACCTTGAACCGCACTTTTTAGAACTCGAAGTCACTGAAAGCGGCCTGATCGCTGATGAAGTGGTTGCTAAGAACACCTTGGAATCTCTGCATGACATCGGTGTTACATTGTCACTTGACGATTTCGGTACGGGCTATGCCTCATTCAGTTACCTCAAGAAGTTCCCATTTGACGCAATCAAGATAGATAAGAGTTTTATCGACCAAATGTTGAACTCAAGCGAAGACAAAGAGATTGTTCGTTCTATTGTTCAAATTGCTAAAAAACTCGGCTTAAAAGTCACCATCGAAGGTATTGAGTCAGAAGTTCAGGAGCAATTCATCGTCGAAGAAGGCTGCGATATTGGACAAGGCTACCTCTACGGTAAGCCGATGCCCGGGCAAGAATTCGAACACAGCTTAGTCAATCAAAACTATTTGGGGTCAACTCGTTACGCTTAAAGCGAAAAAGAGCAGTTTGTTTTGGATTTAGGTCTACTTTCTCTTTACTCTAAAGGTGGTGATTTTTATAATCGCCGCCTTTCTGTTTTTATCTTCCCTTTATATAGGCATTCCTCGTTATGGATCAGTTGACTGCAAAGCTTAAAAAGCTCGAAAAACAAAACTTCCGCGCATATCAACAAATTAAAGGTCAATACGACTTTGCTGATTTCGAATTACACATCGACCACGTTCAAGGTGACCCGTACGCATCTTCTTCACGTTTTCGCGCAACACGCGCTTGGTCGTTAACAGGGTTAGGTTGGCTGAAAGAAAAGTCTTACGAATACCAAGTAGCAGCTCGTGATTTTATTGCACGTAGCTTCTCTGAATTTGCTAAGCAAGAAGCGACGGTGTCCATCGCACTAACGGGTCAAACTGTTTTGGATAACACATCAGTGGTTTTCACCGAGCACGGTATCGAAATCCGTTTTCGTATCGACCTACCTGCTGATGGCCGCAGTATTCTTGCAAAGAAAGCAATCAACATCATTACGTTCTATTTACCTAAGTTTATTCGTCGCGCAACGCTTGAACGCGAACTTAACATTGAAGCGATGATTAAGCATTGTGAAGCTGTTGAAGACCAAGATGCGTTACGCGCTCAATTGGAAGAAAACAACCTAGCGGCATTCGTAGCAAATGGCAGTGTATTACCTCGTATCGCAGGTAACTGTGATTTACCGATGAAAGGCGCGGTTCCTTTCCTAGCACCAGAGTCTTTGAGTGTTACCTTAAACACACCAAACCAAGGTGATGTAACCGGTTTAGGCATTCCTAAAGGTATTACACTGATCGTTGGTGGTGGTTTCCATGGTAAATCTACACTATTGAACGCCGTTGAACGTTCTATCTACAACCATATTCCAGGTGACGGCCGTGAAGGCATCGTGACCGCAACTGATACGATGAAGATCCGCGCAGAAGATGGTCGATGTGTACATAACTTGAATCTTTCAAACTACATCAACCATTTACCGATGCAGAAAGACACGTCTGATTTCAGCACACAAGATGCATCTGGTTCCACTTCGCAAGCGGCTTGGCTACAAGAATCTATTGAAGCGGGTGTACAAACACTCCTTATCGATGAAGATACGTCAGCGACTAACTTCATGATTCGTGACGAACGTATGCAAGCGCTAGTGTCAAAAGGGGCTGAGCCAATCACTCCGCTTGTTGACCGTATTGGTCAACTTCGTGAAGAGATGGGTATCTCAACTATCGTGGTAATGGGTGGTTCTGGCGATTACTTAGATGTGGCTGACACTGTAATTCAAATGCACGACTACCAGGCAGTAAATGTAACTGAAAAAGCACAAGAAGTGATCGCTCAACACCCTACTCAGCGAACTAACGAATGTGAGACAGCATTAGAAGCGTTTGTTCCTCGCTCGTTAAACCGTGCTGCACTGATGAACATTCTTACTGACGGTAAATTTCGAGTTAACGCGAAAGGCAAAGAGTCACTGCGTTTTGGTAAGGAGTTCGCGGACCTCTCTGCATTAGAGCAGTTAGAGTCAACATCAGAAGTGAACGCGATTGGTTGGGCTTGGTTCCAGTTTGCACAAACTCCAGGTTGGTCAAACAACCCTGCTAAAGAGTTTAGCGCTATCTTAAGCGATGAGTGGCACGTGAACATGCCAAACTACGGTGACTTGGCGAAACCAAGAGTATTGGATGTAATGGCAGCACTAAACCGAATGCGTAAATCTCAGTTCAAATCTTCGAACTCGACTAATATCTCGCGTTAAGTTAACCTTATCTGTATTACGGCTCTCATCTATGAAGGCCGTTTTTTTTGCTTGAAACTACCTCGAGCTTGTTTTCTCGATACACGTTTTCGCATACAAATAAGTCAATGTCCTGATTCTTTATTAAGAGATTAGCAACACGTTGAATGCAGAGCGTGCTTATATTTGCCATACGTTGATTTATCTCTGAAATACCAAGAATCATGACACAGCTTTTACAAAACCCTAGTGATATTCGGATAAAGTCGCGACACTACAAATGTAACTAAATGTAAAAGTCTGAGGTTTTGATGAGCTACAAACGCGTAAAAATGCGTGATCATAAAAGTGAAGTAAACCTGTTTCGAAATCGAGTCATCGTCGCGTTCGTAGGGATCCTGATCTTCACCCTCGTTTTAATTGGAAACCTATACAGACTGCAAGTACAAGATTTCAAAAGTTACCAAACTCGATCTGATGGCAACCGAATTAAAGTACTCCCTATCGCGCCAACGCGTGGGTTGATCTATGACCGCAATGGCGTGTTACTCGCTGAAAACCAACTTATCTTTGATTTAATCATGATCCCTGAGAAAGCGGATGACGTTGATAGCATGCTCAGCAAGCTCAATAAGTTTATCCCTCTCGATGATGAACAAATAGAGCGTTTCAAAAAACGTTATCACAATACACGTCGTTTTAAGCCCGTGACCATTTTGGAAGATCTGAACGAAGAAGAGATCGCTAAGTTTTCTGTTCAACAGTACCAATTCCCAGGTTTATCCATCGATACCAACCTCAAACGTTTTTACCCAAGTGGTGAAATACTTACCCACGTCTTAGGGTATGTGGCTCATATCAACGACAGTGACTTGAGAAAGCTTGATGAACAAGGGAAAGAATCGAATTATCAAGCAACAACGGTTATCGGTAAGCTTGGTGTAGAACGATATTATGAAGACATACTTCATGGCACAAAAGGCTATCAAGAAGTTGAGGTAAACAGTCGCGGTCGTATCGTCAGAACCATTAAATATGTACCGCCTGTTGCAGGTAAAGACATTGTCCTGAACATCGACATTGAGCTGCAAAAATATGTATTTGACCAACTCGGCAACCGAACTGGCAGTGCCGTGATTCTCAACCCTAAAGATAACAGTGTATTAGCAATGGCATCGAGCCCTAGCTATGACCCAAATCTGTTCGTGGACGGTATTTCGAGTAAAAACTATCAGACATTATTGAATGATCCTGCCCACCCATTGGTGAATCGAACAACCTTAGGCGTCTACCCACCCGCTTCGACCGTCAAACCATTTATGGCCGTTGCTGGTTTACAAGAACATGTTATCTCTAAACACACCATTCGTGATGATCATGGTTCATGGCAGATTCCTGGTTCTAAATCCAACTCGAAAGCGTGGCGAGATTGGAAACGTTGGGGGCACGGGCCTGTCGATGTTACACAAGCAATTGAAGAATCAGTGGATTCATTCTTCTATCAAACGGCCTTTGATTTAGGTATCGACCGCATTTCAACGTGGATGAACCGTTTTGGTTTTGGTAAACCGACAGGCATCGATATCTACGAAGAAAGCAACGCCAACATGCCAACTCGTGATTGGAAAATGATGCGCTATCGCACGCCATGGTATCAAGGTGACACCGTGCCGATTGGTATCGGACAAGGCTATTGGACTTCAACTCCATTGCAACTCGCTAAAGCAACGTCTGTATTGGTGAATCACGGTAAGGTAATGCCTCCCCACATTCTAAGAGCGACTTTAGAACATGGGGAAGGTTTCGATACGCAAACGCTCGTTGAGCCCAAACAGATGACATCGATTGAAGAAGTGCCCGATGAGATTTGGGATGTACCAATCAATGCGATGAGACTGGTCAATAACGGGAGCCGAGGCAGTGGTCGAAGAGCCTTCAAAGGCGCAGACTATGTAAGTGGTGGTAAATCTGGTACGGCACAAGTATTCGACTTAGCGAAGGATCAAGTTTACAACTCGAAGAAGTTAGCACGTCACCTACTCGACCACGCGCTTTATACCGCGTTTGCACCTTATGATAATCCTGAATACGTTGCGACAGTGGTTATTGAGCACGGTAATGGTGGTTCAAAAGTTGGTGCTCCTTACATGCGTAAGGTATTGGATTACGCATTTGAGCATAAAAGCGGAGTGAGTAAAGACAACTCATAGCTTATTGCTTATTGCTTATTAGTAACGATAAACACGAAGCCCTACTAATCACATGTGGGGCTTCCTTATTTCTTCTGAGATCTTAGTAAATCAAGTGAGCTAAGCTTGAGAATTGTTATCTACGCAACACATGCCATGCCTCGCACAATGTCTGAAACTTAGCTGTGTTGCCTTCATCCCTATCGGGATGCCAACGTAGCGCAAGGCGTCGCCATCTTTTGCGAATTTCTTGCTGAGTCGCATCTAATGGCAACTCAAACAAACTGAGTGCATGGCTTCTGTCCATGTCCGTTTCACTGCCACCGACAAACTTCTTGTATCGAGTCCAAAACTCATTCAACAGCCTTTTGACTTCGCCCTCATCCGCCTCATAGTTGAGCCAGTTGATGTAGTAGTCACGTAATGGATCTTGGAGGTTGATAGAATGAATACTGCCATGATAACGGCCGCTCATCAATTCAATGTCCATGGCTTGAACCTGCAACCAACTGTCTGGATACAAGGTCTCTTGCAATTGATAGAGCGCGTTCATGATTAAGAAGTTTTTCTTAAATAGCTCTTTTTCAGGTACGGGATCTAACACAGGCACCAAACCCAGATCATTAAGGTGTGCGGCCAAGGTATGCACTTTCCATCCACTTGGCTTTTGCTTGAGCACTTCCATAATTGGCCAAAGTAACGGATTTTCCATGTGTGTTTGGAAGTTAGGGCTAATATCCTGATGACTTGGTGATTCTGAGTTGTCTAACATAATAAAGTGGGCTCGTTACCATATGCATTTGAGTGTCTTATTAATTGAAAGCGATTTACGCCAGTTTGTCGAGTTTCAAATCAAATAAAAATCAATCCGTTGCACCCGATAAACAAAAAGCCAGCATTACGCTGGCCTTCAAGAATATACAGTTAACTGATATAAGCTTTAACTGATTAGATAACGCCAAGCTCTCTTAGACGCTCCATTAGGTATTCATTTGCCGTGTACTTATCAGACAGAACCACTTCTGGTTTCGGGTGCAAGAATAGAGGCAAAGAAATACGTGATTTCTCTTGGCGAGCACCTGATGGATTGATTACGCGGTGAGTCGTTGATGGGAAGTAACCACCAGACGCTTCTTGCAGCATGTCACCGATATTGATGATCATGTTACCGAAGTCACATGGCACATCAATCCACTCGTCATTCTGAGCTTTCACTTGAAGGCCAGGCTCATTAGCCGCAGGCAGAACAGTCAGTAGGTTAATGTCTTCATGAGCTGCAGCACGGATCGCACCTGGTTCTTCATCACCTTGCATTGGTGGGTAGTGAAGAACGCGAAGCAGTGTTTGTTCGCTGCCATTAATCATTTCGGAAAGCGCGATTGAGAACTTATCTTGTACTTCTTTTGGCGCATGCGCTTCAACCCAACCTAATAGCTCTTGAGCAAAAGCATTAGCACGTTGGTAGTAATCTAGAATCTGTTCTTTTAACTGTTCAGGCATCTGACCCCAAGGGTAGACGTGAAAGTACTCTTTGATGTCTTTTACAGTATGACCCTTAGCAACTTCAGACACTGAAGGTGGAAAATATCCATCTTGTGTTTCAACATTGAAGTGGAAGTTCTCTTTCTCTTCAGAAATAAAGAATTGGTACCAGTTCTCGTAAATTGACTCAACAAGCTCTTTCGGGATTGGGTGATTCTTAAGAACACCAAAACCCGTTTCACGTAGAGAGCGAACAAATTGTTCTGCTGCGTCGTCAGCAAGGTAATCGACAGTTTCCAGTTTCATGACTTTTCTTTTTTGTTATGTAGTGATGCAACGATTTTAAGGATCGCTTTGTTGTAAATCAAACTTTTGTGAAACTCTCGCAACCGTTTGTCTAGATACTGGGCGATAACGCCAGTTTTCAACAAATATGGTGATTAGAGCACAATTGAACGCTGTTCATTATTGTGTAACTATACATGAAACTAATACAGGATCTGATGATGACAATTACGCCACTTGCTCAAAATAGACCTCTACTCTCACTAACTGCTGTCTATCTTGTTATCTTTCTCTTTTCAGCCTTTGTTCCGTCTTCAAGAGCCGTTTGGATCGCTGAAATTGTCCCTGCTCTCGGTATTCTTGTCTGGGATATGGTGGTTCTCTACCAAGCTTACCTTTTCTAAGACTGCTTACGTTCTGATGTTTATTTGGTTGGTTCTGCATACGATCGGGGCAAAATACACCTTTGCCGAAGTGCCTTTTGATTGGTTCAATAGTCTGATTAGATCTGAGCGCAATAACTTTGACCGTGTCGCGCATTTCTCTATTGGTCTTTATGCCTACCCACTCGCGGAGTATTTGATTCGTAAGAAACAGGCTCAACCAGTGTTGGCTTGTTTCTTTGCTCTATTTGCCATCATGAGTGTGGCAGCAGGTTATGAGATTATTGAGTGGTGGTACGCGGAGGTTGCAGGTGGTGATGCAGGTATCGCATTCTTGGGCTCACAAGGTGATATTTGGGACGCGCAGAAAGACATGCTTTGCGATACAAGTGGAGCGATAGTCTCCTTGTTACTTCTCAAGCTTCAAGGGCAAGTCAGGGTTCATTGATACTAGCCATTTGGTTTTAACTTCATTGCCAGATTTGAAATGCCACAACACATGCATTATGTGCTGTGGCATTTTTTTCATCATGAACTTTTATTTTATAGCTACCGTTTACTTCATCATCACTTTGCCACCGATGAACTTATACGCTGGTGTACCTCGAACTAAAGTATCTCGTGCGAATTCGATACCACACTCAGGGCATACGCATGGCTCTGTCGTGAAATCTTCGACTATTCGTTCTTTAAAGCACTTTACAAGCGCACCTTTGCCGCCTTTTCGATACTTGAAAAGTTGTGCCTTACATTTAGCGCAGAATATCTGAACCGTTTTGGTCGGTTGTTTCTTGTTAGGTTTAGCCATAATAGTTAATGATTAACTTCGTTTCTCAAGTTTAGGGGCGAAAAGAACCAAGCTTATCCCAAGTAAAATGACAGTCGATGAGATAATAAATTGCATGGTGACAGGTTCAGATAGCAACAAAACGCCGCCAAGTGTCGCGATAACTGGAACAGAAAGCTGTGCAATGGATGCGATGACGGTATTCAGCTTTTTCACGACGTTATACCACAAGCTATAACCAATACCAGAAGCTACTGAGCCCGACAGTACTGCATAAATCAAACCTTGTTCAGTGATGGATATTTGCAATGCCACGCTGGGAATAACCGCTAACAGGCTTAATAACACAAAGAGCGCTAACGAGCTAAATCCAAAGTTGGCAGTCGTAGATTGCAACGCGTTTGTAAATTTTTTACCCGCCAATGTATAAATGCCCCACCCAATTCCAGCCAGAGCCATCAATATGATGGAGGTTATATCTGGCGAACTTGTCGAATCCGTCGGCATGAGTAAGTAAATGAGCCCAGAAACTGACAACAAACAACCACACCACTCTAACAATGACACTCTGTTGCCAGCTAGCAGGTGTGCGGCAATCATAGTGAATTGAACCGCGACAAACAGGACCAAAGCACCAAGCCCTGCCCCTAGCGTTAAATAGGCAAACGAGAAACCGAACATATAAACGAGTAACGCCACTATGGCGGTTAAATCAAACTGAGAACGAACCTTGCTATACATCGGTGTGTTGTTGACCGCTTTATCTTGTTTGCGTTTGGCGTTTGAAGATAAGGTTAATAAAATCAACAGGGTAAGCACACCCGATAAGATACGCACTATCGAGAAACTTAAAGGATCAATCGTTTGATCCATCAAAGCCCAACGACACAATACAGAATTGGCAGCAAATGCCACCAGCGTAATGAATGTGATAATCACGGTTTGCATTGCGTTATCCGAATCAAGTTATCTCTGATTTTAGTCAACGTTAGGTTTAACCCAAACTTGGCTAAAGTCGAACCAACCGAGTGCATTACACTTAGCGTTCTGCAGCGTACCGCATTGGTCTTTGTTTACGCCTAGCCAGCAGTGGAACATCGGGATCAACTGATTGCTTTGCACAAGTTGTTTACCGAGTTGTCTTGCTGGGAATTGCTCAAACTCGCCCGAGCGCCAACGATCAATCATGTGACACCATTGGTCAAAGTCTTCTGCCGGGCTAGATTCATCGAGAAAGCTGTAATCCATTAACCAACCGGCCAGCGCATCATCTCTATTATTGGCTATCCCCATTGGGTTAATCCAAATATCAACATTGTCGGCATGCGGAGGATCGGTTTCGTAACCGAAAAGCTCGACATCAACATTGTATTGCTTCAACACGGTGACGATGGCTTTAGCAAGTGTTGGAAACATTGGATGCTGACATTGATACGCCAATCTCACACTTGGTTTAGCGCTTGCTGGTGGACAAACGGGTGTTTTTAACTTGATGTCATACCAACCGGGTTTGATTCCGTAAGCATGCAGCACACCCAAGTCGATAACCGTTTCTTTTGGAATATGCACGAACAGATCTGAAGCATTCAAAGCATTCGATAGGAACTCTGCCCATGCTGGATCTTGTGCGATGCCCTTCTTTCTATTCAGTAATAAATACGTACAGCCTGGGTCAAGTTCAACTTCATCGCTGTCACCACGGTCTGCCATTATGGGTTTAGAAAGACTTGGATAAACCATTGATGAATAGGCCTCATCGACCACCCAAACTTCAACGCGATCAATCAACGGCCTAAAACCAAAATATCCGTTAAAAGCCCTTAGCACCAGTTGCTTCTCATCATTCTTTTCAATGCGGTAAGGGCCTGTACCAATCGGTCGAATATCGTAGTCTTCACCACGTAAAATCATCGGTAAGGTCACCTTAGCAACCGATTCAGTGAGTGCGAGTGGGAAGTACTTATCTGGACGCGTTAGAAAGACATCAACCACGCAATTAGCCGGTGATGAGACATCTTTAATATGAGAGAACATATTGAGTGGCTCGAGCAAAAGAAGCGTGTCCATAACGTGACTTGTTAACAGTGGTTCTCCGTTATGAAAACGAACGCCCGGCCTCAAGAAAAATCGCCATTGGCAGTCGTTAATCTTTTGCCATGAATGTGCGAGATCAGGCTGAAGCTGATCGTTCTCATCGAGGCGCGTTAGCCCACTGAACACCTGACACGTGATGTGTTGTTCAGAGCGTCGCATCGATTTAGTTGGGTTGAGCATGGAAAGTGGACGGTAGTAAGGCAAACGAATCACTTGTTCACCTTCTTGATACTGTACGCCCAAATAATTTTGAATCACTTGAGTAAGCTTGGCGGCATTGTGGTCAAGTACCGACAGCGCTTGCCCAATTTTACCTTCTTCTAAGTAGCGCCGTGCTAGGTTTTCGCTTACATCACAGCGATTCTGCTTAAAGATAAGCTGAGACAACTTACCTCGCCCCGCTGCAGGTAACCACTCTACCCAGCCCTCTTCTTCGAGTTTGTTAAGCACCATTCTGGCATTACGACGGGTACAACAGAGCACATCTGTTATGTCGTCGAGCTGAACATCAGAATCTTTACCATCGAAGAATTCAAACAGGGTTTCAAATTGAACGCGAAGTCTTGGGCTACTCATAAAGAGGAAAACTTATTCAAAGGATATTGAATTCAGTTTCCCTATTTTACGAGTCAAAATCAATCGAACTTATGTTTTTTTAAGAAGAGACTATAAATATGAGTCGGTTTAGCGGCCTTAACGGGAAGCGAAAGGCTTGAATAAACCCTGTTATAGCGAGTAATTACATCACATCGCAGCCAATTTCAGTGGCGATATCACGGAGCTGTTGTTCATTGTCTAATTTAATCGACCATTTACATTCTGAACCGTTGGCAGAAATAACGTTTGCCCCTTTTCCGATAAGCTGAATCGCATCAACTTGCGCTTGCAATGTAACTCTATGTTCACCGTCCAAACGAACAACCAACTCATGTGCCGTTGCAATGACTTTTCCACTTTTAAACGTTATGACCATGGATTTCTCGCACTAAAATAAACAGTTTGTATAGAGGTTAATAAGCTAAGGGTAGATTGATTCCTGCCCCTAGCCTTTGTTATCGAATCAGCGTTTGTGCTTCTTTACTGCAATGGTTAAACGGCTTGTGCAGACTAAGCGTTGACGCTCATCAGTGATGTTTATCTGCCATACTTGGGTAGACACGCCAAGGTGAATAGGCTCGGCAGTGCCAATAACATGCCCTTCACGCATCGAGCGAACGTGGTTTGCGTTAATATCCAGACCAACGCAATAGTAGCCTTCTGGTACACAGAAATTAGCCGCCAATGAGCCAAGCGTTTCAGCTAAAACTACCGATGCGCCGCCATGAAGCATGCCCAGCGGTTGGTGCGTAAAATGACAAACCGGCATGGTTGCCACCAAGGAATTATCGTTGACCTCAGTGTAAACAATGTTGAGGTGCTCAATTAAGGTATTTTTTGAGGTCGCGTTGAAGGTATCTAGGTCAACGGGCTTTTTCCAAATACTCATGTGGGTTCCTTAATTATTGACTTTGTTAGTGCATGAACAGCTTTAGTAACGCTAATGGTGACCTTTAAGATAACTATGTTCCTAAAAATAGCCATGTTCTTAAAGGTAGCTATGTTCTTAAAAACAATAGTTATCTTACAGCTATTAGTTATTACGCAAGTTGATGTTAACATGCATAAAAACCGAATACACAGAGGATATTGTATGACATCATGGACGAAGTTTACCTCGCTTCTCACACTAGCAGGCCTGACCGCATGTAGCGCTTCCCCGACAGGAAGAAACCAATTACTGCTTTTTTCAGATCAAGATATGTCTCAGCTTGGAGCACAATCTTTTGAGCAAATGAAGAAAGAACAGCCAATCAGTAAAGATGCAAAAACCAACGCTTATGTTCAGTGCGTAGCGAACAGTATTACTCAACACATCCCTAAGCAAGGCTTTAGTGATTGGGAAGTCGTTGTTTTTGATAGCGACCAAGTGAATGCGTTTGCCCTACCTGGTGGAAAAATTGGTGTATATACTGGTTTACTCAATGTTGCAGTTAATCAAGACCAACTCGCAACGGTTATCGGACACGAAGTGGCTCACGTTCTCGCTGACCACAGTAATGAGCGTCTATCTCAGTCTCAAATCGCTAATACTGGCCTATCTATTACTAGCGTCGCGTTAGGCGCATCAGAATACAAACAGTATCAGGGCATGACGATGGCTGCGTTAGGCTTAGGTGTTCAATACGGTGTTGTTCTACCTTATGGTCGAACTCAAGAATCTGAAGCTGATATCATTGGCTTAGAGTACATGGCTAAAGCAGGGTTCGATCCAAACCAAAGTGTTGATTTATGGAAGAATATGTCGAAAGCATCAGGTGGCAATCAACCTCCCGAATTACTTTCTACGCACCCTTCCCACAATACGCGTATTAAAGATCTCCAAGCGAAAATAAAAACGTTACCTCAATCTGGAACATCAAGGCCAAATTGCAAAGCGTAACTTTAATGCTAGATTAAATTTAGAGCCTCAAATACAAAAACGCCCTATCCATATTGGTTAGGGCGTTTTTAGTACATCAAGCTAATAAGTTATTCAGATAGCGTTAACTATTGGGTTATGTACCTAAAATTTGTAACGGTAGGCTGAGTAACTGATCGCCAGTTGATGCAAAGTACCAGATAACGCCGATTAAACTACTCACTAAGCCCACATACCAAAGGAATGATACGACTTGGCCATATTTGTCTAATGGCAATAAATGACTATGGTGACGCCCCTTCCATTCAAATAGGATTTCAACGCTACCCATGATCAATAAGAAACCAAATAAGGTTAAGTTCAACTGATAACTCAGCACGACACCAGCAACCGCTGCTGCCACACAAAGCACAATACCAAGCTCGCTGTTCATTGAAAAACTGATACTTTTCAACACATGCCCGCCATCGAGAGGCAAAATCGGCAGTAGGTTGAACAAGTTTAACAAGGCGTTAAATACCGCAAGCCCGGCAAAAAACATCTCACCAGTTGCCCAGTACAACACCATAAATATCAACGACAATATCAAGCCAAACAATGGCCCCATGATCGAGATCACCACATCTTGCCATCGCGTATTGATCTTTTCGTCGGATAACGCCAAGCCACCTAAGAATGGAATTAAATAGATGCCTTTAGTCTTCATGCCAAAGTATTTCATTGCTCTGATATGGCCATATTCATGAAACATCAGACAAGCGATTAAGGCCAAAGCGAACTGAATTGAAAAGAGCCATGAATAAGCAGCTAAACTCGCAGAGGCAAGTACCACCTTAATTAGCTTGGCACTCTTGAGGGCTTTCATACCCAGCGACACTAACCCAATCAAGCTAAAACGTTTCTCAGGCTTAGGTGCTACAACGGGCGTTTGTTGTTCGATATCTTTGGTATTGCGATTGCCTTCGGTGATGATTTGGCCATTAACAGACGCTTTGTATGTCATCTCAAACGGTTGCCATTGAACCAACGCCTCAACGTGACACTGCAACGTTTCTTCGCCAGATCGGAGCGTAAAAGTATGCGTTCTCGCATCATCTTGATCTGTCGTTGCATCCAACTGAGAGACCAACGTGTTATCCCAAAATAACTGTTGCCACCCTGCCATTGACCCCTCCAAACGAAGCGGTTTACCAAGAAACTCTATCGCGAGTAATTCCAAACTAAAATTCCAATTTAATGACTTTCTAAATGAACCAACATTATGCCGATTTAGCAATTAGCGGTAAACATAAACAAAGTTGTTACATATTGAGCAGTTGAACACTATTTGTGCCAATGAGATTTACAATCATTCTGGTCACACCTCCAACCACCAATAAACCATTGATTGTAGATATATTATTAGTGTTAAAGTCCCGCCCCTTTAATATATAACTTCACAAAATAACAACTCATTCTTTGACTTTATGTGAAATATAAATTTAACATGTCGTTTACATTGAAGCTTAAAAACCAACAATGCTCAGTGTGTTTTCAACAATAAGAATGAGATTTGATGCCCTAGGAGGGTCACGGATGAAAACAATACAACGCTCTCTCGTTTCGCTTTCTGTGCTATTTGCATGTAATTCACTTGCGGCTGGTTTCCAAGTTGCTGAGCATTCTGCCTCAGGTCTTGGTCGCGCATTTTCAGGTGAAGGTGCCGTAGCCGATAACGCGAGTGTACTAGCGAGAAACCCCGCCGCAATGACCCTATTTGATACAGCCCAATTTTCAGGCGCGGTTTCTATCGTTGATCCAGAGGTGAATGTTTATGACAAAACTAATGACCAACAATCAAATGATGTAGCCCCTCTTCAAGTTGTACCTGCTGCTTACTACATTAGTCCAATCAATGATAACTGGGCTTGGGGTATTGGCATGTTTACTAATTACGGCGTTGCAACAGACTACCCTGACGATATTTATGTTGGCGATGTTGCTGGTGATACTTCGCTGCTATCTGTCAATTTAAACCCGAACATTGCTTACCGCCTAAATGATAGCTTGAGCTTTGGTGCTGGAGTAAATGTAGTTTACGCGGAAGCTGAGCTAACTCGACATGAAGGTGGGATTGGCGACATTAGTGGTAACCCATATTCTACCAAGCTGGTCAGCATGACAGGTGAAACCTTTGCATTTGGCTGGAATGTTGGCGCTCTCTATGAATACAACTAAAATAACCGCTTCTCTGTCGCTTATCGTTCCAGCGTAGATTTGGACTTTGATGAAGGTAAATTTAATGATTATGGAAACGGCATAGTCCAAGGTTCTAGCAACACTACAACCGGTCGCCTGAAAATCAGTTTACCTTCAATTTTCGAAATTTCAGCTTTTCATCAAATTAGCGACAACTGGGCAGTCCATTATGGTTGGCAAAGAACTGATTGGAGTACGTTCCAAGAGTTGAAAGCAACTAGTCCCGATTGTAATGACGGCACTCCTGGGCAATGTTTTTATAAATCTGAAAAATATGATGATAACGACCGCTACTCCTTAGGTGCTACTTACCAACTCAACAATGACTGGACACTACGAGCTGGTATTGCATATGACGAGCAGGCTGGCGAAGCAACACTAAGTATTCCTGATAGTGACCGTTTTTGGTATAGCGCAGGCTTGACTTACGCCTTAACCCCAAACCTCACGATGGATGCAGCATTTGCGATAGTTCAAAGCGACTCTGGCTCATTTACCGAAGAAAACAAAGTTCCTGGCGATCCTGAACTTGAGTTTGATGCAGAAGGAATTGCTTATATTTCAGCAATTCAAGTCAATTATACATTCAACTAATTAGGTAATACGCACAATGAATAGATTATTTAAGGTTTCACTTCTGACTGCTGCTATAACTTTAGTTGGCTGTGGTGATAACACTGAAAGCTCAGGCACATTAGGCACATCAAAGTACGAACAGTATATTCAGGACTCTCTAACACAATCAACGAACATTAAGTTTAATTTAAGCGGTTCTAACGCGACAGTTCCTTTACCTAGTTTTGCCTTAATGGACACATCTGATGGTACATTAGGTTTGCCGACGAGTGGCGATGATGCGCTGACCAATCCATTAGCTGCGATGAACACGATGGATGGTTGGTCAACTTCTATGCCGATCATTATGGATTTCGAAGGCGCAGGTTTAGCCGATGGCTACCCGGCAAGTGGTGTTTATCTCCTAAAATTAAGCGGTTCTCTGACGTCAACCACCCCACCAACTATCACTCAAGTACTAACACAAGGAACTGACTTTAACGTTCTTTCTAGTGCATCTACAGATACTTTTACACTTGTATTTGGCGACTCTTTAGACGCTTCAAGTGAATATGTATTAGCGCTATCGAATGAGTTAACAGACGTTAATGGTGATCCGGTTGGCATGTCATCAAGCTATGCTGCACTAAAATCAATGACCACCACCTACACTGAGGGTAGCTTGGCGCAAGCGCAACAAGTCACACGTGGCGTGGAACAAATTTTTGCAGGAGCAAATGAAGCAGGCGCGATTACTCTTGATACCGAAGACATCATTTACTCAACTTGGTTTACGACTCAATCTGTCGGTGACACGCTATTCGCGACTAAAGGCGCTACGGCAACAGGATTGGCAGAGACAAACCTAAATGGTGTATGGAAAGGTAGCGCGAACCCTAACGCTGTCGATCTTACGGCGGCTTACACAATGCAATTCGGGTCTACAGAACTCTTCACTACAGCATTAGCAAACGATACAGACTTTGACAAATATGTTGCAGGCGCCGACACGTCATCTATCGCTACTCTAAAGGGTGCGATTAACGGACTATACGGTGCCACTGACAACGTTGATGTTACTCAGGGTTTTGTTCAGTTACCTTATTACCTAGAAACCAGTACTAGCGAATGGAATTCTCAACCATTCGAATCAGGTATGCCTAGCTTAGCTAAAGTATCAAATGCCTTAAGTGATGCTAACGAGCAAGCTAACATGGCTGCTCAATTAGTTGCTGCTGGTGTCGATACTAGTGTGTTAGCGACTGACCAAACAGAACAGCTAAAACTTGTTGGCCTAAACCTTACTCTAGCAGATGGCTCACCGCTTGATAGCAAAAGAGTTATAACGAAATACTCTCCAGTTCCCCAGGTAAAATCATTAGAATCTGTAGAGTTTTTGTTATTTACACCTAATGGTGCAGATCCTACTGATGTGGTTATTTACCAACACGGTATAACCTCTGCTAAAGAAAATGCTTATGCGTTCGCTTACAACTTGGCAAGAGCTGGCGTTGCTGTTATCGCAATTGACTTACCAATACATGGTACGCGCAGTCTAGATGATATTCGTTCAGCAAACGCAGACGTGTTGGCTTATTTAAATCTCGCTAACCTACCCGTAGCCCGCGATAATGTACGCCAAAGTTCATTGGATGTAATGGGCTTAAGAGCTTCGTTAAGTGCTTCTTTGCAAGCTGGTTTACTTGCTGGTTCGCCCTTGAAAGCATTTGCAGGATCACAGGTTAAGTTCTTGGGGCATTCATTAGGCGGTATTGTTGGAACAACTGCTGTCGCTGCTTCAAATCGCTCGCTGGGAATCACAAGTGCCGACGCTTTATATAGCTTCAGTGCTGCAGCTATTGAAAACTCTGGCGGACAAATATCTAACCTTTTGTTGGGTTCACCGTTCTTTGGCCCACAAGTTAAGCATAACGTAGCCCTCGGTGCTTCTACCGAATACGCAAGTTTCGCTAGTGCTAACTGTACAGGTTTAACAGATCAAGTTTGTTACAACACGTTTGAAAGTAATGCAACTGCGGCACAAAAAGCAACAATGACGGCCGCGTTTCAACAGTTCGCTTATGCGGCACAGACCGTGTTAGACACTATTGATCCATACACTAATGCTGAGTGCAAGGTGACGAAACGGTACCAAACACCGTTGCGGATGCCCCTTTTGCAGGTACAACACCACTTGCTACAAAGCTTGGCTTAACCGTTGTAGATGCAAGCAATACAACACCAAACGGAACCAACGACTTTGTTAAGTTTGGCAAAGAGGCTGATCACAGTACATTTGTGGCTCCGCAAGATGACACTACGCCTCTACCATTGGATTTAAACCATCACGTTAGTATGCAGACGCAAGCTGTAGACTTCTTAATAGATAATGCTTTAACAGCAGCGTCTATTAATGGCTCTGTCTTGGAATAAGACTTACCCTTCTATCCACACCAAATGCCAGCCTAACCGCTGGCATTTTTTTATCTGCTATTTGTAACCAAAGCCTAGTTAACCGTTTGCATAGAACCGTAAAACACAAATGGTTGATCTCAGGTAAAATTAATCAAGACAGAATACCGTACGACCTCTTTCTTTATTGTAAATAAAGTGGATAATAGCCCCGTAATTTAATACCTAATAAATGTGAGTCCATTATGTCTTCTGAAGCTACGATGCTAGAACGCTGCCAATCTAAATGTGAACTATGTGGTTCTGATTCTTCTCTTACTGCATACGCAGTGCCGCCACACAGCCACGTAACAGTGGATCACGGCATCATGGTATGTGACAAATGTCTTGGTGAGATTGACGATCCTAAAGATATCAACCACTGGCGTTGTCTAAGCGACAGCATGTGGAGTCAAGAAGCGCCAGTTCAAGTAACGGCATGGCGTCAACTTACTCGTCTGAACTCTGAAAGCTGGGCTCAAGACGCGCTAGACATAATGTATCTTGAAGAAGAAACGTCAGTTTGGGCACAAATCGGCATGTCTGCTGATGACAAACCGTTTGATGTAAACGGCGTTGAGTTGAAGAAAGGTGACGACGTAACAGTCATTAAAGACCTACCTGTAAAAGGTACTAACCAAGTAATTAAGCAAGGTACTGTTATCCGTGGTATCAGCGTTGGTGACGATCCTAAGCTTGTTTCAGGTAAAACAAACGGCGGTCAATCAATGTACGTAATCGCTGAATTCTGCCGTAAGAAGTAATCTTACTGCAAGAAAGTGATCGAGAACGAAAAGGCGCTGATTAGCGCCTTTTTTAATATCTCAAGTTATTAAAACTTAAAGCTATCAATAAGATGCTTTCGATAGTTCTTGATGACCGACACTAAAGATCCTTTTATCCCACTGATTTGCTTTGAATGTGGACACCACAAAGCAAAACCAAACTTGAAACCTTCTTCCATTTGTTCGGAATAAATAGGTTCTATCAAATATTTTGAAAATTCATAGTCAGTAAAAAAAGCCTTAGGCAGCAACGACCACCCTATCCCCGCTTCAAGCATTTTAATAATCAGTGCAAGCTGATCTATTTCTTCGTAATCAGAACTCACAATAATCTTTTCTGACATACCTTCTTCAATCAAAGACCTCAATACAAACTGCTTAGAATTGCGGAGTGCCACAAGAACTTCATCTTTGCTTAAGGTAGATAGCTCTCCGCCTTTTTGCGCAAATGGGAAGAATTCGAAATGCCCTAGAAAAGTGGCATCTAAACTGTGCATCGCACAGCTATCATGAACATTTACCAGACCAAAATGATAATCGCCAGTCTGCAGACCTACTTTAATTTCATTCTTATTCCTGACGAGGAAATTTACTCGCATCATCGGAAAATCCAGCTTTAACTGCTTACGAATATCCACCAGTACACGTTGTGGAATCACACTAGAGTAAGCAATCGTAATGTTTTCTAATCCACCATAGGACAGACTCAACGCCACTTTGTCAAAAGTTCTAGCTTGTTCAATCGTCTGTTTCGCGTAGTGATACAGAAGGTGCCCGTCGTCAGTCGGCTCGACAGAGCGACCGACTCTTTCAAAAAGATTGACTGCGAGATGATCTTCCAAGTTAGTAATAACTTGTCCAATAGTCGTTCTATGCTTGTTGAGCTTTACTGCTGCTTTACTAAATGACAGTTGCTCATAAACGGTCACAAATGCGAGAAGTTGTTCAATACTAAAATTCATTCGATTGCACTGGCTTTTTAATTATCTCTTTAAGCTATCACGAAATAGGCTATTTTCACTTTTTGAAGACAACAAAAACAAATCAGATCGGCTACATGAGCGTAATTTGTCTAATTTCCAATCATTATTCATCTATACAAACCATATTCGTCCTATTTTTGATGGATTCGATCCTCTATAAGCGATTATCCAAATTGTACCAACTGCTTTATCGTTCTGCCTATCAGAACGAATAGAGAACTACACCATGAACACAATGCCGCATGAACTCGTATGGGGTGAAATCTATTTCCCACCGTTGTTACTGGTTATCGCGCTCGCTTATATGTTGACGATTTTAACTGGTTCATTAGCAACCAAGTTCGGACTGCACAAACATGTCGCCTTTCCTGCATTAGCAGAACTAAGTCTAATTGTGATTTTTACTGGCGTGATCGACCAACTCAGTTCTATCTTATAAGGCCTTATCCTTGATAAAACGTTATCTCATCACATTACTACTATTCGTTACCGCAGGCTCTGTGGTTTATAGCTATTACCAATCTAACACAAGTAACCCTTGGACGAGAGACGGACAAGTCAGTGCCTACATAGTATCTATAACTCCTCGTGTTACCGGGCAAGTCATCAAAATTCATGTGGATGACAACTCTCAAGTGTCTAAAGGCGATCTACTTTTTGAGATCGACCCTAGTATTTATAAAGCGAATTACAACAAAGCATTAGCGACACAAAAACAAGCGCTCGCTCTACTTGCGAAAGCAAAAAATGAAGAGCAACGTGCAGCGAACCTTGAGAAGAGAACCCCTGGTGCCGTTCCCGTTCTAACGTTGAACAACTTAAGCAATGCTGTTGAAACCTCATCAGCGAATGTTCAACTAGCTAAAGCCAATGTTGAAGAAGCACATTTAAGCCTCGAATTCACCAAGGTATATGCGCCTACCAACGGATACATTACTAATTTTAACTTACGTATCGGGTCTCAAGTGGTTGCCAACTCACCTGTGGTTGCCTTGATCGATGAAGATAGCTTTTGGATTGAAGGTTATTTTAAAGAAACCGACCTCGTTGGAGTTAACCCACAGGACAAAGCGTTTGTCACACTCATGATGCACAACATCCTGTTGAAGGGTCACATCAAAAGTATTGGATTTGGTATTGCTAAACAAGATGGCAGCACTGGTAATAACCTCCTACCTAACGTGAACCCAAACTTTCAATGGATTCGTCTTGCTCAGCGTATTCCGATTAAAGTGAAGTTAGATAATGTGCCTGAAGACCTACAACTTCGTGTTGGGATGACAGCTTCGATCAAAATAATCAAATAGTTGGATTGTCTTATGTTCAATGCATCAACCAAAGAAGCGATTAAAGCGGCGCTTTCAATCGTTATCGCGATCTGCCTTGCACTTTGGTTTCAATGGGAAAAACCTTATTGGGCTGCAATAGCGGTTGCCGTAATGGCATTGAACGAGAGTTTTGCTCATTCAATCCATAAAGGCTATAACCGCTTAATGGGTACCCTATTAGGAACGGGTTATGCCTTTTTCTTGATCGCGATGTTTTCACAAGATCGTTTTTTGTTCCTAACTTTTTTTACCTTGTTCCTCGGAACATGCATCTTCATGTCGAGTGATGAAAAGTATGGGTACATCTTTTCGATAGGATTCGCTGTGTGTTCCATCATCGCGTGTATGGGTGGTTTCGATAGTCAGGTGACGTTCTATTTTGCGGTATTACGGATACAAGAAACTCTGCTCGGCGTGATCACTTTCTCTATTGTGTATCGCTTAATTTGGCCCGTAAGCACGGAACAAAACTTTGTCCAACGCTTTGAGGCAAGCAGAGAGGCATTGTTAATCGCAATGCGTAACACCGACCGCTTGGATATAGAAGCCTTAGAATCAAACACCGCGAATATTGATAAGCTCTACCAACTGCTAGATTTACCATTAAACGGCTGTTATCACCTTAAAGAGAATATTCAAGACTGGCGTTTAAGAATCCATGAAATGGTTCATATTCAGACTCGACTGCTTGAACTCGCTTATGATGAGCTTGAACAACCTATTGATTGGGCAATTCTAGTTGAAAACATGGAAAAAATAGAGTTAATCGCACCGCAGCAATCATTGATTGGTAATGTGTTGAATGTGTTCGGTAAGAAGCAAGGAGGTTCTTGGCACCAAGAACATCGCACCTTTGTTCAACATCTTAATGAGGATGGTAGCAAAGTCTTACAAGGTGTCTCGATGTTCATAACGTCGCTATTGGTTTGGATTTATCTACCTGTACCAGGTGGCTTTATCTTTCCAATGCTTGCTGGTGTGTTTTCTTCCATACTGCCGACAATGCCACCAAGTGTTACCAAAGATGCTTTTTTCGGGGTGATTGGCACTGGCACCATTATTTTGCTTCAATACGTCTTTGTTATGCCAATGATGAGTGAGCTGTGGCAACTCGCACTATTTTATTTCATGAATAGCGTGGTTATATGGAAGGTGTTCGCAACACCTAAGCTTATGATTCATAAAATACTTGGTATTAATCTACTCGTCGTGCTTACTTCTGGCGCTCTTAACCTAACGCCGATATATCAGATTGAAACACCATTGCTTATGTTGACCACGCTCCTGATTGTCTTGATGATCGCCAAACTATTTACAGACCTCTTTAGAGTAAAGAGCAGCGCTTAACCTAGGCGCTAACAAGCTCTCTGGAGGCCAAACGACAGACACAAAAAAGGCGCAATTAAGCACCTTTAAAAAGGCTATTTTTACCGATTCAATATCAGTTATTTCCCAACCAAACATCTTGGGTTTTAGGCGCTTTCTTCTTTTTCTTTTTACCCGTGCCAGCCGGTGGCGCAACGGGTTTCAATGCAGCAACAAGTTCAGCGGTTGCTTCTTCATCCACTTCAAAGCCTTCAAGTTGCTCACGCTCAAGACGAATTTTGTTCTTCTTCTCGATGATTGTGAAGTGATGATAATCTTCGTGATCGATCAGAGATAACGCTAAACCAACCTCACCCGCACGGCCACTTCGGCCAATACGGTGCATGTAGTCTGAAGGGCTACGCGGTAAATCAAAGTTGATTACCACTGGAAGCTTTTCGATATCCAGACCACGTGCCGCGATGTCTGTCGCGATCAGAACGTCGATCTCGCCAGATTTGAAATCTTCAAGGATACGAGTACGTGAACCCTGCCCTTTATCACCGTGGAATACTTCCGCAATAATACCGCGCTTGTAAAGCTTGTCTGCCAAGTGCTCACAACTGTTCTTCGCATTAACGAAGATCAAAGCTTGTCGCCATTCATGTTGCTGAATCAGGTGCGCTAACAAAGCTGTCTTGCGTCCTTTCTCAACTTCAAATACACGCTGCACTAATGTGCTTGCATTAGCACTTTGAAGTTGAACTTCAATTGGATCGTTCAGTAGTTCGTGAGTGAGCGTTTTAACTTGCTCAGGGAATGTCGCTGAGAACAACAGAGTTTGCTTCTTGCTCGGCAATAGCTTCAAAATCGCATCGAGCTCTTCGGTAAAGCCAAGGCTCAACATACGGTCTGCTTCATCAAGCACTAGCGTTTTAACTTTATCAAGCTTGATAGCGTTGCTAGAGATCAGATCCAGTAAACGCCCCGGGGTTGCCACCAAAATGTCTGTGCCGCCACGCAGCGCTTGCATCTGAGTATTAACAGACACACCACCAAATACACAAACGGTTTTAATTGCACCATTGAAATGTACTGCGTAAGACTTAACGCTATCGGCCACTTGCTTAGCAAGCTCACGTGTAGGAACCAAGATAAGGCCAGAAACATAGTTACCTTTGCCCGAACGACGGTCTAAAGGTGCACCTTCATGGATCTGCTGTAACAGTGGAAGAGCAAATGCTGCGGTTTTACCTGAACCTGTATTTGCGCCTGCAATTAGGTCGCGTCCTGCTAACACACTTGGAATAACTTGCGCCTGGATAGGCGTTGGCTGTTGGTATTCAAGTTCGGTTAGACGAGCCATCAAAGGAGAAATTAAGCCAAGATCGGAGAAGTTGGTTGGTGCTGTGGTGTTAGTCATTAATTGCAGGAACTCAAAGCTAAAATAATAGCGCGCTATATTAACGTATTTCAGCAGTATTACGTAACTAAATCGCCCTTTATCCCTTGTTTCAGTGGTTAAGACCCACCAAAACAAGCAAGAGATGAACGAATCGGTGTTAGAAGTGTTCTAATCGTCGTCTGAGCTTCATCTCAATGTTGTTTATCTTATTGGATTCTCACTTGTGTAACACTGTTGCTCTTGCAGAACGGTCATCCTGACAATTTAATTCAACCACCCCGCTACCGTTTGTTCCGGCGCATACGAGTTATGCTCGGTTAACCACACGGCTACGGCATCTGGCGTGGCCACTAATGGATCAAAATCGACATTGAATTGCCATTTGGATTTACCACGCTGGTAACCATCATAAACCACCACAAAATCATGTTCGAGCTTCTTACCTCTGTTTTCGCCCGCTTTAACGCTAGTGACTTCATTCATCGCCAATAAGGCAATATGAGCCACATAATCCCCTTTGCCTTCGTAACTGACACTGAACGTATCGCCTTTATGATTCACCGTTAGCTTAGGGTTACTTTGTTGTTGGAGCGAAGGGAGATTTCTATCGAGCCAGTTAAAGTAACCGCGCCACTCTTTTCCATCGACGATAAAGCCTGGAGTGTAAACGCCACTTGTGACTCCATAAGCTTTGTACAAGCGTTGCTTTTGACTGAATGCCTTACTGGCGAACTTGTCTCCCCAACCTAGGTAATCCCAGTATTCAACGTGATAAGCGAGCGGAATGACTTGTGTCCAGAGTTTTGGATGATCTTCAAAAGTGCTGAAGTACTCATCAGCAGGTGGACAACTCGAACAACCTTCAGAGGTGAAAAGTTCGATAACCTGCGCAGGCTGACCTTCATTACTCCAGGTTTGTGCAATCGACGCAGAGGAATAAAAGCCGACCGGTAAAGCAAGTAAACAAAGTCTAATCAATGGTGAGCTGAATTTGGCGTGTGACATACCGTGATCCTTGTACGAAGCGAATTTACTGGCGCTCAAATACAGACCGTAATGTCTAGATTTTTCTTTCAGATACTGGGTTTATTTCAGATGCCGGGGTTATTTCAAATACACAGCTTATTTCAGATACAAAAACGCCAGCTTCAGAAGCTGGCGTTTTTTTAAAATTCTCTCTTTTACATGTTAACGCTAAGATTAACGGTTGATACCGATATCGCGTTGCATGTGACCAGATAGGTCGCTTGCGTAGTAACTACGTGGAGAGTTGTCTACGAAAAGAATATCGAAAATGTGTGCAATCAATCCTTTGAAGTTAACCGAGTAGGTCTTCTTATCCATAGAGTTAGGAACAGCGATAGTATTCATTTGCATTGCTTGAGCCATGATTGCCTCTCTATAAATTTGTTTATGTGGTTCGTTCTGATGACAAGAATAATAGGTGATCTTTTTCAGGTTAAAAAATGACTAAAATTAGACATTCGAATTAGTTTTTCTAATAAAACAAACCATTAACACCCCAAAAGAATATATATGCACAAAGGGTGGGTATAAATTCAAAATGATGCAAATATCATGCATTTAGTACAAATAACCCACAAAATAAAGTGGCCAATGTCACAGAAATTTTACATAAATAAATTTTCCACTTCATCGGCCACGTATTCCTTATCGAGTTTTCGATAAGTTATATTTGTTTCAATTTACTTGTTCAATGTCTAGCTTCTTTGCATAAATCGACGCTATAACCGCAATCGTCATGGTAGAAATCAGCACCGCTAACGACCAATACGTTGGGATAGCCCATTCACTGTCGACCAGTAACATTTTCACACCGATGAAGACCATGATGAACGCTAATGCTGGCTTCAAGTAGATGAACTTATCCATCATGCCTTGCAGCACAAAGTACAGAGAGCGAAGGCCAAGTAGCGCAAATACGTTTGCAGCAAGTACCAAGAACGGTTCTTGTGTCACGGCAAAGATAGCTGGGATAGAATCCAGTGCAAACATCACGTCCATGACGGCAATCGCACCAATCACCAACATCATTGGAGTAAACGTCCATTTAACGCCCTGTTTAACCATTAACGCAGGACCATGGAAGTCCTCGGTGACAGGCATAATTTTACGAAGTAGCTTCTCAGGTAGTGTGTTAACACTCTCTTCTTCACCCTTACCTAACGCCAGTTTGATACCAGTACCAATCAAGAACGCCGCAAACACGTAAAGCACCCAGTGGTATTCAGCCAACAGCTGAGCACCTAATGCGATCATAATTGCACGAAGCACCAATGCACCGATTACCCCCCAAAGAAGCGCACGCGGTCTTAGATGCTCTGGAACTTGGTATTGAGCAAAGATCATCGCGAATACAAACAGGTTGTCTACGCTCAATGATTTTTCTAACAAGTAACCGGTAATGAATGACACCATTGCTTTTTGCGCGGTGTAATCACTATTTGGAGCATAGATGTCCCAAAATAGGCAAATTGAACCTGCAAACAAGAACGCGAGTACGAACCAGAACACGCTCCAAATTGCCGCTTTTTTAATGGTTACGCTGCCACCACGAGTTTGATAGATATCAATAGAGACGAGAATTACTGTCAGCAGGAAAAAGCCCACATAAGTCGTCATGATTGGCGATGAAAAAAAGGATTCACTATTGGTAGATAATAGAGATTGAGTTGAGTTCATTATTCCTCCGGGCGGAAGAATTGTACAAAGACCTTCCGCAAACAAAGCATATCAAGCTCCATTACGGATCTTGACTGTGATTGCGTTGGTCTCGTTGAAGTGAAATATGGGATTTCACCTTTACATACCGGATAGACTCTGGCCTAACGAGATGACGATATGTAAACTTGCGCTAACTACTCCCCAAACGGGGTGAATAATATTCCCCTATTTATGTTTCGTCTAGATAAATTTGTTCTAAAAAAAAAAGGAGCAAAAGCCCCTTTTTCTATTACCGCTGTTTTATCAAAATGATACACATTGATTCTAAGAATACCACTCACGAGTTCACACTAGGTGAATGCTCATTGGTATTTGAAACGAATGATATTCACCTATAAACCAGTCGTGGGTACCAAGTACACTAACGCAGACCAAACAGACACCCAGCCTACGACGGCTAACGCATCTAACCAATCTTTCCTATCCATATTTTGCCTCCACAGGAAGTCACCTGTACAACAAAGCATAAACAGTGCCAATTTTATAAATAAGTCAAAGAGTACAAATGGTACGGACGATTATCGAAAACATCCCATGCAATTCAATGGTTCACTGTATCGGAGTGATTCAGGGTGATCTTGCAAGAACGTAATAAAACAGTCAGCCATTGAGTCAGTTGTAACAACCCCATCACCGATCATATCTAAAACAGCGTTATAACCTTCTTTGCCTTTCATGGTGTAGGCCGATGACGCTCCTCGGTAAATTCGGTCGCGAGACACTGGCTCCCAACCGGATGCTTCAGAGTGTATTTCTAGATGATGAATACGATGCCCTAAGGGCGCGTCTTTGTGGTAACAAAATCTCAAGTTATGGGTATAAGGAAAGCTGCCAGAACCCGTACCTACGACACCATTATCCAATGCGTTATTAATTGCGCCTTCTAACATGCCTGCGATCGTCTCACCTTTTACCTCATACACACCAATAGGTACGGCAAACGGTAGTAATTTTCCGGCAATATCGGCAACCGAAACATCGCCGCTATCAAGTGAGTTTCGCACACCACCAGAATTATGGATGGCAAATTCTACGCCATGTCCCTTCTTGTTCATCAAGTAATGAAACGACTGAGCAACCAAAGGCGCTAGTTGGCTTGGTCCTTTCTCATCAGGAATACGCACATGACGCAGTTTTGTGTCAGCATGGGCAATAACTTGTTGCTGAAGCTTTCGAACTCTCGGCTGATATTTATCCGTCAAAATGCTCTGCAGTTCAGGATCTTTTTTACATACCGCGATGTTCTGATGATTATTCAAAAACTCACACGCCATATTGTGAGTATCATCTTGCCCCACTTCACTCAATTTGGCGTCTATAAACAGTCGGCGCCCTAAGAGCAGTTCATTCTTGCCATTAAAGTGAGTAACTTTGCCTTCAGAGTTGAATTCGATTTCACAGTGTCCGAGGCTCATTGCGTGGAAGCCTGCTTGCACTACATAGGTGTCACCGACTTTTACGCCGTAGTCATCATCTTTTACTAGGCCAATATCAGAGAAATCACCTTGCAAGCGATGACTGTGTCCACCAACAATCACACCAATACCAGATACATTGGCCGCCAGTTCTAAATCAGCCTCGTAACCAAGGTGGCTGAGTAACACAATCTTGTTAATACCAGCTTGATGGATCTGCTCTATCGTGGCTTTTGCCGTTTCTAGCGCATTTTCAAATGGTGTATCAATATCTGGATTCGCAATACCCGCCATCTTATCGATACTTAAGCCAAATATGGCGACTTTCTCACCATCAAACTCTTTCTTTATAAAAGAAGCACTGAGTGTTTCAGTTAAGTAAGGCTTAACAATATCGTTGTCCGCTAGGGTATGAGTTTTATTGATATCCTCATTCGACAAATTCCAGTTACCCGCCAACAGTGGGAATTTGATTCTTTTAGCGAAAATGGCGACCGGCTCATTGCCCATATCTAACTCATGATTGCCAAGGGTCATGGCATCAATATTTAGGGCATTCAACAAATCGGCGTTGGCTTTTCCCTTGAATAGAGAAAAGTACAACGTGCCTTGAAAACAGTCTCCAGCGTGCAGGAACAAGGTTCCGATCTGTTGACGCTTAGCATCTTGTTCTAATTGTTTAAAGCGCGTTGAGATTCGAGCAAAACCACCAGCACTGACATAAGGATCAATGATGTGGTTGTTCATTTTAAGTGATAGCTGTAAAGAGGTTGGTTCAAAGTATGAGTGGGTGTCGTTGATGTGTGCCAACACTATTTTTGTTGGCTTATTCTTTTTAGTCATATTTTCTTCTCTCTTTGTCCCTTCATACTAGGTTGAGAATCATGACAGAATCGTGAATTTTATGAAACTACACTGCAAAAAAATACTCAAGATAGATTAAAAATCTCGTTTTGCTCCGTATAAATAAAGAGTGGGTTTTGTGACAAATGCGCATGCCGGACAACAAATTTTCGATTATGATTAAAGATATCTGTTAGCTTTCAAACAATTAGCAGAGCCTTCCGTTAGGAGTAAGCCTATGCAACTAGAAAGAATCGAGATTTCTGGCTTTCGAGGTATCAAGCGTATGTCACTCGCGTTTGACGAGCTAACCACGCTGATTGGTGAAAATACTTGGGGTAAGTCTTCTTTACTTGATGCTTTGTCCGTCGTTCTCCCCTCAGACGGTGTCCCATATCACTTCGAAATGACTGATTTTCATGTCGATTATTCTGTTTCACATCCACAGTCTCAACATCTTCAAATTGTTCTCGCATTAAAAGCCAACGACAAGAGCGAACTCAACGCAGGTCGTTACCGCAAACTCAAACCTATTTGGGTCCAAGATGAGTTTGGTACCTACCGTATCTATTACAGAATCAGTGCGACGTTAAAGCAATATGAAACGACAACCCACTACGCCTTTCTAGGAATCGATGGCAACCCTTTAAAACTTCATCACTCTGAAAAGCTCGCTCAGGAGTTAATGACGTTACACCCTGTGATTCGTTTGCGAGATGCAAGGCACTTTGATCGTCCTTTCAACAGTAAAACAATCAATCAGAATGCCGTTGTTAATGGTGGTTCTAGTGGAAACGCTAACGTCATCTCCAATGGGAATGGCAACGGTAATCACGCTAGCAATGGCAACGCTGCTAACTCTAGTGGAAACGGTAACGGCAATGGAAATGGGCGTCAGGCAAGAATAGAAAAACGCATTGATAATACCTGTCGTCGTTTAATGGCAATACCAGGACACGTAAACAAAGGCGAGATGCGCAGTAGCCTTGATTCAATGCAAAGCCTGATAGAACACTACTTTTCTTTCAAGAGTAATTCTCGTCGTAACCCAAGAAAACAAAGGGATGGCCTACTTTATTCGGCGGGTGCCAATGATCAGAGCATTCATCAACTTGTTGAAGAGACCAAGAACAAACAAACTCGTCTGTTGTTCATGGGTTTACTTAACGCATACTTGCAAGCCAAAGGGCCGACTGACTTAAGACGATGTGCCCGCCCTCTTTTAATCCTTGAAGATCCAGAAGGTCGTTTACACCCAACGCACCTAGCTAGGGCTTGGAGTTTGATGCAGAAATTACCCATGCAGAAAATTCTCACCACCAACAGTGGCGAGTTACTCGCGGCTGTGCCACTTCAATCCATTCGTCGCTTGGTTCGACAATCAGATAAAACCATCGCTAATCAACTCAACATGAATCACTTCAGCAAGGATGAGCTGAGACGAATCGGATTCCACATTCGATTCCATCGTTCTGGGGCGTTGTTTGCTCGTTGTTGGTTATTGGTAGAAGGTGAAACCGAAGTCTGGTTGTTTAATGAATTAGCCAACCAATGCGGTTATAACCTTGCAGCGGAAGGTGTGCAGATCATTGAGTTCGCTCAATCTGGGCTTAAAGCATTGATAAAAGTTGCACAAGAGTTTGGCATCGATTGGCACGTGGTGACTGACGGAGACGCTGCTGGTAAGAAGTATGCTGCGACAGTGATGTCTAAATTAGGCAAAGATCAAGAGAGGCATCGCCTTACCGAGCTGCCTGATAAAGACATCGAGCATTACTTGTATATGAACGGCTTCGAAAACTTTTTCCGCGACATGGTTAAAATCCCTTACGATCACCCTATTCCAGCGAAAAAAGTTGTGGCTAAGGTTCTTAAGAAACACGCAAAACCCGACCTTGCACTCGCGATCGTTTCTCACTGCGAGAATCAGGGACAAGAATGTATTCCGCTGCTATTAAGATGGACGTTAAAACGTGTCATTACCATGGCAAACGGGAACACCTAAGCGCTTTAATTAATTGATAGCTGCTATTGGTTCTTCTGCAGATAAATGTTCAACCGATTACCTTAACCAAAAACCAAAAAAAGGCACACCAAGTGGTGTGCCTGTATAAATCGATATACAAATTAATTGGGGGTTATCTTGCAAGAGTTCACAGTGACTAAACTAGCGGCAGGTTAACGAATTAAGCCTTCGCTTGCTTAGCGTGTTGTTCAACCGCTTCCGAAGATTGGGTCGATTTTTCGTGAAGCCATAGCCCCGTTGCTTTCATCAAGTATCCGAATACACCACCAAGCAGTAAAGATGGTACGACAAGTTGCCAATCGCCACCTGCCGCAAACGTCGCACAACAGCCAATGAAGGTTCCTGGGATATAACCTAGCCACGCTTGTTTCGCTTGAATACACATGAAGAAAGCCACAATAGCAGTAATCACATAGCCTAGAATCTCTAACCCTGCGAAGGTTGAACTTTCGATAATCACCATTGCCCAGAATACGCCCGTCATGTTGGTCAGTAAGCTGCCTGCTAGACCTTTGACACCAACGGTTGGCGAAGCAAAATAACTGGTGCAACCAAGGAAACCGGCCCATGACAGTAAACCGAAAGAGATAGCTATCCATCCCCATAGACCTGACAAAATACCTGTTGTTAATGAAATCGCGACTAATGTACTCATACTATTTCTAAAGCCTAATTACGCAATTCATCGCAACCGGATTTAGCCTCACTTAAAATCAAGTAAGCATATTATGGGAAGAACGCCTTCTTTTAGGTGATTTTGGTCACATTAATAATGTACGCAAATGTGTATTTATCACTGGATAGTGATGGGAGTCACCCATACAACATAATTAGTTATTATTATTTTATCAAATCTGTCTTACAGAACCGACCGTTTGCCTTTCATCATCCGCTTACCTTCTCGCTTAATACACTCAGCAAGCGGGTTTTCTGCCATATCAGCACGCCAAATAAACGAAAGCGTGCGTTCCATTTCAAGCTCAGGAACATTCAAGGTAACAAGTTGACCTGATTCAACAAACTGTTCGACATCGAGATACGGTAGACACGTTAAATATGGGCCGCTTGCAACCAAACTTCTTAAAACAGGAACGTGTTCATACTCTCGCCAAACATCAAGATCACCAATTAAATGATGAATGGAGCTATCAAAAACTTTGCGCGTACCCGAGCCATGTTCGCGCAACACCCACTTCGCTTGCTCTAACTGAGCCAAACTCACACGTTCACGCTTGGCAAAGGGGTGATGAGCGGATGCAACAACCGTTAAATGGTCTGTACACCACACTTCTTGATGAACCCGACTGTCGTCACAACGACCCTCGATAACGCCTAGGTCATATTTGTAATCTAATACGCCATCAATGACTGCATCGGTACTTTGCACGCCTAGCGAGATTCGCATCTCAGGAAAGTCGTTATCAGTAATACTGATGAGGTCTGGAACCAGGTGTTCTGCTGGGGTTTGGCTAGCGCCGAGCTTGAGCTCTCCACTTAGTAAATGCTGCTCGTAGAAGCCCATCTCAATTTGCTGCGCATCTTGCAGTAAGCGCTTTGCTTTTGGCCTTAACCACATGCCCCAATGCGTGAGGGCCATTTGCTTTCCTTGCCTTTCAAACAAAGGCCTGCCGAGCATTTTTTCCAACTGTGCAAGAGACATACTTGTCGCTGACTGAGTCAACGCCAACTTGTCTGCCGCCTGACTAACACTCCCAGAATCTGCGACTGCATCAAATACCGCGAGTTGCTTTAATGAATAACGCAAAATTCATCCTTAATTATTTTAATAACTTATGTCCTGCTACTCGTTTTTTGTTAAGCCGATGGGTAATTAATTTCATTCTACCCGTAACTAAATCTATATCAATAATTCTTATGTGGTTTCTAAAGATTATCAATTTTACCTCTACCACTCACCCCCCTAATCTGGAATGGCAGGACACAAACGAGCCCTGCAAAACATTACGGATTAACCATTACGGATTAACCAAGTCACTAACACTAAGAATGACACATGACGGATTGTTCAAGGGGGAGATATGGCAACCAGCACTTCTGAAAATCAGCAACTGTTCTCGCCAACAGAAATGATGGCGGAAGCCGAGAAGTTTGCATTAAGCAAAGCAAATAAAACCAGCAGCATGACATTAAGTTTGGCAATCATGGCTGGCGCATTCATCGGACTTGCTTTTCTATTCTACATCACGGTAACCACAGGTAGCGCTGATGCTGGATGGGGGTTGAGTCGCTTAGCCGGTGGCCTAGCATTCAGCATGGGGTTAATCCTGATTGTGATTTGCGGCGGCGAGCTGTTTACCAGTTCAGTGTTATCAAGCATCTCATGGGCTAACAAGCAGATTACCTTCACCAAGATGCTGTCCATCTGGGGCAAGGTTTACGTCGGTAATTTCATCGGTGCCATGTTCCTTTTAGCCTTAGTAAGCGCAGCAGGCTTATATCAATTAGATGGTGGCCAATGGGGGGTAAACGCTCTGAACATTGCTCAACACAAGCTACATCACAGCCTTGTTCAAGCTTTTGCTTTGGGTGTGCTTTGTAACTTATTAGTATGTTTAGCAATTTGGTTAACGTTCAGCTCTGCTAACGCAATGACCAAAGCAATGATGACCGTGTTACCGGTTGCAATGTTCGTTAGCTCAGGCTTTGAACACTGTGTGGCGAATATGTTCATGGTTCCACTAGGCATCACGATTCAAGCATTCGCACCAGAGAGTTTTTGGATGCAAATTGGCGCGACACCAGCCCAGTACGCAGACCTAAACGTCATGAAATTTGTCACCGCAAACTTAATACTAGTGACAATCGGCAACATCGTCGGTGGTTCGGTATTGGTCGGCTTAGCCAATTGGATCATCTACCGTCGCCCACAGCTTAAAGCAGCAAAAATTACTGCAATCACACAAGCAACAGAAATTACGTCAGTTAAGGAAATCACTATGAATACAGCAACGACTATCAAGCAAATCTTAAACACTCAACCAATTACACTTAGAGTAGAAATGCCTACATCAGTGGCAATTGATTCACTTTTAGACTCTCAACTTGTTAGCGCCCCTGTTTGCGATGTTGAAGGTCGTCTTGTTGGTATCTTCTCAGTTCACGACGTAATGGTTGACCTTTGGTGCCAAGACTATATTCCGACTAAAGGCCAGAAAGTGGTAGACCTAATGAGCCGTGACGTAGTCGCTATCTCTGCTAGCGATAAACTGGTTGATGTTGCTGAATTCCTATGTATCGACAAAGAGCAACTTTACCCTACTACAAGCATGGGCTACGCAACTCGCCTGACTTCTCTTTCTCTAGAAGAGCGTGCAAAAGCGATGAAAGTAAGCCAGCCACACATGCTTCCAGTATTAGAAAATGGCGTAATGGTCGGTGTGTTGACTCGTACAGAGGTCATGCAAGCACTGCGCCCTATCTACGGAGATCGCCTAAACGTGGTTCCACAAGCTGAACTGGAAACAGCTTAACTGACTGGTTTTACTAGGAAGTGGTTAGCTAACTAGGACAAGGTTGAACAATTAGGGATTAGTTGTTTGCCTCGAAAATCAGTCATGGCAACGTTGACTGGCTAAAGTAAATGGTGGCTTAAAACACAACTAAAGGTTTGACACAAAACAGATCTAAACGCGTTACCATTTACCATAATGAAAAGGCGCAAAGTGAATACTTTGCGCCTTTCTCTTTTTCTAACTGTTGCTTGCTAGGTATCGATTCAACTTTTGGTGTTACATAAAAGATTGATACCAGCCAGCAATCATCAATAGCTAGATTACTTCTTTACACCTTCAACGTGTAGATCCATGTCTACGTAGCTTGAAGCGCCCATGACTGGAATGTTGAAGTCAGCAAGTTCTAAACGAGTTGTACCAACGAAACCAGCACGCTCACCACCCCATGGGTCTTGACCAGCACCGATGAATTCAGCTTCGATAACGATTGGCTTAATTACACCGTGAAGTTTAAGATCTCCCATAACTTCAAGTTTGCCATCGCCTTTATCAACCACTTTCGTACTGTTGAATGTAGCGTCTGAGAACTTACCAGCGTCAATGAAGTCAGAGCTACGAATGTGCTTATCACGCTCAGCGTGGTTCGAGTCAAGACTCGTCGTATCAACAACAACGTTTACTTTTGATGCCTCAACATTGTTTGCGTCATAAGAGAAGTCACCAGAAAATGTGTTCAAACGACCTTGGATAAAGCTGTAACCTAGGTGGCTAACTTTAAAGTTAACTGATGCGTGTGCACCTTTTGTATCAATCACGTAATCAGCAGCGTTAGCAGCGAAAGGCATTGCCATAACGAATGCTAATCCTGTAGCGATAATTGACTTTTTCATTTTGAAGCTCCTATCATTTTTCGTAGCGTATCGTCTTTGTCGATAACGTGGTGTTTTATCGCCGCTAAGGCGTGCACTGATACCATAATGATCAGTAGCCAGGCAGCATAGTAGTGAACCGTTCCTGCAAGATCAGATTGGTTTGCAAATAGTTCGCCCATACCAGGCACGGTGAACCAATTAAAAACATCGACCCCACGGCCATCTGATGTAGAAATCAAATAACCAGAAATAAATAAAACCGCTAAGTTAAGGTACATAAAGCCATGAGCAATTTTCGCAGCTACAACTTCGTAAGCCTTACCTTCCAATTTCGGTGACGCGGTAACTAACTTCAAAACCAAGCGAACGACAGTAACAACAGCCAAAAGAATACCTACTGATCGGTGGTAGTCTGGTGCTGTTTTGTACCACTCGCTGTAATATGAAAGGTCAACCATCCACAGGCCAACGCCAAATAAACCAAAAATTGTTAGCGCTGAAATCCAATGCATCGCTCTTGCTAAAGGGTTGTAATTTCTAACGTTGTTTTCCATACATCTATTCCGAAAGTTAACAAGTCGTGTAGTTTTCAAAGCGTACCCTACACCAAGTTTCTGTAACATAGTATTTACCAAGCTTTACATTGGTAACATCATTTCAAATTAAACGACTTATTCAAAATTTTTGAATAAGTCTGAGCACAACTTTAGATTTCAACGATTTGTTCAATCTCATACAGTTCATCTGAGATATCCATCATCTTCCGTTCCATGACCTTTTGTGCGTCTTCTATACCCTTGTTGTAGTAAACCGCACCAAACTTTTTGCTGATGAAGTCAACCAAGAATTCAGCGTCGAACTGACCAAGTTCCACATCAAGTTCATCCTGAAGGTACTTCTGAAGCGTATGAGTAAGTTCAGAGTTTTGTTTCGAATCTAATTGAATGGTCATGAAAGCTTCCAAATAAAGAGTAAGTAGATCAATTGTGATTTGCTGACTAGACTATAATCATGGTAACTAGCTAGAATTCCTCATAATTTAGAATACAGACCATTGAAGTGCCAGTGCTATCCATAAAATCACTCAGCAATGGCTAATTTTGATAGAGGGATCAAGAACTCGCACTTTGAAGATAGGTAACGGCACCACAATTACCGTACTATTGCTCTTCAATAAGATAGTAACCGTGTATAAGGGACTTCATTGTTATTAGATCTCGTGATTAAAAGCGTTAATCAGTTCCAAGACGATTGCCTAAAGCTTTGTGAACGCCACTACCCTACGGTACACAATCAAGGAATCAGTGAGCACCATATAGGTAAAGCTTTTGCCCGCCGAATGGAGCACACCTTCATTAGCTTTAATCATGCAAGTATCATCAATCCACTTGAAATGCTCTCCTCTGGTGAAAACCCTCGACAGTTCCGAATCTCCTCTGAAATCGGCACCGTTTGGATGATCAGTCATCATATGGTGAGCGCAGGTAAAACTTGTCGTAAAAAGTTGATGCTAGACATTCATAATTGGCAACAAGAGTATGGGTTTGCCATTCAGCCTACTGACGTTTTGATCATTGTTTCTGACCATTGGATTACCCGAAGTAAAAACAGCGGTGAACTTTTACATTGGTGGATGGGAGATCTCCCGGATGAGATGACCGAATACAGCCAACAAGGCATCACTCTAAGAGAGAGTGATTCTCAATTCGCTACTGATTTAAATAATAATTTTAGTATAAGTCCATGTTTTATTAAATTCGGTCACCCGTTAAAACGGTCAGGGAATCAACAGTTGGTTCGTAAATACCTGCAACTTTATGCGGTACTTCAATGGCAGTAAGAATACGGGTCAATTTTTTCATTCAATATTGAAAGTAAATTATTAGACCTTCATCCCAATATTTATAAAAGACAACTCATCCCCTGTTCATTAATTATTCGAACTTACTGTTTTAATTATTAATAGCCAATCGACTCACTGTCTCGATTTTGAGAAATAGATATCATTTCTATGTAACTCGCTTAGTATCTCCATTTTGTAACTTTGACATTCCCCCACAACCTAAACCTTTAACCCTACTTTCCTCTGGTGTATCGCCGTTCTAGCCTTATATTGGTTGGAGTTAATATGAGAGATGTTACTCAGGCATTAAGTTCAGAGCAACCATCAAACGCAGTCAATGATAAGTAAATTTAATGATTAATGTCATTTATCATGCTGATTTTTCGTTAATTATATTCATTTAAATATTGACCTTACAAATGAATTTTTATTATTTGACAATTTACTTACACCTGTCAATATTGTGACAGCCATGACTTATATTTCGTCATTGAGTAAATATCTTTGTTAGCGACTATGATTTTATCAGACAGAAGTGAATTTATTAGCTGTATATCTGTGGATGCCGATATGCAGTTTATTGCGAAATACCAAGACCTAACACTTAGAAGTGTCTATCAACCTATATTTGACAGTTCAATGACTCAGGTAGGCGTTGAGGCTTTGGTGCGTATTTCGAATAGCAAAGGAGATATTGTTCGTCCTGATCACTTTTTCCATTCTGACGACACGTTGTGTAGCGATAAGATCAATGTAGAGAGGCTGAGTCGCGCTATCCATATCCGTAACTTCGCACAATCGAACATTCGCCATTTACACCTTTTCCTAAACGTTCTTCCAAATGTTGGTGAGTTGTTTGCCGCAGAAAAAGTCAGTGACAGCTTGTTGGCTAAACGCCTTCATGAACTTAACTTATCATGCGAACAAATCGTAATGGAGCTGGTAGAACTGAATGCAGAAAGTGAAGAGCGCTTGAAGGATGCCGCTCACTCTCTTGCAGAAAACGGCTTTCAAATTGCTGTTGATGATTTCGGAACACAAGCATCAACAGAACAGCGAGTGCGTCATATTAATCCTCATATCATCAAGATAGATCGCTCTGTGATGTTGGATTTTGAACAAGGCGACACAAGTGAAATGGTGTTGGTTCTCGATCTTGCTGATCAAATTGGTGCTAAGACCGTAATTGAAGGTATCGAAACCGAACAACAGCTCGCAGCAATGCAAAGCTTAGGCTTCGATATGTATCAAGGCTATCACTTAGCGATGCCAAAGCCGATTGAGTTAGATCTCCGCCTCGCAATCTAAACTTTTCCCTATTCTTCCTGAAGCCGCTGACCTTTGGTTATCAGTTAATAGTTAGCGTGTTTTTTAAAGCCAATCTCATAGACCAAATCATACCCATAAAAAAGCCCAGTCAAAATTGACTGGGCTGGCTTAAAAGAATCTGTTTTATATCATTCCCTAATAACCCGCAGTGGACGGTTTGATTCTATATAGAATAGCGAACATCACTGGTACTACTATTAGCGTTAGTACTGTAGCAAAACCTAAGCCTGCCATGATGGTAATCGCCATCGAGCCGAAAAATGCATCGAATACCAAAGGAATCATACCCAAGATGGTCGTCAATGCTGCCATAGATACCGGTCGTACACGACTAATCGCACTGTCGACAACCGCTAAATATGGGTCTTTACCTGTTGAAAGTTCAGTGTTGATCTGATCAAGCAGCACGATTCCATTCTTCAGAATCATTCCGCTTAGACTTAGCAAGCCCAAGAACGCCGTGAAACTGAATGGCATATTAGTCCCTAGCAGACCAATCGAAACACCAATGATAGAGAGTGGTACCGTAAACCAAATCACAAGTGGCTTACGCAGCGAGTTAAACAGAAGCATAGTGATGATAAACATCAGCAAGTAACCCATTGGCAGTGAACCAAATAGAGATTCTTGTGCATCTTTTGAGCTTTCATATTCGCCGCCCCAACTGATGCTGTAACCTTCAGGCAGATCCAATGCTTCTATCTTTGGTTTAACACGAGCAAATAAGCTCGCTGGCGTTTCATCACCCAATACGTCGTGGTCAGCCAGCACGGTTAACGTACGCTTTCTATCGCGACGTTGAATCAGAGGTTCAGACCATTGAAGCTCTACACCATCAATCACTTGCTCAACTGGAATGTAAGTTTGTAACGATGGGCTCCAAATCTTCACATTGTTCAGTGATTCAAAGTCAAAACGCTCTTCTTCAGGTAAACGCGCAACGATAGGTAACATATGAGTACCATCACGCAGTAAGCCGATGTTGTAGCCGCCAAACGCCATTTGTAACGTCTCAGACAAATCAGTTTTTGATATGCCAAGGCGACGTGCCTTTGATTCGTTAAACAATGGCACTAGTTCTTTAGTACGTTCACGCCAGTCGTGACGAACATTTCGTGAGCCTGGGTCGGCAAGTAAGACGTCTTCGACTTCAACTGCAATACTACGCAATACTTGAGGGTCAGCACCGATAATACGCGCTTCTATCTTTGAAGCTGGTGACGGACCAAATTCAATCAGTTTGAACTGGAACGTTGGTTGCTCAAATTCGTTCGCTAAGTCTTTGTCCAACTCAGCTAGAACCTTAAACATGGTGTCACGGTCAGTGGTTCTTATTTGTAACTGGCTGTACGCTTCGTAGCTTTTCTCTGGTTGGTATGTCAGAGCGAAACGTTGCATGCCCTGCCCAACCGTTGTTGTTACAAAATCTACGTCGTTTTCTTGACGAATGTAGCTCTCAACCTTTTCTGTCTGCTTGATCGTTTCACGTACATCCGTGCCTTCTGGCATCCACATGTCTACGTAAAACATCGGAGTATTTGATGGCGGGAAGAACTGCTGCTTCACCTTACCAAAACCAACCACAGACACCGCTAGCAAAACGATCATGCTGACGACAGTTAACCATCTAAAACGCAATGCAAATTTCAGAGATGCACCGAATACAACGAACAGAATACCTTTGTATGGGTCTTCGTTCTGATCGACTTTGTCTTCTTCTTTAAGCAACATTTCAGCAAGGAATGGCGTTAGTGTTAGCGCCGTTACCCAACTCAAGAATAACGAGAAACACAGTACCCAGAACAATGAACCCATGAACTCGCCCGTTGCATCTTTCGATAATCCGATAGGTGCAAAAGCGGTAATAGCAATAATGGTCGCGCCCAATAGTGGCCATTGCGTTTGTGTCACGATGTCTTTTGCCGCTTGAAGCTTGGTCTTACCTTTCTTCAAGCCAACTAGAATACCTTCAACGACAACAATCGCGTTGTCCACCAGCATACCGAGCGCGATGATCAAAGCACCCAGTGAGATACGGTGCAGTTCTACATCGTTGTAGTCCATCAATATGAAGGTACCAAATACCGTCAATAGAAGAACCAAACCGATAATCAAACCACTGCGTAAGCCCATTGCGAACAGCAATACAATGATAACGATAGCTACCGCTTCAACTAGGCTGATTAAGAAGTCAGCCACTGATTTATCTACTTCTTGCGCCTGGTTGTAAAAGTAGTTCAGCTCTACACCGGCAGGCTTAATGCTTTCTAAACGTTCCAGTTCGGCATCTAACGCGTTACCAATTTCGACGACGTTTACGCCTGAAGAGAACGCAATACCTAGGTTAATTGCTGGCTTGCCATTATAAGTTAATACATTGCCCGGTTTTTCTTGGATACCGCGAGTGATCTCAGCGACATCTTTCAAACGAATCAGGTTGCCAGTGTCACGACCATGAATGATCAGGTTTTCTAGCTCTTCAACTGTGCTCAGCTTACCGTTAGGTTTGATCGTTAGGCTTTGGCCATTCAACATTACCTCGCCTGCCGATACGACACTGTTTTGTTGTGCTAACAGTGACGTTACCATCGACATATCTAGGTTCAGCGCCGCTAAACGCTCAAGTGACATCTCAACAAACAGTTGTTCTTGTTGGTCACCCGCGATACTTACTTTGCCGACACCGTCGACCAATTCTATTTCACGCGTTAGATAATCAGCATACTGCTTTAGCTCGACATAATCGTAGCCATCACCGGTCAGCATGATCATCACACCAAATACGTCCCCAAAATCATCAATGATCTGAACTGAGTTAACACCACTTGGTAGCGTTGGCTGTAGATCATTAATCTTACGGCGCATTTCATCCCAGATTTGTGGTAGCTCGTCTGGACCATAATCCATCTTCATGCTGACCATAATTTGAGACATGCCATTCGACGAGGTCGAAGTGATCTTGTCGATATAAGGGAGCTGTCTTATCTCTTTCTCAAGGGGATAAGTCAGTTCCTCCTCAACTTCCATTGACGTAGCGCCAGGATAAGTTGAAATAATCATTGCATCTTTAATGGTAAAAGCTGGGTCTTCTAAACGGGATAGATTACCAAAAGACGTCACACCGCCAATGGCCAAAATGACTAGAAACAGCCAGCTGATTACTTTGTTTTTTATTGAATATTCTGCGATGTTCATTCTGCTTTTCCTGACAATTGGATTCCGTCACGGAGTTTTCTTAGATTCGAGTTTACGAGTAGCTCACCTTGTTCAACGCCATGAGCGATAAGTGCACCTTGGCCGCTGATCTTATCGACTTCCACTTCGCTTTTGAAAGCTTGGCCGTCTTCCATCTTCCACACGTAAAACTGGTTCGCTTCAGCGCCCGCTTGTAGTGTCGTCATGGGCAACTGGTAACCTTGAAAATCACTCAAACCGGCTTTCGCCATATCCACATTTACCGTAACGCTCGTACCAGGCAGAATTTCGTTTTCTGGTTGCAGCATTTGCATCCAAAACTCGTAAGTGCGAGATTGCGGGTGCAGTTCACTGGTGTGCTCTAAATACGTCAGAGGGTATTTTCCAGAGTGACCGCCAAAGGTTGCGTCAGGTCGATAGCTGTTCGAACGCATGTCTGAGCTGATAGACGCTAAGAGCGAATCTGATACTTGAATTCGCACATACACCTTGTCGTTCTGGTACACACTGAGTAACGTTTCGCCCGAAGTGGTGTTTTCGAAACGTTGCTTATCGACGGTTGAAACCGTGCCAGAAAATGGTGCTAAAAGCTCTGTGTAACTCAGCTTACGCTTTGCCGCAGCCAAATTAGCCGATGCCAGTTTATAGTTAGCGGTCAGTTGATCGTGTTCCGATTGCGACAACATCTTGCTGTCAAACATCTCAGAACCACGCGCCAGTTGCTTACTCGCTAATTTGAATTGAGATTTAGCGTCTGTCAGATCTTGCAGGTATGTCGCGTTGTCTAAGGTCGCCAGTAGCTGGCCTTTTTCTACGTTGTCACCAGCTTCAACCAATACTTGTTGAATCTCACCAGCAAGCTTAAATGCCAATGGTGTTAGTTCCGCTGGCATCACCTGACCATTAAAACTTCGGTTTTGTTCGGTCAGTGGCGCACCTACTTCAAAGGTTGAAACCAAAAGTGAAGGTTGCTCACGGTGGTCGGTTCCATTTTTACAAGCTTGAAGCAATAACGCAGATACAACTACAACTGATAATTTCGAAAGGTTCATTAAATACCGCCCTCACGTAACCAAGCTTTTACTTGTTGCCCATCAGATAACGCATCGACACCCGCTTCTACGATCAGGTCGCCAGAAGACAAGCCATCAATAACCTTGCCTTGTTCATCAAGGGTAACTTGTACTTTAGAAATCAATTGAGACTCTGGGTTGTAGCGCCATAGTTCACCTTGGTCTGCTTCTTTGCTTAACCAAGCTGAATCAACAATGCCAATACCGTAGTACGATCTGTTTTTCTGAACTTCAACTTGTGCCGTCATACCAGAAAGCAGATTAATACCTTTAGGTTTCTCGATAGACACAACCGCTTGATAGCTGTTGGTGTCTTCGTCTGGTTGCGTTGAGATCTCTTTAAAACGCGTTGGGATACGAATACCGCGATGGCTATCCATCACAACCCACATGTTTGAGTTGGTTAGGTCTTGAATAGAACGGTCTTCAAGCTTTGATACCGGAATAGAGAAAGTCACATCCATCTCGCTGTGATTCAAAAGATTAAGAACCGGCTGCTTTTCAGCGATTAACTGATATTGCTTACCAAACACCATAGCTACCACGCCATCGAATGGAGCAACTAATGTGGTGTAACCAAAGTTTGTTTGTGCTTGGTCCAACTCAACTTCAGCGGCAGTAAAGGTGTTTACGGCTTGGTCGTAGTAATCCGTGCTTACAAGCTTCTTTGAGTACAGCTCAGACGCTTGCTTGTATTGGCTGTTCGCCAGGTCAAATTTTGCTTGTGCCGCATCAACCGCAATACGGTAGTCCGTTGCATCTAGCACAGCGAGTACTTGGCCTTTCTTTACCTCTTGTCCCATACGAACAGAGAACGTTTCAATATCTCCGCCCACTTGGAAAGAAAGCGCAGCACGGTCGGTCGCATCCACTTTTGCGATAAAGCTATCA
Organism: Vibrio sp. nBUS_14; assembly: GCF_051201655.1. Lineage (NCBI taxonomy): Bacteria > Pseudomonadati > Pseudomonadota > Gammaproteobacteria > Vibrionales > Vibrionaceae > Vibrio > Vibrio sp. nBUS_14. Next base: position 1,101,422 of record NZ_CP179207.1, read on the forward strand.
AGCTCGATATCCGTCTGCTGAGGGATCTCAAACAGCTTTACAGGCTTAACAACTTGAACCGTTTCTTCTGACTGAACCTTGTTACATCCGGTCATAGAGCCTGCGAGTAATAGTGCAGCAAACGCCACTCCTATCTGCTTACCCGTCTTAGCTTGAATAGACAAATTGGACTGCATGATGCATCTCCATTTAATTATTATTATTTATTACACAGGTGGGCAGTATATTTAATATTAAGGAATTCTCAAGCTTTACTTTCCACATGTGCAGTATTTTTTATTTTAAGGAAAACAGTGTAGAATGTGGTAATTAGGTAAATGTGTGAAAAGAAGATGACAGAAAAGAAACAAGGTAGAAGAAGCGCAAAAGACGCCGAAGAGACTCGATTTTTGATCATGAGTGTTGCTGCGGATATGTTCTGTGAGCATGGTTATGATAGCGTTTCGCTGCGAAATATCAGCGAAAAAGCAAGCGTCTCGCATAGTCTTATCCGCCATCACTTTGGTAGCAAAGAAAAGATCTGGCATGCCATAAGTGATTGTTTACATAAATATTTTCAGTCTTATATTGCTAAGATAGTGGAAGAGTTACCAAAAGGCATTGCACCAAACATTACTATCTATTTATTTAGTATGCGTCTCTTTAGCAACATGATTCACACACGCAAACCGATGCAACTTATCACCGACTCTGTTCGCCAAAAAGACAACTTGGTCGATTACTTTATCGACAATGTTGGTGATATCGAAGAAGAAATTAATAGGTTGGCAGAAGAATATAACGATGCGAACCCAGATAACTTGATCAACATTTATGAAATTAAATGGCAAATGATCATGTATGCGCATGGAGCGGTATGCCTAACCCCTTTCATGGAAAGCACGTGGAATGAGGGTGACATGCAATCGACGCCTGAAGAAGCATTGTTAAAACATTGGCAATTGTTCAACAAGCAAATGATCAGTACGTTCAATATCAGTGAAGAATGGGTCTTGAATCCAAGCTCGATTGAAGAGCTGATTTACGAAGTCCCTTGCGTGTGGAAGTGCAATAAAGAACACCATTAATCGAATGCTCTTGTCTGACTTGATCGTCAATTAATTTACTTGATATAAAAACGCACCGTTACAGAACTAACTGTAACGGTGCGTTTTTATATGTGTAGATCTTTAATCGAGTGCTTTAGGTCAGCTTATTAGCGACGTGCTTTACCACGGTTTTGATGGATTTTAAGCTTGGCTTTCATCTTACGTTTCTCCGATGAACGACTCTTACTGCGGCCACCGCGATCAGGTGCCACATCTTTTTCAAGGCTTGGTTCAAAACCCTCTAGCCACTCTTGAGGCAAGCGCGTATCCAGCAATCGTTCAATGTCACCCAGTAGGTAAGCTTCGTCCTGACTCATCAAAGAAATGGCTAAACCGCTGTTGCCTGCGCGGCCTGTACGACCAATTCGGTGAACGTAATCTTCGGCTTTGAATGGCATATCGTAATTCACAACTTGTTCTAGTTGCTGAATATCGATACCACGAGCTGCCACGTCAGTCGCAATCAACGCGCGTACCTTACCTGATTTGAAATCATCCAGTGCCTTTTGGCGCGCACCTTGGCTCTTATCACCATTGATTGACGCCGCTTTAATGCCATCAAGCTTAAGCTCTTTAACTAGAGCATCCGTGCCCTGTTTTGTTTTAGTGAATACCAACACTTGTTGCCAGTTCTTTGAACCGATCAGGTAAGCCAGTAGCTCACTCTTACGTGATTTATCGACGGGATAAACCATCTGGGTAACCGTGTCCGCGGTGCTGTTTTTAGGCGTCACTTGAATTTCACTTGGCGACTGCATCATACGATGCGCAAGCGCTTTTATTTTATTATCGAAGGTCGCAGAGAAGAACAGAGTCTGACGTACTTCATTCATGCGTGAAAGAATGCGTTTAATATCAGGCATGAAACCCATGTCCAACATGCGATCCGCTTCATCAAGCACCAACACTTCAGTGTGGCTCAGCATGATGTTCTTAGTGAACATGTGGTCAATAAGACGACCAGGCGTTGCCACTAAGATATCTGCGCCGCCACGTAGGTTATCAGTTTGAACCTTCATGCTAACGCCGCCGTAAGTGACAACCACTTTAATGTCGGTACCTTTTGCGTAGCTGGTTACGTTATCAAACACTTGCTGCGCTAGTTCGCGTGTTGGCACTAATACAAGTGCACGAACGAGCTTCGGGTTTGGAATAACGTTGTCTTTAGTCTCGATTAATCTTTGAATAATCGGCAAACCAAATGCTGCCGTTTTACCCGTACCCGTTTGCGCACCAGCCAATACATCTTTGCCTTCTAGCACCAATGGAATCGCTTGCTCTTGAACACTGGTTGGAGCCGTAAAGTTAAGCTCGGTGAGTGTTGTAAGCAGTTGGTCAGACAATCCAAGTTGGTTAAAAGGTTTAGTAGGTTCAGACATAGTATGATGCTCAAAGATTAAATAGGCGCGGATTGTAGCAAACCTGCATTACGCTGTTTACCTTTCCTTTTGATTTTTCGTCAATTGAAGCGCACTAAACAGGTTTGCTTCTTCTAAAACACTTGGATATAACTCATTAAAGTGACACTGCAACTTATCATAGTGACGTTCTAGGTCGTCATAACAGTTTTTGAGCATACCTAGCTTAGGCCTTCTTATCGCCATTCGTTGTAATACCAACTCAATGTAAGACATGTCTTGATAGCTTTCCAACCACCGCTGTTCTACCATCTTTTGATGAATAGTAATGAAGTTCTCAGGCCAGTGTGACTCTTGATGTTCGAAAATCTGCTGATGACTATCTGAACAAAATTGCTCCAACGATTGTGTCGAGAACTGCCCCCAATGATTGACTAAGCAGTGATCCCAGAATACATCGAGAGCAATAGGAGCAAAACGCTTTGTTTGATCTGAAAAGAGAGATTTTGCATTACGGGATGCATCATGACGATCGGTATAACTATCGACAAATCGATGAAGTCTTATCCCGCTAGAAAGCGAATCTGAATAGTGTTTATTAGGGTCACCATTAATAAAGTCACCTAACAGATTACCGGCTAAGTTACTGTTGCAATGTTGGGCGATGTGTAGGTGTGCGAGAAAGTTCATTGAACCTCATTAAAGTATCGAGAACTAAGTAACATGGTAAACGTACTCGTTTAACTTCGCGAACTTTAATGAGGATAGTTTTGATATGAGGTGTGAGCGAATGAGATTTGCTCAGTTTAAGAATTGCCTAATTTGAGAACGTTGAACTACAGAAACCTTTAGTTCAGATACAACTTAGTTCGAAGACTTAAAAAGTTCTTCTGCTAATTGTTTAACTGTTTGTTCATAGTCAGATAAATCAATGCCAATTTCCATAGCATCTAACAACTCAAGACTTTCGTCATTATAAGATTGGTCACTCATAGTGCCCCCTCTATTCCTTGATGTGGACATAATGTCCTGTTAACTAGTGCACCATCTTGGACTTATATTATGTCACTTTGATGAACGCACTCTACTCTACCCATTCCATATTTATAGCTTGAAGCTACTCGCGATCATTAACGCTTGTTTACGTCAAAGGGGTATACGCGAACGACATATGTACTGCCACCTTACACCAAGTACAACAAATTACTCTACAAATTTTGAAGCCGATCATGGTAAAACGTTTGCTTAGGCATTTTCGATGCATTGAGCACTCGCCAGTGTAACGATTAATTTACAGTGGTTATTTTTAATTACATTAGAGATTGCATTTGGAATAAAACTCAATCAGAATACTTAAAAATCGAGATATTCTTTGGGTTTATGAACTTAATCTAGAAGAATTACAATAAAAACACACCCTTACGTAAAGAATTATATACAATGAATAAATCAAAGGTTTTTGGTAGTACTTTGATCATTGCAGGCACCACTATTGGTGCAGGCATGCTCGCTCTTCCACTTGCGTCTGCAGGTATTGGCTTCACAACTTCGCTTTTCTTAATGTTATGTCTTTGGGCATTGATGACTTTTACCGCTTTATTAATGGTAGAGCTTCATCAATTCGCAGAATCGCACGCTACCCTAAACACTTTAGCTCAAACAATTTTAGGGACCAAAGGAAAGTGGATTGCGAGCTTCGCCGTTATGTTTCTGTTTTACGCTTTATGTGCTGCCTACATTGCGGGCGGCGGTGCTCAATTCAACCAACGTATTTCTGATATTGCTGGTATTGAACTCAACGGCCAAATCACAACCCTTCTATTTACTCTGTTAGTTGCTGGCGTTGTGACGATTGGTACACACAGTGTTGATAAGGTTAACCGTGTTTTGTTTGGCTTAAAGCTAATCGCGATGGTTCTAGTACTTAGCTTTCTGGCACCTAACATTACTTCTCAGTACCTAATGAGCATGCCTTTACAACAAGGCCTGATTGTTGCGGCTATTCCGGTTGTATTCACCTCTTTTGGTTTCCACGGCAGCATCCCTTCGATTGTTCGATACCTTGATGGCGATGTTCGCTCTCTGCGTAAGGTCATGATTATTGGATCCGCACTGCCTTTGGTCATCTATGTTTTCTGGCAGAGCGTGACTTTAGGTGTGATTAGCCAAGAGCAGCTATTATCGGACACAAGCCTGGGCGCACTGTTAATCTCACTGTCACAGACCGTTCATCAATCTAACCTTAGCGTCATCGTTGGTGTGTTTGCCGATCTTGCACTTCTCACCTCATTTATTGGCGTGAGCTTGGGCCTATTCGAATTCATGGGCGATTCATTGAGCAATAAGCTAGGCAGCGCTAAGCGTGTCAAAACGGCATTGATAACTTTCGTTCCACCACTTGGCTTTGCTTTATTCTATCCACAAGGCTTTATCATGGCACTGGGTTACGCAGCAATCGCACTAGCAGTACTTGCAATCTTGTTACCGACAGTGATGGTTTACAAAGTTCGTTACACTGATTTCGCCGTTGATGGCCAAAATACTCAAGAGACTTACCAAGTATTAGGTGGAAGCAAAGCGTTGTTTTTAGCGGGTAGCGTTGGCGTGTTTATCATTGCAATTCAATTCCTTATTTCAGTAGGTTTACTACCTTCTTTAGGCTAGTAAACCTTTATAAGCTAAAAATACTTGATTGAGATCTCATGAACGATATATTGATATCATTAATTTTCATAATTAATTGATCATAATCACATTTTTATTGAAGTCGGTTATTTAGAGTCCACGGTAAAGGATTTACCGTGGAGTTTTTATGAAAGAAGTACAATTTCGAACGATAGACAAACTGTTTATTAAAATGTCTATCAACGACAAGTTTTGGGTCATTTTCTTAATCTTTTTTGCCGCTGTGGCAAGCCTAGCTGGACTTAGCTACGTCAATAAAATGGAACAAATTGACGCGAGTGCAAAACAACAGGTTGAGTATCAACTCAAAGGCATTTTATCTGCATCAGATTCCCCTGCCTCTGTTCGTCTTGTTAGCCAACAAACTCGTCCTCAAGAAACCATCATTTCTAACAATGGCGCGGTTACCGCAACGGCTATTGCACAAGACGGCAACTACTACTCTCTTACCGTTTCAAATAACGATACACATAACCAAAAGCAGCAAGCACTGTACACTTTCTTACTCAGTCTTTTGTGGTGTGTGCCTTTTGGTCTTTTCTGTTACTGGGTTGCGACCTTCCTAGGTGGTGCGTTATGGGTTCTTTACTCAACCACTCAGAAGATTGGTGACGGTGACTTAACCTCACGCCTTGGCTTCCACCCTGGCCGTGATGAGTTTGGTACGATTGGTTGCGCGCTTGACCGTTCAATGGACACGCTAAGTGAGCTAGTGAATAACGTAAACCACAGTGCCGTGACACTCAGTGAAACGTCGGCTTCTTTAGAAACAGAGATGAAGCGCAGCGAAACACAAATCATGAGCCAAAACGCGTCTCTTGACTCTGTTGCAACCGCGATGGACCAAATGACGGCATCAGCTAACGAAGTGTCGAATATCTCTGCACGTTCAACTGAACAAACAGAACAAGATGCACAGCAGGTCAACGATAGCCACTCGAAGGTTCAACAAGCAATTTCAGAGATCAGCACTCTTTCTTCTCTGATAGAGCAAACCTCATCTTCAGTTACCAGCTTAAATGTGAACACCAGCCAAATTAATGAAGTGATCACGACGATCAACGCTATCTCAGAGCAAACCAACCTACTTGCCCTGAATGCTGCGATTGAAGCGGCTCGTGCGGGTGAACAAGGTCGTGGCTTCGCAGTTGTTGCGGATGAAGTACGAACGCTGGCAAGCAGAACACAGTCAGCTACCGTTGAAATCCAAGCGATGATTGAGCGCCTGCAACAAGAAAGCCAAAACATCGCTAAAATCACAGAACAAACAGTTGATCAAGCGCAAACCAGTAGCCAACTGATTTCAAATATCGGTGATGACGTGAACTCTATTGCGGATTCAGCTCAAGCGCTTATGGACATGAGTATCCAGATTGCTACATCGGCCGATGAGCAAAGTAATGTAGCTAACACGATTGCAGCAGAACTTAACGATATCCGTAGCCAATCTGATGTGATTAAAGATGTAGCTCAAAACTCTTCAAATGGCGTCTCTAAGCTAACTGAAGCGTCAGTTTCACTATCTAAAACTTTGGCTAGATACCGAACTTAAGGCTCGAGGCTATAACGTTCAAAGCTATAACGTTCAAAGCCAACGCTAAAGTGGCTTCCAGTTAACGTGAAGAGAAAACAAACTAGAAGGACTCGCAATGAGTCCTTTTTTATTGGTGACCGTTAATAACAACTTCCATTAATAACAACCTCCACTAATTACTACAGTAAATGCATGGTCTTTAAGGATGAGATTATCATTACCATGAAGCAAGTCGCAAAGGAGAGATTATGAAGGGGCAAAACTGTCTAATAATCGAGCTTAGGAGTAATCTAGTTAAACGGGTCTTATTTTCGCTTACCCTCTTGCTGCAGGTGACATAATGAATAATAAAGAAGCACCAAACAACGAAGACATCACATGCCCTCTATGCCAACACGACGAATATCTGCTCTCAGAAAGCGGAGAGAAGTTTACGTGCGCATCTTGCGGTTTCCACACTAAACAATTTAGTAAAATAGTCAGCCTTCAAATAGGCACTACCCCACCAAAACTCCAGAGTTCGGTATACCGTTCGTTGAGCAATGCTTGCCATTAATCCAAACTGAAATTTCTTCCAAACTGTAAATATCCTGAGCCGCTAGCTCTGCTATGTCGGCTTCTGGATCATCATTCAATGAATCTTCAATCGCTGGTCGTAATCTAAAAGATTGAATCCCAGCACGAACTCCAGCTTCAATACCCTTCACCGTGTCGTCAACATAAATACATTCGTTTGGTAAAAACCCCATGTTAATTGCGGTATACATAATCAGGTCAGGCTCCGGCTTCCAACTATTTGCATCAAAAGCCGAAAACACTTTCCCTTTGAAGTCGTCGAACATACCCGTAATCGCTAATGATGATTCGACTCTCGATTTAGGAGCATTTGAAGCGATACAAAACTCGATGTCTTGTCGTTTGAGAAATTCAATCAACTCAATCGCACCATCCATAGGCTTCAAATGACGTTCAAAAAGCGCTTCAAGTTCTGTGCGATAGATAGGTTCAAGCGTATCAACGGATATCGACATTCCAAGGCGTTCTTGAGTATCCATCAAGATATCAGCCAGCTTTCCACCTTGAAAGTGGGCATAGCAGTCATTAACGTTTAGCTCCGCCCCAAAGCCGGTGAATACATTCACCAAGGCTTGGCAACAAAGCTTTTCGCTATCGATGAGTGTTCCATCACAATCGAAAATTACACATTTAGTCTGTTCTAATCGCATAGATCTCTCTCACTCGCATTGAATTCAAGTTTTATCCTATAGTGTTCTTGCAATGTGCGGGATGATTGAGATAACAGTTTACAGATACAGGCTTATTTCTCTTCGCGAAATATGGGCTTAATCACCTTACGGCTCGAAATAAGCAATTTGTTTTATACTAAATTAACCCCAAATCTGCAAAACCAAATACTGCAAGGTTTGCATAAACGACTTAATTTCAGTGGAAAATATACATTGCCACGTCCTAGTCGGTTTAGGGTGAATTGATAAAGAAACCAAGACTTGTAGACCATTCAGATAGAGCGAGAGTTAGCTAACAACCGACTCTTCTACTACCTTAATTTCAATCGAAGGTACAGACGCATATTCTACAGTTCCAGTATCGGGATACGAATCTCGGATAGCGACAAACTCGGGCAGGTGTTTCAGTAGCAGTTTGGTTAGCTGGGGATCAAATCGGTAGCCACACTCTCTCTCGAACTCGATCAATTAGAAAGCTTATGGACTCAAGAAAGTTTGCAGCGTTATCATCAGTAACAATGACACCATCCAGGTCATAACCCGAATACTTAGTTTCACAGTAATTGACTAGAGAGTCGTAATATTCTGAATTGTTGATACGCTTGGTATCTAGATACTCAATAGAAAGTTTAACTTCGACTTGAGATTGACTTAACGCGCTATCTATTCCCTTTTGTAAATCGGTGGTCCATTGATAGGAAGGTCCATAGGAGTGGATAACTAAGATGTGCTGATATCCCAGTTGCTAGCGTAAGTCGCTGTAGAAAAAGCGCTAACACACAATACAGCGATTGGTATCAATAGCGTATACATACAAGACCCTTTTAAAAGAAGGAGTACTGTACGAAGATTAACGCTTTCTCAAAGGCTCTTTAGCTTTCCAGCCATACTTTACAGCTAGAAGCTTGATCTTGTGCCAAAAATTCGTGTAACTGTTTAGCAAACCCAATGCAGTCTTGATCATGCTGGTTTACAACATCTGAGATCAGCAGTGAATCGTCAGTCGCTGTAACAATCGCACTCGCTACCACATCACCGTTCTCGGTACCTACAAATAGCTCGTGCTCATCCGACAGTATTATCTGGCTTAAGAACTCCAAAATATGCGCTCTTTCGGTTTCATCTTGATACGCGCTGGCTTGGTTAAGTGAAAAAAGTACCGTCAGTTTATGGAAATCGACTTTATGCAGTTCATCAATTTGGGAAGGAATTTGATCTTGAGCGAGGAGTTGGTAATTCTTGGATGGGAGTCTGCTTTGATAAAGTTCTCGACCTAGCAAGCTCTCCTTTGCGGGATAAGCGATGTCGAGTTGGCTAAACAACCATTGGTTTTTCTTATGTGCGCTTTCAGGTATTTCGTTATTCATTCTTTTAGTACCTAAGATTAGTAACCCCAAATATCACAGTTATTTGGAAGACATATGGTCGGCGTAGGTGCCGAGCTACATGCAGAAAGGATACAGAGCATGACCAAGGCCAACAAGTACTTTAAATGCTTCATATTTTTCATTCTCCAACAACATCCTTTAAGAACTCGGTGAAAAGCTCTACACTCGTATTCAAGCTTTCAATATTCCTATAGTAAACAGAACTATATAAATAAAAAGGACTTCTTATGAAAAAAGCCTTAATAGCAGTTGGTATCATGACATTGTTGGCTGGCTGCACAGACAACGAGGTTGGTGACGTCTCTCTTGGATTCTTCACAATGAAAGATATCAAGATGTCTTCTTTAGATGACGATAAGATCGCGGGTGTGACTTGCCATATCGCGTCTATCGAAGCAAACCTTAGCTTCTCGGATCCAAGTGATAGCTCTATCTCTTGTCGCCAAACAGGTGAAATAACATCTGAAATGATTGCTCTAATAGATAAGAGTAAATCAGGTGAAGTGGTATTTAAGAAATCGAAAAGTATCTTTTTCAAAACAATGAAAGTTCGCCGCATCTACGACGCAGAGAATCAATCATTGCTCTACTTGTCTTACACCACTAAAGAAACCGAAGGTAGCTTCAAACACAGCCTTTCTACTGTTCCTCTATGGGGTACAAAGGCTTACGTTGATCCTGCTACATTAACTCCTACGGAATAACGAGCTTGAATCACCTGTACAGACATTGTGCAGGTGATTCAAAATGTAATAAAAATGAAAGATAAAGAGACAAAATGTGATATCATGCGACAAAATTTTTTCACTGTATTTTTCATATGAAGTTTCCTGGACAGCGTAAATCTAAGCACTATTTTCCAACTCACGCCCGTGATCCGTTGGTCAACCAAATTCAACAAACGCCAAAGTTGCATCGCGCGACTATTGTCGGCGTAGGTCAAACTATTGTTGATATCGAAGCCCGTGTTGACAACGCGTTCCTTGAAAAATACGAACTAAGTAAAGGTCACTCGCTTGTACTGGAAGAAAGTAAAGCCGATGCCCTGTACGAAGAACTAGTTGAACGTGGTTTGATTACGCATCAATATCCCGGCGATACCATTGGTAACACGCTACACAACTACTCTGTTCTCGCAGACAGCAAATCGGTTCTGCTTGGCGTTATGTCTAAGAAAATCGAAGTGGGTTCGTTTGGTTACCGCTACCTTTGCCGTACCTCTTCTCGAATGAACTTAAACCACCTACAAACAGTTGATGGTCCAATTGGTCGTTGTTACACGCTAATTACCGAAGATGGCGAACGTACGTTTGCGATCAACGAAGGACAGATGAATCAACTGCTTCCTGAAAGTATTCCTGAGCAAATTTTCGAAAAAGCATCTGCATTGGTTGTATCATCATACCTAATGCGCGGCAAACCAGAAGATCCAATGCCAAAAGCGGTACAAAAAGCGATTGAATACGCGAAAGCTCACAATGTGCCTGTTGTACTGACGCTTGGTACTAAATACGTGATCGAAGGTAATGCAGAATGGTGGCAAGAATACCTAAAAGAGAACGTCACCATCGTCGCGATGAACGAAGACGAAGGTGAAGCACTAACCGGTGAAAAAGATCCATTACTCGCTGCAAATAAAGCGCTTGAGTGGGTTGACCTTGTTTTATGTACCGCTGGCCCTATTGGCCTGTACATGGCAGGTTACACGGACGAATTAGCGAAACGTGAAACCACACTGCCGCTGTTACCAGGTAACATTCCTGAGTTTAACAAGTTTGAATTTAGTCGTGCTATGCGTAAGCAAGATTGTGTAAACCCAGTAAAAGTATACTCTCACATTGGCCCTTACCTAGGTGGTCCACTTGAGATTAAGAACACCAATGGCGCAGGCGACGGTGCACTTTCTGCACTACTACACGATATGGCAGCGAACAGCTACCACCACGTGAATGTGCCAAACTCAGAGAAACACGAACACGCTTGTCTAACGTACTCGTCACTGTCTCAAATTTGTAAGTATGCCAACCGTGTAAGCTACGAGGTATTGACCCAACACTCACCTCGCCTTTCTCGTGCCCTACCGGAACGTGAAGATAGCTTAGAAGAAACATACTGGGATCGCTAATCGACCCTATTAGGTTGTCGACTAGTTGAGGTTAGCGCCTAGTTAGATAACCCATTCTCGAAGGGCTGCTATATGCAGCCCTTTTTTGTCTTCGTTGTTTATGCAAACACAATTAGAGGTAATCAAATCGAATATTTTGTTTGTTTAAGGTTTAATCTCGCGCAATGACTCTTTAGATCTGTTATCTTCCAGCATATAATTCGTGTGTTTTGCCTTTACTTGGCAAATTTATGCAGCACTATCGCCACGCAAAAGTTTACGTTCCACCCTTCGGTTCTGATATAAGGATCAAATATGTTATCTGATATTGATATTTGTCGCTCTACTCCCCTTAAAAACATCAGTGGGGTTGCTGAACAAGCAGGCCTGAATCAAGATGAACATCAACCGCTAGGACTCCATAAGTCTAAAGTTTCTTTAAGCTCCCTTGAACGCCTGTCTGGGCAACAAGATGGCAAATTGATCGTTGTGACTGCTATTACACCTACGCCACTCGGTGAAGGTAAAACAGTCACCACAATTGGCCTTGCACAAGGTCTCTCTAAAATTAACCAATCTGCGATGGCGTGTATTCGTCAGCCTTCTATGGGTCCGGTATTTGGTGTCAAAGGCGGCGCTGCTGGCGGTGGTTATTCTCAAGTTGCGCCAATGGAGCAGTTAAATCTCCACCTAACTGGCGACATTCATGCAGTGACAGCGGCTCATAACCTCGCCTCTGCCGCTATTGACGCTCGCTTGTATCATGAGCAACGTGAAGGGTTAGAAGCCTTTGAAGCACGCTCTGGCTTAAAGGCGTTAGATATAGACCCAAGCAGAATCGTTTGGCGACGCGTGCTTGACCATAATGATCGTGCACTGCGCATGATCACTGTCGGTAAGAACGAGGCAGATAAAACAATCAACGGTTTTGAACGCGAAGATTGCTTTGATATCTCGGCCGCCTCAGAACTCATGGCCATTCTTGCGCTGGCTGACGACCTTCAAGACCTGCGCAAGCGTATTGGTCGCGTAGTACTCGCTTATAACCACCAAGGTACGCCATTAACCGCAGATGACTTCAACGTTGCAGGCGCAATGACAGTAACAATGAAGGATTCAATTGAACCAACATTAATGCAAACACTTGAAGGTGTGCCAACTTTGATTCACGCAGGCCCGTTCGCAAACATCGCACATGGTAACTCTTCAATTATTGCCGATAAAATTGCTCTCAAACTGAGTGATTTTGTGGTGACTGAAGGCGGTTTCGGCTCAGATATGGGTTTTGAGAAAGCGTGTAACATCAAGGTTAAAGCATCGAATAAGAAACCCGATTGCGCGGTGATAGTCACAACATTACGCGGCTTAAAAGCCAATTCAGGTTTATACGACTTGAGACCGGGGGCAGCATTACCAGAATCAATCTTCAATGATGACCAAGACGCCCTTATCGCTGGCTTTGAGAATCTGAAATGGCACATCAACAATGTTAAGCAATACCAAGTGCCAGCCGTTATCGCCATCAACCAATTCCCACAAGACTCGATTCAAGAGTTAAACACATTAAAACAACTGATCACCGACTTTGATCCTAATGTGACCGTTGAAATCAGCGAAGCTTTTAGTAAAGGCGGCCAAGGTGCGACATTGTTAGCTCAAGCCGTGGTCAATGCTTGTGAAAGCGAGAGCGACTTTAAGCCACTTTATGAGTCGGAGCAGAGCTTAGAAGAAAAGTTAATGGCAGTCGCTGAGGTCGGTTACGGTGCAGCAAGTATTTCGCTATCACCTTTAGCCAAGAAACAACTCGCTGAATTCAATCAACATGGATACAGCAAACTGTCGGTATGTTTAGCAAAGACACCGCTATCAATCTCGACAGAAGCACAAGTTAAGGGTGCTCCTACCCAGTTTGATGTACCAGTTAGAGAACTGAAGCTTTGTGCCGGAGCGGGTTTCATCTACGCTTTGTGTGGCAATGTAATGGCCATGCCCGGCTTACCGGATAAACCAGCATTCATGTCGTTAGATATTGATAATAATGGCAATATCATCGGCCTAAGCTAGATACCCTTAGCTAGGTAAACTGCAAAAAATCACGATTAAACTGAATCGTATATAGAGCAGCGACCCATGTTGAGCAATGATTTTGTAACGAAGTGATTGCTCAAAAATCAATCTTAAATGCAAAATGTTGCACTAAAATTGTAGTTATATGCAAGCCCAATATCAAGTTCTGGGTAAAGATCACATTAAGAACCCCATAAAATATATAGTATTGCGCTGATTCTTTGAGGACAGTGATGAATACGAGTATAAAAAAACTAGTCAGCCAATTTCTATGTACCATTTTTGCCCTAGGACTAGTCCCTGCTCTCTATATTAACTCTGAATTTGATCGGATAGACGCTCAGCATACGCTAAATATTAAGCAATCAAGTCAAAACCAAATCGAATACAGCTTCCACGAGCTTTCTGTCATCATGGATCAGATATCTAACTCAGTTCCCTCCATAGCAAAGTCACAAACCCTTCTTCGTGCCATTGAAGAACCCTCAACGATTCACAAAGAAACGCTGCAAGACTTATGGGTGATGCTTGCTCGCGGACAAAAATATTACTCACAGCTTCGTTATCTCGATATTCAAGGAAATGAAGTGTTCCGCATCAACTACAAAGACAACCAAGCCACAGTCGTTGCAGACAAGGAACTACAAAACAAATCAGCGCGCAGTTACTTTGACACTCTTCAAAAATTAGAAATTGGACAAGTTAGTTCAAATGGTATCGATCTAGAAGTCAAAAACGGTGAAATAGTTCAACCGTTAATTCCGGCCCTTCGTATCATGACCCCTGTAACATCTAAAAATCACATCATTGGTTACTTTATTGCAAACCTCAATATGCTTGAGATTTACGATCGCCTGCATTATCAAATCGGAACATCTTCTGCGGTACCGGTATTTCTGAATAAAACCGGTCATGTCATCATGGGCCCCGACCCAGAAAAATCATTTGGTCATGTTCTTGAGTCTCGTGCTGACATCACTTACGCCAAGCGCTATCCAGAATTATGGGAAGCAATTAAAGACAACACTTCCTCTAGCTATTTTGATGGCGAAAACTGGTATTTCCACTCGGATATCAGCCCTAAGATAGATCAGTTTGAAGGGCCTATTTATATGGTTCTTCACGTTAAAAACCATCAGTTTAGTAACCAGTCTCAACAAGAACATCACGCTATCATCGTACAGATCATTACCTTAACGATACTGATATCGATGATTTCTGCTGGGTTTGTGCTGTGGAATAGAAACCACAAGAAGAACAGCATCGATAGCCAATTGGCTAAAGCTGCGATGAATGGCATGTCAGCCTTGGTAATTACTGACCGAAATAATCGAATCATCAAGGTAAACCAAGAGTTTACTCGCGTGAGTGGTTACGATTTGGAAGATGTAAAAGGGCGTCAACTTTCGATGTTTGCCTCCGGTCGCTATAATCAAGAATTCTACATAAAGATGTCGAGCATTATTACCAAAACTGGAGTATGGGAAGGCGAAGTAGTAAATCGCCGTAAAGACGGCTCTCTGATCACTGAACTACTGCGAATTCAAACGATTAAAGACTCAAAAGGTGTGATTCAGTTTTATGTCGCATCATTTGTCGATATCAGTAAACACAAGGAGCTTGAGAACAAACTTAGAAACCTAAGCGAGAAAGATGCGCTAGCAGATTGTTGGAACCGGCGTAAATTTGATCTTGAGCTCAAGAATGAATGTTCGCGTATTAATCGCTACCCTACTCGAGAAGACTCATGTTTAGCGATCTTAGATATTGACTATTTCAAACTTATCAACGATAGGTTTGGTCATGATTATGGCGATCGCGTTATTCAAACAGTTTCTAAAGTATTACAGCGTGAGTGTCGTGAAACCGACTTTATAGCTCGTATTGGTGGAGAAGAGTTTGGCTTAATCCTGCCTCACACAACAATCGAAGAAGCCCAAGGCGTGCTAAACAGGCTTCGAGTTAATATAAGCCTTGAACTAGATAGCATCGTCACAGTAAGTGTTGGTATTACTAACCTAACCGGCGACTCTGGTCTTAATTACAAGTGTGCCGATTTAGCGCTATACGAAGCAAAAGCAGCTGGACGTAACAACGTATGTTTACTACCAGATACTGAGATGACTGAACTTGCCGAGACCCAGCCCTTAGACTAAAGAGGACACGAGATTTAAAGGCATGTTCTCTTTTTAGAACACGACTCACTCCTCTAACTCTTGCTTCCAAATCCAAATTCAATCTTGTAGCGCGTCATGTCAGTCAACGTACCGTCCATATCAAAGATTAATCCTTCATACGCCGTTAAATCTATTTTCATCACTACTACCACTCTTTAAGAAAGTTACTGATACCATAACCAATATTCAGTATCATGACTCCATATTACCGTTCAAAATG
Source organism: Vibrio sp. nBUS_14 (assembly GCF_051201655.1). Classification (NCBI taxonomy): domain Bacteria; kingdom Pseudomonadati; phylum Pseudomonadota; class Gammaproteobacteria; order Vibrionales; family Vibrionaceae; genus Vibrio; species Vibrio sp. nBUS_14. The sequence goes on from NZ_CP179207.1 coordinate 1,117,290, forward strand.
GAAGTTTATGTTACAAATATCTAACTCTGTTTCGATTCAAGACTGGGAACTTCAGTTAACCGCGATCAGAGCACAAGGAGCCGGAGGCCAAAACGTCAATAAAGTATCGAGCGCGATACATTTACGTTTTGACATCAAACACTCCACCCTACCTGATTTCTATAAAGAAAAACTCCTCGCACACAAAGATAGCCGCATCACTAAAGATGGCGTGATTATCATTAAGGCGCAGCAGTATAGAACTCAAGAACAAAACCGTGATGATGCATTGGTGCGTTTGAAAGAACTGATATTGGAAGCAACAAAGGTTCAAAAAGTAAGACGAGCAACTAAGCCGACACGTGGCTCTCAGAAAAGACGTTTAGAAGGAAAGAAACAAAGAGGTACCACCAAACAACTGCGCGGAAGAGTAGAATAATTGTTTCCGCCCCCCCAGTGAACACGTCACTCATGAAACAACCGTTGTAACTTATTTGTTTTAATAAAAGACGAAACCTATTTGACCCAAACGCTATGGCTGTTTTTTGACTGATAAAATCAGTTTGATCAACAACATTCTCTCTTCACTGGTCAGTAAACGACTGACCGCTGCAACATCTTCCGCCGTGGCTTGCGTTGCACCAACAATATCTAGCACGACATCCAAATCCGTCAATTTTAAGGTTCTTGTGATAGAACGATACTGAGACACTTTGATGTCAGCTTCCCCTCGCTCAATACGTTGATAGGTTTTTAAACTCATTCCGGCACTTGAGGCTAACTTCTCTTGCGACAAATTGGCTTGCTTCCTACGCTCAATCAGCGCCATAACGATGGGCTCCTGTGACATGAGTTTCTCCTAACTAGACAGTTATGACCTAATTTTAGCAAGAAGCAGACCATATTGACTCGTAACGGTTTACATACGCCATCAAAGGCATATTATGCGATTATAAAAAAACGTTACGTTTCATAAACTTTCATACTTTGATCGGTCGTGAACGTGCAGGCTAGTAAACTTGATTACTCAAGTGTTGGGAAATAATAAAAATTGCAAATTGCGAAGAACAAAGACGTCAAATTGGAAATTGCGAATCGTTATACATTGGCATTTCCTTGCATAAAGCACGCTTTAGAATCAGAGAATACCCGCAGTCAAATTATCGCGATACAGCATAGGCTACTCACCTACAAAGAAGTGTTGTTGCACGGGAACATGTTAGAAGATAAGGAATTAAAACGAGCTTTTTCTGCATTGAGCCTATGCGAAAAAGGTGTCACGCAAGGTGGAATCAAAAGCATCAATGATGCAATAAAAGAGATGGATGAGATTCTAGAAAGGTACAGCCGAAAAGCGGTTGTAAAACTAAGCAGCTAAGCAACTAAGCAACTAAGCGGGTAAATGACTAAACAGATAAACCTGCAGAGATAAAAAAGTCGACGCTATCGTTAGATAAAGCGTCGACTTGTTCAAAACATTGCAGTTCTAACGTAACACGGCTTTTCTAAGACCCGCGAACAACATCAGCATACTTAGCAAACCAAATGAAACACTACCACCATTGCTACCAGAGCCAGATGATGTACGTGCATTCACATAAGCTGTTCGCTTAGCATCAGTAGAAACAAACTTAGCGGTTTCAGTTCCAGCAATAACACTGTCTATCCAAGCTTCATAGTCATAAATTTCAGTGAATACTGACGTTACTCTTGAGTTACCACCACACGTTTCAGGACCAAAGCTGGTGATCCCTACTTGTCTGTAAATAGAACCATCCTTCCAGTAAACCGGACCGCCAGAGTCACCTTGACAAGTGCCCCCGTATAAGCCAAAAGCTTCTACACCTCCAACAAAACAAATTTGATTCTCTGTTAACTCATCACCAGCAGCGAATACCGTTTTACAAGTCGCATTATCTACATAATTGAGGCTTGCTTTTTGTAGTAAAGTGGTTCCGTCAAAACCAGTGCGTGTATCACCATGACCCACAGCGGTAAATACCTCTGAAAAACGACGATAACCATCCGAACTCGGGCGTTTTACAATATCGTTAATTGAATCGATATTCACTGCGCTTTCTAGCTTAAGAATGGCAACATCGTTACGGAGTAGATCACTCAACGTATTTGAATAGTCACTGCGATAATAAACTTCTGAAACTCGCGCTTTTTGAATGTTACCGTTAGGGAATTGAGACGTATCTTCGAGCTGTGGAACTACAGTAGTAAACAACTGCCCTTCTTCATTGCCGTAAATACAGTGCGCTGCCGTCAGAATATGAGTCGGGTTTAAAATGGTCGCGCCACAATATGGCCCGGTTGAATAGACGCCATCGTAATCAATACGGTCGATGAACAAGCTCGCCATTGAAGGAAATTCAGTCACTGAAGCGTCACTACCGTTCACGATATAAGGTGTTACGCTCGCGTCAGAAATACTTACGACCGAGTTTTCTGTCGCCATAACAGTTGATGTATAGATTAATGGCGCTAAAAGCCCAAGAACGGTCTTACGAACCGGATTCATTATATGGTTCTCATTCATAGATAACGCCTTGTAACCCCTACTACTTATTTAAAAAATGGATGAATCGCCACCATAACACGTACTAATCATCATTAAGTAAGTATTTGTAACGATATGGCCACATCTCTCATTTTATAAACGAATTTATAAACAACTTACCTTGGCTCATCATCCCAAGTTTTATACGTTTGCGAAAAACAAAAAAGCCTACCGTTAAACCTCTCGATACAGAGAAGCAAACAAGAGGCTTTTGGTTAAGCTTGGTGGTTTCTCTTAAAACAGATTAGCCACGGTAGTAACGTTGAGGTACGAATGGCATTTTTTCTACTGTCATTGGTAGCTTCTTGCCACGAACGTCAGCGAAAACTTCCGTGCCAATTGCTGCTAGGTCTGTACGAACGTACGCCATAGAAACAGGCTTGCCAGCGTTAGGGCCCGCTGTACCACTTGTTACTACACCAATCTTGTTGTCTTCAGCATCGAACAGCTCAGCGCCTTCACGTACTGGCGCTTTAGTTTGGCCCACTAGACCAACACGCTTACGTTGAACATCTTTCGTTGCGATTTGCTCAAGGATGATATCAGCGCCAGGGAAGCCGCCAGCACGTTCACCGTCAGTACGACGAACTTTTTGAATACCCCATAGAAGGCTAGCTTCTACTGGAGTAGTTGTTGTATCTAGATCGTGACCGTATAGACATAGACCACACTCAAGACGAAGTGAGTCACGAGCACCAAGGCCGATCCACTCTACTTCTGCTTCTGATGTTAGCTTACGAGCAAGCGCTTCAGCGTGATCGTTCGGTACTGAAATTTCATAGCCATCTTCACCCGTGTAACCACTGCGGCTCACGATGCATTCAACGCCGTCGATATCAGCTTTTTGAACGTCCATGAACAGCATGTCAGCAACGCTTGGTTGGAAACGAGCTAAAACTTCAGACGCTTTAGGGCCTTGAAGTGCTAATAGAGCGCGATCATCAATCACTTCCATTTCTACGTCTGCAGGAAGATGCGCAGTTAGATGGTCGATATCTTGTGTCTTACATGCTGCGTTCACAACAACAAATAAGTGATCGCCTAGGTTAGCAACCATCAGGTCATCCATAATGCCGCCCTGCTCGTTAGTAAAGAACGCATAGCGCTGCTTACCAGAAGGAAGGTCAATAATATCTACAGGAACCAAAGATTCTAGGACAGCAGCCGCGTTCGCACCATGAAGACGAAGTTGCCCCATGTGAGAAACATCAAAAAGACCGGCAGCATCACGAGTATGTAAGTGCTCTTTTTTAACACCTAGTGGATACTGAACTGGCATATCGTAGCCAGCGAAAGGAACCATTTTTGCACCCTCTTCAACGTGAAGTGCATGCAGTGGTGTTGTTAGTAGGTCTTGATTAGCGTGTTCTTGAGTCATTTTCTTCTCCATGAAGCGTTGCAGGCTTTCCAAATCGAGTCTGCCGCTTATATCTCTATTTAGAGTCGCTTCTAACGATAAGTCTCACCATTAGTCACTTCAGCGTATTCGCGTTAGTCACCTTGACGTCTTAACTTTAGAAACAGTAGATAGTAAAAAGTGTTGTCTTTATATAGGCTTATATAGTTAGCTTAATAAACTAGGTTAGCTGTACAAAAGCTCTACAAGTCACTTTCTAAGAATTCACTTCAGTAAACTTCAATCAACATGAGTAAACCGTGTTCACTATAATAAACAAGCCTGCGTCAGTTTTACACCCTTAACAATAGTCAAACAGCTCAAAATGTGACATTTAACAATTTAAAAACAATTATTCCGTACATACAAAAACGCGACATTGATGATTATCACATCAATATCGCGTCTATTATCTGAAGTTCGAAACAAATGCAAACGTTTGCATTCACTATAAGAAATTCTAGTATTGTTAATTTATTTTGCAGTCACCCACAAAATGAGCGCGTCTTCTGCGCTGGTCGAGATAAGCATATGCCCCATATTGGCATCATAATACATGCTATCACCTTCGCTCATCGGTACGGGTTCGTAAAATTCTGAGTAGAACATCACATCACCAGAAATGATCATTAAGAACTCTTCACCATCATGGCGAACCCAATCATTATACTCTTCAAAAGTACGAGCTCGCACGCGGCTCTTAAACGGCATCATCTTCTTATTAGATAGCTCTGTGGCAAGCAGTTCATGCTCGTAAGTCGGTGTCGGGTGTGGCTTTCCTTGCCCCGCCTTGGTTAAGTCACGACGTCCTGTTGCAACTTTTTTCCTTGGTGGTTCAAAGAGTTGAGGCATATCAATTTGCAAACCCATCGCTAATTTTTGCATAGCCTGAAAGGTTGGCGAGATTTGTTCGTTCTCAATTTTGCTGAGCGTAGAACGCGCCAAGCCTGTTCTTTGGCTTGCTTCTTCTAGCGTAATCCCAAGCTTGCCGCGGATATCTTTAATGCGCTGGCCAAGCCTAAGTGGTTCAATATTCTGGTCTAACGTTTCCTTTGCCAACGTTAAAGATGGGTACTCATCATAAATGTCTTCTGACATAGGTCCCTCATGAATTTCTTGCTTCCTGTCTATTACTTTCATTGTTGCATGAAGCGCTTTGTTGATTAAAGAGCAGACAGAGAAATAAAGCGTGCTCCCCGTAGCAAAACAAGAAAAGTTGTTTCCTATTGGAAATTTTTGTTGAAAATTGATTTTATCGGAGCTATGTTAACGACTTGTTAGATGAAGAGATGCTACTTCAGCTTGTAACAAATGATAAATTTAACATTTGCAAGAGCTGTTTTTTACCCGAACTTTTGGGAAACAATTCGTGCTGCATTGACCCTACAACGATCGCTTAGACGCTGTAAGAGTATATTTATAACGCAATTCACGCTTATCTATACCTATATAACGCAAACGACACCGATGCAGAAATCAACGTAAGACCTAATGGACTATAAAAACAATCACCATTAGCTTAATGAAAGGTCTCGACAATGAACGCTTACCAAAACCATAGCTTAGACAGTTTTTTCACTACGAACCTATCTGGAACAGACGATGCAGTATTTGCTGGCATCCAAGCAGAGAACACTCGTCAAAATGAACAAATCGAACTTATTGCTTCTGAGAACATCGTTTCTAAAGCAGTGATGCAAGCTCAAGGCACTTGCCTAACAAACAAATACGCTGAAGGCTACCCAGGCCGCCGTTACTACGGTGGTTGTGAACATGTAGATATAGTTGAAGCGATTGCGATTGAACGTGCGAAGCAACTGTTCAAATGCGAATACGTAAACGTACAGCCTCACTCAGGCGCTCAAGCAAATGGCGCAGTTAAACTTGCCCTACTTCAACCTGGCGATACTATCCTAGGCATGTCTCTAGATGCAGGTGGCCACCTTACACACGGCGCACGTCCTGCAATGTCTGGTAAGTGGTTCAACGCTGTTCAATATGGAGTAGACCGCGAAACTCTAGAAATCGATTACGAAGCGGTTCGCGCTTTAGCGATCGAAAGCCAACCTAAAATGATTATTGCTGGTGGTAGTGCTATCCCACGCGTTATTGATTTCGCTAAATTCCGTGAAATCGCTGACGAAGTTGGCGCTATCCTAATGGTAGATATGGCACACATCGCGGGTCTTATCGCGACAGGTGCCCACCCTAGCCCACTACCACACGCACACGTTGTGACAACAACAACGCACAAAACACTTCGTGGCCCACGCGGCGGTATGATTCTTACGAACCATGAAGACATCAACAAAAAGATCAATTCTGCAGTGTTCCCTGGCCTTCAAGGCGGCCCACTAATGCATGTTATCGCGGCCAAAGCAGTGGCGTTTGGCGAAGCACTTGGCCCAGAATTTAATACTTATATTGATTCGGTGATCGACAACGCAAAAGTTCTTGCTGAAGTGTTGCAAACTCGCGGTTGTGACATTGTGACTGGCGGAACAGACACGCACCTAATGTTGGTTGACCTTCGTCCTAAGGGTTTGAAAGGTAACGTAACTGAAGAAGCATTAGAGCGTGCAGGGATCACATGTAACAAAAATGGCATACCATTCGACACAGAGAAGCCTATGATTACTTCGGGTATTCGTTTAGGTACGCCAGCTGGAACCAGTCGTGGTTTTGGCACTGAAGAATTCAAACTTATCGGTGAATGGATCGGCGATGTACTTGATGGCTTAGTTGAAAGCCCTGAAGGAAACGCTGAAGTTGAGCAACGTGTTCGCAAGCAAGTTAAAGAGCTTTGCAAACGCTTCCCTCTTTATCGTTAAACCGTTTTTAAGATTTAAATTAAAACCTCATAAATTTTTGGAGAATAAGCAATGGACAATACACTAAAGTTTGCAGACAGCCACGAGTGGATAAAAGACAACGGTGACGGTACTGTGACTATCGGTATTTCTGAGCACGCTCAAGAGATGCTAGGTGACGTTGTGTTTGTTGACCTGCCTGACACTGACGACGAAATTGAAGCTGGCGAAAGCTTCTCTCTAGTCGAGTCGGTGAAAGCTGCTTCTGATATCTACGCACCAATCTCTGGCGAAATCGTAGAAATCAACGAAGAATTAGAAGATAGCCCAGAGCTAATCAACGAAGAACCTTATGAAGGTGGCTGGATTGTTAAAGTGAAGATGTCTGATGCGTCTGAACTAAACAATCTTAAAGATGCGGAAGAATACCTAAGCTCTATCGAAGAAGACTAATAGGTTCCTCATTACGATAAAGCTGCTCTTTAGAGCAGCTTAATTTTAGGGGCTAGCTCACGGCTCCAAAGAGAAAGTAGAACATATCATGACTGAATTACTTCAAAGCCAATTACTAAAAGACTTGGGTACTCAAAACGAGTTTGTTGCTCGTCATAACGGCCCAAATAAAGCAGACCAGCAGAAAATGCTCGATGCGATCAACGCGACTAGCTTAGACGCACTGATCGACGAAACGGTTCCTGCACAAATCCGTCTTGAAAAACCAATGACACTTGCTGCGCCGCTGAGCGAAATTGACATGCTGACCTCTCTTAAAGAGATCGCTAACCTAAACCAAGTGAAACGTACTTTCATTGGCCAAGGCTACTACAACACATTCACTCCAAACGTTATCCTACGTAACGTTTTAGAGAACCCAGGCTGGTACACAGCTTACACACCATACCAACCAGAGATTTCTCAAGGTCGTCTTGAATCTCTACTAAATTACCAACAAATGGTAATGGACCTAACCGGTATGGAAATCGCGAACGCATCCCTTCTTGATGAAGCGACAGCGGCTGGCGAAGCTATGACACTATGTAAGCGTGCTGGCAAAAGCAAGAGCAAAGTATTCTTCGTTGCTGACGATGTTCACCCTCAAACACTAGAAGTTGTTAAAACTCGTGCTGAGTACATCGGTTTTGAAGTAATGGTTGGTGCTCTTGAAACACTTCTAGAACAAGACGTATTTGGTGCGCTTCTTCAATACCCGAGTACAACGGGTGAAGTTCGCGACTTAACAGACATCATTGCGAAAGCTCAAGCAAACAAAACACTGGTTACAGTTGCTACTGACCTACTTGCTTCTGCTCTACTTAAGCCTGCGGGCGAAATGGGCGCAGACGTAGTAATCGGTTCAGCACAACGTTTCGGCGTTCCTATGGGTTACGGTGGCCCACACGCTGCATTTATGGGTACTCGTGAAAAACATAAACGTACAATGCCAGGTCGTGTAATCGGTGTATCTATCGATACTCACGGTAACCAAGCGCTACGTATGGCAATGCAAACTCGTGAGCAACACATCCGCCGCGAGAAAGCGACATCGAACATCTGTACAGCTCAAGCACTTCTAGCAAACATGGCGTCTTTCTACGCGGTTTACCACGGTGCAGAAGGACTACGTACTATTGCTCGTCGTACACACCACATGACAGCTATCCTAGCGGCTGGCCTGACTAAATCGGGTTACGAGCTAACAAACAATAGCTTCTTTGATACCATCACGATCAACTCTGAAGAAAAGACAGATGCACTGTACGCGAAAGCGCAAGCAGCAGACATCAACCTTCGTTTACTTCAAGGCAAAGAGGTTAAAGGTAAGATCGGTATCAGCTTAGATGAAACTACAACGATCGACGACGTGAACGCACTTTTCGCAATCTTCGACGTGAAAGAAGACGTTCAAGCACTATCTTCTGACATTGCATCAAATGAGTTTGCAGCAATTCCAGAAAACTGCCGTCGTGAATCAGAGTTCCTAACTCACCCAGTATTCAATACGCACCACAGCGAAACGCAAATGATGCGTTACCTAAAACAGCTAGAGAACAAAGACTTCTCACTAACGCACGGCATGATCCCACTGGGCAGCTGTACGATGAAGCTGAACGCTGCTGCTGAGATGATCCCAGTAACATGGCCTGAGTTTGGTTCAATTCACCCATTCGCACCTCTTGATCAAGCAGCGGGTTACACAGCGCTAGCGAAAGATCTTAAAGAGAAGCTATGTGAAATCACCGGTTACGACGATTTCTCACTACAGCCTAACTCTGGTGCATCTGGCGAATATGCGGGTCTAATCGCGATTCAACGTTACCACGCAAGCCGCGGTGAAGCTCACCGTAACGTTTGTCTGATTCCAAGCTCTGCGCACGGTACTAACCCTGCAACAGCATCAATGGTTTCAATGAAGGTAGTGGTTGTTAAGTGTGATGAAGATGGCAACATCGACATGACAGACCTAGCAGCGAAAATCGAGAAGCACAAAGAAAACCTATCAAGCATCATGATCACTTACCCTTCTACGCACGGCGTATACGAAGAGCAAGTGAAAGAAGTGTGTGAACAAGTTCACGCAGCGGGCGGTCAGGTTTACCTAGACGGCGCGAACATGAACGCTCAAGTAGGCCTAACTTCACCTGGCTTCATCGGTTCAGACGTATCTCACTTGAACCTACACAAAACATTCTGTATCCCACACGGTGGTGGCGGTCCGGGTATGGGTCCTATCGGTGTTAAATCGCACCTAGCACCTTTCCTACCAGGTCACATCGAAAATGGTGTACAAGGTTCTGACTACGCGGTATCAGCAGCAGACTTAGGCAGTGCTTCAATCCTGCCTATCTCTTGGGCTTACATCGCAATGATGGGCGAACCTGGCCTAACAGACGCGACTAAAGTTGCGATTCTGAACGCAAACTATGTGATGGAAAAACTACGTCCTCACTACCCTGTTCTTTACCGTGGCACTAACGGCCGCGTAGCTCACGAATGTATTATCGATGTTCGTCCGCTTAAAGAAGACACAGGCATCAGCGAAGAGGATATTGCTAAGCGTTTAATGGACTTCGGTTTCCACGCGCCTACGATGTCTTTCCCAGTAGCAGGCACACTAATGGTAGAGCCAACTGAATCAGAAGATTTAGAAGAGCTAGACCGTTTCTGTGAAGCGATGATCGCAATCCGTCACGAAATTGCAGCAGTGAAAGCGGGTGAATGGCCACTAGACAATAACCCTCTAGTGAACGCTCCGCACACACAAGTTGACCTAGCTGGCGCAGAATGGGATCGCCCTTACTCTCGTGAACTTGGTTGTTTCCCATCAAAAGCAACGAAGAACTCGAAGTACTGGCCTACTGTTAACCGTGTAGACAACGTGTACGGCGACCGTAACCTAATCTGTTCTTGCCCAAGCATCGATAACTACGAAGATTAATTCGTAGCGGCGCTAAGTAGCAAAACATAACAAAAGGCGAACCAAACGGTTCGCCTTTTGTTTTCTGAAATTCAAGGTCAACAAATGCATTGACCTTACCTTAAGGGAAAGGTTTAAGATGAAATGAATCCAACGATGAATTAGGAAACGATGATGGTATGTTGTAACAAAGCACCAAAGGGTGGCGCACCTCTTGGCCTACTTCTAAAAGTCACGCTTGGGATTGGTCTTTTTGTGGCTCTGCTGGCGTTGTGGCAGTAGGAGTTATTTGGAACCAGCCCTAGACAATAACTGATCCGCACCAGAAATTTTAGACACTGAATTAGGTGAGTACAATCACTAACGAGGTGAACAATAACAACGAAGAAAACACGGATCAAACATACTCCTGAATTCAAAGCTGAAACGCCAGAGCTTAGTCGCGAAAGCCGCCCGTAAAGTTCAAATGTACGACAGACAGTAAACATAGACTTCCTGTTGCCCCGAACTTGCTTGAGCAAGACTTTAATGCGACAGCACCGAACCAAAAATGGGCTGGAGATATTACCTATCTAGCGACAAGCAAAGGTTGGATGTATTTAGCGGTTGTTATCGACTTGTACTCATGGCAAGTCGTTGGCTGGTCAATGAGCACCAGAATGACCACGACTCTGGTCTGTGATGCGCTATCAATGGCATTGTTCCGTAGAGGCATGACCGAAGGGGTGATTATCCATAGTGATAGAAGCAGTCAATATTGTTCAAAAGACTACAAAGACTTAATCTCAGCCCATAACCTAAAACAAAATATGAGTAGGAAGGGAAATTACTGGGATAATGCCTGTGTTGAAAGCTTTTTCCACTCAATGAAAGTAGAAGCCATCCAATACGAGCCGATAATGACGCGAGAAGAGATGCGCCAAGCGCTTTTTTATTGAATTTCTATAAATCAGTTGATGTGTTCGGTTTAACACTCATCGTTAACTACTTGAACTGTACATACACAACCATCAGCTGGGCATGTATCTCCACTTGTTCTACCACCAAAAGAATCATAGAGAACGTAACAACCGGATGGAAGGTCGTCTATTATCGCGCCGCCAAGATCTCCAGTGGTAAACGGGTATTCATAACCAACCACTGTATACCTATTAGCAAAGTCAGACGTTAAGCTGTCATCATCTGAGAAGGTAAGGAAATCGAGCATATTCAATTTATCCCCTGATTCCCCTCGGCTTTCAGGGCAAAGCGTTCCCCAGTCGACCTCAACTCGGCCGATACCAAAATCGATCACATAGTTGCTCTGATCACCTGGGTTTGTTGCGTCTGGGTTAAGCCCAACAATAATGGCTTTAGAAGTCACCTGTGTGATCACGCCTTCCATCGCACCAGCAACACCTTCAAGTACCGCTTTTCTTGCCGACTCTTGAATATTGAGGAACCTCGGGGCTGCTGTAACGGCCAATACTCCGAGTATCACGATCACAATGATTAATTCCATTAAAGTAAATCCGTTTTTCTTCATAACACCCACATCAACTGACAACTACAGATACAACTACTGAATGAATTATCAATAACTATACATCGTGATGAGATGCGGAACATCTTATGTGTCGCGTCAGAGCTGCTGTTTAGTCGATTTTTAGACCTTACGCATGCGCTATTAAAAGTAAGCGCCTTGCTGCGATTGTCTTCTTTGACTAAATGGTTCTACATGGCCAGATTGTCACGATATTACACTGCAGGTGCATATTTCTTTACTGTTGTTCACCATTGGAGTATCTGCGTCGGGATATCGCAAAAAAAATAGCGCTCATGTATGACATAAGCGCTATTAAATAACTGGATATTCGACATACCTCTTAATGAGGTGTGCTGAGAAGTCTAGATTTTAAATGAACCGACATAACGATCGAGTACTTGTGATAACTCCGCCAATTGCTTGCTTGATTGCTCTAACTTCTCACTTGCGGTCAAACCATTTTTGACTGAGCTATTGACCGTATCCATATTCATATTGATCTCATTCGCTACCGCTGACTGCTGTTCCGTTGCCGTCGCGACTTGAGTGTTAATATCAAGAATAGCCAAAACTTGTGTAGATATTTTTTCCAAAGCTTGGCGAGCTATTTGAGTTTCTGCCGTGCCCTCTTCAATTAAACTCTTACTATTACTCATCGAGCTAACAGCATTCTTAGCTTCGGTTTGAAGTTGATTAATCATAGTGTCAATTTCATCGGTTGATTGTGCTGTTTTTGTCGCAAGGTTACGAACTTCATCAGCAACGACAGCAAAGCCTCGGCCAGCCTCACCAGCACGCGCAGCTTCAATTGCAGCATTAAGCGCCAGTAAATTCGTTTGCTCAGAGATACCTCTAATAACATCAAGAATAGTACCGATCGACTGGGTATTATCAGCAAGGCTAACAATGATGTCAGAAGCACTATTCATCTCGGCTTCAAGGTTCGAGATTGAGGTCGTGGTCTTCTCAATCGTCTTATGACCTTCTTGAGTTTCACTCGCCGCCATGTTTGCCGCGCTTGCAGCACCAGCCGCGCTAGATGCAATTTCATTAACCGTGGCAATCATTTCATTCATAGACGTAACGACCAACATGGTTTGTTCGTTCTGTTCTTGCCCTCTTTGCAATGCTTGCTGCGACTGTTCACGAAGCCCAATGGCTGTGCTATTTAATTCGACACCAGTCTTCACTGTTTGCATAATTATCTCGTGCACCTTGCCAACGAACACATTGAAAGCCGATGAGATTTGAGCGACTTCGTCATTCCCTTTAATTGGCAAACGTACTGATAGATCACCATCGCCTTCAGAAATATCATGCAATGTATTTTTCAATACCAATAGAGGTTGCATCAGTTTGCTAAGAAGAAGTGATAGAACAACGAGACAAACAACAAAAATGAAAACCATTGAAGCGAGCTGGTAGCTAATAATGCCATTCGTTGCTTGGCTAACCTCTGTGATAGGAATACCGATATCAAAAGTACCGTACAGCTCACCATTGACATAGATAGGTGCCATGATGTCAAACACCCACACTTGTTGAACATCAGCGTACCATTTTGAATACTGTTGGACGCCTTGGGTTGCGCCTTTAACGGTATAGCTATCTTCATAAACTTTATTCAGTTTATTTTTGTCGCTGTGAGCAATAGCACTTACGTTACTATCAATAACAATGGCATAAGTGACATCAGATCGCTGTTTCAGCTCACCCACCAGCTTTTGTAAATCTTGAACTGGATTGTCCGAATTCTCTAAGATATACCCCGCATTTCCAGCCAAGAATTCAGCTTGAACTTGCGATTTGTTCAATATTATCTCATCAATTTTTTGGCTTGAAATGAAATAAGTTGACGCCATACTCGCAGCGACGGCAATGCCAAACATAATAAAAACGGCAAATAGGATTGTTTTCTTCATTTAGGTTGTCTCGACGCAAGTTTGTTAAAAGTTCTCTAAAGGTTTCAAAAACTGAAACCAAAGCTCACACGTTTTATCTCGTGTTAGAGCTCGCCTCTATTTCTTTATCTGTCAAAGTCTCGATAACTTTAGCTAAATCATACAAGAGACGCATGTGAATCACGATTTCTTAACCTATAGACGAATTCAACACAGAACCTACACTTGGAAATCTGATTAATAAGTAAAGTCGTGGCTTAATCATTACATTTGAATAAAGAGTCGATTTCGCGTATTGAACCAGAGAACTGGCATATTGTGGAATGTTAAGGCTTGGCGTAAACCGTTTACCTAGGAGTGCTTAATATTCTCGCTTCTAGTTGGTGCAATAACACAAAAAAGGCGAACCATTCGGTTCGCCTTTCTGCATGAAGAATCGTGCTTATCGATTTATCGCCAAATATGAGCCAGCCGCAATCATTATTCCACCAGCACTTTGATTTAATCTTTTATGTGCGCGTGGCGTTTTCAGTAAATTTGCCATTCTGCCCGCGCCCATTGCAATGAGCATTAAACCAGACATCAGAGCAACAGCCGCTAAGACAGAAACCAATAGGATATCTTGCGACTGCAAAACCGTCAGGTCAATGAACGTCGGCAAAAATGAAATATAGAACAGAATCACTTTCGGATTTGATGCTGAAATCAAAAATCCTTGCGCGAAACTGGCGAGTTCTGATTTCTGACTTTGTTTGGCTGCGAGCTCCGCTGAACCTTGCACTTCAGGTAGAGTCTTAAACATCTTGTAGCCCAAGTAAATCAGATAAGCGGCACCAACGTAGCGAATCACCTCAAAAGCAAACGACCAGTTCTCAGCAATCGTCGCGAGGCCAAAACAGGCAAGCGCAAGATAAATAAGATCACTGCATATCATTCCTAACGAAAGAGTAATGCACTTTCGCCAACCGTTAACCATGCCACGAGCTAAAATGGCAAATACGCCAGGCCCCGGAGTAATACCAAATATAAACATGGCAATAAAGAATGTAACTGCGCCTTCTAGTGACATCTACCGTCCCTCAAATATCATTCAACATTATAAATTTCGAACGTATCATGGACCCCCGATTCGCGTAAAGAACGTTTTTGTCTAAGAGCATTTTTAACTAAGAACGATTCACACGACTCATGTTTTGAATAAGTGTCGCACATAACTTCCTCACTAAGCATGCCCGCAAAGCTAAAAGCTAAACCCAACGTGTTTTTCGTTAAGACATAACAAGGCAAACCTAGTGGCTCGCCTTTACAAAATATTGACTACAAATCAACGCAACGAGATTAGTTCGCTATTGGTGACAACAACTCTGGGTTTACAACTATGTTTCTCACACCATGTGCGTGATCTTCATTGAAGTCATTGCCTTCACACCAATTGCCAAGCGTTGCGATGTTTACTTTCGCTACTTGTGGACGAACACTCCATGTTACTTGGAAAGGCGAACCTTGCTCATTGTAACCTGGGCCCGTTGTAGAGCCTGCGTATTGAATCGCTGAGCCAGTATCTTGTGGAATGTTTGGTGCTTGATGCAAACCGTTGACTTTAGAATGCTTAGCCAAGGCTTCGAAGTCTAGAGCCTTGTCATCATTCACTAACACATAAACTTGGGTTTCAACACGCAGTTGCGGATTGGTAATCGCATCGTTGAAACAAGCACCAAGGGTTTCACCCGGTTCAACTTGAGCGGTTGAGTACACGTAATGCACCTCAATGGTGTCGCCCGAATGCAAAAAACCATGATCGCTCGGACAAACCTCACCCTCAAATGGTTTGAGCTCAGCAGAACTCAGCTTGCCTGTGTATTTAAAGCCACTCTGGAAACCTTTACCATCACCGTTACCAACGTATTGAGTAAACTCACCACCTTTGTGCTCTGCGTTCTTATGGAAGTGAATATTACACAAGTTCATGGCGGTTGAATCTGGCGCATCGGAAAACAGACGAGCGTTAGTTCCCACTAAAGAACCCAAATCACGAGGAGCTTGCGGGCCGAAACCTTTGCCTTGTGTGTTTTCAGACAGGTTCGCTCTTTGTTCGGCGATAACACTGTCAGCTACAAACTCGTGGCTCGCATCAGATGCGCTCGCTTGAGCCGCCAACATGGCCATCGCGACGCTTAAAAATACACTCTTATTCTTCATATCTCTTCCCTAGAATATTATAACAAAACCTAAATACCGGATTTCACGGCAAACATACTACTATGCTCACAAGTGAATATAAGGCATTGTCTTTGTAAGATTAGATTTCACTGCTTACTTTGGGAAGAGTATTAAAAACTTTGATGCATATAACAAGTCAAACACGGCGAGTCCATTCCAGAACGAACAAATGCCTACTTTGCTGACTGTCTCTTGACTCAAACCGACAAACTAGCGAACAACAGTTATAACCAGAACTATACCCAGAACTAATAGTAAGTTTCAGATATAAAAAAGACGAATCACTTGGCTCGCCTTGTTTAATGATTCGATGTTCTTAGTTCAAGCTATTCGTTCAACCATTGCCTGTGGCAAATATACCAAAGGTCAGAATGTTCAAGGCATCTGTTACTCCCTCGAGCGATTTGATGACTTTCTTAGTCGGCTCGTTGTTGAGCAATAGGTAACTTCCAAGTCCTTTCTCATTGTCGGTCTCAACTTCATCTTCGGTCACTTTTCTGGCGGTTACTTGAGATGAGTGCACTTCAGACTCTTCGGAAGCTTCTGAAACAGTTTCTGATTCTGCTTTAACGTTGGCACTAGTCTCTTTAACTAAATCAGCACTTGTCTCATCAGTTGAGTCAGCAATAACGTTTAGGTTCGCATCATCTTCGATAGTGTTTGACAGAGCGTCTTCGTTGCTCAGTGTCTTCTCGTCGATTTGCTCATTACTCGTTGTTGAGCAAGCGGTTAAGAAAAACAGACTAATGATTAATGTGACTAGGTTTCGCACCATGACGATAAGACTCGACTTAATAAAACACCGTTCGATTTTAATTTATTTGTCTTGCTACATCCAGTCCCAAGTGGCTTAAGATCGAGATTGATTGAATCTAAAGATAAAGTGGAAATGAAGTTTGACGCTAGAGCCTAGCAGTTAGAAACCTCTATCAGATTACCATCAGGATCTCGAACATAAACAGAGGCAATTTTACCCGTAGCACCGGTTCGCTGTACTGGTCCCTCTTCTATCTCTATTCCGTTCGTTTTGATATGTTCGATTACCTCAATTATTGGTGTATTGGTAATAAAGCAAAGGTCAGCACTCCCCGCTTGCACACGTTCAGCCTTTGGTTCGAACTCATTCCCTTGCTGGTGAAGGTTTATCTTTTGATTACCAAATGACAACGCCAAGCGACCTTCTCCGAACTGGATGGGCTTCATGCCTAACACGCGCTGATAAAAATCCATCGTCACGGTTAAGTCTTTAACGGTTAACACTAAGTGATCCAAATGACTGATTTCCAATTTAATCATCCTTGTTTCGTCTTTACTGAATATTGCATGCTTAATGCTTAATGCTTAATAAGACTAGGCCACATACTCTAATGTTGGACGTGCTAACACAAGATCAGCATACATCTTTAGCTCTCACTTTGAACGAATAAGGGAGCGCAAACTGCACTCCCTTCTCATCGGTTTTAGCTAACTTAAATCACTTTAAGTCGCTCTAGCTAGTAACAAGCACCTTCAAATACCCAGTACCAATAATTGTTGAACGGGTCAGCTCCCCAGTTATCCGCAGACGCTGAGAATCGGTTGCCATAATATTGAATTGCTGTGCCTGCTGGATAATAGTAATTTTGATTCCACTCTTGAAGGTTATCGCAAAAGCCTTGTGGCTCAGGTTCTGGTTTAGGTTTAGGTTTAGGCTCAGGTTCTGGTTTAGGCTCAGGCTGAGGTAATTCAAACTCTGCGCTAACAGCAACGTAAGCATCCGTTGAATTTTGAGCACCGTCCACCAGCACGAAGATATCCTCACCTTGCAGGCCACCAAAACCGCAATACTCATTGTTATCTGAGTTGGTAGAAGAGCAATCGTAGTCGCTTAGTGACGCAGGTCGGCCGATAGCAACATACAAGTCAACGTTACCGTAACCATGGTAAGACTGAATCCAAGCATCACTTCCAGGTACATTCTTTAGAACGAACTCTTGCTGGTCATCACCACCACTCACAATTGGCGTTGGCACGTTTATCTCTAGCTCCACAACTCCAGGTGTTGGAGTTGGTGGATGAGGGTTCGGATTTGGCTGACCAGAACCACAGTTCTGTACATCAATACCTACTTCGTTAAACGCAGATTTCACTGCAGAAGTCTCATAGCCTAGCTTTTCAGCGGCTTTGCACACCCCATTGGCACCTTGTTGAAAATCTGAGTTTGGTGTCCAGTAAAGTTGGTTCGCGGTAGCGTAAGCCTTAAACGCTTTTTTAATACCCCAACTGTTGCTCGTGGCCAGATGGTAGAACGCTTTATTAAAGATCCCCGAACTATGGTGAACATCAATGCCATTGTAATACTGGTTGATGTGACCGATAGACATTCCATCTTGACTCGGGTTAATGAAGTAACGCATCGCATCACTATGCTTCATCACATGCTCGCCCATCTTCCAATTAAAAGTGCCATGCACATATTCACTTAACGCTGCGGCAGCTACATCAGAGAAAGATTCATTCATTCCGCCCGACATACCACGATACTCAAGGTTTGAGTTTTGCTCAGTAAAGCCATGACTGACCTCATGAGCAATCACGTCCCACGTCGCCAATGGATACATGGATTGGTTACCATCACCAAACGTCATTTGGCGACCATCCCAGAATGCATTGCCATAGTTCGAACCGTAGTGAACACGCATAGTAAGCTTTTGCTGAATAGGACGTGTGTTCAACCAATCTTGATACATGTCGAACACACGTTGGCCAAAGTAGTGTGCGTCGTTCATTGGCGCATACGCACCGTTAACTGCGCGATAATTATTGACGTTCTTACCGTAATTTCCGTTGCAGCTAAATTGATGGATTTTCCCTGAACCTTGTTGGTTGTTCATGTTCATGGTAACTACGTTTTGGCTGTCCATCTGGCAATACGAATTGACTTGGAATCCGCCAAACTGCGTGTTCGAGCCAAAGTAATAACGGCCACTTTTCTGGTTTCCGCCCGGTCCTTCTGCCTCAATGAAAGCAATCCCTTCCCATCGGTCCAGTAACTCACCCGATTTAGCATCAACAAGCGTAATCGGCCTTGAGGGTGCCATTCCTAGAGTCTGCAAGAAATCGACCTGATAAATCAGGCGGGCTTGTTGCTGTTCATCAAGCCAAATAAATAGCTCAGTGTTAGGGTCACGAATAGTCGCTGCGGCAACCCCTTTGTGCTGTGACTTCGCAATATCAATAGCTTGCTTTGCACTAATCATCGGCAGTGTCGAACCAATATCTAACTCAATACCCGTTAATACTTGGCCATCAACCGCTTTCGAAATGCCCTTCTGGGAAAGATCAACCACTACCGATTGACCGTAAACCGGGATCCCGTAGTGAAGTTGTGTTTTACGTAGGAGTGTTGTTGTACCTGTGTTCACTCGACTTGCATCTTGGTAGGCAAGTGGTTGGCTTACAGCGGTAAAACCCTGTGTTGTTTGATTAAGTACTGTAGATAAATCGACTTGCGAGTAGTCGACAACATTGGCAGCTTGAGAAGTAAACGCTATCGGACATAGCATTAGTAAATGTGCACCACGCATACATCACCTTTCTAATTATGTTTTATTAATTCACCAACAAGATGAATTAGTATCTTAACGATAGATATTACACATAAAAAAGCTAACTCAGTTGCATATGTGAGATTAATTCAAAACATAATTAATGATGTCTTTCGAACTGAGATATATCGCAAAAATTTATTTAAAATCTTATGGTTAGCTAAATTCTGAAGTGTTATTTCTATAAATAGGAAGTGATACGTCGCACAGTAACAAGCATTGAAACCAATCCAAAGAAGTCATTTGAACAATAGCCTCTTTAGTGGTTTCAACACTGGTCAGATAATCGATAGCGAGATTAGATCACTATCGGGTACTCGTCTGATGAATAAGTGAATGATGGAAGGTGAATAGATGAAGAAACTTACAAGATATTCAGGCCAAATAGTTCTTTAACATCAAACAACACGGTTTCTGTTCTTTCTCTCGATAGCTGCGTGCCTTGGCGCAAGATATCGATGAGTTGCGCTTTGTCGTCCAACAATTCGGCTCTGCGTGCTCTTATCGGGCGAATCATCTCTTGTAGACACTCTTCCAATACCTTCTTAGTTTGGCCATCCCCTAACCCTCCTCTGCGGTAGTGATCTTTTAGTTTATTGACGTAGTGAGCGTCAGTATGGAAAGCATCAAGATAGGTAAATACGATGTTCCCTTCTACTTGGCCCGGATCTTCGATTCGTAGATGATTTGGGTCGGTATACATGGATTTGACTGCGGTACGAATCTCTTTCTCTGTCGCACCAAGGTTAATCGCGCTCCCCATCGATTTAGACATCTTGCTTTTTCCATCGGTGCTAGGAAGACGAGAGGCATTGCTCAGTAGAGGTTTACACTCATTTAAAATTGGCTTACCCGCGAGTGAGTTAACTTTTCTCACTATCTCGTTGGTCTGCTCTAGCATTGGCAATTGGTCGTCACCCACTGGAATCAAAGTCGCGTTAAAGGCTGTGATATCAGCGGCTTGTGAAATGGGATAAGTTAGAAAACCAGCTGGAATTGAGCGACCAAACTCCTTGTTTTGAATCTCACTTTTAACGGTTGGATTGCGTTCCAAACGAGCAATAGAAACAAGGTTGCCGTAGAACATGGTGAGTTCAGCGAGTGCTGGTAATTGTGATTGAAGGCAGATTGTGGTTTTTGTTGGGTCGATACCTACCGCTAGATAATCAGCCACCACGTTGAGAATGTTAGACGAAACCTTGCCAGGGTTATGGGCATTGTCGGTAAGGCCCTGCATGTCGGCAACCAATATCGTTTGGTCGTGAATATGCTGCAACGAAGTACGCTGCTGAAGTGAGCCAACATAGTGACCCAGATGTAAAGGGCCCGTAGCTCGATCGCCAGTCAGAATGATTTCTGGTTTGTTCGCGTTTTGAGGTGTTTTCATGGGATATCTCCAAGTAATAAAAACTACTGGAGATAAAAAGAGACGACATTCTTAACTACCTTCCAGCAGCTAAAGAATATGA
Source organism: Vibrio sp. nBUS_14 (assembly GCF_051201655.1). Taxonomy (NCBI): domain Bacteria; kingdom Pseudomonadati; phylum Pseudomonadota; class Gammaproteobacteria; order Vibrionales; family Vibrionaceae; genus Vibrio; species Vibrio sp. nBUS_14. The sequence goes on from NZ_CP179207.1 coordinate 1,138,158, forward strand.
GTATTCCGTGCTGCTCTATTGAGAGCACCACCAAAAGAAAATTGAAGTTGAAACAGAATTAAATTTCATGGTTAGAACCTATCAACAATACAGACGAGCGACAACTGTTATTTACGCACATTAACAAAATAGGTTTTAAGATTAACAGGTTATAGGTTTAATCTTTAACGGAAAACAGTTCAATGATTCGGTCACACATAGCTTGGTTGACTGTGAAGTGGGTGTTGAGGAACGATAGTTGGGAAAGTGCCGATTCAGCCGTGCGCTCGTAACCTAGGGTAAAGGTTGGTAGTAATTGAGCAAACTTAGGAAAGCGCACTTCTAGCCTTATATCCGACATAAACTCATCGACAAATTCAGGCTCAGAATGTTCAATTTGATCCACAAGATCGATCAAACGATCAAACAATCAAGCGCGTAAGATTGAACGAACCAGCTCCCAGATAGCCTTTCGCCTCGGTTATAGCGAGACATACCCACGTAAAGGTTGGTGAGCGCCCTCTCCTACGATCCACTCTTGAGAATTAGGTTGGTTGCAGCTTTTGCTGGTGGCACATAACACTGAGTATCAAAGTCGGCTTCCTGCTAAACAATTCGCCCTTTAGAAAACGGAATATGTACTAATTCATGTGGTTCAAATACCGCAAAGTCGCCGAACACGCCGTCAGCATAGAGCACCTTATAGCCGTCGACCGTATTTCTTACCGCGTAGTCGATTGGGTGGATATCAGATAACCAATGCAAACTGTCTAAGAAGTACTGCTTGTGTCCCACCTGCACTATCACGAAAAAATCGACATCTGAATACTGATCCAGTCGTTCCGTTGCAATACCGACTGAACCTAACCCCAATAAAGCATGAGCTTTACCGGACGATTTTAAAGACTCGCCAATAGCATCTAAATGTTGTAAGAGTTTTTGTGGTGTATTTGGCTGTAGCGTTTCTTTTTTATTCAGTTGAAACGTTTTATCGGCTTGCATCGTTATATCCCTATCAAGTTGAATGCCACTCAACCTAACTGATAGTTAGAACACCTATGACGCCCAATTTATAAAATATGTGTTTTAAGTAACGATCTGCGTAACTTATTGCTTAATTTAAACTCATAAATCACCAACCAGTGCCTGTCTTTCTATCCGATTTACACCGATGACTTGGCCAAGTACGCTGCCATTTCATGTTCTGGAACCATGCCACCGCCAGTCGCCCAAACAAGATGTGTTGCATTGGCTAACGTTGAATCATCGATGTCTAACCTTGCCAAATACTCACTGTTGTGTTCAACATGAATAGCACCCGGCATACCCGCCAGCGCAGAAGGCTCTAACTGAATACCTTCGGCTTGATTCAATTCACTTAGCAACTGATACATGCGTTCATCGGTTAACGTGTAATAGCCATCTAATATGCGTTCCATCGCGCGACCAACAAAACCGGAAGCGCGACCAACGGCTAGGCCATCTGCGGCAGTTAAATTATCAATACCCAGATCTTGCACTGCAACTTCATCATGCAAACCAGTGTGAACACCCAACAACATACAAGGCGAATGGGTCGGCTCAGCAAAAATACAGTGTACATGATCGCCAAAGGCCATCTTTAAACCAAATGCCACACCACCAGGGCCGCCGCCTACACCACAAGGCAAGTACACGAACAATGGGTGTTCTTGGTCGACTATAATCTGCTGTTGCTCAAATTGTTGTTTAAGTCTCTCTCCCGCCACAGAATAACCGAGGAACAAGGTTTGAGAGTTCTCATCATCAATGAAGAAACAACGCGGGTCTTGCTCAGCTTCTTTACGACCTTGTTCTACAGCTACACCATAATCTTGCTCATACTCAACCACATTGACACCATGCTCACGCAGTTTGTTCTTCTTCCACGCTCTCGCATCAGCAGACATGTGAACCGACACTGTAAAGCCTAACTTGGCGCTCATGATGCCGATGGACATACCTAGGTTACCTGTAGAACCTACGGCAATACTGTATTGTTTGAAGAAGTCACGAAACTCGGGCTCTAGCAGTTTGCTGTAATCATCGCTCTCACTCAGTAATCCAGCTTCAAACGCTAATTTCTCGGCGTGGGTTAACACTTCATAAATGCCGCCACGTGCTTTAATTGAACCAGAAATCGGCAAATGGCTATCTTTTTTCATCATCAAGCGTCCTTTTATCGACGACTGATAATGAAGCTCCAGTGCTGATTTCATCGCTGGGATATCAATAAGCTCAGACTCAATAATGCCATTAGTGACTTGGGTTTCAGAAAATGCCTTCGCCAGATAAGGCGCAAACCTTTGTAATCGCTGGCTTGCATCGTGAATGTCTTTTTCGCCCAAACCCACATAAGGTAAACCCTGCTCTAGCATTGTGATATTTGGGTTAAACCAACTCACCTCTTCCAGCGCTACAAGTTGTTTCAGCAGCGGAAAGTTGCTGGTGAGCTTATCTATATTTAATTCACTTTTTGAGCTCAATTCAGTCATGGATTACCTTCTCTGGTATAAAGCAATATTCGCTGATATACAGCAATTTGCGCTCGTTCAATCACTCGGTGTTGTGCCTATTAAAGCGGTATTTGTGTAATCATTCAATGACCTGTAGGCTAGCGCTCCTTCAAATAAGCACGCAGTGGCATAATAATTAAGACTTTGCGACTCTATCACTCGAAACTGTCTTGATGTATTCACTCGGCGACAAACCAAACTTGCCCTTGAAACGTTGGCTAAAACGCCCCTCTGATTGATAACCACAAGACTGAGCCAGCATTGCAACGTTCTGTTGGCCATTCTGCATCAGAAAAAGTGCGTGACTTAAGCGCACTTCCGCCAGCACCTCGCGGTATTGCATGCCTTCAAGTTTTAACTTACGGATAAGCGTGGCGCGGCTCATAGCAAAACGTTCGGCTACCGATTCCAACGAATGCTTATCGTCCGGTGAATGCGAAAGGTAGTGACTAAGCTTTTGGCTAAACGAAACGTTTGAGCTTATAAATAGTCGATGCAGCACGCCCTTCTCCGCTAATTGCTGATACAAACCCTGTAACCAAAACTGTTGGGTTTGCTCACTTATGCTCTGACGATCAAACGTAAACAACGCATTGAGCGAATCTTGCAAACAACGGTCAGCTTCAACGGTGGGTAAGACCAGTTCATTTGCTCGCTCTTCACTTAAATCGAGCATGGCTTGCGTAGGTTGGAAATGAAAACTGAATACGCGCGAAAGGAAACGTCCTTTGTGAGGCATGTTCTCGAAACTCAATGATGCCGATGCTTCACACAACAGCAGCTCAGAGTGAGAAAGCTCTGCTGCTGACTCTTTCCAAAACAGGCGCTTACTGCCTGTGATTATTTGAATAATACTAGGGGATAGAATCCTCACATTGCGCAGCTTCTGTAACTGCTCGGCACGAAAGACTGTCACTTGATATTGATGATTCATCTCATCCCCCTATCTGTTTTTTGTATTTCTTGTACTTATTGTTCGTCTGATACTGATTGCTTGATTAGCAAACTAACGAGTGTAAGTCGTTGTCAGCTTCGCTTTGTCTAGCGCCATGCTATTCAAGGTGAAACCCACAACAGCAGATGGTGTATTTTCGTCTAAGTTAAGCTTATCGGTTGGTAATGCCCAAACGGTGAACTGATAGCGGTGCATGCCATCATTTTCTGGAGGACAGGCGCCACCAAAACCGACTGTTCCGTAATCGATGCGCCCTTCTTTACCGCCTAGCTTTGTAATATCAGCCGCACGAGGAAGTTCATTTACACTTGCTGGGATATCAAACGCCACCCAATGCCAAAAGCCGCTTTCAGTTGGTGCATCTGGGTCGTAAGCCGTAATTGCAAAGCTCTTGGTGCCTTTTGGCGCGTCTTTCCACATCAACTGAGGTGACAAGTTATCGCCATCACAGCCCCAGCTTGAATATTCAAACTTCTTCGCCATTGGGTGACCTTCTTGAATATCATTACTGGTTAATTCGAATGCCTGAGCCGAGCCCGCTGTTAAGATGCTAATTGCCAATACTGATTTAATGAGTGCTTTCATGATTGTTCCTCTGATTAAGTTTGAACTCAGTATAGTGAGTTGCTCAGGCTTAAAAGTGACAATAAGTACACAATTGTCTAATTAAACTCAAATAAATGATACTTACTGAAATTCATCGTCCTTATGCAAGTACATAGTTCTAGCTGTCTGTATTATTTATCTTGCATGCTAATCACAGTTTTAAACAAAAGTGCACTTGTTGACATTCAGGTTACAAAACTTGACCAAAACACTTTAGACTCACCCAACCAACTTTTAACGAGAATGACTGGATGCGCAGGCTGACATTAGCTCTTTGTTTGACCCTTTGGCTCCCTACGCTAGCCAATGCCCAAAGTTTGCAAGACAAGTGGCAAACCCTGTATCAACTCAGTTGGCAATCATCTCCTATCTCAGTTTCTCAGCAAGAGTTAACCCAATACCCGAAAGCGCTTCTTCAAGAAAGCAGTCGTTACCCGGACTTCAACAAGTTCAGTTGGGACGACATCTCAGAGTTAGCCTCGGTAAAAGACAACTGCCAAGCGATTGAAAGCACCAACCCTTCTTTGAACGATGCCATCGAATTCGAACTCGCTTTGTGTCAGGAACAACCGTTGGATTCAATCTGGTTTGCGGGACACTCAAAACGACACCCTGCTGGTGGCAGTTTTGCTGATCGTTATGTTGCTCATTACCCAGAGAACAGTGACCAAGTCCATTCGTTTTTGAGTATCAGTAATCCTCTGCACCCGTTGTTTACCAAGCTCGAAAGCTTAACCGCAGACGGAAAAGAGGCATTGCTCAATGGATACCGAGCTTGGCAACAAGGTGATGTACTTTGGTTAAGTGGCGAGCAAGGCTGGAAAGCGATTCCATCAGAAGTTTGGCAGCCTATTGCCGAGCAACAACAAGTGACCTTGTCGGGTGAAAACTGTTCTTTTCGTTACAGTAACCTATGTCTGAGCGAGTCGAGCAACGACAGGCTTGTCATGAAACTTGTGACTCTCACATTACTTTTAACGCTCTTTTCCGTGCTAAGTAGAGCCTTATATCTGCGAAGAAAAGAACGTAAAGAGAAACAGTTTGTGTTGCAGCTTCTCACACATGAACTGCGCACACCGATCACTAGCCTTGGCTTAACCGTCGAAATGTTCAGAAATCGCTACGATGAATTTCCCGATGATACCCAAGGCGCAGTTTGGCGCTTAATCTCAGACTATCAAAGGCTCTCTCAGCTTACTCAAAACAGTAAAGTGTATCTAAGTGCCGATCAGTCCGAGCCTTTATTGAAGCAGAACGCATCATTAGAAGAGTGGCTCGACCATGTTTGCGAAAAGCACAATATTGCTTATCAATGTGAAGCAAGAGATGTTGAACTTAACCTGCCTTATTACTGGCTAACCATTTGCCTTGATAATTTGATCAAGAATGCCAAGCAGCACGGGCAAGGTAAGGTTTTAGTCAAGGTCACCCTTGCCGATAAGCTGAGTATAGAGGTACAAGATGAGGGTCACTTCCCCTCTTTGATACAACGACTTATTTCAAGAACAACACCGTGCGCCAATCACAAACAAGATAACATGGGCATTGGCCTAACTATTGTCGAGCACTTGATGAAACAAGCGAATGGCCGTCTCATCATTCACCGTAATCCAACCCGATGTATTTTGGAAATCGCTTATGAACACCCTACTGCTGATTGAAGACGACCAACTGCTAGGACAAGGGCTTGTCAGTTTCTTTGAGTCCAATGGTTATCAATGCCTTTGGGTGCAAGACGCTCAGAGTGTCAGTAAGTTGTGGTTACGCGCCGATCTCGTGGTACTTGATCGACAACTTGAAGACGGCGACAGCTTACGAAATTTGCCAAATTGGTTACTGCTCAAAGCCCTGCCTGTGATTGTGTTAACCGCAAAAGTGGAAGTTCAACAACGCGTAGAAGGGCTAATGGCTGGCGCTAAAGATTACGTAACTAAGCCTTTCTCGAACGAGGAATTGCTGGCTCGAGTGATCACACAACTTCGCCCGTTAGGTGTTAGCCACTTGCATTACGCCAATATTCAAATCAACTTGTCCGAGAGAATCGCTTATTTGGATGACAACCCTATCGCGCTCAAGCCGAAAGAGTTTCAGCTATTGGTTTTGTTTGTTCAAAACCAAGGGCGCGTGTTCCACCGAGATGAGTTATTAAATAAAATCTGGGGATATCAAGCATTCCCAAGTACACGAACCGTTGATAACCACATACTGCGTTTACGTCAAAAGCTACCAACGCTGAATCTAGAAACGCATCGTGGAGTTGGTTATCGTTTGGCTGGGGAATCACAATGAAAGTAAGTTCATTAACAGCACTGCTCTGCACATTGCCCTTTGCGTGTCATGCAGCTTGGTTCACCAATACGCCATTGCAACACACCTATCAATCACTGCTCGATGATCAACCGCAAGTGGCATGGCAAGAACTGCAAATCGCGCTTGATCAGGCGGAGCTAGATAGTCAACTTTGGTTACCCGTAAAACAAGAAATCCTGAGTCGAACTCAATGCGGAAACACTCTTGAACAAAGTGCTACGCCCAACAACCACATCCAAGTCAGCTTTATCAAACGCCACGGTCTATCGTCACAAGGCTATCAGATCAAAGTGTCTGCGGAGCAACTCAGCGAAGCGTCAGAAGATCAAACGCAACGTATCTCTCTGGTTTCGCCTAATGGAAAAGTGGTTATCGAAGGACAGCTCAATGTCGATGTCCAATATCAAAAGATCGAAACCAGCGAGATGTTCCTCAAGCCTGAATCGGGTGTTTATCAGTTAATAATAGGATCAAACAACTACCCTATTGTTGTCGCTTTGGACGATAACAAGCGGTGGCTAGCACTCGAAAGTAAACTCAACGACCCGCATATTGTGGTAACACCGCCCGAGATAATCGACAACTGCCCAGACACCAATGTCAGTTGGCAGTGGTTTGATGAAAACTACGATATGTTAGGTTTCAAGGTGCCAATCAAAACAACGCAAGTATCTGTTCCTACAGAAAGCCCGGCCGGAACGAAAGCTAAACACTTAAGTGCATCGGTTGAAATGTTTGAATACCAAGGCGCAATTGAAGTCCAATACGTGCAACGTGTCTCGGTGCCTTTTTAAGTTAATCTTGCATAAGAAAGCATTAAACACCCAATGAAAAGAATAGAGACATATAGGTGACAAAGCACTAACACGACTTAGGTGTAATAACCGTACTTACTCTTTACGGAATCTAGATATGCTCAATGTTCGTCATCAACTTAATTTTACGTCTTTCGCCATCGCTGCTCTCTTCAGCACTTGTGCGTTCTCGGCAAACGCACAAAACAGCCAGATAACTCTAACGAATACCAACAACAGCGACACAGTATCGATTTCAACACAAACATTAGCGATAGATTGGAATGACTTAAGCGTTAATAGCGCTGCTCTGACCGTTGATCGTCAGCCTCAAAAAGTCACTCACCTAATCACAGACTCTAAAACCAAGGCTTCTTGGACGCTAGTGCCAAGTGGAGTCCATGTTGAAGCTGAACTTAAGCAAGGTGATCTTCTTGTCCAATTCACCTTACCTTCAAACACACACGTAAAGCGAAACCAACCCATTGAACTTGCTTGGTTTGACCTTGCAGAACAACAAACTCAAACCCTATTCCTGCCTTTTAGCGAAGGCATGCGTGTACCTACCAACAATAAGCCATGGGCCAATTACCTAGTCGACAATCATTCAGGAAGTAACACCACTCAAGACTTAAAGATGCCGTTTTGGACTGTACAACAAAATGATCAATTCATCAGTTATCAGATGATTAACCCAACCAACAACCAATTGCTTTTTTCTGATGCGTTCTCCGATAAAAAGACCAAGATTGATATGAGCGCTTCACATCAATTTACCACGCTGAATCAATCACAGCCTTTTACGGTTCGTATAACAATTGGAGACTCTTGGTTAGACGGCGCCAAACAATACCGCGATTGGCGTATTGATCATGGTCTCTCTGAATCGCTTGTCGAAAAGCAAAAGCGTAATTCAAATGTGAGTAAACTAATTGGCGCAAGCCAGGTTTATCTGTTTGGTAAAGACCCGTTGAGCATCGAAGATGTGAGCGACTGGTGGGGATTAAAAGCTTGGTACCTAGAAGACTCTCAACTAAACATTTCAAGTGAAGCGAAGCGAGAGTTATCAACTCTATCCAAGGGTAAAGATTGGCTTAGCCAATATCACAAACAGCTGTTGTTGGACTCTATCAACCGATCATTACAAGGCTTGTACCCTGTTGCAACGCCAACACTTGCTGATAACTCAATTAAAGCTCAACACACTGCAGCTCAACATAAGAAGAACTGGTTGATTAAACACGCCTCTTCTTATCTCAATACACCTGAGACTTGGGGGCAAGCCTTATCATCAGATATGGTCAACAATCTGAACAAAGCAGGATTAAATAAGCTTTGGTTGGGCTTCGATAACTGGATGCCAGCATTCTATCAACCCAATGCCGTCGAACTGGCTAAAAAGTCCGGTTATCTGGTCGGCACCTACGATTCCTACAACACTGCAATACCCGCCAGTTTGAACGACAACTGGTTAACAGCTCAACTGCCGAAGCCCATTCGCGAGACTTGCTCGATTGAGTTAGCCGATGGCAGCATGAAAAAAGGATTCCGAGGAAACGGTTTTTACTTGAATCCGAATTGCCATTTAGATTACGTAAAGCAGCGCACTCTCGACATCATGCGCTTTGGTCACTTCAATAGCCTGTTCCTAGATGTTGATGCGACAGCAATGGCCCGTGAAGATTATCGGGACAACACCAGTGAGACGCATATGCTTTCTGCCTTCAATAACCGCATGCAGTGGTTAAGCGAGCAACCAGATTTGGTGCTTGGTTCTGAAGATGGGAATAGCTTGACAACAAAAGGCATCGCCTTTGCACATGGCTTAGAAACGGTTGGTTTTGGTTGGACAGACAAAGACATGAAAGAAAACCGTAAGTCGCCTTATTACTTGGGCCGTTGGTATCCTGATCATAAGCCTGATTTCTTCTTTAAGCCTGCAGAGGTTAAAGAGCCCTACAAGTCATTGCTGTTTTCACCTCAATACCGAATTCCGCTATACCAAGCCGTATTCCATGACGAAGTGATTAACACCCACCACTGGCATTCAGACAGCTTAAAATTCACCAATGTAAAAGCCAATCGCGATTTAACGGCCATGCTTTACAACACGCCAGCGATGGTTCATTTAACAAGAGATGAAGCGTTATCGAACTCAAGCCCAAGGCTTAAGGCATTGAAGCATTATCAAGATGGATTTGAGCCAATACACGAACAACTATGGGACAAAACGCTGGTTGACTTCATATGGCTGGATAAGAGCGGCAAGGTTCAACAAACCGTATTCAATGACGGTAGCAAGATCATCGCAAACTTCTCTGACCAAACGTTTCACCAAAACGGTGTCGATGTTGCGGCAACGTCTATCACAGCCGTATTAAGTAATGGACAAGTTGTAGAGTGGGAACCAGAGCTCAATTGATCGAACTCTTATTGTTTCGCTAGTGAGTTCTTCAGTTCTTCAGTTCTTCAGTTCTTTAACTTTCTATTTCGGACTAAAGAACTGAATACTTGTGTCGCGACTTGAGAGTAGTTAGACAAAAAGCTACTCATGTTTGCGGCTTTGAAATGCCGTGAGTAGATAATCAATGAATACCTTTTTGCGCTTGGGCATCAGTTGTCTGTCTGCATACACCAAGCTTACCGTGACTTGTGGCATGTCGTATTCAGGCAGTAAGTGCACCAATCGGCCAGTTCTGAAATGATCTCTACAGATAAATTCAGGCAGTACAGCAAGCCCTAGCCCGTCAACACACGCAGTAAGGCATGCCGTAATGGTATTCACCTTGAGTTGGCTTGGAAGCTCTATCAGCTCAGATTCACCATCATCAAGCTGTAACTTCCATTTAGGCAAACGCGCCGCTTTATTCGAGACCTCGATCATTCGAAATGGGGGTTTGAGGTCCTTCGGTGTTTTGATTTCACCAAATTGTTCTAAATACTCTGGGCTCGCGGCCAATACACGCCCAGAGGTCGTTAAATAACGAGAGACCAAGCTAGAATCGACCAACTCACCAATCTGCGCGTAAAGGTCGATGCCTTCACCAATAATGTCGACTTCACGGTTAGTCAGTTCCAAGTTCATCGTTACGTTCGGATGTTCAAGCAGAAAGCTGTGAATATACTTCGCCAGTACTTGGTGCCCCAACTCAACAGGAAGCACAACGTTTAGAGGGCCTCGAATCAGGTCTTGGTTAGCTGAAACTTCTAATTCAGCTTGGTTCATGATCTCGTGCATTTGCATGCTCGATTGATAAAAGCGCTCACCTTCCGGTGTTAACACCAAACTTCGTGTCGAACGAGTGATCAACCTCACACCTAAGTGCTGTTCTAGCTCAGCAAGTTTTCGGCTTACGGTCGACTTGGTCATATTCAACGCTTCAGCGGCATGTGTGAAACTGCCACAATCAACGACTTGTGTAAAAATAGTGACTGCATTTAAGTCCATCCGACCTCTCCAAAACTCTCATTAGTAAGATTTTTGCAACAGTGTTTCTCTTTTTTCCTATCTTATCAATCAATGAGATTCATTTACAATTCGTTACATCTAAATGAAATCAAAATGAGAAAAAGAAATGACAGATATCAATAAAGCTTCGCAACCAGTAAGCACAAAAAAACGTAAAAAAGCACCGCTTATTGCTACTGCGATCATGCTGTCATTGGGGTTAGCTGGCGCTGGATATTGGTATGGCTATGGCCAGTACTTCGAATCGACCGATAATGCCTACCTACAAGGCGACATCACCAATATTAGTCCAAAAGTGTCTGGCTACATTGTTAAGTCTTACGTCAGTGATAACCAGTCGGTTAAAGAAGGCGATTTATTGGTTCAAATTGATGATCGTGATTACCAGTCCGCACTTGCACAAGCTCACGCCCATTTAACAGTAGTCGAATCAAGCGTACGCAACCTTGTCGCACAACAAACGTTACAACGTAGCCAAATTAACCAAGCCGAAAGCCGTGTCGATTCAGCACAAGCCGAATACGAGCGTGCTATTCAGCAAGTCATTCGCTCTCGTAGCCTATTGAAACGTAACTATGCTTCGCAAGATGAAGTCGACAGCATGGTCGCACAACAAAAAGTCACCCAAGCAGAACTCGAAGAAGCAAAAGCAAACCTCGTCGCAAGTAACGATCAATTGATCGTAATTGCCAGCGAAATCGAACAAGCAAAGGCCTCAGTGACCGAAGCTCAGGCGCAAGAACAACAAGCGCAGCTTAATCTGGATTACACCAAAGTATACGCGCCAACAGACGGCGTGATTGGCAAGCGAAGTGTCCGTGAAGGTTTACTGATTCAAGCAGGCGCCCCACTAATGAGCTTGGTGCCAAACAACCAAGTGTGGATTGAAGCCAACTTCAAAGAGACACAACTAAGCGGCATTCACAAAGGTCAGACTGTTGAAGTGGAATTGGACGCTTTCCCAGGCCAACCACTTGAAGGCGTGGTAGACAGCTTCTCTCCTGCGACTGGCGCCAAGTTTGCTCTGCTACCGCCAGAAAACGCGACAGGTAACTTCACTAAAATCGTTCAACGTGTGCCTGTGAAAATTACTATCTCAGACCAGCAAGAGTTGAAAGGTCGATTGCTTCCTGGTTTATCTGTGGTAGCGACCATCGATAAACGAGGCTAGACCATGAGTAACGCTGGTGTTGTCACCCACACTAATGATGATGGCGAGGTTTCAAGACGTCATTGCATCGCCCTATTTGGCGGTTTGATTGGCGCGTTTATGGCGATTTTGGATATTCAGATCACCAACTCGTCTCTCAAAGATATTCAAGGCGCACTATCTGCAACCTTAGATGAAAGCTCGTGGATCTCTACGTCATACCTGGTCGCAGAGATGATTGCTATCCCACTCAGCGGTTGGCTTTCTAAAGCGCTCGGTAAACGCCGTTATATAACTTGGACGACGGCCATTTTCACCATTTCCTCTCTGTTATGTTCGTTCTCGTGGAATATGACCTCGATGATCATATTCCGCGCCATGCAAGGCTTTAGTGGTGGTGCATTAATCCCACTCGCCTTCTCGCTGGTTATACAACTGTTACCCATAAATAAACGAGCAGTCGGCATGGCACTGTTTGGTGTAACCGCGACCTTTGCTCCATCTATCGGCCCTACCTTTGGTGGTTGGCTGACGGAGAACTTCTCGTGGCACTATATTTTCTACATCAATATCCCGCCCGCTCTGCTCGTGATCACCATGATCCGGTATGGCTTGGACGATGAAAAACTCGACCTTGGTACGCTGAAAAAAGCCGACTGGTTCGGCATCGCAACTATGGCGCTCGGATTAGGTTGTTTGGAAGTGGTGTTAGAAGAAGGTAACCGCGAAGAGTGGTTCAGCTCGAGCTTTATAGTGGGCCTGAGTATTGTGTCTGCAGTGAGTTTGGTTTACTTCGTGATAAACGAGCTACAACATAAAAAGCCACTGGTGAATTTGCGGCTATTGCGGGATGCGCAGTTTGCGATGTCTTGTATCGCCTATCTGATCTTGGGGATGGCGTTGCTCGGCTCTATCTATGTATTACCTCTGTATTTAACGCAAATCCAGCAATACAACGCGATGGAGATTGGCGAAGTCCTGATGTGGATGGGTTTCCCACAATTGCTGATATTCCCAATCGTGCCCAAGCTGACGCAAATCATTAAGCCTAAATACTTGGTGACCTTTGGTTTCGCGATGTTCGGGTTAAGTTGTTACGTAAACACCCACATGACCATTGATTTTGGTGGCCAGCAGTTGATTTTGTCTATGGTTCTGCGTGCTATTGGTAGCCCATTTATTATGGTTCCGCTGTCTTTGGTTGCTATGAAGAACATCAGCAAAATGGATACCCCTGACGCTTCGACCTTAACCAACGTAATGCGTAACTTAGGCGGCGCGTTCAGTATTGCGATTATCGCTACGCTACTGGATAACAAAACCCGTGAGCATCTAGCACACATCAAAGAGTCACTGCCTTCTGTCAGTCATTTAGGTTGGCAAACCCTCAAAGATCAGCAAGCTTTCTTTATCCAATCTGGCAGTGATGCCGCGACTGCGATGCAACAAGCGCAAACAAGCCTACTTGGTACCATGCAACGTGACGCTACTATTATGGCTTACAACGATGTGTTCTTAATGATGACGGCATTCTTAGCGTTAGCCGCTGTATTAATTCTGAATATGCGCGATTAGAGCTAGAGACTGCTGCTAGGCGTTACTATCGAGAGTAACGCACAGAGTTCATAGCAGAATATCGAAGAAAACTTGAATAACAAAAACAGAGGCAAGCTTAACGGCTTGCCTCTTTTTGATTGATATAACCTGCATATACCCTTTCAACTTGAAGATGCAGGTATCAGTACCTGAAAATTATCTGTAATTCTGGATACAAGTGAGCCTGCAACTTCTGGTAACGTCACATCGAAAAACTTTTTGATAGCAGAGGTGAATGCTGTTTTGGAGGGAAAATAGACATTGTTCCTCACATGCTCATTCATTACTTTCCAAAGCCGCTCTATTGGATTTAAGTTTGGGCTGTATGAGGGTAAGTAATGAAGCTCTATATTGAGTACTTTTGCCGCATTCCTAACCATTTCTGACCGATGGTAGGCTGCACCATCAAGCACAATATGCACGGTTTGCTCTAGTGGATAATGCTCTTTCTTGAGTTTCCAAAAGAAGCGAACAATACTCTCGCTATCTATCGTTTCATAAGTATCTGTGATCGTTGCGCTGATGTTTTTCAATGACAGAGCACCGATTAGATTCACTCGAGTGCGGCTACCTGTCGTTTCAATTAGCTTATCCTGTCCCTTACGGATCCAGCCACAGCTAAGTTTTGTTGATTGAGTTGGATGAACGGCGTCCATGAAAAGTACAGGCGCATCCTTGGGCTTAAGTACCTCGTTGTAATACTCGATAAATGCTTGCTGCTCTTCAGGCTTTAGTTTATGTGGTACACCTTTGGGCTTTTTGTATGCAAAACCGTGGTGATGTAACCACTTATTAATCCCAGAAACGGTGTAGCTCACACCGAATTCAGCTTCGACGTAAGTAACGATTTGACGCGTATGAAAATAGGTTTTCTCAGTCAAATGCTCGATGAGCTGCATCGTCTGAGTATCAGAAAGTAGACTCTGGCTCCCGCCATTCTCAGGTTTAAGTTTTTCAGATAGAGCATAATCACTAAGATGACGAGCAACTGTAGATTCATGGATACGAAGGGCTTGAGAGATCATAGGCGGGCTCCAACTTTCGGAAGCTAGCAAGACAGCTTTTATACGGTCGCATACTCGACGATCACGCTCAGTATTGTGCATCTGTTCGAGTTGTTGTTTTTGCTCAGGAGTTAGTACCATTTTCATGGTGAGTAGCATGATCCTGATTTCATTGAAAATCAAGCATTTTCAATGATCACGGGTATAACCACATAAGATTTAGGAGAAAATAGAAAATGTAAACTAGGTTTAATAAATGTTGTCGAATACTCTTTAATTACCAATAGTTTATTGATTATTTACGGCTTTGTTGCTTAATTCAGAGAGAAGGCATGCCTGCCCCATTGTGCTTAATTCTTAATCGATATACTGTGTTTCAGGCATACCAAGCCCTGTAAGCTTATTCAGGGCTTTAATCATAGCGTAAGTCTCGCCAACTTGAGCGTTGTAGTTCCTCAGGCTTAATTTCCCACCTAGCAGCTGTTTTACTCGGTACATCGCGGTCTCTGATAGAGAGCGCTTATGATAGCCATACCGCTCTTTCCAATACTTATTTGAGCCATATAACTTCTGGCAACCCACGGCGAGATTTCGGGGGTGACCACGCTCCCAGAAGGCAGCCCCTTCTCTTGGTGGGATGAGCGGAACAGCTCGCTTGATCCGTATGGCATCATGGCAATTCCTTGTGTCATAAGCGCCATCACCTGATATCTCAATGATTTTCCGACGTGTCTGATTAAGTAAGTTGGGGAGCACTTCGGCATCGGTTACGTTAGATAAGCTCAGCTCTGCTGCGACTATTTCGTGGGTGCTTGTATCTACTGCGATGTGCAGCTTACGCCAGACTCTTCGCTTCCCATCAGTTCCATGCTTCTTGACCTTCCATTCACCTTCGCCATAAACCTTGAGACCAGTGGCATCAATGGCTAGGTGTTGTATCGCACCTCTGGTTTTAGTTTTAAATGAAACCTCAACATCCTTAGATCGACGACTTATACAGGTGTAGTGTGGGCAAACCAGAGGGATGTTAGCCAGCTTAAAGACGGAGTCTAGAAAACCTTGCAGCGCTCTCAATGGCATAGAGAAAACGCGTTTCACCATCAGAGCGGTAGTAATGGCTAAGTCGCTGAATCGGCGAGGTCTACCACGCTTGCCTTGTTTGTTTTGCTTCCACTCGGCTAACGTCTCCTCATCAATCCAAAAAGTCAGAGAGCCACGGTTGATTAAGGCTTTATTATACTGCTTCCAGTTAGTTGTTTTGTAACGAGGTTTAGGCATGAGACTACGACGATTGATGGGTGTATCCGATCAGATCGTAGCTTCCTGATTTAGTTCCATCGATTTAAGCAACAAGGCCATTATTTACATGTGAGCTAGGCACCTTGACAATGTCAACCTAGCACCTAAATTAAAAATAACATTTGGTATTGATGAAAATGGATTTGACCTTACCACCAGACCTACGGGTTTTGATTGTCGACGACTCTAAAAGTGCAACGATACTCATCAAGCAACAATTGGCGAGCCTAGGCATTGCGCATGACTGCATTTTTATTGCAACGGATTATCGACAAGCCATTAAAGCGGTCGAGACGCACTCTTTTCATGTACTCCTCATCGATTACCACTTAGAGCAATCCTTTACGGGGTTTGAACTTTTAGGGATCCTATATCGAAATAGACTTATCGATCATACGGTAGCGACGATTTTGCTCTCTGGAGACATGCGTCAAGAAACCGTATTAACCGCCCTCTCTGGCGAGGCGCACCATTTCATTTCTAAGCCGATTCACACTCAGTCGTTAGGTAAGAAAATCCAAAACGCGGTGTTCGAGTCGCAGCAAATTGACCAACTAAACCGTCTGTACCCGATTAACACTCCTGAGTTGCTTAAACAGGCGTTAGACATCCCGAATAACCAAGTGAATGTTCAGTTCGAGGCAACACTCATTGAGCATTTAATTGCGGGTCAAAAATGGAACTTGCTGTCGAATGTTATCACTAACTCGAAAACAAAAATGCACCCAACCAAGTTAGTAGCTGAGGCATTGATTTTAGATAGCTTAGGTAAACCGAATCTGGCGATAGAGAAACTTCACAATTACTTGATTGTTCAGCCATTGTCATTGAACGTGATTGATTGTTTAAGCTGCATCTATGAAAAACATAAGATGCTGCTGCCTGCGCTTAAGCTTGCGATCAGAGCATTTGAAATGACACCAAGCATCAGCCATCGCGCGATAAGAGCGATCGACTTAGCGGAGAATGTCGACAATACGCACATGCTGATTAAGCTTGGGGAAATGTACGCGACCCACATTTCATCCGCCGACATTGATTTGATTCATTCCATTGGTACGCACTATGACTCTCTAAAAGCGACCTACCAACGCGAAACTCAAACACAGAACAAACGTATGTTGCTTGAGCACGCCAATCAATTTACTGAGTTGGTTAATTTAAAGCTGCCTGCGAAACTGCAACAACAAGTGCTAGCAAGCCTTGCTCTGTTTCAATGCAGTATATTACTGATAGAAAACAGCCCATCGGTTGCCCATAAAAAAGTGATACGAGCAACCAAGCTTTTATCGAATCATTTTTTCAACCAACCCACTTCGCTGCTCGCTCAATTGCTGCCTTTGCTCAATCATTTTGGTGAATACTCTTTATATCACCTTGTGGCTGAATGCCTAAAATCTCGTGGTGAGAAAGTACAAGATCAACTGACGTCAAACACGGCCGATCCTTCGACTTGCATCAATATCGGGAATTCGGGATCGATTCAAGAATTGAAAGATTATATTCACAGCTATCCTTATTCAGTCGCCGCTAAACTTGACTATCTATATGCCGTCAATAACGCTCACACAGAAACAAACCTTGGCGACGAATACATAGAAGAACTGACTCAACTAGAACTTCCACCAAGATGGAACCAATGGATCAGTGACTCATCACGCAACGGTTTTTCTACTAAGCCGCCCAATCCATTTTCAACATGCAGCCGACAGGAGTCCACATGCTAGATTTTGATGCTTTAAACGCTTACTTAGATAACGACAGAGACGTAATTTTCGCTGTGTTATCAACCTACCAAGAAGATCACGGAAATTCGTTACAAGAAATAGAAGAACTAGTACAACAGCAAGACTGGGACAAGCTTCATTTTACTGTGCATACTTTGAAAGGAATATTGGCTAGCTTTGGCGAAGAGACAGCAACGGTCGCTCTAGAGAATGTAGAACGAACCACATTCAATAAACTAGCGCCTCAGGCTGACGATCTCTCCGTCATATACAGCGAAATGAAAATCATCAATCAACAAATCGATGAATTACTCAGCACTTATTAGTGCTGACCCGTCTTGATATGAGTTAACACTAAATGTAAAAAACCAGTCAATCATTACTACGACGAATACCCAACTTGGGTATCTCGTTGGAACGAAAAAGCCATTGCAACTCAATACTCTAAGCAGAGATGGGAACTGTCGTTACCGCGTGACCAGTGCACCCTGCAAGAACACAACATGGACCACAAGGTTAAGCTCGGTGATTTCCAGCGCACCATCCCTCACCTTTATGGCCCTGAAAGCCTAGAAACAGAAGACTACTTGATTCGACTTGATTCGACAATGGCTAAGCTTCTTAAAACCGTCGATAATCAAGTCGGGCTAGAAACACATTAATTATGCTGTCTGCCGACCACGGTGTCCCTGAATCTTCACCTGCTGTAATGCACTTGGCTTCAATCAAACTCAGTACTTCAACAAAGACACACTACTATCGAGTGGCGTAGAGAAAAGACTGAAGGACGATTTTGGTTTAACCAAAGACGCAATTCGGCTGTATGCCCAACCCTAAATCTACCTGAACCACGATTTGATTGCAGAGAAGAGACAGATTAAACAAGCCTAGTTCTGACCCGAGTAACGAAATGCTTCTTTAGTTAACTGATTCAACTCTTCATCATTCATCTTGTTGTGCACAACAGTAATTCGCCCCAAATAGATAAGTGGTACTTCGGCTTCCCTCTCTTCTATATGAAATTTAATGGCTTCCGCCGTCGCAACCCCAAGGTCATCACTCATTCTCATTGGAGTCGCATCCAACTCGTCTGAACGAATCTTTTCGATCTCTTTCGCCGTTCCGCCCCAACCCGTCACATATATTTCAGAAAGCATATCGGCTTTACCTAACGCATCAACAGCCCCCATCGTCATCGCTGTGTTTGCATTGTGAATCATCGTCACTTCAGGGAAATTACCGAGAACCAATCGAACCCCATCAGCCCCACCAATTTTTTGATATTGCCCAAAGTGCTCATAGACGGTTAACCAATCGCCTTTCTCTTCTACACAATTGATGAAACCTTGTGAGCGCTGCGTGTCGGTGATTCCTGGGATCCCGCGATTCGCAGAGAATTCGACCTCATTACCTAACTCTTCTAACACATGTTGGCATAGCACTTTCGCACCCATCGCACTAGAGAAATCGAACCAACTGTCTGGTTGATGTACCCATTGCTCGTTCGGTGTATGAAACGCCCAAATAAAGGTTTTGAATTCTGTCGAAGCCGATAACTTTTGAATGTTCTCAGCTTGTATTCCGAGTTCAGAAGGACCAAAAATCACGAAGTCATACGGTGCCTCAGAGCTCAAGACTTGATCCGTATATTGTGTTTGTAAAGAGTGTTCAATCTGTCTCGATGTGAACTCTTGGATCTCAAATGGAAGTTCGAGGGCAATGAGTCGCTCCTTCAATGCCGTGTAATTTCTTATCCAAAAGTCAGAAATATCTGCACTTGGATAAATTAGAGCAATTCTCACCGTTTTTTCAAATGGCGCAGTAGCCAAAGAGATCGGCTCTCCACTTACAGTCTCTTGAAATTTATCCAGTTTTATAGAGTCAGCGTCAGACCTTATGCCATCAGCGTTCACGAACCAAGGAACAGCAAAACAGGCGGTTAGTAGGGTTGGAAAAACATTTTTATAAATTTGACCCATCATAACTGTTACCAAATGTTTGAATGTTTATTAACATTATTATAAATATATAACGATGATGATTAAAAGCACTTTATACAATCCATGAATAAGACGATAAAATTTGCGAGTTTGTTGCTCGCTACCACCTGCTACTCAACCAGTTTTGCGGGCAATCCAGAAGACGATTTCTTCCAATACGCTGAAGAAAAAGTCATGCAAGCGATTTCCAGTCAACGAACTTGGGGAGGACCAACCGATGGTCCGGCTGTGCTTCACGAGAAGAGCATTATTTTTGTCGCCTCAGACTTACGTAACGGCGGTGTTTATGGTGTTGGGAAAGGCATATCTGAAGCCATTTCTAAGATCAATTGGCACCTTCGTTTTATCGACGGTTTAGGTTCTGAAGTCCGCCAAGGTGCGGCGATCAGAAAAGCGCTCGGCTTTGAGCCTGACGCCATTGTTCTCGGCGGGATCGATGCTATCCGACACAAAGACATTTTAAAACAAGCCGAAGAGCTCGGGGTTGTGGTCATTGGTTGGCATGCGACTGAATTGGTGAGTGGAAACCCTGAGATTGGCTTATACACGAACATAACAACCGATCCTTTGGCTGTAGCCGAAGTTGCTGCACTGCTCGCGATTGTAAACTCTAATGGTCGAGCCAAAACCGTCGTATTCACCGACCCTAATTATGAAATAGCGATGATCAAAGCACACGCGATGGTCAACACGATTAAACGTTGCAAAACGTGCGATGTCCTTGAACTGAACTACCTACCGTTAGATAAAATAGCGGAGCAAATGCCCGCGACATTAAAAATACTCGAGAAGAAGTACGACGAAAAAATCACGCACATTTTAGCCATCAACGACTTGTACATTGATTATGCGATCCCGTCTTTGGAAGCCAACCTCGATGAGTATCGACTAATACCACAAAATATCTCAGCGGGTGACGGTAGCAAAGCCGCATACAAACGAATTAATAGTGGCCAATTCCAACTTGCTACTGTACCAGAGCCTCTTTATTTACAAGGTTGGCAAATTGTCGACGAACTCAATAGAGCCTTCAACAAAATGCCGCCTAGCGGTTACTCTGCTCCTGTTCACCTAGTCACGCCAGGCAATGTTGAAGAGCTTATAAGTCATGAAGACAAAGGCATCTACGATCCTAAAAACGGCTATCGCGAAGCGTATCTGAGAATTTGGAAGCCACAATGAAATTAAATCAGATAAACATCACTCAACGACTCATTATTTCGAATCTTCTATCGTTATTCATTGTGAGTCTCGCTGTTATCATGGTGATTCGATCGCTCTATTACGTAGAATCTACACTTAAAACTAAAACGTCCACGCACGTTTCAGAGTTGATAGTGAACTCCGAAATCAGCCGTCGAGTTTTCACTTTAACGTCAAGAGTGAAATTACTCGAACAGACCTTCTTATTCAGTGAAACCACACTGTCGGAAGAAGCATTTAACGTTGATTTCCAACTTCAAAGGTTAAGGGATTTGTCGACCAATGAAGGTTTTTCGCAAAAAATTGATGCCTTTATTAACAATTTCCACCGATTTTTAGGCAGCTCACTGGCACTGAATAGGATCTTTAAACAAACCAATAAGATTGATGCAACCTTGGCCGAACAACTCGACCAGCTCGAATTCGCTATCGCCGACAGCAAACTTAGACACCTAGATAAACCTGACTTCATCCGTTACAACAACGAGTTAGATCTCATCAACATGTTACGTGAATCTTTTCTTACTTCAGGAAAAATGGTCGGTGACATTCACAGTCGCATCACTCCAGAAACAGAAAAAGTGCTGCTTATTGAGGTCGAGAAAGAACTCGATATATTCTTACTTCATCTAGAGAACGTTGATATCGAAACCCCTGCCGTTATCGCAGAGAAAAAGCGCATCAGCAGAACGGTAATGCGATACAACGCCGCATTAAAACGAATTAGAGCCAATTTAGAACAGCGTTGGTTGGTAATGGCCTCTCTTTTAGAAGCACAGAGTGACTTGTTAGAAATGGTGAAAAACACAGAGTCCCGAGTCCAAAACCAAGCTTTAGAATTAACCGACCAGCTAGAAAAAGAAATTGGTCTATCAAGATTCAACGCCATCCTTATTAGCCTCTCCGCATTTGTGTTATCGATGTTATTGGTAAGCCACGTGGTCAGATATCATATTAGACAACCGCTTAATGCGCTAAAACATGGCTTTGACCGCCTAGAGTCTGGGAGCCTCAAAGAACCAATCAACTTGGGCAGAAGCGATGAATGGTCTCACTTAGAAAAGGCCTATAATGACATGGCCTCACGACTTTCAGAGGCGTATTTAGAACTCACCGAAGAGAAGAAAAATTTCGATTTCTTAGCTCACCATGATCCACTTACCAGTTTGGCCAATCGCCTTTTGGCGACGAAAAAATTGGACGAAGAGATCAGAAGATCGAGCCAAAACCATGAGTCTTTCTTATTGCTTTACCTCGACATTGATGAATTTAAGACCATTAACGACTCGCTGGGGCACGCGCCGGGTGACAACCTTTTGGTCAATGTATCTGACATCCTAAGAAACCTAGTTGGAGACAAAGGCTTTGTCGCTCGAATGGGAGGCGACGAGTTCATGGTTGTATTTTCAAACATTGGGTTAGAAGAAGGCGAACCGATCGCAGATCGTTTAAATCAAGCACTGCGGAAGCCCTACTACATCGGTGACAATTCTATCTTCGTATCAGCCAGTATTGGCGTGTGTGAATACCCTACTCATGGTGTGGACGGCGAAACCTTGATTAGAAACTCAGATACCGCCATGTATCACGCCAAACGCAATGGTAGAGACCAGTACCGTATCTATGCTGACAAAATGACACATGAGGTTAATGACTTAATTGAAACCAACATGGGGCTTCATCAAGCTATTGCAAATGACGAACTGGAAGTATTCTTCCAACCCAAAGTCGACTTAGGTTCTCAAGAAATCATCGGAGCCGAGGCTCTTATTCGTTGGCGTCACCCAAAACTCGGATTGCTTCCACCTATCGATTTTCTTGAAGTCGCAGAGAAAAGCGACCTTATTATCGACATCGATAAATGGGTGTTTAAAAAAGTGGCGAACTTGATCACTGAATGGCAACACTCAGGTATCGACCTACAGGGTGTGATTTTCTCTATCAACTTCTCAGCACGAATGTTCTATATGACTGACCTCGCGGAACAGTTGCAAGTGATACTCGATGAAACAGATTGTCAGCCCCATCAACTGCTTCTTGAAATCACAGAAAGAGACATGATGCGAGATTTCCAAACCTGCTCAAGAACCATTGAGGTACTGCACTCGAAGGGCTATAAGATTGCGATTGATGACTTTGGTACCGGCTATTCTTCGCTGTCGGTTTTGAAGAACCTTTCTGCTGATTGCGTCAAACTAGACCGTAGTTTTATTGAAGACATCAACTCATCTAAAGTCGATTACGAAATTACCTGTGCAGTGTTAAAACTCGCACAAATACTTGATTTTTCAGTAATAGCAGAAGGCCTGGAAACCCAAAATCATGTTGAGACATTACGTCAGATAGGTTGTAAATACGCTCAAGGCTATTTCTTTTCGCGACCTTTACCGATTGATGATTGGGTGTCTTACTTCTTGATCCACTCAGAACAGAGGCCAAAAGAGGCATAAAGGAGCTTAGTTGCATAAATGACTACATTGGGTAAGTAACCTTACCGCAAAGATTGCTTGCCTTACTCCTGAGGTATTTGCTTTCTTTATACGTAGAATCGCGCGAATACTGCCAATAGCTGTGTCCTCCCGGGCTAACTTGTAATTACACGCCGAATACACAAACTCCACCAGCAACCTAAGATAACAAGAAATAAGGCATCGAAATAACTAGGCTAGCGATAACGCATACAACCTTATAGCTTGCGTGAATAAGCACCAATTACGCTTTCAAGATCTGCCCTTGCGTTAAGTTTCGGTGAATTTTACCAAATCGAGACAAGGCAACTTGAAATACTTCGTTCTGCATGAGATTGTAAAAATATCTCTCTAAAATAACTGTATGATTATGAAAACATTACAATCCATTGCGCTGCTTTCCACAATTATCGTAGCACCACACGTGTTAGCTGACGTGACAATTGAAGTTCCATCTAGCGTAGATGTCTTAGCGGTTAATGAAGCTAAGCCAGATCTTGACGGTAGTCTTTTCTCTTCTCACAAAACGCTAACCGTTCCAGACGGTCAAAACCAAATCGTATTCCAATATCAGCTGGCTTTTGATAAAGGTAACGAGCGTGAGTTTGTTGATAGCGACGTTATTATTGCAACGTTTAACGCTACTGACACCGCATTGACGTTTGATATGCCTAAATACCGCAATACCGCAGAAGCGAAGAAAAGTTTCGAAAACCTAGATTGGAACTTGGTTGATGAAGACCAAAATGCAATCAGTGTTAAACAAGACAAGCTAGTGAAAGATGGGATGCAGATTGGTCGCAAGTTCCCTCAAGAAGCGAAAGAGTACAACAAGAAAGGCGGCATTGCAGCGCTGGCTATGGGTACAGCAGCGGCCGTTGTTCAACCAGTAACGTTACCAGCAAAGATCGACGCAAACGCGGCGAATACTGCTGGAGAAATGCTTTATTTTTGGTACGACAAAGCTGACGCTGAGACCAAACAAAAATTCAAAGATTACGTGAACAAGTAGATCGATTTATCGCTCGTTAAAACTAAAAAATCTGGCACATCGGGGCCAGATTTTTTGTGTCTAATTTTATGGATAAGCTTCTGTAAATCAGTTTTTATGAATAACATTATCCGCTTTGCTACGATACAGAGCTCAATCGGAATTTCACTAACCCTTTACTCAGTAACATAGTAAAGACCGATTTAGCTCGATATCAAAGGTAGTCAGGTCTAATTCTCGACATCAGCAACATATCAATGTACTTCCCACTTTTGAACGTGCTCAGCCTTTTGGTGCCTTCTAGTTCAAAACCCACACCTTTATATAAAGCAATCGCACCGTAATTATCGGCATGAACCTCTAACTCAAGGCGAACAAGGTTTAGCCAGTTATCGGCTTGATTAATCGCTTCTTGCATTAATGCCTTACCGACCCCTTTACCATGCATATCCGGATTAATCGCTATCGCAAGTCCCGCACAATGTCTGTCTCTTACCTTAGTGGTCATGAATAAAGTAATGTGGCCCACGACTTTTCCAGACACTTCAGCGACTAAAGTGAAATGGTCTGAATGTCCAAACAATCGCTCCACTTGATCAGAACTAAGGAAAGGCTTTTGTGAAGTATTCTTTAATACTGACGAGTGTCGATAAATATCAAAAATATCTTGGTTGTCGGTGGATTCAAGATACCTAATTTGTATTTCCAAAGCGCTTCCTTATTATCTACGTAAACTCTTTTTCATAATACGGATAGCAACGAACACCTACAACCTTAAAGCTTATAAGCGCTCGAAAAAATTAAACAGATAATAAAGCTCTGCCAAATCTGGGGGGTTAAATAACGCTTCGTGATGTTTAAATCTTAGAATTTATAGTCAACACCAACGCTCGCCAATACTTGCTCTGAGTTATAGAAATCGATATTGGAATCAATCGTTCTTAAACCCAGTAAGGTGATAAACGACCAATCTTTATAGCCCATCAAACCGCCAAACTCGTAGGCTAAGAAGACACCGTATTCATTCTCTTCACGAGTTTTTCCGTAAATCGGATTCGCTTCATCGTACTGACGATCATTAGCATCTAGCGTGGCAACGAAGCCATGGCGACCGATTTTCTTAGCGTAATTTAATTCTAGTCCGTAGCTATCAAAGCTGAGAGCTCCTCCGTCTGCGTCTGAATTGAAATACACCATAGATGGAACGAACACGCCAGCTTGGTTAGGTAAGATAAAGGGGTACCCTACTTTGGCGTACACATAGGTTCTTTCACGATCTAACATCGCGACCTCTTCGTCAGTCAAACCTAATAAACTTTGGTTTCCTGACAGTTCGTCATCAACGTCAGATTGACCAATCGCGAAATCCGTTCGAAAACCCGTTCCAACAATGTTAGTGAGTTGCAATCGCCCAACATTACCTTTCACATCGGTTTCGTTTCGATTAACACCAACGGCATAAGGATCAGACCAAGCTTTACCAGAAATAAGTGTCGGTAACACAGAGAAGTCTAAAATTGTGCCACCAGTAAATTGATATTTGTACCCTATCTCAAAAGCAATGGTACCTGTCGCAATATCCTCTCGAGTGGTACCAGCATAAACTTGGTGGGTCAGGGATTCACCAAAAGTGTATTGAACGGTTCCGAGAAAGCCAAGCAGCCCTTGCTTCTCAATGCTCCCTTCTTCCATATTGCTCGCTTGATTCGAATCTTGTTCGGTACTCAAATTACTACTATCCGAGTAAAAACCGGCCAAAACACTGAAGTTGCCGCTGAAGCCTTCACTTGGAGCAAGACCGCTATAAGACGGCATTGAAGCAAATGCCGAAAGTATAACTGG
Source organism: Vibrio sp. nBUS_14 (assembly GCF_051201655.1). NCBI lineage: Bacteria > Pseudomonadati > Pseudomonadota > Gammaproteobacteria > Vibrionales > Vibrionaceae > Vibrio > Vibrio sp. nBUS_14. Next base: position 1,164,085 of record NZ_CP179207.1, read on the forward strand.
TAAGACTAACCTCATATTCACATCCACTATTTGAATAATTACCCGTTAAATATAAGTACAAAGGTGGAATCATAACAAGTATTTAACCATGAAAATTCATTCGCCCAGTAACTTTGACTATTGAAGTAAGCGACTTGAGACTACGATAAGTTGATCTATCGCTTTTGAGCTTTCGTAACATATCCCGGAAATAACAGACAAACTCAAAGGACTACAATATGTTTAATCATTTAGGTAAGACTCTGTCAGTACTAGTTGTAACACTGCTTTTCACGGCTTTTTCTCATGCCAATCATCACGGTATGAAGAAAGATATAGTTGATGTAGCCGTTGAAAACGGCTCTTTCACAACCTTCGTCGCAGCGGTAAAAGCGGCAGGCTAAGTGGATACTCTGAAAGGCGAAGGTCCTTTCACCGTATTTGCGCCGACTGATGAGGCTTTCGCTGCCTTGCCAGAGGGAACGATAGACATGCTGTTGAAGCCAGAGAATAAAGACAAGTTAGTCGCAATACTGACTTATCATGTGGTACCAGGAAAAATCATGGCTGCAGAGGTTATGAAGTTGAGTAGCGCAGTAACGGTGCAAGGAGAGGCTGTGATGATGAGAGTAGATGGCGGCAACGTAATGATTAATAAAGCGAAGGTAGTGATACCAAATGTGGAAGCGAGAAACGGTGTAATCCACGTCATTGATGCGGTTTTATTGCCGAAACAATAGGGTTATTAGAAAGATATTCTCACAAAATCGAAAATTCGTTAAGGGTGTAACATGTTCACACCCTTTTCATTTTTATACCCAGTAAATATCGGTATCAAATACACAATGTTTGCTAATTGGTTCTAGTTAAACTCTGTTTGTAGTTAGACAAGCAAGCGTCCATTACAAACGCCAAAGCTTCAATTCCAACTTGGAATCCTCAAAAAGGATGATTAATACTTCTTTGTTTATCACTTATTCCGTAACTTTCTCCATCACGTAATTCGTCAGCTCCACACCACGTATTTCAACTTCCTGTTCATTGACGACCGTGAAGCCAAGGTGCTCATAGAAAGGTCTAGCGGTAATGCTCACCTCTGAAAAATATCGAGAGACACCACGAATTCGACCAATCTCGAATACATGTTCCATCAAAGCTCTTCCGATGCCTTTACCTTGATATTCATGATGGCAGAAGAAATGATCAATCAAACCACTCGGTTGAAGATCTGTATAACCAACAACGCGACCGTCTAACTCAGCCACAAAAGGTTGTATCCGATGCATACATTTTTGCCAAAGCTCAGAGTCAAAATCACTTGGCGCCCAAGCCTCAACTTGTTCTTGGGAATAGTCACGAACGTTAATGTTACGAACGGTATAAAAGTAGATCTCCCATAGCGCTTTACTATCACTAGTTTGGTAATTTCGGATTCTAACCACGACACACCCCTTTCATGTCTTGTTGATTGTCCATCTTACTGTTTACTAAAGATGTTAACGATAAAACACAGCTAGCCAAATAATCACGGCGTCTTTGTCCTTACCAAGCTCGAGATAAGAACACCTGCAAAAAACAAGCATGTTACGATTTTCTTCCTTTCCTTAAATTGGAATGACAACAAATCGAAACAAATAGCGATAGCGACGAGTACTTGAGACAGATAAAAGGCAGACACCATTATTCCTTAACTTGTGACCTAGCAGATTTAAATTATGACGTTGCTGTTCTAAATAACGACATTGCTGTTTTAAGAATGGCATAGAAGTTTAGACTATTAAGGTACCACTAATTACCGTGGTTGCAGACCCTGTCAGTTTTATACGGCCGTTTGGCAATAACTCTGTCGATACATACCCACCGCGACTCGACGCTTGGTAAGCATTGAAATGCGCTTTGTTCAGTTTCTCCGACCAATACTGTGTGAGAGCGCAATGCGCTGAACCCGTAACGGGATCTTCGTTAACACCCACCCACGGCGCAAAATAACGCGAAACAAAATCAAGCTCAGAGTTCGACGACAATGCCGTCACAACGACACCTCGACCTTTAATACCCTTCAAGGCATCAAAATTTGGCGCTAGATCCAGTAGAACCTGCTCGCTGGCCACTTCAATAAACTGCTTGGTATCGAACTCATTGAATGACACCACTTGGTTTTCATGCAGCCCTAAATATTCCAGCAACTCTTTATTGGCATCCAACCCAAGATCAAGCACTGTACTTGGGAAATCGAGCTCGATTGTCGAGTCACAGACTGTGGCAGATAGCTCACCCGAAAGTGTATCAAACGTCACTACCTCATCCACATTAACTAACCCTTTTTCCTTCATCACATGTGCTGTTGCCAACGTACCGTGACCACATAATTTGACTTCAACTTCTGGTGTGAACCATTTCAACGTCATCGTATTGAGGTCTAAGAATGCAGTTTCTGATACTGCCATCTCTTCAGCGATTGAAAGCATTAATGACTCATCCAACAGCTCTTTGGAGATACAGACTCCCGCAGGGTTTCCTTTAAACGCTTGTGTTGTAAACGAGTCCACTTGATATATATCTAAAACCACAACGGTTCCTAATTCTGAAACAGATAATCTTGGCTGCCACAATTCGGGCAAATGCTCAGTACTACAAGAAGTTAGACGTAACTTAGCCGAAATCTTACATAACGATCAGAAAAAAGGGAAATACAGATAATAAGAACAATAGGTTTCTAGGATTTAGAATTCCCGATAGAAAACCAGTCATGAATTCTTTTACGAAAGTAGTTTGACTTGAAATATCTAAATCTGACACATAAATGCGGCTTTGTTGCGTAATTCAGGCGAGAAACCAAACCGCCTAAAGTTGAGTGACTTTTATACAACACACTGAGTTTCAGGCATACCAAGCACTGTAAGTTTATTCAGCGCTTTGATCATAGCGTAAGTCTCGCCAAGCTGAGCATTGTAATTTCTTAGGCTCAGTTGCCCTCCTAGCAATTGTTTAACTCAATACATCGCTGTTTCTGAGAGTGAACGTTTGTGATATCCATACCGCTCTTTCCAATACTTATTAGAGCCGTATAACTTCTGACAACCCACGGCGAGATTTCGAGGGTGACCACGCTCCCAGAAGGCTGCCCCCTCTCTTGGGGGAATAAGCGCATCGGCTCGTTTAATCTTAATAGCAGCGTAGCACGCTCTCGTGTCGTAAGCGCCATCACCAGACACCTCAAGGATGCTCGTTTGGCTTTAGTTAAAGTAACTCGATTTTTTACAACATTGTTAATGCATGAAACTGCACCACTTCACATTTTAAGCTCACCAAACTAAAGTGGTTCTTTTACACTGATTAGTAATCCCCACTCCGTTTAAATACGTAATGACCATCAAAAAGTTGAAAAGAAAGGTGGACATTTACTAGCGACATTCGATGACACAGCATAATCTTTATACAAACGTGAACTACTTTTCAGCGGCTGTTGCTCTTACCTTAGGTGACGCAAACACAGACATTCAGCACTGAGTAAATCTCTAAATAAAGCCACCCACGTCAAAACAAAGGGAATCGATGATGAGTAAATTAAACCCAATGTTAGCGCTATATCCCGTTTTAACCGCATTAATTCTTTTTCCTGTGTCTGCTGAAATTAGTCTAGAACAGTTTGAATTAGGAAAACAAAAAGCCAAGGTGTGCATGACTTGTCATGGCGCTGACGGAATCTCAACACAAGAACCCTACCCCAACCTCCGAGGTCAAAAAATGGGATACCTAATCTCGTCTTTAAAAGATTATCAAACGAGAGAAAGAACCAGCGGGTTGGCCGTGCTCATGCAACAACAAGCGGACACGCTTTCGGACCAAGACATTCAAGACATCTCTTATTTCTATTCTCAGTTAGGCAGCGACTCTCAATTAAGTCACGAATCAAAAACAAGTAACGACTAAAAACAAACAGCAATTCAAAACTGCAGGCAAGGAGCCTCGTTATGGAACAAGTGACAACGCAGCACAGCATTAAGGTCGTGAGATACTTTATTATCGCCTCTTTAATTTGGGCTATTGTAGGTATGATCATCGGCGTGATCCTCGCCGCTCAGTTGTATTGGCCTGTACTCAATTTCGATTCTCAATATTTCCAATTTGGACGTCTTCGTCCACTGCACACCTCAGGCGTTATTTACGGGTTTGTAGTCAATATTTTAATGGGGACGTCACTCTACATTGCCCAACGAACGGGTCATTGTGGATTGTTCAATAAAAGTTTGTCATGGATGGTCTTTTGGGGATGGCAACTTATTCTGTTACTTGCGGTCGTCTCCTTACCCGCGGGTTACACCAGCTCAAAAGAGTATGCGGAACTTGAATGGCCAATCGACTTAATGATTGTGTTGGTTTGGGTGCTCTATGCTGTCTTGTTCTTCGGCACCCTTGCCAAGCGAAAAGTGAGCCATATCTTCGTGGCCAACTGGTTCTTTGCAGCGTTCATTATCGTTGTTGCCATGATTTTCATTGTGAACAATCTCGCGATGCCAGTCTCTGCAATGAAGTCTTACTCTGTATTCGCAGGCGCTCAAGATGCGATTGTTCAATGGTGGTGGGGACATAATGCCGTCGGCTTCTTACTGACCGCTGGTGTGATTGGTATGAACTACTATTTCATACCCAAAGCGGCAGATCGACCTATCTATTCTTACCGTTTGTCTGTCATCCACTTTTGGGGCTTGGTCGGCTTTTACACATGGGCTGGAACGCACCACTTAGTTTATTCTTCCGTTCCAATCTGGATTCAAAACATCGGAATCGTGATGTCGTTGATATTGTGGCTCCCTTCCTGGGCCGGTGCTTTCAATAGCGCAATGACCCTGCTTCAAAACAAAGAAAAGCTGAAGTCCGACTACATTCTTTTATTCTTTTTCTCAGCGATTCTTTACTACTGCTTGGCGACATTCGAAGGCCCGCTACTCGCTATTCGCTGGTTCAACATGGTGGCGCACAATACCGAATGGATAATCGGTCACGTACATTCCGCAGCACTAGGATGGGTTGGGATGTCAGGGATTGCGGTTTTTTACTACTTCATTCCGCGCTTGTGGGGCCAAACCGAACTCTGGTCAAGACGGCTCATCAAATGGCACTTCTGGCTTGCTCATGCTGGCGTGGCGATTTATGCGATTGCACTTTGGGTCGCTGGTATCGGTGAAGGTTATATGTGGCTCGCTCAAAATGAAAATGGCGAACTGATTTACAGCTTTGTCGAAGCGATGGACTTCAAAGCACCTTGGTTGTTCTTACGATTCTTTGGCGGTGCGTTGTTTGTTCTAGGTTTATTCTTTATGGCATTCAATTTGTTTAAAACCGTTCGAATGCCAGCAACACTTGATACTAAACGCGCTCATACCGAAGGAGGCTTAAATGATGAGTAAAGACTTTACACATTCAATCGTCATTTTAATTGTGACCACCGTTGTCGTCGCCTCCTTCTCTTTGTTGGTTTGGGTAGTGCCAACCATTGTCCGTGGGGATGATATCGCCAAAGGCAGCTTAGCGATGCCGCTCACACCTCTTGAGTTAGCAGGACGAGACATCTACATCAGTGAAGGCTGTCATGTGTGTCATACACAAATGGTTCGCCCTCTAGAACCGGAAGTAAAACGTAACGGTCGTCCGAACAAAGAAGCAGATGACATCTATGAGTTTCCCAACTTGTGGGGATCTAAACGTACGGGGCCGGACCTAACTAACTTAGGAAGAAAGTATTCTGACCAGTGGCATGCTATTCATCTAATTGATCCTCGAAAAGTCGTACCCACATCGATCATGCCCGCCTACCCTTGGTTATTTGAACAGACAATATCAGGCGACGATATAAGTGACAAGATGGAAACCCTCCGCATACTCGGCGTGCCTTACACTGACCAAGAAATTGGTGACGCTCGATTACAAGTAAGAGGTAAAACCAAAGGTGAAGCTCTGATCCGTTATCTACAAAGCCTTGGTAAAGATACGTCACAGGAGGTATCACAATGAGTACATTTTGGAATCTATGGGCGGTAGTTTTAACCTTAATTTTCTTCGTTCTTATGGTGTCCGTTGTCGTTAAATACTGGCGTAGCAATCACCGAGCCGATCAAGACCACACCCTTGGCACTTTTGATGGGATTGAAGAAAAAGATGCGCCACCGCCGAAACTACTCTTTGTCAGCTATGCCATTGCCTTCTTGATGTCTGCAGGCTATTTAGTGCTCTACCCTGGACTAGGGGAATGGGAAGGATTAGTCGATTGGCAGCAAAGCGATGATAAACTCAGTTCACCCAGCACAACGTTAAACGAGCAATTCTCACAAACAACCGAGACCACCCTCGAAGGACTGTCTGGCATACCTGAAATAGTGAATAGCGGACAGATCTTGTTCCAAACTCACTGTGCAGCTTGTCATCGTGACAACGCTCAAGGTCAAAAACACTTCCCTAACCTTATTGACCAAGAATGGCTATATGGCGGCAGTGATGAAGCGATCATTCACTCGATCGCCAAAGGGCGAAACGGTGCAATGCCAGGTTGGAGTGAGATAATGCGCCCAGACGAAGTGGCGAAGGTTTCTTACTACTTAGCCTCACTTAATCAACGTCATACCGATGTGCCAGAGGTAAAAGTTAAAGTCGGCAAAGAGCTGTTTGTAAAATACTGTTCATCTTGTCATGCCGATGGTTCTATCGCTAATCCCGCGTTTGGCGTCCCTGATCTTTCAGATGATATCTGGCTGCACGGAGGGAGTATCGAAGAGATACAACACACCATCAACAAAGGCTTGAACAACCTCATGCCTGCGTTTGATAAACAGCTTACGGAGAACGAGATACTCGCACTGGGTGCTTACATTCGACATGCGGGTTCAGAGCAGCAGCAAAGACTCGCGAACCTAGAAGCTCAGTCCGTTGAACGTGGTGAATACCTCGCTTATGCCGGTGACTGCGTTGCGTGTCATAGTGCCGAAGGTGGCGAACCTTTTGCTGGCGGGCTGCCTTTTGTAACCCCTTTTGGTACCGTCTATTCAACTAATATTACGCCACACACAACGGAAGGTATTGGTACCTACGACTTTGAAGACTTCCGAGCCGCGTTGGTTGCCGGCAAGGGTAAGAGCGGCTATCTATACCCAGCAATGCCCTACACCTCATATCAATACCTAACCGATCAAGACATGGTGGATTTATGGGAATACATGCAGTCGATTACCGCTGTACCTCGTCGCAATGACGACAACAGCATGATGTTCCCATCGAACATCCGATTAGGTCTGCTTGGTTGGAACATCGTCTTTATGGATACCGACCCGATCGACTACCAAGTGCCTGAAGAGCTTAAAACGGAAGTCGAAAACGTCGATAAATGGCAGCAAGGGAAATACTGGGTGGCTGGCCTTGGCCACTGTTCTGAGTGCCACACGCCACGAAACATTGCCCAAGCGCTGATACCCGAACGTATTTTCCAAGGCAACTTAATTGATGGTTGGAACGCGCCCGATATCACGGCCAATGAACTGTATGTCGATGGTTGGGATGAAGCGACACTCACCGACTTCTTACACACAGGTCACTCAGACAAAGGGACTGCTTTTGCGGGCATGGTAGACGTAGTGAAAAACAGTCTAAGTTTGATGACTCGTGAAGATATCGAGTCGATGTCCTACTACCTACTCAGTGGTGATATCAACAACACCATCAGCAGTGACGCCGTTCCATTGCAGCCTAAAGGGTTTGATGAAGACTCTTACGCGACTGACATTTATGCCACTTACCGCCAAACGTGTGGAGCCTGTCATGGTGACGATGGTAAGGGGCGAGACCCAATCGCACCGACATTGTTGAACAACGGCATCATCATGCACAGCGACCCATTCAACACCATCGCGGTAACCGTGCGCGGCCTACAACCCACCTATCTCGATAAAGACAGAAACTTCATGCCAATGGCAAGTTTTGAAGATGTCCTATCGGATCAAAGATTGGCTGAGTTGATCACCTTCGTGCGATTGCATCTTGGAGATAGAGAAGAGCCCGTAACGGCAGAGCACGTACGAGAGGTAAGAGAAACGCTTGAAGCTGCAGGTTACGCAGGTGGGTTACACACCACACCTGAAATGTACGAAAGTCGAGATAAAAACATTAACATTCGTTAGTCGACAAACCGACCATGCAGGAGGCCAAATTCAGGCCTCCTGCTTGCTTTTTAATAGAGCGGTTTTTAATAGAACGCTCTCCAATACAACTCTGTTTGAGTACATCCGAGTTTGATACAACGGTGTTTTTGATATTCTGATTACACCCAATCCCGACACGTTACTAACCAAACGTTTTAACTAACTGATTACATAATAAAGTCAATTCACACATAATGAGATCGATATCCCAGAACAAAGATGTGTCTAAGTGCATAATCTTCATTATTTTATAAAAATGTACTAAGTGACCGTCTATGGATACAACAACTCTCATCTACGATACATTGGAAGGGTTATCGAGCGCAGAGCCCCAACAGCACGCTCAAATTCGCCAAAATCTATACAACCAATTAGATTTATCATTTGAGAAGCAGTTAGCCTTGTATTCAAATGTCCTAGGGCCAGCCAGTGCAGGCCGTTTAACAGACCTTGAAAGTGCAGTCGTTTCTGCATGTAAGATTGTTGGTTTGAAAAAATAACCCGCCTTGGTACTGGGTATTTCTTTCTAGGAACCAAAAATTAAAACGCTGCGAATTCGCGGCGTTTTTTGTTTTTCTACAACAAGGGCTTTCCCACAACAAAAATTTTCATACAACAAAGACTTTCATACATAAACTCAACTCTTAACTCCTACCCTAGCTTCTAGCAGGCAAACCGTATTGATAACGGTTCGCGATAAGTCCAATTCTCTCTGTTTTTCAAGTTACACGCATTCTCATTTGGTTAATCTTATGTTCCATTTTTAACAGGTGTGCAACCTCAACAATGGCGCTAATGTTAGTAGCACGTTAACCACACATCGGATGGAAGAATCATGAGAGTACTTATTGAATATACACAAACAGGCAAATACCGTGATCATGCGTGGGAAGCACTAACTATTCGTTCGAAAGGCGAAATTCAAGCTGTGACTCCCTCTTACGCGGCTCAACTTATCGAACAGAACCGCGCCAGCTTATCTACTACTGAGAATCAAGATATCGTCATCCAACCTTAATGAATTTAGGAACTATCCCTCCCGGTTCTTAAACTCTCTGCTTTACTCGCAAGCTATCAATACGATACTGAGTAAAATAGAGTTTGATGAATCGAGTAGGAGGAGGCCTCGCAGCCTCCGTCCTCTCACACCACCGTACAAGCGTGGGTCGCATACGGCGGTTCCGAATATACTTTCAGTGACTCGTACCCATCTCTTAATGAGTACAGCCCCAACCCCTCGAACCATTTTATTGGCATGGCGTGATTAACCTGTGGCGTTAAAGCTAGATGCCACCAACCCTTATCTGACATCGCTAGCTTCCACGCATTACGCTCCGTTACACCTTGTCGCTGTAACCATGTCGCTATGCTGTGTCTGCGTTTGCGCTGCTTTAGTCGGTAGCACCTTAGTCTACGCCGTATCCATTCATCTAAGCGCTGCATTGCACTTTTACGAACAGTAAGCTTGAAGTAGTGTTGCCATCCTCTTAGATATTGAGTTAACTCCGTGATTATCACCTGTAACTCTCGTCCTCGATTTCGCTTCGTTATCTGACGTACTCGCTTCTTCATTTGAGCTTGTGCCGTCTTCGATATCCCGATTGTTCCGTCTATCTGGAAGCGATGGCTTAGGTAAGTTCGCTTTGTCACTCTCGTTGCTGCACTTTTCTTACGGTTTACCGTCAGCTTTAGTTTCTGCTCCAAGAACTCCGTTATCGACTCTTTGACTCGATGAGCGGCTTCCTCACTACGCACGTAGATTTGGCAGTCATCTGCATATCGACAGAACTTATGCCCTCTACGCTCTAACTCTTTATCCAGTTCATCTAATACAATATTTGATAGTAGCGGAGATAATGGCCCACCCTGGGGTGTGCCTCGTTGTCTCTGCTCAACTAGTCCATGTCGCATTATGCCTACCTGTAGGTATGACCTAATTAGCTTTAACACGCGTTTATCAGCAATATCTTGTGACAGCCTGTGCATTAGCCTATCGTGATTCACTGTATCGAAGTATTTTGCTAGGTCTATATCTACTACATAACCTCGACCCTCTCGGATGTAGCGACTGGCGGCCGCCAATGCATGGTGCGCACTGCGGTTGGGTCTAAACCCGTAACTATTGTCGGAGAACTTCGGCTCATAGATACATGACAGCACTGATGTGATTGCCTGTTGGACTACCCTATCAAGGACTGTTGGGATACCTAATTGCCTTACGCCACCACTAGCTTTGGGGATTTCTACACCAAGAACAGATTGAGGTTGATAGCTTCCATCCAGAAGAATCTGGCGAAGCTCTTGCCCGTTTGATGCCTGTCGAAGTCTTGAGATAGTGGCGTTGATGTCGAGCTTGTCGACTCCTGCACACCCTTTGTTCTTCTTCACGCGTCTAAGAGCTTGATTCAAATTGGTTGAAGAGCAAATTTGCTCCATCAACGAAGTTGAGGTCACCAAGACTCGCCCTCCTGTCTACGCCGACCATGCTTGTCATTCTTCGTATCCATGAGCTTTACTTGCGGTATTGCCCTTTGGGACGTAGAGATGAGTTTCATCTTGCTATGACTCCACATGATTGAGTGTCTAGTGACTGCTTCTTGATATATTCAGTTCAGGCCTTCCTTTGAGTTGTACATTCTCAAAGTACTATGCCTTCTGCTGACTTCTTATTGTCCATCACACAACATCACTGCTGTATTAGTCTCTATTGAGACAAACAATAAGATCTCCCGAGGTAAGGCGTTGTTCTTTCCCTTGGCTGTGCCTGATTTACCACTACACACTTCCCGTCGAGGCATTGGACTATTCTATCTATGGCTAGGTTGCCCAAGTTGTAATGGCCTACTATCAGATTTCTGTTCGTCACAACCAAGTTTTGCCATTTGCTTCCTTCAGATTTCACCTCACGGTGAACACCCTTGCATAGGCTAACGGTTCTCGCTCGACTGAGCCCGTAGAGGACTTTCACCTCCTAGATCAACGCCATGCTCGGCGCACCATAAAAAAAACGCTGCACGGATGCAGCGTTTTCTTGTTTCTAGCGTATCTGATTTCTAACGTAGATAGCTTTTAACGTAGACTTAGATAGCCTCTAACGTACATAACTCTTAACGTAGAAGCTTCTAATGTGGACAGCTCTTAACGTAAACAGCTTCTAAAGTAAACCGTCTAATTATTTTGGCAGGTTTTCTAACGCTTCAACCATCGTGATTAATTTATCGACAATTCTTTCGCCATCAACTCGCAAGCCATTGTGTTCATACTCGTTGGTGATCCACGCTTTTGAATTTGGAATATTCGCCAGTGTTTCACGGCTGTAATCCAGTTCTACGTACATGTCGTCAGCGTAAACTGCACATGCCATTGGAACGGTATTCTTGCTTAGCTGTTCTGCATTATACAACTTGCCCCAATCCGATTTTTCAGCCAACAAATTCGCCGCTTCACGCAATGGCTTCAGCGTTTCTAGTTGATCGAACATCCACGGGTACACCATTTCTCCAGTAAACCAGAACTCGCTACCTGATTGGTAGTTAAAGTGTGGGTATTGTTCACGAACTCTGTGAGCCGACCATTTTGACGCAGTGCCTTGGCAGTAAATCGATTCATGCAAAATCGCGTAAATTGGGTTGGTTAAGTAGCCCTGCTCTTGTTGCATTTGATTAAGGAAGCTGTAGCTCAACTGCTTGTTACCGTTCACTTCAACAAACGCATTTTCTAGCGTGAAGTACATAGGAAGGTTTGCTTCGCCGCCACCAAGATTAATGCCTATGAGCTGGAACTGCTCAACTGTGAACACCTGACCATTTGGCAGTCTCACATCGTTGTTGAGCAGGTAATCAGAGATCTCACGACACATAGATTGTGCTTGCGGGAACTGAGCAAAGAAAGCTCTGTTTTTGTCTTCTACATGCTTGTAAGTCGCACGATAAACATCATCAGCTGCACGCTCAATAGACGGAATACCACCCGTTACATAACAGCGCTGTAGACTTTGTGGGAACAATGACAAATAGCTCAAGGTGCAGAAGCCACCAAAGCTTTGGCCAATCGTCGACCATTGCTTAACACCGAATTGCTCACGAATCGCTTCGGCGTCTCGAACAATGTTATCTGCTCTGAAATGCGTTAAATATTCGACTTGTTGCTCTGGCGATAAGTGCGCCAAAGTTCCATGGCTAATAACCGTGCTGTTGCCTGTACCACGTTGGTCAAGAAGCAGAACACGATAGTTTTGTAATGCACGCTTTAGCCAACCTGATTGACCGCTAACACGTGGAGAAGGAAAACCTGGGCCGCCCTGAAAGTAGATCAGCCATGGCAATTCTTGCTCATCTTTTGCGAGATCCACTAGTTCACGTGCGAAGACTTGGATCTGTTGTCCATCTTTGGCTTGGTAATCGAGTGGCAACTCAAAAGAGTGCTGACGATACAGGGTGGTTCCATCAATAAAGATAGCTTGCACGCTTCATTCCTTTTTATCTGATTCTAAAGTTATCGTACGAATAAAAATGGCGCCATTTGGCACCTTAGTTAGCAAGATACGCATAGTAGATTGTAAATGAAACCGTTTGTTTAACATGAATGTGAGCGTGCTTGGTTTAATTAACCCTCAACGGGTAACAACATGTTTCAAAACAGTCAGTTAGAAAGGGGTTATCCCGCTAAAAATCAAAAGAATGAGGTGAAGCAAACCACAGAAGGGAGGCAAATAAAAAGAGCTTAACGAGGTGAGGGTACGTTAAGCTCTTTGGTTTTATCTGTGTTGATAAACTAACTGGCTTATTTGCCGCTAATCTATCGAACCTATGCGTTCTATCAAATTTAGCGAATCTAGTGATTACGAAGGTGTTAATTCACCTGCACCTTGAGTCGAACGTTGGCTACTTTCGACCAGGATAGCCGTCGCGGTCTCTTTCAACGCGCCCCACTCTCCATCATCAACTTCAATGCCATCATTCCACGCTTTCTCTTGAGTTTTAAAAAGCGCTTCCGATTCAATATGTGTTTGGTAGCCATCTGACAAACGTTCGATATCGAAATCCTGGACGGAAAGTTCGATGGTCATATTGTGGATATGTTCGTCCGATGCCAGTGGCAAATCTGATAAAAACAGTTCTGGAGCAACGCAACCACGGTTAAGAACATACAAAGTGCTCTTAGGGTTAGAACCATTGTCCCAACGTGCGGTACACGCGATGCCTTTCGCAGCCAGTTTCACAAGCTCGCTATACGCTAACCAACGGTTGTGGCAGTTGTTTAGCTCAATTTTCAGCGTCTTCTTACCAACCATTTTTTCAATCGAATAGTCCATAATCACAGGAAGATGACAGGCTAAGCTCGCCTTGTGCAGGTCAACTTCAACCGTATTGTCGCTGCTCACTTGAATGTCTACAGGGCAATCGTCTTCAAGACCCATAAAGTTGCTCGCATTGTTAAAATGACGAACTCCATCCAAACCGACCATTTGTAAATCTACCACCATGTTCGCTATTACATCGGCTTCACCACATGTACGACGCATCCCCAGAAAGGCTTTATTGACGGCCGCTACCAGTTCATTGTGAGAAACGATCATAACGATTTACCTCCATGTTGAGCGTTGATATGTGTAGTCGCTTTTTGTGAGTCAGCAAGCTCCGCTTCACTTGGTAATATTGGGAATACCCATTCGTCCTGATGAATCTCATCAAGCAATGGCGCACCTTGGAAAAACGTCACTCGTACCCAGCGATCTGAGCGAGGATCAAACTTAGTCGCACCAAACATCGCTAGCTTACAACGCAGCAAGTGCATTGGTGGCGAATCTTGATGCAGCACATTCATTTGAATGTCGCCCATCGCTTTGTTACCCAGCGTCCACACACGTCGCGCGATTGCACGATGCTGCGGTTGTTTAACAAGGAATTCAGCCAATGATAGTTCTGGCGCGAATTGCAATAAAGCATGGTACAAACGGTAAGCTTGACGGCCGATATCCAACGGCAATTCACGATCTTCACCCTGCTCTTCGCCTCGAACTCCGAGCCTTGGTTCTTCTTTGTCTTGAGAGCGATACCAGAACCAGTAGTTGTTTTCTGCTTTAGTAAAGTCGGTCGTGATCGCCCAACGGTACTTTTCTTCGAGTACAACCAACAGATCTTGAATCTTTTTGCCGCTAGGAAGCGACAATGTTTGGCTGCAATTCATTTGCTCTTGATGGGCGTCCACTAATTCTGGGTACAATTCCATCAAGCATGAGATAAGGATTTCTTGGGCTTCCATACTCATTTGCTTAGACTGATCGACTAACTGCGACCATGTATCACAATGGCTGACAGACGTTTCTAGTGATTGCTCTGTTGCTTTCAAATCATCAACAGCGGCTTTGTTCAGCTCTTGCTGTGTTTCATTGATGGTAACGACTTGTTCTAAATGACAAATCGCTTTTTTAACTAATGTACGTAGTGGCTCGATCAACGCCGTATCAGACTGACTCGCTAACACTTCAGCCAATGCATGTTCACGGGTTGTCATCCACTGATCGACAATACTTGGGTGGTTAATAAGGTATGGCGCCATGCCTAAACCTGTCGCGTTACCAACGCCTAGGTAGCGTTGTAATCCACGGTGCAAAGCAATCGCTTGTTCGCCGCCTTGTTGTTCTGCTAGGTAATGAACCCAATCTAAACTGAACTCACGCAGCATATAAACTGCACACATTTGTGCACTGAACGACTGATTAAAGTCTTCATTTTTTTCTAAAATTTTGAAGTCAGCAATGCCAAATTTGCCATTACCATAAACTGCAGTGGTTCTTAGGATGTAACCCACTTCAGCCAATTCTTTAGGCGTTGGTTGAACACCTTTAGCCAAGTGACTAACGATATGTTCAAACACACGTACACTTTTATTGGCACGCGCTAAAACAAGCACATTGTTAGGGTTACGGCCTGCTTCTTGAAGCGGTACATTCGCACGAAGTCTTTCAAGTAGGGTGACATCAACATCACCAAGAACAAGCGCAAACGTTACGTCCCACTTTTCAGCAATTACACGGTCATTTCGTTCGTCGTCTGCAATTTCATCGCAAAAAACAACCAAATGATAAACATGGTTTGGCGTCGCTAGCTTATAGATAACATGACCAAAACCCTGAGCGCATAATTGCCACTCATGCTTCGTCACTTTCCATTCTTGCTGCGCCATTTTACGAATCAGAGTTCTTACGAAGCTGATGCGTGTTTGGTGCATAGCACCTAGCCTTTCCGGTGCCATGACGACTGTTGCGTCACGTAATGCTGATTCAGTGTAGGTAGAACGATGTGCATCCATTTTGCTCACCACCTTATAGTTATAGGATTTTGCTAGCCATTCAGAACCGATCGTTGCCATCATTTGAAGCATTCGTTGTTAAAGTATGCTGGTTAGCTTTCACGTTGTGCGGGGCAAGCGAGCTCGCCCCTTATTATTTGTCCTGACCAGATCGATCGACCTAAGTACTTTGCCGTCCGGTGTATCTTCACCAGTACGGGTTTACTGTCCCTTTCGGAATTTTTGCATCAGCCTTCTTTCAAAGACTGATTTGTTGTTATTTAATCAATTTCTTACAGTCTCTTGTTTTACAGAGATCTTGTCTTACAGAGCCCTTTTCTTTAAAAAATCTGTTCTTTAAAAACCCTGCTCTTTCGCCATCTTGATTGCGATTTGAGGCGCATTCCAGAGCGATGGTAGTAAGATTAAGGACACTGGTACCGCTGTAATAACAATGAACGATTGCAGCGCAGAAATACCGCCTGAACCTAGGGAAATCAGAATTAACGCTGTTACCCCCATCATCACACCCCAGAAAGTACGAATAATTGCATTAGGTTCTGTCTCACCACTGATAACCACACTGATGGTGTAAGTCATCGAGTCACCCGTCGTTACGATGAAGATCGTGGTTAAGATCAAGAACAAAATAGAAATTAGCATTGGCATAGGTAGCTGCTGAGTTACCGCCAGTAACGCACCTGGTAAATTGAAGCCTTCGAACGCTTTACTTACGCTACCTGGTTCTGCGATTTCGAACGCAAGACCTGAACCACCAACAATCGTGAACCAGAAGCAAGTTACAAACGGTGCGATAAGGCTAATGGTTGATACCAATTGGCGAATACTACGGCCGCGTGAAATACGAGCGATGAAGATTGCCATCATTGGGCCGTAACCTAGGAACCAACCCCAGAAGAACACTGTCCACCAGCTTAACCAACCTTCGTCGCCACGGTATGTTGCCATTGGGATAAAGTTGTCAATCATGCTGCCTACACCTTGGATGTAGCCATTGAAGATGAAGTTCGTTGGACCAAAGATAAGGATATAAACCATCAATACCATTGCTAAAATTACGTTGTAACGGCTTAGCATTTGCATTCCGCGGTTAAGACCACTTAATGCTGACAACGTGTAAAGCACGATAGCGAACAAGATGATGATTAGCTGTGTTGTGAAGCCATCTGGAATACCAAACAGTTCATTCAGAGCGTAGCTGACTTGCAGGCCTAAGAAACCAATCGGGCCGATAGTACCCGCGGCTACAGCGACAATACAACATGCATCAATCAGTGCGCCTGTATGGCCTTTGAGTGCTCTTTCGCCCAAAACTGGGTAAAGCAAAATACGAGGTTTAAGAGGCAAGCCTTTGTCGTAGTGAAGGTGCATAACCACGATAGACGTTAAGCTGCCCACAATTGCCCATGCTAGGAAACCCCAGTGCATGAATGATTGTGATAACGCATTCACCGCACCTTGTTGTGCCTTTTCTTGTGCGCCATACAAGGGTGGTGGGTTAACGTAGTGTGCAATAGGCTCTGCTGCCGCCCAAAATACACCGCCGCCCGCAAGTAGCGTACAGAAGATGATAGCCATCCAACGGAAGCCATCCATTTCAGGTTTCGCAATGCCGCCTAGGATAACCTTGCCTGTTCGCCCTGCCGCCAGGCCAAGACTAATAAGAAAAGTCAGAAGAAGAAGCATTTGCCAATAAGGGCCGAACACTTTTACAGACCATGCAAAGCCCATGTTTACTAGGGTAGAGAGTAGCTCCCCATCAAACAACGCAAGCGTTACGAACAGAGCGATAAAACCGCCGCTGTACCAAAGTGCTGGGTTGGTTAGTCCTAACTTGTCTGAAGTAGATTCAGACTGAGGTTTTTTGTTTGCTGTGTTTGCTTGACCCGCATTTACGTTTGAAGATTTCACGCTATTGGTTAAATCAGACATACTCTGACTCCAGAGGTTTCTTTGCAGCCGTCATTTTCATGATGACTACAAGAGGTGTATTTAACACCTGCCCTATTGTTTTTTGTGTTGGCAGGCTAATCCATGTTTGGGTTACCGCGTTGCGAAATAGACCGTTGTTCCTTTTGAATAGTGAAATTGGTTAAAACAGCACTTCTAAATGAACGTTAATTAGAAGGCTGCTAATTCGATGATTACTAGTGAGAAAGCGATCAAACCTTGCTTTGAGGCTCTAGGCCATCTTTCAAGAAGTTAAACCAGTTTTCTCCCAAGACTTGCCCAGCTTCAGACTCACTGAAACCATGACGCATCAATCCGTTATAAATATTTTCCATACCCGCACTACCACAGAACCAAGGTAACGCATCTGGCCAACCTGAGTTGTTCGCAGAGCCTTCACCGTAGTCCATTGCTTTAGACCAACGACCATTTCTCATCCATTCAAGAACGGCTTGAGGTTGGTTTAAGCATAGATCACTACCAATACCTAGGTGTTCTACGCCAACCATGTCAGCGGTAGTCGCAACCATTTGGCAGAAATCTTCCAACGTACATTGGCTGCCATTTGGTAGATGGAATGGGTATAAGCTGAATCCGATTAAGCCACCGCGTGCGGTTAGGGCTTTAATCACATCGTTTGATTTGTTTCTTAGTGCATCATGAGCGAACGTCGGGTTCGCATGGCTAATACAAATAGGACGAGAAGACAGGTCAATCGCCTCAAGCGTTGAATGCTCGGCACTGTGAGACATATCAATGATCATGCCCACTCGATTCATCTCTTCGATCGCTTGCTTACCAAAGCGAGTAATACCGGTGTCGTTCTTTTCGTAGCAACCTGTCGCTAATAAGCTTTGGTTGTTGTACGTCAGTTGCATGATCAAAAGACCTTGCTGACGCATCACTTCAATAAGACCAATCTCATCATCGATTGGAGAACAGTTTTGAGCACCTAGAAAAATGCCGACTTTGCCTGTCGCTTTTGCAGTTTCAACATCATCCATTGAATGAATCGGCATGATAATGTCTGCATTCTGCTCGAATCTTAAGTTCCACTCTGCAAAGCGAGATAAGGTTTCACGAGCTGTCTCGTGGTAAACCGCGGTAGCGTGAACTGCTGTAATGCCGCTTGCCTTTAGTGTTTGGAAATATTCTCTGTTCCAATTGCAGTATTGCAATCCATCTATAACAATCCGTTGCTGGTACATAACCACTCCTATTGAAAGCTCAGTGTTCTAGCTCGGTTTTGAAAACACGCTCAAATAACATGTTTTCAAAAATGGGTTAAATCACTTATCTCAGTTCATTTGTTGCTTTGGTTTAGATGTTGACCTGACTCTATGAATCAGGCCAATTCGATAGCTGGATAGTTGAAGTCTGTTTAGCTAATGACTCCAACTATCTCGTTCTAATTAATAGACATCTAAATAACAGAAATCTGATTAGTAAGGGCGCTGGTAAGCTGTCTTCACGACTGTGTAGAACTCTTTCGCGTATTGACCTTGCTCACGAGGACCGAAGCTAGACTCTTTACGACCACCAAACGGTACGTGGTAATCTGTACCTGCTGTTGGTAGGTTCACCATCACACAACCTGTTTGCGCTTGTTGCTTGAACATTGCGCTAGTACGTAGGCTCTGAGTAATGATGCCGCCCGTTAGACCAAAGCGAGTATCGTTGGTTGTCGCGATAGCTTCTTCTAGGTCAGCGACTCTAATCACGCTTGCCATTGGTGCAAACACTTCTTCTTGGTTCACTTCCCAATCGTTCTTAGTGTTCAAGAACAGCGTTGGAGACATGTAGAAACCTTCGTGTTTCATGCTTAGGCGTTCGCCACCAAATGCTAATTCACCGCCGCTTTGACGTGCTTTCTCAACCCAACCTAGGTTTGCTTCAAGTTGGTTGCCGTCAACAACAGGACCCATGAACACGCCGTCTTCTAGCGCGTGACCCACTTTCAGTTCGCTCATGCGTTTGATTAGCGCTTCAACGTATTGGTCGTGAATGCCATCCATAACCACTAGACGAGAAGATGCTGTACATTTTTGACCCGCACCAGAGAACGAACCTGCGATAGTCGCGTCAACAGCTGTTTGGATATCAGCATCATCAGCAACAACAAGTGCGTTCTTACTGCCCATTTCTAATTGACAACGAACGAAGTTTGGCGCTGTAGCAGCCGCAACCTTACGACCCGTATCAACAGAACCAGTAAAGCTCACACCGTTCACTTCTTTAGAGTTGATCAGTGCATCACCTACTTTCGAACCGCTACCTAGAACAAGGTTGAACGTGCCTGCTGGCATGCCTTGGCGGTGGATAATCTCAGTTAGCGCAACCGCACTTGCTGGTGTTAGGTTTGCTGGTTTCCAGATAACGCTGTTACCGAAAGCCAAAGCTGGAGCGATTTTCCAAGCTGCTGTTGCAGTCGGGAAGTTCCAAGGAGAAATGATGCCGATAACACCGACCGCTTCACGAGTCACTTCTACAGAAACGCCAGGGCGTACTGATTCTGCGTTGTCGCCAATTTGACGAAGCACTTCAGCCGCAAAGTACTGGAAGAACTGACCTGCACGGTAAATCTCCCCGCGACCCTCAGCAAAAGGCTTACCTTCTTCACGAGAAAGCAACGAACCCAGCTCATCACAACGTGCAATCAGCTCATCACCAATTGCTTGAAGTATTGCTTGCTTACGTTCAATCGGCGTTTTTTCCCACTCTGGTTGAGCGTGCTTTGCCGCTGAAATCGCCTGTTGAACTTGGTCAGAACTTGCTTGTGCGAAGTTACCGATGTTTTCAGAAATATCTGATGGGTTAATGTTCGCAACGGTACTTACACCCGCTTGCCATTCGCCCCCAATGTAAAGTGCGTTTTCTGCTTGAACATTCTGTAATTGAGTCATCATTCTGTCCTTGTAACGGTTAGGTTGCGGTTGAGTCTGGCAACCATCTGGTTAATTAATAAACTGTTAATATTCAGGTGATTAATAGCTAAAATAAGATGTTTATTTTGTTTCTAAAGTGAACCAAGTCGCTTGTATCAATAAACCACTTCAATTTAAAAGAGTTTTGATCCGCAAATAGCTTTAGTTCACAGTCTGATTATTCAGGTTGAGACGCCGATGCATAAACCACGAACTCGACCAGCATCTCTTCTCTTGCTAACCCTGTAACAACGACCGCAGCACGGTTTGGATAAGGTGCATTAAAGTATTCCCCGTATACGCTATTTACCGTTTTTAGATATTCACGGTCTGTCACGTAAATCAGAACTTGCAGCACTGAATCCATAGATTCGCCTGCACACTCCAATGTATGAACAAGGTTGTTAAAAGTCTGACGCGTTTGCGCTTCAATACCGCCCTCTACTACTGCGCCAGTTTCATCAATTGGAATCTGCGCTGTGTATAGAGTGCCGTTATTAACGATTGCCCACTCTAGTGGTGCTTTTGAAGCAAAAAGCTCGGTTTTTACTGGGTGTTTTTTAGTTTGTGCGTTCACGATTCCATCCAACTTTGTAACAACTATGTTTCAATATGGTTAAATACTGAACCTTGACGGCTGATAAATCTAACGGTAAATTTTGTGCATTTGATAAATAAAACCTATCACCTTTAAAAAAGTAAGGTATAGCAAGGGCTAAAGAAGGATCAGTGCCATGAGTATTAAGCTACAACAGTTAAAACATTTTGTTTTAGTGGTCGAAGAAGGCGGATTTCGAGCAGCATCTCACCGCGCAAATCGCTCGCAAGCGGCACTTTCTACGTCGATAAAAGAGCTAGAAAAAATACTTGGTCAGCCACTGTTTGAAACAGGCAACAAATCAACCCTGACACCTTTCGGGGAAATATGCCTTCCAAAAATCATTCAATTCCTGAATGTTTACAAAACATTAGACAATGACCTACGCGCAGCCGCGGCAGGACAACAAGGAAGAGTTCGAATAGCAAGCGTGCCATCAGTAGCGGCAAAATTAATCCCTAGTGTTTTAGGGGCCTTTTGTGAACAGTACCCGAATGTTGAGGTAAGCTTGATTGATGATAACGCGGCGGGTGTAGAAGCGAGATTATTGTCTGGAGAGGTGGACGTTGCCCTCGGAAATAGCTCTCATTTAGAAGAAGAGAGTATCGATTTCACGCCTTTACTCTCCGATCCTATCGGAGTGGTCTGCCTCAAAGACAACCCTATCGCCTCTCAAAAAGAGGGAATCGAATGGCAAACTTTGTTAAAACAACCCTTCATTCGCAACGGTACTTGTACCCTACTTGACCCAACACCCGCACGAATGCTCAGCGACCAAGCTTTGTATTCAGTAGAAAACATTACTTCGTTGTTTTCGGTGCTAGAGCTCGGGATAGGCGTGACCACTCTACCTAAACTGGCTTTCCCAACCAATAAAACCCGCTTGGTGTGGATTCCATTGATTGATCCGCCTTTACAACGCCAAATCGGTATTTTCAGGTTAGCTGACCGTACGATTTCGCCACAAGCACAAGCTTTCTATGACTTATGTATTCAATATCTGAGCTATGAAGAGTAATAAAACAATCTAGCTTGAGTAAATGGCAGCACTTTACTGCCATTTAAACCACCAAAGCTCAGCATCTATTCTCCGTACTATGCTTTACCACACGCCCCATTTTTTACACACTATCGTGACCTTAGCCCCTAGAACATCAACGGGAAGGGGCTAAATTTTTACTCAAATGTTCCTCTGAGATACATCGTTTGCCGTTAAAACTCGCACTTGGGTACGTAAATAGTGACAAATCGGCAGCGATGTAAAAAAATAATCGCTTGATGATAAGGAGTGAAGTACGGTTAATCCACTAGAAAAACGAGACCTTCCATTATTACCTAAAACAAGCTTAACCTCTCAGAAAATCACACTTCATAATTCCGCTTGTAAGTGAGCCTAAGTCTTTGAATAGTGGCAATTGATAAGATAGTAATTTGATAATTTTTCTCGCTGAATCTTTCTAAAAACCCCCTTCTTTTACTAAGGATAAAGCATCTTAAATATTCATGAATAAAGTAATAAAACTATTACTTTCATAAATGAAAAACACTCATTTCAAAAATGGAATTATTGATGTCGATATTTGTCGTTTTGATCACATAATTTTAGGCGTAGTTTATATTTTGTCGAAACGATAGCGAATTAGTTTATATCGTTTAATTTCGTCAGGAGATATAAAGCCAGAAAGATTATTTCTTTGTTAACAAGTAAAGGTTTATTAACAAGTTAAATTGCTATTAACAAGTAAGTACTAGTAACAAAACATATTCAAACTGTGTTTTATATTAACTTACACTGTTAAATATAGGGTTTTATTATGAGGCTTAATGGGATAAGTAGTGACATCCTTGTTGCTGCTAAAAGAGTTGTTCTCTGCCAAATAGTATTAGCCGTCGGTGTAGTTTTATATGAAGTGTTTTTTGGTAATAAAGTAGATATGGAGTCTTCAGCTTTGGGTGTCGTAATCGCGATGTTACCACCGCTATTTGGTTTTATATATGCAAGCCTTAAGGTGCACAAGAATCCTAATTATAGTTTACGTGACTTAATGCAAATGAGTCGTGTCGTGAAAATAACCTATACGTTCTTAATGTTTATCTTAGCATTCCAATTTTTAAAATTGGATAACCCGGTAATATTATACGCGTACATTTTCACAATGATTGGGTACTTCTTAACACCATTTATTACTGCCTCTACAAGATCGGAGTACGTGTAGTATGGATCAAGTCACTACCGCTCACGAATACATAGAGCATCACTTAACCTTCTTAACTACAGGTGATGGTTTCTGGGCATTCAACATTGACTCAATGTTGGTATCTTGGATTACGGGCTTACTGTTCATTGGAGCTTTTCGATATGTAGTGACCAAGGGCACCAGCGGTGTTCCAGGTCGTTTCCAATGTTTTATCGAGCTTATCTTTGATTTCGTTAACAACCTAGTCAAAGAGATTTTTCAAGCGGAGGATAAATTAATAGGACCACTGGCATTAACCACTTTTGTTTGGGTGTTGTTAATGAATGCAGTCGACCTATTACCAATTGATTTAATACCAGGGTTAACTCGTGCAATAGGTTTAAACCACTTTAGAGATCTACCGACGGCGGATGTAAATGTTCCAATGTCAATGGCACTCGGTGTGTTTATTCTACTGTTAGCGTATACGTTTAAGAATAAAGGTTTGAAAGGCTTTATCAAAGAGCTTACTACTCAGCCATTTGATAAGGGCGGGATCGAACTTTAGTTATTGAAAATAAATAACTTTATTTTCAATTGGAACTTTTCCTGATAGTCACGATCAGATCATGAAATAAAAAATATGAGAAACTCGCATGATTATCATTGAACAGCTAAAAAAAGTGAAAGATACCCGTTCGCACATCAACCAAGTCTACCCTGTTATAGAAGTCGCTTTTGTTGTCATAACAGCCATGCTTTGTGGTCAAAACAAGTGGACGGATATCAAGGATTTTGGTGAAGGAAATATCGACTGGTTACGTGAGTATTTCCCCTACGAAAATGGCCTTCCTACTCGTCATAATATTGCAGCAATTATGAGGACTATTGTTCCTGAAACACTCTTAGAAGCTATGGTGGGCTGGGTTAATTTGCATAGAGAGAGGCATGCTCAACCTATCATCAGTGTTGACGGGAAGGTACTAAAAGGTGCTAAAGCAAACAAACAAGATAACCCCCTTTATATGGTCTCGGCATTCGATGTTGATGAAGGTTTGACCCTCACACATCAACCCTGTAAAGGCAAAGGGACGGAGCTAACAGCGATAAGAAACCTGTTAGATACTTTAGATATAAAAGGATGTCTATTAACGGCTGATGCCCTGCATTGTCAGGTTGAAACTCTGAATAAAGTGGTTGATAAAGGTGGCGATTTCTTAGTGCAAGTCAAACTGAATCAGCCCAGTTTGCTTGCAGAAGTGGATGCACAATTCCAAGACTATTGGTCTTTGCCTGAAGATAAACAAGAGTCATACATCACCGAAGATAAAGGGCATGGCAGAAAAGAGGTTCGTGAGGTTTACGTTCTCCCAGCAGCCTTCAGTGAAGCACTCAGAGAAAAGTGGTCTGTCGTTAAAAGTGTTGTTGCAGTGGTGAGAGATAGAAGTGTCAAAGGGAAAGGAAGTTATGAAACATCGTATTATATTTGCACAGATCACTTGTCGTTAGAGTTAGCCTTACAAGCGACCAGAAAACACTGGCACATCGAGAACCAGCAGCACTGGGCGTTGGACGTTATTTTCAAAGAAGATGAACAATGTATTTATGCTGGAGATTCAGCACTAAATATGGCTTGTTGCAGACGTTTTGTTCAGAACTTGTTTAGAAAATCCGAAGGGAACTTGTCAGTACCCAGGAAGATGAATAAAGCGGTATGGGACAAAGATTACAGAGCTTCGGTTTTGTTTACATCAAATTAACAAAGTACATTCGTGCCCTTGCCATTTGATAACCCTCTTTTATATCCTGTTAACTTAGTTCTTGAATTAATAACATTAATTTCAAAGCCAATATCACTAGGCTTACGATTATTCGGAAATATGTATGCAGGCGAGATGATATTCATCCTTATTGCATTAATGCCATGGTGGATGCAATGGGCACTGAGTGTTCCATGGGCCTTATTCCACATATTAATCGTATTCTTACAAGCATTTATATTTATGGTACTGACCGTTGTTTATTTAGCAATGGCAACAGAAGAACACCACTAATTAATAACTAAAAAATTAACTAACACATTATTTATCGGAGATACAAATGGATATCGTAAGCGCAGTTTTATATGTAGCAGGTGCATTACTGATCGGTTTAGGTGCAGCGGGTGCAGCATCTGGTATTGGTAACTTAGCAGGTAAATACCTTGAAGGTGTTGCTCGTCAACCAGACCTTACTCCAATGCTTCGTACTCAATTCTTCATCATGATGGGTCTTGTGGATGCTGTACCGATGATCGGTGTTGGTATCGGTCTATACATCATCTTTGCCGTGGCTTAATTAAAAGCTTTGAAAAGATCGATTTGTAAATATTCAAGATTTAGTGAGGAAGGTATGAATTTAAATGCCAGCATGTTTGGTCAAGCAATCTCATTCGTGATTTTTGTTTGGCTATGCATGAAATATGTATGGCCCCCTCTCACCGCGATGTTAGACGAGCGCCAAAAAGAAATCGCTGATGGTTTACGCCACTCAGAGAATGCAGTGAAAGAGCTAGAACTAGCAAAATCAAATGGCACACAACTCGTCGCAGATGCGAAAAAAAATGTGACCGAACTGATTGAGCAAGGCAAAAAACGCCGCAACGAAATCATCACCTTAGCTCACCAAGAAGGCGAGCAAGAAAAGGCACGCATCTTAGAGCAAGGTAGAGCTGAACTAGAAGGCGAACGTCAAAAGTTACGCCGTGAACTTCAGGCAGATATGGCAGACGCTGTTATTCAAAGTGCACAGAAATTGATCAGAAAGAACCTAGATTCTGAAACGAACCGAGCGTTAGTTGATCAAATGATAAGCGAACTCTAAACGGAGGCAATATGTCAGATTACACCAATATTGCTCATCCCTACGCTAAAGCATCGTTCGACTTTGCTTTAGGTGAAAACAAGTTACAAGAGTGGCACTCAATGCTGTCCATTCTTGTGACGGTAGCGGAAGAAGAAACGATCGCTAAACAGATTTCATCAGCAGAAGGTGTTCACACACAGCAATCTGAAGAACTGGTCAATCTCATCATTCACGTTTGCCAAGGACTTGTTGATGACCACGTCATTAATCTCATCAAAGTCTTGGCTGAGAATGGCCGTCTTGCAGTGATCAGAGACTTGTTTAACTTGTTCAGCGACTTAAAGGACGAACATGAACGTGTAATCCCTGTCACTGTCACCAGTTCAGAATTGCTTACACAAGATCAAGTTACATCACTCACTGCTGCACTTGAGAAGAAATTAGAGCGTCAGGTTGAAATGGAACAGGTTATTGATGACTCGCTGGTTGGCGGGATTGTAATCAAGGCGGGTGAAACCGTCATCGATGGTTCTTTGGACACATCAATTAACCGATTAGCCCATCAACTTCACGCGAGATAGGTAACAATTATGCAATTAAATTCAAATGAAATCAGCGACCTGATTAAAGATCGCATATCGAAATTTAATGTGAGCACCGAAGCTCGCAACGAAGGCACCATAGTCTCGGTTCGTGACGGCATCATTACCATTAACGGCCTTGCGGATGTCATGCAGGGTGAGATGATCGAGCTTCCAGGTGGCAAATACGCTCTTGCTCTTAACCTTGACACGCACTCAGTCGGTGCCGTGGTTATGGGCCCTACACTGACCTATCTGAAGGTATGAAAGTGAAAGGGACAGGTCGTATCTTGGAAGTTCCTGTCGGTAACGGACTTCTTGGCCGTGTCGTGAACACACTAGGCGAACCTATTGATGGCAAAGGCCCAGTGAGTTGTGACCGACTCGACCCTGTAGAAGTGATTGCACCCGGCGTAATCGAGCGTAAGTCCGTCGATCAACCAATTCAAACCGGTTATAAAGCCGTTGATACCATGGTGCCTATCGGTCGTGGTCAACGTGAACTGATCATCGGTGACCGTCAGACGGGTAAAACCGCGTTAGCTATCGATGCGATCATCAATCAAAAAGATTCTGGCATCAAATGTGTGTACGTGGCGATTGGCCAAAAAGCCTCCACTATCGCAAACGTTGTTCGTAAACTGGAAGACCACGATGCGCTTAAAAATACCATCGTTGTCGTAGCATCAGCATCAGAATCAGCCGCGCTTCAATACCTTGCTCCTTATGCGGGTTGCACCATGGGTGAATACTTCCGTGACCGCGGTGAAGATGCACTGTTCATCTATGATGACCTATCAAAACAAGCCGTCGCTTACCGTCAAATCTCATTGCTACTTAAGCGCCCACCGGGTCGTGAAGCCTTCCCTGGCGACGTATTCTACCTCCACTCACGTCTACTAGAACGTGCAGCAAGAGTAAATGCGGAATACGTAGAGAAGTTCACCAACGGTGAAGTGAAAGGCCAAATTGGTTCATTAACCGCGCTTCCTATCATTGAAACTCAAGCGGGTGACGTATCGGCGTTTGTACCAACCAACGTAATCTCCATCACCGACGGTCAGGTTTTCCTACAAACCCAACTATTCAACTCAGGTCTACGCCCTGCTGTTGACCCAGGTATCTCGGTATCTCGTGTGGGTGGTGCAGCACAATGCAAGATCATCAAGAAACTGTCTGGTGGTATCCGTACATCGTTAGCTCAATACCGAGAGTTAGCCGCATTTGCTCAGTTCTCTTCTGACTTAGACGACATGACGCGTAAGCAGCTTGACCATGGTGAGCGTGTAACCGAACTGATGAAGCAAAAGCAATACTCGCCAATGTCTGTCGCTGAGCAAGCAACGGTTATCTACGCAGCAGAAAAAGGCTATTTGGCTGACGTAGAGTTGAACAAAATTGCGCGTTTTGAAGAAGAATTGATTGCTTACGCGAAAGGTCAAAACCCAGAGTTGTTCGACACCATCAACGCTAATGGTGACTACAACGATGAAATTGATGGCGCTCTTGCAAAGCTTCTCGGTGACTTTGTAGCGTTAAAAGCTTGGTAAACGCTCCGGTTTGTTGGCTGGAAATAAAAACAAATTAGGAGCAGATAATGGCAAACACTAAAGAAATTCGCACCAAGATAGGCAGTGTTAGTAACACTCAGAAAATCACCAGTGCAATGGAGATGGTTGCGGCAAGTAAGATGCGTAAGGTTCAAGACAATATGACGCTAACACGTCCATATGCCGAGAACATGCGCAAAGTTATCTCTCATGTCGCATCAGGGTCGCTAGAATACCAGCACCCCTACCTTCAACAGCGTGAACCAAAACGCGTTGCTTACATCATTATTTCGTCCGATCGAGGCTTATGTGGTGGCTTGAACTCGAACTTGTTCAAGAAAGTGTTAGAAGAAATGGAGATGTGGCGTACCAAAGGCGTTGAGGTAGAAACGACTTTAATTGGTTCAAAAGCTATCTCATTTTTCCAACGCAGCGGCAATGTTATCGCGCAAACGTCAGGCCTTGGTGACGCGCCTAAATTAGAAGACATCTTAGGTACGGTTAACGCGATGCTAGGGCATTACGACGACGAAAAAATCGACAGTTTGTATCTCGTGTATAACCAGTTCATCAACACCATGGTTCAAGAACCAACGACCTTGCAGTTGCTTCCCCACCCTTCAGATTCTGAGGCCGATGGAGACGCGAAAAAAGCACGCCGTTGGGACTACATCTATGAACAAGCACCAAGAGACATCCTCTCTGAGCTGTTACATCGATACATTGAATCGCAAGTGTATCAAGGCATCGTAGAGAGCATTGCCTGTGAGCAAGCAGCTCGAATGGTGGCCATGAAAGCGGCGACCGATAACGCAGGCCAACTCATCGATGATTTGCAGTTGGTATACAACAAAGCGCGACAGGCTGCCATTACCCAAGAACTGAGTGAAATAGTCTCAGGTGCTCAAGCTGTCTAAGGGCAGAAAAGAGTGGGTTCAGAATAGAATTTGAGGATTTAGAGATGAGTGTTGGAAAAATAGTTAAAGTTATCGGCGCGGTGGTAGACGTCGAGTTCAGCGGCGGCAACAGCCCACGCGTTTATGATGCATTGAAAGTGACTAGCGAGGAAACAAGCGCTCTCGTATTGGAAGTTCAGCAACAACTGGGTGGCAGCATCGTTCGTTGTATTGCAATGGGTACGTCAGATGGCTTGCGCCGCGGCCTAACTGTTGAAAACACAGGTTCTCCAATCACGGTTCCTGTGGGCGAAGAAACCTTAGGCCGTATCATGAACGTTCTTGGTCAGCCTATCGATGAATGTGGTGAAATCGGTCAAAAAGAAAGCTACGAAATTCACCGTGAAGCCCCCTCTTATGAAGAACAAGCAAACAGCACTGAACTTCTTGAGACCGGCGTTAAAGTTATCGACCTTATTTGTCCGTTCGCAAAGGGCGGTAAAATCGGTCTGTTCGGTGGTGCTGGCGTAGGTAAAACCGTCAACATGATGGAGCTTATCAACAACATCGCAAAAGCCCACTCAGGTCTCTCTGTATTTACCGGTGTTGGTGAGCGTACTCGTGAAGGTAACGACTTCTACTACGAGATGAAAGAAGCGGGTGTACTAGACAAAGTAGCCATGGTTTACGGCCAAATGAACGAGCCACCGGGAAACCGTCTACGTGTAGCATTGACTGGCCTGACTATGGCTGAACGCTTCCGTGATGAAGGTCGTGACGTACTGCTGTTCATTGATAACATCTACCGTTACACACTTGCGGGAACAGAAGTATCAGCACTGCTGGGCCGTATGCCTTCAGCAGTAGGTTACCAACCAACACTCGCTGAAGAGATGGGTGTGCTTCAAGAGCGTATCACTTCGACTAGACAAGGCTCTATCACGTCTATCCAAGCGGTATACGTACCTGCGGATGACTTGACCGATCCATCACCAGCAACAACCTTTGCTCACTTAGATGCGACCGTTGTACTGTCTCGTAATATCGCGGCATTAGGCCTCTACCCTGCAATCGACCCATTGGATTCAACATCTCGCCAATTGGACCCGCTTGTGGTTGGTCAAGAGCACTACGACATTGCACAAAAAGTCCAAACAACGCTGCAACGCTACAAAGAGCTAAAAGACATCATCGCGATTCTTGGTATGGATGAGCTATCGACTGAAGACAAACAGACGGTATCTCGCGCTCGTAAGATTGAACGTTTCTTAACTCAGCCTTACCACGTAGCCGAAGTGTTTACCGGTCAGAAAGGTGTATTTGTACCGCTAAGCGAAACACTAAGAGGCTTTAAAGGCCTGTTAGGCGGCGAATATGACGATATCCCAGAGCAAGCATTCTTGTACTGTGGTTCTATCGACGAAGTGCTTAACAAAGCAAAATCACTCTAAGAGGCAGGTGCACCATGGCTATCGGAATTACAGATAATACATTTCAACTTAATATTGTAAGTGCGGAAGGTACGCTGTTTTCAGGTCCAGCGTATGCCCTAGCCGTTTCTGGCGCTGATGGTGAGCTGGGGATTCGCCCCGGTCACTCCCCGCTTCTCAGTAAGATCAAGCCGGGCGTAACAGTGTTTGTCACAGACCCTAAATCAGAAGGGCAAGTGCTTTATGTCTCTGGTGGGATGCTGGAAGTTCAGCCGGATGTGGTAACGGTGTTAGCCGATACTGCCTTGCACGGCCAAGATATTGACCGCGCTCGCGCAGAAGAAGCGAAATATGCAGCTCTAGAAAATATCAATAAGGGCAATGTAGACATTAACTTTGCACAAGCTCAGCTAGAATTAGCGAAAGCCGTTGCTCAGCTTCGAGCATCAGAACTGACGTCTTCTCGCACTCGCCACTGAGAATAGAACTTAGATTTTTGTTGATTCTAAATGCAGAAAGGCTCACTAAATAGTGAGCCTTTTGATATCTGCTTAACGCAAACCGAGTTCTAACGTTGATTAACGTCTTAAAAGAATAATGTTAGAAGAATTCAATCGAATTACGGCCGCTTTTATCGTCACGTGTTGGCTTAGGCGTATCCGCTTTCTTTTTCAGTTTGTTTTCGTTCTTCTTCTCTTTTTTCTCTTTCTTTGGTTCAGCCGTTGCGCTTAGCATTTCTGCTTTGCTTTTCTTAGATTCTTTCTTCTTAGAATCCTTTTTAGACTGACCTTTCTTCGCCTTGTTATCTTTTTTAGGCGCATCTTTCTTTTTCGGCTTTTCTGATTCTTCTTGTACTGGCTGATCACACACCACTACATAGTACTCTTGGTTGAATTCAAAGAAGTCGCCATCGTACATTTTACGACGTTTACGAGTTTCCAGCTCACCATTTACCGCTACGTAGCCTTCAGAGATAATGTGTTTAGCTTCACCGCCACCACTCACTAGGTTAGCGATTTTAAACACTTTATAGAGCTCAATTGGCTGTGATGAAACATCGATACCAATTGCTTCAATCTCAATCTCTTCACCTTCTTCGCCCAGCTCTTGGCCTTCGTAATCAGCGTCTGCGTAATGTTCTTGGTCCATGGTGACCTCTACCTAAATATGTACTTCTGGAATATTGGGCGCAGTGTAATCGTAAAACAACTAAATGACCATGTTGAATTTAGAGCTCAAGTCTTGGAAAGGACAGTGCAAAACACGCACCATCCAAATAACTTTCACCCACTGTCACCTGTGCGTGGTGTCGGTCACAGACTTGTTTGACAATTGCTAGCCCTAAACCATGCCCAGTTTTTCCCTTGTTTCTCGCTGCATTAGCACTATAAAAAGGATCAAATAAATATGGCCAATGCTCAGTTTCAACCCCTTTGCCGTCATCATGAACTTCAATAACAAATTCGTTGTCGGTGTACCACAGCTCAATCACTATCTTGGTATCAGCAAACTTAAACGCATTCCTTACGATGTTATCCACTGCCCTATTGAATAATTTTAGATCAACATTGGATGAAGCCGGGACTTTTAATGGCACCTTAATGAGGTCAAGTTTTGTCTCTTTTTCCCAAATACTACAACGTTCACTTAACCACTGATTGGCATCAATAGGTTGCCTTAATAACTCAAAGCCCCCTCTTTCCAATCGAGCATAATACAATAGCTCATCAACCATGTCTTCCATTTCATCCGTATCAGCAAGAATACGGGCTATCGCTTTAGATTGTTGCGGAGTTGGTGCTAAGTCGCTCAACAACTCAGCCTGCCACTGAATTCGGAATATAGGCGTCCTTAGCTCGTGAGCAACAGCATTAGTCAAAGACTTATTACTATTGATTAAGTCTCTTATCTTGTCTGCCATGACATTAAAGCTGCGGTTCAACGTACCCAATTTTATACTGTTTTTCTCAGATGCTCGCTCTAATAGATCACCATTAGAAAAAGCCACTGTCGCCATTTCAAGGTTGTTTAATCGTCGCTTTATTCTCCAAACCAAAAACAAGCCGCTCAACGCAAAACCAGTGATAGCAAAAACCCAAATAAGCCGGTTTTCAAATTTGATTTGCTTCCTCAGATAAGAATTTTTGTTCTTAGATAACTCATATAAATCATCACTTCCAACTAACCTTAACCACAGGAAGTATTCGTCATGGTAGTAAACATTTCGGCCTTGCTGCTGAAACGCTTTTCTCACTAGTTCTGGAGCGTTATCAAAAGGTATGATTCGCAGGTTCTGCCGAGTCTTATCCGCATAACTTTTTAATAGATTCTGCGTTTCAAGCAAACCTTTTTCACGGAAAACCACATCAATTAATTCTTGATAAGCTTCTGCTTCATGGTCTCGTAATATGTATTCGTAGTCAGTGCTTAACTTGTAAACAATAAAAGCATAGGAATATATACTCACTAAGAAGATGACTGTCAGCCCCGCTAGGTATTCAAAATAGATACGTCGCATATTATTTATTCAGCTACCGTTACCAACGTTCTGGTACGAACAAGTAGCCTTTACCTCTTACAGTGATGATCTTTTTAGGTGGGACAGTTATGTCATTAAGCTTTTTACGTAAGATTACGATTTTATTGTCGATAAAGCGGTCAATGCCATCGTAATCAATACCTCTCAACTGTTGAGTCAGAAAATTTCGTGATAAAACTTGCTCCGGAGAAGAAGCTAACAACCAAAGTAATTCAAATTCACTATCCGCTATCGATATCTCTTGTCCAATATGCGTACAAGCTTTAGTAGCACGATTTAAACTTAATTTACCAAAAACCAACTCATTCTTACTCACATCAGCACTTACAGAACTTTCAGAGCTACGACGTAAAAGCATCCTAACTCTCGCCAGTAACACTCTTTGACGAATGGGTTTACTAATAAAGTCATCGGCACCGGTTTCTAAAGCGGCTACATGATCGAAATCATCATCGCTCGCGGTAAGAATCAATATCTTCCCATTAAACTGACTTCGCACTTGTCGACATATAGTCAGTCCATCAACTTCCGGCAACATGAGATCAAGTAGAACAATGTCGGGCTGAATAGTTAAAATTCTCTCACACGCTAATGCCCCATCAGAAATAGTGACTACTTCAAAAGATTGGCTTTCAAAGTACTCCTGTAACATCTCTCTTAAGATAGGATCGTCTTCTACGATCACGAGTTTCGGGTTGGTCATAAATCCTTCTCACCATTCCTTTGCTACCTTGCGAACCGCCTCTTTATTTCGAAATTCAGCACATTCTTATTACATAGCTTCTATTTATAAAAATAATAAAAATAACAAAAATATCTATATAACATATAAATATAAGGTAATGCAGCTAAAAATAGACCAAAAGCTCTTAATTTTAGACTCAAAAAAACCGGTCACCTTAGTAAGGTAACCGGTTCAATTTATGGATTTAATTAAACATTTGTTGTCTAGTCATCATAAACAGGGAACTGTTCAAATGCGCGACGATAATTCACGTACTCATTAGAGCTCCATAACCTCAATTCTTCTGGGTCATAGTTGTACACTTCTTTATGAGCCGCATTTGTGGAACTGGTGTTGTTATCCGCAATCTGATTACCAAAGATTTGTGCTAAATCGAATATACGTTCGTGCTCTTCATCTTCGAAGTTACCAATCGAGCTATTTTTTACCTTATCTAAGTTGGATTGAGGGTTACACTTACGTTTCATGTGATCTTCAGTGGACTCTCCATCTACTTTAAATCGTAAACATGTCTTACCATCTACTTCATATTTTTCAAACTGATTATTGAATATAAACCAACTTGTAGTATCTCGAAGAGCAACAAGCGCCTCTTTATCACCGACCGCAATAATACGAGCTTCATTGTGATCACGTGCATTCTTAAACACAGACAGCGCGTTACGGACTCGGTAAGGCAAACCGTTTAATTTTTCTACGCGAGCTTGCTGCTCTTCTGTATATAAGGCGCGTGAAGCTAAAGCATTTGCAAGTGTATTGCGTGAACTCAACGAGTAATTTGTCCCTTTCCAAGTAAAGTTAATCCCATCTTCGTCAGCAAAACTACTATTCGCATAGTTGATGTGGATAGAGTCGCTAAACCCAGATACAGAGTCACTCAATCCATACTCATTTGCTCGATTGTATTTGTTTAAGTTCTTCAGAAGCGTACCGAAATACGGCACCTTAGTATCTTGTCTAGCTCCATCAGTCCAATACACAAATGCTTCATTACCGCCCATTGAGAAATAGCGCTTCATTGGCCATAGGTATGACGGCACAGCTTCGATTGTTTTCGTCAGGCTTGGTTGATAACGTAAAACCGTTTCAACGTAGTCTCCGTTACCATCGACGAAGATCGCTTGACGCGCTTCTGGTCGTCCCGCTAAATCAGACAAGTGCGTATATAGTTTTGTGATCTTATCTGATAGGTCCACCAGAGCCAAACTAGAGTTCTCTGTAGAGATGTATGGTGAATCACGACGAACCAGCATTTGTGCAGCAAGCAATTTGTCAGGCCATACGCCAAGCAAATCCATAGAGTTAGACGCGGTTTGATATGGGTTATTCGCCTTCAAACTTGCCCAAATATGACCATCACGAGTCTCTGAACGCATGACAACTTCGTTACTTTGATTTTTCAACGTTTGAACAAGTTCTTCGTCAAAACAACTTGTTGGAACATCACGGTTTGGCGACATACCCGTTTGGTAGGTTAGCCATAAGTCTGACAAGGTTGCAAAACGATAGCGGTTAGGAACCCCATCGATACCACTCAATTCCTCCAACTCACAGACTTTATCCGGAGCTGTTAGCACATCTAAGAAGAAGTCAGCAGCGAGGTTGGCAGCATTATAAGTATCACAGATAGGGCGAAGTCCTGGCGACATGTTGTCCAGTGGTACTGGATTTCCACGCCAATTTAAACAGTTATTCTCAGCAATTTCTTCAAATACCTGTCCTTTGTTATTGGTTGTGTCTGCACCGATGTAACGTGCAAATACAAAATCAATTTCACCGACGTTTTCAACAATGTCACGGATCTTCTGAAACTCATTCATACGCATCCAGAAGTACTCATACTGATTGTATTGAGTAAACCAATCTCGACCGTTTCTGCGGTTGGCCGTTTCGTAGCTATCGTAGTAACGTTGGATACGGAACTCTGTAATTTCAGTGAGTGACGTACCTTCATCAAAGCGATCACAGTTTAAGCTAGTGTAGGTGTGTTCGTCGGTACAGAAACGGTAACTCGCCAGCTCTGGAATATCGTCAGTACCCGCATTCGCACGCAAGTGTGCAATTACGCCAGTAGGATACGCATTGTAATCCTCTGTCATCTCACGATCGTACTCAGCTAGAGAGTAAGTTTTACGAAGTTGTGCACCCGTTTTGTCATGAACAGAATCACCAATAAATTCATTGGTTTCAATTTCACGAGCATAAGCAAACTTTAGCGCAGCTTTATCATATTTACCGAACACAAGTAGTTCATCGAAAATGGAAGCACCGTAGTCCATAATAGAGCTGTACGCGGCTGGTTTTGCTTGGTGGCCTAATGTACTGCGCGCTAACTCTTCTTCTGTGTAAAAATGAGCTTTGTCTGTCGAACCCATGAAGTTATGGCGTAAACCTAAGTTGTGGCCTAATTCATGAATCAAAGTCGACTTAAACATATGCTCAGATATCGCTTCGCTTGCAAGTTTCTGCTGGTCAAGGTTGAGGTCATTCCACGTTTTCATGGTGTTCTGCTCGTCGTCAGCAAAGAATCCACCATTGGTATAGTCAATTCCTGTGATCAAACCTTTCGCTTTAGTACTCAGCCACATTGCATCTTCGCTGTAAACATTCTGTTCAGAAAAACGCTTAAGCATATCTTGGCGCTTGTAGAAAGTTTGAAGTGCCAAGTCCTTATTGTTCACATCAAACCTATGACCAAAGTCAGCCTTTGGGGTTTGATTGACAAATTTACCTTGTCCTACAAACGCCATTTCGTCTTCTGTTACAGCAGGAACAAATTGATCTGGCCCACGATCGCTTGCGACCATGTCTGTAAAGGCATCAATGTCAGTTCGTGGCTCAGCAACTGGTGCTTCGTCACCACCTCCAGCATCAACATTCTGTGTTTCTTCAGCAACAGGTTCTAGCTTCTCAATTTCCTGACGGTTATAACGCAACGCTAAATCATTCCAATAGCGACGAGTCGTGGTACGAATCACACCAAGGTATTGATTAACGTGTGCGTGAATAATCTCCCCCGTGAGTGGGTTAGTTGCGGAAGGCCCGTAGCCCAACAAACCATTGTCTACAGGGTCTGCAATAAGATTAAACACGTTGTAACGAAGGTCACCCGGTTGAATACCTGCTCTCGCATCAGTATTAACAATTTTAATTGGAGGCACACCAGTACCTTCAAGTGACTCATTCACCTCTTTCATTGTATCGATCGTCAGCTTGCGATACGCCTCATTACCTTCGTCAAAGTAACTATCACTTAAATAGTAATCAATCGACTCTAGGTTCGGGTTGAAACGATTGATGTAAGCAAAGCGTGAACCTTGTACATCGCTCTCACCAGTGTGTGTTTTTACGGCTTTGCTGTCGTTAAAGAAGCCATAGTAAGCACTGTCTTGGCCCTGATAATAAACTGGCTCGTAGTTTGAGCTCGCTAGTTTGTCTAATCTGACTAGCGAGTAGAAAAAACGTGTCTTAAATGACAAGTTTTCTAGACCACCAAACTCATATTGGTCATCCGGATCGGCTGTATATGTACGCTCAATTTCAACGTTAAATACGCCTTCTTCCGGATTGTACTCATATGAGATAACACGTGGGTCAGCACTCTCAGTTACGTTACTCGCTGTATACCAAGTGCTGAGCGTATCTTCCGATAACGATTTAATATTTTCGTATTCAGGAACAAAGTGTGTCGCTGTTGTCCAGTCGACATTCTCATCCTGATTTATCTCTTCTTTATTGGTACATTCGCCGTAACCGTTTTCAGCGCAGCGATACTGTCTGAATTCACCTGGAATTTTCAGTACCGGTACGCGATTGATTTCATGCTCCCAACGACTAGGCTCCAGAGAATCTACTTTATCGCGATCCAATGCTTCAACATAGATACCGTTAGTTTTGTCAAAGCGTAGTTTGACAAGCTTTGGATCGCCTTGGAAAAAGCCACGCTGAGTCATTGCGTAACGTGGAGCTTCACCGGTAGACGGCATGTACATCCAAAGTGATTCCGTATCTAAAGATTGAACAGAAATCTCTTCGGTTGGTTTATCATAGGTGTCATAGGCACGATCTTCGGCCCCACACCCGCTGAGGATTGTGGCAATACTTGCTGCGATAATTGCGTGTTTAAACATAATTTACCTATATTTATAATTATATTACATTTTTATTTCTAACTATCTAAATTCAATGCGAACGGAGCAATATTAGAATTGATAGTTAACCACTGCGTAATAAGTTGTTTTCTTTAAATCAACTAAATCATTAAGAGGGTTTGAACCTCTTTCTGGATTGTAATAACTAATGCCATTAGTTAAACCAGCAGAAATAGAAATACACTTAGTTATTTGATAGCCCACTTCTTCACCATGTAATAGAGTTGGATCAAACGTGTTCCCGCTATAATCCCATGACTGTCTAGGCATTAAGAAAATGTTGAAATAAAAGTCTTCTGCAAAAACATAATCAAGAGAAAATTGGCTACTTAATTGGTATTCAATAAGCTGATTACCACCGGCGATTTTATATTCGTGAAAATTTTTTCTAAGTAATAACGTATTACTCAATGAAAGCCCTTCCATCAAATTATCGAATGGAGCACTCCACCTGACCTTCAACCTGGTTCCTAACGTTAAATCGTTCCTCCTTGACCATTTAGACGTCGGTAATATGACTCTCACCTCACCGCTCAATGATGAACCATCAGTTGGTTTGAATAGTCCATTGCGCCCCCATGAGATGGATGTATCATTCCAAAACTGTCCCCTAACCCCATATTCATCACCGTCGGACAAGTGGTAACCTGACGCCACTACTTGAAGTCGAGATTTGTCAGAAAAGGAATATCGGACAACTCCCGTTGCGGAAGCCGAACGATTTGCTAAGGACGCACTGTCTTCATATCCGTTTCGAGAATAGTCAAGACTAATGTATCCAGACCAAGGGTTTTCGTCGTTTTTGGACTCCCACTCATCTTGTAAATTATTTGCTAGGGCGAGCGAAGGCGTCACCAGCATTAAGGGCGGGATCGAACTTTAGTTATTGAAAATAAATAACTTTATTTTCAATTGGAACTTTTCCTGATAGTCACGATCAGATCATGAAATAAAAAATATGAGAAACTCGCATGATTATCATTGAACAGCTAAAAAAAGTGAAAGATACCCGTTCGCACATCAACCAAGTCTACCCTGTTATAGAAGTCGCTTTTGTTGTCATAACAGCCATGCTTTGTGGTCAAAACAAGTGGACGGATATCAAGGATTTTGGTGAAGGAAATATCGACTGGTTACGTGAGTATTTCCCCTACGAAAATGGCCTTCCTACTCGTCATAATATTGCAGCAATTATGAGGACTATTGTTCCTGAAACACTCTTAGAAGCTATGGTGGGCTGGGTTAATTTGCATAGAGAGAGGCATGCTCAACCTATCATCAGTGTTGACGGGAAGGTACTAAAAGGTGCTAAAGCAAACAAACAAGATAACCCCCTTTATATGGTCTCGGCATTCGATGTTGATGAAGGTTTGACCCTCACACATCAACCCTGTAAAGGCAAAGGGACGGAGCTAACAGCGATAAGAAACCTGTTAGATACTTTAGATATAAAAGGATGTCTATTAACGGCTGATGCCCTGCATTGTCAGGTTGAAACTCTGAATAAAGTGGTTGATAAAGGTGGCGATTTCTTAGTGCAAGTCAAACTGAATCAGCCCAGTTTGCTTGCAGAAGTGGATGCACAATTCCAAGACTATTGGTCTTTGCCTGAAGATAAACAAGAGTCATACATCACCGAAGATAAAGGGCATGGCAGAAAAGAGGTTCGTGAGGTTTACGTTCTCCCAGCAGCCTTCAGTGAAGCACTCAGAGAAAAGTGGTCTGTCGTTAAAAGTGTTGTTGCAGTGGTGAGAGATAGAAGTGTCAAAGGGAAAGGAAGTTATGAAACATCGTATTATATTTGCACAGATCACTTGTCGTTAGAGTTAGCCTTACAAGCGACCAGAAAACACTGGCACATCGAGAACCAGCAGCACTGGGCGTTGGACGTTATTTTCAAAGAAGATGAACAATGTATTTATGCTGGAGATTCAGCACTAAATATGGCTTGTTGCAGACGTTTTGTTCAGAACTTGTTTAGAAAATCCGAAGGGAACTTGTCAGTACCCAGGAAGATGAATAAAGCGGTATGGGACAAAGATTACAGAGCTTCGGTTTTGTTTACATCAAATTAACAAAGTACATTCGTGCCCTTACCAGCATTAACGCCGGCAATATAATTAGTTTATTCATATTTTCCTTCTTGTATTACACTTCCGTATTATATACATCTTCTTTTTCCAGTTTTAAGCCGGTTTAGCTAACTTCGTTGTTTTTATTTTATTCCTTTGAGATGGATGCGTGATTGGAATCGACGCCAATAAAGTTTTTGTATAATCTTCTTTTGGATTTTTATAAACATCTTCCACACTTCCAGACTCAATTATTTTACCCTTTTTCATTACAACCACATTATCTGAAATGTGCTTAACGACAGAGAGATCATGTGAAATGAAAATAATGGAAAGGTTCATCTCTTTTTGTATTTTCAACAATAGATTTAGTATCTGAGCTTGTACCGAAACATCTAATGCCGATACTGACTCATCGCAAACTAATAACTTTGGCTTTAATGCTATTGCTCTTGCTATGCCTATACGCTGCCTTTGCCCTCCTGAAAACTCATGCGGATAGCGGGTTACAGCAGAGTGAGGTAATCCGATCTTATCGAGCAGTTCTAAAACCCACTTCTTTCGTTCTTTCTTCGAACCAATGCCATGAATAATAAAAGATTCTTCGAGTATTCCACCTACTGTATGCCTCTGATTCAACGACTCTAAAGGATCCTGAAATACAATCTGCATCTCTCTACGAAGTGGACGCATTCTTTTTGTACTGTAATGGGTGATGTCTTCCCCTTCAAAAAAGATCTTTCCAGCTGATGGTTCATACAATTTGAGTAATGTTCTACCAAGCGTACTTTTCCCACAACCAGACTCTCCAACCAGACCTAACGTCTCGCCTTGCTTTAATGAAAATGAAACACCGTCAACAGCTTTGATTACATAACCTTTCTTAAATAGGTTTTTACCAGATAGAAAGTGCTGCTCAAGCCCTTCAATCCTAATCACTTCTGACATCCTCAAATCCCCTTGTATTCAGGGAATTCATTCAAATCAATTGGGT
Source organism: Vibrio sp. nBUS_14 (assembly GCF_051201655.1). Classification (NCBI taxonomy): domain Bacteria; kingdom Pseudomonadati; phylum Pseudomonadota; class Gammaproteobacteria; order Vibrionales; family Vibrionaceae; genus Vibrio; species Vibrio sp. nBUS_14. Next base: position 1,205,018 of record NZ_CP179207.1, read on the forward strand.
TGATTTGAATGGTTTGTTTCGGCTCGACATTGAGATCTGGAATTAAGCTTAGGAGTCTTTTTGTGTACGGATGTTTTGGGTGGTCAAAGAGCTCGAATATCTCTGCATGCTCAACAATACGTCCGTCATACATCACAGCAACTTCATCGCAAATTTCCGCGACAACACCTAGATCATGCGTGATAAAGATCACTGCCATCCCAGTCTCTTCTTGAAGCTCTCTGATTAATTCCAAAATGGATGCTTGGACCGTCACATCTAATGCGGTCGTCGGCTCATCACATATCAATATGTCAGGCTTACATGCAAGCGCTATCGCTATCATTACCCTTTGTCGCATCCCGCCAGACAGGCTATGAGGGTACTCTTTGAAACGTAGTATCGGCATTGGAATTTCAACTTTCTCAAGTAAACCAATTGCGTACTCTCTCTTTTCAGACTTGGACATCTGGCTGTGGTGCAAATCCAGAACCTCGACAATCTGCTTGCCAATTGTCTGAACAGGATTCAAGGCAGTCATAGGGTCTTGGAAAATAATTGAAATACGATTGCCACGCATCTTGTGCATCTCGTGTTCAGGCACCTCTGTAAGGTCAGTATCACGATAAATTATTTTTCCAGCCGTGACCTTTCCATAAGGCTTAGGAAGCAGTCCCATAATAGACATAGAGGTTACGCTCTTCCCACTGCCTGACTCCCCAACCAAACCCAGTGTTTGGCCAGATTTCACGTCAAAGGACACACCTTTCAGTATCTTGACGATGCCTTCATCAGTACTGAACTCTGCTTCTAAGTCGCGAACTTTTAATACAATATCTTGGTTCATTCTACGTTCACCCTTAAAGCTTATATCTGTCATCAATGATAGTGATAGGTGGATACGCCTTACCTTCTTTAGAAGCCAACTGAGTTTCTTCTTTTAGGTCTGTATCAATCCAGAAATTACTGGTATCTAAAATATTAAACATGGCGCCAGTCTTTTTCGTCATTGGGTTCTTTGGGAACTTAATCCAACGCCAGTAGGCATCTCGCGTATAGGGCACCATATAGCCAGGCACAATCACATACGCATCCTTTATTTTTCTTTGGATGTTCTGAGATAGCTGCTGTTTTCTTTCCATATCAAACTCAGAAATAAACGCCTCAATTTTTTGATCTAGCTCTGGTGAACTGAAATTTGTATGGTTATTAGTTTGAGGACGGTTGGCATTTGTCGAGTGAAAATACTCTTTGTAAGCTGGTATCTCTCCTCCGCCCATATTAAGAAATGCAAGCTGGTGCTTTTTCTCAAGAATAAATTTGAATGCAGCAGAACCATCGACAAGGTTTAAGTCGAGCTCTAAACCAGCTAACTTCGCTTGCTCTTTTAGATAGGCAATTCTTGGTGTCCAAATGTTGTAGCCATACGTAATCTTGAAACTCAAACGAACCCCATTAGCATTCATTCGGATACCATCAGAGCCGATACTATCGAATCCTGCAGATTCAAAATAACCAATGGCAAGCTCGGGTCTAAACGGTGGCGGCTCTACACCTTCCAAATCATATTTACCGTGTCCAAACCCCATAGCATGAGGTTTTCTAGAATAATCGCCTCGTAACACGTTTTTGATCATGCCGTCGAAATCAGTCGCGTACGTGATGCCTTTCCGAACATTAATGTCGTTCAGCAGTGGCATGGATGTATTGATCCATAAACCGCCAGCGCCTTGTGGCCTTTGATTAAAGCCCCAGAATTTCTGTATAAAGCCATGACTAAAAGGTTCTGAGTTGGTTTTCTCATGCCACAGTTGAGGCTGTACCATCGCAAACGTGTCTAACTTTCCTTTTTCAAAGTGCTTACGTGCAATATCACTATCACGAATCACCTTGATACGAAGCTTCTCGACGTTAAAACGATTCTTATAATATTTATTCCCGTAGCCCCACCAATTCGCGCCAACATGAGAAAACGTGATACTGCGGCCCTTGTTCACTTTCGAGATGTAATAAGGTGACGTTGTTGGCTCTGACTTAAAATTGTATTTGCGTACAAAGTTGTCATCCATTCCGTCGTTGTTCTCATCATTGATGCCAACAAAATGATGTTGTGGTCTCGGCTGCACACCATGGCTTGGCATATTGATAAGCGCCATCAACTCATCATTACTTTTTGGCTCTGCCATTGTGATACTGATGGTGTAATCATCGAACTTTTTCACTGTCTCGATGCTGTTACGGAAAAAATCGTTATACCAAGGGTCGATAATGTCTCTCGAGCGATAATAAGTAAGCATAAACAAATAATCATCAGCAGTTACCGGCAATCCGTCCGACCACTTAGCATCAGGATTCAATTTGAAATAGACCGTCTTGTGATCGTCTCCAAATGCCCATTCATTCGCCAATTGCGGAATCCAATTATCAGTATTTGGATGTCGCTGTGCCAATTTAGGCGTGCCATCCATTAAATAGAAACGAATACCAGAATTCGCATCAGGTCCGACTGAACGTAACGTTTGTGGGAAACTAGCCATAAAGCTACGCAAAGTACCACCACGCTTAGCCTCTTCAGAAGCAAAAACGGGATCATCCCAATTACTTTGCCATTCCAAGTTATTTGGTGTTTGCTGTGCTTGAGCTAGAAAACTCAACAACAAAGCGAATAGTCCGTATCTGTACATCATCACTTCCTGGTGCCTATCTATAAACTGTATATTTTTTTGGATCAAAGGCCGTTCTTATGGCTTCACCAATGAATGTAACCATGACCAAAACACTCACAATTGCCGTCACAACAGAGCCAACAATCCATGGTGAATCGAGATTCGACTTGCCTTGTTGAAGAAGCTCTCCCCAACTAGGGGTCGGCGGAATAAGACCTAAACCTAAGTAGTCCAGTGCCGTTAATGCGGTGATGTTAGCTGCAATAGTAAAAGGCGCCAGAGTGACGATCATAACCATCGTGTTGGGTAAAATATGATTGAAGAGGATTCTTGCTGTTGATGCTCCTAGCGCCTTTGCAGCTAGCACATACTCTCGAGCAGATTCTCTGTAGGTCATCGTTCGCATGTACCAAGTAATGCCCATCCAACCAAAGGTCACATTGATCAATACAAACAACATGAATGTTGGTTGTGCTATCGAAACCAAAATCATAATCACGTAGAGGAATGGAACCATCGACCAAGTCTCAATCACTCTCTGAACAATTAGGTCAAACTTGCCACCAAAGAAACCCATCGCACAGCCAATAGTGACGCCAATACTGTATGCAATGACCATAGTTATCAGGGCAAATCCCATTGCGGTTCTAAACCCATAAACCAGTCGAGCTAAAATGTCCCTACCAATTACGTCGGTACCTAAATAGTGCTTTGAGTAAGCACTTGGAGCGTGCGGTGGGTATTCGCCGGAAAAGTCTTGTTCATACGGATTCCAAGGCACCAAAGGCAGAATCGCAAAGTCACCATTGTTTTTATCTTTAAGCGCTAATTGAAGCAGTCGATAGTTTGCTTCTCCCGAAGATTCCAAACCAAATGTCTTACCTGAGTAAACATCAGATACAATTGGAAAGTAATATTCCCCCTGATAACGCACTACCAAAGCCTTACTATTGATCAATGCTTCAGCGAAAAGAGACAGTAATAACATTACAGATAGAATAATCAGCGACCAGTATCCACGCTTTATCTGTTTGAATCGCTTGACCTGCTTTAGAGTCAACGGATTTAGTTTAATCATCATCAAGCTCCAAACTTCACTCTAGGATCAACCAATGCAACGCAGACATCAGACAAGATATTGCCAAGTAGCAATATGCAGGCGTTGATTGCGACGATACCCATAACCACTGGGTAATCTCTTTCTACAATTGATTCATAACCAAGCAGGCCTATGCCATTAATATCGAAAATGACCTCAATTAAGAAAGAGCCCGTCATGAAGAAAAGAAGAGAGTTGCCAAAGTGGCTAGCGATTGGAATTAAACTATTGCGTAGTGCGTGTTTACGAATCGCCTCTCTGAAAGGCAAACCTTTAGCGATAGCGGTACGAATGTAATCTGACGATAAGTTTTCCATCAAATTATTCTTCATGGTCATGGTTAAGGTCGCAAAGTCACCTATTAAGTAACAAAGCAAAGGTAAGACCGCATGCCACAAAATATCAGTAATTTGTTCTGAGAAAGTATTGAAGTCGTCGAAGTCATCATCAACAAAGCCCCCCATTGGGAACCACTCTAGGTGATAACTGAAAAACGTAATAAGAAGCACGCCGACCACATACCCCGGTAAGGCATAACCGACAAAAATCATGATTGATGAGGCAGAATCAAAAACGCTGCCGTGCTTCATGGCCTTAAAGTAGCCAAGCGGGATTGAGATGAAATAGCTAATAAAAAAGGTCACACCGCCGTACATAACGGAGACAGGTAGGCGCTCAAAAATCATGTCACTGACAGGTTCGTAGTAGCGAGTCGATTCCCCTAGGTCAAAATGAACCAAACGAATTAGCCACTCAATATAGGCTTCAGTAACTGGCTTATCTAACCCATAGAATTTATTAAGATCGGCTAGCTGATCTTCAGACAGAGCTGAATTTTGGCCAACGAGACTAGACGTGCCACCACCATCCCCTTGAGGCTGCATATTAGCCAGCATCCTCTCAACAGGGCCTCCAGGGACAAAACGCGTAATCGCGAATATCAAAATCGTAATACCAAGAAACGTAGGTACAACTAAAACAAAACGTTTCAATAAATATGCAATCATTCTAACTAGCCAAATTCCATTTAAAGCAATATTTCATCAATTTAATCAATAAAATAAAGTAGTCAAATGGTTACATTTACCTACATTAGCTTACAGTTTCATTGAATTTGGACTCGTTTACTCTGCACCTTTTAATATTAATAATCAGTATCTTAAATTGGCTATCAGAAAGAAATTTAGAATTAAAAAATGTGGGTAGTCTATATTTGTAACTTAGAAAATGAACCGCTTAGACAATTCAAACATGTTTGTAAGCTGCATTGATGCAGCGTCAAATCGAAATCAAATACAAAAAATCGCCACTGTGAAACAGAAGCGATTTATTATTCAAATGAGAGAGGAGCTAATCGGTGAATAATGTACTTAGCTACACACCACCGACATTAGAAAGGCTAACAAGTTGCTTAGTGTATTCATGTTGCGGGTTACCAAACAAAGTCTCTGTATTGCCCTTCTCTATCACCTCACCCGCTTTCATTACTATGGTGTAGTGACACAAGGATTTCACGACATTCAAATCATGGCTGATGAATAGATAGGTCAGACCGTACTTCTCTTGAAGTGATTTCAGTAAGTCTAAAACTTGTGCTTGAACAGTTCTATCTAACGAAGACGTAGGCTCATCGAGCAAGATAAACTCTGGCTTAAGAATCAAAGCACGCGCAATCGCAATACGCTGTCTTTGACCGCCAGAAAACTCATTCGGGTAACGGTGACGAGTTTCAGGGGCTAGGTCTACCTCTTTCATTACGTCACAGATGCGTTGATCGAGTTCAGTGTCAACCAATGGTTGATGAACCAATAAGCCCTCACCAATCACTTGAGCGACTGACATTCTTGGGTTTAACGCAGAAAATGGGTCTTGAAAGACCACTTGCATACGGCTTCGAAACGGCAACATCTGTTGTCGGTTTAAGCCTTGAATTTGTTCGTCTGCGTAGGTAATTGAACCCTCACTCTCCACCAGCTTCAATATAGCCATACCAGTTGTAGACTTGCCCGAACCACTCTCTCCTACCAAACCAATTGAGTGCCCCTTTTTCAAGCTGAATTCCATATCGGTGACAGCTTTAACATGAGAAATCGTACGCTTGAACAAACCGCCCGTAATGGGGAACCAAACACGCAACTGGTCAACCTTAAGCAGAGGTTTACTTTCCGGTGATACGGGGACAGGCAAGCCTTTCGGATCTGAGTTAACAAGCTTTTGAGTGTAAGGATGAGACGGTGCATTAAAGAGTGTTTGGCAGTCGTTACTTTCCACTAGGCGTCCGTCTTTCATTACCGCCACTCTGTCTGCAATTTTACGAACAATACTCAAATCATGAGTGATGAAAAGCATCGCCATACCCAGCTCTTGTTGCAGGTCTTTCAGCAGGTCGAGGATCTGCGCCTGTACCGACACATCCAATGCGGTTGTGGGTTCATCCGCAATAAGCAGCTCAGGTTCATTGATCAGTGCCATCGCTATCATCACACGCTGACGTTCGCCACCAGATAGCTCATGTGGATACGCTGAAATCTTTTGTTCGGGGTAGCGAATACCCACCTTTGAAAGCCACTCAATCGCCAAGGCTTGAGCTTTATTGGTTCGCATACCTCGATGAATAGAAAGAGTTTCAACCAGCTGCTTACCGACTCGATGGAGTGGGTTCAAAGAAACCATAGGCTCTTGGAAGATCATGCCGATACGACCGCCACGAATCCCACGCAGTTGTCTTTCAGAACAACTCAGAATATCGGTGCCAGAGAAATTGATCTTACCGTTTAAGTAATGAGATGAGCCTTTTGGTAACAGCTTTAAAATCGAGTTAGCCGTAACCGATTTACCGGAGCCACTCTCACCTACCAGCGCGAGTGTTTCACCTTTGTATATTTCTAAAGAGACATCTTGCGTCACTTGTTCTATCGAATCTTTTCGCCCGAAACCGACAGACAATTTATCTATGGTCAGAACTAGAGGTGCATTAGAAGCCTCAGCTGTTGACCCTGAAGTAGGAGCTGTATTTGAAGTCATAACCTATCCTTACTTCTGTTGATGTGGGTCGAAGGCATCACGCACAGCTTCACCAACGAAGACCAGTAACGTAAGCATTAGTGAAAGTACGACGAAAGCAGAAATGCCAAGCCAAGGCGCTTGCAAGTTCGCTTTACCTTGCGCCAACAGTTCACCTAACGAAGGCGAGCCCGCAGGCAAACCAAAGCCTAGGAAATCTAATGAGGTTAACGTGGTGACCGATCCAGAAAGAATGAACGGCATCATGGTTAATGAAGCAACCATCGCGTTGGGTAGCATATGGCGAAGCATAATACGTTTATCATCAACACCCATGGCTTGCGCGGCTCTTACATAATCAAAGTTTCGACAGCGTAAGAATTCTGCTCGCACGATGCCAACTAAACTCATCCAACTGAACAGCACCATAATCCCAAGCAACCACCAGAAGTTAGGTTCGATAAAACTGGAAAGGATAATCAGCAAGAACAGAGTCGGCATGCCAGACCAGACTTCAATGAATCGTTGCCCAAACAAGTCCACCCAACCACCGTAATAACCTTGCGTCGCCCCGACTACGACGCCGACCACGCTCGATACAATCGTCAGAATAAAACCAAATAGAACCGAAATACGAAACCCATAAATGATGCGAGCTAGCACATCGCGCCCTTTATCATCGGTTCCTAGCCAGTTGACTGAATCTGGCTTCGATGGCACCGCACCTGAAATATCGAAGTTTATCGTGTCGTAGCTAAACGGAATGATTGGCCACACGATGTAACCGCTGTCTTCGATGAGCTCAATAACATACGGATCTTTGTAGTCGGCTTCAGTTTCAAACTCGCCACCAAATTCTGTCTCAGCGTACTCATTGATAACAGGTACAAACCACTGATTATCATAAGAAACCAAGAGTGGTTTATCGTTGGCAATGATCTCAGCGAACAGGCTCAAGCCAAACAAGATGGTAAATATCCAAAGGGAGATAAAACCACGCTTGTTTGCTTTAAAACGTAACCAACGAGCTTCAGCTAAAGGGTTGTTAAACATTTATTATCAATACCTTGTTATTCGTTCGCCATTAACGCGCTTCAAAATCAATTCGAGGATCAACCCAGGTATACGTCAGGTCGGAGATAATGCTCAGCACCAAGCCAAGCAAGGTCATGATATAGAGAGAGCTGAACACCACTGGGTAATCTCGCTGAATGGTCGATTCAAAACCAAGTAGACCGATGCCTTCGAGTGAAAACATCACTTCAATCAGCATAGAACCCGTGAAGAAAATACTAATAAATGCGCTTGGGAAACCGGCAATAATGATCAACATGGCGTTACGGAAAACGTGCTTGTAGAGAATACTGCTCTCGTCCAAGCCTTTCGCTCGCGCGGTCACCACATATTGCTTATTGATTTCATCAAGGAAGGAGTTTTTGGTCAGCATGCTGAGCGTTGCAAAACCGCCGATGACCATCGCGAAAATAGGCAACGCTATGTGCCAGAAGTAGTCGCCAATTTGCTGATACCAGTTAAGCTGATCGAAGTTACTCGACACTAGTCCGCGCAATGGGAACCAACTGAAGTAGTTACCGCTCGCGAACAAAATAATCAGGATAATCGCAAACAAGAAGCCCGGAACGGCATAGCCGACAATCACCACCGCACTCGACCAAATATCAAAGCGAGAGCCGTGATGTATCGCCTTCATAATGCCTAAAGGTATCGAAATCACATAGATGATTAACGTACTCCACAACCCTAAGGAAATGGAGACAGGTAAACGCTCGATAATTAAATCAATAACGTTACCTCCCTTGAACAGGCTTTCGCCAAAGTTAAAGGTTGCGTAGTTTTTCAACATATCGAAGTAGCGAACGTGAATCGGCTTATCAAAACCGAACTGCTTTTTGATCTCTTCAACCACTTCAGGATCAAGTCCGCGCGAGCCTTTATAGCCACTGGCAGAAGCTTGGTCACTTTCGCTTAAATCAACTTCTTGTCCACCACCAGAAAAGCGCTCCATGATTCCAGAGTTATGCCCTTCTAACTGAGCAACGGCTTGTTCCACCGGGCCACCAGGGGCGATCTGAATGATGAAAAAGTTGATGGTAATGATCGCCCACAACGTGGGGATCACCAACAGTAAACGCCGAAATATATACGCGGCCATGCTAACTAACTCCTAGCGACGTTTTTCAGGAAGCAATGCCGCCTTCTCTTCTGAAATCCACCATGTATCGATACCTAAATCGTATTTAGGCAATACATCTGGACGCTCAAACTTGTCCCACATCGCGACGCGGTACTCGCCAACGTGCCATTGCGGGATGTTGTAGAAATTCCACTGCAATACACGGTCAAGTGAACGACCTAGTGTAAGAAGCTTTTCAGGATGCTGTTGGTTACGCGCAATTTCTTCTGTTAACGCGTCAACCACCGGATCCATTACACCTGCAGTATTGTAAGTAGAATCAATGTAGTTAGAGTTCCAAACGATCATTAAGTTCGGGCTAGGATAAGGGTTTGCCGAAAACGATGAAGACACCATGTCGAAATCGCGGTCACGAAGACGCTTGATGTACTGAGTGGTATCGATGGTACGGATCTTCATTTCGATACCCATACGCTTGAGGTTCTTTTGAACAGGCGTTGCGATACGTTCCGTTGTTGGGCTGTAAATCAACAACTCAAACGACATCGGCTTGCCAGTCTTTTTGTTGGTCATCACTTTGTCTTTCAGTACCCAACCTGCTTCTTTTAAAAGCTTGAAAGCAGTACGCATCTGGCTACGAATACGGCCACTGCCATCGGTCACTGATGGCTGGAATTCTTCAGTAAAAACTCTAGGAGGGATTTGGTCTTTGTACTGAGACAGCAATTCAACTTCGTCTACGCTTGGTAAGCCTTTCGCTTCATAATCTGTGTTTTGGAAATAACTACGAGTGCGCTTGTACTGACCATAAAACATGTTCTTGTTCATCCACTCAAAGTCCATCGCGTAGGTTAACGCTTCACGAACTTTAGGATCAGAGAACACAGGAGATTGAATATTGAAGACAAAACCTTGAGTCGTCTCTGGCTTCTCATGGTTGATCTCTTCTTTAATGATGTAGCCTTTGTCGAAGTTTGCGCCCGTGTAAGAGTTGGCCCAGAACTTAGCCGAGTTCTCAGTTCGAAGATCGAACTCCCCTGCTTTAAAGGCTTCCAGCATTACGGTGTCATCACGATAGTAATCGTATTGTACTTGCTTGAAGTTGTTGCGACCCACGTTAACTGGCAGATCCACAGCCCAGTAATTTTCATCTAAACCGTAGGTCACGCTTTGACCCGATTTATAACTGATGATCTTATAAGGGCCACTGCCCACAGGCGGTTCACTAAGCGGCTCAGACAGTTTTCTATCTTTCCAGAAATGTTTTGGTAATACACGAGTACTTTGGGCAAAGCTAAACAGCTTCTCGCGGTTTGGCTTGTTCATCTCAATGCGAACAACCGAATCAGAAACAGCCGTTACTGATTCAATTTCTTTGTAATACACGCGATATTGAGGCACACCTTCTTTTGAAAACTTATCAAAGGTGAAGGCCACATCATGCGCGGTGATTGGTTTGCCATCTTGGAATTTAGCATCAGGGTTGATATCGATTTCCATCCAAGAGAAGTCACTTGCGTAACGAATTTTGGAAGCGATCAATGGATAGTACGCATCAATCTCGTCACTCGGAGAAAACATCAAGGTATCGTAAATCTCACCCGTGTAACTTGCAGCAACGCCGCGGGAACCGAATCGATTAAAGCTATCGTAAGTACCTATGCTGCTATAAGTCACTTTGCCTATTTTTGGCGCATCAGGATTAACGTAATCGAAATGAGTGAAATCGACAGGATATTTTGCTTCACCAAAACCGACCAGTTGCGTGGTTTCAATAACGGTGACAGCGGGAGTTGATTCGGTATCAGAGGCGTGTGTAACAGAGGGATATAGAGCAATAAGCGGCAGCATAACTGCACATGACTTCAAATTAGACCTGAAAAATTGAGCGCGCTGCGAGGCTTTGCTTCGGAAATCTGTTCCCATTTGACTCTCCCTTCAAATGTTATGAATTCGATATTCAAGTTGATTAATCGGCTTTGAATGCATGCCGTTAAAACAAGTATAGGTTCAAATCTAACATCATGTAATAACTAATAAAACCATCAGCACTCCATCTCTGACGGTTTATTTACAAATTACTCGGTTCGGTCTAAAGAAATAGAACGCGCTAGTACCGAAGCAGGGGCAATGACTAGCGCGAAGTATAGTGAAGTGGGTATTAACTATTGAACACGGTAATCATCAAAGATAAGTTCACCAATCTCATTTATCACAGTGTCACGCTCTGGAATGGTTAACTCGGTTTCCGTGAGAGAGATACTGATGATCAACGGAGCGCGAGTTTCACTCCACACGATAGCCGTGATAGCGCGTGAGCCATAAGCGCCAGCCCCTGATCTGTCAGCAATATTCCAACCATCAGGCAGGATCGAACGAATCATCCCATCAGAGACTTTGTTATCCTTCATCCAAGTCTTAAGCTGAGCTTTAGAAGCTTCTGATAGCACGTTGCCATACACCAAGTCATTCAACGTTTTCACCATAGTGTTTGGTGTTGTGGTGTCACGAACATCACCCGGACGAGCATGGTTCAAATCGGGTTCGATATGATTAAGGCGTGTTTTGTTGTCTCCCGTGGAACGCAAAAACTCTGTTAACCCGTTAGGCCCATCAATACCAGCTAACACTATATTAGCGGCCGTGTTATCGCTCATTTCCATGGTTGCGGTACATGCGTCTTTCAGCGAGATATCTTTGCCTACAAATTCTTTAGTAATCGGAGACCAAGCAATAAGCTTATTGGACTCAACCCTAGCCTTTGACTCTAAATCTAACCCTTCATTTTCAGAATCATAGAGAAGATTCGCGCAAGCTAAGGTTTTGAAAGTGCTCATCATTGGAAAGCGTTCGTCTCCCTTATAACTCCACATTTCGTTAGTCGCGGTATCATAAACTGCAACACCAATACGAGCAGATACACGGGATTCGACTTTCTCAATAGATTGAGAGTCCAGAGTATGGCTAAGTGCCAATGTAGAAACGAATGAGCTCATCAATATAAGCGAGAACGAGGTGTACTTTTTCATTTTTAAACCATTGATGGCCAATAATTTGGCATAGATAAAAGATTAAGCGCGACACAGAAAGTGCAACGAGTAAGATTGCTTAGACAGAAAGACAAGAGCCCAAGCTAAAGCAAGTAAAAATAACTGATTAAACCCGCACAATGTATCCATAATTTAGATATCCTTAAAGAAGTGATTTCAATAGGATTCAACCTTGAACAAACCAAACCAAATAACATTCTCAACGTTCAACCTTTTGAACTACCTCGAACCACCGAATGCTTATTATGATTTTGAGAACATCTACAGCTTCGAGGAATGGCAGAAGAAACAACATTGGATGGCTGAAGCGATTGGGTCATTAGATTGTGATGTGATTGGCTTCCAAGAGATATTTAGCCCGCAGTCTTTAGAGCAGTTAATGAATGATCTGGGTTATCCGTACTTTGCGGTAGTAGACTGCCCGCATATTGAAGATGATTACTTGTATACCTCGCCTGTTGTGGGTATCGCCTCTCGCTACCCGATTGAAAAAGTGCAGCCGGTTAAACCACATTCTGAGTTGCTTTCCGCTTTCAAACTTAGCGAAAAGTTTTCATTCAACCGAACACCTGTACACGCCACGATTACGTTACCCCACTTAGGTTCAACCGATTGTTATGTTATACACTTCAAATCTCAGCGAGCAACCGAGCCCAAAGGTCCCACTCTAGATAACGCTGATAGATCTAAAGTCTCTCAAACTTCAGATAGCCAAAAGCCGAAAAGTGACACCTTGGTTAAGCTTCATCAGGAGCAACTTGGGTCTTGGTTATCTAGCGTTCAACGCGGTCTAGAAGCTCAGATGCTGCATCAATACATTACCCATCAACGTCACCAGACTGATCAGCCCGTCGTGTTAATGGGTGACTTCAACAAACCCCTGTTTCATGATGAGTTCAAAGGGCTTCTCAGCTATTCATTGAATCGTGATGAAGCGAGCAAACATTGGCTATCGCATTTTCGACTAAAAGACAGTTGGGATCTGTACCACCAGCTTCACGAAGAAGATTTGCTTGAACAACGCAAACCAACCCACTATTACGGTGCTTCTGGCTCGGTCTTGGATTACATCTTGATGTCGAGCGAGTTTGATTGTCAGAACTCATCAAGCTTGATGGAGATCTCTCGCTACACAGTGTTAGACCATCACCTCATCAATCCAAGCTTTGAACACGACCAATTCAGTACTGACCATGCTATCATTTCTGTCACCGCTCATATCCGTGAAGCCTAGCGATTCGATGACATTAGAATCTCGAGATTCACTAAAGATGAACATTAAAAAAGCCGCAGTTCAAAACTGCGCCTTTCCACTTTAGCTAACCAACGCCCCATGAAGAAACCGATTTACCGTTTAGCAAAGAGTGAAACTTAAAAGTTATACATTGCGCCTAGGTGGAACGAATCGATCACGAGATCTTTATCATTTTCAAAAGCTGAATCGCTGTCAATTACAAATGCATCCGCTTCATAACCTAACCTAAAGCTGACGTTTTTAGCCTGTTTAGGTGTGTACTCCACTCCGAAACCATAGCGAATACCCTCACCACTATCGTCATCAAGCACTGGCAACGACTGGTCTAAATCACTTGTCGACAAACCGAGATGCCAAAAGGGCGAATTCCATTATCAAACGTGTAACCTAGATTAGCACTTTTCGAAAATGCAGTTGGACCAAGTGTACCACCATTCCAAATAAGACAACCACAACGTAATGAACCAGACCATAGACCTCAACGGCTTAATCATTGATATCGATTCTCGAACTATTACTAATCCACAGGGTAACAAAATCACTTTACGCCCTCACCTTTTGGCAGTGCTCTGTTTATTGTTAGAAAATACAGGAAAACCCATTTCGAAAGGACACATTGTTGATACCTGCTGGGACGGACAACTCTCATCTCCTCACGTTCTCGCCGACGTCGTCTATACCCTACGTAACGTCTTTGCTCGTTTGAGAGCCCCAAACATACAGATAATTACCATCAACAAGTTTGGCTACGCGTTATCGGTTGAATCCACTTAAGTGGCTAGAAACTGGGGATTAGGGGCTGCCATTGTCAGGCTAAACGGTGTGAATAACGCATCGTAAACATCCCCTCTTTACATCCAGCTCGATACCCCCTAAAACATCTTATATTCGCCAGTTTCATTCGTGTTTATGCAACTAATTGAGTTGACTAAGATCACCAAAAAACACACCATCGAAACGTTTCGATGGCTTTTTCTTGAGTTGTTCTCAATCCATTAAACGTTATTTTTCAATAGGTCGTGATATGAAAAAAAGTACTCTAATTAATTCTGAACTCTCTTACTTAGTGGCGACTCTTGGCCACACAGATGAAATCACGATTTGTGACGCGGGCTTACCGATTCCAGACCACGTAACTCGTATTGATCTTGCTTTGACTCATGGTGTTCCAAGCTTTCAGCAAACGGTAAAAACCATGTTGGATGAATCTCAAATTGAAGGTGTTGTGATTGCAGAAGAGTTTGCGAAAGTAAGCCCAGACCACCACGCTGCGCTGATTGATTTGATCAAGACAGAAGAAGCGCGTTGCGGCAAATCGCTTTCGATTACTTACATCACTCATGAAGAATTCAAAGAGCGCACACATGAAAGCCGCGCGGTTATCCGTACTGGTGAATGCACACCTTACGCGAATGTTATTTTCCAAGCTGGCGTAACGTTTTAGCTCAAGCGAAACGCAACGACAGTCCAGTGTCATCACTGAACCAAAAACAATACATATACAGAACAATCAAATACAACTGGCCCCGAGTAAAGGAACCGACATGACTCAAGCCATTTTAGAACTTAGCTCAATTGAGAAAGCCTTCCCTGGTGTGAAAGCACTGGATAAGGCGAGCCTCAACGTTTACCCAGGACGCGTAATGGCGTTAATGGGCGAAAACGGTGCAGGTAAATCAACGCTCATGAAAGTGCTTACCGGCATTTACCACTTGGATGGCGGCACTATCGCCTACCAAGGTAAGCCAGCAGCATTTAAAGGGCCTCGTGATTCACAACAAGCCGGCATTAGTATCATTCACCAAGAATTGAATCTAATTCCAGAGCTAACCATCGCCGAGAATATCTTCTTAGGTCGTGAAATCACAGGGACTATGGGTCGTATTCTTTGGAACGAAATGTACCAAGAAGCGGACAAGCTACTTAAACGTCTTAATGTAAAACACAGTTCGAAAACACTTTTAGGTCAGTTAAGCCTTGGTGAGCAACAAATGGTAGAGATCGCGAAAGCCCTATCGTTTGAATCTAAGGTCATCATCATGGATGAACCAACGGACGCACTAACCGATACCGAAACTGAGTCGCTATTTAAGGTGATTAACGAGCTGCGTTCTGAAGGCTGCGGCATTGTTTACATCTCTCACCGCTTGAAAGAGATCTTCGAGATTTGTGATGACATCACCGTACTTCGTGACGGTAAATTCATTGGCCAGTGTGAAGTAAAAGACACCGATGAAGATGGCCTAATCGAAATGATGGTTGGCCGTAAGCTGAACGAGCAATATCCACGTATAGGCCAAAGCCACGGTGAAACCTGCCTTGAAGTGATTGGTCTGACGGGTTCTGGCATTCACGATGTGAGCTTTACTCTAAAACGCGGCGAAATCCTGGGTGTATCGGGCTTGATGGGTGCAGGTCGTACCGAACTGATGAAAGTGATTTACGGCGCCCTTCCGAGTGAGCGTGGCGTCATCAACTTAGAAAACAAAACCATTAACCCTGTTAGTCCAAAAGATGGCCTTGCCAATGGCATTGCATACATCTCTGAAGACCGTAAAGGCGATGGCCTGGTTCTAGGGCTTTCAGTAAAAGAAAACATGTCTTTATGTTCACTGGATCTACTGACTAAGAAAGGTCAAATCCAACATAAAGATGAAGTGATGGCGGTTGATGACTTCATCAAACTGTTCAACATCAAGACCCCGACTCGCGAGCAAATTATTGGCAACCTTTCTGGCGGTAACCAACAGAAAGTGGCTATCGCTAAAGGCTTGATGACCAAACCAAAAGTACTGATTCTCGACGAGCCCACTCGTGGTGTCGATGTTGGTGCTAAGAAAGAGATTTACCAACTCATAAATAAATTTAAAGCTGACGGCATGAGCATTATTTTAGTCTCATCTGAAATGCCAGAAGTGTTAGGAATGAGTGACCGCATCATGGTGATGCATGAAGGCCGTGTAAGCGGTGAATTTGATGCTAAAGAAGCAAACCAAGAATTATTACTGGCGTGTGCGGTCGGTAAAAAGATTAACGAGGACGCAGCATGAGTACTAAAACCATGAGCAAAACAACTGAAGCTCCAAAGAAAAAACCGTTAATCAGCAAAGAGTGGCTGATTGATCAAAAGTCATTGATTGCTTTGATCTTCCTGATTGTTGTCGTTTCTTTCTTAAACCCGAACTTCTTTACTGTCGACAACATCCTGAACATTCTGCGCCAAACCTCGGTTAACGCAATCGTCGCTGTGGGTATGACGCTGGTTATCTTAACCGCAGGTATCGACTTGAGTGTCGGTTCTGTACTTGCACTTTGTGGCGCGTTCGCTGCCAGCATGATTGGTCTAGAGATCCCTGTGATGATCGCAGTGCCAACCGCTCTAGTAGCAGGTGCAGCATTGGGTGCTATCAGTGGTGTGATTATCGCCAAGGGTAAGGTTCAAGCCTTCATCGCAACGCTTGTAACCATGACTCTATTACGCGGCGTAACCATGGTTTACACGGATGGTCGTCCTATCTCAACCGGCTTCACTGACACAGCAGACGCATTCGCTTGGTTCGGTACAGGCTACGCAATGGGTATCCCAGTTCCTGTATGGATCATGGTCGTGGTGTTCGCGGCGGTATGGTACCTACTTAACCACACTCGCTTTGGTCGCTACGTTTATGCTCTTGGTGGCAACGAATCAGCAACTCGCCTATCAGGCATTGATGTAGACAAAGTAAAAATCGGCGTTTATGCAATCTGTGGTCTGCTAGCAGCGGTTGCAGGCATCATCGTGGCATCTCGCTTATCATCAGCTCAACCTACCGCAGGTATGGGTTATGAATTAGACGCCATCGCAGCCGTAGTTCTTGGTGGCACAAGCTTAGCCGGCGGTCGTGGCCGCATCATGGGCACATTGATTGGTGCTCTGATTATCGGCTTCCTAAACAACGCCCTAAACCTATTAGACGTATCTTCTTACTACCAGATGATTGCAAAAGCAGTGGTTATTCTTCTGGCGGTATTGGTCGACAACAAAAACAAATAAAACCTATTCACACTCTAGGTTAATACAAGCAACACACTAGCTTAATAAAAGTAACAGTTTGTTTTACCTTAAAATATTAGAATCTATAAATAATGTAACTACGAGTTAGGACTCACCTCCTAGCTCACCCTACACAAAGGACTTACACCATGAAAAAATTAGCGACTCTTATTTCTTCTGCTCTTCTTTCTACTACTGTATCTGTGTCTGCACAGGCGCAAGATACAATGGCAATCGTTCTGTCTACATTGAACAACCCATTCTTCGTGACCATGAAAGATGGCGCAGAAGCGAAAGCGGAAGAGCTAGGCTACAAGCTTATCGTTCTTGATTCTCAAAACGACCCAAGCAAAGAGCTTTCGAACATTGAAGATCTAACCATTCGTGGTGTTAAAGCAATCCTGATTAACCCAACGGATTCAGACGCTGTGTCTAACGCTATTCGTATTGCTAACCGCTCAGACATTCCAGTATTAACGCTAGACCGTGGTGCAAGCCGTGGTGACGTAGTGAGCCACATTGCTTCTAATAACGTAATCGGCGGTGAAATGGCGGGTCACTACATCATGGAAAAAGTGGGCGAGAAAGCGAAAGTAATCCATCTTGAAGGTATCGCTGGTACTTCAGCAGCTCGTGAACGTGGTGAAGGCTTCATGAACGCAGTAAACGGCAGCGACCTTGAGCTTCTTGCAAGCCAACCTGCTGATTTCGACCGTACTAAAGGTCTGAACGTAATGGAAAACTTGCTTGCTGCAAACCCAGACGTACAAGCGGTATTCGCTCAGAACGATGAAATGGCACTAGGTGCACTTCGCGCAGTTCAAGCTTCAGGTAAAGACGTAATGATCGTTGGCTTTGACGGTACTGAGGACGGCATCGCAGCGGTTAACCGTGGCCTACTTGGCGCAACGGTTGCACAACAACCTGACCTAATCGGTTCTCTAGGTGTTGAAATGGCAGACAAAGTACTGAAAGGCGAAACAGTAGACGAGTACGTACCAGTACCTCTAAAAATCATCGCTAAGTAATCATTATTCTTAACTAGGAATAACCATTATTTAACTAAGAATAGTACTTGGGTGGGGTCCGCTATACCCCACCTTTCTTAACGCATTATCTCATTAGCTCGCTGGCTCAAGACAAAAAGCAAAAACGACAGTGCATCGCTGTTTCTCATACCGCCGTCTAGCGAGGCGAGCAATTTACGTAATGAGAAAGACCCATGCATTTTCAAATACGATATATCATAAGGCTCGTATCATGACTCAACTGATTGTTTTAGGTAGCGTTAACGCTGACCACGTACTGCAAGTTCCTTCGTTCCCTCGTCCGGGTGAAACCTTGATTGGCGGTAACTATCAGGTCATCCCTGGCGGCAAAGGCGCAAACCAAGCAGTTGCGGCTGCGCGATTAAACGCAGATATCGGCTTTATCGCCTGTGTCGGTGACGACCCATTTGGCATCAACATTCGTCAAGATTTCGCCAAAGATGGCATCAACATCGACGGCGTGATCGTTGCAGACAACACGCCGACAGGCATTGCGATGATCCAAGTATCCGCAACGGGCGAAAACAGCATTTGTCTTTCTGCTGAAGCCAACAACAAGCTGACTTGCGACCAAATCGAACCGCACCTAGAGAAGATTCGCGGTGCTAAATACCTGCTGACTCAGCTTGAAACACCGATTGAAGGCATTGAATACGCAGCAAAAATAGCAAAAGAGAGTGGCACTCAAGTGATTCTTAACCCAGCTCCGGCTCGTTCTTTGTCAGATTCACTGCTTGCTTGTGTTGATATGATTACACCTAACGAAACCGAAGCTGAAGTACTGACAGGCATTACCGTGACTGACAGCGCATCCGCTCATCAGGCAGCTTTGGCTCTGCACACGAAAGGCATCGAGACTGTGATGATCACACTTGGCGCTAAAGGCGTTTGGGTAAGTAAAAACAATAAAGGCGAGCTAATCGCAGGTTTCCGAGTTGAAGCGACAGACACAACCGCAGCGGGTGATACCTTCAACGGTGCATTGGTGACAGGCTTACTTGAAGACATGCCACTTGAGCGCGCGATTAAGTTTACTCATGCCGCGGCAGCTATTTCAGTGACTCGCTTTGGCGCACAAACCTCCATTCCAAGCCGTGCTGAAACCGATGCGTTTTTATCAGAGCAATTATCGGCTTAGCTTGATACCTATTTAAAGGCTTAACTCCTGAGCTAAGCCGTAGTTAACGGATGTAAGCCTTCTAAATAACAAGCATAAGCCCCTGTTTTCGGGCAAAATATCGCGCAACGTGGCATGTTACTCCCACAAGGATTTTTTATGGCAACAATGAAAGACGTCGCTCGGCTAGCAAAGGTTTCAACTTCAACCGTTAGCCATGTGATCAACAAGTCACGTTTTGTCAGTGAAGAGATAGCTGAGCGTGTTAACAGTGCAGCTAAAGAACTCAACTACGCACCGTCTGCATTGGCGCGTAGCTTAAAAATGAAGCAAACCAAAACCTTAGGCATGCTAGTTACTACCTCAACTAACCCATTCTTTGGTGAGGTTGTAAAAGGTGTTGAACGTCGTTGCTACGAAAAAGGTTATAACCTTATCTTGTGTAACACCGAAGGCGACAGCGAGCGCATGAAGTCATCTATCGATACTTTGCTACAAAAGCGTGTCGATGGCCTAATGCTGATGTGTTCAACCCTTGAAGGCGAGCACATTGACGTATTTGAACGCTACCCAGAACTACCTATCGTTGTGATGGACTGGGGCCCAATGTTGTTCGCCAGCGACAAGATCCAAGATAACTCTCATCAAGGCGGCTACATGGCAACCAAGCACTTGATCGATAACGGTCATGTTCAAATTGGTTGTATCACGGGCCCACTTCACCGCAATCAAGCCTCTTCTCGTTATCAAGGCTTCAAGCAAGCAATAGAAGAAGCGAATCTAGAGATCAACCCTAAGTGGATTGTTGAATCAAACTTCGAATGCGATGGCGGTTTTGACTCTTACCAAACTTTAAAAGCGCGTGGTGAAATGCCATCAGCACTGTTTATTAGCAATGACATGATGGCAATGGGTGTGATTCACGCTGCGGCTCAAGATGGCACATCGATTCCAAACGATCTTTCGATAATTGGCTACGATGACATCCACTTATCGAAGTACATGACCCCAGCTTTGAGCACTATCCACCAGCCAAAGCACCGTTTAGGTAAAGCAGCCGTTGATACACTTTTGAGTCGACTACAAACGCCAGACGCCTACCCACAGGTCGTCGAGTTAGAGCCGACCTTAATAGAGCGAAGCAGCGTAAAAGCAGTTTAACCCACAGATCCCCTACTCCAGAACAAAGAGCTAGCTTATCCAGTTGGCTTTTTTCTTTAGCTTTTAGCCTTTAGCGTTAAGTTTTAAATTTTAGCTCGTTAGCCATTAATAAGTGTCGTCCATCAAACTGTACCCTCCGTCCTTCTAACAGGCAAAACCTACCCATTTTTATTCCATCACCTGAGGCTCTAGCAACACAGGTGGTGTGCTGTCCATGTAAGTTAAGAAGTTTTCCCACACTTCATGTGTGCGTTGCTTGGTTAACTTAGTCTTACAAGAGAGCGCCATCAGCCCACGAATAGAGCCGTCACGCCATTGGGTGTACACAGAGTCACAATGCGCTGTCATATAGGCTTGCCAACTCTCCTGCGCGCCCTTGATGGCATCGACTAATTCCACATCCTTGACATTGTGTTCAAAGCTGGCAGCTAAATACTTATCAAGTTCTAGCTGTGATGATTCCAGCTCAAGCGCGGCGCAGTGATTTATCTCTAGCGTGTTCATCGCATTGTCGCAATCGACCACATCGTCAGATGCAGATGCAGATGCAGATGCAGATGCAGATGCAAACCAAGGTATACACACTATTAATGCAAACGATAAAACCTTTTTCATTATTGTTCTCCCTAATTCAAAAGTACGCGTATGCGCCCTATTAATGCCAAACCTTACGAATCTTAACAACATTAGACGCCAATTGTTGATAACTACGTTTAGGGTTATGTCCAAAGCAGACGAGGCGTTGCTGTATTAGACAAGAATAAGAGCGCATATGTAGGAGCGATCATCAAATAGGCAATGAACACACGCACCAACATCCAAGTTATATTTTTTATCATTACACTCAAACCCACCCAATTGTGTTATTTCAAAAACTGTAGGTCTCAATTTGATACGAAAATCCCGAAAAGATTCCGGCTCATCAAAACCTCAAAAGTACTGAAACAACAAACGACGCACTTAACCTTGAAAGTATTTGTAACACTATGAATTTTATAGTAAAACTATAAAAAATGTGATTTCGGTTCACAACACATGCTTACATTCACAATAATTATTATTTCTCTTGATAACTAATCGTTAAGTTTATAAATTAAATCGACTGCTCATACACTCGGTAACGCTTCTCCAATTATGGATATCAAGTACCAACATTTTGCCAAGACCACATTCTACTTTGCCATCTCTTTCGTTTTGTCGATGGCATTGCTCATCCCCTTTACACCATCTCATTATCAAGCGTTAACCGAAGAGTCTTCACTGTTAGTTGAAACCAGACTTCAAGAGCTCCAAGCTCGATTTGGCAGCTTTCTCTCAAAGATCACGCCCGACCTTTCTTGTGATGCCATCGTAACTGAGCTTCGTCAAAATGTATTCCATGCCGATTGGGTAAAAGAAGCTGCTGTATTCAATAAACACAATCGCTTTTACTGCTCCACCACTAAGGGAGAGGTGTCGTTTCGCCTGTATAGCACCATCCGACAAAGGCTGAATAACGATCCTAACTTTGCCACCCTATCTTACTCGAGTGCAGCAATCACTAAAGTACAATCCATCATGCTGATTTTCTCGGACAAAGAGCAAGCAGGGGTAAGCCTAATGATCCCCCCCACTTCATCTATGACCTTGTTGAATCGAAACTAAGCCGTCACGGAATAAGCTCTAAAGTTGAAGTAATTAAAAGAGACATCCACCCTACCGACCCCGGTTCTTATCTTTCAGAAGTGCGGATACTGTCAGAGACTTACCCCCTCGCCATTACTTCCTACATCGGGCACCAGTACTACATACACTTCCTCATGAACTTCTCGTGGTTTGGGTTTCTTATGGCGGGGATCACCACCATTTTTGTTCTCTCCGCGAAGCATAAAAAACAGAGCCAACGTAGTTTAGAATATTCCCTCTCTAGCGCACTGAAGAATAAGCACCTACAGGTTCACATGCAGCCTATTGTCGACCAAAAGAGCACCCAGATTGTAGGCTGTGAATCGCTCCTGAGGTGGAATGATCCAGTTGAAGGCAATGTGTCGCCCGCCATCTTTATTCCACTAGCAGAAAGCTTAGGTTTGATAGAAGAGCTGACGTACTTTGTGCTACGCAAAGTATTGAAAACCATCAAAATCAATCAAGACCTTTTCGAAGACAAATACATCAGCGTCAACATCAGCCGAAACGTCGTGTCCAATAGTAACTTCGCCCACAAAGTATCAGGTATCTTTAAAAGAAACCCAGAGATTCTAAAACAGGTGGTGTTTGAAGTAACCGAAGATGGCGAGTGCTCAGACGCGGATATGACCAAGATAAAAGAGAACCTAACCAAGCTGGCGAACATGGGCGTTAAAGTTGCGATTGATGACTTTGGTACTGGCTACTCAGGGTTAGATTTCGTAAGAAAATTTCCGTTCAGTATTCTCAAAATTGATCGTGTCTTCGTACAAAACATTTCAGACGAGTCCAGCTTTGGTGTCCCTTTGCTAGAGTCCATGCTGCAACTGTCCCGCACTTTAGGCATGCAGGTTATCGTTGAAGGCGTAGAATATGAATCGCAAGTGAAAGTCTTGTCTAAATTAGGCGTCGACTATATCCAAGGCTTCTATTTCTATAAGCCGATGCCAATCAAGCTCATCATCAGCCTTCTAAGGCAGCAACAGCACATAGCAGCGACTCATGAGTATCATATATCGCCAACCTAACAGATGAATGTAAACCGATTCGGGGGCGCCGTTACTGGCGCCCTATAAAATGACATTCATAAAACCAACACTTGGCACTGGTGTTGAGTATGAATTGTTGGAGCGCCAAGTGTTAAGCATCAGGTCCATTTTGGTGATTTTCCGTGCGTTCAGCGAGCACTTCTTTGATTGCGAACATCCCATCCAACGCAGCAGGAAAACCAGCGTAAACAGACATCTGAGTGATCACCTCTTTGAGATCTTCCTCACTGCAACCCACATTAAGCGCCGCATTCAAATGCACTTTAAGTTGTGGGGCGCAGTTGCCTAGTGCGGTTAACGCTGCCACCGTCGCAATCTCGCGAGATTTCAAATCCAAGCCTTTGCGCGCATAGATATCACCAAAAGGATACTCGATGGTGTATTTGGCTAAATCGGGGCTAATATCTTGCAAGGTTTCGATAACATTTTGCCCTACCACTCGATTCCCCGTTGCACTGTCAGCAAGCCATTACCTTAATTCACAGACTCGAGAGTCGCGGTGAATTGACTTTACACCAAATACGCCTAAAAACTGTTTTTTGAAGTGTGCTGCGAACCACTGTGAGCCTTCGATACCACTGCTCAACCGATCTCCGATATAAACTCGCACACTTTCAAGATCGACTACACTCTTCTCCCAGGGCATATGTTTTACTACTGAAAAATATATGGACTTTATATCAACCTACCAAAGTACATTCTACTATGTTGAAAATACTAATTATATATCCGTCATTCCGCAGCCAATTCTAGATTTTAATCCGACATTCCGCACCTCATTTAGGAATAAATTGCTTCATATAGCTTACCTAGCAATTGAAGCAATCTCCTCTGATGGTCTTGAATGCCGGTGATAAACCATTGTTCGCCGAACTCAAGTGTATCGACCCCTTCAAATTTTAAAAACACCCAGCGAGCAGTTGGCTTAGATGTGGTTTTGTTCTTAACCATGCTTGGAAAAAATTCTTCAGTAACAGCCAACTCTTCACGTATCTTATGCTCGAGTCCAGCATAAACCATTAGGCTTAAGGTCATTATCAT
This sequence comes from Vibrio sp. nBUS_14, assembly GCF_051201655.1. NCBI lineage: Bacteria > Pseudomonadati > Pseudomonadota > Gammaproteobacteria > Vibrionales > Vibrionaceae > Vibrio > Vibrio sp. nBUS_14. The sequence goes on from NZ_CP179207.1 coordinate 1,229,340, forward strand.
GAGTAAAGCTTCGATGCGTTGTGGTTTTTTTAAGAAGATAGATGATGTTAAAAACTCAGGGCTTTTAAGGAAGCGAAAACCTCGCTCGACTTTCTGTTGTGACTTGTAGTGTTCCAGTAACGCAGCCATATCGAGATCGGTACTTTCAGTATCATTGGTCGCAAGAATGAACATACCAACTTTAAGCTTCGCGAGTTTTACTTTTTCTAAATCAGTGAACGGATTTGCTTCAATTTTGTAGTGGTATCCAGTTGGAACCTCATCTTTTTTAGGGCGCCCTCGGCCAGCAAACTCGGGCACTTGCCGTATCTCACTTTGCTCGAAACTCAACAGTTGGCATTGACTCTGAAATTCATTCATAGCCTTTTGTGCATCAGTCGCACAGGCAAATTGTTTCTTAGCTAATTGAGCTAGAGATTTAAGCTCTTTGGTCAGATTTTTATCCAAATTTTTATAAAAAGTGGCTTCTTCTCGCTTTGTCGCTTGCTCGCTGTTCACTAACAACCATCGCTGCTTCACGTTGCCATAATCAGATTCAATCCAGTGCCCCGAATAACCATTACCGATAGGCTCTAATTGCGCTGGCGATAATGCCAGTAGAGCTTGTTTGGCCATTTTAATGGTCATTGGGACGCGTGTAATGAACTTCTGCTTTTGTTCATCAAGTGAGCAAATACTGTCTGACGTGTATAAAGCTGCATCAGCAATAAAGTAACGACTATTTTGCGCGGCTTTAAGACAGTGAATATGGCGCTTAGTGACCTCTGCAAATGCTTTTGCATCGTTCGTGTTTCCACTGAGAGCCTGCATATAAACAGGGAGCCCTGCTTGATTTTCACAAATTAATTCAAGGACAACCTGATTCAATTTAGGTCGGTGATCTCGACTATAACCTTTGACGAGTTGAATAGAATTAATGTCATCCTCTGCTGATTGAGCATATTCACCATCAACATGGAAACTCGTTATATCAAGGTGGACAGACTCTGTCTTGAGGCCCAATTTTTCAACGGTATGCTCTGCAATAACTTGATATAAAATAGATACATCAGCTTCAAATAAAGCATCTAATGTGCGCCCAAGAACATCATCAGTTAAGTGGTGCGCTTCTATGTTTTTAGCAAGCAGCTTTGATATTGGCTTTGTCTCGAAAAAGTCAGAAAACATATGCAATGTTCGACTATGGAAGCCCAAACCGTTCAAAATCATGGCTAGAACGGCATCACCGTGTGAGACATTATGCTCTGAATACTTAGGAATTATGCGGTCGATGAGCCCGGGTAAATCAATCTCATGACAGAATGCAGCGATTAATCCAAGATGATCTAAGCGTTTTATGACAGGTTGAGGAGCAGACATCGCAAGTTACCGGCAAATAAAAGTAATAGATCAAAACGGGGGATCTGCGTCAAGTCTCAACTGCAATCATTATTGATAAATGATCGTGGGATCACACTAATTAAAATCTAGAATTGGCTGCGGAATGACGGATATATTTCACTTTAAAGAATATTTATTTGTAAATTAATTTTATTAACTTAATAATCAGTTAGTTTAATAATCAAAACTATCAGTAAGTAAAAATATTCTTTAATTTACATCAGGCACCAAGCTAAATAATTTTTATATGCTAATTTTATAATATAAAAATTAAGATATTCTGGTTCTAATTTTATATAAAAGCTTTGTTGTGCGTTGGTAAATTTTTGGTTAGGGGATAAATCCATGATAATTAAAGAAATGAAAAACGTATCGATTGCTATTAGAGTTTGGTCGATTCTCGCTTTTTTTTCAATCGCTTTACTCGCAAATACCATTTTAAATATAGACAGCTCACGCCAACATGTACGTGAGAGCTACCAAAAAGGGGTAAAAACTCTAGTTCAAAGCGCCGTTAGCGTTATTAGGCATTATGAGAGTCAGAGTGCAATAGGAAAATTAAGTGAAGAGGAAGCACGGACGCGCGCATTAGAAACCATCTCAAATATGCGATTTGATGGTGGAAATTATATCTTTGTAGGTGATCGAGAAGGAAAGCAAATAGCAACAGGTGTCCCCTCTCTTTTAGGGAAAAATATTATGGACCTACAAGATAGTAAGGGAAAATATTTTGTCAGAGAGATGTATAGCATTGCGAAAAGTGGTGGTGGATTCATTGATTATCATTGGAAAAACCCAAACAAACAGACGCTAGAGCCAAAAACAAGTTATGCAATAATGTTGGAGCCTTGGGGATGGATGGTTGGTTCAGGTGTAAATATGGTGGCCTTGCAAGCGACGACTCACCAAGCCGAGATGACATCGATAGGTTATGCAATAGGTATTTTAGCTGTTCTCTCACTGATCGTTAGTTACTTCATCAAAACCATCACTCTCCCATTAAATCGTACTTTGTCTGCGATGAAAGCACTATCAAAAGGCGAAGGCGATCTAACGCAACGTATACCCGAAGAAGGGAGCAAAGAACTGATTTTCTTGGCTCGTTATTTCAATCAATTTGTAGAATCTATTCAATCAATGATGCTCGGGATTCAGGGTATTGGAACTCAAGTATCAGCGTCGGCAACTCAACTAACTGGTTCGGTACACCAAATAGATAATAGCCTTAACCAGCAAAGAAACGACGTGGATATGCTTGCAACAGCCATGACAGAAATGCTTGCTACCGTTGAGGAAGTTGCTGGGCGAACAGTTGAAGCAAACGAAGCAAGTCGATTTGCAGCGCTGGAGACACAGAAGAGCTCATCAATTATTCAAAATAATGTGATAGAAGCAAACGAAATGGCTGAAGTCATTACCTCTGCAGGACAAGCTGTCCAGAATTTGGCGCTTGATGCCAAAAATGTTGATACGGTTCTAGAAGTTATTCGAGGAGTCGCAGAGCAGACAAACCTCTTAGCACTTAACGCTGCAATTGAGGCTGCTAGGGCCGGTGATCATGGCCGGGGCTTTGCTGTGGTAGCAGATGAAGTAAGAACCCTGTCTCAACGTACCGAGGAGTCCACACTTGAGATTCAAAATATTATAGAAAAGTTGCAAGTTGGCGCTGAAAATGTCGTTACAGTGATGCATCAAGGGGTTGATAAAGCGAATAAAGCCTCAAAGCTATCCGCGCAAGCAGGATACAAGATTGATGAGAGTAACAAGCAAGTTAATAAGATCGAAGGCATGGCGCAACACATTGCAACTGCAGCTGAAGAGCAAACACTCACCGTGAACGAAATTAACCGTAACGTAACTAGCTTAAGTGATATGGCGACTTTAGTATCTAGTGAGTCTACCGAAATGGCCAATTCGAGCCGTGAACTTAGAGGTATCTCGGAAAACCTCATGTGTACGATTAACCGATTCAAACTTGCATGATGCAAGAATCTGGTTTAAAAAGCGGAAACTTCCTCCATGTAAAAATGAATAGCAGTAGCGCACGCAGCTACTGCTAGAACTGATTTATTCCATTGGTTACAAAGAGAGCCGCAACAGGAAAATCAGTCTAAACACGAACATAAACCCCTTTTTTCAAACACCGCATTCCTTTAAGTTCTAGAGCATGGGAGTTATCACAGATAAAAACATGCCCTCCAGGTATGAGGATGTCATGAGCATACTTACGGACAATATCTTGATACTCATTGGTTAGTGATGCGATAACAATCGCATCTAATCTACTATTGTACTGATCAAAATTAACGTGGTCGTAGTTATTAAATGTGATTTTGTTTTCTATTTTTCGATTGATTGAAAAGTGGCTATTCTTCATTTTCACTTTGTTAGACTCTAGATACTCAGCTAATCCCCCCGGGTGTTACTAAATAACCTTTCTTTGAAGCTCCCTTTACAGTTAATTTTTCTAAAAAATTGTTGTCAACTAAAGACACCTGGTTTCAGATAACAAGTGCGACAAAAACCAGATACGATCATCTCTGGCTTTTGTTCGTAATAAGAATGTAACATTGCCAATGAAAAACTATCATAGTATTGACCTGTATCTAAACAACAAATAAGTAAATCACTCCCTCTTATCTGCCTTTCGATCACAAGCTCACTGTAGTCTCTATATAATTCAGAGTTATAGAAAAAGTTGTCAGTTACCATATTAAAACCTTGAGGTTGTGTTTTAGTCGATTTAAAACAGAGGCGAGTTAGCTAATGGGATAAATTTTCTCCACAAGCGATAAATTCATACAAAAAAACAAGGTTATGCCCGATTTCAGATAATAAGTGCGACATTCATGGAAAGGTGTAGAAGAGGAAGCCAACTGCTGAAAGTGGTACGCTCTTCTCGCCAAAGAAACAAGCAGTACTACCATGAATTATCAGCAGTTGACCGAGGGCAGAAGATACCAGATTTCTGCTCTTTTGGAACGGGGGATTTCGGTTTCTGAAATAGCTAAAACTGTTCAGTGCCATCGCTCTACGGTATATCGTGAGCTTAAACGCGGCAGTAGAAGCAGTCATTATTGCCCAAGCGAAGCTCAGGTATTCTCAATCAAAAAACGCACATCAGCTCGTAAATACAGAATACCTCAGGAGCGTGTTGATTTTATCCGTCTCCTTTTGGAATCGGATTGGAGTCCAGAGCAGATTTCCAGTGTATTAACGAGAGTCGGTGCCGCTGTCAGCCATGAGTGGATCTACCGATTTGTTGCGCAGGATAAACGCTTGGGAGGCAAGTTATATCGCCACTTGAGGCAAGGTCACAAGCGGTATCGTCGCGGTAGAAAAGAGAAAGCGCCAGCGATCAAGAATGCTGTTTCTATCGATGATAGGCCAAGCATCGTTGACAGTAAGGAGCGATTGGGTGATTGGGAAATCGACACCGTATTAGGCAAACATGGCACTGGTGCTATGGTGACAATTTTAGAGCGTAAAACACGATTTTACGTGGTCAAGAAAGTGCCATCGAAGTCAGCAGATGATGTCACCAAAGCCACCATCGAGCTACTCATGCCTTATAAGGAACATGTCCATACCATCACGGCAGATAACGGGAGAGAGTTTGCAGGCCACGAAACCATCGCAAAGGCGTTGGAGGCTGATGTGTACTTTGCCCACCCTTATAGTTCTTGGGAGCGTGGAGCCAATGAGAATGCTAACGGGCTTTTAAGGCAATATGTGAAGAAAGGAACCGACTTAACAACGGTAACAGACAGCGATATTGAATTCGCTGTATCACGGATAAATTATCGACCGAAAAAGTGTTTAGACTTCAAGCAACCAGCGATTGTCTTTAAAGAAATGGTATTGGCTGCTTGATATTGGAGAGTGTCGCACTTCGGAGTTGAATTCGGGTGTAGTAAGTCTGAATATGCGACTCCAACTTCACCAGTCACAAAGTTAACGGACTTTGCTATATCTTATTGAAAGTGTTCAAGTAATAATTGCAATAAGCAATCTTTAAATAACACATCAATCAATAAACCCTTAGAGTTAGAACTGAAATTATTATATAAGTATAGAACCTACTAATGATCAAATCTGAATATAGAACATTCATATTAAATGCGATGTAAGGCCATGGTTTTCATCTATATTAATTTATTTTTTAAATTTGTCCACGCTCTTTACTTTTTCCTGCAATGAGTTCAAGTAATGGAAAGCATGTATCCAAATCAAGGGGGCAAGTTGTGCTAACGTGATGTATGGAATCCACTCCCTCCTTTGCCAAGCTAGACTTAGGAGAATGAGATAAATACGAGGGTTCCAATATGTTGAGCAATAATATTATCGCTATCGACCTAGCTAAAAATGTTCTACAAGTCTGTCATATCAGTGTTCATGGTGAGATGCTGTCCAATAAACCTTTAAGTCGACAGAAAATGAAAGAGTTTCTTGCCAAGGCTAAGCCTTCCATTGTCGCGATGGAAGGGTGTTGCGGATGTCATTATTGGGGTCAGTTAGCTGAAAAGTTTGGACACGAAGTGCGGATTATCAATCCGAAGAAAGTGAAAGGCTACCTAGAAGGACATAAAACTGATCATAATGATGCCCTTGCTATCGCTAATGCTGCTATCCAAATTGGTATCAAGTACAGCCGTCCAAAGTCATTGGAACAACAAGCTATGCATTCTTTAGAAACTAGTCGTAGATTCTTATCTCGTAGTGTTGCTTCCCTAGCTCTTCACATTAGAGGGACAATTTTGGGCTACGGGATAGCAAACCCTAGAGGTGAAAAAGGCTTAAAAGCGTCGGTTCAAACCGTGCTTGATGGAGATACACCAATACCTTCTAATGTCGTATCCGTTCTGTCGATGCTGTGGGAGCAATATCAAGAACTTAAAGCAAAACTTATCGCATTCGAAAAAGAGAAAAATGCTTTAACCCGTCAGATAGAACCGTGCCAACGATTAATGGGCATTGAAGGTGTTGGTGAAACAACTGCTGCGATGCTCTATACAACTCTTGGTGATGGAAAGCAGTTCAAGAATGGAAGACAAGCTTCAGCATTTGTTGGTCTTACACCTAAACAGCACAGTTCAGGTGGCAAAGTTTTTATGATTGGGATCGATAAATGCGGTGGTGTGAAGGAGCTACGCTCGCTTCTTTATCTTGGCGCAATGTCTTACGTTGGACGACTACCCGAAAAACCGAAGACTCGGAAGGATGCTTGGTTGAGGAGCATCATAGATCGTATCGGCTTCAAGAAGGCCTGTATTGCACTGGCTAACAAAGTGGTACGTACTGCGTGGGCAATGCTTCGGTATGAGACTGAATATAAACCAGTATTACTCACTAATTAATCATTAACAAATTTTTAAATTTTACAAAATGATGATGCATAAAAGGTAAGACCAACCTACTGAGAACCTGGCCATTCTGTCATGCTGTAAAAAGCTGCTAACGCGATAAGGACAGTAGGTGCGCAAAACATCAAAGGCTAGAGGGTAGCTCCTTCAATAAGAAGCCGAATATACGACCGCATCTTAACTTTTATTGCCAAAATCACTTTGTAAATACGTGGATTCCATATATACTTTGGGCATGTGATTTGAGGTTTTATGGATCGCTATTCACCGCTTTTGGCTGAACCACTTTTATCACAAGATGAACCTAGGGCTCTGAATGATTGGGGAGCAAACAACGGAAGGCATAAGCGCCTTCCGTTGTTCAAGTAAAGTACAAGATAAGATGGGTACTACTTGCTTACGCCGATCATGTCGTTAAAGTAGTCCACTTGCTCTGCCATGCTCAAACTTTGGCTGTTTGAACCCAACGTCCACATAAAGAAGCCACCGTAACCGTTATCTCTCTGCCATTTAGCACGGTCTAGGTTGTTCTGGCGTGTTTCAACAAAGTTACCACCGGGTGCCCACTGACTGTTGATCGTATTACCTAAAACAATCTTCGACTTGTCTCCAATGTACTCAGCATAGTTTGCCATCGCGACTTCGTATAAAAAGTTTCGACCCGCGTCGTATGTCATCACGTTAAAGAAATCAAAGTCGTTCTTGGTCGCTTTCAACAGATCAACCACTTCACCGTGGTGAGATGAACGGCCAGACTCTTCAATGTAAGAGCAGTTTTCAAACACGCTCGCATCCATACATTCAACTGGATCCGCGCCTACGTGGTAAGTCGTCAGAGACAGAGCCTTCGTATTACCCACTTTCTCACGGATAAGTTTGATCAAAGCCGTCAAGTCTTGGTTCTCTTTGTCTGTGATTCGTGCCGCTTTCTCAAAGTCAAAGTCCAGGCCATCAATGTGCACGTAACCCGCTAATTGGTACTTGCTGTAATCACAGCTACCGTCTGAATTTGTTGCAAGACACTCACCTTCCACCTCTTCAGGTTTTAGGTTCTTTTTGTACACAGGGAATGGCGTATGCACCAAATCAACTAACCCGTTCGCAACCGATTCACGGCTTTCAGGCGTACTGATCGCCGACCAAATGCTTTCGTAAGTTTGACCACCAAACGCAACCATCATGGTGGCATTTTCATTGTCATGCTTGAGCGTTGACCATGCTAGGTACTGTGTTGGCATCCAGTCCGGGTTGTAATTCGGTGGTGTTAGCATGCCATCAGAGATCGTGATGTTACCACTTGCGTCCCACTTACCAAATGACAATAGGTAGCCATCACCTTCTGAGTTGAACAACTCTTGGTAGTCATTTAAACCCCAAGACGTTAGGTAACTGATAGAGCGGTCAGGTTTATCGACTAAGCCGCCACCGCCTGTGCTCTCTTTGACCGTAATGTTAGATGTTGCAGAGGTTTGCTCTTGGTTGGACGTATTCACCGCTTTTGCCGTGACAGCATATATACCCTGCTGAGCACCTAGCCATTCATATTCATAAGGTGCTTCCGTGTCTTTAAACAGCTCGTTACCATTTGCGATGAAACTAACCGATGAAATATCGCCTTCGTAGCTCTTCGCGTCTGCTTTGATCGAAATCGCACGACCTTCGAAGTAGCTTGAACCGTCGACAGGAGATGCTAGAGAAACAACCAAGTCTTTATCAGTAATCGCTAAAGAAATTGGCGCCGCCTCCGCACTCGCACCTTGGTCATCGTAGGCAACAACCGTCAATGTGTATTGGCCTTCAACTTGGGCAGGTACCGTGATGGTGTAGGTATCTCCTTGTGAAGGCGTGTTTGATGTCGCAACCACTTGACCATTCAATTGAACATCAACGCGGGCAACTTCAGTATCATCCGATGCATCGACAACCACGTCGAATGCTTGATTAGGCGCGATCTTCTGTCCATCTTGCGGTGATTGAACGTCCACCACTGGCACAGGGTTCGGATCACACTCACCAACGTCATTCCATGCATCTTTCCACGCATCTGGATAACTTGGATGACCTGTTCCTGGAGTCCATACTGGATTACCACACCAACCCGCTACCGTACATGAGTAGATATTGCCAATGTTAGTAACTTCATCACCGACTTTATAGGCCACACCATCTTCGTACTGAGGTATGCCACCACAACTTGTGCTTGTATCTGTCACCGTGATGATTAAGTTCTTACTAGAGACATGTTGCTCGTCATCTTTTGCTTCCGCACGAAGCGCAGTAGAGCCTGCCGTTTGCGTTGTCCAGTCACAAGAGAAATCTTGCGTCGTTTTCGCATCAAGAGAACACACTTCTGTATCGTCAGCGAAGAACTTAACCGTCGCTAAGTCGTCATCTACATCCGTCACATGCGCTGAAATTGTGATGCTGTCACCTTTTTGGTGAGAAGAGCCTGCGTCTGGCGAGATAAACTCAATTACAGGTGGATTTGGCGACGTCGATTCTGACTCTACCATTACTTGAACTGCTTTCTCTATCAGTTTGTCACCATTGTAGGTGAACGCCATTACAGTGATCGACGCTGTACCAACTTCTGTTGGAAGCCAAGCTTGCTGGTATTCTGTTGTGCCTTCTACAACGTTTTGCTCGCCCAATTTGGTACTGTTTGCCCAGAATTCGAGTTTGCTTGCCCCCTCACCTTCGACACCCGTAATGATGTCAACATTCGTACCAGTGTAAACCACTGAGTTTTGAGCAGGCGCTAAAATATCCAGTGAAAATTCTGGTGGAGGAACAACTTCGCCATCCACTTTCACCACAACAGAATTCTCAAACGCATTCAGATCATTCAGTTCGCCACCGAAAGAGAGAGTCAATGCCGCAGATTCACCTGAGGCCAGTTCACTATCAAGCCAAGAGCCTTCTGGGAACGACAATGTCACTGCGTTCAATACTCCATCAGCTTGCGTCGTATGAGAGATCTCCCATGATGGGTAAGAAAGATGGTTCGACGCCCAGCTGATTTCTTTAATCGCAACTGGCAATAAAAATTCGATCACGGCTTCACGCATTTCTGCGCTATCTGAGCCCGTGTTTGTGATATCTAGCTTATAGGTGCTCCAGTATTCACTTTCTGACTGAGCTACCGCATCAGTACTGAACTCACTAGCCATGGCTTGTGAAATTGGATTCAACAATAAGCCAGAGCAAAGCATTGTTAGCCCTAACGCGCGATATCCAATAGAGTGAATCTGTTTAGCACTGCCCTTTCTTAGATACATACTTGATTCCTTAGTTTTATATTAATTATTTTAATTCTGTAATAAACCTGCAATTGGAAGTTCATCCACTCCCTTGCAAGCCCAATTAATTTACACAAAAAATTAACCAAGGGTAAAATTAACTTTTACTTATTTAATAAATATCAAAATTTATTTAATTATGAGATAAAACCCTAAATTTCGGAAAATATATTTATGTAAGGATCCATTAAATCTCACTTAAAGGATAGGCTAAATTAGGTTGAGCTAATTAACAAATAGGAAATGATTAAATAAATCTGGATAAGAAAATGCCTTAGCGCCTAGTTGGAAAATAAAGAAGAAAAAATAAAAGTCACTACTTAACAGCAACTTAAAATAAATCAGCTCATCTCAAAACATCTCTAAAAAGAATAACTCTCATGCTTACCATGAAACCTATTCCGCTAAAAAAGTCCATAGGTCATTAACTCCCATCTCAATACCAGCTTTAACATGAAGTTAAAATTTTAAAAACAGTAACATTCCCAAGTTAGATTTTATTTTTATTTTGAATTAAAGTCACAATTTATTCACGAGATAGATTAATGCTAAAAATATAAAATTTAGAGTATTAAATCTATTAATAAATAAATCATTAAAAACCGAACGTCACGTCTGTGTATTTTATTTTTGTTCTGTATTTATTTTATCCAACTATTAAAAAGGCAAGCCGAAACCCGCCTCTTAAAGCGTACTGCACTCTTCGTATTGCGCGACCACGACACTTATAAGGGCACGAATGTACTTTGTTAATTTGATGTAAACAAAACCGAAGCTCTGTAATCTTTGTCCCATACCGCTTTATTCATCTTCCTGGGTACTGACAAGTTCCCTTCGGATTTTCTAAACAAGTTCTGAACAAAACGTCTGCAACAAGCCATATTTAGTGCTGAATCTCCAGCATAAATACATTGTTCATCTTCTTTGAAAATAACGTCCAACGCCCAGTGCTGCTGGTTCTCGATGTGCCAGTGTTTTCTGGTCGCTTGTAAGGCTAACTCTAACGACAAGTGATCTGTGCAAATATAATACGATGTTTCATAACTTCCTTTCCCTTTGACACTTCTATCTCTCACCACTGCAACAACACTTTTAACGACAGACCACTTTTCTCTGAGTGCTTCACTGAAGGCTGCTGGGAGAACGTAAACCTCACGAACCTCTTTTCTGCCATGCCCTTTATCTTCGGTGATGTATGACTCTTGTTTATCTTCAGGCAAAGACCAATAGTCTTGGAATTGTGCATCCACTTCTGCAAGCAAACTGGGCTGATTCAGTTTGACTTGCACTAAGAAATCGCCACCTTTATCAACCACTTTATTCAGAGTTTCAACCTGACAATGCAGGGCATCAGCCGTTAATAGACATCCTTTTATATCTAAAGTATCTAACAGGTTTCTTATCGCTGTTAGCTCCGTCCCTTTGCCTTTACAGGGTTGATGTGTGAGGGTCAAACCTTCATCAACATCGAATGCCGAGACCATATAAAGGGGGTTATCTTGTTTGTTTGCTTTAGCACCTTTTAGTACCTTCCCGTCAACACTGATGATAGGTTGAGCATGCCTCTCTCTATGCAAATTAACCCAGCCCACCATAGCTTCTAAGAGTGTTTCAGGAACAATAGTCCTCATAATTGCTGCAATATTATGACGAGTAGGAAGGCCATTTTCGTAGGGGAAATACTCACGTAACCAGTCGATATTTCCTTCACCAAAATCCTTGATATCCGTCCACTTGTTTTGACCACAAAGCATGGCTGTTATGACAACAAAAGCGACTTCTATAACAGGGTAGACTTGGTTGATGTGCGAACGGGTATCTTTCACTTTTTTTAGCTGTTCAATGATAATCATGCGAGTTTCTCATATTTTTTATTTCATGATCTGATCGTGACTATCAGGAAAAGTTCCAATTGAAAATAAAGTTATTTATTTTCAATAACTAAAGTTCGATCCCGCCCTTGGGGATTGGTTAATCGTTAGTAAAACGTTTACAACTATTAATAAGTAGTCTGGTTTTGTTCTTAATTTATATTGGAATGATTTATGCTGAATAAAAAAATAAAAATAAATAAGACACTAGCTGTATTGATTGCAGCTATAAGCTTTCATTCATTTGGTTCTGATACATTAAAAGAACCATTGGTATACTCGCATAACAGTAAAGAGCTCACTTGGGTTAATTGTCCCGACTTTTTACCTTGTCAGATAGCGTCCCTAAATGGTGAGTTGGGAGGTAACAATAACGATGTCTTTATTAAATTCCCGAGCTTAGCCGAAGTTCCTTTCCATACACATACTTCCACTGAACATATGACTCTGCTCGAGGGCGAGTTCCACACTACTTATAAAGGGTTCGAAAGAGTGGTGCTGAAAAAAGGTGATTACGCGTTTGGACCTGCAGATCTTGCTCATGATGGCTACTGTGCAAGCAAAGAAGACTGCGTCATGTTTGTTGCATATGAGACACCTATTGATACTATCCCAATACCTAACAAATAGGTGGCGTTTATGTTTACAGTGATGATGCCAAACAACCAAAGCCCTCTCATCTCTGCTGAGGAAGCGGCAAAGAAATTGAACGATCAAAGTACAAAGATCTTTGATGTTAGAGGACGCTGGGGGGAAGATGTTCAGTGTTCTCGTCAAGCTTTTTTAAGTGAACATATTACGGGTGCTCGTTTTCTGGATTGGACGAAAACCTTTGTAAATACTGATTTACCAATAGCCTTAGCTCCAGTGGCCGAGATTGAGCAAGCGCAAGCTGATTTTGCAGCACTAGGTATTAACCAAGACGATCTTGTCATTCTCTATGACGATTACTTTCATATGTTCGCTGGTCGAATATGGTGGGCGATGCGGTATTGGGGGTTTCGCAACGTTAGGGTGCTTGATGGCGGTTTGAAGCGTTGGAAATCTCTTGCTTTACCGACCTCAAACAATCTCAATAGTGCAAGGGTGGGCAATTACGTCGTAAAAAAGGAACAGAGTTGGATAGCTCTTTTCGATGATGTTCTTAATCGAAGTGATAATACTGTTTTGTTGGATGCTCGACGAAGTGAGAACTTCTCCACTTCGGGTGTGAGCCATATTCCAGGTGCAATTAACGTCCCATTCGCAACGTTGCTGGATAGTGATACTGGTATGTTTAAGGCTCCAGAGGAAATAAAGCAGGTTATTGATGTTGCAATAAATGGCCAAGATATTGACCACGTTATATCTTCGTGCGGATCAGGCTATGCTGGCACTATTTTATTGATTGCTCTGCAATTGATAGGAATAAATTCAACACTCTATGATGGATCATACGCTGAATGGCAAGCATTATAGTTTCCAAGTAATAGGTGAGATAGTCCTACATATCTATTTGTCCTGAGCCTTACAGAAAGAGCTGCACTGTGACATTGGTTTACTCTTCTCAGTGCTCCCCTCAAAGAGCTAAGTGAGGGGACACTCTTAGGCGACAGTAATAACTGTCGCCTTTCTAATATCTTGTTACTCAGTTAAAGATTATTCCCAATCTAGGATTACTTTGCCTGACATACCAGAGCGCATCATGTCGAAGCCTTTTTGGAAGTCGTCCACTTTGTAGTGGTGAGTAATGATTGGTGTTAGATCTAGGCCAGACTGGATTAATGAAGCCATCTTGTACCAAGTTTCGAACATCTCACGACCGTAGATACCTTTGATAACCAAGCCTTTAAAGATTACTTGGTTCCAGTCTACTGCCATGTCTGATGGTGGAATACCTAGCAGAGAGATCTTACCGCCGTGGTTCATGTTAGTCAGCATGCTGTTGAACGCAGATGGGTTACCAGACATTTCTAGACCTACATCGAAGCCCTCAGTCATGCCAAGATCAGCCATTACGTCTTCAAGCTTCTCTTCCATTACGTTTACTGCGCGAGTGACACCCATTTGACGAGCAAGATCTAGGCGGTATTCGTTTACATCTGTGATTACAACGTGACGAGCACCAACGTGCTTAGCAACAGCAGCAGCCATGATACCGATTGGACCAGCACCAGTGATTAGCACGTCTTCGCCTACTAGGTCGAAAGAAAGCGCTGTGTGTACTGCGTTACCAAACGGGTCAAAGATTGATGCTAGATCGTCAGAGATTTCTGCAGGGATCTTAAATGCGTTGAACGCAGGAATCACAAGGAACTCAGAGAACGCACCAGTGCGGTTAACGCCAACACCTGTTGTGTTACGACAAAGGTGAGTACGGCCGCCACGACAGTTACGACAGTGACCACATGTGATGTGACCTTCGCCAGATACACGGTCGCCGATTTCAAAACCACGAACTTCTTGGCCGATGCCAACAACTTCACCCACGTATTCGTGACCTACTACCATAGGTACTGGGATTGTGTTTTGTGACCACTCATCCCAGTTGTAGATATGTACGTCTGTACCACAAATTGCAGTTTTCTTAATACGGATAAGAAGATCATTATGACCCATTTCAGGTTTTTCAACCTCGGTCATCCAGATGCCTTCTTCAGGCTTAAGCTTAGAAAGTGCTTTAATTTTCATAATGTTATCCAGTTCATCTCGCCTAACTGTAAGACGAGAATCAAAAATCTATATGTTCTATTGAGTGTTGTTCTATCTAATCAAAGGATGCATAAAGTACCCTCTTTAAAATTAGATGATAGCCATGTCTTTACCAACTTGGATGAACGCATCGATTGCGCGATCCAGTTGCTCACGAGAGTGTGCAGCAGACATTTGCGTACGGATACGAGCTTGGCCTTTTGGTACGACCGGGAAAGAGAAACCTACCACGTAGATGCCTTTCTCTAGTGCACGCTCTGCGAATTCAGCCGCTACTTTTGCATCACCAAGCATGATTGGGATGATAGCGTGATCAGCACCACCCATAGTGAAACCAGCTTCTTCCATGCGAGTACGGAAGTGAGCAGAGTTTTCCCATAGTTGAGTACGTAGGTCGCCAGATTCCGCTAGAAGATCGAGAACACGGATAGATGCAGATACGATTGCAGGCGCAACAGAGTTAGAGAATAGGTATGGACGAGAACGCTGACGTAACCAGTCGATCACTTCTTTCTTACCAGAAGTGTAACCGCCTGAAGCGCCACCCATTGCTTTACCAAGCGTACCTGTGATGATGTCAATACGGTCAACAACGTTATGGAACTCGTGAGTACCCGCGCCGTTTTCACCCATGAAGCCAACTGCGTGAGAGTCATCGACCATCACTAGTGCACCGTACTTATCAGCAAGGTCACAGATAGCAGGAAGGTTAGCGACTACGCCGTCCATTGAGAATACACCGTCAGTTACGATAAGCGTGTGACGAGCGCCCGCTTCTTTAGCTGCGATAAGTTGTTGCTCTAGCTCTTCCATGTTGTTGTTCGAGTAACGAAAGCGCATTGCTTTACATAGACGAACACCATCAATGATAGATGCATGGTTTAGAGCATCAGAAATGATTGCGTCTTCTTTGCCTAGGATCGTTTCGAATAGTCCCGCGTTTGCATCAAAACAAGATGTGTATAGGATTGTGTCTTCTTTACCAAGGAACGTAGATAGCTTTTGCTCTAGTTCTTTATGGGAGTCTTGAGTACCACAGATGAAACGCACTGAAGCCATACCAAAACCGTGTTGATCCATACCGCCTTTAGCAGCTTCGATAAGATCAGGGTGGTTAGCAAGACCTAAGTAATTGTTTGCACAGAAGTTTAGTACTTCTTCACCAGTCGAGATAGAAACCGCTGCTTTTTGAGCAGAAGTGATAATGCGCTCAGACTTGTAAAGACCTTCTTCTTTAACTTCTTCGATTTGAGTTTGAATCTGTTGGTAAAATGCAGAAGACATTGTCTATTCCTTCCTAATTATTATTCAGCAGCGTCGCGCGCTGCATTATGTAGGGGATGTAAACGATTTCAATTCGATCATTTACACTGTAAAACTTATACCCCATTCTAGTTGAACATCTCCTTCTCGATTATCCCTTTAGTTGGAAAAACATTAATGAATCACAGGCACTAATAATAATTCATCCCAGCGACAAAGTGCACATGAACGCCCCTCTCTTGTTCTTTTTAACGTCAAATTCCGTTCCTGTCTAATTAAGAAAGTTCTTTGGAATACCTCATTCAAAAGAAGGCCGTTAACGTTAGAACTCAGTGAAGCCGACCTGTGGGATGAGGAGCCCCGCGAACAGAATTAACGCTATAAAGCGCTTAGCATTAAAATATCGATAAACGATTTTGGTGTGGGCTACTCATGCATGAATAAGGTGGTGAAGACACCGTCACACATCAATTCGTGCTGGTATGATGTTAAAATGTTAAACTGGCATGATAAAATTCTGTGCATCGAATTTGTGTAGACGGCGCTATATCCTCTTTTACCGACAGATAAAACGGTGATAATTATTACGTCACCCTCAATTTTCTATACTAGTTGGATCCAGACTGTCGTAGCTTAATTTTGTATAATTTATTGGCTCATTTTTGTTAATACAGTAACTGCTTCGCCATAATCACTTGAAGCTACTCTCATTGGTTTAACTTTAAACTCGGTAATACTTGCTGCAACATCGGCTAAAATTCTAGTAGTCATGACGGTCTTTAAATAGGTTGATTATAGCGGTTCAACAAAGCAATCAACACAATTTATTACATTCACCATTGTAGGTTTATCTTTGATTTGGATGTTTAAGGCAGTAAAATTCAGCCAAGTCGCCGTAGTAATAAACATGTTATTGCGGCTTTATACTACTGGGAGAAATTTATGATTGTAGTCGCAAGGTTTTCTTTTCCTCATGAAGCACATATTGCAAAAGCAAATCTAGAAAGTGCTGGTATCGAAAGTTTTATTGCAGATGAGCATACAGTAAATACGCAATGGCTATACTCAAATGCTATTGGAGGTGTCCGCTTAATGGTTTTAGAAGAAAATTTAGAGGAAGCGACCGAAATTCTCACTAGTGATTTTTCTGAAAGCCTTAAAAGCCACTCTCAAGAAGTAAGAGGGAAGCCAGACATTTGCCCTAACTGCGGAAGTGATAACTTAATTGCCCATACAAAAGGTAAACGGCCAGCGTTTCTAGTTTTCATATTATTAAGCTTCCCCTTGTTTTTCTACAAACAGGGTTATAAGTGCAATCAGTGTGGCGAGTTCAGCGAAAAACTTTGAGTCATGGCATAGCCAACATTCAACCCCGAATGTTGAGCAAGCCCTATATTTATCAGTTGCTAAGTTAGGGAATTCGCTGACACACTTTCGTCCAAAGCCTTTACCGACTGAATTTTTACCCATGGCACTTTCCAAATCGAAAGAACCATTTCCCCAGGCTCACTGTATCAAATTTGAGTAATAGGCTCTCTTTCGACGGTATCTTCTGTGTGCTCTGCTAGCCAGTATAACCAAATCATCACTATGCATAAGAAAAAACAGAGAGCGAACAACCAATTGGCGCTAATCATCTCGATAACAACACCACCAACTAAAGGAGCGATTGCAAAGCCGAGCGAATAGAGTGCGGCGACACCAAAGTAAGAGCCTCGAAGATTCCGCGGCGCCATTCTGTCGATTTGGACATTTAAGGTTGGAAAAGCAATAACTTCTCCTACACTCAATACAAAACAGGCGACGACCCAACCTAATGGCCAATCACTTGGACTAAACAAAAAGCCAATTTGTGCAACCGCCATCAATAGCATGCCGATGCGAGTTCTTACGAATAACGGCACATGCTCTAACCATTTCAGCATTGGAAACTGGAATACGATGATGGTTAGCGTATTGACCAGAACCAGACCAGCAATCAACTGAGCAGAATCGTCTATAGAAGATTTCACGATCACTTGTGGAATAGAGGACTCTACCTGCGCATAGACAAACATCATGATGAAGTTCGCTACCATTAGTTTTACAAAGATATTATCTTTACGGATGACATTAAGCGCCGATCTAAAATTAGGTAACAATGAAGGATCTGGCTTGTTAAACGTTCCCTTTCTTTCGATACCTAGTAATAACCAAAAACCATAAACAAGATAAGTAGCACCCGCGACAAAAAATAGATTTTGTGGGTGGCTAAGTGCCAGAGTAATACCGACGAGAGGGCCTAGCGCACCACCTAGATTAAGTAGAAAGTAACGGATATTTAGAGCCAATTCTCGGTCTTTCAAATCATCAAGGTTATCTCCTATCACCGCCTTTGCTGGTGCTTCTATCATAGGGCGCATTAAGCCAGTCATCATGATCAATACATAAAACTGCCAAACCTCGCTTGCTAAGGCGATGCCCGTGTAAGAGACCGCGGCAATCCAACTACCGAACACCATCACCCATTTACGGCCTAACTTGTCAGAAAGGTAGCCTGAGTAAAGTCCCGTTCCTGCACCAATGGTCGCAGAGGCCGCTAGCATTGTACCGACTTCAATGGCAGATGCTCCAAAGTCCTCATAGAGAAATACGATCAGAAAAGGCCATGCCATAAAGTAGCTTGTCCGAGCGAGTAACGTTCCAGTAAGCACTGTCCATACCGAGAAATTGGAACGTTTTACACGCTGCTTTTGAAACAAGCTTTCTGAACTATCCATAGACAAACCCTATTTAAATAACTGATTTAAATCATATTATTCAGCCACTATATAAAGTAAGTAGAATAGATACAAGGTATTCAACAAAGCTTTGTAAATTATGGCACCTCCATACCTATTTTATATTCGCATATGCTCACAGCCTGCATACCATCAATGGAGTACAGTCTAGAACATGTAGATGATTAAGGTAATAAAGCAGCCTCTAGTCAAAGATAAGCGCTAAGCCGAGTAATGTTGCCCTTTACGATCAGACAATACCTTCCCGTCTTTGATAGTCACAATTCGCTTAGTTCGTTCAGCAAGCGAATTATCGTGCGTAACGATAATCAATGTTCTGCCCTCAGCATGAAGCTGATTAAACAAAGCCTCTATCTCAGCGCCAGACTTGGAATCCAGCGCCCCTGTTGGCTCGTCAGCTAATATAATCTGAGGGTCATTAACCAAGGCTCTAGCAATAGCGACTCGCTGTTTCTGACCACCAGACAGCTGATTCGGTTTATGGTCAAGTCTATCGCCTAACCCTACTTGTTCAAGTAAGGCCGCCGCACGCTTACGACGTTCTTTAGCTTTGATCCCAGAATACACGAGAGGTAGAGCAACATTGTCCAATGCAGAAGCATACTCAAGTAAATTAAAACTCTGGAATACAAAACCAATTTTTTGATTCCGAATACCAGCAAGATCATTAGCACTCAACGCAGCAACATTTTTCCCATCCAGTTGATACTCACCTTCCGTCGGCTTATCAAGGCAACCAAGCATATTCATCAGCGTTGATTTACCGGATCCTGACGGGCCTAAAATAGACAAAAACTCTCCCTTCTCAATCGAGAGATCGACACCGTCTAGTGCACGTATTTCAGTATCACCGCTTGAGTAGTGTTTACCGATATTTGAGAGTTCCACTAAGAATTTGTTAGACATGGTTTCTCCGCTGTCTTTGATCTCATCATTCACTTTGTAGTGCCTCCATCGGAGTCACTTTCGCCGCACGATTAGCCGGAAGCCAAGCCGAAGCGACACCAATAACCACCAACGTTAAAATAACAATGGTGACAACCAAGCATGAAAGCTCAGGAACAGGTTTACCAAGACGCTCATAAAACATATTTCCTTCAAGCTCCAACGAGCGAATAACAGCAATCAGTGTATAAGTGATTACTAAGCCCAATAAACCGCCCATCATCATGGTCATCAATGACTGAACCAGATAATGCATGCGAATCATCCTTGGAGTAGCACCAACCGCCATTCTCACGCCAATATCTCTTGTGGAACGTTTCACCGTTGCATACATCACGTTAGCAATACCTATGCCCGCTACTGCCAAAGTGATAAAACCAATCACACCAAGGAACCCCTGAAGACCAATTAAGAATTGCTGCATCGTTTTTTGTTTGAGAAACATATCCTCAACCTGAACGACCTGCTCATCACTGACACTAGCACCATGTTTGCGCGCAATAACCTGACGAATCGTATCTGCAAGTTTGACTCTGTCGACACCATGATGAGGTTGAACGTTGATGCCACTGATATCACCGTTGATGTTAAAACGCTGCCATGTAGAGAAAGGGACAAAGCTCGAATAATTGATGCTATCTCCCTGTTCGATCTTGGCACTGTTCTTCTCTAGTACACCAATCACCGTAAACTCTTGGCTACCAATTTTTACTGTTTTCCCCACGGGATTGACCTCTAATTTGACAGTAGCAAACCAGCTAAAGCTTTCATTAGGGTTAAACAAATCGGCAGCTAAAAGGTAACCCAACACGATGACTTTGCGTTGTTGCTTTTGATCTAGAGGATTAAACCAACGCCCTCCAGGACGTGTCTTGAGATTCGTCACCGACTGAAATTCAGTCGTTACGGCTAACGCTTTTTTCCAAGACCCCCGTTCTCCGACAGTAAGTGATTCATCCCACAAGGCTGTCGGCACCGCAGCTTTGATGTTAGGCAGAGCCTCTACAACTTTCGTATCTCCTACTGTTAGAGTCAGCGACTTGCCCTGATGAAAAGATCCATAATCAACCGTAGCCATCCCCCCAGATAGATAAATTAAATTACCATTGCCATTTTGTGCCGTTTTAAGCACGCCTTGCCTAATGCCTTCTCCCACTGATAGCATCGCTGAAATACACAAGGTTGCCCACGCAACAGCCAGAATCGTGAGCCCAAGTCGTAGCTTTTCTGCAGACATTTCCTGAAAGATTTGTCTCATCGGTAATAGCATGATTAAGCCCTCGCACTGAGTGCATCAACAGGAGTTAGACGAGACGCCCGTTTTGCAGGAAAGTAAGAGGCTAAGAACGCCAGAATCAGTGTCACCGTTAACGCCATTACAATCGAGCTGAACGTGATAACAGGTGATCCAATCCATTCTGGTAACGCCATCGAGCCAAGCAAATAAACCGTACCAAAGGACGCCATTAATCCCATGATGGCTCCTAAGGTAACTAAAATAAGCCCCTCAATAATAAACTGAGACATGATGGAACCCTGTGTTGCACCAATCGCTAGCCGAACGCCAATTTCCCGAGTTCTTTCCGTAACAGAGAGAAACATGATATTAGCCACACCCAAAGCGCCAACCGCCATAGTCATAGCGCCACTGGTCGTCAGGAATATTTGAATACCACGAAAGATACCAGTAATCACGTCTCCACCCTCACTAAAGTCGGGCAGATAGACCGCATCTTTATCAGTAGGATCAAAATGCATCTGTTTAGCAAAAAAATTGACAATGTTACGTCTGAACGATCCGGAATCCATGGCTTCGACAGGTTTTAATAGCAGTTGCCATGGCTTATCTTTCCAGAGGTCAAAGTAAGTAGTTGTGGGCACAAATACTCGTCGACTCTCACCGAAAGAGATCCCTCCTTCATTATCAACCATCACACCTATTACGTAGAATGGAATACCGTTGATCTTAATATGATCGCCAATGTCGACTCCGCCCATTTGGGCAATTCGATCACCCAATACAACCACCCGAGTGTGGTTTTCCATATCCTTCACCGAAATATTTCGTGAGCCAGGCTGCAACTTATTTTGTGAGATAGGAAAATAAGAGGGAGCAACACCACTCACCATACTGCCAATATTATGCCCTTGAGTGTTCGTCACGCTGGTATCCCATTTAAGGTAAACAGCAGACGCCTCTTTAACAAAGCCAGCCTGCTGGATCAGCTCAATTTTATCTTGTTCAAGGTTTATTTCGCGCCTTGAGGGCAAGCCCTGCCAAGGTTTACTCGTACTAGAGGGAAACACAACCTGAGTGTCATTGACCAAAAATGAGAAAGACTTCGTTTGATAACGATAGAAGCCTTCCCCTAACGCCATTAAAACAACAACAGACAGTACGCCCCATGAAATTGCAATAATAGCCAAAGCACTTTTCATCCGATGCGCCAACAACGTTTGCCAAGTCTGAAGAAAAAGATTAACCATGGTGTAGCGCCTGAGATATCAGCGCCATCGCTTCATCATCTAATTTACCGGTTGTCTGTAGTAGGCCTATTCTCTGACGCCAATAATCATATAAGTTGGTCTGTAGAAGGAACCTTGAATCAAATAAGCTGTTATGTGCATTAATAACATCCGAGGCTTCCAGGAAACCCGCGTCGTATAACTTTTCTTTGCTACTCAACACCTCTGTGCGAGACGCTACAACATCATGCGCCATTAACACTCGTTCCCAGTTGAGTTTCACTTGAGTAAAGTTCTGATCAATTCGCTTCTTGATGTCTATTTCAACCTTTCGTAAATCCTGCTTAGCCGTCAACAAGTTAAGCGAAGTTTGGTCCACTTTGGCGCGTGTTGAACCATTTAAATCAATAGGAACACTAAGAGTTAAACCCGCGTTGAATTCACCGTTGTCCAACCGATCACTGTCGTTATAGCCCACTTGCCCTTTAACTGTCGGGTAATAACCCCCTTGGGCAGACTTTTTGTCTAGTTCACGCACTTCAACGTCTTTTATGGCAACAAGTAATTCAGGGCTATTATTTCTCGCTAGCTCAAGCCACTGCTGCTGAGAAGCCACCAGCATAGGAGGCTCAACCAAGTTCTCAGTACGAATTTGATCTACCGAATCAGGAGCTTGGTTTATCAGCGCTTCCAGCTCTGACTTTTTACTTTCTAACTCTGCCTTTGCTCGCAGAATATTGGCTTTATCAGACAATTGATTAGCACGCATCTCTTCCACATCAATCGATTTCACTTTGCCTGCTAGATAGCGTTTTTCGAAGATTTTCAGCAGCTTGCTACCTTCCTCTAACTTACTGTTAGTGAGCTGTAAGTTACCTTGAGCGCTGCCTATATCGAGATAAACCAAAAGTAACTTAGCCGCCAAATCATTATGTGCTTGAGCCAATTCCAGCTGAGATTTCAGATAATCTGATTGTGCTTTATCTAATTCAGACCAAAGACTACTGTCCCAAATAACCTGAGATAGCTCTGCACCATAACGATTTGAACTACTGCGGTCTTCGCTCCAGTCTGCTGAAGCGCTCGCGCTTAAAGCGGGTAATAAAGAACTGCGACTTAAATCCACCGAACTCTCACCGCGTTGAACACCAATTCGGGCTTTCTCGTAATCAGGATCCGTCTGTTTGGCTTGCTGCCATGCTTGTTCAATAGAAATGGCATATGAAGGGCAACTAAGCACAGTTGCTAATAGCAAACTGCCTACACTCAGCAGGGGCGATTTACGAGGTGACAGAGGTTTGTCTAATCGCTGTGAACAACTAAACAGCGCTGGCTTAACCATGTGATGCCCCCATCATACTGTTATCGATGACGGTTTCGTCTAATTCCACACCTTCGATGACTTCAACATTGATGCCATCTGATAGGCCCAGTTTTACCGCTTGTTTGTGGAAGCCTTGTTCTGAGCTGTCTAGAATTAATACGTTAGGGCTTTCGTCTTCAAATTGCAGTGCGCGCTCTGGTAGAGTGAGTACATTTTCTGATTTGACTAGAATTATCCGAGCAGATGATGAGAACCCTGAACGTAACCGGACGTCTTGAGGTATTTTGAGCTCGCCAACTTCGACTTCAAAACCGTTATCGAAACTTTTGCCCGAACTACTATCAGCTGTCGAGTTAAGACTTTCAGACTGAATCGCAATCTTAGACAGTACTCCTTCGATTTCGATACTTGGATAAGGTGCAACGGTCAGTGTTACTGGCATCCCAGGAGTAAGTTGCGCAGCATCATGCTCACTAACACTGCCCTTAAAAATCAGGCTGTTCATATCGGCCAATGACATCATTTCTGTTGCCGCTTGACTCGATTCAGTAGAAATAATCGGTTCTCCTACCTCGACTTTTTGATTCAACACCGTACCGTCTATCGGAGCGTAAATGGTTGAGGTTAGGCGAGAGTTCCCAATTGTCGACTCTCCGCTTTGAATCAATTCGAGGTTCTGACGTTTTTGCATAACGTCAGCCTGTGCTGATTTAACATTGGAACGTGCAGTCACATATTCGTCGTAGTTATTAGGAATGATTTCTTGTTCGACCAAACTCTGCAGATTAGTGAGTTGTTGTTTTGCTGACTCAATGGCCGCCTCACTTCGCATCAATTCGGTCGAGGCATCGGTCAGCGCTTTCGGGGTAGGGTTAGGGCGAACCTTAATAAGCGGCTGACCTTGCGTTACGTACTCACCAACACCGGCATAGATTTCCCCAACGATCCCGTCGATTTGAGATTTGATAGACACCGAGTGAGCGGGAACGATATACCCCACCGCAACTGCCTGCTTTTCGATCGTTCCCGTAGCAACCGTCAGGGTTGGAAAGGCTTCAGGAGGCGTTGAAGTTTGAAAATAGAAAGACGCACCTCCACCTAGCAGCGTAGCACATGCTACAGACACTAACCCACGTTTAGTCATAATTGATTCCAGCTCATTATTTTATATTTGTGAGCCCTATGACTACCGTGGATATGCGAAGTTCATAAATAGTATAAAATTTTATAATGCATAGCGTTAAAGGAAAATTAAACGACAGACTTTCTACGCCTCCTTTTAGCCTTATCATGACCATTTAAGTAGAAAGTTGTCTCCGTTTAACGCACTTTAAATCTCGTAGGCCCAGCACTCTTGTTGTATGTCGAGTAGCTCCGACTTACCGCTCTCTAGCTGATAGAGGTGGAATTGGCTTAAAGGGGGCGAATACACGTGCAACGTAATGAGCGGCTCATCGCCAGCTTGTAGATTCGATATCTGATGGATATCATTATCTTTACTGACGGTCACACTACCCTCTTGGAAATGGGTCGACCGAGACGCAAAAATATGACCATTAGCCGCCGTTTCAAACAAGGTTTCCGTTGCTTGCCCGTGTAAAACTTTTACGCCACAAGACGTATTCAAATGATCGTGTATTTTACTTCTTTGCCCATTTAGCCAACTCAAAATTAAAACTTCGCAGTGGTCATTCTTGAAAAGTCTTTGTCGGCAGTATGTTTCTTTATCAAAACTAGCCAGCGACTTGATCTCTTCTTTACTCAGCTCGATGTTATCCAATATGAACCGAATAGAGGCCAGAGACATAGGTTTATTCGCCAGCTGTATTTGGTCCATAAACTCTTGGAAATTAAGCTCATAATCGTTATTAATTAACGCGGCTAACGCGGGAGATTGCGTTGGGGTGATATCAGTACGTTGCAAAATACTTACCTCTGACTATGTTTTGCTCTTCCGAACTCGAAGTTAAAAGTTCTCTTGGAACGATGAAATATAGCTGATTCAATTCAGCACAAGTTGGGAAGATACTAACACCGTTTAAATTAAATTTAACAAGTAACCACAAGTATTTACGTTAATATAACAAAAGCATCTAACAACCAATTTGAAGCAACGGAATAGCCATATTGACTTGAGATCTTAATAACTGAGTAATATAAAATAGGAACAACAGAAGAACGGCTTCCATCACGGTTACTATTACGCGTATCAATTAATGAAATTGATTCACAAATCAGAAGAGATCAATCACAATCAAGGTTATGGCCACTGTTGAAATTAGTCTAACTGGATACTTATGATTAACCCAAAACTCATCGCCCTACTTCCCGATCTCGCCTCGTTTATCTTAGTTGTGAATGAAGGTAGCTTTACCGCCGCAGCAAAGCAGCTAAGCGTTACACCTTCAGCGTTGAGTAAATTGATCACACGTCTAGAAAAAGCACTCTCAGTAAAGCTGTTTGAACGTACCACTCGTACATTGATCATCACGCAAGCAGGCCAGTTGGTATACGACCAAAGCGTGGTCATGATTAATGCGGCGCAACAAGCGGTTGAGCTTTCTACCTCTGACCATACTGAACCTGCAGGCTCTATAACGGTAGCGGCGCCAGAAGCCTTCTTGAACTCGGTTCTACAGCCTTTCGTTGTACCATTCTTAAACCTGTACCCTGAGATCCAACTTAAGTTAAGAGCAGCAGATGGCGACATCGACATATTGCGCCAAGGCATCGACATTGCGTTTCGCCTTACCGACAAGCCCGATGAAAGTTTGGTGTTAAAAGAGCTAGGCAAGACGAATCTTGTACTTTGTGCAAGCCCTGGCTATTTAGAAGCCAAAGGAATTCCTCACCACCCTACCGAGCTTTCTGAGCACGACTGCTTATACCTTGCAGAAACAGATAAAGACCACATTTGGGACTTCCTTAAAGATGATGAGTTTTACACAGTACCCGTCAGCGGACGTTACGCTGTGAACCACTCACAGATGCGATTGAAAGGCGTTAAAGAAGGGCTTGGCGTAGGTATTTTCCATGATTTCGTAATTCAAGATGCATTGGCTGAAGGTTCTGTAGTTCAAGTATTGGAAGATTGGACCATCAAGAGTAATTACCATGGCGCTATCGCGATGCAGTTTGCTCAAACCAAGTACATGCCCGCTCGATTGCGTGTATTCATTGATTACGCGATGAAACACTTGGGTGACAAACTGGCAGGAGAAATAAACTGATGCTGAAAGGAATCGCCCATCTGATTAATGAAACGGACTTTCTCAAGTCGAGAAAGTCCATTTGCATGTCAATTAACTCAATGCCGTCTTGAATTTCTGAACGCGTGAAAACAGTAACCAATCCAATAGCATTGCAGTCACAATCGTTGCACCCGCGAGTGGAAACAATATCGAAATAACAACCACCGTCACTAAGCCTGCTTTCCATAAGCCTGCATCACCAAACTTCGGTGGCGTTCCCAATTTTCTTTGGCCTGAAGGTCTGCGCATCCACCACATTACTCCACCAGTTACCGACACCACAATGAATGCCAGACAAAACAACGCATTTAGAAGCTTGTTGATGATGCTGATGTCACCTTGGTGCAGAGAAATACCAACGGCTAAGGTTTTGGCGAATAAATTGTAATCTTGCCACGTCACCTCTCCAAGAATGAGCCCTGAATATTGGTCGAGGTGAGTTGTGCGATCTTGGGTTGGGTCGATAATGTCACCGCCCATAGTATTCGCGGCCACAGTGTAAACGCCCGTTTCTGAGCGCGGGAAATTGATTTTATATTGCGTAAAACCAAGAGATTGAGCTTTTGCTATCACATCATCAATAGAGAAATTACTCGCAGATAATACATGCTGAGAATGATCCTCCCCCATCTTAGAATGATCATGAGCTTCAGACGCTTCTTCTACTTGGTGGACGTGTTCTGCTGGCTTATCTTGAGACAAAGGCAGTGGAGTTTGCTCTAGGTTCCAAGGCATTTCCTCTTCAGACCCGTGATTTAAAGAAGCATGCGTTTCGTTAGACAGAGGAATGTCATCCCACATTTGAGCAGGAAAAGTACTCCATGCTTGTACTAGCTTACCTCCCCAAAAACCTGTCCATGATAATCCCGATAGAATAAATAACAGAAGAATAAATGATAGTGTTCCACCGATGTTCGCATGCAGATCACGCGTTAAAACACGCGTTCCTGAACCAAATCGAAGCTTAAGAAAACCAGCGCGGCTCGCGTTATCTCTCGGTAACCATAAGTAAATACCACTTATGAGTAACAGAATAGACAAGCTTATTGCGACTTCAATTAGGTAATCCCCCCAATCACCAATCAACAAAGTGCCGTGAATGTCATTCGCCAGTTGATACAGGCTATCGCTGCGGGGGATTTCTCCTACCACTTCGCCAGTGTACTGATTCACCGTGGCAAAAACGGAAGTGCCATCCTCAAGTGATACAGAAAATCGGTTCACAAAATCAGGGACTTTGCTAGGTACAAACTGTGTCACCGTACTTTGTGGGTATTGATTTTGTACGGCAGCTAATTGTTGCGACACCTTGATCGGTTCGCCTGATGCAACAATCTCAATCGCATCGTGATGGAAAACGAGTTCGATTTCATCATCAAACAGCATCACCAAGCCTGTAATGCTTAGTACTAACATAAACGGAATAACGAATAGCCCAGCATAGAAGTGCCAGCGCCAAGTTAGGAAGTAGAGGGTTTTATTGCGGTCTTTGCTTTTTATATTGGTTTTCGAACCGGTTGTTGCACTGCTTGTAGATTGCGAATTAGCTTGTGATTTCGCAGTATCTTGAGATTCATTTCTCAACATTATTATTTCCTTTGACACACGCAAACACACCTTCTGAAAAACCAGAAAGTCATCTGAGCATGGTTAACTTTACTTAATACTTTATTTTTTAATTATTTTAGTGGGTTAGATTAAGCAAGATCAAAGGGGGGGGGGGCCACGTGGAGCTTGCCTCGTGTAGCGTTCGCTTAGAGCCAAAAAAGCGTAGCTGTCTGAGGCAATAGAACTCAGTCGAGTTGTCAGTAGTGTAGTTGGAAGTTCGTCTTGGTGAAACGTGGAAAAATGGCTAAAGGGACACGGCTTTCCTTTTTGAGTATTGGGCTCGCCTTCTTCAATTTGAACCAGCTCAAAGCCGTTGACCGTACATAACGACGCCCATACTCCGCACTATTACCATGAGCATTGATAACAGGCATTAATGTCACTAGCACCCAGCTTAATGCAGTAGCAAGTAACATGGAGAAATTGAACGAAGTTCGGCGCATATTCCTAATCTTTATAAATTCCCCTTATTATGGGGCACTTGTTATATAGGTAAACGTAAAGATTAACATCAGGTTAAAAAATTGAAGCTAACGCACACTCTTTTTAGTTAAAAACTGGTGACAACCAAAGAGCCAAAAGAATGTTACGCATCTATTAGCAGTAAAATGTCTAGAAATAGCAGTAAACTGTTTAGAAAAAAGACAATAAAAAACGCCGCCTCACATCTTCCTCTAAAGAGGGTAATGTAAGACAGCGTTTTACAAATCGAATCTTGAGGCTTTGCTCTTTGTTACGTATCTAGCAAACTCAATTGATTAGCAAATTAACCGAAGATCTTGCTCCAAATGCTTGGATTACGCTTCTCGTGATACTCTTCACGAAGGCCATCGATAGTACGAAGCTCTTGCTGTGCAGATTCAAATTCACCTTGGTCTAGCTTCTCCTCAATGCTATCAATCGATGCACTGATCTTTTTGAAACCTTCCATGAAGTGTTCTTCTTTCTCAATCGGGTAAACACCCGTTTTGAGCTCAGCAACTAGCGTGTCGATACGTACGATAGGCTTTTGCATCTCTTCAATGTTTTGAGCTTCTGCCGCTTGTTTGAACGCAAGCTTCATTTCTTGCATGTTTTTCTTAAGATCAACATTAGCAAAAGCGTTGCCAGACAATAGCGAAGCAGCGATTAAGCCAGATAAAAGGATTGAACGAGTTTTCATTGTTTCTCCAGGTAAAGCGATGTCTTTGAAGATAGCGCCATCGTTATTGTGGCACTTCGACTTTATTATCTTCGGTTAGTGTATAGAAAAATCCGCCGGGCACAAAAATTGATTGTGTCGAAATGCAAACTGGCTAACTAATCAATTGCTAGAAAGTAAAAATACCGGGCAGTTCATTACTCAAATACCGAAAACTCGGTGATAGGTTGGCGACCACGCAATGCCAAAAAGGCCAAGAATTGCTTTGGCGAATGGGTAACAACTTTGCTCGAATCTACGCCCACCTCATCAAGTAATGAAGACAAAATGAGGGATTCCGTCTGACCATTCCTATGATTAAGATAATCAAATGTCACTAATCCTCCTTGGAAATCATGTCGTAACCTAGACGCCGATATCGGTGGCCGCTTTAGGTATCGACCCATGTAGGTCATGGTGGGGGTCACATTGGCTGTTTTCTTTGCAAAGTGCAGCTTCCATCGACGGCAATATTGGCTGGTTAAAAATCGGGACCAATCTTGCTCATTGCGAATAAAAGGGCAGTTTTCTCCACTTAAGTCTAACTCTGCGTAATGGGAACTGAGAAGTTGAGTGATGGCACCTCGCCAACACTTCTCAGTGGTCTTAGCTTTAAGACAGCGAAGGCTTGGTGAGTTAAAGAAAAGTTACGTTGGGTAAGAGAAGCGAAAACGACTCAAGCCGCTCGTTGGCGCCTGACTAATTTCATCAAGTTTACACTTGACGAAATAGGAAGTTCAGAAGCTTTAGATCCCGTAAGAAAAGCTCTAGCCACCTTAGAAAAGCACTCGGAGAGAATACTTCAACGCTGGACTTCGACCTATACTAATGCGCGAATGGAAGGTCTGAACAGTTTATTTCAAGCCGCGAGGTCGAGGGCTCGAGGCTATAGAAATACAGCCACTTTCATCACCATGATCTACATGATAGCGAGCCCTGCCGCTGAAATATTGAAATCCACTTGAAACGTCGAAGAGCCAAAAATAGTGAGTAAGTCGCTTTTAACCAAAAAAAACCAGTTGCATATAAGTTCGTACTAAATGTCATTATGGTAAATCAGCACTTCATCTTCAATCCATCGATGCAGCATTTGACCAAACTTAAGCGACACATCCACATCTGGAAATTTCGTCTGCAACGGTGCGCCGAGGTCATTGATGTTAACGCCTGCTTGAATCATCGAGATTGCTGCAGATTCCAATGGCGAAATGCTTCGGAAATGGGGAGAGTGCCCTTTTCGCCAGATCAGTACATCAACAGCTTGAGGTAATAGCGCAACTGTTGGCGGTGTTTCTTCTTTGTCGATGGCATGCCAGATATCAAGGGTATTACATGTATGTGTGGTTAAGGATAGGGTCGGCACTGCACACAATTGGATGTTTTCCGGATCTGCAGCAGCCTTTACCTGAAGTGTTTCCATTGTCAGTACTTCACCGTCTTCACCGTCAAACGCTCTTCTGAGCGTCCAATCCAGTTCCACCAACTCTGCGACTTCAAGACCATCGGGAAGCTGCTTTGCAATAAACTCTGCAAATAAGTGTCCGTAGTAGCCAATATTGGTGTAAGTCGATGGATGAACTTGCACGTAGTCAACAGCCAATTGGTTAAACCAATCATCGCCCAAGTAAACCGCGGTATGTTCAAAATTGTCACGCAAAACATCGATAAGTCGGATGCGATAGGCGTTATAGTAAATGGCCAAGCGATCTTTTGATGGAAGGCTGCCTTTCCTCTCTTTTACCCAGTCAGCATCACTATACTGCTGGCTTAGCACGATGGTTTGAAAGCTGTCCTGAAGGGCTTGAAGACTCATGTTGCACCCTCCGTGTTCAAAACATCTCCAGCGATTTTTCGGGCAATATCCAGCTCATCCAGCAGTTCAGCCAAAGGCGGGACATTATCGTCTCGTTCAATCATGGTCGGCACATTGCCATGGCGGGTTAGTGCGTATTCATACAAATCCCACACATCTGCACAAACCGGGTGATCATGGGTATCAATCAGGTGGTCTCCGTTGTTTTGGTGTCCGGCGAGGTGGTACTGGCAGACGTGATTTTTGGTTACACCATCAATAAACTCAAACGCGGAAAACCCATGGTTGAAGGCACTGACATAAATGTTGTTGATATCCAATAGAAGCTGGCAGCCCGTCGCATTACAAATTTCTGTTAGAAATTCCCATTCAGTCATTTCCGAATCTTTAAATTCGACATAACTGGAGACATTTTCCACCACCAATGGACGCTTCAGAACATCTTGGGCGTGATGAATATTTCTTGCCACCACATCCAGCGCTTCTTGTGTAAACGGCAAGGGCATTAAATCGTGAAGTTTGCGTCCGTGGACACCACTCCAACAGAGGTGATCAGACACCCACATAGGTTCGATTCGTAGTTCGAGCGCTTTGAGGCGTTTGAGATAGTCTTCATCCAGACCATTAACCGAACCAATCGACATAGAAACACCATGCATGGTCATTGGATAGTCAGCACGGATAAGGTCTAGTATGGCCAATGGCTTACCACCATTGACCATAAAATTGTCAGAAATGACTTCCAGCCAATCGACAGGTTGTCGTGCATTCAGAAAATCGTTGTAATGCTGAGTACGTAAGCCCAGTCCAAAGCTAGAAGTCATTTCATTCACTCCAAGTAATCAATTAAATATCAGAGATCACACCACCTTGATCAAGGCAATCTTTCGCTTTCATCCCTTTAAAGCCATGACCGCCACATGCGTTTTGACCTTTGCACTGGTGCTCAGCGGTTTTGCAGTCTGACTGACCTTTACAAGAGTGGATGCCGTAGCAGTGCACTTTATCGCCAGCACCAATTGCAGCGCCTTTGCTGCCTGCTGGTGATTCTGCAGCAAACGCGCTCGCGCTCATTGCTACTGCCAGTGCTACTGATGCGAAAGTAGCGCTCTTTTTAATATTATTCATTGTTTTGTTCTCCGGTATTTGTAGGTTGGGTAACCGACAAATTGTCCATTCATGGGTGTTCGGTTACCTTGAGGTTAAGACGCATGTCTAACTCCCTCAAACAGACCCGTGCATTTTCATAAATATTTCGTAGATGAAAAATATCCGCGCTTAACTAAAGGCTAACCTCATGTTTTATAATTATTAAAAAGTTTGAAAAAAATTAAATATGAACGTCAATTTACGGGCGTATGGGGTAACTGGTCAACTCCGCATGGAGTTGTAACAGTAAGTACCCCGTGCATGCACGTGGGTATCTCCAAGCTCATTAGATAACTCTTCAGTGTATTGCTTCCAATTGGTTGTTTTGCAAACTAGTTTAGGCATGGGGTTACGAGAGATAGTTGAACCGGCGACGGTGTCGCCTGAGCGGCCTACGGCCGAAAACAAAGAGACTCAACCTACTAGGGTGCTTTACATGGATCGTTTATCCTATAGGTCATGCATCCGAATAAGCCCATCAAACAACTCTTCAATGCCAACGATACTTGGCTGAACTACCTCAATAAGTACCGAGAAACCCTCCGAACCGTCGTCATTGAAAACGTCACCAAGATGCTCGCTTGCAGTACCGCTGCTTTTGGCTCTAAAGAGTATCGATGCACTCATGCTGACTGCACCCATCACAAATACATTCACCAGACGTGTAAATCTCGCTTTTGCAGCAGTTGTGGCATAAAAGCCACAGAGCGGTGGATACGAAAGCAACAACATGTCTTTCCTGAGTGTGAGTATCAACACGTTACGTTGACGCTACCACACACGTTGTGGCCCATCTTTCGGGATAATCGTTTTCTTCTCAATCATCTCTTTAGCTGTGCAGCCAAAATCTTCTTAGGATGGGCAAAGCAACTCGATATCGATATTGGCGTGTTCTGTGCACTTCATACCTACGGCAGAAAGCTGAATTGGAATGTGCACATCCATTTGTCTGTCACCCGTGGGGGTTTATGTAAGAAGACTGGTCTATGGAAGCCGATTTTCTTTAAAGCTAAGACCACTGAGAAGTGTTGGCGAGGTGCCATCACTCAACTTCTCAGTTCCCATTACGCAGAGTTAGACTTAAGTGGAGAAAACTGCCCTTTTATTCGCAATGAGCAAGATTGGTCCCGATTTTTAACCAGCCAATATTGCCGTCGATGGAAGCTGCACTTTGCAAAGAAAACAGCCAACGTGACCCCCACCATGACTTACCTGGGTCGATACCTAAAACGGCCACCGATATCGGCGTCGCGTTTACGACATAACTTCCAGGGAGGCTTGGTGACGTTTGATTACCTCAACCATAGGAATGGTCGAACGGAATCCCTCATTTTGAGTCCAGAAGCTCTGATAGAGCGCATGATTGAGCATATTCCAGATAAGCACTTCAAAATGATTCGATACTTCGGTTTTCTATCAAACCGACGTCGTGGTGAGATGCTCCCTAAGGTCTACGGTGCCTTGGGTGTCGCTCCTAAAGACGCACCTGAAATGCCCGGTTACGCAGCTATGCTGAAAGGGTATGTGAAGGTTGATCCGTTTGAGTGCATTCTTTGTGGGCACCGTTTAACGTTTCTTCGCTTTAGGGCTGGGGAGCCGCTGTCAGAGCTGGTCCACCATGCTCTGGTTCAAGCCCAAATCAGGTCAATTTAGGCGTTTCACAGGATGGGTGTATCTGAAATAGCGAAAACAGCATGAAAGTGTTCAACAAACATCCGTGTTTAGATTGTAGAGCAGAAGTTAGATCAATCAGCGACTCATTCTGACGTGAGTTATGCCGCGATCGTTCAGGTCAGGAAACATTGAGATTCCTTACCTTGAACTCTGAGCTAAACTCAAACTGCGACCAATCCCCTGCCATCATAACGACACCAACAAAGGTAATCGCTAAACAAGCGATAGTCGTTGTATGAATCTTAGTTCCAAACATTAACTTTTCTAACAATGGAATAAACAGTGGACCCGTGCTGAATAACACCACACCTTCAACCAACGTTAAGGTTTGTAGTGAAGTAAGAAAACACCACTGACATACCACCATAAAAATCGCACGCATCACCAAAGGCTTCCACATATCAAGTGAAGGTTTCGTGATCTTGTGAAACATCAAGAATAGGAATAAAAACAGATTGGGTAAGAAAAAACGAACAAAACTCAATAACGAAATGGGCATCGTTTCAGATAAACACTTGGCCATCAAACCACTTAAAGACAAACTGAACGTCGACAACAACATGAAAGTCGTTGCCTTGGTAATATCAGACATAATTATCACCTCCTATGACACCTATTTTAGAAGCGTGACTTGATGAAAAATAGCGAGTAATATTAACCATAACTGTAAGGAAAACTTACCAATGAAGAAACTCGTCCCGCTTAAATCCGTTTACGCTTTCATTGCTGTTGCTGAAACCGGCAGCATGACCGACGCAGCTCGAGTATTGTATGTCAGTCATTCTGCAGTAAGCCAAGCCATCAAATCACTAGAGCAACTGGTTAATAAACCGCTATTCCAACGTGTAGGCCGTCGTGTTGTGCTCAATGCCGCAGGTAAGCGATATTATCGTAAAGTCGCGCCAGCATTAGAACAAGTGATAGAAGCCACCGAAGAACTGGCTAGAACGCCTAACGATCATCGAATTACTCTCAACATGGTCAACTCACTCGCGATGCACTGGTGGATCCCTCGAGTGCCCGACTTCCAAGCCTTTGCTCCTTCTCTTGATATCCGTATTTCCACGTTAACCGGCCCTTTTGATATCGAGCAGGAAGGTGTCGATATTGCCCTTGTCCATGGCAAACCGAACGAGTGGGACAAATATTACAGCGAAAAGCTCGGTGACGATGATCTGGTCTTGGTGTGCAGCCCTGCACTATTAAAAAAACAAATGGGGTTAAGCGTTGAACAACTTGTGAAACAAAACCCAACCATTGGAGCCTTTAACCCAAGACGACAACATGACTGGCAAGTGTGGTGCGATCACTACCAAATACCAATGCCGACGTTCCACAGTAACTTGACGTTCGATGTCTCCATTCAGGCTGTGCAAGCTGCCATTCGTTCGCTTGGTGTATTAGTCACTCACCGCTTGTTTGTAAAAGATGACATAAGCCATGGCATGTTGGTCGAAATTAGTGAACCAGTGGCTAACCCCCATCAAGATTTCTACTTCGTTTGTCCAAAAAACAAATTAAAACAAGAAAGTGTGCTAAAACTGAGAATATGGTTGAGGCATGAATTCACACGCTCAGAGACAAAGCTCAGCGAGTAACCAATCATTTAGTAACAACTCATCTAGCAACCAATCATCTAACTTACTGAGGCCACTATGATTATTACCACCACACAATCTGTCGAAGGTAAACGCATTGTCGACTACAAAGGGGTTATTGCCGGAGAAGCCATTCTAGGGGTTAACGTTTTCAAAGATATGTTCTC
The DNA here is from genome assembly GCF_051201655.1 of Vibrio sp. nBUS_14. NCBI lineage: Bacteria > Pseudomonadati > Pseudomonadota > Gammaproteobacteria > Vibrionales > Vibrionaceae > Vibrio > Vibrio sp. nBUS_14. The sequence continues at coordinate 1,265,162 of NZ_CP179207.1, forward strand.
AGGTATTCGAGATTTCGTCGGTGGACGTTCTGGCACCTATGAAAAGGAACTGGAGAAAGCACGTAACTACGCATTCAAAGAGCTTGAACAGAAAGCCATTGAAGCAGGTGCAAACGCGGTGGTTGGCGTCGATATTGATTACGAAGTATTAGGAACGGGTAATGGCATGTTGATGGTTTCAGCCAGTGGCACAGCAGTTGTCGTCGCTTAATCCAATTTGCAATTATCTATAAACACTTATTCCAACCTTCGGCCTTTCATCACTGAAGGGTTGGAATTAATATAAGCTGAGACTGAATTTGATTTAACTCGTTGTGCCATGTTGCTCAGAGATAATATCATCAAAAGACGCAATTCGAGCAAGGAACGCCCGCTTGTCTTTCGGCAATATAGAACTTGCCAAAGGTAGGTCAGCCTTCATCGAGTCAACCGCTTTTCCACGTACTAAAACTTCAAAATGTAGGTGAGGCCCCGTTATACGGCCGGTTGCACCAGATAGCGCTATCTTCTGACCTCGCTTAACCTGTTGCCCTTTCTTGACCAAGAAGCGGCTCAGATGCAAATAACGAGTTGTATAAACACTGTTATGTTCAATCACCAGATACTTTCCTGCGTAAGGGTGGTCACGAAGCGCCACAACTCTTCCGTCTCCGGTTGAATAAATCGGCGAACCCACGGGTGTCGCGAAATCAGTGCCATTATGTGGTGATATACGTCCAGTCACTGGGTGCTTGCGAAACGGATTGAATGGCGAAGTAATTCTGCGGAATTGTTTATCTATCGGGTATCGATTGAAAGCTTGCTCAAGGCTATTGCTTCTCGGTCATAGAAACGTCCATCCGGAGCAAGAAAAGCCGCCACTTCCCTATTTCGTAACTTGACGGAGACCCCTTGTACTTCAGTCTTACCCGTTAAGTGATTTTCCGTGTATTGCTCTTTAACCAACACATTAAAGCTGTCACCAGCTCTGAACTCTTTGGAGAAGTTGATTTTATCTTTCAGCGTCCGAGTGATATTCGCTATCTGTGCAGTAGTCAGACCCGCTCGATGAGCCGACATCGAAAAACTTCCTGTCACCGCACCTGCGTACAGTTTTTCTTTCCATTCCCCAAGGGTTTCTATGAATTGATAACTGAACGTGCCGTGATCGTTTTTTGTATAAACAGCCTGTTCAACCAAGCTTTCGTGGAAGATCAATTCGACTAACTGCTTCGTTTCACTGTCCAAAAGCAGTTCTAGGTGATCACCTGGTTTGATGGTATCTAATTTTAAGGACTCAAGATACGCTTCCAACACCTTTTGAACGGTCCCATAAGGCAGTTGCCATGATGAAAATACGTTACTAAGCGTATCGCCAACCTTTACGAAGTAATGGATTTTAATCAGTGAACTTGGCTTAACGTGTGGTTCAACGCTTTCCTCATCAGAGATCTGAGAGTTTTGATAAGATGTTATTTGAATTGAAATATCTTTTGCAGGCTCAGGTTGAAAAAAGAGCAAAGCGGCAAGTAAAAATGCGCTGATCGCAGTAATGATCAGGCCAGTGCGAAGGAACTTCATAAAAATACTTAACAGTTATAACAATGAATCTTTCAGATGTTATAACATAACAAAAAGTTCAATAGAATAAGCAAAATGTAAGAAACCGTTCCGTAAAAATGATGAAAAGTATGGTGAGCGCGCGAAGCTCACCATGTCATCAAACAACTATTCTACACACAGAGCTTCAAAGCGATCTAAACCTCTCAGCATCTCAAAGTCAGTCTCTTCTGCCAAAAGTTCTCTCATTGAGCCACTGGCTTCAATAGAGCGCTCTAAGTCATCTATGGCCTGACCTTCTGCACCTAATCTTGCGTAGGCACAAGCACGTTGGTACAAAGCGTGTGCATTCTGGTCATCCACTTCTAATACACGATTACATAAGCTCATTGCCCAATGGTATTCTTGCATGTCCATTGCCGCATCGGCTTTATAAGTTAGCGCTTCCAAATCACCGGGACGGACTTTTAAGATTTCATCGTAAATCTCAATTTTCTGCTCAGCGGTCTGCGCGTTTTGTGCTCTTAGCCATAAGTTGTGAATCTCATTGATGATCTCAATCTCTCGGTTATTTTCCGAGATGATTCGAGTTTTCCTTTTAAGATCCCTTTCAAGTACATTAAATTTCTTTTCGTACTCTTGCGCGATAGAGTTCAATCGCTGGTCAGCCATCTCTTTGGTTGTATGCTTAAGTTCTTTTAATGATTGCCACCCGACCAATGCAATAAGTGAAGCGACGCCCGCAATGATGTAGAAGAAATAAGTCACCGTAACATTGGCGTAATTCAACGACTTATCTGCGACGGTGAGTTCACGATCGGTCATTTGAATCGTTAAACGTCTTTCGAGATCTTGTTGCTCCATGCGCAACTGCTTCAACTCATCCAAGATATAACGTTCCATCAATGGTCTATCCAAATACTCTTGATCTGAGTACTTAACCTCTTCGTTTGCAAAACTCATGGTCGTGAACATTGAAATAGCTGCAATCAATAAGATTCGAAGCATTATACATTCCTTATATATTTAGCTTTAAACTAACTGTATCTCGTTATAGGCATACAAGCTAGGAAGTCGGCAAGTTTGCCTTGTCTGTATTGGAATTAACACTCTAAAACACCATTGATAATTATAAAACACCTGAAGCAACATCATTAATTTATAATTAAGGAGAATACGGCGCATTACTGTTCGATATAATTAATTCGCGATGAAAATATACTAAAAGCTAGTTTTGGCATCTATTTGAAAAATATTGTTATAACGATCAGAACGAGGTTAATTTGAATAATCCACGATACGATTTACTAAGCCGTGTGCTGCACTGGGTGATGGCTTCTGTGATCATCTATGCAACTATCGCAGGGTATGTGATGCACTTTGTCACCGGAAATCCAGAGCTATTTTCTTTCCTGTCAGTGCTTAACATATCGCTGGCTACTCTCACTACTCCTTTGTTGGCGATACGATATGTATGGAGTCATTTTAGAACCTCGCCGTCCATGCCTTCATCTGTGGCCGCTGGTCAAATATGCATTGCCAAGCTCGCTCATTCATTCATGTATCTCGTTATGTTCATGGTTTTCAGCACCGGTTATTTAATGCTTAAAGAGCCCTATTCATTATTTTGGCTGACAACCGTCGACAACCTAATAACCGACCCCGCAATCAACAGCTTCTTTTTCTATTTACATCGTGCCAGTTGTATTGCCCTTGTTTTTTTGATCTTCTTGCATATTAGTGCCGCGCTCAAACATCACTTCGTTTCTAAGAATTACGTGTTAAAGATGATGATCTAGATCTACATAATTTAAAATTTTGAGCACAAAAAAAAAGCCACAGCGTGTAAGCTATGGCTTTATTCAATCTATTTAAGTGCTCAGTTCTTTTGAGTATCGAGCATCACTTGCCAATATTCACATTTGGCTAAGAACTCTTTTAAATAGAGCTCTGGATTTTCTAGTTTTTCGCCGCCTTTTACATCAGCGCCAGTCACTCGCCAAAAGCTACGGGTAACGAGATTACGATGATAAATAAAATTGCTGATTTCATTTTTTTGCAAAGGAAGTTGTTCACCAAACCTTTGCACGTACAAACTCAACGTTGAGTCTTGCTCACTTGGCTTCTCTCTTAGAAAGGTATCCAAGTCCAAACCTAGTTGATGTTGCACTTCCTTTGGTAGTGCTTTAGCTAACTTAGAGATAACACTGAACAGAGCCAACTCAACTTTTTGAGACGCTAATAACGATGCACCTAAAAGCGCATGTTCATTGGAAATATGTTGCTCTGTTGATGAAACGGTCGCTGTTGTCGCTGTTGTCACTGTGTTAACCTCAAATAATCATAACGGGCGTTACTGAACTCGGTTCTTTTCGCTGAACTTAGAGTATGACGAGAAAGAGCTCGGTATGGCTTAGACGCTTTTACTGGGCTGAATAGAGTCTTGCAACCAGCAGAGTTTTGCAGCTAAGCAGAATCTTTTAGCAGAACGCGCTCAGCATCAATAATGGTGAAGCCCGATGCGTCTTCATTCTTCTCGACTTGCACTAAACCTTTAAAACCAGTTTGCGACAACTTCTTCGCAAGCTGATCCGGTGCTGTTTCAAACACAACGTTCATAAAAGGCAAAGATTCAGTATCAACAAAACCATGCTCGTTAAACAGCTCCATTGCTTGAGATAAATGGTCTGAGTCGGTTAATTCAATAATTTCTACCACTTCTTCCAACAACATCTTCGATTCCATATTCGCCAGAAAGTGACTGACACAAGCAGGTTCGTCTTACTCGTATACATCCCGATGTCCTAAGACACCCTTTTAGTAGTAAGGAGATCATAACATATTAATATTCGTAAAATATATTTTATTTTCCCTAAGCCACTGGAAATACAAGAAAAGCATAGAAGCTGATTAAGCATAAACCGTATCCATTCGACTTGTCGAAGCGGTAGCCCTGACTTGAGTAGGTCAGGCTACCGTCACTTGGGAATCACTCTTTTCGACAATCGATTCTTGTAACAAACCGGCATAAATACCATGGTGTGCGACCAATTGTTGATGGTTACCTTGTTCGACAATTTCACCCTTTTCCAACACCAAAATCGTGTCTGAGTGGCGAACAGTACTCAGACGGTGCGCAATCGCAATCACGGTTTTATCCTTGAAAAGGCGTTGCATCGCTTTTTGAATGAGATCTTCTGTGATTGAATCTACCGAGCTAGTTGCTTCATCAAGCATCATCAGTTGCCCGCCTTGTGCGACCGCTCTAGCAAACGAAATGAGCTGCGTTTGCCCCACAGACAGGTTGGAGCCGTTCTTTTCTAAATGGAAGTCATAGCTTTGTGGCAGTTGTTCAATGAACTTATCGGCGTAAACATAGCGTGCTGCTTGTTCAACCTCTGCTCTTGTAAGATGTTCCTTACCCAAAGCAATATTGAACTGAATCGTCTCTTCAAATAAGTGCACATCTTGCATCATCATTGAGAACAAATGAGCAGAGTCTTCGCTTGAGATCTGAGACAGCTCTACTCCATTCAACAAAATGCTGCCTTCGTAATCTTGATAGGTTTTAGAGATCAGACGAAGAATCGTCGACTTACCTGACCCCGTTGAACCGACAAGTGCGATTTGATGCCCTTTTCCCAGCATAAAAGAGACATTCTTTAGAACATATGGAGAATCGTCTTTGTAGCGGAAACTCACATTTTTGAACTCAAGACTGACAAACTTTTCGAGCTGGTTTTTGACTTGATGAGATAGCAATAAGTTGCGCCCTTCTTCTTCCGTAGGCTCAACAAACAACTCTTCAATATGATCAAAGGCTGCAAATGAACTTTGAATAGAGGCAATCTGAGAAGTAAAGTCACGAATTGGCACAAACACCTTTTCGAGCGTGTTGATGAATGCGATCAGCACACCCAATGTCAACGCGCCTTCGATGACTTGCTCCGAACCGTACCAAATCATAATCGCGATGGTGATTGAAGTGATACCCGAGATAAACGAGAACAAAATCGCATCGTATTTATTAATCTTCTTTTGCGCTCGCAAAAACTCATCTGTGTAGCCTTGGTATCGTTGCTCGACTTGTTCCTCGGCGCGATACATCTGAACGGTTTTCATGCCAAATAAGACTTCTTGTAGGAAGCCAATACCACGAGCCAGTGTTGAGCGAGTAATCTTGTACATCACACGTAGACGATTACGCACATAGACCGTCAAGTACATCACGGGAGGCATGATAATCAGCACAATTAAAGTCAACTGCCAGTCAATAAAGAGCATCATGATAAGCAGAGCAATGGTGTTGATGCTGTCTTTAACCAATCCAACGACAGATTGAATAAACGTCTCGCCGATGGTTTCTAGATCGCTGGTCAGGCGTGAAAGAATCACACCAATCGGTGTATTATCGAAATAGCTACGAGGCAGTTTAAGCACACGCTCAAACAACACCGATCGCATGTCTGTGATGGTGTATTGGCCTGTTTTTCGCAGATTATACGAATAAGTGGTGTCGACCACATAACTGACAATCAAGACCAGAACTAAGTAGAATACATACTCAAGTAACCCGTCCATATCCCCTTGGCTCAAATGCACGTCGATCACTTGAATGATCAGCCAAGGAAACAGCAAGCTTGTAACAACCGATAGCGGAAGCATGGCAATGCCCAAAATTGCCGAGCGTTTGTATTTCTTAGCAAACTTAAAAAAGTGCTTTAGATACTTAACATCAACACCTTTTAACATGCTGCTGCCTCCGTTTCATTCTGTTGTAGTTGCCAAGTATCGTAGTAGTAAGCACAGGTTTTTAATAAGGTGTCATGGTCACCTTTCGCGATCACTTTCCCTTCATTTAGAACAATGATTTCGTCCATGTATTCAAGGGCATTAACACGATGCGATACCACCAGTACTGATTGATTTTTCAAACGATTAAATAGACCTTCTAAGATCTTTCTTTCCGTTTCATAGTCGACCGCTGACAGAACGTTATCCATGATGATTAAATCTGTAGGCTCCAATAAAGCACGCGCAATACTTAGGCGTTGCTTCTGGCCACCCGATAACATGATCCCTTTTTCACCGACTAAGGTTTGATCACCGTTTTCAAAATGAGTAACGTCATTAGCAAGTTGGCTCAACTCAAGAACTTCATCAACCTGACTCTTTGCGAGATCGGTATCTAAGCTACCAAAACGAATGTTGTCTTCAACCGTTGCTGAAAACAGATAAGGGTCTTGAGTGACCGTTTTAACATAACGACGTAGATCACTGCGGGAGAAACTTGTTACGTCTGTTTCACCGAGAAAAACTGTTCCTTCTGGTACGTCCAAGTGATGGTTTAAGCAGTTCACTAATGTCGTTTTACCTGAGCCAATTCCTCCTAATACACCAATTTTCTTACCTGCTGGAATATCAAAACTGATGTTATCGAGAATGAGTCGCTCCTCGCCTTCGTATTGGAAACTCAGGTTACGCACGGAAAACGCCTTTCCCTTGAGGGGTTCAACGTCTAATTCAGACAACTTCGCTTCATCCAGTTCTGGAACTTGCGCATTGAGAATTGTTTGTGCACTTTGAATGCCTACCATGCCGCGCTGATAAATAGTCGCGATTCTGCCTAGCTGCATTAATGGCATTGCGAGCAAAACGGAGTACGTCAGGAAAGCGGTTATTTCGCCTAAAGTAAGCTCTTGCCTCATTAGCATAAAGCCACCAAGTCCCAGAATGATGATTTTCATTAAGTCGTTGGCATAATCGAGAACAGGCATGAAGAACACCTGAATGCGTGTGATTTTAAGGCGACATTCAAGCAGTAGCTGATTGAGCTTTTCGGTTTCGGCCTTCACCCAAGGTGACATCTGCTGACTCTTAATCAAATCAATCCCTGATAGGTAACTCATCAACTGAGCAGACAGGTTCTGTAAACGCTTCATATGTTCTAAATGCAGCGTCTTCATCCGTTTAAAACCAACACGGAAAATCACAAATGCGATTGAGATAGGAATAATCGAATACATCGTAAGCTCTGGCGATATCCGCCACATATAGAGCGGTGTTAATGACAGTGCTAACAATGAATTAAAGAACTGCAGAAAGCCCACACCAAACAGCAAACGAATGCCACTGAGGTCATTATTGATGATGGAGATCAGTCTGCCTGACGCAAACCTTTGGTGAAAGCTGTTAGGTAAACGGTTTAACTTTTGGAGAAGTGTCGTCTTAAGAGCCGCCTCTGTAATCCGTCCAGGATTAAGCGCATAGATACGAGACAATATACGCACCACAACCATGGCGACCGACATACCAACCACAATCCAAACATAGGTTTGAAGCTGCTGATGGCCACTTGAGGAGGCATCATCAATCAGATCTATCGCCAATTGGATATAGCGTGGTATTTCAACTTGAAGCCAATTTACGAGAAAAATGAAAACTATCGCCAACAAATAAGAAGTGCGATTCATACGTAAATAGTGGGCAATAAACTGTCTTTTATTCATGGAATTCTTTCTTTGAGGACGGGTTCGCGGCTGTACCATGGATTCATCAGGAAGTTTGGTACATTCTCAGGTTTAAAGGTACACCAAAAAGATATAGTTGACAATATCAACCACATTCAATTTTTCGTCAATACTATTCATATTTTGCATTGCAGAAACAACTTTGCCGCCATATTGGCGGCAAAGATATTATCGGTTCGAGTATAAAGCGTTAGCTAACACCCATACTACGGTTACAGAATGACGTCCAATCGATCGTTTACTATGCTATATGAGCTTCTCACCTCATTACCTAATGCTGATGGGTACCATACTTCGATCCAGACTTTATCAACATGGTTTGGCAACAATAGCGTTGTTGAAAAGTCAGTATCTTCATTGATAGGCATTCTTAACACTTGCGATGTGTAATCGACAACGTCGCCATCAAACTCAGTGTACAAACTCATAAAGCCCCTCGAACTTTGTGAACTCGCGATATCGACCGTCACAGCCACTTCCCTCTCTGTCGAGAAATCAAAGCCTTCCGGTATGGTCAGCTCGACCGAACTCAACACTTGTGCCGCAGGTGCGACGCTAGACGTCACTGTATTATTGCCACCACCGCCGCCGCCACAAGCAGCAAGGAAGACAAGAGTGACACTACTTAGCGTTAGTTTAGTTAATTTCATAAATCCTCCTTAATTAATCTTCAGTAGACCAAGTTTTGTCTGAGTTAGGGTTTAAGTACCATGTCGATTTAGAAGAACCGCCAGTGGTAGCCCACTCTGCAAAATCTGGGAACGCTTCACTGATGTCTATATACTCTGATGGGTGATTCCAAGGAGATGAAATTAAGATACCCCAAGGCATATTCTGCGTAGTTCGGTAGTATTTTCCACTATCAGGATCTGAATCATCTTGTGCCACACCGTAAAAGTCACTGACTAAAGTACCACGTGAAGTTGGTGGCAGATCCGCAGTGTGAATTTCAAGATCTTTACCTGGTGAGCCTGTAAAGCTAGAGCCATGGTAATACCCTTCACCCGGACCAAAGATGAATGGGTCGAAACCATTCAACGGAAGAAGCGAACTGACTGTTGGCTGATCGTCATCATTAAACGGTAGCGAAATACTGAACGTCATTTGATCAGACTCAAGCGATGGGTTGCAAGATGGATTGGTACGGTGGAACATACACTCATCGTTAATTGGGATGTCATTTTTCAAGTTCAATGAAGCGACAACAACAAGATCACCACCTGGAGATGCAACGTCTTTATCTTGACCCGTAAACGGTGAGATATTTACGCGAGTTGTGCCGTTTTTCTGCACTCGCGCGGTCTGCAAGTCAACATCCGCCTCGTCGAATCCACTCAGTTTCCAGCCTAAGCCATTACCATAAGAGGCACCGTAAGCCATTATGCTACCGCTGATATCCATACGCAGCACAGCGTCGTCTTTACTTAGAATTGTGGTTCGGTAATAAACAACGACATCGTTTAAATCGAAGTCACCAGCTTCAGGCCAGTTATCTTCGAATGCCGCTGTATAGTAGTTAGAGTATTGAATGGTAGTACCAGGATCAGTTACGTTAAACAAGTAATCCTCGACTTCCCCGTCACCAACGTAACCATCACTTGGAATGTTAGGGCTGCTTGCTAAACGGAATCGTGTTTGCACGTTACCAACACTGGCATCATCAGCTACTCGAATTGGAACGACTTGTCCCCCTTCAACGACAGAATGGTTCTTCAAGATTTGTTCATCATCATCGAAAGTACCACTCAAGTCCCAGTCAGCCCAAGCTTGTAGGTAACCATTACCCACTACATTTACGTTGATTAAACTATCCAACCCAATTTCTAGGTTAGTAAGTAGCGTAATACCGTCATCATCATTTCCGTCAACATCCAAGTCATCGCCATTTGATAAGGCTCCTGGTTGTCCATCAGAGTCAGCATCGATACTAGCCCCTAAATAGAGTGTTGAAGAAACAGCATGCTCAGCACCATTACTGGCTTGTAATGTGCCATAACTATCTGGCGCATCACCGAAATCAGAATCATCAGAGCTCTCGATCGGATTGTCAAAACCACTTAAATCCCAGTTGCCATCAAACGCAGAAAAGATTGGGTTAGGGAAACTACCCCCAGTAGTCACTGTTTCAAACTGGAGCGTGACAATAGAAGTATTTTTATAGGTGAATTTAACCGCACCTGAAGTATCGGTTTCAGAGTAGTTAGTACCTGGGCCTGTAAATAGAACAGAATCGCCATCGGCACTCTCTTCAGCAGTCAAACTCGCGCTCGCACTACCTAACTGATAACTATAAAAACCCTCACTTTTAAATACACGAACTTGCTCTGACTGAACGGGCTCACCATCGATGTCATAGCCAATCATTTCAAATTCAGGGATAGTATAAGGCACCGAGAACGTACCTGAGAGGCCGTCCGTACCATCAAAAAATTCGAAAGTATATATTAGCCCAGCAGAACCTGCTGAATTGGTTTGATAAAGAAAACCGATATCACCGGAAGGTTGTGTTGCGCCAACTTTATAGTTCGGGGCATGAAACATAAACGTCGCATCACCAAACACACTGCTCGATACCTTGGCATCGATTATTTTCCCATTCTGTGTGCCAACATTGAGAAAGTGCATGGTGGAGCCGTTATAGGTTGGTCCCGCCCAGCTGCTACTGCCGTTCGTTGATTCTATATGGTTTGAAAAATCCAAATCCACTATGGTTGCGTGGACTGGGAGACTGACTATTGCGCCAATGAGATAAATAATTTGCTTGTATTTCATAGTTAACCTCGACTTCTTCTTCGCTTAGGCGATTTCCTTGAAAAGTACGTAAACCCTGAACGGCAAAGCTAAATAAACGTCTACCTAAAATCTGATGCGACGAGACAAAAGATGTCTACTTCTATTATTTTGGTGCCGATAAAGCGAGCTGCGTAATCAATGTAGCAAGAGGGAGGCCAAGTTTCCGTTGAAGCAAAAAATGAACTAAGGTAATGAGACTAAAGGTAAATTTAGCAATTTTGATTTTAAAGCTAGAGTTCGCGATCGACATATTCAAAACAAGAATCAAATTGCACAAATATTCCGTCAATTTAAAAACCACCGACTTTTAACCAAGATTTATACCGATATAGGGGAATCAAAAGGCGAGCGCTACACTCACTTTCAAACAAAGCGATTGGTGCCAGATACAAAAATCGCCTAAAAGCACAGGACTCTTAGACGGTTAATAATTAGCAAGTTTAAATAATAGAAGCTTGATAAGGAGAACGTTATTGCTGCTTACAGCATCTCTTTGACAATCAAGTGTAGAAGGTGGGTTTCACGTTCAATGCTCATGCCCTTTTTAGCACTCTCAGCCAAGGTTTTTTCGTTATGAGCGATCGCTTCATGGATATTCACCCAAACCGGTTTCATCCCATTTTTCACTTCATAATCTTCGTAATCCGTTTCACCAAGCTCACGGTCGATTTTGCAGGAGTAGCAGTAAGAGATCATGTGCATCATATCCGCATCATCCTTATACCAAGGACGGAACTCTTCAAAAATTCCGAATGGCTTGATGCTGTGAATGTTCTTTGCGCCAGTCTCTTCTTCCAGCTCACGAACCATACCGGCAATAACATCTTCACCTTCGTCCAAGCCACCACCAGGAATGGTGTAGTCGTGATAACGCTCTGTATAAAGCATCAAAATGTCTTCGCCATCTAACACAATCGCACGTGCAGCATTGCGCTTATATACCGTCTTATTGTCTAGGTGATCGATATCAGGGTGAATAGTGGTTTTTAAGTGTCTCATGATTCTGACTGCTCAACTGAAATTTGGCGGCATCATATCATAATCATCAATAGATTCGATGTGCACAATCGCTGACAAGAAAGGTTACCCGCTCATTTTCATTGTTGCTCACTCATCATTATCGAATGGTGATCGAACCACAATAACCATCAAACCAACACGCCTCAGACAAGAATACACCTGTCATAGCAACAAGTAGCGTAGCTTGATCCAACACTCAAAAAGCAGCTAAACATAGAGAAATATCAACCTATTTCAATATCTTGACCAAATTAACACACCCTTTTCAGAAATCTAAAATATACTCATTTCATAGAGCTTCTAATTGGGTTCTTTAGAACTTAACGCATTTATTTGTAGAGTTATAACCTAGGAGATACACATGAAGAAAATTGGTTTGATGGCTGTATTTGCCGTTGTATTAGGCGGTTGTGCGAACGACTATGCAGAATATAGTGAAGGCCAACGAGTTTCAGTTGCTAACCCAGCCGCGGTTTACTGTGTTCAACAAGAAGGCGAATTAGACACTGTGACTGAAAACAATCAACGCACAACTTACTGTGTATTCGATGACGGTGAGCGCATTGAACAGTGGGAGTACTACCGCAATAACCACGAGCAAGAAACTGAAAAGTAATCACTTCAACTGCGAGTTTCCAACCTCGCCGCGGTAAAACCTCACCCCAAAAATTCTATTAAATTACGTAAACTGTCTGCCTTAAGGCAGCGGTTTACCGTATACACACCAATTGAACACCGTTTTATTTATGACATTACTCTGACATTAGTGAGCTTCTGCCCGATAGAATGCCAGCCTGTTACAAAATATTACAAGCTGAATTGAAATGAAAAGCCAATCTAAAACGAAAGAACAAACTCACATGTCACTTGAACTCCCAGAGTTCACACTCTCACAATCAACCTCTGAAGTTATCTTTAAGCGCTGCCAGACTGCATTGGTCGTTTTAGCGATCAGCATTGTCGCAAACCTTGCACTTCGAATTGATTTTGTATTGTTGAATGGCAATGTTGGTGAGATCTCAGTGACCGAGATGCTGCAACAACTATTGCTTATCGTGACATCTGCATCTTTCGCTTATTTAGCAAAAGAGAAAAGTGAAGTTAAGCATGCAGCTCTTCTCATCAGTGCATTTTTCGCAGTTTTGTTCATTCGTGAAATGGATTTTTGGTTCGACAAAATCGTACATGGAGCATGGGTTGTCCCTGCTCTATTGGTTGCAGGTAGTGCCATTTTCTACGCAATAAAGAATGGTAAGCGCACCATTGACCAGCTTGCGCTGATCCTTGCGTCTCCGCACATGAACCTTCTGGTTACTGGCGTAGTGTTGCTATTGGTGTTCTCTCGCCTGTTTGGCATGGGAAGTTTTTGGCACAATGTTATGGGTGATGATTACGTTCGCGTGGTTAAAAATATCGCCGAAGAAGGCATCGAGCTACTCGCTTATTGTTTGATTGCTTTTGCCAGTTTAAAGACGGTTCATGGCATCACGAAAAAGAAATAACCGTTTATCGCCACCAGCGCTGAGTCTTATCCTGCTCTGGGTCTAAATATCGGTTCAATAAAGTTAGGTTTGTGTCTAGCAGTGCTAGATACTCCCTGACTTTTTTAATATCTGTACCTGCAGGAGTTTGTTGAATACAGCTTGCTAAAACAGGTTGCAAGGTAGCTATGATGCCAAACTGAGATGACTTTTTTAGAAGGCACTCCACTTTTGCCAAAACATCCAATGCTAGCCTTTCGGGTTCTCGCCTTACGGACTCTAAATCACATTTAAACGAACCAGCTACAACTCCTTCAAGATAGATGCGATAGGTCGTCAGTACATCCATCAACAGAAACAATTGCCCTTGCGTACTTTGATGAGGGTATGGCACCGAAACATGAGCCTCTAGCTGACGATCTATTTGCAACTCCACCCCAAGAGCAGAACACTTCTCGATTAGAACCTTAAGCAAACCTTGCTCGTCCATCAACATCTGAATCTCAAAAATACGTTGCAAGTGATAGTCATTCGAAACGAAAGTCACTTTGACACTCTGCCCGCGAGCAAACAGCCCGCTTTTTATCATTTCTGAAGCCAAATTCTGAATATTCTCGATCGTATTTGTCGAATGCTGCTCTAGTAAGATCGCGCCTAACACAAACGGTGCTTCACGTTGGCTTTCCAGCTTTCGAAAATACTGGTGCATTGCATCTGCTTCAGAGAGAGCTTGGCCTTTTGTCACCCCACCACAAAATGCAACCGCAGTTTGCTGATTCGACTCATCTACCAAAAGCTTCGCCAGATACTCAACTAAAGCATCAACTCGACTGCTCCCTTCATCAGTCAATTTATTCCCATTAAGTCGCTTACCCAGCACAATAAAGAGGTGATTAATGCTCATTTTATGTTCAAGTCTCGTTTTAGTGATGAGATAGAGTGAATTATGTATACAATATCCAGTAACAAAAGTATTTTTAAATTCTCATAGGTTGCTCGCAATAATGCTCACTATTGATAGCAACACCGTATGTCATGCAGGAATAGACGTGACGCTTAAAAGCGAACATAACACGCTCTTGTATTTCATTGCTCTACGCTTGTTAACACAAGTTTCAATAAAAGAGACGTTTCAAGCAAAGAACAAGCTCGACTAAAAATGTTTCATGAAAATTGAAACGAACAAAATACAAATTTTACACAGAGTTCGTACATCGAACCGCCTTCACAGGAAGTTACTATGCTGTCTATTTTTGACATTTACAAAATCGGGGTCGGGCCTTCCAGCTCCCACACCAATGGACCAATGATCGCTGGGTTTAATTTTACCCAAAAGATTGAATCGGTACTTAATCAAGTTACCCGTATTCAAATCGATTTATACGGTTCACTGTCACTAACAGGTATCGGTCACCACACCGACCGTGCAACCCTATTAGGCCTGCTTGGCAATCGCCCTGATACGATAAAAATAGCCAGCGCTAATTTGGCAATGCGTAAAGCAATTGAAGATAAATCTTTAATGGTTAGTGGCAAACACGACATTCATTTCGATGTAGAAAGCGACCTACTCTTCCACAAAACCAATCTTCCACTTCATGAAAACGGCATGACTATTTCTGCGTTTGACGCAAGCGGTAGCCTTTTGGATATGGAAACTTACTACTCCATTGGTGGTGGCTTTATCGCGACAGCTGATGAAATGCAAAACGGCAAGTCAGAGTCAGAAACACAAGTTGAATTCCCTTTTACTTCTGCTGATCAATTGCTTGAGTTGTCTGAACAACAAGGACTTAGCCTTGGAGGCTTAATTCTGCGCAACGAAGTCTCATTCCAAGGTATGGATGTGATTGACCAGAAAGCCGACCAAATCTGGAAGGTGATGTCTCTTTGTATGCAACGTGGCTTCGATACCGAAGGTATCCTTGATGGCGGATTAGAAGTGACACGTCGAGCGCCTGCTCTGCTGAAAAAGCTTGAGGCGAATGCCTCGATTGAAAACGATCCAATGGAGATCATGGATTGGATTAACCTGTTTGCCTTTGCTGTAAGTGAAGAGAATGCAGCAGGTGGCCAGGTTGTAACATCTCCAACTAACGGTGCTGCTGGCGTTATTCCTGCGGTATTAATGTACTACCATCGTTTCATCAAAGAGTTAGACACTAAGCAGTTGAAAGACTTCTTGGCAGTTTCTGGCGCAATCGGCATCCTTTACAAAACCAATGCTTCGATTTCGGGTGCTGAAGTAGGTTGTCAGGGTGAAGTTGGCGTATCTTCTTCAATGGCAGCGGCAGGCTTAACAGCCCTTCGAGGCGGTAGTAATGAGCAAATCTGTATTGCTGCTGAAATCGCAATGGAACACTCACTAGGCATGACATGCGATCCAATCGGCGGACTTGTTCAGGTACCGTGTATTGAACGTAACGCTATGGGTGCAATGAAAGCCATCAACGCATCACGTATGGCGCTGAAACGCACCAGTAAGTGTCTTATCTCGTTAGACAAGGTTATCGCAACCATGTACCAAACAGGTAAAGACATGAACAAGAAATACCGCGAAACGTCTTTAGGTGGTCTAGCGGTGATTCACATGGCACCACCTTGTGAGTAGTTGAGATGCGATGAAGTGAGTAGTGAAATGCTACAAATAGTTGAAGTGCAATAAAGCGAAGCTATTCGACTAAAAGAAGCCCTCACTCAGACCGCATTATTGTAAACTTAGTTTTCAATATCAAAACAAAGCCAGCTGCCAAGCTGGCTTTTTTAATGGCCAAAACCCAACGGCCAATTGAAAGTGATACTCACTTGAAAAAATTTACAAGATGACCCTCGCTAACTTTCCCTTTATTTGTTCATTACTTAGCCAAAAATGAAAATGGTTGAATTTCACACAGACATGCATCCACTAGCAAAATCTAACATTGCAAAATTCATTCATGAGAGATATCAATGGACTCATAAGAAAAGGTATATCGAGCAAAGTCAGGTTTGGGATACATGTTTCATTTTATGTATTGCTATTAATGATATTATAATTGGGTAATTACACTACATATCAATACAAATGTGAGAATAAAATAATGTGGAATAGATTAAACAAATCAATGATGTTCTGCCAAATGATGTTCGGACTTTCGTTCTATGGCGTCATGGTGATCTTGACTCGTTTCTTCCTTGAAGATCTGAACTACAATGAAGCCGACACCATGATGGTTGTTGGTGCTTTCTCTGCAATCGGACCGCTATTTGCTATCGCAGGTGGCTTTATCGCCGACAAATTTTTAGGCGCATACCGATCTTTGACCATTGCCTTTTTAGGCTTCGCAAGTGGTTATGTTTTACTGGTACTCGGTGCAGCAGCAACCAATGTACCGATGGCATTATGTGGTATCGCTTTAGCAAGTTATGCACGTGGTTTGATGTCCCCTTCTTACCCAAGTCTTTACAAACGCACGTTTAAAACTCAAGAAGATTTTGAAAACTGCTACCCTATCAACTACTCAGTAAACAACATTGGTGCGTTACTAGGCCAATATTTGTTCCCAATGCTAGTGCTTGTTGTTGGTTTCCACGGTGGTTTCCTTCTTTCAGCGGTTCTAGCAGGTGCTGCACTTCTAATGATGATCTTTGTTCGCAAAGGCCTTGTCGAAGCAAGTGCTGAAATCGACCAACAACCAGTGAGCACGAAAAACTGGGCGGCGTTCCTTGGTCTTTCTGCAGCAATGATTGGTTTGGTATTCTTCATGTTCTCTAACATGGATATTGGCCAAAACATCGTTTACGCAATTGGTGGTGCAGCGATCGTCTACTTTGTCTCTTTGATGCTGAAATCGAAGAAGCCAGACATGCTGAAAATGGGCACTATCTTAATCATCACATTCTTAACCACATGTTTCTTCGTGTACTACGGTCAGATGATGACATCGATGACAATGGTAGCGATCAACACAATGCGTGGTGACCTATTTGGCTTCATCCCTGTTGCTCCAGAAGCTTCAATGGCAATGAACCCACTATGGTGCATGGTCGCTGGCCCAATCATCGCGGCTATCTTCTCTAATCTAGAAAAGAAAAACATCAACTTCTCTACTGCTACCAAAGTGGGTTTCTCGTTCATTCTAACGGCTATCGCTTTCGGTATCCTTACGATGGCAGTAACCACAGTTGGTGATGACGTTCTGATTCGTCCAGAAGTGTTCCTAGCTATCCACTTCTTCCTAGCGTTTGGTGAGGTGATTGTTGGTTCTATGGTTGTGGCGTTCATTCTGTCTGTGGCACCTAAGCACATCGAGAACTTCTCAGTAAGCTTATTCTATATTGCAATCGCACTATCAGGTATTGTTGGCGCGGTATTCTCAACGTCTATTGCACTAGAGAAAGGTCAACAAATCACGCAAGAGATCGTACAAACGGTTTACGGCGATTACTTCCAAATGCTTACCGTTTTAGCAGTAGTAATGGTGGGTATCGCAATGGCTGCATCGTTCATTATTCGTAAGATGCTAGAAGCAGCGAAAGCGGCTGAAGAAACGATTGAACTAGAGTAAGCAAACAGCTAATTCTGCTCACGTTAACCCGCTCTAATACATCAAGCTCTTTAGTTTTCTAAAGGGCTTTTTTATTGAGGTTGTTGCCAATATAGATCAGAGCATTCAAGTTACGTTGCGCCTGTGTAAATAAAAGTAAATGATAACTATTAGTATTGAGTGTTTTCTAGTTCAGGATTATGATGTGGAAATCAAAATCTAAGAGAGCCCTATATGAGCAAGCCTAGCCCTATCACATTAACCGTTACTCAAACCTCAACCATTACTCCAAACATGCAACGTCTAAGGCTTAGCGGTGAGGGATTAAGTAAGTACCCAACAGAATGTGCTGGCGGCTACATCAAGCTTTTATTTTCGCCACTAGGCACAACCGATTTAAGCCAACTGAACGAAGGTGAGCGTCCAACCATGCGCACCTACACCATTCGACAATACAACCCTGTAGAAAAGTGGATTGAGGTAGATTTCGTTCGTCACATCACCACAGACTTACAATGTGGCTTTACCGCACGCTGGGCAATGAACGCAGAAATAGGTGACACGATTTCCGTTGCTGGTCCAGGTTTGATTCAAGGGCTAAATCTTGAGTCTGACTGGTTCTTCTTAGTTGCAGACATGACGTCACTGCCTGCGCTTTCTGCAAAAGTGAAAACACTTCCAGAGCACGCGACAGGTCACGCTGTTATTCAGATTAATTCAGCAGCAGATAAGCAAATACTTGAAGTACCTCAAGGGATCAAGGTCAATTGGTTAATTGAAGATGAAACCTCAGAAATACTTTCACAAACGGTTCGCAATTTAGAATGGTTAGACGGTCAGGTTTCGATTTGGACAGCCTGTGAATTTGAAAGCATGCGCGAGCTAAGACAATACTTCCGCAACGAGAAAGAGGTCGCGAAAGAGAATATCTACATCAGCAGCTACTGGAAACGTGGCGTCACTGAAGATGGTCACAAAGTGTTGAAACAACAGGATGCTCAGGCCTTAGCTAGCTAAAGATCGTTGCTACAAAAGCCTCGATGCTAATTGTTAGACAAGCCTTGATGCTAAAAGTATAGAAAGACAAATTGAAAATGCCCTTAACGAAGTTCATCTCGTTAAGGGCGTTTTTATTGAATTCAATCAAAGAAGCGTCATACCGAGTTAAATACTCTCACCTACTTCAATCTCGTAGCCAAGATCGAGCTTCGCCACCCATTCTTTGTTGCCTTTTAAACGCGCCACAATTTGCTCTGCCGCGACTTTACCTATTTGCTCCCTAGGTGTTAGCACAGTTGCTAAACGAGGCGTCATCGCCACTGTAATGTCGTGTCCGTGGAAACCTGCTATCGCCATCTGTTCTGGAACTTGAATACCACGACGTACACATTCGTAGAAGGCACCAATCGCCAAGTCATCATTAGTGCAGAAAATGCCATTCACTTGTGGGTGTTTCTCAAGTAGCTCACCAATCAGTTTTGCACCGAGAGTAAACGAGGAAGCGTCTTCCGTTTGCAGTGTTACTGGCGTTTTGTTGGCTTCTTGCATCGCATGTTCATAGCCTGCCATTTTCAAGCGAGTACGCTCATCCATACGAGCCGCTAAGTAAGCAATATCGGTTCGTCCTCTGTCGAGCATGGTTTTGGTCATCGCTCTAGCCGCTTCGAAGTTATCAAAGCCGACGGCTTGTTCAATTCTTGGCGATACAGAGTCCATAATCTCAATCACGGGGATTGAAGCGGTCTGCAGCATTTTTCGAGATCTATCTGTATGGACATTCTCAGACAGAATAATCGCATCAACATTGTACGAGAGCAGCGAAGCAATGCTTTGTTCTTCCAGTTCAGCGCTATAACCATAGTGAGCAATCATGGTTTGATAACCCGCAGGTGCGGTGACTTGCTCGATACCACGGATAACCTCAGCAAAAACTTGGTTGGTTAACGACGGAACCAGTACGCCAATAGCATTACTCTTGGCATTGGAAAGGATGTCTGGTGCACGGTTAGGGATATACCCCAGTTCATCGACTGCAGCGTTGATCTTGTCTCGTACTGCTTCTGATACTTGAGAAGAATCTCTCAGACAGCGACTGACGGTCATTTTAGTGACACCAACTAGGTTGGCAACATCTTGTAATGTGGGACGTTTTTTCTTATTCGACATAATTAATAGTTATTATTTTTGGTTATGTTACTGGTAACAGTGTATCCAACTGACTTGGAATTTGAAGCCTTATCTAACAAAAGGTTGATACCGCGACAAGAACATAAAAACAGATATATTTAATGCTTCTTACTGTTCAAACAATAACGCCCTCATTGCGAGGGCGTTATACATCATTTAAGCGTTAACTTTTACTTCAGTTCTTGGAGACTGACTCCAAGTTACATGGAATTTTTCAGCCTCATCTCTATCGACTCGCGAATAAGTATGAGAGCCAAAATAGTCACGTTGCGCTTGCAATAGATTCGCTGGTAACACTTCACAACGCAGAGAATCAAAGTAGCTTAATGCTGAACTGATTCCCGGCATCGGCACACCATACAAAGCCGAGTTAGCAACTGCGATACGCCAAGCAAGCTCACGCTCTTCCACTTGTTTGATGAAAGCCTCATCAAACAACAGGTTCGCTAACTCACTATTTTGTTGGTAAGCCGACGTGATACTTTGCAAGAAAGCAGCACGGATAATACAACCCGCGCGCCAGATCTTAGCAATTTGTGTGAAATCGAGATTCCAGCCTTTTTTGTCGGACGCCGTTTTTAGTAAATCAAAACCTTGCGCGTAAACAGACAACTTGGCGCAATATAGAGCATCGTGAAGCTCAGAAATAACCTCTGTTTTATCCAACTGGCTGGCATCGGCAACATTGCCTTTAAGAAGCTTGCTGCCTTGAGCGCGTTGAGATTTTTGACCGCTCATCGCACGTGCATAAACCGCCTGTGCAATGGTTGGGGTTGGACACCCTTCTTGCAGGCTGTTAACTGCTGTCCACAATCCCGTGCCTTTTTGTCCCGCTTTATCAAGCACAACATCAACAAATGGCTTGCCCGTCACCACATCTTCTTGCTGAAGAATGTCGGCACTGATTTCCATCAAGTAGCTATTGAGAACACCGTTATTCCACTGTTCAAAGACTTGACCAATCTCTTGAGCTGGCATTTCCAGAACATCACGCATGAAATGATACACTTCGCAGATGAGCTGCATATCGGCATACTCAATACCATTGTGAACCATCTTAACGTAATGCCCTGTACCCGAAGGTCCAACATAAGCAGCACATGCTTCACCCGCTTCAAACTGGGCAACAGGTAAACCGTTCGCATCCACTTTTGCAGCAATCGCTTCCCACATCGGCTTCACATACTGCCAAGCTGATTGGTCGCCACTGGCCATGAGCGCAGGGCCAACACGGGCACCCTCTTCACCACCAGAAACCGCAGTACTGAAAAAACGAAGCTTACCTTTGTAGCTCACTTCACGCGCCTCGGTATCTGTCCATAAGCTGTTACCTGTATCGATAACAATGTCGTCGCTCTCCAAACCTGCATCAAGCAAACTATTCACGACGATATCGACAGGTTTTCCTGCAGGAACCGACAAAGCGATGACACGCGGTTTCGCTAATCCTTGCAACACATGTTCAAGGCTAGTGCCTTTAGTGAACTGACCTTTACCAGTAAACGATTCATTAAGCTGCTTCGCTTCTGAACTGGCGCGATCAATGTTGTCTGTATTCAAATCAAAGCCAGCAACGTTAAAGCCGTTATCAAGTAGGTTGAGCACTAAGCTTTTGCCCATCACTCCTAAACCAATCATCGCGATGTCATTTTTTATCTGAGTCATGGTTTAGCCTATCTGCTTAATTTGTTTGAGTGCGCTTGCAACCACGAGCTCAACATCTTGTGAGATATCAACAAACAGCGCCTCACTCTCATTGGGTTCAACCAAGGTCGCGAATTGGCTTTTCAACATTTCTTGACCATTAAAGTAATGGTTTTCGCGTGCTTTGTGGCGATTCCAAATCGTATCGAAACTACCCTGAAGGTACACAATCACCAAGTCTTCATTGTTCTCACGCAGAATGTCGCGATATTGAGTTTTCAATGCAGAGCAGGCGATCACAGCACTTGGTTGTTCGATATATTGCTTATTCAGTGTTTCCAGCCATCCTTGACGATCATCGTCTGTCAGTGGAATACCTTGACGCATCTTCTCTACATTGCTTTGGGGATGGAAGTCATCCCCATCAAAAAACTGAAGCGTTAATGCTTCTGCGACACGGCTACCAATTAGGCTCTTTCCGCATCCAGATACGCCCATCACGAGTATTTTTTTGCTTTTCATAAGGCAAGCCTTCCCTAAGCCCCAACCAAAACTGGGGCTGACAATCGAATCTAATAGTTAAACTTGTGTTGCTGCTGATCGGCTCCTAAACGCTAAAACCGCTCAGGAACCTTCGCTGTTATTGCCACCAAAGCGCAAGCTGAGGGAAGATAATAACCAGTGCCAGAACCAGTACTTGAAGTGCAATGAACGGCACTAATGAAGAGAATATCTCACCCAAACTGATGTCTTTTGGTGCTACCGATTTTAGGTAGAAAGCCGCAGGACCAAACGGTGGCGATAAGAACGACACCTGCATGTTTAGACAGAACACAACACCGAACCAAACGGGGTCGAAGCCAAGGCCAGTGATGATTGGTACGAAGATTGGCATTGTTAGAAGTGCTACACCGACCCAGTCAAGGAACATGCCTAGAACCAGTAAGATAGCCATCATGATTAGTAGCGTTACTGTCGCGTTACCGCCACTGAGCGCAAGGATGGTTTCTTCAACAAAATCAATACCGCCCATTAGATTATAGATACCAACCAATGCACTTGCACCGATACCAATCCACATGATCATGCCGCAGGTACGCATGGTTGCGATGGCACTCTCTTTCAACATGCTGAAGTTCAGCTCACCACGGATCAGCGCACTGATCATGATGCCGACCACACCTAAAGCAGAAGCTTCTGTTACTGAAGCGATACCGGTGTAGATACTGCCCAACACCGTTGCTACAGAGAGCAGTGGGAAGAACAGAGCCTTGAAGTAACTAGGCTGATTTGCAATGTCTTCTTCTGTCTCATCATCACTTGGAATTGGCGCAAGAGAAGGGTTCAGCTTACAGCGAATCAATACGTAGCCGATGTAACAGCCCGCAAGGATAAACGCAGGCAAGAAAGACGCTTTGAACAGGTCGCCAATCGATACGCTGGCTGTCATGCCGTAAATGATAAGTACGATACTTGGTGGAAGCATGGTTCCAAGTGCGCCACCCGCACAAGTTGTACCGATAGCAAGCTTACGGTCATAACCCAAGCGAAGCATTTGTGGCAGTGCAAGAATACCTAGTAGTACCGTTTCACCACCGATAACGCCCGACATAGAAGCCAATAACACGGCTACCAATAACGTCTGTACTGCAACGCCACCACGAACCTTGCGGCCAACGGATTTCATTGCATCAAAAAGGTCACGCGCGATACCCGAACGGTCTAATAAAGCCGCCATCAATACGAACATGGGAACGGCGAGGAATACATAACCAGAAGCAAAGCTGTAAGTTCGGCTTGCAATCAAAGGCAATGCATCTGGACCAAACCAACACAGGGTGAAGAAAATCGCAACGAAGCCTGTTACGAAGGCCAGCTGCATACCAGTGAGTAGCAAGCCAATCATCATAACCAGCATGAGCAAACTGCCCCATGCGATACCAATAGAAGATAAATCAAACATCGTCATTCTTCCTTAGACCCATCAACTCTTGGATTAGGTGCAATACAAACTGGACAACAAGAACACACAAAACGACAAAGATCAGGCCTTTCAACAACGCAGGATAAGGCGCGTTTAACACTGAGCCAGATGTCTCAAGACGGAATTCACCCCAAGGTGCAAACCACGCTTCTTCCGCAGTAAAGTAAGCCGCGTAAGCCAGCATGCCTGCAAAGGCCAAACCAACAATGTGGTGAACAAGATTAAGATACTTACGTGTTTGGTTGGACACCGAATCGTAGATAAGAACAACACGTACATGTTTATCAGCTGCGAAAGCGTAGATGCCGCCAATAATGAAAAGGGAACCACCAATAAATGAAGCTGTCTCGTGTACCCACGTGGTTGGGGCATCAAATGCA
This sequence comes from Vibrio sp. nBUS_14, assembly GCF_051201655.1. Lineage (NCBI taxonomy): Bacteria > Pseudomonadati > Pseudomonadota > Gammaproteobacteria > Vibrionales > Vibrionaceae > Vibrio > Vibrio sp. nBUS_14. Next base: position 1,289,246 of record NZ_CP179207.1, read on the forward strand.
TAACGCATCACAACTTCATAAAATGAAATCAATACAGTGAAGATGAACAGCCAGCTAACAAAATTACTGATTTTTATAATGAAACGATCAAGCGCATTTTTGGGCTTTTCGTCGTTTTCAGCTGGAGCGTGAGAGGTTTTATCTGTCATGACCAAAATTTCCTGGGAGAGTAAGGGAGAGCAATACCCTCCCCCGTCAGTAAACTAAGTTTGAATTACAGTAAACCGTTTTCTTCTAGGAACACAGTCACTGAAGTGTAAACTTTTCCTGCATTATCAGAACGCTCTGCAAATACTTTCCATTGACCCTTCGCGATTTCACGGAACTTCTTACGCTCTTCTTGAGACCAGTCATGGATAGTGATTTCCGGGTTCGCTTGAGCTTCTTTAAGCGCAGCTTGATCAGCCATTTTCAGCTGAGTTGTCATGTCATAAGAGAAATCACGAACCGACGTTTGTAGAATCGTTTGTAGGTCAGCAGGCATCTTGTCCCACTTCTTCTGAGATACAGAGATATCGATAAGAGGCAGTGAGTGGAAGCCCGGTTGAACTGGGTGAGTAGCGATATCGTTCATGCCCGCTTTTTGGTTTGTTGAAAATACCGTGTAGTCCGCAGCATCGATTACGCCTTTGCTTAAACCAGTAAACACTTCAGAACCCGGCAGGTTTACTGGAGTAGCACCCGCGGCTGCAAATACTTGTTGTACTAGGCCTTCAGGTGCACGCAGTTTAAGACCTTTAAGATCCGCTACACCGTCGATTGGCTTTTTAGAAATGAATGATTCAACGCCGGTTGTTGAAGCACCAACGAAATGAACACCGTAAGGCTTGTACAGCTCAGTCATTAGCTCATTACCACCGCCGTAGTTCATGTACTGAAGCAGTTGTGTTGTGTCTGACCATGCACCAACCATGTTACCGATAAGGCCGAATGCTGGATCTTTACCAGAGAAGTAACCCGTTGCTGTGATGTGACCATCTAGGATACCCATTTTGATCGCGCCTAGCGTTTCAGTGTGCTTTACCACAGCGCCAACAGGAAGAAGATCGATATCGATACGTCCGTTAGACATCGTCTCTACGCGCTCAGCCCACTTCTGCTGAACTTTGAAGTTCAAATCACCAGATGGGTCTGAAGATTGAATCTTAAGTTTAAAGTCTGCAGCCATTGCTGAAGTAGCAAATAGACCAGTGAGGGAAGCAGCAATCAGCGTTTTAGTCAGAGCTTTCATTTGGGTATCCTTATGAGTTTCACAGAGTCCGGTTTGTTGTTATATGTTACCGGTAACGTTAAGGTGGATGTTACCGGTAACTTTACAACCTTGTCTATGAGAAGGATCACATCTTTAACATTAGTAAAACGTTTGCTATCAATAAGAAAAATGTGACTGAAAAGTCACATTATAGGTTGGAGGTGTGTTTAAATTTCCTTTAAGTCAGTGAGATAACTAAACCAGCAATAATAAAAACGACGCCTACACAGCGAGTCATGTGCCACTTTTCCTTTAAAAAGTAGATCCCCATCACTACACCGAAGATGATGCTTACTTGCCTAAGTGCCACAACCAAGCTGACGTTTTCTGTCATGGTCATTGCAAACAACACTAGGCCATAGGTCGATGCCATCATGATGCCTGCAACAGTGGATTTCTTACGTAGTATCCATGCGTTGGTAAACTCGATTCTTTGGTTGGTCACCAATAACCAAATACTCAGCGGAATCACGATCGCCCAGAACTGAATACCTAAATAGAAAACTGCTGTGTGCTTATTGGTAATGGTGGGTGTGCTTAGAGGCTCCAATAACAGAAGCGCTTCTTTATCAATAATGGAGTAACCCGTGGTACCAATAGCGGCGATTAATGCCCACAACACGCCAAGGTTCAGGTAAGCCTTGAGCCTCAGTTCAGAGAACTGTTTAAGCGGCACAAACAAACAACCCAATGTGATCAGTGCAAAACCCATCCACTGATTCGGCGACAGTTCATAGCCAATCAATACGGTACCTAAGCCAACCATTAACACCGGCAGTGCTCGTGCCATTGGGTAAATCACACCGATATCAGCTTGTTTATAGGCAGCACCCAACCCAATCAAATAAACGATTTGGCAAATCCCACTCAAGAGAACCAATTGCCAAAATGGAAGTGAGATATTTGATAACCCTACACTGTGAACATACCAAATCAAATATGGCGTCAATATCGCTGCGGCCGCAACCCCAGAGGCTAAGAAGAAAGACGAGCCCGATCCTTGATTAGATTTACCTAGAACATTCCAACCCGCATGCAGCAGAGCTGAAATGATTACGATGATGATGGCAGAGAATTCCATTTCATTCCTAAATTATTGATGAATTAGCACAACGGCTGACAACAGGTGATAAAAAAGGCCTCCGAATAAGAGACCTTTGAGCGTTTCAATTGGGCAACCCTGCATAATTGCAGGTAAGCCAACGTTATAACGTATGACTAACGCTCTAGCTGCGCGATTGACTCAATACTGATCGCGTCGTGACGCCAATATTCAATATCGCAGTCAATCAAATCACCGTTTTGATTGTAGTTAACACGCTCGACAACCATCGCCGGCGAGCCAGAAGTCGCACGCAGGGCTTGCGCCGTTTCGCCCAGTAAAGACGTTGTGCTTACTCGGTAACGGATCTTCTGATAAACCACACCAAAGTGCTCGCGGTAGATGTCAGTCAATGATTTAGACAAATCATAATCAAGCAAGTTAGGAAACAGCTCAGGTCGAATGTAGTTCGTCACATACACGACTGGCCTGTCTTCAAGGTAACGAACTCTGTCTACTCGATAAACATCCGAAAAAGGTTGAAGCTCAAGAAGCCTAGTTGCTTCCTTGGTTGCTAACATACCTTTTGCCGCGACCAACTCTGTTTTCGGCTTACGATTCTGTGACAAAGCCATGTTGGTGAAGTTTAGCGTTTGCGTCGGATCATAACGAAGCGGATCCGGTGAGATAAACCAACCACGTCGATCTTCTCGATAAATGCGCCCTTCAGCTTCAAGTGAAGACAAAGCTTCGCGCAACGTAACTCGTGTCGTATCAAACGATTCAGCCAGCTTACGTTCTGCAGGCAGCTTCTGTCGTGGCGTTAACATCCCCGACTCTATCTGCTCTACGATGACGTCTTTAATTTTTACGTACTGCACTTAATTTCCTTTCATTCTTGTTCTTGTCGTCGGCCATTCCTTGGCCAACTGCAATATAAATTGGTTCGCTAGCGTTTACGCCAAGCTTGGGTGCGTTTCTCGAATAACTTATTGATTAACATATGAATCAACTTCGCACTCGCCGCAGATATCATGATCATCACCGCCATGGCGGCCGCTGCACCGGTCTGCCCCGCATCGTCCATGTTCAATACTGAAACTGACGCAGGTATCGTATCGGTAGAATACAAGAATACTACCGCAGATGTCGTGGTAAGTGCATTAATAAACAGGTATGTCGCAATATCTAAAATCGCAGGCAGACAAACGGGCACCGTCACCTTAAAGAACAACTTGTACTGCGGTAGGTTAACTGAGGCCGCGGTTGCTTCAATTTCGTCAGGTAACTGTTTCAGCGCAGTTAACGCCGTCATATGGCCTACTGTGTAGTAATGAACCACGGTATTGATAACCAGAAACGCCATCGTGCCATACAAGAAGTTAAGTGGGTTACTCAAGTCATTAAAGTAGAAGATATACCCCAAACCCAACACCATACCCGGAACCGCCATCGGCACAACACTGAGCATCTGCATTGCCTGACGAACACGACCAAATGCTCTGCCTTTCTCAATGCAGTACGCACCTAAGAAAATCAATACGGTACCGATAATGGCAGTCCAAGCACCGAGCGTTAGAGAGTTGAAGAACGGTGTCCAACCGTAGGTACTCATCTCCGCGAAATTGTAGTTATTTAACGTGAGCACTTTGTTCCATGGCCAGAAGGTAACCATTGAACCGTATATCGCCATGCCCAACACGATAGCGACAGCAGCCGAGATGATGGTGCAATAAAGGAAACACAATCCATCACGCATCGTATTGGGCTCTGGTTGGTACGCGACAGATCGAGTGTCAAACAAGCTCTTCTGTTTCTTTTGGACCCAGCGGTCCACGGTAAACGCGAGTAATGCAGGCAATAGCAGCAAAATACTGGTCACTGCACCCATCGAGAAATTCTGTTGCCCTACCACTTGTTTAAAGGTGTCAGTCGATAGAACGTTGTAGCTGCCACCAATCACCTTTGGTACACCAAAGTCACAAACCACCAGCGTAAACACCACGATCAGAGTGCTGATCAAGCCATACTTTGCTGCAGGTAACGTCACCATGAAAAAGGTTTTGAACGATGAAGTATTGAGTGCGCGTGCCGCCTCATAAAGACGCGCATCGGACGTTATGAGTGAAGTAGTTAGAATCATCAAGGCATGTGGAAAGGTCCAGAATATCAAGCCGAGTGAGATACCAATCAAGCCGTATACCGAGTTGCCACCTAACACTTCTTTGGCGATACCTTGGTTACCAAATAAGAAGATCAGACTGATCGCAGGAAGCAACGACGGAGCTAGAATCGGCGCTGAGCCCAACACCTGAAAAAGCCCCTTGAAAGGCATGCATGAACGAGTCAACGCATAGGCATAACCAAACGCTAATGCGCCAACGACAACCGTTACCAACAGACCCAAAGTAAAGGTGTTACCTACTGATTGCCAAAGGCTTTGAGAAGAAAAGTAGGTGGCGAAGTTTTGTAAGCCTACAAAATCGCCATCTGCATTCTGAACGCTTTTCTTCAACATTGCCCAAAGTGGCATCAAGATGAATAGCGTCATGACTACGGACAAAAATGCCAAAAGCCCAAATAGAATTACGTTGTCTTTACTTAAGCGAGCAACGAAAGGTTGCATTCGTCGTTGAAAAAGCAGCTTAGATTGCATCATTTGAGTCGATTCCATGATTGTTACGCAGCCTCGTCTTTCATCGCTTGTAAGCTTTCAGAGGGATAAGCTCTCAGGCCTTCTTCATCAAACGCTACGTAACGAATATCGCTGCGACGCAGTTTCAATCGATTGAACTCTTTGACTGACACATCAACGATGATCTCTTTCGCCGTTGAATCATGTTGTAATTCGCACTCAACTCGATAGAAAGCCCCTAGGAACTCACTCGATACAATTCTGACTGGCAAAGACTCGTTAAAACGATCAACAAACTGAATTTGTTCTGGACGCACCGCGATATCAAAACGATCGCCATGCTTTGGGGTCATGTTATCTAGAACTGACAACGGTAACATCGACTCTGCAATGCGCATTTTGCCTTTCGCAGCAACAGAAGCTTGAATGAAGTTCATGCTACCAACGAATTCAGCCACAAAGCGGCTGACTGGGTTTTGGTAGATTTCTTGCGGAGCACCCACTTGTTCGATAACACCATGATTCATGACCACAATGCGGTCAGCCATGGTTAAGGCTTCATCTTGATCGTGCGTCACCATGATGGTGGTGATGCCCAACTTACGCTGCAATTGACAGATCTCATCACGCAGATGTGTTCTTACCTTCGCATCAAGAGCAGAGAGCGGCTCATCGAGGAGTAGCAAACCTGGAGACAAAGCCAGGGCAAGAGCGAGAGCCACACGTTGTTGTTGCCCACCAGACAGTTGATTCGGATATTTCTGGCCAGATGTTGGTAAGCCAATGGTTTCTAACCAAGACTCTACCGCTTCCAGAGCTTCTTTGGTCGACATCCCTTGGTTCTTCAAACCAATCGCGATGTTCTCTTCTACCGTCAGATTAGGAAACAGAGCATAAGATTGGAATACGATGCCAAAATCGCGCTTCTCAGGAGGTAGGAACGTCGTATCCGTTCCATTTTGCTCAATCGAGCCTGAGGTCGGCAAATCCAGTCCTGCAATCGCACGTAGTAGTGTCGTTTTGCCACAGCCAGATGGGCCAAGGAAACAGACGAACTCACCTTTATCGATCGATAGAGAGATGTCTTTTAACGCTGTAAATTGGCCAAATTGCTTTACAACGTTTTCAATATTCAAATAAGTTTGGTTGCTCATACTACAGCACTCTTTAAATGGTATATACCAAACTTAAACTTTGAATATTGCAGTTGAGTGACAAATTTATAGAAGCTAAGTGACAGTTATATTGCAGAAATAAAATTCATTCTAGCGGAGGATAACGCGAGTTAAACATGTTCGAATATTCAATAAGTTACAGTAAAGGGGTTGCCGTTCGAGAAATATTTAACAATAAAGGGTATTCGACGATGAAAGCCAAGTACTTTTCACCGCCTAATATCAATGGTTGTTTGTGGTTATACCTATTACTTCTACCAATACTGAAATCAGTACACCGCACACCATGGAACAGAATCCGAACGAGTGCTTAAGCATTCATGTGGATTAACTAAGTGAGGGCGGCCAGCCAATTCATAGTGTGGTAAGTCGTTGATTGAGTCGCAACCTTGCTGTTGACTAAATGCGCTATGGTAATCCTTAGCCCACTCTTTTAAGCCAACGTACTTCCCATATGGATGGTTAGGCAGACCTAAAATCTTAGTTGTATATTGACCAGACTCTTCCGTTAATTCAATACCGACAGCATTTAGAATATTGAGCCTTTTCGCCACGCATGCAGGAACGAATGAAACAACGGCAGATAAGATGACCATCGGCTGATCTTGTGTTTTTGACGACCAACTCTCACGCATAACTTGAGGGAAGATCTTGCTCAGAACTTTACGATCAATGCACTCTTCTAATAAAGCACACACCTCTTGGTGTGTTTTATTGTTGAGTGGGCGAGTAACAAATGTAAGATAAGCCTCTTCATTAAGAATCCCTTGAACATATAACGTCATTAAGCGACGTTCTTCGTTCAAAAAACTAGGATCATTAACCAAGCCTTTCTCAACCAAAAATTCGTTCCAAATCATGGCACTGTTACCATCCATGAGTGCTTCTTCTAGATCCAATACATACAGAGGGGTCGTCACATCAATTCTCACTTCAAATCAAATTTCACTTCGAGCTCAGCTTTTTCTTAAAAACCAACCTTGTTTCAAACCTATTCTGACTTCCAAAATTACCGTTACTTCCAAACTACTGTTACTTCCAAAACGACTTAGACTTAACTGGCAATGAGCAATCTAAACCAAATATTTACTTCACCTTGTCGGCTTTACCTGCCGCACCCGCGAGCTTTGCCAATTGTTTATCCAGCCACAATGGCGTGTTACCAGAATCTTCCGCGTTCTCTTTTCTGCGTACCGCATCGCGAACCATCATGGCGCCCACCCAACGGAATGGCTCTGACGGGAAATGACCAAGCGGTCCTTTGGTTAGTTCGCAGCAGCTCCAAGCGTTGTCAGTTCCAAGTACCATAGACGATAAAACCTTCCCGCCCATACGAGTTTGTGCAACACCATTGCCTGAGTAACCGAGCCCATAATAGATATTGTTCTGGCCTTTTAGATTACCGAAAAATGGTAATCCTGTTACTGAACGATCCGATCCCCCCGACCAGTTGTAATCAAATTCATTCTGCTCAAGCTTTGGGAAGAGTTTTTGGAAGGATTGATTCAGAATCGGCAGATAGTTTGTCTTTTGGTTAAACATGCTTTCAACTTGATTAGCAAACGAGAATTTATTGCCACCTTTACCCAGCATCAATCGTCCATCTTGGGTGTCTCGGTAGTAGTGGACAAAGATACGTGAATCCACCACTGCCGCTCCTTTCTCAGGACCAAATTGCTGGAGCTTTTCAGGGATGGGCTTAGTGACGACCATGTCTGATGAAACAACCACAATACTACGTTTAAACTCTTTAAAGTGATCGAGCATCCATGCGTTGAGCGCCAAAATCACTTTATCGGTAAATACAGATCCACCCTTGGTTTGGATTCGAGCTGGGGCTCCATAATCAAGCGAAGTCATCTCTGTGTTCTCGTGAATCTCAACACCTAATTCAATGGCAACTCGACGTAAACCTCTCGCCAATAATGCTGGCTGCACACTACCTGCGGCTTCTGAGTAATAACCTTCAATATGACGCTCTGATCCCGCTTTATCAGACAAAGACTCGTCGCACTTCTTCCAACTATTAATGCCCTGCTTAACCAACTCATTCACAACAGGTTGCATACCACCTTTTTGTGCTTCATTGGTTGCCGTGTAATACGTCCCGCTGCGGTACAAATGTGCGTCTATGTTGTGCTCATTACAGAAAGCTTCGATCTCGTAAATGACCTTTTCCGATTCTTTAACTAGCCATTTTGCTTGATCTTTTCCGTAGAGCTTTTTCAACGTTGGATACTTAGTCGACCACGTCAGCATACAACCACCGTTCGCACCAGAAGCACCACTGCCACACAAGCCTTTTTCAATCACCACAACATGTTTTTGAGGTTGCTGTTGTTTAATTAAAATTGCCGTCCATAACCCTGTGTAACCACCGCCGACAATCGCAATGTCGCAGTTGATGTCTTTTTGAAGTGGGTTGGCTGATTCTAACCCTGCGTTGATGCTGCCAAATTCTTTTTCTAGTGCTTGCTTGAACCAATATGAGTAGTGTTTTGTCATTTGTTGTACCTTACCTAAGACTTAAAGGCGTAAAACTAAAAAAGGAAGACCGAAGCCTTCCTTTACTGATTACTAACTTCTAACGAACTAAATTGTTAATTGAATGAGTAGTTCGATAGATTAAGATTTTGGCTCTGATTTAGCGTCGAACTTCTCAGACCATGTTTTCAATACGTCTGCACGCTCGCTGCCCATGCGTGCAAAGTCCATTTTTGCCATGTTCTTTTCAACATTAGGGAAGTTATCAATTATTGCCGTCACCTCTTGGTGGCCAACAACTGGGTACATTTCGATGTAGAGTTCATTTGCTGCTTTAGAGATAGACCAGTCAACAACGCGCTGCGCAGCATCCGAAGGCTTAACAAGACCAACCGCTTCAGATTCCCAACCAATACCCTCAGGTGTAATCACAGATAGCGGTGCACCTTGAGTTTTAAGCTTAGCGCCGCGGCTTGCCATCGAGATACCGATAGCAACTTCACCCATGCCCGCTTGAACACACGGCTTAGAACCAGAGTGCGTGTAGTGAGCGATGTTTTGGTCTAGCTTCTGCATGTAGTTCCAACCTTGGTCTTCACCCATGTTTTGTAACCAAGCCGAAACCTGCATGTAACCCGTACCAGAAGACGCTGGGTTTGGCATCGCAATGTAGCCTTTGTAAATCGGCTTAGTGAGATCTTCCCAAGATTTAGGTGCTGGTAGGTTAAGTTGTTTTGCTACCGCTTCGTTGAAACAAACCGCATTGAAAAATGCATCATTGCCATACCAAGCTTGTGTCGATTGCGGGTCGTTGAGGTTTGCACGCAGCGCCTCCACACCTTGAGTAGTGTAAGGCTTAAGAATGCCCTCTTCTTTGAGCAAAGCCATTGAAGAACCCGCAAGGCCCCACACCACTTCTGCACGAGGGTTGTTTTTCTCAGCCAACAATTTTGCCGTCATGATTCCTGTTGAATCACGAACCCATTTGATGTTGATGTCTGGGTTTTCGCTTTCAAAAGCATTTTTGTATTTCGCTAAGATGTCGGTTTCAAAAGCGGTGTAAACCGTCACTTCCTGTGCCGCATAAGCGTTACCAGCTAATAGAGTGACTAATGCTGCAAGTGATCCTTTCATAAAACGGTTTTTCATCATTTTCTCCAGTCAGGCCCGATGCCAAAGTTAGAAATTTGAAGTCCCATCAAGAGATGGCTATATCCATAAATTCATTTATGTTGTTGGCACAAATCCGAATTGGTATGTACCAGATTTCAATTGTTAAGTTAACTAGCTTTTATGACGGTTAAATGAACAAAAAATGGCAGTTTAAAGATCGGTTAATTTCTCAGGGCAAGGGATTAATTTTTATATGAAGCTTTTGTGAAAATGGTATTTGGGCTATTTACGACGGTTTAAATTGGTTGTTAAAGTAATTACACAAATTGGTATAGTCCAATAAAAATCGCGAGAAATTGAACATGAGAAACGATTACTTATTACTGACACCGGGCCCACTATCGACTTCTGAAACCGTTCGCCAAGCGATGCTTAAAGATTGGTGTACTTGGGATGATGAATACAACAAAGACATTGTTGAAGTGATTCGTAGCAAGCTTGTGAATTTAGCGACTAAACAAGCGGGATACACGAGCGTATTAATGCAAGGTAGCGGCACTGCTTCAGTTGAAGCAACAATCGGTAGCGTTATCTCTAGGGCGTGTTGATCTTTGCTGTACATTCCGTGTTCAACAATACATCGGTAGCCACATTAACATGAATGCCAGTGATAACATGCTGGCATAATTCCTTTCTAGCTTGTCATATCTACTTGAAATAGCTCGATAATGCTTAATTCTCCCAAAGGCATTTTCGACCAAGTGACGATACTTGTATAGACACCAATCCATACTGTCTTTGTCTATATCTTGTCCGTAATTGCGTTTAGCAATTACTGTTTCTCCGCCACGTTCCTTAACAAAAGTACCGAAAAGTTCGCTGTCATATCCTTTATCACAAACGATGGTATTAACTTCATCGAGTTGCTCAACTAAGCTTTCGGCATGCACTATATCGTGGCGTTGTCCCTCTGATAAATCAAAGCAAATCGGCAGGCCACCACTATCTACAGCTAAGTGAATTTTGGTTGAGTTGCCCCCGCGACTTTTTCCTATTTGCTCTGAACTTTCAGTAGCTGCACCTGTACTATGCTGATGCGCTCTAACTATAGAGCCATCAAGAAATACCCATTCAAAGTCAGCCATGCTAGATAAGCTTTTGAAAAGATTATCTAAAATCCCTTTCTTTGACCAAAGATTAAATCGTCTGTAAACGGTACTCCACTCTCCGAACTTAGAGGGTAGATCTCGCCAAGGAATACCTGTTCTCATTCGATAAAGTATTCCTTCAAATGTCATTCGATGTTCAGTTTTATCGTAAATACGACCTGTACTTTTCATAACTTGGAGTAGCAGTTCCCAGCGAATATCAGTTAGCATTGTTCTTGGCATTGTTCTTGGCATGGTATTGGTTATGGTTTTACTTTTGGCGAAGCAAATTATAACTCTTTACCATGCTGTTCAAAAAACACTCACGAAAGATCAACACGCCCTAACAGCGGTAAGCTTCTTGTTGTCGATAACGGTGCGTACGGCGCTCGTATTGCTCAAATCGCAAAATATTTAAACATTCCATACCATGTCGTTTCTCCTGGTGAAACATCACAGCCTGACTTGAACGAAATGGAAACGACATTGGCCATGGATTCAGACATCACTCATGTTGCGATTGTGCATTGTGAGACCACCACTGGCATGCTGAATCCAATTGATGCCATTGCTAAATTGGCAAAACTTCACAACAAGACTGTCATTCTTGATGCAATGTCGAGCTTTGGTGGCATCCCTATGGATATTGCAGACTTAGGTATCGATTACATGATCAGCTCAGCTAACAAGTGCATCCAAGGTGTGCCTGGCTTCGGCTTTGTCATTGCTAAGCAATCGGAACTGGAAAAGTGTCAAGGCCAAGCTCGCTCACTAAGCCTCGACCTGTTTGACCAATGGCACTGCATGGAAATTAATCATGGTAAATGGCGCTTCACCTCCCCGACTCACACGGTGCGTGCTTTCTACCAAGCTCTGCTTGAGCTTGAACAAGAAGGCGGCATTGAAGCTCGTCATGATCGTTATCAAACCAACCAAACCACGTTAGTTGCTGGCATGCGCTCTCTAGGGTTTGAGCCTCAGTTAAATGATGACCTTCATTCACCTATCATCACCTCTTTCTACTCTCCAACACACAGCGATTACCAATTTAAAGAGTTCTATGGTCGCTTGAAAGAACAAGGTTTTGTGATTTACCCGGGCAAAGTTTCAAACGCAGACTGCTTCCGAATCGGTAACATTGGCGAAGTGTATCCGTCAGACATTGAAGCCCTCATTGGCGCAGTAAAAAACGCTATGTACTGGGACATCAAATAATGACGACGACCAATCAAGAGCCAATTCTAAAGGCCACACACTTTCGAAGCGAAGGCGATGTGAACACCACGCCAGCACGCGAAAAATGGAACGAATCGCTAAACGATGATGCGACTCAAGCAATGTTAAAGCGTGACTCTGACGTGTTTCTTCATCAAGCCATGTCAACACCTTGCCTAGACACACTTGAAGCCGCAGAAGGCATTTACATTCAGGATGCGACGGGCAAAAAATATATGGACTTTCATGGTAATAATGCCCATCAACTAGGTTATGGCCACCCGCACATCATCAATAAAGTGACTCAGCAAATGGCCTCATTGCCGTTTTCACCACGTCGCTTTACCAATGACACAGCCGTGCAATGCGCTGAAAAGCTAACACAGATCTGCGGTGGTGATTTAAATCGCGTGCTGTTTGCACCGGGTGGCACCTCTGTGATTGGTATGGCACTCAAGTTAGCTCGACATGTCACCAACAACTTCAAAGTTGTTTCATTGTGGGATTCATTCCATGGCGCGTCATTGGATGCTATCTCTGTCGGCGGCGAAGCTTGTTTCCGCGAAGGCATGGGCCCGTTAATGGCTGGCGTAGAACGTATCCCACCGGCAGTCTCGTATCGTGGTGCTTTCCCCCTTAATGACTCTTTATCGCGTCGCGGGCAAAACTCAGGCGGTGAAAGTGAGACCTCATATGATGTTCACTATGCCGATTACCTTGAGTACGTGATTGAAAAAGAGGGTGGTATTGGAGCCTTCATTGCAGAAGCTGTGCGTAACACCGATGTTCAAGTACCAAGCAAAGCTTACTGGAAGCGAATCCGGGAGATCTGTGATAAGCACAATGTCATGCTAATCATTGATGATATTCCAAATGGTATCGGTCGTAGCGGCGAGTGGTTTACTCACCAAGCATTTGATGTCGAACCTGACATCCTATGTATTGGTAAAGGTTTTGGCGGTGGCTTGGTGCCAATTGCCGCCATGGTCACCAAAAATAAATACAATACGGCAGCAAAAGTATCGCTTGGGCATTACACCCATGAGAAAAGCCCAATTGGCTGCGCAGCTGCACTGGCAACCATGGAAGTGATTGAGCAAGAGAATTTGCTTGAAAGAGTACAAGCGGACAGTGCATTCATGCGTGAGCAACTACTTAAAATGAAAAAGAAATACCCAGTCATTGGCGACGTTCGCGGTATCGGGCTGCTTTGGGGCGTTGAGTTGGTCACCGACCATATCACCAAAACCCGAGCGTTCGACGAAGCGGAAGCCGTACTTTATCAGTGTCTGAACGATGGCCTGAGCTTTAAGGTGTCGCAAGGAAATGTGATTCAGTTAAGCCCACCATTGATCATCAGCCGTAGCGAGCTAGAAGCCGCTTTGGCTGTCTTCGAAAATGCGATAGCAGAAGTCTGTAAAGACTTTGAATACCTTTAAAACAACATTAAATCAATAACCTAAAATATCATTCGTCCCTCCCGTGCTTTTAAATGGGAGTGGCAAGAAAGGACACCACTATGAACACAACATCACCTATCCAAGCGGTTATCTTTGACTGGGCCGGCACTATCGTTGATTTTGGATCGTTTGCTCCAACCAGCATCTTCGTTGAAGCATTCAAACAAGGTTTCGACTTTGACATTGACTTAGCAGAAGCTCGTGAACCTATGGGCATCGGCAAATGGGATCACATCCAAGCAGTGGGTCGAATCCCTGCAGTTGATGCGCGTTGGAATGCTCAATTTGGGCGTTCGATGACGAGTGAAGACGTTGATGCAATCTACGCGGCATTCATGCCTCTTCAGAAAGCCAAAGTTGCCGACCACGCCGCGCCAATTTTAAACGCGATTGAAGTAGTAAATAACCTAAAAGAGAAAAGCGTAAAGATCGGTTCTTGTTCCGGTTACCCACGTGAAGTAATGGATGTTCTGATTCCTGCAGCAGCAGATTACGGCTATCGTCCAGACAATATCGTTGCAACCGATGATTTACCTCAAGGTGGTCGCCCTGCACCATTCATGGCACTTAAAAACGTGATTGATCTGGGCGTAACAAACGTTGCAGCCTGTGTAAAAGTGGATGACGCAGCCCCGGGCATTGATGAGGGTCACAACGCAGGCATGTGGACGGTAGGCCTTGTTTTATCAGGCAACGAAGCAGGATTAACTTACCAAGAATACTTAAACGCAGATAAAGCTACGCTTACAGCAGCTCGTGAAAAAGCGAGCGTTAAGCTAAACAAATCAAACCCACACTATCTAATCGACACCATCGCCGACTTGCCTGAAGTCATTGCTGATATCGAAAAGCGCTTATTGGCTGGTGAGCGTCCATAAAGACACTCACCTGTCTACTCATACAAGCCTCAGTACAAAACGAAAGCCTCGCATTACCTTTACATAAAGTGATGCGAGGTTTCTTCATTTCCAATATTTGAGACGGCATTTAATTGACAAGAACGCCTGTAAATAGCACTTTGAATATATAAATCTTAACAACTTTATTGACTCCCACAAGCAATCATACTAACAATATATTAACAGTTCCAATATATATTCGAACTGAATCAACGCCTTGATTTATTTAAATTTGCAGTGTACTTATCAGTAAGAAATTGTTTTAAAGGGCTGATTCAGATAACAATAAGAGTTAATCCAAGGATAAGATTGTGAAAAAACTCTCAAAGATTATGTGCGCCGTCATTGCAGCTTCAGGCTTTGCTGCTGCCCCGTCAATCTCTGCAACCACTTATGTTGGTGCGAAAGTCGGGATGGGGTGGCTAGACAGCGCGTGCGTTAGCGGTGAAAAGTGTAATGATGATGCTATCGGTGCAGGCATCTATTCTGGATACAGACTTAATGAGAGACTTGGTATCGAACTTAGTTCCGACTTCTTGGGTGACTACAAGACGAGCTTTTCAAAAAATGGAACAACAGCTACATTCAGTGACCCCTTGATCGCGATATCACTAACACCAATGTACCGTCTACCTATACAACAAAAGTTTGATGTCTTTTTCAAAGCAGGTCCTGCATACATTTCACACGGCGGTGAAGATGATTTTGTATTATCCGCTGGTATTGGTCTAGAAAAGCAATTATCCCCTGATTGGGCGCTTCGTCTTGAATACCAATATTTTGATGATTTCGACGACAAATTTGTACAAAACCTAAACTCAAACCTCCTATCTATAGGCATAAGTTACAGTTTTGGCACAGGTACTGCCACAGCGGCGGCAGCAGTAACTCAAGCCCCGTCTGAACCAATCACAGAGCCAGAAACTGTGGTTGTTGAAGAGGAAGCTGAGGTAGTAGTTATCAAAGCACAAACTGAGAGCTTCTCTCAAGGCACATTTGCGACTAACAGCACAGTGCTTTCTGAAGAAGGTAAAGCAGCAATACTACCAATTGTGGAGGTCTTGCAAACATACCCTCAGTCTACCGTTAATATTGTTGGTCACACCGATTCAACAGGTGCTGCTGAGTACAACATGATGATCTCTAAAAAACGTGCGGCAGCAGTAGCAGCATACATCGAAGGGCGAGGCATTAATTCAAGCCGTATTACCGCTTCTGGTGAAGGGGAAGAGAACCCTATAGCATCAAACGATACGGTTGAAGGTCGTGCGCAAAACCGTCGTGTTGAAGCAACAATTTCAAGCTTTGAGTACCAGGAAAAAGTCCAAGTTGAAGAAACTGTCGTAGAAACGGCTGAATAATAGCCCTCTACATTAGCCGAAATAAACAAGGGCGAAGTACTCGAGGTGCTCGCCCTTTTCTTTAACTGTCGCTTACTCTGAGCCGTAAGTAGAAAAGTAACGCCCTACCACCAAGCTCAAGCTCTACAATCAGAAGACTAGATAATTTCCCAGCTGTGCGTCATTTCAACACCAGTACCTAGCATTAGGCACACTGAACAGTATTTCTCTAATGAATCAGCGCATACTTTTGCAATCAACTCAGGATCAAGGTTGTCACCTGAAACTTCAAAGTGAATGTTAATCGCAGTGAAGATTTTTGGTGCGGTTTCACGACGTGTAGTTTCAAGCTTTGCGTTACAACCTGTAATGTTTTGACCAGCAGATTTCAATCCATCTACCACATCAACAGAGCTACAACCACCAGCGGCCATAAGGACCATTTCCATCGGGCTTGGTGCCGTTGCACCACCGCTGCCATCCATAACAATAGAGTGGCCTGATTGAGATTGCCCCAAGAATTTAAAACCTTCGACCCATTTAACTTCTGCTTGCATGCTGTTCCTTAGATGACAGATAACCGCCATCACTGTCTGTTATTTACTGTTAGTACCGACACCCTACTACTGGCAGCATTCATGAGCAACATTTTCTCTAACACATATTTTTTCATGAATGGTGCAATTTTTTCCATCTAAAACCTGTCTCTATTCGTACATTCAAAATCGAATGAAAAAGAACGTCAAGATGAGGTATCTATGAATAAATTATCTAAAATATTGGTATCACTCGTGGTTGCACTACCACTGATTTCGTTGTTTGTCAGCCAAACTGGTACTGCCAATACAATGGATAAAACGGCTAATTCAGGGAAAAGTGAAATCGCAACACTCGCGGGCGGTTGTTTTTGGTGTACGGAGTCTGATCTAGAGAAACTAAAAGGCGTAACAGACGTCGTCTCTGGCTATTCTGGTGGCAAGCTAGAAAACCCAACCTACAAACAAGTTTCTTCAGGCAAGTCTGGTCACATCGAAGTGATCAACGTGACCTATAACCCTGATGTTGTCAGCTATGAACAAGTTCTTGACCAATTCTTCCGACATATAGATCCAACCGATGACAAAGGGTCATTCGTAGACCGTGGTCCGCAATATAGACCTGCCATTTTCTATCATAACCAAGAGCAAAAAGACGTTGCTCAGAACTTTATAATGGAGATCGACAAGGCTCAAATCTTTGGTTCACCACTAAAAACAGAACTGATCAAATTTGAGAAGTTCTGGCCAGCAGAAGATTACCATCAAGATTATTACAAAAAGACTAAGGTTCGTTATAACTACTACCGCTACGCTTCTGGTCGTGATCAGTACCTAGATAAAGTCTTCGGTGATGATAGAAAAGAAAATCCGAAAACGATCCGTCAGATCATCGATGGTAAGCATGCAACAGCGAATGCTAAAACCTACGTTAAGCCTTCTGATGCTGAAATCAAAGCGAAGCTTACAGCACTTCAATACGATGTAACGCAAGAAGACGCGACTGAGCGCCCGTTTGACAACAAATACTGGGATAACAAGCAAGAAGGTATTTACGTTGATATCGTAACGGGTGAGCCTTTATTCTCTTCAAAAGACAAATACAAATCAGGTACAGGTTGGCCGAGCTTTACACAGCCAATTAGCGAGGCTTACGTCGTAACAACTACTGACTACAAGCTGCTTTATCCAAGAACAGAGGTTCGCAGTAAATTTGGTGACTCTCACCTCGGGCATGTCTTTAAAGATGGTCCAAAACCAACAGGTTTACGCTACTGCATGAACTCAGCCGCTATGCGATTTATCCCAGCAGATAAATTGGCTGAAGAAGGCTACGAAGAATATATAGAAATGTTCGAAGGCTAACAGCTAAGAAATTAGAGCTACACCTATAACAACAAAGCCAGCATATCGCTGGCTTTGTTATTACTGACAAAATATTATTCATTAACCAGTTAACGTTATTTAACCCGTTAACACAGTATCTTCGGGGTATTTCAACAAGGAAGGTTCTGGACGAGCTAACATGTACGCCAAAGTCAAAGGACCAATACGCCCTATTACCATCACTACAATCATGATGTATTTACCCGGTTCAGTTAAGTTTGCTGTTAACCCAGCCGTAAGTCCTACCGTTGCAAAAGCGGAAATGACCTCGAACATAACTCGTTCAAACGCGGCTTTTTCGGTAAGCATTAACAAAAACATCGCCGTCGTTAATAACGCCCCACTGACCACGATAATGGCCAATGACTTGGTGACCGCCTGCCATGTAACAGTACGTTTAAACATCACAACATGCTTTTTCTGACGTAGGAATGTCCAAGTGGCGACAAAAGCAACTGCAAAGGTCGATACCTTAATCCCCCCCCAGTTGAGGTAGAGCCAGCACCAATCAGCATCAACACAATCATCACCAATAAAGCAGGCTGCGTGTATTGAGATAAATCCACGCTATTAAAGCCAGCGGTACGAGCACTTGCTGATTGGAAAAACGCCGCGAGCCATTGACCTTGAGTTGATAACCCTTCCATAGTCGCAGAGTTGTTCCTTTCCAACAGCCAAAATAACACTGTTCCCACCAACAATAGAGTCGGGGTTGCGGTTAGCATGATCTTGGTATGTAAATGCAGATGCTGGAAGCCTTTGCGCCAATTACTCGATAAGTCACCGACCACCGTAAAGCCTAAACCACCAAAAATGAACAGAGCCGCTAAGGTAAAGATAACCAATGGGTCGTCAACAAAGCTCATCATACTATCTGAGAACAGAGCGAAACCCGCGTTGTTGAATGCTGATATCGCATGAAACAGTGCGTAAAAGCTGCCTGTTGTCCAGCCCATTTCAGGAACCCATCGGAAAGAGAGCAATACAAAGCCGATAAATTCAGCCACTAGCGCAAAGATGATGATCTTCTTTACTAGCTTACGCAGGTTAATCTTACGATCTTGCCCCAATGCTTCTTTAGCCAATGCCTGTTGCTTCAAGCTTAATCTAACCCCAAACATGTACAGAAGAACCGCAGATAAGGTCATCTGTCCTAACCCGCCCACTTGCATCAAGAACACCAGCAAGATTTTTCCGGCCAAAGTAAAGTGTTCGCCCGTATCAACGACCCCTAACCCTGTTACGCTGATTGCAGAAGTCGCAGTAAACAATGCATCTGTGAAACTGAGCCCTGTGACAGAAAAAACCGGCATAGTGAGTAAGATGGCCGAGGGAATAAGAACCGCCAAAAAGCTGGTCAGGATTATCTTAGGTTCAGAGCCTTTACGCGGCTTTTCATCTCTTGTAAGTGTGTAGAAAGTACCCTTTCGCTGAAACGAATTCATACTGTTACCCTATTACAAGTTCCCATTACCAATTACGTAGCTTTCTAGATAGGGTCTCTTTAGGCCCAGCGATGATCACCACATCTCCGATTTCTAAACTAATATCCAGCTCCGGTGCTTTAGTGAGATTAGGACCGCGCTTAAACCCAAGAACTTCGACACCAACCTCTTTGCAAAGCTTCAAATCACGAAGTTGCTTACCTAAGAGCTTTGAACCAATAACAATTTCAGTCATCGCTAGATCACTGCCAAGATCAAGAAATTCAAGAACGCGCCTATCTAGCATCTTACGTGCGACCCGAATTCCCATGTCTCGCTCCGGCATAATGATATGGTCAGCCCCAATTTTAGAAAGGATCTTGCCGTGGAACTTATCGTTCGCCTTAACCCAAACCGTTTTAGCCCCCGACTCTTTTACGACGAGAGTAGTCAATATGCTCGAGTTCACATCAGAACCAATCGAAACCATTACCATATCGTACTCGTCGAGCCTGAGCTCTTTAACCGTCTCTTCACTCGTACAGTTAGCAACAATCGCTTGTGAAACAAAAGCAGCCGCTTCTTTCACTCGCTCTTCATCAATATCGACGGCTAATACCTGCGCCCCTGATCTCTGTAGCTCTTTGCAGACAGATAGACCAAAACGCCCCAAGCCGATAACTGCATATTGTTTATCGCTCATTTGAAATCCTGTTTAGAAATTTTAATTACACGGGATAGCCAAAGCTACATTAGTTTCTATCTCAAAAAAGTTAGTTTTTCGATAATAAGGTTATACTAGTGTCATAATCGCTTGATTTATAAAGGTAGAGAACAACTCCAGTTTCTGCTAATTTCCAATTCATAATTTCTGCGGCAGCACACACAATGAATGAATTTATCACCCAAGTACAAACCTACATCAACCAGAACCATAGTGATTGGGGCAACAGCGTCCTATTCATCACTATTGCGAGCTTTTTCGCTTGGGTAGCTTGGCGAATTATCCATAATCGCCTAGAAATCTTAGTTAAAAGAACCCCATTTCATTGGGATGACCTATTATTAGAAGCCTTAAAAACGCCAGTGAGTACGCTGCTTTGGTCTTGGCCTGGTACTGTGTCTCTCGGCTTGATTCTTCAAGACCAATTTGGCAGTGAAATCAATTGGCTACGAACACTTAAGCACATTCTGATCATATGTACCTTCGTTTGGTTCACTCTGAGAATGATCACGAACTCAGAAGCTTATGTTTTAAAACAAAAGACCAGAGACGAAACCACCGTTCAGGCTATCGCGAAAGTCGCTCGCTTGTTCTTCATGGTGATGGGTGGCCTGACAATCATGCAGGCATTCGGCCTCAGCCTTTCGGGCTTGCTGACATTCGGTGGCGTGGGTGGCTTAATCGTCGGTTTGGCGGCTAAAGACTTACTGTCGAACTTCTTTGGTGGGATGATGATTTACTTCGATCGCCCTTTTAAAGTCGGAGATTGGATTCGCTCACCTGATCGTCAAATTGAAGGAACTGTTGAACGTATTGGCTGGCGCATGACCATCATTCGTACCTTTGATAAGCGCCCTTTGTACGTGCCAAATTCCGTGTTCAGTAACATTGTGGTAGAAAACCCATCAAGAATGCTGAACCGCAGAATCAATGAAACTTTTGGGCTTCGCTATCAAGATGCAAACAAACTGGCTCTGATTGTGAATGACGTAAAAGCCATGCTCGAAACGCACCCTGACATTGATGCTAAGCAGACGTTGATCGTTAACTTTGATAAGTTTGGCCCATCAACACTCAACTTCTTTATCTACACCTTCACAAAAACGGTCAATTGGGTGAGGTACCACGAAGTTAAGCAAGACGTTCTATTACAAGTGTTAGCGATTATTCATAAGCACAATGCGGATATCGCCTTCCCGACACAAACACTTAAGATCGATCCTCAAGGCTTAAACGAAGCTCAAGCTACCGTTACTTCTAATCCAGAAACTCACTAATAACCACACCGATATTGCTTATCGTTAAGTAAATTTCTTGTCCATAAGTAAATTGGTTAAAGATAAGTAAACTGGTTATCGATAAGCAAACAAGGTGAAGCGTGGTAACATGGTGCCAGTATTTTAATGCACCCAATTACCACTCTATGATTTTACCTGTCATTCTAGCTGGCGGCTCTGGTAGCCGCCTCTGGCCACTGTCTCGAGAGCTCTACCCTAAGCAGTTCCTCAACATTGCTGGCGAACAGTCAATGCTTCAACAAACCCTTCAACGCCTGCTGGGCCTTGAAGAGTACCTAAGTGATAGAAAGTGCGCTGATCCCTTAATCATTTGCAATGAAGAACATCGCTTTATTGCCGCTGAACAAGCTCGATCAGCTAACATCCAACACAGTGGTATTTTACTAGAGCCTGTCGGTCGAAACACGGCTCCCGCCATTACATTAGCGGCATTACAAGCTTTAGGTAAATCAACTCATAATGAGCAAAATAAATCAGACCCGATCTTATTAGTACTGGCTGCTGATCATCACATCGCTAACACCTCTGAATTCCAACAAGTGATCAGTCGTGGTGTTGATTACGCGAAGCAAGGCAAACTAGTAACATTCGGCATAACACCCAACGCTCCGGAAACGGGTTATGGCTATATCAAACAGGGGCAACCTCTTTCCCCTCTCATTCAAACTGATACCAATGCTAAAGAGCAGTCAGCGCATCATGCTTACGCTATTGAATGCTTCGTTGAAAAACCCGATCAAGCGACAGCAGAAGACTACATTCGCTCAGAGCAGTATTTATGGAACAGCGGTATGTTCATGTTTAGAGCATCACACTACCTTGAAGAACTTGCTGAACATAGTCCAGAGATCTTAGCAGCCTGTAAACTCGCTCTCGCAACGCAAAACACCGATCTCGACTTTATCCGTATTGACGCTGACGCGTTTAAAAACAGCCCAAGCGATTCTATTGATTATGCCGTGATGGAAAAGACCTCACACGCCGCAGTGATCCCGATGAATGTTGGCTGGAGTGATATTGGCTCATGGTCTGCTATCTGGGATGTCAGTGATAAAGATGAGCATAACAACGTCATTGAAGGTGATGTGTTAACTGTCGACTCTCAACACAACTACATTCATGCGGAAAATAAGCTGGTCGCGACGATAGGCGTCGAAAACCTCATTATTGTCGAAACTAAAGATGCAATACTGGTTGCGAGTAAAGATAAAGTTCAGGGCGTGAAGTCGATTGTTAGCCAACTGAATCAAGCAGGTCGAACTGAACACATTTACCACCGAGAAGTCTTTAGGCCTTGGGGTAAATACGATGTGATCGATCTAGGCAAGCGCGACAAAGTGAAGCGCATTACAGTCAACGCTGGCCATAGGCTTTCGCTGCAAATGCATCACCATAGAGCTGAACATTGGGTGGTAGTAGCAGGGACTGCGAAGGTAACCAACGACGACAAAACGTATCTAATCGAAGAAGATCAATCCACTTACATTCCGCTAGGTCATATTCACAGCCTAGAGAATCCAGGAGAAGTACCTCTCGAGATGATCGAAGTACAAACCGGTAGCCATTTAAGTGAAGATGATATCATTCGATATCAAGACAGCTATGGGCGAGACGTTCGAAACCAACAAGCTGATTCACCTCAAAACAACAAATCGAAATAAAGCGGCGGCAATCAAGTGAAACCAACATTAGACCTTAGCTGCTTTAAGAACAACGATATTCGCGGCATCATTGGTAAGCAAATCAATGGCCACTTTGCCTACCTGCTCGGCAAAGCATTTGGCGAATACGTTCTACCCACGACAACTGAAGCTACATTCGATGGCTTGGCTCAAGTGGTGATAGGTCGTGATAACCGAGAAACGTCCCTTTCATTACAAGAAGCCATGACCAAAGGCTTAATCGAGTCTGGGATAACCGTCATAGACCTAGGTATAACTGGTACTGAAGAGGTCTACTTTGCGACTCGCCACCTTAACGCCATTGGCGGAATCCAAATTACGGCAAGCCATAACCCAATCAATTACAACGGAATGAAATTAGTTGGTTTGGACGCTAGCCCGATAAGTAAAAACAGTGATTTAGATAAAATCAAACAACGTATTGCAGTTCTAGATCAAGAGCTGAACAACGACTTACCTATCAGTCATGTACAACTAAATAACTCGAGTAGATCGACCAGCATTCTCGCCCCTTACGTAGATCACCTACTCTCGTATATAAACTCGTCAAAGTTATCACCGATGAAGATTGTAGTTAACTCTGGCAACGGCGTTGCAGGGCATGTTATCGATATTTTAGAGAGTCGTTTCAACGAACTCAATGCTCCTATCACTCTAATCAAGGTTCATCATGATCCTGACGGAAAGTTCCCTAATGGCATTCCCAATCCGTTGATTAAAGAAAACCAAACAGCGACTCGAAATGCAATCTTAGAGTATTCTGCCGATCTAGGCATTGCCTGGGATGGTGATTTTGACCGCTGTTTTTTCTTTGACGAAAAAGGCAATTACATTGAGGGTTATTATATTGTCGGGTTGCTTGCTGAAGCGTTCTTACTAAAAGAACCAAATGCAACCGTATTACACGATATGCGTATGACATGGAACACGATTGAAGTCGCTAACAAACTTGGTGGGAAGGCTATTGCTGTCAAAGCCGGACATGCCCTCATTAAAGAGAAGATGAGAGAATTAAACGCGGTGTACGGTGGGGAAATGAGTGCGCACCATTATTTCCGTGATTTTGGGTATTGCGATTCAGGAATGATTCCTTGGCTCTTAGTGATTGAACTAATCTGTGAGACTCAACAATCTCTTCATCAATTGACCAGATCGAGTATGGATAGATTCCCCTCTTCAGGAGAGATAAACCGTAGAGTTTCAGACCCAGAACAAGTCATGACTTGTGTGTTGTCGCACTATCAAGATAACTCCGTTGAGATCGATCACACAGACGGGCTCAGCATGAATATGGGCTACTGGCGCTTCAACTTAAGAAAGTCCAATACAGAGCCGCTGATACGTCTCAACGTGGAAACCAAGCAAGATAGAGATTTGCTTTCACTTAAAGTCAACGAGTTACTGTATTTTCTAGTTTAAGAGTACAAGGCACTTTCCGTTTACAACTAAGAACCAAAAAAAAACCCTTACTCACAACTGCTAATAAGGGCTTTGAATTTTCAGTCGCTTAGTCGCTGACTGTAATTAGTCTATTTGTTGCGGCGAGCTTCAACAGCGTCTGCCAACTGGCGAAGTACTGTTTCAGTATCTTCCCAACCAATACATGCATCAGTAACAGATTGGCCGTAAGTTGCAGCTTTGCCATCAACAAGGTCTTGACGACCTTCAACAAGGTGAGATTCAATCATCACACCAAAGATAGCGTTGTCGCCGCCAGAGATTTGAGCACTAACGTCATCAGATACGTTCATTTGACGCTTAAACTGCTTAGAGCTGTTTGCGTGGCTGAAATCAATCATTACCTTTTGTGGAAGGCCTGACGCTGCTAGTTCTTCTTTAATTTTACCTACATGCTCAGCACTGTAGTTTGGCTCTTTACCGCCACGTAAAATGATATGACAGTCAGGGTTACCCATTGTTTCAATAATTGCTGAGTGTCCGTACTTAGTTACAGATAAGAAGTGGTGCGAAGCACTTGCCGAACGAATCGCGTCTGTTGCGATCTTGATGTTGCCATCAGTACCGTTCTTAAAGCCAACTGGGCAAGATAAGCCAGAAGCCAATTCACGGTGAACTTGAGATTCTGTAGTACGTGCGCCGATTGCACCCCAGCTGATTAGGTCAGCAACATATTGAGGCGTAATCATATCAAGGAATTCACTTGCCGTAGGCATTCCCATGTCAGTTAGGTCAAGCAATAGCTTACGTCCAAGACGAAGACCATCATTTAGCTTGAACGTATCGTTCATGTACGGGTCGTTGATTAGGCCTTTCCAACCAACAGTTGTACGTGGCTTTTCAAAGTAAACACGCATTACGATTTCCAGGTTATCGCCTAGTTCGTCGCGTAGTACTTTCAAACGTTTACCATACTCAAGCGCAGCTTCTGTGTCATGAATAGAACATGGGCCAACGATAACAAGTAAGCGGTCGTCGCTTTCTTCTAGAATATTGTGGATCGCTTTGCGGCTTTCAAAGGTTGTAGAAGAAGCAACTTCTGTCGCTGGAAACTTTTCTAAAACAGCAACAGGTGGTAATAACTCTTTTACTTTGTTAATTCTTACATCATCAGTCTGGAACATTGCTTACTTCTTCCTTTTTTCTATCCTTGAGCTGAATGTACGTTGTCTCACGTAACTTTCTATCAGCACTAATCTTCTTGTTCCCTGTAACTTAACTAGTAAAAACTCTAGTTTCAATCACTAATTGAAAATAAACGCAATTTTTTTTGTGTTTTATATTAAAAACACCCTGTACAAAATTATTTACGCGCTATCGATTGCGTAATTTACGACAGGTTAAGAACGGTTATACTTCAAGCTTCACCATACATGTAAATTTGCAGAACTTGAAAATAAAAAAGCTCACGTGATTAACATGATCTTTTAACTAATTACATTCTTTTCAATGGCTTGACAACGCTATCAAGACCTTCAATTTTTAATGCCAAACATAGCTTAAGTAAGTCACCTAACTCGCCAGGGGGAAAGCCTTTCTTATCAAACCACAGTAAGTATTCCTCCGGCAGATCGATCAATATACGACCAGCGTATTTACCAAATGGCATTTGCATTCTAGCAAGTTTAATCAGGTTCTCTTTCTCTAGCATTACAGGCTCTTTCTAAGCGTCATCGATATGACGTAGAGTATCACCTAGACGTTCAAACCAATAGTTGATCGCATCTTTGGCATCATCAAGCGAGTCAATCATGGCTGAAAATCTTCATAACTGGTGAATTTAGTTGCGGTTTTAATTGGGCCGCCTGCACAACCAAACAAGAAGATGCTGGTTGCAACAAGCAAGAGAAGTTTTAAAGGTGTCATAGCGCACTTCGGTTAAATTGATGAATCTAACCAGGTATGGCATACCCTATGTGAAAAGGTTGTAGAAAAAGGGGTTAAAACTCAGAGCTATCTCTAAAATTAGTCATGTTGCACAGTGTGGGCATACTCGACAATCACTTGATTACCTTCAATGTAAGCATTTTGAATCTCACCATCTACACTCATTCGGCTTTTCAAATACACCA
Organism: Vibrio sp. nBUS_14; assembly: GCF_051201655.1. NCBI lineage: Bacteria > Pseudomonadati > Pseudomonadota > Gammaproteobacteria > Vibrionales > Vibrionaceae > Vibrio > Vibrio sp. nBUS_14. Next base: position 1,315,589 of record NZ_CP179207.1, read on the forward strand.
CTTTAGGCCCATTCTCTCGACCTTCTTTCAACGACGGGAAGACATTCCTTGGTTCTAAATGAAGCAAACGATAAAAGTGGCTAATGAAAGACATCGTTAATGGCGTCTCACCTCTCAACACTCTAGAGAAATCAAGCTGGTTCATTCCAAGCTTTTTTGAAAACTCCATCTGCGTAATTCGCATTCGTGATTTTTGTGACATCCAAGTTTGATACAGCGCGTCTCTATCTTGTTCTGTGAATTCCATACTGCTTCCTTTATATAACTTATACCAATCAATTGTCCGGCTTTTCATACATGGCGTGTCAGGGTTTGGTTAGTGGAAATCAAAGATTTGGTTTTGATATGCGCGCAATTGTCGTACAGAACACAACACAACAGATCAAATCATTCACAAAAACGATTAGAGCAAATACTTTCTTCATTTATATCAATAATTTATACGTTAATGAACTAAACATATAGCAAGTTAATTTGTATTAAGAATTAAAAGTTCGAGATTAGCATTCCACATTTCAATCGATTGATTCGCATTTATAAAACTGGTTGGCTACATTCCGCTTGCTTAAACGCACTTTTGGCAAACTATTTGAAAGAATAGGACGCAAAGCCACCGGTCTGTCGACAAATATTCTGTCTATGATAGCGGGGCCGCCACTTAATAGTATTTAAGTGTCAATGCATGCCCGAGTGTTCTCTTTTTTTGTCGGCCAAATACAGTAAGGACGAATAATGAAACAACTCCCTAAAAAATCACTTATCGCGCTATCACTACTTAGTGTAAGCGGTGCAAGCTTCGGTCACGGTTATGTTTCGGCATACGATAATGGCGCAGCAGAAAGCCGTGTCGCGCTATGTAAATTCCCAGCGAATGATACACAAGAGAAAAACACCAACTGTGGCGGTATCCAATACGAACCACAAAGTGTAGAAGGCCCTGAAGGCTTCCCTGAAGTCGGCCCTGCCGATGGAAAGATCGCCAGCGCGCAATCATCTTTAGCGGCAGCGCTTGACGAGCAGACGGCAGATCGCTGGGTTAAACGCCCAATCAAATCTGGTTCTCAATACTTTGAGTGGACTTTCACGGCTAACCACAAGACTCGCGACTGGAAATATTACATTACTCAACCAGACTGGAACCCAAACCAACCTTTGGCGCGCAGCTCTTTTGACTTAACGCCATTTTGCGTTGTTGAAGGCAATATGGAACAACCACCTATGCAAGTAAGCCACTTGTGTAATGTGCCAGAACGCGAAGGTTATCAAGTGATCCTTGCTGTATGGGATGTGGGTGACACTGCTGCGGCTTTCTACAACGTTATCGACGTGAAATTTGATGGCGACGGCCCTATCATTCCTGATTGGGAACAAGGTGGTCAAATCAACCCAACTCAAGACCTCAACATTGGTGACGCGGTTTACACTCGTGTCTTCGATCAATCGGGTGAGAACGCTTCATACAGCACTGAGCTCGTAATTGAGAGCAACGAGCAAGGTAAAGCGAATAACTGGTCTTACGCGCTTGCCTCTAAGATCAACAAAGAACAAACACAAATCAAAGCAGGTCAGCTGAACGACCAAGGCGATTTCGCACCCATTTACGGCACGAACCCTGTGTATCTAAAAGCAGGTTCAGGCTTTAATAGCGTTGAGATCGGTTACAAGATTGATACGCCAGAACCGGATCATGAGCTAGCAGTGACAGGCCTAGAGTCTGAATACATTATCGATGAAAGCCAGCCTACACAGCTTGATCTGACATTAGCGGCAACTGGCGATATTCAAGCAGAACTAACGGTGTACAATCATCACCGCGAAGCGCTTGCCTCTCAGAAATCTGAATTAGCAGACGGACAAGTGGAAGATGTTCAACTGACTTTATCTAAATCAGAAGCTGGTCACCACATGCTTGTGGTTGTGACGAAAGATCACCAAGGTAACTTAGTGGATCAGAACACGCTTGATTTCCACCTAATGGACGGGCAAACACCTCCACCCGCTGGCGATTACGACTTCGTATTCCCTGAGAGCATTGAGTCTTACACTGCAGGTACTAAGGTACTGAGCAGCGACGGCGGCGTTTATCAATGTAAAGAGTTCCCATACTCTGGTTACTGTGTTCAATGGGCACCAACAGCCACTCAGTACGAACCAGGTGTAGGTTCACACTGGCAAGATGCTTGGAACAAGGTGGACTAATTACTAGGCTATTACTTACTTTCTAGTAGGTAGGTTCTAGGGCGTGTTGATCTTTCGTGAGTGTTTTTTGAACAGCATGGTAAAGAGTTATAATTTGCTTCGCCAAAAGTAAAACCATAACCAATACCATGCCAAGAACAATGCTAACTGATATTCGCTGGGAACTGCTACTCCAAGTTATGAAAAGTACAGGTCGTATTTACGATAAAACTGAACATCGAATGACATTTGAAGGAATACTTTATCGAATGAGAACAGGTATTCCTTGGCGAGATCTACCCTCTGAGTTCGGAGAGTGGAGTACCGTTTACAGACGATTTAATCTTTGGTCAAAGAAAGGGATTTTAGATAATCTTTTCAAAAGCTTATCTAGCATGGCTGACTTTGAATGGGTATTTCTTGATGGCTCTATAGTTAGAGCGCATCAGCATAGTACAGGTGCAGCTACTGAAAGTTCAGAGCAAATAGGAAAAAGTCGCGGGGGCAACTCAACCAAAATTCACTTAGCTGTAGATAGTGGTGGCCTGCCGATTTGCTTTGATTTATCAGAGGGACAACGCCACGATATAGTGCATGCCGAAAGCTTAGTTGAGCAACTCGATGAAGTTAATACCATCGTTTGTGATAAAGGATATGACAGTGAACCTTTCCGAACTTTTGTTAAGGAACGTGGCGGAGAAACAGTAATTGCTAAACGCAATTACGGACAAGATATAGACAAAGACAGTATGGATTGGTGTCTATACAAGTATCGTCACTTGGTCGAAAATGCCTTTGGGAGAATTAAGAATTATCGAGCTATTTCAAGTAGATATGACAAGCTAGAAAGGAATTATGCCAGCATGTTATCACTGGCATTCATGTTAATGTGGCTACCGATGTATTGTTGAACACGGAATGTACAGCAAAGATCAACACGCCCTAGTAATCAGCAAAACAAAAACGGATGCCTAGAGCATCCGTTTTCTTATTCTGTAACAGCAGAGCATCAGTTATCAAAGTAGGTAATGATCCGCCAACAAAGCGACAAATAAAATCATAAGATGATAAATGGAGAACTTGAAGGTCTTCATCGCCATATTAGGCTCGTCACGATATTTAAGTACCCAAGCGTGATAAACAAAACCACCGTTTAGCACCAAAGAAGCACTCAAATATATCCAGCTACTCATACCGACCAACACAGGCAATATACATACGATGCTTAGCAGCAAGGTATAGAGCAGAATCGATGTTTTGGTGTAGGCAATACCATGAGTCACAGGTAACATCGGAATGTTCACCTTGGCGTATTCATCACGACGATGAATCGCTAATGCCCAGAAGTGCGGAGGCGTCCAGATAAAGATGATCATCACCAATAACCAAGCGTTTGAATGCAGTTCATTGGTGACCGCCGTCCAGCCCAATAACGGAGGCATGGCACCTGCGATCCCTGCAATTACGATGTTTTGCGGCGTAGCCCGCTTCAAGTACATGGTATAAATCACCGCATACCCTAATAAGCTCGCAAAGGTTAACCAAGCGGTCAGTTGATTAACCCACACCACTAATGTGACAAAGCCAAGTAAACCAATGCCAGCAGCAAAGCTGAATACACGCACGCTGCTCAGTTCTCCTGATGGCAATGGACGTCGGATTGTTCGAGTCATTTGTCCATCGATCTTTTTATCGATCAAATGGTTAAACGCAGCCGCTGAGCCCGCCATAAACCCTATTCCGATCATTCCAAGCAGAGTTTGCTGGAAAGGTAATCCTTTAGGCACTGCTAAACACATACCAACCAGTGCAGTCAGCAACATCAATGCCACTACCTTGGGTTTAGTCAGCGTTAAATAGACCTTCCAAGTGGCTTTGCTTGTCGAAGCCAACTCATTTTTTAGATCACTTTCACCGTTGACTGCTGTCTCTTGACTGGCAGCAATCTGTTGACTTAAAGCTGCACCTTGAAGCATCACTCCATGTTGTGTTGATATTCTAGTGACCATGATTACCTCCTTGTAATACATCGTTCTTCATCAAGCACTCACTCGTTTGACGTTGCCAAACAACAAAGTTTGTAACAACCATGGTGACAAGTAACAGAGCGGCCACCAAATTATGTAAAACGGCTACCGAGATCGGTAGGTGGAACCATACATTGCAGATCCCCAAACTAACCTGTGAAAACAACACTATCGCCAAAGTGAGAGCCAGCTTTTTTTGCGGTCCTTTTTCAAGCTTCCAAAGCTGATAAACAATCATCAATACCGTAAGTGTTGCGGCGATAGCCCCGAACCTGTGCATAACATGTATGGTTAATCTCGCGGGATATTCCAACACACCAAATTCATAGTTATCATGGCCGTGTTGAGCAAAATCGAAGGCATTCTTGAAATCTAAATAGCTTGTCCAGTTCCCTTCGCAAATAGGTAATTGTGTACACACCAAAGCGGCATAATTAGACGATGTCCATCCACCAAGTAATATCTGGCCAACCACAACGATTAATCCAAACAATGCCCAAGCTTTAAGAGATGAATGAGAAATAGACTCACTAAAGTGATGTTGGACATTGGACAGGCGACAATAGAGTAAACAGATCAGTGACAGTAGCGTGAACCCGCCCATAAGGTGTGCCATTACCACAACAGGCATCAGCTTTAAAGTAACCGTCCACATACCTAACAGGGCCTGAAAAATCACAGTGGCAGAAATAAGCAGAGGAAGTCCAACAGAGGTGATGTTCTTTTTGAGACACCAAGCAACAACAACGAAGATAAGTAACCCGAGCGAGCCAGCAAAGTAGCGATGTATCATCTCTATCCATGCTTTGTCTGCTTCGAGAGCTCGTTCTGGGAATTGGAGCTTAGCTTCACTGATTGCTGTGGCATTGGATGGTACGGCCAGATTGCCATAACATCCTGGCCAATCAGGGCAGCCAAGACCAGCATCCGACAAACGAGTATAAGCGCCAAGCACAATAACGGTGAGTGTCAGTAAAACAGTCAGCCTCATGATTACCATGAGTAATTTGGGCGCTCCATTTTGCATCGCTTATCTCCCTATCTCGAATTACTGACAACGAATCATCGCATCTTCGCTAATCCCAATATCTGTTTATTTATTTAGTCAGCATTACCACTGATTAACCCACACGCGATAATTTAAGTAATTTCCTTAAGTCGTGGATCATCCCTTGGGATTGGCTAACTAGCTGAGATTGCTGAGAAACACTCTTATACTCCATAACAAGCTGACCCAGTGGGTCGATAATCACAATCGATGCAGGAGCAAATTTACCTATCAATTTGTCTCCACCAGCGAGAAACTCTAAATCAGGCTTGTTAATGGTTCCCCTCAGAGAAACTCCCTCAGCCACAAAAACCACCGCAGTGACTCGCTCTTTGTTCTTGCCCAAAGCCAAGTAACTCTGATTAAGGTAATGTAGTTGTTGTTCACATAAGCTTTCACACTCTGTCGGAGCGATATATCCGACCAACCAACCTTCTTCAGCCACAGGCAACGTGATACCAAAATCTTGCAAGGTCACCCTTGGTTCAACGAGTTCTCCAGAATTGGTAACACCTGCTGTGTACCAATGCTGATCCAGCACGGTTTTAGCAATAATGGCGGGCAAAGCAAAAATCAGAATCAGCCCTATCAACATCAGACGACCATTCGAACGACGCTTCTGCAATAAAAGCGCCTCTTCTTCTGTTTTGCTTAAAGCTTGAGGTTTTTCCATTTTAGTCCCCTACCTTGGATGTCCCTTTAATATATCGATAACCAATTAACACCATCAAAAGCAGCAGTACCCCTGCCATTACGAACCATTGAACTGAGTAACCAAAATGCTTTTCAGATTTCATTGCCGTTGGCCGCCATAGAAACTCATAAGGCCATGAATCTAAGTTCTGCGGTTGAAAAACAAAGGGCATAACTTCTTGATTACTGTATTGAGATAGCTCTTCGATATTAAGGTTCTGAATGCGCTTAGGTATCGTTTCCTCTAGACCTAATGTTTGACTCAGAGGGTTAATCGATCGCGTGTACAAACGCCCAGATATCTTGCTTGGTAACACAATGTCACCTAATTCCGGTAACTCTCTTCTGTCATTACTTGCTGCAACAAATCCAAGATCGATCAAAATCCGTTTATCTACACCTTGCGACTGAACATTGCCCAGCATGTAAATCACATAACCAACGACACCTTGATTGATCTGATTATCTAACAAGAAGACTAAACCGCTTTGCCCTGTCAGAGTGACGTTGACCTTTCGCCCGTTCCAAATCTGACGGGTTAAGTCGACTTGAGTTTGTGTATTGCCCCGTTGCCAGTCGCTGATCACTAACTCTAAATCCTTAGGGGATTGCTGAGATCTTTCTAACAATTGCTGTTCATATTGCAGTTTCTCGTTACCTCGATCTAACTGCCAAAAACCCAACTTGATTAAAAGGCCGACTGAAACCACAGTTAACATAGCCGCAACCCAAAACCCTGTACTGCGGAATTTTTTTTCATCATGAATCAAGCGGTTTGGAGTTAGCACTATGATGTCATCAACCTTTGTCTTGTTATTTAAAGTGGTTCTCGTTGCCCTGTTGCTGGTTATTGTTTTCAATCTAATGAAAGCGCTAATACAAATCGCGTCAGGTAAGCACAATGGAAAGCGACTGAGTCACTTCTTAGGTCGCCGAGTCATGCTATCAGCCATTGTCGTGTTGTTGCTTCTGCTTGCTTTGGCTTCTGGGGTCATCACTCCTAACCCTCGCCCTTATTAATTCGACTTATACTCAAGTAATGCCTAGTTCATGTTCTCACTAGAGCACATACACAAATACGAACAACCCTAACCAAACCACATCAACAAAGTGCCAATACCAACTCCCTGCCTGAAACGCAAAATGGTCTTTAGGAGAAAAGTGGTCTTTAGCGACCCTCGCCAACAGCACAATCAAAAAAATGCTACCCAAACACACATGTAGACCGTGGAATCCCGTCAATAAGAAGAAGGTATTGCCATAAATCCCAGACTGGAGTGTTAGCCCCATCTCTTGATAAGCATGAACATACTCCTCTACTTGGAAGAATAGGAAGAATCCAGCCAGCACAATGGTGATTTCCAGCCAAACGATCAATGCCATGCGTTTATTTTGTTCGAGACTTAAATGCGCTAAATGAAGCGTCACTGAAGAGATCAACAGGATGATGGTGTTTTTAAGGGGGATACCTTGCCACGACATCGCCTCTGTTTTACCGCCATCAGGTGCCGTTGTTAAAGGCCAAATAGATTGGAACATCGGCCACAAAACTTCATGAGTCATCTCATTATTTCCTGCCCCACCAATCCATGGCACAGAAATCATCCGAGCGTAGAAAAGCGCGCCAAAGAAAGCGCCGAAGAACATGATTTCAGAGAAAATAAACCAACTCATGCCCTGTCTAAAGGAACGAGATATTTGCTCAGAATAGAGACCACTTAACGATTCTGTGATGACGTTGCTAAACCAACCAGCAAGCATATACAGCAGCACACCAAAGCCAATGAATAACACTACTTTCCCAAACACACCACCAGCAGAGTCGGTCTCCATGTGTTGCACCGTTAAGCCCGCGCCAACCGCAACAAGAAACAGAGCAATAGCCCCGACCAGAGGCCAGTGACTTTGATGTGGAACGAAATAAACTTCCTTTTTAGAACTCATCGCTCAACTCCTTATGTTGATACTGGTTCTGTAAATCCCTAGTTACTTGCGAGTGTCTCAACTTGAGCCTGACTCTTGTTCAAGCCAACATCACTCGTGATATTAAACAAGGTGTAAGAGAGAGTGAGCGTATGAATCGATTCTGGGATCTCAGGCTCAATGTAGAAGATCAGCCCCATCTCCGCGCTCTTGTGTCCATCCAGAGGCTGCTGATTAAAGCAGAAGCACTCCATTTTATTAAAATATGTCGCTCCATTTCCGGGAGACACCGATGGCACCGCTTGCCCAACTAACGAAAGACCCGATAAGTTTTTCGCTAAATAGTTCGTTTGAACCACGTCTCCAGGGTGAACCTCTAACACTCGAGTTTCAGGTATAAACTGCCATGGCATATCTGGCTTAATGTGCGACATGAACTCCACTCGAACCGTACGAGAATAATCAGGTTGCATTCCTTTAGGCTGAACCGCTGAAACCGTGTTGGTTTTACCGTTGATCCCCAAGGCTTCACACATCACGTCATACAAAGGAACCAGAGCGAAACCAAAGCCAAACATGCCAATCACGCTCAGCACCAGGTAGCCCGTCAACGTCTTTGTCGAACGTTTCGGTGATGGCTGGTTGTCGCTGTCTTGTTGGTGGTTTTTGTTATCGCTCATACTCGTTCCCCTTAATCAATTTTAGGTGGATGAGTAAAAGTGTGATGAGGCGCTGGACTTGGCACTGTCCACTCAAGGCCTTCCGCTCTGTCCCATGGTTTGCTTGGTGCAGGCTCTCCGCCTCTGACACATTTGATAGCCAACCATAGGAAAATCAATTGCGACAAGCCAAAGGCGAAACCACCAATCGATACCACTTGGTTAACGTCAGCAAACTGAATCGCGTAGTCGGGGATTCGGCGAGGCATTCCTGCTAAACCCAAAAAGTGCATAGGGAAAAAAAGTACATTGACCGATATGACTGATGTCCAGAAATGCCACAAGCTGAGTTTGTGGTCGTACATATGCCCCGTCCATTTCGGCAGCCAATAATAAGCCGCAGCCATGATAGAGAACACTGCACCCGTCACCAGCACATAGTGGAAGTGAGCCACCACAAAATAAGTGTCGTGGTATTGGAAATCAGCAGGCACTATCGCCAACATCAGCCCGGATAAACCGCCAATCGTAAACAGAACAATAAACGCGATAGCAAACAACATTGGAGTTTCGAACGTCAAAGCCCCCCGCCACATCGTCGCCACCCAGTTGAAGACTTTCACCCCAGTGGGCACCGCGATCAACATGGTGCAATACATGAAAAATAACTCTGCAAATACAGGCATTCCGGTGGTAAACATGTGGTGTGCCCACACTAAAAATGACAACAGCGCGATACTGCAAGTGGCATAAACCATCGAGTGATAACCAAACAGACGCTTACCACTGAATGCAGGAATGATCGCAGAGATAATGCCGAACGAGGGTAAAATCATGATGTACACTTCGGGGTGCCCAAAGAACCAAAATATGTGCTGGAACATCACAGGATCCCCACCACCCGCAGCATCAAAGAAACTTGTCCCAAAGTACTTGTCGGTTAATACCATAGTGACCGCGCCCGCCAAAACGGGCATGACGGCGATGAGCAAGAAAGCCGTAATCAACCAAGTCCACACGAACATAGGAAGCTTGAACCAAGTCATTCCCGGCGCGCGCATATTCACAATGGTGACGATCACGTTAATCGCCCCCATGATCGAACTGATCCCCATAATATGAATAGAGAAAACAAAAAGAGCCGTACTATCCGGACCGTAAGTTGTGGAAAGCGGCGCGTAGAATGTCCAACCAAAGTTCGGCCCACCACCTTCTGTAAACAAAGAACCAATCAAAATCAAAAACGCAAAAGGCAGGATCCAAAAACTCAGGTTATTCATACGAGGCAACGCCATATCTGGCGCGCCAATCATCATCGGGATCATCCAGTTAGCCAAACCCGTAAATGCAGGCATCACGGCACCAAATACCATAATCAAACCATGTACCGTGGTCATTTGATTAAAAAAGTCTGGCTCAACAAGCTGCAATCCTGGTTGGAATAGCTCAGCTCGGATCACCATTGCCATAGCGCCACCCGTTAAGAACATCGCAAAGCTAAACCAAAGATAAAGCGTGCCTATATCTTTATGGTTGGTTGAGTACAACCAGCGCGCCCAGCCTTTCGGTGCCGCGTGAGAGTCATGATCATCAGTGATGATATCAGTGTCACCTAAAACGCCTTCGCTTACATGACTCAACGCTTGCTCGTCAGCGGGAGCCGATTTCACAGATTTATCGATTGGTGAACTCATAACTGCTCCTTAGCATCACTTTGTGCTTCATCCGTTGAGCTTTCTGATCCGCCTGACTGTTTAACCTTGTAAGCGTTAATATCTGAAGCCTGAACAACATCACCAGTATCATTACCCCAAGCGTTTCTTTGGTACGTCACAACCGCCGCAATCTCTTTCTCTGTTAACTGGTTATCGAATGCTTGCATCGCCGTGCCTCCACGACCATAGACGATGGTATCGATATGAACACCAACATCACCAAGCGCAACTGGGCTTCCTTTGATGGCAGGAAATGCGCCAGGGATACCCTCACCGTTCACTTGGTGACAAACCGCACATCGAGTTTTATAAACATCTTCACCTAATACATTCAACTCGTCCAAAGAGAGTGACGCGTCTAATGCATCTTTCGCCGCTTGCTGTGCAGTTAATTGCAATTCTTTCTGCTCAGCTAACCATGAATCAAATTCTTGCTCTTCCATTGCATGTACCACTATCGGCATAAACCCGTGCGCCCGACCACACAACTCCGCACATTGACCCCTGTATACACCCGGTTCATCTATTTTGGTCCACGCCTCATTAATGAATCCGGGAACTCGTATCTTTCTTAACCGCAAACGCTGGCACCCACCACGAGTGGATTACATCGTCTGATGTCATCAAGAAACGAACTTTGCGATTAATCGGCAATACCAATGGCTTATCCACTTCAAGCAGGTAATGAGCGCCTTTGGTCTCTATCCCTTCAATCTCTTTATCGCTGGTTGCGAGCAAGCTAAAGAACTCAACATCCTCACCAAAATAGCTGTAATGCCATTTCCATTGTGAGCCAGTAATTTTAATTGTTAGGTCTGATTGAGAGGTGTCTTCCATCGCGATCAAGGTTTTCGTTGCCGGAATGGCCATTGCGATAAGAATAATTATGGGGATAACGGTCCAAAGGATTTCTACTTTCGTACTTTCGTGAAAATGGGCAGCAACCGCGCCCTTAGACTTTCGATGCCTAAGAATGGAATAGAACATAACGCCAAAAACAATGAACGCTATCGCGCAACAGATGTAGAAGATCAACATATGAAGTTCATACACCTGGCCGCTGATATCTGTTACCCCACGCGTCATGTTGTATTCGCTACTTGCGCTAACTACAGGGGAAAAAAAAGCCATAACAAAACTATTCAACAGCCACGCTAGCCTGACCAGTAATCTTTTCAAAAGATCTCTCCTTATCCATCCTAATTGGATACTTGCGACCTATATATCGTTGTTTATCTAACGACACTAATTGTTAATCCGACTACACATGAAAGGTTGAATCCGAAGCTACACATCACGTAGCGTTTAACCTCAACTCGCCAGTTCGTATCAAAAATCATACGAACTTATACGGTTCAAAAACGTTCAAGGTTTTAACCAAAGATTCAAATACGACGAAATTGTTGGTTTTTGTTATATTTATGTAAAAGGCTAGTTAGTGATATCCAATTGTTCAAGGTAAGTTTACTTACTAAACAGTCAATTATTTGAAGTCGCTTGACCTATAAGCCCTTCTTCTTACCTTGCCGTTGGAATTTATTTTAAATTGAGTTTTACGATTGCCTTAATAGAAATAATAATCAATATCACTTAAGTTAAGTCAACAGTAAGTCATCCCGACATTAAAAGGTTTAGTGATTATGCAAGATGCTATGAACTGGTTAGCGAGAGACCCAGATCCAAGAACTCGTGAAGAGCTTCAACATCTGATCGATAAGAAAATGCACGCCGAGCTCGAAGATCGTTTTACACAACGATTAGAATTCGGCACTGCAGGCCTGCGCGGCAAAGTAGGATGCGGCCCAAATAGAATGAACCGTTTGGTAATACAAGAAACGGCGACGGGGCTTGGTCATTACTTAATTCAACATGTCGCCAATGCAGCTATTCGTGGTGTAGTGGTAGGTTATGACGGACGTCTAGATTCTAAACAATTCGCCATCGATACCGCTTCGGTACTGACGGCCTTAGGTATTAAGGTTTATTTGACCGAAAACGTCGCAGCGACACCCATTGTTGCCTTTGGTATTGAACACTTCAACGCAGCTGCCGCTGTCGTTGTTACAGCCAGCCACAACCCACCTGAATATAATGGGTTTAAGGTCTATTGGGAGAATGGAGCTCAAATCATTCCACCACACGATGCGGGCATCGCCGATGAGATTGACGTCGCGTCAACCAAACCAATCCCACTAATCAGCCTCAGTGACGCGGAAAAGCAAGGGAACTTAGTTTGGTTAACCGAGGGTTACTACCAAACTTATCGCGCTGCAATTAATCAAAGCCCTTATGTACGTAACGACATCGATTCAGCACATACTACCGTGACCTACACGGCAATGCATGGTGTCGGTGCACAAATGGCAGAAGATCTTCTGCACGACGGTGGATTCCATAAAGTATTCAGCGTGGCGGAACAAAGAGAGCCCGATGGCCACTTCCCGACGGTCAACTTCCCCAACCCAGAAGAAAAAGGCGCGATGGATCTCGTCGTCAATCTGGCGAAAAGTGTCGATGCCGACATCGCTTGCGCCAACGATCCGGATGCAGACCGATTCGCCGTTGCCGTTAAAGCCGATGATACAGTTAGAACCGATGATGCTTCCTATAAGATGCTGACCGGTGATCAAGTCGGTGTGTTATTTGCTCATTACTTGCTTTCGAAGCCTCATATCAAAAACCAATTAGTTGGCAACAGTATTGTCTCTTCGACCTTGCTCGAAAAAGTCGCTAACTCTCATGGTGCTACCTATTTTCAAACACTGACTGGCTTCAAATGGTTAGCGAATATCGGGATGCAGCTGGAAGATGAACAGAATGAGTTCTTGTTTGCCTACGAAGAAGCACTGGGCTACACGATTGGTACTCAAGTTCGCGATAAAGACGGGCTTTCTGCACTGGTAGTATTTGCTCAACTGGTTGAAGAGTTGAAATCTCAAGGTCGGACCGTTTGGGATCTTCTTGCTCAAATTTCTTTGGAACACGGTGTCCATACCAATGCTCAACGCAGTATCGCCCTTGATCCGGATTCACCGTCGATAGGTTCAAAACTGAGATCGGCACAACCTAAAACCATTGGTGGCGTAACTGTCTCGGTAATTGAAGATCTGCAATCTTCTTTACGATACATCGTTGGTGGCGATACTGAAACCATTAACTTACCAACGAGTGACGTATTGATTTATCACTTGGAGGATGGTTCTCGAATTATCGTTCGACCGTCTGGCACAGAACCAAAAGTAAAAGTTTATTATGAGACAGTGACAAAGTTTGAGGGTTCAGAAACGTACGATGAAGCTCGTCAACGTGGAGAAGAGTATACAAATAACTTGATTGAACAACACCAGCAAGAGCTCAGTGCTTAAGGTTACAACTCAATGTGAAGCTTATAACTACTGGATAAAGTAGTCGGTTAAACATACAAACCATCAAAACAAAAACGGACGCTCATTCGCGTCCATTTTTCGTCTTATTTACAATGCAACTAACCGATGAAGGAAGATAGCATCCAAATCGCAAGCACAATGAATACAGCGCCCATCACCTTCTGTTGATAAGTTCGAAACTTTGCGTTTTCAACAAGAGACTTACCAACCGTACCCACTAAAGCAACCAACAAGAAGTTGAATGTTAAACCTAGAACATTTAGTAATAAACCGAGCATCAACATCTGCTCACCCGATGTAGCTTCAATATTGGTAGACACAAACTGAGGTAAGAACATAACGAAGAAAATCAGAGCCTTCGGATTAAGCAAGTTGCTAATCAATGCTCTTTGGTAATAGGTTTTCGCGGCAGAATTATCGCTGAGTTCTGGCGCATTGCCCTGCTCAGTTCGCAGGCAATCCCAACCCATCTTCAATAGATAAGCGCCACCCAATAAATTCAGGGCTTTTAAGGCAATAGGACTCATGGCGATCAGCGCCGATACACCCATGGCTGCCAATACCGTCAGAATAATCCCAGAGGTTGCATTTCCTAGACTTGCAAACACACCGACTTTTCGGCCATAACTCATACTAGAGCTGGCAATCAATAGCATATCTGGGCCAGGTAAAAGAAGAAGTGCGACAACGGCAGTAAGGTAGACAGGTAATATAGCTAAATCGATCATGAGTTTCAGTATTGATAAAAACGGAAGCGGATTTTATATCAATTACCAACCCCCTTCTAGATGTAATCAGTTGTCATGAGCGAATTATTTCGAATTAAATACCACTATTTATCAATGAAGCCAATTTATTAACTGCAAAAATCAGACTAACTAGCTCGCGACCCATTCGATTTCAATCAATGTAGCTTCACCGCACTTTAGACGACCAAGGAATATGTCACCTCGATGAACTTCACCAACACCCTTTGGAGTGCCCGTCATCACCACATCACCGTCTAGCAGAGTGGTATAAGACGAGAGTTCTTCCAAGACAGCCGAAGGCGAGTACAGCATTTGCTCAACATGTCCTTTCTGAACACGAACACAGTTAATAAACAACTCTAGATTCAAGTCTGCAAGGTCTAAGTTATCAGTTGGAACAAAGCGACTAAAAACGGCTGATCCATCAAACGCCTTAGCGCGCTCCCAAGGTAAGCCTTTCGATTTTAAATGGCTTTGTAGCTCTCGTTTAGTGAGATCTAACCCTAGCCCTACTGCAGAATATTGACCGTTTTCAACAATGAAGCAGATTTCAGCTTCGTAATGCAGTGCTTCTTGGTGGAATGAAGATAGAGAGGAGGTAACGCTGGTACTCGGTTTGTTGAAAACAACCATAGCGTCAGGGATAGCATTGTTGAGTTCTTCAATATGGTCCACGTAATTGCGCCCAACACATAATACTTTTGTTGGTACTGCAGTTCGCTTGGAATTCATCAACTGTTCTTGATCTACAACGCTGCTCATAGTTTATCCCTGAACTATTTTTAGGAGTTCAGAGTTTAACGCATCATAAAGATAGAATCTTTGACAAGATGGTGGCGAAGTTCAAATTTCTGATCTTGAGCTCAATTTGTTGATTTGGCTAATTTTAGACGGTTATCGATGCAAATGAGCCTTTAACACTTGAGGTGAAAAATCACTAATTTCGAACAACTCGATAAATTGAGAGCTCTAATCACAGGATTGTATTGATTGTATTTTACGTAGCACAAAACGAAAAATACCCTCTCCAATCAAAAGATCGGAGAGGGCTTAGCATGGTGTCTAGGACTGTATCCTAAAAGGTAAGTTTAAGGAGTAAACACTATGCTAAATCAGTCTGCGACTTATAGGTAGTAACGAGCACCCATTAGCCATTGGTCGTCAGCTTTTCTTTGTAAACGCCAGAACCTTGTAGATCGAATTGGTAACCAGCAAAGCCTACGAACTGAGAAGTAAAGTTGTATTCAGCTTGTAGAGCAGTTGTGCTGAATACTGTTTCGCTCTTCTTGTCGTCTTCTATCACTTCGTAGTTAACGCTTAGGTTAAGGCTGTTTGAAAGTGCGTAAGATGCTAGCAATTCAATAGCAACTGAGTCTTCAAGAATCTGGTTATTACCAGAGTTCATGTAGTTGTTCATTGCGTATACACCAGCAAGGTAAAAACCTTCAGCGCCGTCAAGTATGTTTAGAGCCCATTCACCTTTAGCGTCAGCAGTGAAACCGTTATCAAGTTCATGAGTTGCACTGAAGTTGATACGTGGAGAAACAGACTCAACACCAATATCATCACTACCTAGACGGTCATCGCTGTTTAGATCACCAACTGCAACTGAGAATGTTGTGCCGTCTTCGTTGTAAAGCTCAACTGCAACTGCCTGTGTACCAAATACTGCACCAGAAATTTCTAGCGCTAAAAGTTTCTTATTCATTATGTAACTGGGTGAGTTATTCACCAACAACCTCGTACTTACGGAGAAGTTGTTACCTGAATTTAACAAGTAGGAAAACACTAATCTATGAATATCGAAAAAGTTGCATTAAAAATAAACTCATCAGACTATCAAATAACCCACAGTGGCAAATAAACATCCTGTAACATTTAGAACCCGCTGGAAATATTTAAAGGCGTAAAATAATCCCCGTACTTCGAATTCAAAGTAGATCTTTAAGTACCCATACAAACACTGGATACAAAAAAGGGTAATCAGCCCAAGACTCATTACCCTTATAAATTACTTAACGTATTGTTTTATGGAACGGATTTATTTAAAGCACACCTCAGCCCAACGTGCCAAACCTGCCGTTACCGAACCGAAATAGTTTCCACTTACGATTGAAACATTCGGCACAGCTTGCTCTACAGCTTTACGCAGTATTGGAGAACGAGCAGAGCCTCCAGTCATATAGATAACGTCTGGCTTTTTCTGGCCTTGTAGGATTGCTTCTTTCACCAACTCAATCATTTTAGATTTCGGAGTTTCGATCGCATCCACCATCTGCTCAACTGAGATGTCGACCTCTACTAGCTCAGAAGCAACATTAATCGCAGCTCGATATTGAGCGCACTCTGCCAACGCAATTTTAGCTTCTTCCGCTCTGCGCACAATACTGTAGCCTAACGTGTCGTGATAAACCTTCATCAAGCGATCCAACTTTTGTGGCTCTGCCGCTTCTTTACGAAGTAGCTTCAAAGCTGCAAGGTTTTCTCGAGAATAAAAATTCTTCTGAGCTTCAACGTTATTGATTGCGATCGGATTCCAGAACTGGGTCAACGGCATATCGATACCAGAAATCCCTTTACTGCCGATGCCAAAAGGCGACATCAATTGTCTGAAAGCAAGATAGATGTCGAGGTCATTACCCCCGACTCGCTGGCCACTGTGTGCCAATAGGCTCTGAGTTCGATCCGCTTTACCCGACCAGGTCGGTCCCATTTCAAGTAATGAGCAATCCGTCGTACCACCACCAATATCGACAACTAAGACAGTTTGATTTTGAGTCAGTGTGCTTTCATAATCAAGTCCCGCAGCAACGGGTTCAAACTGAAACGCGATATCTTGAAAGCCAGCACGCTTCGCTGCGCGAGACAAAATATGTTCAGCTTGTCTGTTTGCTTCTTCCCCACCACGTCCATGGAAGTTGATAGGTCGACCGATAACAGCTTGTTTGATTTGCTCTTGGGTCGTAAGCTCGGCTTGATTTTTAATATTCGCCATCATGGCGCACACTAAATCTTCGAAGAAGCTCACCTGAACATCATGTAAGCCTTTAGCACCAAGGAAAGACTTCGGGGACTTAACATAATAAACGTCACGTGGGTCTTCTAAATAGAGGTTCAACGCTGCTTGACCAAATGCCATGTCTTCCGGCGCAAGATCAATACTCTCTTCACGGTTCAATGCAATCGCGCGTCGCAACACCTGCTCACCGATTGTATCACTGGGCTTGATGTTTAAGTGACGGAATAAATGCTCAGAAACACTTTCTCGAGTCGGTGCAAACACGGTTGAGGGAATATAATGACTCTTACCTTCTAACGGCAACAAGCTTGGCTCTCCATCAACCATAGCTGCAACGGAACAGTTAGCTGTTCCATAATCAAATCCAATAAACACAATATCCCCCACTCAACAAAAGGGGCGAGATGCTACATGAAAAGGCTAAAAATTACGAGGTCCTTTCTCAATTTAACTGAGTAATTTCTTAGTTTAACGGCTCTTCAAGAAGAAACAAATGTGCTACATTTCAGCACAAATGAATGACGGGTCAGATAGATGAAAACACCTTGCTTAGCGGCTTGTAAAAATAATGGTGGCATATGCAGCGGCTGCCACAGAACGATGGATGAGATTATCGGTTGGAAAGGCTTGTCTGAAATTGAAAGAGGTTCGGTGATGGATAGCCTCAGCGGTGCGACTTCAACTCATCAGTGCCCACAGTGTAATGCCCCTGCTCAGTGTGATATCAGCGCAGGAAAAGAAACCTGTTGGTGCTTTGAGCTAGAAAAACGCGATACTAGCAGTATCCCTAAAGGTGGTGTTTGTATGTGTCGCAAGTGCTTAACTGCATTGCCTATTCAATAGAGAGTAGACCTGTCTCAACATCGAGAACATAAAAGAAGCGAGATACTATTTTCTCGCTTCAGAATACGAATGTTAGCCTAGTACGTGTTTACTTTGTTTTCGCAATCAATGCCGGCTGGGAAAACTGCACACCACTCCAACCATGAACCATAAAGTTACGAATGTTTTGATGGTCGGTACTCTCAGGAAAACCTAATACATCATTGCGATAAAACTGCCCAAAACAAGCCAGTGTTTGCTCGGGAGAAAGATCTTGAGCTAAACCAAATGCAAAAATCTTACACGAGCCATTGTTCTGTCCCACAACATTTACTACATCACCATTACGAAACTCACTCTCAGAAAAGTCATAGTTCGCCTCAATCACCTGCATTGTATCTTCAAATTGAATGCTTTCTGGGGCTTGAGTCAGCGCATTGAGTAAAGTTTCCAGTTCCATTTAATATTTCTCCATCAGTACATGATTAACGACAACAGTGTATCGTGTTTTGAGGTAAGAGTAAGCGAGTTTTCGTTTTGGAAAGCCATTCACTTTTTGACTCAACTCTTACAATTACTTAAATGAAACTAATGACATACATTTATCAGGCCGTTATATTATTTGAACAGATGATTAACGTTGTTCATTGAAAAATATGCATAAAGATTAAAACTTAGAACTGTTCAGATACCTAAAACCCGGTACAAGAACAGCAGGTGTGTTGGAATTTGGCCTAGATGACTCAATTCAGATAAGCACGCTTTACATCGGACACAGACAAGATCAGTACTTGATTCCGGAGCTTTCACAAAAGCAACGGAAGCATTAACGCTAAGAAAGCTTAATAATGTCTATATCATTGTTCATGCTATTACCGATACCGAGCTTGGTCACATTGTCGCATTTAAGACTAATGTACTGGCTCATATCACCTCGCCTGCACACCTTACCTTCCCTCTTCCACCCTCAAGCTTTGCAACCAAACCCATTCGCTAGCACGAAAGATAGAAGGTACGACTGGAATGTGAAGTCACCTTTGATACCTTGTCATTGGATGCATTTTAGTGGATTTTTCTGCATCAGGCTGCGGCATCTATCTTACCCAGCAATCGGATATCGATATCGGCTGGAAGATTAAGGCCAGCTTGATCTTGAGTGAGTACTTAGATGGCGAACTTGTCTACAAGGTAGTGAGTAAAAAACGACAAGGCCAAGGTTGGTTTTTGGGAATACAGTTCCCTGAACATATAGAGATGAACGATGAATTGAGAACGTTACTGTTAGAGCAAGCTTTTACTGCAGGTTCTTTATAAAGACAAGAACACGCTATTCGACCTTGTCTTTATCACAATCTCACTTTCATCGTAATGAGAAACTCGGCTTTGCTTAGTTGGTTGATTAGTTAGCTTTATTGATTAGCTCGGTTGATCCATGTCACCTGAGTAAACGTTTTTGAAATGCACAAAAGCTTGGTGCAACGATTCCTCTTTGATCGGCTTAACAATTACATAGTTGGCTCCAGCCGCCATAAAGCTTTCTCGTGTCGATTGTTGTGCGTCAGCTGTACAGGCATAAATCGGTGTTGAGATTCCAATTTCACTTCTTAATTGCTGAGTTGTTTCTACGCCACCTAAGTTCGGCAGTTGGTTATCCATTAAGATGAGATCAAACACCTCTGCTTTCCCCAACTCTATCGCTTCTAAACCATCTTTAGCCCAAGTCACGGCCATCCCATACTTCTTACAGAAAGCTTGTGCAATAAACGCGTTCGTGTGGTTGTCTTCCACCAGCAATACTTTAAAGGAGTGGCTAAATAGCGCATGAGGATCAATGTGAGGTTGCTGCGGAGAACCTAATGATGGCTGTGAAGATAGCTCTACAGGGATCTCGATGACAAACTCAGATCCTTCACCTTTAGCGCTTCGCACTTGAATATCACCTTCTAGCATATCGACAAGGTTCTTAACGATGGTAAGTCCTAAACCGGTGCCGCCATACTCACGGGTTGTGGTCTCATCTTCCTGAACAAAAGGTTCAAAAACAGCATCAATTTTACTGCCATCAATACCAATACCGGTATCTTTAACCCGAACAATCAAGCTCGCTTGGTCTGAATTAAAAATGCTTTCAAGTTCGAAACTCACCGAAATACGTCCTTGATGAGTAAACTTAAGAGCATTGCTCAACAAGTTAAACATGATCTGATTAAGGCGCACTTGGTCGGTGCTTATTTCAATATCATTCGCCAAATGGTTATCGATACAAAAAACGACCGACTTATCTTCACACAACGGACGATAGATGCTGTCTAGCGTGTTAACGAGCTCAGCTAAGCGGAAGTTTTTCTTTTGAATATTAAACTGTCCCTGCTCTATTTTAGAAAAATCCAAAATATCGTTAAGCACCGCAAGTAGGTGTTCCGCACTATTACAAAGTACATCGACCTGGTCTCGATTGTCTTCACTCTGTACTGAGCGTTTCATTAGCTGAGAGACGCCGAGAATACCGTTTAACGGAGTTCGAATCTCGTGGCTCATCTTGGCTAAGAAATCGGCACGCACATTCGCAAGGTATTCAGCCTCTTCACGAGCACGATCGGCTTGTCGCTCTGCTTCTATTAGCTTGGTGATATCTTGCCCTTGAACCACTACACCCGTAATGCCGTGCTCTACTCGAATTGCCGACATATTCCAGCGAAACACCTTATCTCCGATTGGGACGTTAATACCCGTCAGCTTTGATCCTTGGACCACCATCTGAATATTAGGCAGCATCCGTTGCTCAAACTCCTGAGCAATCACACCATAGCTATTATCTTCATCAAACAGGGCCATTCGAGCAGCCGGATTCATCTGAATCAAATCGCCTTTGTCAGACCAAACCAATATCGGTGAATGAGCAAAGTTAAACAGGTCTTGGAATTTTTGGTTTTGTTCAGACAGCCGTTCAAAAGTATCTTCTAACGTGCAACCAATATGGTGGAATTCGAAGATGTTTGAGCCATCAAATTTGTTGTAGTCTTCGCTGCCACTTGCTGAGCGAGTAAAGTCCATTAACTTATCGAGTTCAGCCGCGACCTTTCTCTGAATCCAAGCTTTAGCGAAGAAGGATACGAGTATGATCACTACAACGACGACAATGATTGCACGCTCGTAGTTTTCTTCTAACGCAATAAAGTTAGTGTTCTTTTGCACGGCGCGGATAATGAGTGGCGTATCGACCGCATTGATCTTAATCGTCGCGATGCTCACAAAGTGACTAGGGAGTTGATCATGCTGTTTGTAATTGAGGATATCCGTGAGCGTATAACTTTCATCCCCACTGAATGTAGAGGTAACAGGCGTACCGTGCGCCTCGATAACAATGTTTTCGCAATTGCTTCCCTGTTGAATCGATTCTGCGAGGGAGAAGTTATTATCCAACACAATCGCGATATACAATTGTCCCAGAACCTCACCCGTTTCGTTATCAACGACTGGCGTGCGTCGAGCCAACAGGTGGCGATCTCCTATCTCCGTCGTCAACTTTAAAAAATGCCAATTACTGCTGAATGCGACCTCATCAGAAATATTTTCCAGATTGGTGTGATCCAAACCGTAAAACCGACCGTTACCATCGTCCCAAACGACACCATCGTGAGTCGCGACAAAGCGTAAATCTGGGGCATGATTCGGTTCACGCTGGTCAACACCAAAGAAAAAATAACTCAGCGCTTCTTCATCATTACTATCAAAGTATTGTCTCAACACCGCACTGTGCGAACTACTGTCTTGATTAATCTGTAATACCGACAAACGGTAATCAAACATGTTCTGTATCAAGCTAGAAGTCTGCTGAACCGTCCGGTTCGTTTCTTGCTTTACAATACTACTGCTGGTCTCATAATTATGAATAAGCACGCCAAGCGCCATAACCCCTATCACTAAAATAACAATACGGGTAATTAATTTGGCTAGAGTGTTTCTCGGTGTACTGGCGTAGCTTTTCTTCATTATTGACCTGAGTATCTAAATGCCCGCTGTTTGAGTTCAGAAATACGTTCGGGAGAATCTTCTTTGGTGACCAATTCAAAATCACCTGAATATACGGTAGGCACTTCTAAACCAGCCAGATCCCATTTAATGGCTTCTGCCATCGCAATGCCAGTGTCATCATTCATCCGCATCACAGTCACGTCTAGATCACCTCTTTCGATAGCTTCAAGTTCGGCAG
Organism: Vibrio sp. nBUS_14; assembly: GCF_051201655.1. Lineage (NCBI taxonomy): Bacteria > Pseudomonadati > Pseudomonadota > Gammaproteobacteria > Vibrionales > Vibrionaceae > Vibrio > Vibrio sp. nBUS_14. The sequence continues at coordinate 1,338,021 of NZ_CP179207.1, forward strand.
AACCGCCTCCCCAACCATTAAGAAGAATATCTCGGCCTGATTCACGAATCGCATCTGCAGCACCTAATGCCACATCAGTTGCACATGCATAAATAAAGTCTAGGTCTTTATCTTTCTCTATGCTGATTTTCGCCGCTTGATAGCCGCTTTCTTTGTCTGACTTAGTGTAAAAGGAGGACTTGAGTGCGAAATTTGTATCGGTGTTCACTTCATGAATAAAAGTATCACCGCGAGCATCACTGATATAGCCTTCTGAGCGGTACAAAACCGAATATTGGCTGTCTGATTTACTGTTATTCTTAAAGTACTCCGCCAGCTTTAAGCCACCTGTTGCATGGTCGAACCCCACGTACATGAATGGCTGTCTGTCAGCCCACGCTCGAACTGGTGTAGTGATATTTTGCAGAATCAACTTGGTATCCGTTGACGTCAAAACATGTTCAATAAATTTACGATGACGAGTGGTATCGAGAGTAAAAATCAAGTAGTCGGTTTTGTTTTCGATAGCTTCTTGTAATGAAATACTTTGCTGGGTGATATCCGCATTAACTCGTGTAAAGACCTGATTGATCTGATAATTAATTCTCAGCCTATCGAGCCTTTTTTCGAAAGCTTCGATATTGCGAACCCAATAATCTGAGATCTGTTGTCCCGGATACACCACAGAGATTGTGATGGGTTCAACTTGGATTTTTCTTAACGGAACGGGGTAGTCTTGCACTGCCTCAACCATTTTATCGGTCAGTGCTTTTTGCTCTGGAAATTTAGAAAGGTAATCTTGGTATTCCCAGTAACCATTGAGGACATGGGTACCATGGGAGAGAGCGGACGCAGAAAATACGGCAAGTCCCAACAACATCAGTAAACGTTTCATATTTTTCTCGTTTTTATATGAGCTACTTTGGCTCATTTTTTAACCTAGCATGACACCATATCTTTGTATGGCTGAGAGATATTATGTAGGACAACGATGATAAATGATAGCGCCTAACTATAATTAGAACAGCATTCTAAATGTGCAATATGTCAATTTGGAAGAAAGATTGTAATCAGTGAGTTCTACGATGCGTTTAGGTCAATCCGAAACTAAAAAATTACACCTTACATTCAATAACTTAATCGGATTCATAAGGAAAATACAATATTGAGATTTAATCAATAACGAACATTTTAGCTATGAATTATGAGACTTCGATATATTGAATTTGATCTTCTTGCCACTCAATGATTAGTTTGAGTGATACCAGTTTTTCTTTGAGAGGCTTAGGTAATTGTTTGATCGCGTATTCGGTTTTCAATGCCTCACTTTTTGACCTAACATCAAAACTCCAAACTAGCTCAAGTGGGCCTTTGCCTTTAAGGGCTTTTGCACCTTTACCGGTTTGATGTTGTTCAAATCGGCGTTCTAAATTATTCGTTACACCGCAATAAAGTGCGTTATGACGATTGCGGATCAAGTACACCACCCAACCCGCATTTTTATCTAAGCTAGACATCTAAAGTAGTGATTCAACCATTTCTTTAAGCTCAGCAACTTCCGCTTTCAGGTTCGCGACTTCGTTTTCCAACTCTTCAAGTCTTCCGCTATTCGCGGTTGGTTGAGAAGCTCCTACAGACGCCGTTGCAAATGACTCAACATCCACTTCACCACTCAGTAAATGTTGGTAACGAGATTCACGTTTACCCGCTTCACGTGGCAGTTTAACCACTAAAGCACCCGCTTCTCTTACGGCTAATTTATCTAGCGTTGCTTCCACTTCCTTAACATCGCTGAAATTTGCAAGACGACCAGTTCTGGTGCGCAGTTCGCCAGGCGTTTGTGCGCCGCGAAGAAGCATACAACAGATGATCGCGCGCTCTTGCTCAGAAAATTGCAGATCACCAAATTCAGTATTGCAGAAGCGGTGCTGATACTTATTCACACGACTATTAAAGCTGCTTTCGTCACTCACTAAACGACGCGCTATTAATCCATCAACGGCATCTAATACTTCAGATTCAGAAAGAGAGAGTACAGGCTCACGGTTACTTTTTTGATTACATGCCGTCGTTAAGCTGTTTAATGTTAATGGATAATGATCAGGCGTGGTGACTTCTTTCTCGATCAAACAACCGATAATTCTCGCTTCAATTAGGGAAAGTACTGTGTTCATCATTATTCCTTTTTATTATTTTGATTAATCCGTCTCAACACTGAAGAATGCAGCCAATGATGACTAGTGCTCAGACAAAATAGGTACTCTTTTCTTTCGGCCTTGTTCATCAATCATTATGATTTTAGAACGATTTAGCTCTATTTCCACGACTTCAAGGTAAGTACGCTCTTTCACATACGCCTCTCGAAGCTTGCTTTGTTCTGCTAAAGATTCGGTAACACTCTCTACCAGATCATCGGTTTCTAATTGTTGTTGATTCATTTCACATTTCGTATCAATGAAGTATCTATACTGAATACTAACTTGAACTCTTAGATAAAAACAATCGCACTTAAGCGAGAATGCCGAATAATTATACAACCTTACTTTTGCTTTGATCTAAAGACTGTTACAACACCAACTGATGTGCTTTAATCAGAACCAGACAACGTATTTGACGATTAGGAAAAGGAATCTATGAGCAGCGTATTTGAAATTGTTAACCAAGCACGACGCAAGAACAAACTTAAGCGTGAACTTTTAGACAACGAAAAGAAAGTTCGTGACAACCGTAAGCGTGTCGACCTTCTTGATAACCTACTTGACTACGTCAAGCCAGAAATGACTCATGACGAAATCTTAGGCATTATCAAAAATATGAAAGCTGACTACGAAGACCGTGTTGATGACCACATCATCAAGAGCGCAGAGATATCTAAAGCTCGCCGTGACATCAGCCGTCGCATTCGTGAACTGACAGAAGAAGACAAGCAAATCCAAGGTAAGAAATAATCTAACCTCTCTAATTTACTTGTAACAATGTTAGGGCGTGTTGATCTTTGCTGTACATTCCGTGTTCAACAATACATCGGTAGCCACATTAACATGAATGCCAGTGATAACATGCTGGCATAATTCCTTTCTAGCTTGTCATATCTACTTGAAATAGCTCGATAATGCTTAATTCTCCCAAAGGCATTTTCGACCAAGTGACGATACTTGTATAGACACCAATCCATACTGTCTTTGTCTATATCTTGTCCGTAATTGCGTTTAGCAATTACTGTTTCTCCGCCACGTTCCTTAACAAAAGTACGGAAAGGTTCGCTGTCATATCCTTTATCACAAACGATGGTATTAACTTCATCGAGTTGCTCAACTAAGCTTTCGGCATGCACTATATCGTGGCGTTGTCCCTCTGATAAATCAAAGCAAATCGGCAGGCCACCACTATCTACAGCTAAGTGAATTTTGGTTGAGTTGCCCCCGCGACTTTTTCCTATTTGCTCTGAACTTTCAGTAGCTGCACCTGTACTATGCTGATGCGCTCTAACTATAGAGCCATCAAGAAATACCCATTCAAAGTCAGCCATGCTAGATAAGCTTTTGAAAAGATTATCTAAAATCCCTTTCTTTGACCAAAGATTAAATCGTCTGTAAACGGTACTCCACTCTCCGAACTCAGAGGGTAGATCTCGCCAAGGAATACCTGTTCTCATTCGATAAAGTATTCCTTCAAATGTCATTCGATGTTCAGTTTTATCGTAAATACGACCTGTACTTTTCATAACTTGGAGTAGCAGTTCCCAGCGAATATCAGTTAGCATTGTTCTTGGCATGGTATTGGTTATGGTTTTACTTTTGGCGAAGCAAATTATAACTCTTTACCATGCTGTTCAAAAAACACTCACGAAAGATCAACACGCCCTAGTAACCCACTCTTAGTAGTGGGTTTTTTTTCATTCGACTTAGAATTCCAATAGTTATAATTAGATTAACACTAGATATAAATATACATTGACAAAATTAGATTGCAAGTAATACTTATAATTAGATTTGATTGATTGAGATAAAGTCAGGTATGGAGCACTTCTATCACCTCATAGAGACAGCGGAATACATTAACATCGGTGACGTTGAGGTAACTAAAGAGATTGCCATCTCCTTTGGCGCTGAAAATTCGGTGTCATACGAAGACACTCAGGAATTGTTTACCGTTGATAAGCCAATGTCATTCAAAGGTGTTCTCATGCTGTTTACCAGCGAAGGTAAGCCAGTGTTTGAGCCCAATGCTTACATCTTAAGTCGTCGTATCGTAGAGGGGGCGAAGGACGTTAAGCCAACGTGCTTTCATCTGTTGAGGTATTACCGATACTTGGATGCCAACAATCTAAAATGGGACGACCACGAAGAGCGATTACAGCGCTACCCAATTTTCCTTTATCGAGCTTATTTAGAAGGTGAGATAGAAAAAGGTAACTTGAGTCGAAGCACTGCCGTTTCAGCTCTGTCAATTGCGAGGCGCTTCTATCTGTTTTGTTACCGCCATGGGTACATTTCTCAATTGCCGTTTGAAGTGACGGGCACTACCAAGTACGGGCAGACCTTGACGGACTGCTCAATCCGAAGCGCAACCAGAGAAACCAATCTACAGCCATTGAATGACCTTGACCTACAGCATGTGAGGGACAATTGGCGTTGCAATGGGCTGTCTAAAGAATTTCGTTTAATGATTAGTGTGGCGCTTTCTGTAGGGCTTCGCGCTATAGAGGTCACAGACATTAAGCCTAAACACTTTGCTATTCCCAAGGGCTTCAAAGGGAAGACACTAACGGGCATCTGGATTGGGCCTGACCACGACTGCAAAACCAAATATGATATCAACCGACAAGTCTCTATGCCTGTTTGGTTGATGAAGTCACTTAATGAGTACCATGAAAGTGAGCGATATAAAAAGCGGCAACAGTTGTACTTCATGAATACGGGTGATATGAACCCTCCCGCTTTTATCAATAAGGATGGAGAACCGTTCACCACTAAGAGTCTCAACTCATTGTGGGCTAAGTTACGCGCTGCGATACAAGAGAACAGTAATCCTCACTTTAAGCATAAAGAGCATGATTGCAGGGCAACGTTTGGCGCTTATAAGCTTGAGTCGTTGGCTCAAATTAAAGAGTTGTCGATGATGCAAGCGCTGAAAATGCTAAAGGACGAAATGGGTCATAAAGATTTAGAAACCACCATGCTGTACCTCAAGCATTACGAGGGCAATCCTGAAAAGAACCAAATCCCCGAGATAACCATGAACTTGCTAGAGGATGAAACGCTATCGTGACTGATGTAATGGATACCGAACCCAAAGAAAACGCTCGTGCTTATCGCTCTACACCGACCACGGAGATGGTCACCGACAACACACTGACGGCAATTACCAAGTGGAAATATACTTGGAAGAACAGTAATGGTTACAACTCAACGTGTGACTTTGCGGAGCTAAAGGCGTATGCCACGGATGAGCATATTCGCTTGCTGATTTCCAAGTTCCAGCAGTCAGGGTGGCGCGAAGCATCAAAGGTGGAGCAATTCCGTAATGTCCGACAAATTATTCGTCATGCATTCAATGCCCAAAGCGGAAAACGAAAAACCAAAGTTCAGTTTTCTACTGAAACATGTATTCAGTACATCCATGCGACTTACCTTTCAATGGCAAGTACAGGTAAGGGGTTGTATGGTAAGTCTATCAAACCGAAATATCTTGGCTGGCTAGGTTCAAACCTAAATTCAATCTGCAAAAAGTTTGGCTTCGGAACAATCCCTAAAGCAGCCAGAAACCTTGATACGAATTCAGCGTCTTTAGATTCTGACAACTACAACTCAAAGCAGTTGCGCTCTATTGCCTTCGCCTTGCTCGCTGACCGCAGAGCGCTGTTAGAGCGCTATCAGGATGAGTCACTATCTGAGTATCAAAGAAAGTTAGCGTTTGATAGGTTGGTTTACAATGCGGTGTTGCTGACCATCTACTATCTCGGAACAGGGCAAACAGAAACCTTAAGTATGTTTTTAGAAGATGAATGGGTGTGCCAGAAGTCAGGAGCAGGTCGCATCAGCATTGAGGGATTTAAGACTCGCGGAAACACGGTTGAACTTCGCTCATTCACGCCTAGAGCCTCCTGTAAGCGTTTTTTTGAAGAACACCTTGCGTTATCTAAGGCGCATTCTACTTTTCTGGGTTTGGATAAGCATTATCTATTCCGAAAGATGAATGGTGATGTTCCAACCGTAAATAACCTCAATATCTATGCTCAAGATTATCTGGTTAAACACTCCAAGCGCATCCAAGCTTTAATAGAAAAGAACCCTGATTTTCGCTTGAACTGTGAACTATTGAAATCATCCATTAAGCAGTACGCAGAGCATAAGCTAGGGCGAAGCAAGGCGGCACAAAACACCCGCAATGCATCTGATACTTATGACAACGCCAAGTATGGCAAAGTCACTAAAGGCGAAGCCAGAAACCAATTAGCACTTGGCCTAACGGCTTTGCACAACTTGGGTGAAAATCCCGATGGGGGAACGGTTGTCGCGGTGGCACAAGCCAAAGAAGCGATTGGTGAGGTGATTTCGCATGAGAAATGGGAAGCCTTAAAGGAAGCCGATACTGAGCACCGCGTGGCTGAGAATCAGAACGGTGGTTTTTGTAAGGGTGCCGACACTCCTCAAAAAAAGGAATTCCAGAAAACCGTAGACAGAAGTGGTGTCCTTTCGGATGAAGAAAAATCCCAGCTAGGTTGCGGCTTCGTCGTGAAATGCTTTGGCTGCTCGAATTTTGGCATCGTGGATGACCCACATGACATATGGCGACTGCTGTCCTTTGAGAAGCGACTGAATGAAGCCATGTTGGTGCACCAAAACGTAGAGCACTTCATCACGAACTTTGGTGAAGTGAAGGCGAACCTAAATAAGCTCAAAGCACGGTTTAAAAAGGCTCACCTCAAAGCTGCGATGAAGCAATTAGAGCGAGAGTGCCACCCTCTGTGGGATGAAAACTCCGTTATGGACATATTCAGGGGGTAAACCATGTACAGTATCAGTCATGATTTCAATAAGTTTGAAAAGTATGCTCTACCGCTAGCATCGAACCCGTTTCCCATGCCTAGTGACGACGCAGTAGTGAGCGTGGATAAAGAAGGCAACCCAGTTTCCTATTTCGGTGATGATGTTTGGGATTTTAATGCATTTTTTAATCTCACGAACGACACGAAATCGAACTACCAAATTAGTTTTCACCCAAAAAAGCACAACCCCAATCTGCTTATTGAACTCAAGCAGCGACTCTATTTTTTGATTTGGGGAGCAAAAGGTAACCTGCTTCACATGGATGGGGGCATTTTTCGTAAATTTAGTCAGTGTCGGGAGATAGCGGTTAAGTCAAACTATGCCCTGAGAGTATTTAAAGACACTTCCATTGACTCCTTCTCTCTACTCAGTAATGAGTTGGTTTTTTGTCAATTGCTTCATGAACAGAAAAAGCACAGTGAAAAGACGGTAAAACTTCGATTAGAAGCACTAAGCGTCCTTAGGCAACTCAACAAACACTTCCCAGAGCAGCGTCACTTTTCACTCGGTATTCAAGAAGGAAAAAGCCTCAAACAAATCGCCAAGCAGTATTCAAGCGCTGGTAAAGGGCATTACCCGACGGTTATTCCTGTTATTTATGAGCAACTGATGGGGCGCTTGATAGAAGATGTCACCGCTGCACATGAAAAACTGGAAAACCTTACCGATGTAAAAGCTTATGCTCAAAAGTATGGGATTACCGAGCGCCAAGCCTGTGATGAATTCAGGGCGATAGAAGGTGCTTGTTTTATGACGCTTTCTGCCTTTACGGGCATGCGAATCAGTGAGTTAACACAAATAGACTCGACCTCTTACAAAGAAGTTGACCTTGACGGTATCAAGCTATGCACACTGCGTTCTTGGACTCGTAAGTTAGAGACATTACCTAGAGAGGATGCATGGGCGTGCGCCCCTATCTGTGAAAAGGCGCTAGAGGTTTTAACAGTACTAAATAATGACTATCGATCCAATAAAGGTGACATTCACTGTTCACCACGATTTAGATTCGATGGTAAGCATGGGGTTAGTGATATCATCAAACGTCAGCTAAACGATGTGGTGCTAAATACAACAAACCTTGGACATAGCATTACTGGCTACTCAAAGCACCTTGATATTACCTATGACCCCGATGAAATGGATGAGGTGTATGGCTTGCTAAACCCTGTCGTACCTGCTCAATATAACCCTATTAAAGAGCGGGAGGATGGCACGTTTTATTGGCACTTTTCGACTCACTCACTGAGACGTACCTTTGCCCATTTTCTGGTCGGAAATGGTTTAGTGTCGCTGGCGGCTTTGAAGCATCAGTTCAAACACATTAGCCTATCAATGACCGCTATTTATGCCAGTCATGCTGAGGTCTTAACGTTGCTTGGAATCGAGAATCCCGCCAACATCAAGAAGGCGGTTGAAGACGCAGAAATGGAAAGCCATAAAACCTATCTGCGGGACATGATAGACCACCCTGAAGAACAGTCAGGTGGGTTTATGAAAGCGTTTGAGGGTGACCCTAACGTAATGACCGAAGAGCGATTTGAAGAGCTTGCCAAGAAAACAAAAGGGGCAAATAAATCGACAGGTTATGGCAGATGCTTTGCTGGTTTTAAGTGCAAAATGGAGCACTTGTTTGAGCCATCAAGTTGTGTTGGTCGTGACTGTGAAAATTTAAACATTAATCAGGAAGAGGCGCAGCGTTGGCAAGAGCGTCACAGACGAATTGCAGGAAGATTACAGCAAATGAAAGACATGGGGTTCTACAACCAGAACACGCTCGCTCGTGAGTTAACAGACATCCGTGCTGCCGAGAAAGTGATGCGTGATCATAACATCGAGTTTGAACGATTTGAATTAGGAGCGTTGTAATGGCAAACGTAAAAACCAAGCTGATTAATGCCTTCGAAGCACTGAAAAAGGAAGGCAAGAAGGTGAGCCCCTATGCAGTCGAAAAAAGGGCAGGCGTGGCAAACGGGTCATGCAAGAATCACCCTACTATCTTGGAAATGGTTCAGGCAGAAAAGGCTCGCTACCACCCTAACCCCGTCGTGGCTAAGAAAGGGGAATCCAAAAAGAAGAAGCAGGTTGATAAGGAAAGATATGATGATTTGGAAGAGTCAAATAAACGCCTAAGAGCCGAGAATGACCAGTTTAGAGATGAAATGAAAGTAATGGCAACGTCCGTGGCTCAGTTAACGTGGGAGTTGCACCGCTACAAGACATCAACAAGAAAGCAGTCTACTAATGTGAAGAACATCAAGGCTTAAGTTTAAAAAGAGGGGCTGAACAGGTCAGAAGGGCTGAACAGAAGGGCTGAACAGAAGGGCTGAAGAGGTCGCTAACTCGTCTTTGCCCGTGCGACCTGAAGTCGTATGAAGCGTTGTTCACCACGACAAGAGTGAACCATCTGTATCACCAGATGACCCTAGGTTCCTGAATAAAGCAGCGGAACCGACAATGTAACGAAACTCAGTCGTTAGCTGAGTGGGAACGGAATCGTGAGAAGATGTTCCTCCTGAGAACCACAGCTCGGGTGAGTGCTAGGGAGTCAATATGATGAATGTAATGTGAATCCATGTAAGGTGCGTTATACGATGAAGCAGCGGAAGTGGTTAATACGCTGTAGCCAAAACGGCAACGAGAGTCGGAAAGGAGTTGGGCATTGGCCTTTCGTGATCAAAGTACTCTCCGCACTAGAGTGGGCATCTAAGTTGACATTTTACGTAACATACGGAACAGGGTAAGCCTGTATCGTTCCCTATGGGAAAGCCCTTGTGGCCGATAGCGATGCGGGTAAAGGAGGTCGGAGAAAGCGAAGGCTGCATTGTAACGATGCAGATACAGACCCGTGTCTGGTCACGAAAGTGAGCCCACTTCCGACTGGTCTTTCGTTGCGAGAAAGTTTGAAGAACTTTATTTAAGGAGAAACGCAAATGATGATTTCTAAAGAGATTAGTGCCTCTCCTGACAGTGCTCAATGGCAGTCTATCGACTGGAAACCTATTGAATCGCATGTATTAAAGCTTCAGATGCGTATCGCAAAGGCAACTAGAGAAGGTAAACACGGTAAAGCGAAAGCCTTGCAGTGGATACTAACTCATTCTCGCTCAGCCAAGCTTCTTGCGGTAAGGCGAGTATCTCAAAATAAAGGTAGTAAAACGCCTGGAATAGATGGTGTCATCTGGAACACAGATGCACGCCGCATAAAAGCAGTTAATCAATTGAGTCGAAAGGCGTACAAAGCCCAACCGCTCAAGCGTATCTACATCCCTAAAAAGAACGGCAAGCTCAGACCATTAGGCATTCCATGCATGATAGACAGAGCGCAACAAGCCCTCCATCTTCTTGCATTAGAGCCTATATCGGAAACGTTTGCTGACCCTAACAGTTATGGATTTAGGCCAAATCGCAGTACTGCCGATGCAGTTGGGCAGTGTTTCAAATGTTTGGCATTAAAGAAATCAGCTAAATGGGTACTTGAAGGGGATATTAAAGCTTGTTTCGACAAGATCGGCCATCAATGGCTTCTTGATAACATCGCTATTGATAAGAGAATGTTGGAACAATGGCTAAAATCTGGCTTTATGGACAAAGGTCTGTTTTATCGCACCGATGAGGGAACACCACAAGGTGGGATAATATCACCAACCTTGATGCTAATGACTCTTGCTGGACTTGAGCAGCATATTAAGTCTACGGCCCTCAAAAAGGGTAGTAGAGCCAATTTCATTGGATACGCCGACGATTTCGTCGTCACCTGCACTTCAAAGGAAGTGTTGGAGAACGATATTAAACCGTTGATCGCTGACTTTTTAGCGGAAAGAGGATTAACATTATCCGAAGAGAAAACGCACATTACACACATCGATAACGGCTTTAACTTTCTAGGATTCAACCATAGGAAGTACAAAGGGAAATTGCTCATTAAACCGAGTAAATCTAACACATTGCTGTTCTTGAGTAATCTGCGCGAACTCATCAAAAAGCATGCAACAACCTCTGTAAACGATCTTATCAAACTGATAAATCCGAAATTAAGGGGTTGGGCTAATTATTATCGCCATTGCGTGGCTAAACAGGTATTCGGATATGTTGGTCATAAGCTATTTCTAGCATTATGGCACTGGGCAGTGAGGCGTCATCCGACAAAATCCAAAACTTGGGTGGCCCTTAAATACTTCGTCAATCGAAAAGGCCAATGGCATTTTCATGGTTGGCAGAAGGTCATGGATATGGATTGCCAGTTCAATCTCTTCCAAATAGCCAAAGTACCGATCGAGAGGCATGTAAAAATCCGAAGTGCAGCGACACCATATGACCCTCAACACCAAGAATACTTGGCTAAGAGAAAGTCAAAAAGGCAAGCTCGCAACTCTTGGAAGGAGCCTATTCTCACTGCTTTATAAGTTGCTGGGTATCAAACGATGCCTTCGTGAGGGCTTGAGCCTAGTGCAGTGAAAGTTGCACGCTGGGTTCTTAGGGGGACGGCACTTGGTAACAAGTGTCGTCTACCCGACCAAACCTTGTTAGAACAAATAATCTACTCATTTTGGGGGCGAGCGTTTTCCCTATTAAATCTAATCCGATAAATTAGGATAAGACCATGCTCAATTTGGGAGCGTATAGGTTGGAAATCGTATTGATTCGAAGCCGCCGGAGTTATACTACGGAAACTTTCGGCAACTTCTGATGTTCGCATCCTAGTCGCTAGGCAATACGGGCTTGAAATTGAACGGGAATATAATTAGCGTTACCATTGGTAGCATATAATTGCGGAAAAAATCCGTCGATAAAGCGTTATGTGTCTATGTGAGCTAGGAGTACAAATGAATATCAACTTTGATGAATTGGAGCTTGCGGTAGAGTTTGCCTCCGGCGATCCTAGTTTTGGCGCAGAGGCATATTTTGATACTGTTTCAGGAAAAATTTATTACGTGGGTGATGGTGTAGAGGAAGACCTGCCAGAAGACCTCTATTCAAACGAACAGTACTGTTGTCTGCCTAGTAAACAAGAACTTGGTTTAGGCCGATCTACAGCACTAGACTTTATTTCTACTAGATACCCTGAAGAATATGAGATCGTATCTCAGCACTTTAGTCGCAAAGGAGCATTCTCAAGGTTTCGAACGCACATTGAGCAAATCGGTGCGCTGGATCAATGGTATGAGTTCCAAAGTCTAGCAGTGCGTCAGGCTCTTAAAGATTGGTGTGACGATAACAATATCAAGTATTAGGGCTAGTACATAACAAATAAGGATTAAGCGTTGCGTAGCTAACGTTAAACCCCAAGTGTTGGACAAGCCCGAGCCTCTATATAAGTAAATTGTGCCCCATTTAGTGTTGGCGAAAGTAAAACCACTCACTCCCACATCGAGAGCTTTCCATAGATTTCCTTATGCTAAACGTGAGGTGTGTAGAAAATCCCCCCCTTTTTCGTATTTTCTCGTTCGTCATTTTGGTGGAGAAAGATGATATCCTATTAAAAACAGATGATTAAAATAGATTTTGGTGTTGCTTAGATGCGAAATAACAGCCCTAAAGGGGGAAGAAGTTGACTTCACCTCCTTTAAACACAGTTTACGCAATGAAAGATCCGTACGAAAACGATCGTACAATAATTGACTGTACGATCGTTTTCGTACATAATATTACGGACAAATATGGGATTTAATAAAGTAAAGAAAAGGGTCATTGAGTGTATTGAAAATGGTGATTACGATCATGAGGTTAGACACAATATTGATGTGAAGAATCTCTTTCAATGCGGTCAACTGACTGATGAGTTTGTTGTGGGGTTGATTAAAGCTACAAGAGGTAATGAGTATGATGTTAGTCCTCATCACCAAGCCCATACAGTGGATGTACATGTATTCAAACCATTTAAAGATGGTAAGCAATGGTATGTGAAATTCTATTTCGTTGAACCAGATGTAATGTTTATAAGCGTTCATGAAAGTGGGGTCTGAGATGAAAATTGTAAAAGAGGGTGATAAACGACAAGTAGTTTGCCCTAAATGTGGTTTGTCACATGCGACTTACGCTCTGCGTGATATAGATTTTAGCGATAACTCGGGTACAGTGAAAAATGTGCTTGCTGGCGTATGCGATAGTTGTAATGAAGTGGTTAGTATTCCTAAACAGTCAACCGCTAAAGTGAAGGCCGAATACAATAAGGTGAAAATTCCTGTTGATGTAAGAGTTCCCGCACATTACTTAGATATCCTTACCGTGGCATCTCAAATAATTGAACCAAGCTTGACAGAAAATTTTAACAAGCCACTTGTTTTGTATTATTTACACGCATTGAGTAGCGGACGTTATTCTGCTGAAAGTTTAGGCAGCTTACTTAGCGCGGATATTGCGAAAGCAAAGGCATCAAAAAGACTATCTTTAAAACTTAACCAGAACAGTTTAGATGAAATTGATAGTCTTATGAAAACACAAGGCTTGAAGAATAATACTGAAGTATTTAAATCTCTAATTCTAAAAATTAATGAGGATATTGTACAACCTAAAATTCCTCGCCACCTCAGTGAGTTAAAAAATTTGGCGGCTGCATTTTCGTAGAATGACATAACAGGCATGAACTTTTCTTTCTACTATACGGTTATACCTCTGATTTGGCTGCGTTAGCAGCCAATACCTCGAACATCAAAGCCGTCGACCTCGTTTTCCCCAATCTAAATTTATCCGAAGTAGATGCTTTAGAGCATAAGGTCTAACTGATTCCTGTCCAATTCTGAGTTACGATGTATGGATTCGCTTTGTATCGATTATTGGCACGCAGCACACCTACGGTTTAATGCTAAGCTTAAAAACTTAGATTTTTTCTAACTCCCCTCTCATCTAACTTTTCGTTGTTATCCATCTTAATTCCAGTGCGAAAATGAGCAAAAACTTAGATAATTTAGATAAAAGTTAGATTATCGGCTTAGAGGCGTTACCAGAACTGAGTTTTCTAAGTTTCCAATCTAACTTTTAGTTACATGTGCTTTTTTATGCGTAACTGTTTGTTTTAGTATTGTTTAAGTTTTGATGTTTCTAAGCAACTGGTCGTAAATGATTCAAAAACTAGGCTCAAACAAGCCAAAAACCAATCACTAGACGACTGGTCTAATTTAAATTATAGTATTACCTATGAGCGAAAAAACGAATGACACACGCCTACATGTTTTAGATGTTGGCTACCAATTAATAGTGAAAAACGGCTTTACAGGCGTTGGTTTATCGAAATTGCTTAAAGAAGCGGACGTGCCGAAAGGGTCGTTTTACCACTACTTTAAATCGAAAGAGCAATTTGGCGAGGCTCTCATCCAGCATTATTTTGAGAATTACATCAACCGTGTTGAAACCCTTTTAGTTCATGGTGAAGGCAACCATTACCAAAGAATCATCGGTTATTTCTTTCGATGGGCACAGTTTGAAAACGGCACGTGTAACGCTCATAAATGCTTAGTTGTTAAGCTCAGCGCTGAAGTCTCTGATCTTTCTGATCCTATGCGCCAAGCCTTACTTAAAGGGGCTGGAAAAGTAACCTCGACAATACAACACTGTATTGCTGGTGGTATTGAAGATGGTTCCATCAAGGTTAAAGACAGCCAACAAGCCGCTCAGAATCTATATTCAATGTGGTTGGGTGCGAGTTTGTTGAGCAAGCTAAGCCAAAGTTCACGTAGCTTAGAATCAGCGCTATCTCTTACCGAACAAGTTTTAAAGGGTAAAAGCCACTAACACGCACTGCGCCTTATTCGCTTTTACTTGCTTTAACTTAAAAGAAGTCACCCGCCCTCTTATCAATTTAATGACGGCGGGATTTTTAGACAACAAGACTAGACGACTGGTCTCATTTTAAATGAACATAAAGTAAAATTAAGGATATCCAATGACTCACGGTTGTCTCAAGGCAAGATGCATTACCGTGAGCACTTGATTGAAGGCCTAGACCAAGCACCACAAGCTTTCATAGGTCTATTAGAAGGTCAGAACTTCGGCAAGCTTGTTATCAAAACTAACGAAGCAAAATAGCTCAATTAGCTGAAACATAAAATAGGCAGAATCATGATTACTTTGCATCACCTAAACAAATCGCGTTCAAAACGTATTATCTGGCTACTGGAAGAGCTTGGTGTTGATTACCAAATCAAACCGTATCAACGAGACAGTGTAACGTTTTTGGCACCACCAGAATTGAAGTCCGTTCACCCTCTTGGCAAATCTCCGGTAATTGAGGACGATGGCGTTGTGATCAGCGAGTCTGGTGCTATCACCGAGTACCTAATTGATAAATACGGTCAAGGTAAGTTCGCACCAGTGCGCGGCACAGCTGATTATGTAGAATATTCACAGTGGCTTCACTTCGCTGAAAGCTCTGGTATTTTGCCAATGCTGCTTAAAATCTTTGTGATGAAAGACGGTTGCGAGACTAATTTCCTTGGCGGCTACGCTGACGATGAAAACCAAAAGGTCCTAACCTTTGTCAACGAAGCGCTTGAAGGTAAAACTTACCTCGTTGGCGATACTCTAACGGGTGCCGATTTCATGATGTCGTTCATCGTGGAAATCGTGGGTAACTTCGGTGCTACTGCGCTCTACCCTAACATTGCTAAATACGGTAGTCTTTTAATGAGTCACCCTGCTTACCAAAAAGCAGAGCAACTAGAGCTAGAATACTCGAACTGATCGAGTTTCAATCAAGCTCGTACGTCCTTAGGATAAGTACGAGCAACTAAATGAAGCCAAAGCCGATTTATCTTTCGCTTTGGCTTCTCATTTGCCTTCATTTCAACAACAATACCGAACTCTAACTGAACAGCCATAGAGTTTGATCTTCATGTCAGCAAACCTTGCTCAATACACACCACTGCAACTAAAAAACGACAATACGAATGTAGACTTACCTCTACCGACTCGTTTTACGTTTCCGTATTACTATACTCCGCACCCAACATGTGAGTTAGCAATGCAGCAGCTTCAACAGTCATTACTCGACTGTGGTGTGAACAAAACATCACAAGGCAACCTCTATGCCGTACTTCTTGTTCAGAATTCAACAACTCAAGAGCTAGGGTACCTTTCTGCATTTTCAGGTTTGCGGTTAGATTCTTCACTCGCCTCTCAGGTAGCAAACGTCGACTTTGTTCCTTCTGCTTTTGATGGACAACAGTTTCAGGTCCAAAATACGCAAAGCTTAATCAAGCAAGCAGCCTTGGTTGATGACATTACGAACCTAGAACAAACTCATAACCTAGATGAATTGACATCAAGCCTAAATGAACTCAAAAACGATGCGAGTAAAGCCGTTGAAGCATTTCAGATCGCAATGGCTGCCAACAAGGCTGAACGTACGCTTCTAAGAGAAAAAGCCAATCAAGAGAACGCGTTGGGGAATCTTGATTCAGCCGCTGACCTGCTTAAACAGTTAGGCAACCAAAGCAGCCAAGAGAAGCGCGACCTAAAAGCGCTCCGTGTCGAGTGGAAACAAAAGATCGCAGAACGACAGTCGCAAGTTGATGCCATCGAAAATGAACTCAAGAGCCGCAAGCAAGAATACCAAGCGATCTCAACCGAATTGGAAGCGCAACGTTTGTCTCATTATCGCTTTATCAACCAAGATCTTGAATCAAAGAGCCTGTTTGAATTGTTAGATGGCAAAGAAGCACTTGATGGCTCTGGCGACTGTTGCCTACCTAAATTACTTAATTGTGCTTTTGAACACGGGTTTAAGCCATTAGCTTTATCTGAGTTTTGGTGGGGATTGCCTCCAATAGCTGTCATCCGCCAGCACGGAAACCTTTATCCAGTTTGCCAAAGCAAAAGCTTCGAGATCCTCGACCACCAGCTGAGTGGCATCGAATTAGAAGATAACCCGCTTATAGTGAACCCTGCGGTTGGTAAATCCTTTGATATTGTCTATGAAGATGATGAGATAGTGGTAGTGAATAAACCCGAGGAGTTCTTGTCGGTTCCTGGTAAATTTATCGAAGACTCTGTTTATACGCGAATTAAAGCGCGCTACCCCGATGCAACAGGCCCTTTGATTATCCATAGGTTAGATATGTCGACGTCTGGATTGTTGATTTTGGCACTAACCGCAGAGTCCAATAAACATATCCAGAAGCAATTCATCGATAGAACCGTAGAGAAGCGCTACACCGCCCTGCTTGATGGTGAAATACACGGTGGTTCTGGCGATATTAGCTTGCCCTTGCGCGGCGACATAACAGACAGGCCAAGACAATTGGTTTGCGATGAACATGGACGTAACGCAGAAACTCATTGGGAAGCGGTCGGCAATAACAATGGCAAAACCAAGGTTCACTTATACCCTAAGACAGGCCGCACCCATCAGCTACGCGTACATTGCGCTCACCCGTCAGGCCTTGGTGTACCAATCCGCGGTGATGACCTTTATGGCTACAAACGTGAACGTCTGCATCTTCATGCAGGCTACCTTAAACTCATTCACCCAACAACAGGCAAGTGGATCGAGTTTGAAGTGCCGTCAGAGTTTTAGGTTACCCTTATCGCTCAATAGTTTTGTCTCGCTAAAACAATTCAGGGTTCTACATCTGCTTAAGATATAGAACCCTGAATTTAATCTTATGGTGTATTTATCACAGATCGATAGAGTACTTTTAGTTATTGTTTTTGATACAGCCTACGCTTAGCCCATCACATCTGTACGTTGCTCGACGCATTCGAAAGAGCCCATTTCAAACTCACGACAGATCCAAGGTCGGTTATCGTAGATCGTACACATCAGTGTTTCTCTATCAACGGCTGAACACCAGCCGTCGTCTAATCTCAGCATGGTCTCGCCGCCCCATTCGTCATAAGCAATATGCTCTTCAGGAACGCCGGTATCTGTGATGATCATAACCTCTAAACGACAACAGCATGCCTGACAATTGGCACATGTTACTTCGGGTTCGGTTACGTTCTTTATCTCTATGGTCATAAGTGACTAAACTGCTAAATTTTGCGTATAGTAATCGAAACCACTCGCTACGGCTAATAAAGAAAGCGAGAGGCACCATTTTCATACAGGCAAAAATAACAATGGACGTTGTGATTTGCTCACAACGCCCATTAAGTTTTCTCGTTTTAGCGAAATAACGACCCTATTTAAAATAGGCTCGCGAAGAACAATTTAATGTAGTCCATCAGACGTTTGAAGATGCCACCTTGCTCAACAGCCTCTAGCGCAATCAATGGTTGAGTTTGAACATCTTCGCCATCGACAGTGTAATGAACAACACCTAGAGTTTGGCCTTCTGCAATCGGCGCCTTTAACTCAGAATCCAGTTCAATCGATGCTGTTAGCTTTTTACTGTCTGACTTAGGCAGAGTGGTAAACGTGTCTTCTGCAACACCCAGCTTCAATGTATCTTTGGCACCAAACCATACCTTCTCTTCAGCCACTTGGTCGCCGCCTTGATGTGGGTTCAGTGTATCGAAGAAGCGAAAGCCATAGCTTAATAGCTGTTTACTGTCTGACTCACGGCTCTTAACGCTCGATGCGCCCATAACGACCGCGATAAGTCTCATTTCACCCTGTGTTGCCGAACTCGCCAAACTGTAGCCTGCGCCAGAGGTATAGCCCGTTTTCATGCCATCAACCGTCAAACTTCTATCACGCAGTAAGCCATTACGGTTGTGTTGTGTGATGCCGTTGTAACTGAACGAACGTTCGCTGTATAAGCCATAAACATCCGGTAAGTCACGAATAATCGCACGACCTAATAATGCAATATCGTAAGGAGTCGAATAAAGATCGTCAGCGTCTAAACCATGCGCGTTCGCAAAATGAGTGTTTTCTAGTTTCAGAGACGTAGCCCAAGAGTTCATCAAATCAACAAAGGCGTCTTGCGAACCTGCTACGTGTTCCGCAATCGCTACACTCGCATCGTTACCTGATTGAATAATCAAACCGCGGTAAAGATCCATCATCGCTACATCGGTGTTCACTTCAATGAACATCTTCGATGAGTCTGGGAATTTTTTCGCCCACGCGTTCTCACTGATTCGTACCTGATCGTCAGCAGAGATGTTGCCTCGCTTCATCTCTTGCCCAGCCACATAGCTGGTCATCAGTTTGGTCAAACTCGCTGGGTTTAACTTAGTGTGTGCGTTTTTTTCTACCAGCACATCACCAGAATTAAAATCAATTAACACATACCCTTTTGCGCCTAGGCTAGGTGGGCTTGGTACTATAGAAGGTGCTGCGATAGCTGCATTACTTACCATCGCTGCGTTACTTACAATGAATATACTTAATAGAGGGAGAGAGTATTTGGAAAACAGTTTCATTGAATCAAACCTAAGTTAACGTTTTGAGCAGTATAGACAAATGCTAGCAAAAGAAGCGCGAACTTTACGTTGCTTTACGTATTTGTACCATTCGTTACAAATAAAAAAGTATAATCTGCGATCTGACCATATTTTCAACAACTAATATTGACTCAACGAATGCATTCAACGCCCAATTCTATCGCTCAGAAATGTGTCTAAATAACATTTCAACAAAGCCAGTAATGCGCTGTTTACTCTCGCTTGGCTCTAAATCAGGTTGAATGCCAGACTGTGCTAATGCTTGCCATTGTACGACCTGAGAGTTAGGTACGAAAAAAGCAATGTACAGCGATCCTTTCTCGGCGATCTTTCCGTCACCATCATAAAATGGCACCCCCGTTGAAAGTTGAACCGCATCAAAAATCGAATTATCATTGAGCTCTGATTCTTCAGCTAGGCCGAAGCCAACCACCACATCGCTGATACCGCTTCCCTGCTCTGAGCTATATCCTCTCGCAGACAGCTGATCTTCAATCGCATTACGCACCATATCGGTCCCTGCAGTTTCATCGTATTTTTGCGAAAGGTATACCTGTTCCGATCGCGGGTGCAACGAGTATGTCTTCACCCCATCTTTCATAAACTCGAAGTCACCACTGGTCACCACACCATAGTCATGTACTGTTGGCTGCTCTTATGTTGTACCAGCGGTCAGTCCAACTGCCATTAACACCAATAGAGCGGCTTTTTTTATGCTTTTTATTGCACAAATGGAACGTTTTATCATTCGTGGCGTCCTTTCCTATATAAGAATAACTATCAATGCAACCTCCAACATAATTAGGGCGTGTTGATCTTTCGTGAGTGTTTTTTGAACAGCATGGTAAAGAGTTATAATTTGCTTCGCCAAAAGTAAAACCATAACCAATACCATGCCAAGAACAATGCTAACTGATATTCGCTGGGAACTGCTACTCCAAGTTATGAAAAGTACAGGTCGTATTTACGATAAAACTGAACATCGAATGACATTTGAAGGAATACTTTATCGAATGAGAACAGGTATTCCTTGGCGAGATCTACCCTCTGAGTTCGGAGAGTGGAGTACCGTTTACAGACGATTTAATCTTTGGTCAAAGAAAGGGATTTTAGATAATCTTTTCAAAAGCTTATCTAGCATGGCTGACTTTGAATGGGTATTTCTTGATGGCTCTATAGTTAGAGCGCATCAGCATAGTACAGGTGCAGCTACTGAAAGTTCAGAGCAAATAGGAAAAAGTCGCGGGGGCAACTCAACCAAAATTCACTTAGCTGTAGATAGTGGTGGCCTGCCGATTTGCTTTGATTTATCAGAGGGACAACGCCACGATATAGTGCATGCCGAAAGCTTAGTTGAGCAACTCGATGAAGTTAATACCATCGTTTGTGATAAAGGATATGACAGCGAACTTTTCGGTACTTTTGTTAAGGAACGTGGCGGAGAAACAGTAATTGCTAAACGCAATTACGGACAAGATATAGACAAAGACAGTATGGATTGGTGTCTATACAAGTATCGTCACTTGGTCGAAAATGCCTTTGGGAGAATTAAGCATTATCGAGCTATTTCAAGTAGATATGACAAGCTAGAAAGGAATTATGCCAGCATGTTATCACTGGCATTCATGTTAATGTGGCTACCGATGTATTGTTGAACACGGAATGTACAGCAAAGATCAACACGCCCTAGTAATTATGTTAATAGAAATATCATTAAACGTTTGCGTAATCGCTAACCTTCACTCCTGCCAGTTTTGGGGGTTTAATCATAAAAACAGAGTTGGTATAGTTTAACCAGTTAAACAAAACCAGACCATTCGGGGCACGGAGCTTCCTCAGTCATCTCATGAAGAGAAGAATTGGTACCGACAAAGTATCGGCAAATTTAAGAGGGTCACACAATGGAATTCAATATGGTTGAAATTTTAGGTTACGCTGCGTCTATTATGGTCGCAATTTCATTAACAATGAAAGATATCGTTCGTCTGCGTCTCCTTAACTTTATTGGCTGTGCTCTCTTCACAGCATACGGCATCATGATTGATGCGTGGCCAGTTGCAGCCACCAACGGCTTTATCGCTTGTGTAAACATCTACTTCCTTGCAAAAATGCAAAAGGAAAAAAAAGCGGAAGCGATGAAAGCAGCGAAAGCGTAAATTAGCGACTCGCGTTTCAAATAATTCTGAAAAAGCCCAAATAGAGCGAGCTATTTGGGCTTTTTTATATCTGTTGTTCCTATAAACACATACTACCTTCGACTTTTCAGCTTTCGGATATAACCGCTGAAAAGCACAGTAAAACCATGAATAAAAAACGCCGAACTGGATTGAGTTCGGCGTTTGAATCTACGTTAAGTGGTTTGTTTAAGGAGGTGGAACTAGAAAGCTCTCACCTCTATCAACAAATCAATACTATGAACACACTTTGGTCCAGCTACCATCACTACCCGGTTCAGAACTTGTCCACTAGTTTGCTTGGTAAATACTGCCGTTGTGAACCACTTGGTCACCTGTGTTTGCATGGCTTGGGTTACCCGCCCAATCTTTCTGAGGTAAGTCTGGGTAAACCGCTAAACCAGCTGTATCACATGTACCAGGGTTTGTGCCACCATCGCCAGGGTTACCGCCACCTGAACTGATATCACCTAATGGTAGGTCTGGTTGCTCAAAGCTAAATGCATAATCGACACAATTCACGCTTACTGCATAGTTAGCAGGGCCTGAGATTGGCAAGTAATACACCATATCTAGCTCATACACACCACCAGCTGGAAGCTCTTCCCATGTAGGCAAAGTAAACGCCACTCGGTGCATGGTTCCATCTAATCCACCGATGTTATCCGCACGAGTATGACCCGAAGCAATCACAGTTAAACCACCGCCCGATTGATCTTTCGCGTTATCAGGTGCTGACACTGGGATATCGAACTGGAACTCGGTACCGCCCGGAAGTGCTTGACCAGTGTTGTTTGTAAACGTGATCTTAGGATTAATTGGGTAGTTTTGGTCACCGACTTTGAAGCCACCAACTGAAACCGTAATATCCAACGCTTCTGTCGGGATAGCGCCAGTCGCCACTTTGTTTCCATACGGAGTCGCAGACTTAAACTTATCGTAGATAGCTTTCGTCATTGTATTACCCATATGAAACTCACCGTTACCACTATTACACGCTTGTTCGGTCGTATCGATAGACGTTCGGTTGCCGTTCGCATCGAGTACATAACAGTTATAATCCCCTGCGAGTTCCCAGAACATGATGCCGCCGATCTCTTTGTCGATAACATAGTCTGCTTTCACATCAATAGACTGTTTATCTTCCGTTGAAAGGAATACGCCCTTCTCTGCATTCCACAACCAAGGAGCAACCGCCACGCTGTCATAGTTACGCATGTAAGTGCCTGTTAAAACATCAGATGGATCGTTCACAGGATCAAGCTTGTAAGCCTCAGCATATGAGCCCCAAATACCTTTCTCTAGGTTCTTAGCGTGCCACATTGGGTTAGAACCCGCGCCCATTTCGTTGCCCTTCGGATCGGTATCGTGCCACATGTTATCGATACCAATTGCACCATGACCACAATTGTTCTTCTCTCCTTCACCCGTACCTGCTGAACATTCAGCTTGGTTTGGAAGTGCAGCTCGGCCCCAAAGACCATTTTCGCCACCGGTCACGCCTTGCCAACCACGAGTGTAATAAGGCACACCGATGTTAATACGACCTGCTGGCATAGAACCACGGAAGTAATGGTAAGCCCAATCCGTGTTCAGATAACCGATGCCACCGTAAGCCGCAGTGCCGTAAACGTTCCACTGCGCTAACTCTGAATCTTTACCTGTGTCAAACAATGCAGCGTTATGACCAACGTGATCGTTCCACGCACCGTGAAGGTCATAAGACATGATGTTTACGTAATCGAGATATTTGGTTACGTCGAATGTTTCCATACCGCGCAGCAGGTAACCAGAAGAAGGAGCCGCGATAGTTAACATGTAGTGATTGCCATCTTGCGCAGACGCCGCATCAAGCTTCTCACGCAACACTTTCATCAACACTTGGTACGAA
The DNA here is from genome assembly GCF_051201655.1 of Vibrio sp. nBUS_14. NCBI lineage: Bacteria > Pseudomonadati > Pseudomonadota > Gammaproteobacteria > Vibrionales > Vibrionaceae > Vibrio > Vibrio sp. nBUS_14. The sequence goes on from NZ_CP179207.1 coordinate 1,361,444, forward strand.
GCCCACAAGTATTGACGACGTGGTTCCATAAAGTCTTTATCATATGGATTACCTGCGCCCGCCATTGAAGTTGGGTATTCATAATCGATATCTAGACCATCGAACTGGTATTTGCGAAGCATTTCAACCGCTGAAGTTGCGAAAGTTTCGATGCCTTGATGGTTGATAGAGCCATCAGCATTTGTCGTCATAGTGTAGAAACCACCATCAGCCACTCGGCTGCCGTCTGTCGCGAAATGACCACCGGTTTCAGCCCAACCACCAATAGAGATTAGCGTTTTAACACCGTATTTTTTCTTCGCTGTCGCTAACGCACCAAAGTGACCTTTGAAGCCTAATGTAGGATCAACTTCAACGCCCGGCCATTCTTTACCCACCGCTGCGTTTTCAGGATCGCTTACATCACCCACATTTACTTTGCCATCTGAGCCGATGCTTACGAAAGCGTAGTTAATGTGTGTAAGTTGCTCCCAAGGGCACGAATGTACTTTGTTAATTTGATGTAAACAAAACCGAAGCTCTGTAATCTTTGTCCCATACCGCTTTATTCATCTTCCTGGGTACTGACAAGTTCCCTTCGGATTTTCTAAACAAGTTCTGAACAAAACGTCTGCAACAAGCCATATTTAGTGCTGAATCTCCAGCATAAATACATTGTTCATCTTCTTTGAAAATAACGTCCAACGCCCAGTGCTGCTGGTTCTCGATGTGCCAGTGTTTTCTGGTCGCTTGTAAGGCTAACTCTAACGACAAGTGATCTGTGCAAATATAATACGATGTTTCATAACTTCCTTTCCCTTTGACACTTCTATCTCTCACCACTGCAACAACACTTTTAACGACAGACCACTTTTCTCTGAGTGCTTCACTGAAGGCTGCTGGGAGAACGTAAACCTCACGAACCTCTTTTCTGCCATGCCCTTTATCTTCGGTGATGTATGACTCTTGTTTATCTTCAGGCAAAGACCAATAGTCTTGGAATTGTGCATCCACTTCTGCAAGCAAACTGGGCTGATTCAGTTTGACTTGCACTAAGAAATCGCCACCTTTATCAACCACTTTATTCAGAGTTTCAACCTGACAATGCAGGGCATCAGCCGTTAATAGACATCCTTTTATATCTAAAGTATCTAACAGGTTTCTTATCGCTGTTAGCTCCGTCCCTTTGCCTTTACAGGGTTGATGTGTGAGGGTCAAACCTTCATCAACATCGAATGCCGAGACCATATAAAGGGGGTTATCTTGTTTGTTTGCTTTAGCACCTTTTAGTACCTTCCCGTCAACACTGATGATAGGTTGAGCATGCCTCTCTCTATGCAAATTAACCCAGCCCACCATAGCTTCTAAGAGTGTTTCAGGAACAATAGTCCTCATAATTGCTGCAATATTATGACGAGTAGGAAGGCCATTTTCGTAGGGGAAATACTCACGTAACCAGTCGATATTTCCTTCACCAAAATCCTTGATATCCGTCCACTTGTTTTGACCACAAAGCATGGCTGTTATGACAACAAAAGCGACTTCTATAACAGGGTAGACTTGGTTGATGTGCGAACGGGTATCTTTCACTTTTTTTAGCTGTTCAATGATAATCATGCGAGTTTCTCATATTTTTTATTTCATGATCTGATCGTGACTATCAGGAAAAGTTCCAATTGAAAATAAAGTTATTTATTTTCAATAACTAAAGTTCGATCCCGCCCTTCGACACTTATAGCGTTGCTAACTAACACAAAGGGCGCCGTTACTGGTGCCCTTTTCCATCGTTATACAGGTCCAGGCTGGTTAATTCGCCCCCTCTAGATATGAAGTTATGACGTATAAACACTTGCCTGATTGAGGTAACCACACCGCGACAAATTTTCATAAGACACTAAATTACCACTTAGTTCAGTGATTTATACAAGCGTTCCAACTTATCTAAAAAGCCATGTAGTTTTTCGTTCATCTCATCATAGTCATGACTCAGTAATACTTCAGGGTTCTCAACAAAACGAAAGTCCTCTGCCTTGCTAAGATCAGTATTTTCGATGAGCAGCGCTACGACTTCTTTAGTCAATTCCATATGACACTGTGTCAGTGTCTTTTCTAATTTAGAAGAATACGGATAACGTCAGGTATTGCAGCGAGTCTTATTTGCTGCGGTCACTTCTCATTTGTGACATCCTTTTTTTGAGTTCTTTCTTTAAGTTATTCAGAGCATAAGGTTTTAGTGTTTTCCATTTCTGACATTCATCACGAGTTCTGGCACAACCTACACACCAACCTTTAGGATTGGAGAAGTCACACAGATCGACACAAGGACTCTTTTGTTTTTTCATTGCTCCCACCTCAAATTTGTGCGGTTCAGGTAACCTTAGTGGCATATGAAATAGCCCCTACGAAACTCATCTCCATAGAGGCTAGACTTAGCTTAATTACAGAACACGCTTCATCTCTGCGTAAGCACCTTTCGTTCTGAGAATAACCATAACAACGTTGTCATTTCGGTTGCGAAAAAACCAACCATGGTTTCCTGCAAAAGCCGCTACCAACTCCCCTTCATCATTGGGCACTCCACGACCTTTTTCATAGCTAATAGATTTTCCATTACCATCGCCATGAGTGTCGTAGTTGACGGGGGCACCTTTCGAGGTCCATTCAAATTGGGCAACTTGACCTTTTTCCATGACCAATTTCACTTCCGCACCTTGACCAGGTTTCAGTGAAAGCATAATTTTGTCTTTCCAAACTGGCTCCACTGCAACAGCAACTTGAAGTTTTGTAGAAGCCATCTCAAGTTGTTGAGGTACTACTTCAGGTTCCACTTTAACAGGCATGCTTTGAACCGTTTTAGTGCCAGCAACGACTGCACTATTAACTTGGTCTTCTTCTGCTTCTTGGGCGAGTTGAGCCTTAATTTCACCCATTTCGGTTAATCCCAGTGCTCTGCCCATTCCTGTTGGGTCAATAGCGTACTCAGCAGGCAGAATGACTGTGATGAGCAGAACAATAGCGGTTGCTAGAGCAATAAAGGTTGAGCGAACAAGCTGCTTGATTGTCGGTAGCTCAGCACGATTTGGCATATCTGTGTTGTACATGATTGATTCCTTTTCTATTTACTGAGCGACAACGTAGCCCGTTAATTGATAACCGATAAGCATGAAACCCAAGCTCATTATAACGACATTGACTGAGTAGGCTTGACGATAAAAACTGGTATGCCGCCTCCAAAAGCCCATCACAATCAAAATGGTGCCTAGAGCAATCAATTGCCCTATTTCCACACCTATGTTGAACGCTAGTAAATTAGGAATTAATCCATCAGGAGAAATATCATATTCGATGATCTTAGACGACAACCCAAAGCCATGGCAGAACCCGAACAACAAGGTTGCGAGTTTTGTATTGGGTTGTACGCCAAACCAACTCTGAAACGCGCCTAAGTTATCCATTGCCTTGTAGACCACAGACAACCCGATGATGGCATCGATAATGTAACTGTTAATGCCGATATTGAAGTACACACCAAGCAGCATGGTAGACGAATGTCCGAGCGCAAAAAGGCTCACATACAACGCGATGTGTTTCATTTTGTAGAGAAAGAAAATCACGCCAAATAGAAACAAGATATGATCATATCCTGTTACCATGTGCTTCGCACCTAGATAAATAAACGCAATGATATTGGTGCCTGTGATTTCTTGGATATAACCTTTGTCACCCTGTGCCACGGCATGAGCAAAAACGTCAGTGCTCATCCCCATGAGTAACGCGAGAATGAGATAAAGCATCCCCTTACGAAGCGACGTCGCCATAATGATAGGCAACGTACTTACTTCGCGTAAAGAGAGTAAGTTCATAGTAACTCCATTATTTGTTGAATCTTCTTTAGCCGCTGATTGCGGCAGTTATCAAGTAAACACAACGCTCTTGGAGGACGTTCTATTTGGAAGGGTTTATGGATAGGCGTTCCGCTGACCTGCCTGCCATAGGTTGACACCATCACTCTGATAAAGACGGAATGACTCAGCGCTTTTAATATCGCACTGTCATACGTGTGATTATGATTACTCGCATCATGGTGAAAAGAATACTCATCATCGACATCATGAGAATGACTGGAGGAATGGGAGTGTGTATGGTCACTATCGAAAGTCGATATCGCCGACAAGCTATGAGAACGAAATTCACCTATCGCAGACGTCGTCGTACCTAATGCGACGATAAGTAGCATCAGCAAACTAATAGATTGTGTGAGTGCTTTAGAAACCATACACCATCGCCGACATTGAGATAGTTAATTGAGAATAAAAAAACTTGAAGTGTTATATTATAACAAGACCAAGAGTTCAACCGTCATTTGTTAAGTTATGTAAGCTGTATACCAAACTCTTTCACAATAATTGCTACGATGAAAAAGCACACGATTGAAAGCTTGTTCAACACTTGTGATTTAACGTTGGCTACGCAACATTTTATCCTTATTTGTTAGAAGTTTGCTCACCTAGTACTCCGACTTTCCCTTTTCGAGTCATGTGGAAAACAGTTTGTGTACGCACGATTAACATGACTTTTGCCATTGTCATCTATGACCACACAAACTTTAAAGTCATCCTCGACTCCCAAATGAACGAAGCCATTGCATTTATTCTACCTCATCGAAAAATTTCGACCTCAGAACTCCCTCTATTTATAACAACGGTTGATGACGTAGAGGAGGCAACAAACTTAAATTTTTTCAATACTATACCTGATCCTATCGAAGAGGTTATGGAAGAGCAGTACTGGGGAATATGGTAAAGCTAGAGCCTCATATGTTTTGAAAACATTGACCAAACAATATCTGTGACTGTATATTTATACAGTTATGGTTAGTTTGGATTTTGATAATGAATATCCTCCCTTTATCTCCAACCAGTATGTCTTGTTCACTCACATCCTGGGAGTCACCTGCAGCAGAATACGTTGAGCTCGGTGTATCGCTCGACTCAATTTTAGTGAATAACCCAAATGCAACTTACCTGGCTTATGCGAATGGTGACTCAATGGAGAATGTTGGGATCTACAGTGGGGATCTATTAGTTATTGATAGAAAACCACAGGCTCAACACCTTGATACTGTCATCGTTTCTTTAAATGGTGCATTCATGTGTAAAATTATTGACGTTCGTCAGCGCTTATTACTCTCCGCGAACTCAAACTGTGCTCCAATTCCGATTCATCCAGAAGACGCGTTTTCCATAGAGGGGGTGGTTATTCGCTCTATAAGACTTCATAAGCCCCTTCCCGAGTTCATGTAGTGTTTGCCTTAATTGACTGTAATGCAATGTATGTTGCTTGTGAGCAGGTCTTTCGTCCTGATTTACGTCAACAACCTTGCATCGTTTTATCCAACAATGACGGTGCGGTTGTGGCGGCAAATCGTTTGGCCAAAGATGCTGGTATCAAGAAGTTTGAACCTTACTTCAAACAGAAAGGTTTAATAGAACAACAGTCGATTCACGTGTTTTCCTCGAACTATGCTTTGTATGCGGACTTGTCGGCTAAGATGATGGCCACAATCACAGCTTTTGCACCAAACAGTCACATCTATTCTATCGATGAGTGCTTCCTCGACATGCGCCACTGTGACCATGTAGAAACCGATTTACGGGCTTTTGGCCAAAGAGTTAGGCAAACTGTCTGGAAAGAGTGTCGATTACCGGTATGTTTTGGTGCTGGCCATACTTTGACGTTAGCCAAAATGGCGAACCGAAGTGCCAAAGTGGATAAAAGATTACAAGGAGTCTGTATTATCGATTCTGAGCAGAAGAGGCAGCATTACTTGGCCATGCAGCCGGTGTCAGGAGTTTGGGGGATTGGCAGAAAGTTGACTAAAAGGTTGCAATGGATGGGGATACATTCGGCACTCGATTTGGCTAACTTGCCCCCAGAGCAAGCCAGACGCTCGTTTAATGTAGAAGTAGAAAGGACGTTACGAGAGCTCAACGGAGAGCCATGCAAGGTTTGGGATGAGTGCCGCGCTGATAAACAGCAAATCTTTAGCACTCGAAGCGTGGGACAGCGGATCACAACACTTGAAGAGTTAAAACAAGCATTAGCGTTCCACGTCGCGACAGTGGGCAAGAAAGCCCGCAACCAGAAAAGTGCGTGCTCGATGCTCATGGTGTTTGCTAACACGTCTCCTTATGATGCTGTACCTCAAAGCTTCAAGGAAACTTTTAAGTTTGAATATCCGACAAATGACACGACCAGGTTAACGGCGGCAGTATCGTCAATAGCTGAGCGGTTATATCGAGATGGTGTGCAATATTACAAAATCGGTGTAGGGGCCATTGGTTTGGTGTCGGATAAGCAAAGACAAATAGACTTGTTCTCTTCACCTGAGAGTCCCGCTTTAATGAAAACGCTTGATGCGCTCAATATCAAGTTCGGACGTGATGCGGTTTTTATAGCAGCCCAAGGTACAACGCAAAATTGGCAAATGAGTCGAAACTTTTTATCACCTCAATATACGACAAGGCTCAAAGATCTGCCTCAGATAATGTGTTGAGCTACCCATACCTGATTTGCGTATAGTAAGGGCAACTAACAATGTGTTACCACACCTATCATCAATTCTAAATATCTGCGGTGCTAAAACGTCTTTGGACATCTATTTGTCAGCGCTTTTGCTAAATTAGCAAACTACGAATAATCACAGGTATGGTAAATTATGTTTTCAGCAGTGAGCCTGAAGCAAGGATCGCACTGATAGGAAGCTAGGGTAAAGTGCAGAACAAGAGGATTTACGTTAAACTCGGTTTACTCACCAATCAATGCTAATCTTGCCAGTGCCTAATCTAACAAATATGAATGACCATCTATCTCCTATCAATAAGAACCAAATCCAAAAGCTTATCCGAGAAGAATTAGCGCCGACGTGGTTTGATAGTAAATCAGCGACACCTGATATGTCTTGGGTAACACCAACGGTACTTAATGTATTATTGTTCGAGTTAATAACGCACACACGCGGTAACCAATCAAAGGCGGCAAGAATTTTGGGTGTCAATAGAGGTAACTTCAGTAAAAAATTAAACCAGATTATAAGCCGAGAATTTGATAGTCATGAGGCACAGTAAGTATCACGCCTATTGGTACTCTGCGGATGGTGCAGAGCTTGCGACAACTCCTAATTTTCTCTCTATAGACTGTGGCCCACACTTACTGTTTCTCAATGATCGAATGAAATTATTCAAAAAATACGTTTAGTGAGGGTTACTTCGCCATTTTCTTCTGAGTAACTCAAATCGAACGGAGCCCTCTTAAATACATATATGCATTTATTTCCTAATCCAGCTCCTACAGGAGCTGGATCATCGTAGTCTTCAGCAGTGAACCCAGAATCTGGCAATAAATTTTCTAAAATTACTTTACAGCCTTGTAATGATTTAATGATTCTAGGATAACCAAATTTATTATAGTGGAGATTATAGATAGTGTATCCCCAGTCACCCTCACGATTTTTAGAAATGTCTGGATTTGGTTCGCCGTCAACTAACCACTTAGCATGAAATAGCGAGACGGCTGATTGAAATGCCCCTTTAAGGTTTGAATATGTTGCACTTCTGGCATCGTCTTGCACATTCATGAATCGAGGTGCTAGGCTTATCGCTAAAACCCCCATGAGGACAGTTACAATAACCAATTCAAACAGCGTAAAGCCACCCATACGTTTCATTATTGACCTTTCATAACGCTAAAAGCGATGTCTACCAATGTACAACCTGTAACATACCAAAAAGTTAGAGGAACGAGAACAAGAGTATATGTATTGCCTTAATACTTAATCCAAAATTGTTAAGCGTCATGGTTCTTCTCCGCTTACAAATCTCTTGGGATAAGACTGATCAGGATTACCCTTAGCAAGGAAAGGACATTTTCGAACTAGAAAGTGCCACGAGTAAAAAATCAACCTGAAAAGTTTTTGGACAGAACTTTGTTAGAGTATTCACGTAAATTAGAAAAATGCGGATAACTTTTAGTATCAGAAAGTCGTTTCGTGAAATGTTCAGTCTAGCTAGGGCAGATCAAGAATAGTAGGGACAAACTAATGGGACAACTGCCAATCTAAAAACAGAGTCGATGAAGTCTTGTAGCGCCCTTAAAGGTAAGGAAAATACGCGCTTGACCATGAGAGCAATTGTGATAGCTAGGTCACTAAACAATCGTGGTCTACCACATCTATTCTATTTAGGTTATTTCCACTCAGTTATTACCTCTAAGTCAATCCAAAACGTGAGTGAACCTCGGTTGCTCAAGGAGTTATTATACTTATGCCAGTTAGTGTTTTTATTCTGTGAATATAGAAAACACGGGGTTACCCGTGGGATCTTCAGCAAGGCTTCGGCATGAAATCAAAATCAGTGAATGAATGTCCCTCATCTGATCGTTAGATTCTGATTTAGTTCATTCAAAGTACGAAACAAAACTGGATGCTTGATCCCACTTTTTATAAAATCCCTTCTAATGACAAAAGCGTCACTTAATTTGATATTTTTTGGCATGTTAGTTTTTTATGACGATCTACCGTGCATCTAATCAACTTTATACTGAGTAATGTATTTATGGTGGTTATTTAATCTAATTAAACTTAAGTTACTATTAATAAATAACTTTCAGTTATACGTGCATGTTGTTTTTATATTGACCAAGGCGCATTCATGTAATAAAAGTGTAACAAATTACTAATAAATGTTACTTTTTATGTTGGAAGCAAAAGTTATTACAGGTTCACAATCTTGGTTCTCAATTGGCCGTGAAGGATGGCTCCTAGTGTTAGGTTCAGGCTTCAATAGGTTTGGGCAGTTTATGTCGTTACCGTTTCTGGCTTTATACTTATCTTCTACTTCTGAATTGTCAAATACCTATATTGGATTGATCATTGCCTGTGGCCCTCTTGCTGGCGTAATTTCTGGTTTTTATGGCGGTACTTTGTCCGACCATTTACCAAGAAAACTCGTACTCACGTTGTCAGCGTCACTTGTAACATTTGCCTATGCGTTGTTTTTCTATCTAGATTCCCCCATCTACCTCGCTTTAACAAACTTAGTATTTGGTATGGCGACGGCTGTATTTGAACCTGTTCTTATGGCGGCATGTAGAGATGAGGGAGAGAAAAAAAAGATTCAAAGAGCAATGATTCTTCGTTATACCTCAATCAATGTTTCTGCGGCTATTGCACCTCTTGTTGGTGGATATTTTGCTTCCAGTGACAATCCAAGTATGGTGTTTTTAATCGCAGGTATCATTAGTTTCGGTTTACTTTTTGCCGTCTTGCTTCTTGACATTGCCCCTCACAAATCACTCCACCAAAACGCTCCGAGTATTGTCGAAACCTTAAAGGTTGTCCTTGCCGATAAGAAGTTCACCTTTTATGTCGTGGCATTTACATTGGTGTTGTTTTCATATGCCTTCACGAGCTCTGTATTATCCTTACAACTTCTCGAGCAATTCGGCTCTTCTGAAAGTGCCAAAGGTTTACTGGAAATGTGGAAGGGTTACTGGGGCAACAACCTAAGTGGAGCTCAATTATTCACGTTGTTATTAGTAGTAAACGCTGTCAGCGTTCTTCTTTTTCAAGCCCCAATGACCTACCTACTGCGAAATGAAACGACACTTAACAAGTTGTTGAAAAGCGGTCTTTTGATGTCTGTTGGTTACGCGGCACTTATCGTACCGACAGACAGTTATCATCTATTCGTTTTTGCAATCGTCATCATATGTGCCGGTGAATCCGTTATGTTCCCTATGACAACAATTTTAACTGATGATACTGCCCCTGAGTCCAAACGAGGTAGTTACTACGGAGCCGCTGGCTTTAAGAAATTAGGCTTCGTACTCGCCCCACCTATAGGTGGATGGTTACTAGACCAATACTCTCCATCAATTCTTTGGGCAAGTGCTTGTTTTTCATCCTTGTTGGCATTAGCGATCTGTTTGTATGCCAGCAAGTTTCCAAAACCACAAAAATAACAGAAAAGGTATAAAACATTGGACACTACAACGTTAAGTATTGAGCAACACCCTAATATCTATCAGTCTCAGTTTCTGTTGAGAGATCATTATTTAAGCTTGCTGCAAACACCGGAGCATTGTTACAACGCAATGGATACGGTTGCAGATATTCAATGGCGTTACGATCTTGAAGATCAATGGATGACTACACTTGAAACTCAAATCCAAAAAGAAATTCCTTTACCTTCACAACCGAGTGAGTTTATTGAATGGCAAGCAAACCTTCAGCGTCAACATGAAGAAGCAACCAAACATTTCTATGATTTTTTGGCGGAGGATGCAACCGATGAAGAGATTGCTCAATACATCTTGCATGAGCGCTTTGTCGATGGTGTTTTCGATGATCTCTTAGCACTAGCTCAGTTGGGCGTCCAAGGTAAGCCTAAAATGGCAATCGCACATAACTATTGGGATGAGATGGGTGAAGGTAACGCAGCGTTAGTACATACGACCCTATTTGATAAAACAGTCGCATGGGCCAAAGAAGTACTGCAGGACGATGATTTGAAAGATAACGTCGAAATCCTTCAAAACAGCAACTCATTTTTCTGTATGGGCTTTCGTCGTCGTTATGCGCCACGCATCATCGGTGCTCTGTCGTTTATCGAAACGATCGCTCCTGTCCACTTCGAAAAGGTGGTAGCGGGTTGTAAGCGACTATCTGTACCGAGTGAAGTCATCTTCTATCAAGAAGCTCACATTGAGTATGATGCGGCTCACGCTCAAGAGTGGGTAGATGATGCAATTATCCCTTTGATTAATACAAGTGAAATTCTATTCAAAGAAATCTGTATTGGCGTAGCAATCCGTTATTTGATGGCGACCCAGTACGCGCACGGCTTGTACAAAGCAATTAAACAAGAACAGTAAACTCGACAAGTGGCAACAGTCATATTGCCACTTACTCATCAGAGCCCATTGACATGTCACATAAAAAAGAACTAAATCAACTACTTAAATATTCAAGTATTTCTTTGGACTTATCCAAAACGCCTTTTACGTTGCTATTCGTTTATCCAGGTATTGGAGTTGGAAAAGTATTTGAAGATCTAGCAGGGTGTACTAAACAGCTTTGCCTACTGGCAACCACACAAAAACGAGCACAAACACTTGGAATCCAGATCGCTGCGTTGTCATCGATCGATGAAATGACAGAATCATTGGACTCGGTCTACTTCCCGGTTGGCACAATTTCTCCAGACCTTATACCCGAAGACTTGCTTGTAACCAAAGGGGAACAGCACTTCTTTACACGTACTGCGTATCTAGTACACCCAGATGGACAAGTAGAGCGCTGGATAGACCCTGATGGTGCACTAATGGTTGATGATGGATTTAAAAAGGTCGAACAATCATATCTACATTTTGTTCATACCGTAACCCAAGACAGTATGGATGCACAGAACCTTAATCAGTGTAATGTTGTTGCCTTACCAACAGGTGCTGATTCCCTGAGTGTTCTGTCCTTTGATATGGCCAATAACTATATCTTAAAAAGAATGTCAGCCGTGGGTACCGATATTGAAACAGATTATATGTTTCAGTCGATTGAAAATAACAATTCGATTTTTCCTGTCATGTACGCACAAAGAGTTTTCGGTTCAGAACGTTGGATCGTGATGGAAAAGCTATCCGAATTACCGAAACGCAACGCTGGTGAACTCATAGAGCGATTAGCCAGCTTCTACCAAGCAAATCGGACAGATACCAATATCGAACTCGATTACCATCTTCACCATCGCTTCTTTCAAATACTGAACTCTGAAGGTTTTGCAAATACATTGAAGTCACTTTCGATCTCCGAGGGGCATGTCCTTGAGAAGACAGTATTAGTGAGTAACCGAAAAACGTTAACTATTGAAAATATGCTCAACGTCCTCAGTGATGCGTTACCAACATTCCAGAGCCCAATAGTGAGTCGTATACATGGTGATGTTCACTGGCCAAATGTCCTTTGCAATAAAGAAGGCGAAATCAAACTTATTGATCCAAGGCTTAACTGGGACGGATGCTTTACGATTGATGGGTACTTCGACCCAACGTATGACCTAGCAACTCTCCTCCACAGTTCAGTTTTAGAGAAATTACACCATACGGAAATTTCAAAAAATATCGATGGAACTCTTGTCGCCAGTACTTATTTGGTTGATATCATCGAAGAGTTGGAATCGGACCTATTAAATTCAACAAGCATTTTGTTACCGACACTCATTGACGACTTAACGTTTGTTCAGAAACTACGAGTGTTTTGTGCCAATGCAACCTTTGGATGGCTCAAATACAATCAAGTTGTCTCATCCAATGAAAAATGGAGCTTCTACTTTGGGCTCACGCTGTATTGGCTAGACAGAGCATTTAAAAAATAGAGGGCTTTATGAAAGAAACTGTACTGATTTTTAGTCGCAATGGGTATTCATCTCTTTTGGACGAAAACAAAGAGCTTTTTTGTGAGCTGCGCGACAAGGAGATCATCTTTGCCTTGTCTGTCCGTACGACGTCGATACCACCACCAAACGCATATAAAGAATTGTATATCATCGAAATGGTCGATAATGATGAAGTTATCGAGCAGTGGTTAGAGGAATTGAGCCTAAAGCATAGTATTAGTGCTGTGATCGCTATGGATGAACAATGTATCTACCCTGCCGCGTTGGCGCGAGCTCACTTCAAATTACAGGGTCTGCAGCCGGACGCTGCCGAGATGGTGCGGAATAAAAACACAATGAAAGAGTGGGCTCGTAAAAGCTCTGTTCGATGCCCGGATTACCTAACTTCCGAGAACCCTGAATGGATTCGAGATTTCTTCAGTAAATATACAAGTGTTGTTTGCAAACCTCTTGATGGTATGGGTTCTAAGGAAACCGCTATCATCAGTTCAATGGAAGACCTCGACAAAATCATAAATCAGTTGGTCAGCGAGAAGCGCCTGAACAAGTTCATCTTTGAAGAGTTCATACCGGCAGACATCTATCACCTAGATGGTTTGTATTCCAACAATGAGCTCGTGTTCTCGAGCCTGGGTAGTTATGTCGAGCCACCAGTATACTTTGCGGACAGTATTGGCCAAACTACACATCTTATTCATAAAGGGGAGATTTTCGATAAAGCTAACGTCGCTTTATGCGACATAATGAAGGCTTTCGAACTAGAAAGTGGGGTTTTCCACTTTGAGTTTTTTTACTACCAAGACACCGTTGTTTTCTGCGAAATTGGTTTGAGACCTGCGGGGGGCGGTATTGTTGAAGCCATAAAATATCAACTTGGCATAGATCTCAATCGTGAAATGGCTCGAATCAGCTTAGGACTGACTCCCTCTCAACCAACGAGTACGTTTGAGTATGCAAAAGTAGTTTCTTTGTTTGCGCATGACAAAGGTGAGATTGTATCGATATCATCTATTGATGATTTTGACCCGAGTGTTTATCCATTTGTGAAAATTAATCGTTGTCTCGGTGAGAAAAACAATCCACCGAGACACAACACTGACTTTGTAGCGACTTTTGCCATGGTTGATAATGAACCGAACAATCTCGAAATTAAGGCTGCACAAATCTACGATTTATTCGATTGTCAGATAGCCAGTGATTGCGGAATTGAAAATAAAGAGCTGAACCTTTCAGAGCATTAACTCTCCTAAAATTCCTGATTTATATGTATTTTGGAGGTCATTGACTGACCTCTACTTTTATGGTGCGCCGAGCATGGCGTTGATCTAGGAGGTGAAAGTCCTCTACGGGCTCAGTCGAGCGAGAACCGTTAGCCTATGCAAGGGTGTTCACCGTGAGGTGAAATCTGAAGGAAGCAAATGGCAAAACTTGGTTGTGACGAACAGAAATCTGATAGTAGGCCATTACAACTTGGGCAACCTAGCCATAGATAGAATAGTCCAATGCCTCGACGGGAAGTGTGTAGTGGTAAATCAGGCACAGCCAAGGGAAAGAACAACGCCTTACCTCGGGAGATCTTATTGTTTGTCTCAATAGAGACTAATACAGCAGTGATGTTGTGTGATGGACAATAAGAAGTCAGCAGAAGGCATAGTACTTTGAGAATGTACAACTCAAAGGAAGGCCTGAACTGAATATATCAAGAAGCAGTCACTAGACACTCAATCATGTGGAGTCATAGCAAGATGAAACTCATCTCTACGTCCCAAAGGGCAATACCGCAAGTAAAGCTCATGGATACGAAGAATGACAAGCATGGTCGGCGTAGACAGGAGGGCGAGTCTTGGTGACCTCAACTTCGTTGATGGAGCAAATTTGCTCTTCAACCAATTTGAATCAAGCTCTTAGACGCGTGAAGAAGAACAAAGGGTGTGCAGGAGTCGACAAGCTCGACATCAACGCCACTATCTCAAGACTTCGACAGGCATCAAACGGGCAAGAGCTTCGCCAGATTCTTCTGGATGGAAGCTATCAACCTCAATCTGTTCTTGGTGTAGAAATCCCCAAAGCTAGTGGTGGCGTAAGGCAATTAGGTATCCCAACAGTCCTTGATAGGGTAGTCCAACAGGCAATCACATCAGTGCTGTCATGTATCTATGAGCCGAAGTTCTCCGACAATAGTTACGGGTTTAGACCCAACCGCAGTGCGCACCATGCATTGGCGGCCGCCAGTCGCTACATCCGAGAGGGTCGAGGTTATGTAGTAGATATAGACCTAGCAAAATACTTCGATACAGTGAATCACGATAGGCTAATGCACAGGCTGTCACAAGATATTGCTGATAAACGCGTGTTAAAGCTAATTAGGTCATACCTACAGGTAGGCATAATGCGACATGGACTAGTTGAGCAGAGACAACGAGGCACACCCCAGGGTGGGCCATTATCTCCGCTACTATCAAATATTGTATTAGATGAACTGGATAAAGAGTTAGAGCGTAGAGGGCATAAGTTCTGTCGATATGCAGATGACTGCCAAATCTACGTGCGTAGTGAGGAAGCCGCTCATCGAGTCAAAGAGTCGATAACGGAGTTCTTGGAGCAGAAACTAAAGCTGACGGTAAACCGTAAGAAAAGTGCAGCAACGAGAGTGACAAAGCGAACTTACCTAAGCCATCGCTTCCAGATAGACGGAACAATCGGGATATCGAAGACGGCACAAGCTCAAATGAAGAAGCGAGTACGTCAGATAACGAAGCGAAATCGAGGACGAGAGTTACAGGTGATAATCACGGAGTTAACTCAATATCTAAGAGGATGGCAACACTACTTCAAGCTTACTGTTCGTAAAAGTGCAATGCAGCGCTTAGATGAATGGATACGGCGTAGGCTAAGGTGCTACCGACTAAAGCAGCGCAAACGCAGACACAGCATAGCGACATGGTTACAGCGACAAGGTGTAACGGAGCGTAATGCGTGGAAGCTAGCGATGTCAGATAAGGGTTGGTGGCATCTAGCTTTAACGCCACAGGTTAATCACGCCATGCCAATAAAATGGTTCGAGGGGTTGGGGCTGTACTCATTAAGAGATGGGTACGAGTCACTGAAAGTATATTCGGAACCGCCGTATGCGACCCACGCTTGTACGGTGGTGTGAGAGGACGGAGGCTGCGAGGCCTCCTCCTACTCGATTTTTGGTTTATGCCATATAAGGACGCAATCACTTGTTGCCATCATTATTCTGAGAATTCTAGCTGTGACGGTCGCCTCTACTCTTTGATATGGAATAGAGTCGAAATTGAGTGCCCATTCCACTTTTCCTGAGCTGTATGACCCTTTGCCGTTGTAGAGCAGTATTTCCATACTTTCTCCTCCTACCAATTAAAGATGGTAGGTATGGTATCTCATACTTGGTGCATTAGATAAATTTGATCAAAAAGAATTCGTGGAATTGTTCAAAATGCCAACTCTAGCAAGATTTGGGGTAGCTCTGAGTTAGTCACGATGGCTAGCTCGTGTGATCACCAAGCGATTCTGTCGTACCGTAATTATCAACCGATAAATGTCTAATGGCCTAGCCAATAGTGGTTGGCTGCGGAGAGACCACAATAAGAGACCTTCTATATGTGTTTGTCGGAAGCAATGTTTAATGACCGAAATGACAAAGCGAAGCAGATAACTTTGTTGTTCGAAAAGCATTGGCTACTCACGCAGCCAACAGGATGTAATTACCTATATTGATAGGCGGAAGTTAAGAGTGCGCTTTAACGTACTTTTTAACCTTTTTCATAGCCATTTGACGCTTAATTGGTGAAAGATAGTCAATAAACAAGTTACCCGCCAAATGATCTATTTCGTGCTGCATTACGATAGCTAGAAACTCATCACTTTCGATGGTCATTGGTTTACCTTCGCGATCTAAAGCAGACACAACAACTGAAGTAAAACGCTCTACGTCGGCATAATAGTCAGGAACTGATAAACAACCTTCTTGACCCAATGTTTTATCCGAGCCGCTAACCACTTCAGGGTTAACCAAAACTAATGGTTCATCTCGACTTTCGGAAAGGTCAATAATAACAACGGCCTCTTTACGACCAACTTGAGTTGAAGCCAAACCAATACCATTGTCAGTCGCATATAACGTTTCCAACATGTCGTCTATTAATGTTTGTACCGTGGAGAGATCTTGCACCTTTTCCGCTTTGACCTTAAGCCTTGGATCTGGTGCAGTCAGAATTTCTAAAACTGCCATATTTTCCTTCTATTCTTGGAAGCTCATAACGCTTTCTATACGTCGACTGTCCGTATTTTATGGGCCAATAATGCCTTCTTTCTTTTTAACCTTCAACAACACCAACAGATATGACGGGCGTTGTTGATCAAATCAGCTTGAGGTTTAACGACGCCATATTTGACTAATCGTTAGCTTCTAACAGGCATACCTAGACCTATAACTTTGTTTATAGCTTTGACATTCGCCATGATTTCTCCCACTTGAGCGTTGTAACATCTCAAGCTCAATTTACCGCTGGTTAAGCCTTTATATCGAGACATTGCGGTCTCAGATATTGAGCGATAGTGGTAACCAGACTCAGATTTCCACTCCGTTATTGTTCCGTTTTTAAGAGCCTCTACAGCTTCATTTCTGGGATGCCCATCTTCCCAAAGAGCCGCATTCTTTCGAGGTGGTATCAACGGAGTACAGTCCTTATTTTTCAGAGTCTCATGGCAACTTTTTGTGTCATATGCTCCATCAGCAGATACTGTATGGATCTTTCTACGTAAAGGGTTGAGTAATGTTGGCAGCACTTCGTTATCGCCAACACTTACAAGACTGACTTCTGCACTAATGGCCTCATGAGTTTCTACATAAACAGCTAAGTGCAGTTTACGCCAAGTTCTGCGTTTTTCGGCGCCGTGCTTGTTCACTTTCCATTCACCCTCGCCAAAAACTTTAAGACCAGTCGAGTCAATGGCTATATGGCGAATAGTTCCTTTGGATTTATTGCGACATTTGACCTGAACTGTCTTCGAGCGTTTGCTGATACAGGTGTAGTCAGGGGACGTCAGTGGAACATCCAATAGCTCAAAGATAGAATCAATAAAGCCTTGAAGAGCACGTAATGGCAGAGAGAAGATCCCCTTAATCATCAAGGCAGTTTCAATCGTGGTATCAGAATACTGGAAACCTCTACCACGCTTACCATGATGGGTTGTACATCGCCATGCATCTATGGCTGAATCATCTATCCAGAACGTAACCGAGCCACGCTTGCACAGAGCCTTATTGTATTTCGCCCAGTTAGTTATCTTCTTTTCCGCTTTACCCATGTCACCACCGTTCTAACCACCATAAAGGATCAGATCACAGGACTTGGAAAAGGTTCAACTGATTTAAGCAACAGCGCCGATATGACGGGGTAAATAGCCTTTGCATATAACTTTGACAACACATTGCTTCAGATAACCTTTCGTAGGGGAAAAGCTCATGAACAGGTTGTGAATGAGTAAAAGGTCTAGATTACAATGGTCGGGTAGACGACACTTGTTACCAAGTGCCGTCCCCCTAAGAACCCAGCGTGCAACTTTCACTGCACTAGGCTCAAGCCTTCACGAAGGCATCGTTTGATACCCAGCAACTTATAAAGCAGTGAGAATAGGCTCCTTCCAAGAGTTGCGAGCTTGCCTTTTTGACTTTCTCTTAGCCAAGTATTCTTGATGTTGAGGGTCATATGGTGTCGCTGCACTTCGGATTTTTACATGCCTCTCGATCGGTACTTTGGCTATTTGGAAGAGATTGAACTGGCAATCCATATCCATGACCTTCTGCCAACCATGAAAATGCCATTGGCCTTTTCGGTTGACGAAGTATTTAAGGGCCACCCAAGTTTTGGATTTTGTCGGATGACGCCTCACTGCCCAGTGCCCAGTGCCCAGTGCCATAATGCAAGAAATAGCTTATGACCAACATATCCGAATACCTGTTTAGCCACGCAATGGCGATAATAATTAGCCCAACCCCTTAATTTCGGATTTATCAGTTTGATAAGATCGTTTACAGAGGTTGTTGCATGCTTTTTGATGAGTTCGCGCAGATTACTCAAGAACAGCAATGTGTTAGATTTACTCGGTTTAATGAGCAATTTCCCTTTGTACTTCCTATGGTTGAATCCTAGAAAGTTAAAGCCGTTATCGATGTGTGTAATGTGCGTTTTCTCTTCGGATAATGTTAATCCTCTTTCCGCTAAAAAGTCAGCGATCAACGGTTTAATATCGTTCTCCAACACTTCCTTTGAAGCGCAGGTGACGACGAAATCGTCGGCGTATCCGATGAAATTGGCTCTACTACCCTTTTTGAGGGCCGTAGACTTAATATGCTGCTCAAGTCCAGCAAGAGTCATTAGCATCAAGGTTGGTGATATTATCCCACCTTGTGGTGTTCCCTCATCGGTGCGATAAAACAGACCTTTGTCCATAAAGCCAGATTTTAGCCATTGTTCCAACATTCTCTTATCAATAGCGATGTTATCAAGAAGCCATTGATGGCCGATCTTGTCGAAACAAGCTTTAATATCCCCTTCAAGTACCCATTTAGCTGATTTCTTTAATGCCAAACATTTGAAACACTGCCCAACTGCATCGGCAGTACTGCGATTTGGCCTAAATCCATAACTGTTAGGGTCAGCAAGCGTTTCCGATATAGGCTCTAATGCAAGAAGATGGAGGGCTTGTTGCGCTCTGTCTATCATGCATGGAATGCCTAATGGTCTGAGCTTGCCGTTCTTTTTAGGGATGTAGATACGCTTGAGCGGTTGGGCTTTGTACGCCTTTCGACTCAATTGATTAACTGCTTTTATGCGGCGTGCATCTGTGTTCCAGATGACACCATCTATTCCAGGCGTTTTACTACCTTTATTTTGAGATACTCGCCTTACCGCAAGAAGCTTGGCTGAGCGAGAATGAGTTAGTATCCACTGCAAGGCTTTCGCTTTACCGTGTTTACCTTCTCTAGTTGCCTTTGCGATACGCATCTGAAGCTTTAATACATGCGATTCAATAGGTTTCCAGTCGATAGACTGCCATTGAGCACTGTCAGGAGAGGCACTAATCTCTTTAGAAATCATCATTTGCGTTTCTCCTTAAATAAAGTTCTTCAAACTTTCTCGCAACGAAAGACCAGTCGGAAGTGGGCTCACTTTCGTGACCAGACACGGGTCTGTATCTGCATCGTTACAATGCAGCCTTCGCTTTCTCCGACCTCCTTTACCCGCATCGCTATAAGCCACAAGGGCTTTCCCATAGGGAACGATACAGGCTTACCCTGTTCCGTATGTTACGTAAAATGTCAACTTAGATGCCCACTCTAGTGCGGAGAGTACTTTGATCACGAAAGGCCAATGCCCAACTCCTTTCCGACTCTCGTTGCCGTTTTGGCTACAGCGTATTAACCACTTCCGCTGCTTCATCGTATGACGCACCTTACATGGATTCACATTACATTCATCATATTGACTCCCTAGCACTCACCCGAGCTGTGGTTCTCAGGAGGAACATCTTCTCACGATTCCGTTCCCACTCAGCTAACGACTGAGTTTCGTTACATTGTCGGTTCCGCTGCTTTATTCAGGAACCTAGGGTCATCTGGTGATACAGATGGTTCACTCTTGTCGTGGTGAACAACGCTTCATACGACTTAAGGTCGCACGGGCATTTTCGAGCTAGAAAGTGCCACAGGTAAAAATTCAACCTGTGAAGGTTTTGGACAAAAACGAGTTAAACTCAAAACTCTAATTCACTTAACTGATATTAGAAAAAGTATCTTGAAACCTTAAAGCTGAGAGGTTGCTACGGCGACGTTGAACAATGAGTCTTAGATCTCTAATCAGTCACGTTAGTATGGGTGAAGCCTGAAAGTGATAGACTTAGAAAGCGTATTAATAATAACCAACAAAAGTCTGGTGAGTGTGTTACCTTGGTTGTTATCCCTACCGGCTTAGTGGGGACTTCTTTTCTTTTCCGAACTCGCATCTCGGCACTCCTTAGTTGCCCTCCTAAGCCTCACCGCAGGCTTTAATTATGTCCATTTCAACTCAAAAGTTAAGAAACATCTTCAAACTCACTAGAATTGAAAATGTAGAAATCAACAACGACGTACCCCATTTTGCACCTTGGTTACCACTTGCTCAGAAAGTAAAACCTGTCATCCCTTCTGCGATTATATATTGCGAAGGTAATTTTGGTAAAATTGATGGTAAAACCGCTAATGGATTAGTGAGACATTCGTTAAGCTATCGTATTCTATCGGTTATTGATAGTGAGTCTGCTGGCTTAGATGCTGGTGAAGTTCTTGATAACAAAGCCAATGGAATACCTATCCTTGCTAATGCTGAAGAAGCTATCATTCACGCAGAAAGCATTCCTGATTACTTCATTTTTGGCATTGCGCCATCAAGCGGCTTTTTATCTGACTTAGATAAAAGCATCATTTTAAATGCCATGTCACTAGGAATGAACATCGTAAATGGCTTACATGAATTCCTAACCGATGATCCTCTATTTTTAGAAGCCAGTTTAAAGAATAACGTTCGAATATTCGATACTCGCAAACCCAAAAGTAAAGGCGATCTGAAAACGTTTAGCGGGAAAATACACAACGTTAAATGTCCGAGAATTGCTGTAATGGGGACGGATTGCGCGCTAGGAAAACGAACAACAGCAACAATATTGGCGAATGAACTGACTAAAAAAGGCCTTAACGTCGTTCTGATTGCCACTGGTCAAACAGGTATTATGCAAGGCGCACAATACTGCGTTGCACTCGATGCTGTCCCTTCACAATTTTGTGCCGGTGAGTTGGAATCTGTCATTGTACAGGCCTATGAAAAAGAAAATCCGGATCTGATAATTATTGAAGGGCAAGGAGCCTTGAGTCACCCTGCGTTTTCAACCAGCGCTTTTATCTTACGTGGCAGTTGTCCAACGGGTGTGATACTGCAACATGCCCCTAAACGTTTATATCGTAGTGATTTTCCTGATTGCCCAATGCCTTCGATTGCCTCAGAAATCAATCTTATCGAAACGTTTTCTAATACCAATGTTATTGGACTAACACTGAATCATGAAGATATGTCGTTGGATGAAACACGTTGTGCGATAGACACTTACACTACCGAATTTGGTTTACCGGTTACTGATGTCTTGTCACAGCCTGTTGAACATCTACTGCACATCGTAACGTCAGCCTTTCCTATAATAGCAAGTAAACTGGCTGAAAAAGGGTGAACTACCCTAGGTTAGACATCGATTGTGGGAAAGTTCATCATAACGCTCAGTTCCTGATTTCTCAGCTCTCACTGAAAAATATATCCGTTACGCCTGTAACAAAAGCCTTCCTCGGCCACCCTATCATCGCACAAGTTCTTATTGATGCTGGCGCAACAATGTTAGCCGATTCAAGAATCGAAAATCTTCAAAAGATGACTGAATCTGGCATTGCTATCCCTAAAATGCTGATACGTACACCCATGCTCAGTCAAGTGGCGAGCGTAATAAAATACAGTGATATGAGTTTAAACTCTGAAGTTGAAGTGATTCAGAGGCTTTCACATGCAGCGGAACAACAAAATTGCTGTCACGGTATCATTATTATGGTTGAGCTTGGCGATCTCAGAGAAGGTGTGATGCCAAATCGCGTGATTGATTTTATCCGAGAGATTATTTCTTTACCAAACATCACGATAAAAGGAATTGGTACGAATTTAGCCTGTCGGTATGGTGTCGCTCCAGATGACCAAAATATGAGTATTCTTTCTGAGCTTGCCGATGGAATTGAAGCTACATTTGGGGTCAGTCTAGAAATTATTTCAGGGGGTAATTCTGCTTCAGTTAACTGGGCTCTTCAGAGAACAGGCTTAACTCGAGTCAATAACCTTCGTATAGGAGAAGCAATTTTTTTAGGCTGTGAGCCTTTAGAGCACGAAAATATCAAAGGCTTACATACGGATGCGGTTTCTTTGACCGCTGAAGTGATTGAATCCAAGACTAAACCGACTTTGCCTTGGGGGAGTCGGGGGTTAAATGCTTTTGGTGAAAAAGAAAACCTTCAAGATAGAGGGGAGGTCTCACAAGCTATTCTAGCATTAGGCCGCCAAGATGTTTGTGTCAGCGGGCTTAAGGCTCCGAATGGGATTAAGATCATGTCTTCAACCAGTGATCATCTTGTCCTTGAATCCTCACAGAAACCACTATTTGTAGGGGAAAGAACCGGCGACGGTGTCGCCTGAGCGGCCTACGGCCGAAAACAAAGAGACTCAACCTACTAGGGTGCTTTACATGGATCGTTTATCCTATAGGTCATGCATCCGAATAAGCCCATCAAACAACTCTTCAATGCCAACGATACTTGGCTGAACTACCTCAATAAGTACCGAGAAACCCTCCGAACCGTCGTCATTGAAAACGTCACCAAGATGCTCGCTTGCAGTACCGCTGCTTTTGGCTCTAAAGAGTATCGATGCACTCATGCTGACTGCACCCATCACAAATACATTCACCAGACGTGTAAATCTCGCTTTTGCAGCAGTTGTGGCATAAAAGCCACAGAGCGGTGGATACGAAAGCAACAACATGTCTTTCCTGAGTGTGAGTATCAACACGTTACGTTGACGCTACCACACACGTTGTGGCCCATCTTTCGGGATAATCGTTTTCTTCTCAATCATCTCTTTAGCTGCGCAGCCAAAATCTTCTTAGGATGGGCAAAGCAACTCGATATCGATATTGGCGTGTTCTGTGCACTTCATACCTACGGCAGAAAGCTGAATTGGAATGTGCACATCCATTTGTCTGTCACCCGTGGGGGTTTATGTAAGAAGACTGGTCTATGGAAGCCGATTTTCTTTAAAGCTAAGACCACTGAGAAGTGTTGGCGCGGTGCCATCACTCAACTTCTCAGCTCCAATTACTCAGAGTTAGACTTGAGTGGAGAGGACTGCCCTTTCATTCGTAATGAGCAAGATTGGTCCCGATTTTTAACCAGCCAATATTGCCGTCGATGGAAGCTGCACTTTGCAAAGAAAACAGCCAACGTGACGCCAACCATGACTTACCTCGGCCGATACCTAAAACGGCCACCGATATCGGCGTCGCGTTTACGACATAACTTCCAGGGAGGCTTGGTGACGTTTGATTACCTCAACCATAGAAATGGTCGAACGGAATCCCTCATTTTGAGTCCAGAAGCTCTGATAGAACGCATGATTGAGCATATTCCAGATAAGCACTTCAAAATGATTCGATACTTCGGTTTTCTATCAAACCGACGTCGTGGTGAGATGCTCCCTAAGGTCTACGGTGCCTTGGGTGTCGCACCTAAAGACGCACCTGAAATGCCCGGTTACGCAGCTATGCTGAAAGGGTATGTGAAGGTTGACCCGTTTGAGTGCATTCTTTGTGGGCACCGTTTAACGTTTCTTCGCTTTAGGGCTGGGGAGCCGCTGTCAGAGCTGGTCCACCATGCTCTGGTTCAAGCCCAAATCAGGTCAATTTAGGCGTTTCACAGGATGGGTGTATCTGAAATAGCGAAAACAGCATGAAAGTGTTCAACAAACATCCGTGTTTAGATTGTAGAGCAGAAGTTAGGTCTGTCCGGGACTCATTCTGACGTGAGTTATGCCGCGATTGTTCAGGTCAGGAAACATTGAGATTCCTTACCTTGAACAGTAAAGTAAAACCACTACCCGATCTTGCCCAAGGCACTTCGATGAGCTTTACCCCGTGAGTTTTGCAGTGAACTCTAGGTATCTTCGCTGTGATATAGCAATGGTGCTGAAAAAAGTTGAGATGACGCCATGTTTTCTCTTTGAAGTCATGTGCAGAGCAAGCGACGCCACATTCTGGACACGAGTAAAGCACTCCACGTTCAGCCCCCACTTGTAGGTGAAGCTCATAAGGAGAATGTTCTGTATTAAGGGATTGGTCGATAAGTTTCCAGGGTGCTTGCAGCCCCAACCCGAGCATAAAAATATCAGAAGAATTCAATGTGACTGGACCTTGTATTGGAGCCTATTTAGGAGGTGCATATTTTAACCCAAATCCACACAAAACGTCGAAGAGCCTACATTCATATCCAATTGCGTTTTATTGATAGCCTTTTCAACCTTAGCTAATTCAGGATAAATGCTATTTGAAACCCCCTCGTAATCGGGGATCGCTTCCAATAAAAGAGAGTTCAGCTTGTACGCCTGCATTGCCTTTCTAACAGTCTCACGCCCTATCCCAATAAGTTTGGCCAGTTCATCAATTGTTAAGCTCTCAGCCTCACCATCTAGCTCCAATGCTTCTTTAATATAAGATGCCCCTTTTTCTCTGAGAGAATGAGGCTTCTTACTATCTGCATCGCTAATCAAACGACGAATGTCGTTGTTGCTAGCACTACCAGCTGGAAGAACCCAAATTGGGTAATCATTATTGGTTTCGATAGCACAAAAACGACGAACACTACCTTCAATGACCAAAATTTCTTTATTATCGTCTGACCATATACCAATACAATCAGTATCAATACCGTTGGCCTTGATCGACGCTAGTGTTTCCGCTACTGATGTAACATTCAAGGCTCTTTGGTTGCGAGGGTTTAAAGGATGAATATCGGTCTTAAATTGTACGTCTGTCGCGTCAATAATTCGGTGTGATGCTGAAACAACCCCACCCTCAAAGTTATAGTTTTTTGTCTTGTTTACGTTTTGTGTCGATAACTTATTGCCTTGCGAAACATGACCTAAACTAGACTTACCCAATAATTGTTTTTTGCTGACCTTTCGATCCCAGTTGTTAGTCATACTATTTCTCTTGTACTGAGATTGAGGTTATTTCGCGAATGAATTGTTTATAAACAGAGTTAATAGATGTCATTGCTTCATCATGTTTTTTAGGCGCTACGCGTTTCTCTGATTTAGCCACATCTAAGGCGGTTCGGTTAAGCTCTGCTGCAGTAGCAATTAGCTCAGAATGCACAATATAGGTCGATAGTAAACGGTCCTGAACTGTACGACTTAATTTGTCGATTACGTCTAACTCGGACGGACTTTTTTCATCATGGTTAACGATAAGCACGCGTGTCCAAAGTAGGTTCTCACCTTTAGAAGGTAATCCTTCGAAACGAGCATGCGTGGTTATTAAATAGTTGGTTGTCGCTGCAAAGTCGTATTCGCGCGGGGAAATAGGTACCAACAAACAATCTAACGCTTCATTAACCATCCAGATTAATGGTGATTCTTGCGGTGGTGTATCAATAAAAATTAAATCGTACTTCTCTTTGAGTACCGGAATAATTTCATGCGCAAAACGGCTGATAAGCTTAGTTTTATCTTCGTTACTTTGAGCTTGCCAGAATAGATCATGGAAGCGTTCATCTGTATTAAATGCTGGCATAACATCGAGGTTTGGTAGATGTGTGCTGAAGGGTACATTCAAAATGATTTCGCGATCTGTGTAACCTGCTTCAACTAGGCTTGCGTAGTCGCCAGTCCGTTCCATTTTTCCCAACGCAATATCAACCGCTGTCAGATAGATAGCTTCGTTTTCTACATTAGTAGAAATCATGCTTTGTCCTAGCGTTCAAGGTAAGGAATCTCAATGTTTCCTGACCTGAACGATCGCGGCATAACTCACGTCAGAATGAGTCGCTGATTGATCTAACTTCTGCTCTACAATCTAAACACGGATGTTTGTTGAACACTTTCATGCTGTTTTCGCTATTTCAGATACACCCATCCTGTGAAACGCCTAAATTGACCTGATTTGGGCTTGAACCAGAGCATGGTGGACCAGCTCTGACAGCGGCTCCCCAGCCCTAAAGCGAAGAAACGTTAAACGGTGCCCACAAAGAATGCACTCAAACGGATCAACCTTCACATACCCTTTCAGCATAGCTGCGTAACCGGGCATTTCAGGTGCGTCTTTAGGAGCGACACCCAAGGCACCGTAGACCTTAGGGAGCATCTCACCACGACGTCGGTTTGATAGAAAACCGAAGTATCGAATCATTTTGAAGTGCTTATCTGGAATATGCTCAATCATGCGCTCTATCAGAGCTTCTGGACTCAAAATGAGGGATTCCGTTCGACCATTCCTATGGTTGAGGTAATCAAACGTCACCAAGCCTCCCTGGAAGTTATGTCGTAAACGCGACGCCGATATCGGTGGCCGTTTTAGGTATCGACCCAGGTAAGTCATGGTGGGGGTCACGTTGGCTGTTTTCTTTACAAAGTGCAGCTTCCATCGACGGCAATATTGGCTGGTTAAAAATCGGGACCAATCTTGCTCATTGCGAATAAAAGGGCAGTTTTCTCCACTTAAGTCTAACTCTGCGTAATGGGAACTGAGAAGTTGAGTGATGGCACCTCGCCAACACTTCTCAGTGGTCTTAGCTTTAAAGAAAATCGGCTTCCATAGACCAGTCTTCTTACATAAACCCCCACGGGTGACAGACAAATGGATGTGCACATTCCAATTCAGCTTTCTGCCGTAGGTATGAAGTGCACAGAACACGCCAATATCGATATCGAGTTGCTTTGCCCATCCTAAGAAGATTTTGGCTGCACAGCTAAAGAGATGATTGAGAAGAAAACGATTATCCCGAAAGATGGGCCACAACGTGTGTGGTAGCGTCAACGTAACGTGTTGATACTCACACTCAGGAAAGACATGTTGTTGCTTTCGTATCCACCGCTCTGTGGCTTTTATGCCACAACTGCTGCAAAAGCGAGATTTACACGTCTGGTGAATGTATTTGTGATGGGTGCAGTCAGCATGAGTGCATCGATACTCTTTAGAGCCAAAAGCAGCGGTACTGCAAGCGAGCATCTTGGTGACGTTTTCAATGACGACGGTTCGGAGGGTTTCTCGGTACTTATTGAGGTAGTTCAGCCAAGTATCGTTGGCATTGAAGAGTTGTTTGATGGGCTTATTCGGATGCATGACCTATAGGATAAACGATCCATGTAAAGCACCCTAGTAGGTTGAGTCTCTTTGTTTTCGGCCGTAGGCCGCTCAGGCGACACCGTCGCCGGTTCAACTATCTCTCGTAACCCCATGCCTAAACTAGTTTGCAAAACAACCAATTGGAAGCAATACACTGAAGAGTTATCTAATGAGCTTGGAGATACCCACGTGCATGCACGGGGTACTTACTGTTACAACTCCATGCGGAGTTGACCAGTTACCCCATACGCCCGTAAATTGACGTTCATATTTAATTTTTTTCAAACTTTTTAATAATTATAAAACATGAGGTTAGCCTTTAGTTAAGCGCGGATATTTTTCATCTACGAAATATTTATGAAAATGCACGGGTCTGTTTGAGGGAGTTAGACATGCGTCTTAACCTCAAGGTAACCGAACACCCATGAATGGACAATTTGTCGGTTACCCAACCTACAAATACCGGAGAACAAAACAATGAATAATATTAAAAAGAGCGCTACTTTCGCATCAGTAGCACTGGCAGTAGCAATGAGCGCGAGCGCGTTTGCTGCAGAATCACCAGCAGGCAGCAAAGGCGCTGCAATTGGTGCTGGCGATAAAGTGCACTGCTACGGCATCCACTCTTGTAAAGGTCAGTCAGACTGCAAAACCGCTGAGCACCAGTGCAAAGGTCAAAACGCATGTGGCGGTCATGGCTTTAAAGGGATGAAAGCGAAAGATTGCCTTGATCAAGGTGGTGTGATCTCTGATATTTAATTGATTACTTGGAGTGAATGAAATGACTTCTAGCTTTGGACTGGGCTTACGTACTCAGCATTACAACGATTTTCTGAATGCACGACAACCTGTCGATTGGCTGGAAGTCATTTCTGACAATTTTATGGTCAATGGTGGTAAGCCATTGGCCATACTAGACCTTATCCGTGCTGACTATCCAATGACCATGCATGGTGTTTCTATGTCGATTGGTTCGGTTAATGGTCTGGATGAAGACTATCTCAAACGCCTCAAAGCGCTCGAACTACGAATCGAACCTATGTGGGTGTCTGATCACCTCTGTTGGAGTGGTGTCCACGGACGCAAACTTCACGATTTAATGCCCTTGCCGTTTACACAAGAAGCGCTGGATGTGGTGGCAAGAAATATTCATCACGCCCAAGATGTTCTGAAGCGTCCATTGGTGGTGGAAAATGTCTCCAGTTATGTCGAATTTAAAGATTCGGAAATGACTGAATGGGAATTTCTAACAGAAATTTGTAATGCGACGGGCTGCCAGCTTCTATTGGATATCAACAACATTTATGTCAGTGCCTTCAACCATGGGTTTTCCGCGTTTGAGTTTATTGATGGTGTAACCAAAAATCACGTCTGCCAGTACCACCTCGCCGGACACCAAAACAACGGAGACCACCTGATTGATACCCATGATCACCCGGTTTGTGCAGATGTGTGGGATTTGTATGAATACGCACTAACCCGCCATGGCAATGTGCCGACCATGATTGAACGAGACGATAATGTCCCGCCTTTGGCTGAACTGCTGGATGAGCTGGATATTGCCCGAAAAATCGCTGGAGATGTTTTGAACACGGAGGGTGCAACATGAGTCTTCAAGCCCTTCAGGACAGCTTTCAAACCATCGTGCTAAGCCAGCAGTATAGTGATGCTGACTGGGTAAAAGAGAGGAAAGGCAGCCTTCCATCAAAAGATCGCTTGGCCATTTACTATAACGCCTATCGCATCCGACTTATCGATGTTTTGCGTGACAATTTTGAACATACCGCGGTTTACTTGGGCGATGATTGGTTTAACCAATTGGCTGTTGACTACGTGCAAGTTCATCCATCGACTTACACCAATATTGGCTACTACGGACACTTATTTGCAGAGTTTATTGCAAAGCAGCTTCCCGATGGTCTTGAAGTCGCAGAGTTGGTGGAACTGGATTGGACGCTCAGAAGAGCGTTTGACGGTGAAGACGGTGAAGTACTGACAATGGAAACACTTCAGGTAAAGGCTGCTGCAGATCCGGAAAACATCCAATTGTGTGCAGTGCCGACCCTATCCTTAACCACACATACATGTAATACCCTTGATATCTGGCATGCCATCGACAAAGAAGAAACACCGCCAACAGTTGCGCTATTACCTCAAGCTGTTGATGTACTGATCTGGCGAAAAGGGCACTCTCCCCATTTCCGAAGCATTTCGCCATTGGAATCTGCAGCAATCTCGATGATTCAAGCAGGCGTTAACATCAATGACCTCGGCGCACCGTTGCAGACGAAATTTCCAGATGTGGATGTGTCGCTTAAGTTTGGTCAAATGCTGCATCGATGGATTGAAGATGAAGTGCTGATTTACCATAATGACATTTAGTACGAACTTATATGCAACTGGTTTTTTTGGTTAAAAGCGACTTACTCACTATTTTTGGCTCTTCGACGTTTCAAGTGGATTTCAATATTTCAGCGGCAGGGCTCGCTATCATGTAGATCATGGTGATGAAAGTGGCTGTATTTCTATAGCCTCGAGCCCTCGACCTCGCGGCTTGAAATAAACTGTTCAGACCTTCCATTCGCGCATTAGTATAGGTCGAAGTCCAGCGTTGAAGTATTCTCTCCGAGTGCTTTTCTAAGGTGGCTAGAGCTTTTCTTACGGGATCTAAAGCTTCTGAACTTCCTATTTCGTCAAGTGTAAACTTGATGAAATTAGTCAGGCGCCAACGAGCGGCTTGAGTCGTTTTCGCTTCTCTTACCCAACGTAACTTTTCTTTAACTCACCAAGCCTTCGCTGTCTTAAAGCTAAGACCACTGAGAAGTGTTGGCGAGGTGCCATCACTCAACTTCTCAGTTCCCATTACGCAGAGTTAGACTTAAGTGGAGAAAACTGCCCTTTTATTCGCAATGAGCAAGATTGGTCCCGATTTTTAACCAGCCAATATTGCCGTCGATGGAAGCTGCACTTTGCAAAGAAAACAGCCAATGTGACCCCCACCATGACCTACATGGGTCGATACCTAAAGCGGCCACCGATATCGGCGTCTAGGTTACGACATGATTTCCAAGGAGGATTAGTGACATTTGATTATCTTAATCATAGGAATGGTCAGACGGAATCCCTCATTTTGAGTCCAGAAGCTCTGATAGAGCGCATGATTGAGCATATTCCAGATAAGCACTTCAAAATGATTCGATACTTCGGTTTTCTATCAAACCGACGTCGTGGTGAGATGCTCCCTAAGGTCTACGGTGCCTTGGGTGTCGCACCTAAAGACGCACCTGAAATGCCCGGTTACGCAGCTATGCTGAAAGGGTATGTGAAGGTTGATCCGTTTGAGTGCATTCTTTGTGGGCACCGTTTAACGTTTCTTCGCTTTAGGGCTGGGGAGCCGCTGTCAGAGCTGGTCCACCATGCTCTGGTTCAAGCCCAAATCAGGTCAATTTAGGCGTTTCACAGGATGGGTGTATCTGAAATAGCGAAAACAGCATGAAAGTGTTCAACAAACATCCGTGTTTAGATTGTAGAGCAGAAGTTAGGTCTGTCCGGGACTCATTCTGACGTGAGTTATGCCGCGATCATTAAGGTAAGGAATCATTCAGATTCCTTACCTTAAATCACATTCAGTTTAGATTACAGTGCGCTCTTATCTTCTATGTCTTCACGTTATATCCATAAATATTTTAAGCCACCTAAATGGAGAAGAAAGGAAGAAGGAGCGCATAATGCTACGAACAACTGTAATTCTCTTCGTCAGTGTCATGCTTAACGGTTGTCAGATAAGCCCAATAAAATCTAATGGACTTGCCGATTATAGAGCGACAGTTATTTCAAGCCAACTTCCACAAGAGTTAGGCTCAATCACACTCGTAAATGCACAGTCAGAAGGCGATAGTGTCACTCTTGTTTTCGTAAAAAAGAAAACTTTGAATATGGACCGCTTAGTAGAAAAAGTCGCCGTTAGTTTTTGTGACAGCATCGAAATAAGACCACTATTAGAGAGTGGGATATCTTATCGAATCATTACCTTAGGAAAAAATGAGAAAGTAGAAAGCCTTAACGTCATTTCTCTAGCTAAGTGCTCTAATTGAATGCTTAGCAGTCGAATGGATAAAAGCCAATACGAGTTGTTCAATGTACTCAATGACACTATTTTATTGAGGTTTGACCGCCTTACGCCTTGGGAAAAAAACTTTATCACAGAGTTACACCATAAGGTCGTAACTAGACAACTCATTTCAATTAAACAAAAACAGCTTGCTTTAAAAATTTCAATGAAAGCCTATAAATCAAAGAAGAAAAACGCGCGTTCCAACGTTTAATTTAAGCTTGTGTATACCTAATCTGTTCAAGGTCCTCTAAACCTTGGACAGATTAGTAGTATTTGCACTTAACGTATTGAAAATAATCAAGTGTAGCGGTGAATGGGTAACAACTTTCAGCGTAATAGCAATTGAAACACCTAAGTATTTAGGTTCCTTTTCGATTAACACTCAGTACCTTCTGAAAGCAACAATGCATCTTCTAATTCAACCCCAAGATAGCGGATTGTATTATCTACCTTGGTATGACCAAGTAGTAGCTGCACCGCTCGGATATTTTTCGTTTTTGCGTAGACTAACGTCGCTTTTGTTCGCCTCATCGAGTGAGTGCCATACAAGTTAGGATCCAACCCCAGATTAGAAGCCCATCTCCTCACTAAGTATCGATAGTACGAATAGCTAATCGGTTGTTGCTTTCGCCTTTGGCTTGGGAAAATAAAATTGCTGTCATGTAGCGAAGCCATCAAAATCCATTTCATTAGACTCTGTTGAGTTCTTGTCGTTATCTCAAATTGAACTTCAATATCTGTTTTGCGCTGGATATGCTTAACGCGGTTAAATATCCTATCTTGCGAAGATACATCGCAAACTCTGAGAACGAGCAAATCACTTGCTCTAAGTTTGCTATCAATAGCTAAGTTGAGCAACGCAAGCTGCATCAAATTATTTTCAATTTCTAATCTGGTTCTGATCCGCCAAATTTCCTCAAGCCGAAAAGGCTTTTTGACGCCACTTCGTTTCGTTTTGTTGAAAACTACCATGATGACCTCCTTTTTAATTTGGTCATCACAATTGTAGTTGGAAGGAAATGGACACAAAAGAGCTAGCATTGTCTCTGGACTAAGTGTTTAGGAGGAAAACTACAAACGTCTTAACAAGTCGTAAACATCACACTTCCATACTAGCACAGTAACAACCCTAGATTTACATTGAACAAAAGATTACATTGGCCACATTTATTACTTGATTAGGAGTGCGAAACTAATGCTAATGAAAATGCTGAGGTTACTAAAGCAATCTATTGTTCTATTTTGGGTTATGTTGATACTAAGTTTTGTAGTTGACCATTCAGGTATTCAAAACGAAATGGCATTTACAATTTTAGGCGTATCTATTTTCATTTCAGCTGTCACAGCTTGGTTTCTACCGCTCATAATCGTACTAGTTAACAAAGAAGTTCAGAGTAAAGGAATGATACTATTCCTCTCATTAGGCCTCCCAGTATTCGGTGGAGTAATTAGTTATATGATTTTAACTAAACAAATAAGAATGATGACAACGTAAAGTCGAATTTTAAGGCGATACTAAACAAACGTGCCACTTTTCATACTTAATAAACGATTTAGTTATATGGAAAAGTAAGTGTAGTGGGCAGCTAAATCAGCCAACATTTGACATTAGATTTTGTTGGGGAAACACGCGTCCTTTAAGTTTGAACATGTTTTTTCTAAATCATATTTGGGCAGATCTGAGCTAGCTGGCACTTTTTAGAAAATGTGATCACCAAGCGATTCCGCAATTGTGCAGCAGCCTGCTGCACAAATAGGTGTTAGACAATCTGGCAACAAGCTGTTGCCCAAAAATAAATCTCATGATGGTTTCATCCGTTCTAAACACGCAATGGCACGAATGTGTTTGAGGTAAGCCTCTACAATGGCGGTTTACCTCAAACCTTATTGCGTCTTTTTAATTCGAAGCATAGCTGCCGCCAGTAAGTTCCACTTGAGCGTTCTGCGTGATACCGTCAATTGGCGGTGGCTATTGCAAACTAATCTGGCATTTAATCTAAATTAAAAATATTTTCCCATACTGAAGATACTTAATTAACTAATAACCATTTGTTAATATATTCCAGTAGTGGCTTGAAAGCTGGATTTGACCAGTCATTGTTAGCACTCGTACCTTTTCCAATATCTCCGGTATTTGAGAAACCATCTTCTAATTCTCCTGGAACTTGGTTTTTTGTAGGATCGATAATGTATTCATACAAAGAGCCAACTAAAGCCCCTGGATTTAAATCTTTCCCAAGGTGTATTGGATCGATAGTTCCCTTTGTACCTTCGCCATCATCTGGACAAGTTCCCTCCATCAAGTATCCATTACCATAATTACATTGATTATATCTAATAGATGAAGAGTCACTCAAATTCAAAAAAACCTCATATGCCTCTTTTAATTCACTTCCAGCACTTTGATTATTGTCTCCGTCTATATAGTAATCAAAGAGTTGGCCTAATTTTTGGTAAGTTATTGTTGTGGTTGTTTCATCAGCTCCACCGATATCTGTATACACTAACTCGATACCATCAATAGTGTTCGTACCACCATCTTGAACGTCAAATGCAGCCGATAATGCAAACATATCGTCGTTAGTATCAGAATCTTCACCTTCTGGAGTGTCTTCGATAATACCTATAATCAAAGTTTTTTGTTTGTATAGCTCTTTTACCTCATCAGTCACGTTG
Organism: Vibrio sp. nBUS_14; assembly: GCF_051201655.1. NCBI lineage: Bacteria > Pseudomonadati > Pseudomonadota > Gammaproteobacteria > Vibrionales > Vibrionaceae > Vibrio > Vibrio sp. nBUS_14. Next base: position 1,395,647 of record NZ_CP179207.1, read on the forward strand.
CCCAGAAAGTCTTTGACTTGTGCTTCAACTCGGCTCAACTGATCATTAGATGTATTGTTTAGGGCTAAAACATATATACCAGCTTCAAAAGCACAGTTGTGAATGTCATCATGAGTACAATTTGGTCGAGCGGTGTAAACATTTACTTCACCCGACTTAGGACTAGGACTCATAGTCATACTCATAACACTTGAAGACTTCGAGCTTTCCCCTCCACACCCTACAAGAACAATCAAACCAATAACTAAACCAAAAAATCTGAACATTTAACTTTTCCTAAAATATTAAATCACAGAAAATACATCAATTTAGTGAATATTTAAACCAATTGTATTTTTGTAATTAATACCAAACTCTACCTGTGAGTTGTATCACGCTTTTTACGAGATTATTATTGTAACGAGCGTTATCGAGCAAGTTAGCTTGAAGATCAATGATGTAAAATATGACTAGCTGTTAGCTTCCAGACAGAAACGGATAAAGTTCAACAGGTTTAGACAACAACACTCCAATGACACAAGACGGGATTCACAACTAGCACCATAAGATTGAATGTATAAATTTTAGCAGGGCAAAAGCGTATGAAAAGGATGTGAGTGAGTAAAAGATCTACGACATAATGGGGGCTTTGTTGCGTAATTAAATTTAGGGATAGAGCAACCCCGTTTCGCATATTTCTTAGCCAATACGACAAGTTTCAGGCATACCTAACCCAGTAAGCTTGTTCAACGCTTTTATCATCGCGTAAGTTTCACCTACCTGTGCATTGTAATTTCTTAAGCTCAGTTGCCCTCCTAGCAATTGTTTAACTCGATACATCGCTGTTTCTGAGAGTGAACGTTTGTGATATCCATACCGCTCTTTCCAATACTTATTAGAGCCGTATAACTTCTGACAACCCACGGCGAGATTTCGAGGGTGACCGCGCTCCCAGAAGGCCGCCCCCTCTCTTGGGGGAATAAGCGTAACGGCTCGTTTAATCTTAATAGCAGCATAGCACGCTCTCGTGTCGTAAGCGCCATCACCAGACACCTCAAGGATACTTCTGCGTGTTTTTTTCAGTAAATTCGGAAGTACTTCTCCATCTGTAACCGTTGATAAACTTAGCTCGGCGGCAATGATCTCATGAGTGCTTGTATCGACGGCAATATGCAGCTTTCGCCAGACTCTACGCTTGCCATCCGTCCCATGTTTTTTGACTTTCCATTCACCTTCGCCATAAACCTTAAGGCCAGTTGCATCAATGGCTAGGTGTTGTATCGCACCTCTCGTTTTAGTCTTAAATGAGACCTTAACTTGCTTGGCTCTACGACTGATGCAAGTGTAATGTGGGCAGCTTAATGGAATATGGGCAAGTCTAAAGATCGAGTCGATAAACCCTTGCAGCGCTCTCAGCGGCATAGAAAAACTCGCTTCACCATCATCGCTGTCGTGATAGCTAAATCACTGAACCGACGTGCCCTCCCACACTTATTTTGTTTGCTTTGCTCCCACCCGCTTATCGCCTCTTCATCAATCCAAAAGGTCAAAGAGCCACGGTTAATAAGTGATTGGTTGTATTGCTTCCAGTTGGTTGTTTTGTAACGTGGTTTAGGCATGAGGGCTACGAGAGATAGTGGACGTAGCAGATCAGATCGTAGGCTCTGGATTTAGTTCCATTGAATTACGCAACAAAGCCAAGGATAGCGACAAAACCCAACGCTGATGTGCTGAAATTCACTCGTTGGGTTTGAAGAGATAATGGTTTATAAGCCGGATTAAGCGTGCGCATTTAGGTACTTTTTAACTTTTTTCATGGCTATTTGACGCTTTAGTGGCGACAGGTAATCAATAAATAGGTTACCCGATAAATGGTCAATTTCATGCTGCATTACGATAGCGAGAAAGTCATCGCTTTCAATGGTGATCGGCTTCCCTTCTCGGTCGAGTGCAGAAACAGCCACAGACGTAAAACGCTCAACATCCGCATAATAGTCAGGCACTGATAAGCAGCCTTCTTGGCCCAAAGCTTTGTTGGAACCACTTGCGACTACCGGATTCACTAAGATTAACGGCTGGTATCGGCTCTCTGAAATATCGATAACCACCACGGCCTCTTTACGAGCGACCTGAGTGGATGCCAAACCGATGCCATTATCAGTGGCATAGAGTGTTTCTAACATATCGTCGATGAGTGTTTGTATCGTCGATACATCTTGCACCTCTTCTGCTTTCACTTTAAGCCTTGGATCTGGTGCGGTAAGAATGTCTAAAACTGCCATGCTTTCCTTTAAGTTTTCAATTTAATCATTACGTTATAACTAGAATGAACAAAATAACCCAATGTGGTTTCAGCACCGAGTATGGGCGTTCTGGCTAGTCAAAATTCTTGAAGTTTACCGGTTCCTTCAACAAGTTCACCAAAGGTAAGAACAGAGGTTCTGGCAGTTCATCTAATTCGAACCATTGCCACTGCTTACACTGATGAGGTTCCATGACTTGAGGCTCACCACGAGAACTGGTCGCGACAACATACAAGGTGATGTAGTGCTTGCCTTCTTTTTCGAATATGTCGTTGGTAAAGCCGAGTTTCTTAAACGAGCCGACCTCTAATCCTGTCTCTTCAAGCGTTTCTCGCTGCGCGCACTCTTCAATGCTTTCACCCAGTTCAAGGTTCCCGCCAGGCGTCGCCCACGTATTCGCACCATGTGAGCCAATGCGCTCGCCAAGTAGAATGCGCCCTTCTCGGAAAATGACCGCAGCCACACCTACACGTACTTGATTATTCACTCTTTACTCCTTTGAGACACATTACTCACTACTTGGTGAGGTATACCCTGTGGTTGTCGCTATCACTTCAAAACCACGTTTGGATACAATGGGTTTACTCATATCAGAAGCATCGATGGTGAGGTATTTAACCCCTCTCGAGTTGGCTTCCTCGATACGTTTGTTCAGTAGCAAACTGTAATAGCCATTACCTCGAAATGCTTCGATGGTGCTACCGCCCCAAATACCTGCAAACGGGCTGCTTCCATTAAATATGATCCACGCCGAGGTCACAGGCTGGTTGTCGACATACACGACATAGATAGACAACGAATCTGGCGCGTGCTGTTTAAGGCTAACTAAGTGGTTGTAATGCCATTCGAAATCGCCACCCCAAACTTGCTCTTGAACTTTGATCGCATCGCGAATGCCTTTGCTATCCATCACCTCGGTGATTTTGCCTTCATCAAAGGGCTCGTAGGTGGCCTTAGACAAATCCAACACCATGAATGACTCGTGCTCATCCTGCTCAAAACCATTCTTGAGCAATACTGCACTGATGTTCGTCTGTGTGTCGGTGCTGTACGTCTTCCATTCAAAACATAGGTTACGCTGCTTAAAGTACGAGAGTTGCTCTTTGACGATAGAATCTGTGAGGCTTTCATCAAAGTCGAAAAAGGAGATATAGCTACCATGACGATCGTTGGATACGAACTTAATCAGGCTGTTCTCTGTTACCTTAATACCATTGAATGAGTTAAAACGTTTTCGCTCGAATTCGTTGTACTCTTGCATTACATCCGTTGTATTCATAATTTTCTCTTGGTAGATAGCCCTATATCTCGTCTTTGCACCATACACTTCGTACGCCAACAGAGCGAAAACCGATCGATTTGCAATTTTTGCTACTGGTGCTGTTTGGCATTACGTCAGTTAAAAGTACCTTTGCCCCTAAAGCGATGGCATCTTCGATTCGAGATCTTAATAGAGCCGTTTGGCACCCCTTTGAACGATAGCTCTCTTGTGTATACGCATTGGCAAGTATTGCGTGTTCGTTGTTGATGAAACTCGTCGCCCAAGCGCACGGTTTACCCTCTATTTTCGCAACGTAACAACGGAAAATATCCGTGCAATAGAGCGCGCGTTTCTGCTGCCAAATTTGCTCTGAGCACTCTAAGCCGGATGTTTTGAGCAAAGCCAAAAACTCATCGGCATTATCTTGTGTCCATCGCTCAACCGTGACTTTGCCTACATCGCTCAATGGTTCTGCGCTTGTTTTTTTAGAACTCGGATTTTGTACATAGCCTTCTGCGGGTAACTCAAGAAACTCATGCTCAAAAGCGGGCACAAACTGATGTTTCGATAACCATGATTTCAGCTCAGTCGTTAAAGCGTTAGGCGCAATAGAAATCTCAGGTGAGATACCATCTCCAAATAGCTTAAGGTCCGCCTCTAAGCTCGCGGAGTTGCAAACGCCATCAATGAGGATCTGGTTGTCGTACTTACGTGTTTTATCGATAAAAACAGTGAAGCCATCATCTTCAATTGAAATCAGTTCACTGGCTAAATCGGTTGAAAGGGTTCGCTCGTTATTAAAATAGAAGTATGCGTCATACACATCTTTAACTGCATTAACTTGCATTGTTTTCCTTAACTTGATGGAAACGAAAGGCTCTGTAGAGCCAAAACAACACACGATTAAGTGCTGCGTGTTTTGAATGGCACAGAGCCGATACGAATACTGAGATTGTTACAGGTTTACTTTTAGCGCACCTGATGAATCCGCGACTAACTTTATTGTTCTAATCACTGCTTGCTTAGAAAGTGGACTGTATAAATGTGGGTAAAGTACCCCATCATCTTCAACCCCTACTGGCGGCTCATCTCTTAAATCTTCAGCAATCGCGCTTTTGTCGATTTCTAGAAGAAATGCTTGCGTCACTCCCACAAAGAAACAATCTACAATTTTTTGCAGTTGCTCTTCATAAGCGAGGTGGATAAAGCCTTCGTCCTTCAAGGATGCAGGTTCATAGGTTTCTGTGCTTTGGTATTCTTTGTAATCACTTTCGGTCAGTAAGTGGCATAGCATTTTTATTTATTACTTTCTTAGACTTTGAGTCTCCTTAAGCCGTTTAGTCGCCTGATTACATGGTTTATTATTAATCTCTTACATCGCCCATATGCTTAACAATACGCGCATACAGTAAGATGTTTAAACTCATCGATATTGCTACATCAACGCCTGTGGTAGCAATATCGCCATCATCAGATATCACTGAAAAGTAATAGAAAAATAACAGAATATAGAGAGGCAACATAAAAATGAGAAACCTCAAACCCACAACAAAGCTGATACCAAAGTAGCGACCTAAGAAGTCTCGCCCATTTTCTGCACCATTGGCTCTATAAGCAAAATAGGTCCCTAGAAGTACGATTGCGCTGAAACTGATTGATTCGATAACCTCCCAAATATTTGAAAAGCCATTCGCGTACCCATACATCGCGAGCGTACCTAACGCGATATATATAAATACATACCGAAAACGATCTTTCTCCGATAACTTATCGGCTTTGATGTCTGCCTTTAAGTCTCTGATGTTCAAAAAATACATACCTAGCCCTTTTACTGATAACGGTTCCGATACCGAACATTGACGCTGTTTATAACTCAACTAATTGCTACCAATAGCTCAGAAATTGACAATTAAGTTACTTAATAACAATACCTTAGAAAGCACTGGCATCATACATGACGAAAATTAGAAGTATTCCTAATAGCTCAAATTAAATGTAGGAATCGTATGAATATGTGTATTACTTATCATTTTATCCATACACACCCTGTACCTGACGGGATAGTTGATTTTAGGTTTATGTCCGCTGCGATGATGGATAAACGACGTGAGGTTCGATAGATAAAAGCTAGCGTTGCCGTGACGAATAGAAAAACGCCAACAGAGCTGTCGGCGTTTGATGATCGAGCTGGCTAGTCTTGAAAACAATGAATGAATTCACACCAAGCTCTTCGGTTTTTCTCCGAGGTGTTGAGTGAACCTTAACAGATAACCATCCGGATCTTGGAAAAGAAGCTCACGCTCCCCAGACAACTTTTCACCAATGTCATACCAAGTTTCTTTCATCTCACGAAACAGAGGCACTTTGTGAGTTTTGAGCCGTTTGACTAGAGGTTCTAAGTCACTTAATTCAATCTGAAAGTTCACACCTCGCCCCAAGGGAGCCTCAAGCTCACCAGTAATCCATCCTTCATCACTGATTTGCTCTAACATCATCTGCACATGCTCTTGTTCTAGATACACAAAATCAGGGTTTTCACGCCTTATGCGAATAGAAAAACCAAGTACATCAACATAAAAGGCAAGCGAGCGCTCAAAGTTGCTAACGGATAGTTCAGGAACCATTGGATTCCAATAATTTTCCATTCTTACTTCCTTGTATTAAGGCTCTGTTGACTGAGTTTTTTCAGAAAGCCTTGCTTAACTTCCGGCCACTCCGAGTCAATAATTGAATACACTACCGTATCTCTTACCGAGCCATCCTTTAAGATCTGATGATTACGCAAGATACCGTCGAGGTTTGCTCCAAGGCCTTCAATCGCTTTTCGAGAGACGGTATTCCCAATATGAGTGCGAAACTCGACAGCAATAGCTTCATAGTGCTCAAACAATTGCCTTAGCAAAAGGTATTTACATTCTTTATTTATCAATGTTCCCCTAGCCGAATTTGAATACCAGGTATAACCAATTAACGCTCGTCTGTTTGGCCTATCAACGCCATAGTAACGGGTAGTCCCTACGACTTGATTGGTGGTTTTCACTCGCACCGCATAAGCCATATTACCTAGTTGCATTTGAGCGATAGCATCAACAACGTATTGCTCCATTTTTTCTGGACTCGGTACATTCGCGAACCATAGCTTCCAATGCTCTCCGTCTTTCACGGCCTCGATTAGTTCAGATACATGCCCTAGATTCAACGGCTCAAGAACAACATTTTCTCCTTCAATCCGGCTTTGCTCTATCCACATAACGCTCAATTCTCCTTTAATCGTTAACACTTTGTGAGAGGTGGTTTATCGCTTTTTTTTTTGCTTTGTCCCACAGCTTAGGGAACGACAAGAGTACTTAATTTAAAACCTAGCCAGAGGCTGATTGATAGACGTTGTTTTCGATCAACGATCCGGAAAACTCAAAAGTAAGAGAGCCTATTCGACTAAAACCTAAATGCTCATAAAAGCCATTGGATTCATTTTTAACCCACGTGTACAACCAATATTGGCGACCAAACTGGTCCTCCATGCTTTTTAACAGCTTTCTGCCTACACCTTTGCCTTTAAAAAGGCCATCGACATAGAGCTTTTCAACTTCAAAACCACTGTCAGGCGTTTGATAATTCGATTCGAGATTAACCATTACATAAGGGCACGAATGTACTTTGTTAATTTGATGTAAACAAAACCGAAGCTCTGTAATCTTTGTCCCATACCGCTTTATTCATCTTCCTGGGTACTGACAAGTTCCCTTCGGATTTTCTAAACAAGTTCTGAACAAAACGTCTGCAACAAGCCATATTTAGTGCTGAATCTCCAGCATAAATACATTGTTCATCTTCTTTGAAAATAACGTCCAACGCCCAGTGCTGCTGGTTCTCGATGTGCCAGTGTTTTCTGGTCGCTTGTAAGGCTAACTCTAACGACAAGTGATCTGTGCAAATATAATACGATGTTTCATAACTTCCTTTCCCTTTGACACTTCTATCTCTCACCACTGCAACAACACTTTTAACGACAGACCACTTTTCTCTGAGTGCTTCACTGAAGGCTGCTGGGAGAACGTAAACCTCACGAACCTCTTTTCTGCCATGCCCTTTATCTTCGGTGATGTATGACTCTTGTTTATCTTCAGGCAAAGACCAATAGTCTTGGAATTGTGCATCCACTTCTGCAAGCAAACTGGGCTGATTCAGTTTGACTTGCACTAAGAAATCGCCACCTTTATCAACCACTTTATTCAGAGTTTCAACCTGACAATGCAGGGCATCAGCCGTTAATAGACATCCTTTTATATCTAAAGTATCTAACAGGTTTCTTATCGCTGTTAGCTCCGTCCCTTTGCCTTTACAGGGTTGATGTGTGAGGGTCAAACCTTCATCAACATCGAATGCCGAGACCATATAAAGGGGGTTATCTTGTTTGTTTGCTTTAGCACCTTTTAGTACCTTCCCGTCAACACTGATGATAGGTTGAGCATGCCTCTCTCTATGCAAATTAACCCAGCCCACCATAGCTTCTAAGAGTGTTTCAGGAACAATAGTCCTCATAATTGCTGCAATATTATGACGAGTAGGAAGGCCATTTTCGTAGGGGAAATACTCACGTAACCAGTCGATATTTCCTTCACCAAAATCCTTGATATCCGTCCACTTGTTTTGACCACAAAGCATGGCTGTTATGACAACAAAAGCGACTTCTATAACAGGGTAGACTTGGTTGATGTGCGAACGGGTATCTTTCACTTTTTTTAGCTGTTCAATGATAATCATGCGAGTTTCTCATATTTTTTATTTCATGATCTGATCGTGACTATCAGGAAAAGTTCCAATTGAAAATAAAGTTATTTATTTTCAATAACTAAAGTTCGATCCCGCCCTTACCATTACATAACCATGTAGAACCTCATTCTCTTCACTAACCAAAACGCGGTATTTGGTGTTATTCAGTATTTCAAGAAAATAGTCTGCCGTGAACGTAGACAGGACATAGTCTGCATATTCGGTTTTTATCCCTTCTTGAGCGTATGTATCTAGCCAGACTCTAATAGACAGTAGCGCTAATTTTGCACAGTCGTCTTTTGTCGCTTCCCTAACCATGTCCCCTCCATGACTCACGATTGGATAAAGAGTCGTTATGGGGATTTTCCCTAACACGCCCTACTAAAGGCTCCAACTGATGCTTAGCTAAGCCACTCTTTAATATAATAATTTAACCAAAAGTAAACATCATACAGGATAAAAATCAGGAGCGTTTCTGATTACTCCAAACCAAACTACTAAATAATATGAATGTGTGTGTCGCTTATCAATTTTCCACCCACTTCCTTATCTCTGTACCAATAGCTAGTTCTAAGTTTCATGAGCGTAAAAGCAGGTGAACGACGTGAGGCTCTATAGATAAAACTAGCGTTGCCGTGGCTAATGGAAAAACGCCGACAGAGCTGCCGGCGTTTGCTATGGATCTATGTTGATAAGTATCTATTTCGCCAATGTACTCAAAAACTCGGCTTCAAACTCTTCATCAGCTTCTCGAGTGAGGCATCCCACTAGCCAATCGATACTTTCATGACCAAGCTTAGTGTTCACTACAAATGCTTGCTTTACACCAAACTGATCCAGCTTGGCTGAGCCGTAGTTTTTGAATGATTTATTACCGTGGTAATGGAGTGATTTGATGGCATCAGCGTTTTGCTCTGGTAAGGCATCTAGGGTATTAGCCAACTGAATCACCAACTCCATTGGGTTCTTTGATGAAGAAATACGATACAGAAAACCGCCCTCCACTCTTTGGCGAACCCAATAATCAAATCCGCTACAATCCATTACCTTGTCACTGATCAAGGCGGCTTCACTGCGATAGCCACACGGCTCTACTACGACAGGTGTGTGTTTGAATTCTGGTTGGCCTGATGCGGCATCGGTATGAGGCAAGATCAAATCACACGGCTTGCTGTCTTTGGCGGTCGGTGCGTTCCAATGAATCGGCATGAAGACTTGCTCGCGGCGCATCTCTTTGGTCACTACTAAGCGGGCTTGGCACTCCCCTTGTGCGCTGCGCACTTTCACAACTGGATTAATAGTCGTATGGTTAAAAACATCTAACCCAAACTCGTCTAAGCCAAGCTCTGCAACCGTATCTGGATGCATTGCAACAAACGGTTCTGGGGTGTGTTCACCTAAACCTGCCGCCAAGCCTGTGCGGCTCATAGTGTGCCATTGGTCTCGGATTCGGCCTGTATTCATGATAAGTGGGAATTCAAGGCTGGTATCGGCAATGGGTTTGTCGTGCTCAACTGCTATAAACTGCGCTTTGCCAGATTCGGTAAAGAACTCGCCATTGGTGAACATGCGCTGCTCAATGATTTCTGGTTGATATTCGAGTACTGGCCATTGCTGCGGAGTGAGTTCGCCATAGCCTTTCTCATCCAGTAGCGTGAGTCCAATCAAGCACAAATCGCGTGCTTTGCCCATTTCATTGCCGAGCGCTGTCATCTCGCAATACTCTTTGAAGATCTCACCTTCATGACGGTAATCAAACTGGTCTTTGAATCCCATTTTTTGCGCAACTTCTTTTAAGATCCACCAATCGGGTTTGGCTTCGCCAGGGCTTGGTAATACGCGGCGTTGGCGTGAGATTCGACGCTCAGAGTTGGTTACGGTGCCCGACTTTTCACTCCACCCTTGCGCAGGTAATACAAAATCGGCCAAACAAGTGGTTTCAGTGTCCGCAATGCAATCTGACACGACAACAAATGGGCATTTCTCTAATGCAGTTTTGATTTTTTCGCTATCAGGCAGGCTCACAACTGGGTTAGTCGCCATAATCCACACCGCTTTTATCTTGCCTTCATTCATAGCATCAAACAGGTCGATGGCTTTTAGACCCGCATAGGTTGCTAAGTTATCCGTCTGCCAAAATTCGCTCACGGTTTGGTGTGATCGTGGATCACCAAATTCAAAGTGTGCTGCTAAGGTATTGGCTAAGCCCCCAACCTCGCGACCGCCCATAGCGTTCGGTTGCCCTGTCACCGAGAAAGGTCCCATGCCGACTTTACCAATCTTTCCGGTCGCCAAATGGCAATTGATGATGGCATTCACTTTATCGCAGCCTTGGCTAGATTGATTCACCCCCTGCGAATAGATGGTGATGACTTTCTTGTTGGATGCGAACGCACGGTAAAAGCGGTCAACCTCTTGTTCCCTTAAGCCTGTCAGTTGGCTGACGTCTTGCTCAGAATTGATGTTTGAATCAGAGTGGTAAACATACTTCTTTGCTGACTCGATCGCTTGTTCAAAGCCTTGTGTATGCTTGCTTATGTATTCTTCATCAAGTGCATCATTGTTGGCGAGATAAGAAAGCAGTCCATTAAACAAGGCAACATCAGATCCCGATTCAATGGCTAGGTGTTGGTCGGCAATTTCACAAGTGTCGGTATAACGAGGGTCGATCACCACAACCGTTAAGTTCGGGTTACTTTGCTTGGCAGCGCGTAATCGTTGAAACAACACAGGGTGACACCAAGCCAAGTTAGAGCCAGTGATCACCACTAGATCGGTATCTTCTAGATCTTCATAACAGATAGGAACCGTGTCGCTGCCAAATGCACGCTTATGCCCAACAACACTTGAGGCCATACACAGCCTGGAGTTACTGTCGATGTTGCCGCTGCCGATAAAACCTTTCATCAGTTTGTTGGCAACGTAGTAGTCTTCCGTTAACAGTTGTCCGGAGACATAAAACGCCACGGAGTCAGGGCCAAACTCTTCTATGGTTTGATTGAATCTATCTGCAACCAACTGAGTGGCTTCGTTCCAGCCAAGTGCTTGCTGTTGTTGGTTTTGAATGTGCATAGGCTGTTTAAGTCGCCCCAAAGGTGTAACGGTATCACCCAGTGCTATCCCTTTGGTGCACAGCTTTCCATAATTTGATGGGTGTTCTTTATCACCGCGTACTTCAAGTTTACCTAATGAAGTCGGCCTCGCTTCTATTCCGCAGCCAACACCACAATAAGCACATGTCGATTTTATCCAGCCACTGTTTGAATCGGTCATCCGTTTCTCACTCAATTATCCATAATTGCATTTATTCAAATAAAGCAAATAGCACGCCACTTAATACCAGCCAACAAAAGTGATAGATTTTTACTTTAAAAACAATAATTTAACAAAAAATAAAATATCAACACTGAATAGATTTCAACTTAACCAAGATAGAAACTTAATTTTTGCACCATCTTGCGGAAAGTTGCACCACAAACGCTCATTTATATGAATTCCGCAAAAAACCCGCATACCACTTTAGGGGTAATTACGTGCCACCACTAACTTTTAAGCCACTAAAAAATATGGATTAAATTTTATTTAAATGAACAAAACGCAATCTGGCATCCTCCTTGCTCCACTAGAAACCAAGACTAAGAAAAAACATTTTTGTTTTTCTTGATGATTATGAATTGAGTGGAATCTCAACCCGGTATTCATCTGCTAGCGACTAGAAATTAGAAGCTAGCAATGGCGACGCCGAGAATAAGGAATGGATTATGAGCAAGAAGAAAATCGTCGTTGTTGGTAACGGTATGGTTGGACACAAATTTATCGACAACATCCTACAATCAGGCAGCGATGAGTTTGATGTGATTACTTTCAGTGAAGAACCAAGGTTAGCCTACGACCGAGTTCAGCTTACGGCTTACTTCAAGCGCGGAAATGCTGATGACTTGGCATTAACCAGCGAAGAGTATTACCAAAGCAATGGCGTCAATTACCTTCTTAACGCAAGAGTCGCTCAATTAGATACTGAAAATAAGTGCGTTGTGACTGAGTCGGGACATACCGAGAGTTATGACACTTTGATTCTGGCGACTGGTTCATTCCCTTTTGTTCCCCCTATTCCCGGTAACGACCAAGAACACTGCCACGTTTATCGCACCATCGAAGATTTAGATGCCATTGAGCTCTCAAGTAAAGGCAGCAAATCTGGCGTGGTGATTGGTGGTGGCCTGCTTGGCTTAGAAGCCGCAAACGCAGTCAAAAACCTTGGCTTAGAAACCCATGTCGTGGAATTCGCACCTCGCCTGATGGCCGTACAGCTAGATGACGGTGGCGGTGCGCTTTTATGCAGAAAGATTGAAGACCTTGGTGTGCAAGTTCACACCGAGAAAGCGACCTCTGAAATTGTGGCGGGTGAAACGTCTCGCTACCGTATGAACTTCGCCGATGGCACACATCTAGAAACCGATATGATTGTGTTCTCTGCGGGTATTCGCCCTCAAGATGCCCTAGCTCGCAGCTCTGATATCGCCATTGGTGAACGTGGCGGCATCGTGATTGACGATCACTGCCAAACCAACATCGACAATGTGTATGCGATTGGTGAATGTGCGCTTTGGGACAACAAGATCTTCGGCTTAGTGGCACCCGGTTATTCCATGGCGAAAGTCGCGGCTTCGCATATTGTTTCCGGCGGTACTGAGAATGCTAAATTTACTGGCGCTGACATGAGTACCAAGCTCAAATTACTGGGTGTTGATGTAGCGAGTATTGGCGAAGTACACGGCCAAACCGAAGGCGCTCAATCGTATACCTATAACGATGAAATCGAACAGGTTTACAAGCGCCTGATCATATCGGCTGATGGCAAAAAGATTGTCGGTGCTGTATTGGTGGGTGAAGCAGAAGCGTATGGTTCGCTACTGCAAATCAAACAAAATGACATGCCTCTTCCTGAAAACCCATCAGTACTGATTTTACCTAACGTTGCCGATGATTCTGGATCAGCAATGGGTGTTGAAGCTCTGTCCGATAGCGCTGTGATCTGTTCATGTTTCGATGTGACCAAAGGCGATATTAAAGACGCCGTTTCAGCAGGCTGCACCACGATGGCTGCATTAAAAGAAACGACCAACGCTTCGACAGGTTGTGGCGGTTGTTCTGCCCTTGCTAAACAGGTTCTCGATAGCGAACTGATTCACTCGGGTGTCGAGGTTTCTAACGATATCTGTGAGCACTTTTCCTATTCTCGCCAAGAGCTGACTGACATCATTCGAGTCAACAAGATTAAGACCTTCGATGAGTTGTTGAATTCTCACGGAAACGGGTTGGGCTGTACCGTGTGTAAGCCAGCAGTCGGTTCAATTTTGGCTTCTTACTGGAACGATTACATCCTCGAAGATCAACACATCGAACTGCAAGACACCAATGACATCTACCTCGGCAACATGCAAAAAGACGGCACCTACTCTGTGGTTCCGCGTATTGCTGGCGGAGAAATCACACCCGACAAGTTGATCGTTTTAGGCGAAGTCGCAAAAGAGTTCGATCTATACACCAAGATCACCGGTGGTCAGCGTGTCGATTTATTTGGCGCGCAACTTAACGAACTGCCAATCATCTGGAAAAAGCTGATTGATGTTGGTTTTGAAACTGGCCATGCCTACGGTAAGTCAGTTCGTACTGTTAAGTCGTGTGTGGGTAGCACATGGTGTCGATACGGTGTCGACGACAGTGTTGGCTTAGCGATTCGACTCGAGAACCGCTACAAAGGCTTACGTTCACCCCACAAGATCAAGTTTGCGGTTTCTGGCTGTACTCGTGAATGTGCAGAAGCCCAGTCAAAAGACTTCGGCATTATCGCCACCGACAAAGGTTGGAACCTCTACATCTGTGGTAATGGCGGTATGCGCCCTCGCCATGGTGACCTTTTCGCTACCGACCTTGATGAAAGCACCCTGTTGCAATACATCGACCGCATTCTGATGTTCTACACACGTACCGCAGATCGCCTACAGCGTACATCGGTATGGATGGAAAACCTTGAAGGCGGTATTGAATACCTCAAACAAGTCGTGATTGAAGACAAGCTCAATGTTGCTGAAGAACTTGAAGCCGATATCGCCCTCAACATCGAAAAATACCAGTGTGAATGGAAAACGACCATCGAAAACCCTGAAAAGATGAAACGCTTCCAGCACTACATCAACAGCGAAGAAATGGACACTAGCCTGTCATTCATCAAAGAACGAGAGCAACGCTTTCCAAAGCCAAGTTTGAGCTCTTCTGTTGATTCACAACGCGATGAAAAGCTAGCCAACGCAGACCAAATCGAAGTCACAGAAGTTTCGTAAGCCTCATTGACGTGTGAGTGAATCAGTAACAACTAAACCCAATATCGATAGTCGACAGTGGCGCAGCCCAAGAAAACTGCTGTCGGCTATCACCCTAATTAAATTGATTATTAGTTTTATATTTTGACTAGGAGAAAGTCATGGAAAATTGGACAACCGTATGTAGCACCCGGGACTTAACCCCAAATGGTGGAATTTGCGCCAAAGTAGACGATAACCAAGTGGCTATTTTTTACTGCAAGCGCAGCGACACGCTTTATGGACTCTCTAATTACGACCCTATCGGCAAGGCGAATGTTATGTCACGTGGTATCATTGGTTCATTAAGCGGTGAGCCTTACGTAGCCTCCCCCTTATACAAGCAGCATTACCACTTAGAAACTGGCGCGTGCCTTGAACAACCCGATCTCAAGCTTGTGAAATTTAAAGTTCGCAAGCAAGGAGAGCAAGTACAGGTTCTCGCACCACTTGCTATCGCCAGTTAACTAAACGCCGACATCATCATGTAAACGCTTTATAGGCGTGAGCAATTTCGGCACAGGGCTTAGCCACATTAATGCGTTCGAATGTCGGAAGTAACGTACGAGCTAAAACCGGGTAATTTTCCAGATTTAAAGGATTTAAACCATGGATAACACAAAATTTTCGCTGCTTTCATTTACGGGTAAGATGAAAACCTTACACCTAAGTTGGATGGCCTTTTTTATCACCTTTGTTGTGTGGTTCAACTTTGCCCCACTACTGCAAATGGTAAAAACCTCGCTTGGTCTTTCTACTGAAGAGATCAAAACACTCCTGATTCTCAATGTTGCCTTAACCATTCCAGCGCGTGTCGCTATTGGTATGTTAACCGACAGATACGGCCCAAGACTGGTCTACTCTTCGCTACTCGCTGTCTGTTCAATCCCTTGTTTTATGTTTGCGTTGGCAGACTCTTTCATTCAAGCGGCAATCGCACGTTTCCTATTAGGCTTCATCGGTGCAGGCTTTGTTGTCGGTATTCGTCTTGTGTCTGAGTGGTTCCCACACAATGAACTGGGTACGGCCGAAGGTATTTATGGCGGCTGGGGTAACTTCGGTTCAGCAGCGGCAGCATTCACGCTTCCAACTCTCGCTCTAGCATTTGGTGGCGAAGATGGTTGGCGTTATGCGGTCGGTATTACTGGCCTTATGAGCTTAGCGTTCTCGTTTATCTTCTACAAAAACGTATCGGATACACCAAAAGGTTCGACTTACTTCAAGCCTGCTCAAGTAACGGCAATGGAAGTGACATCAAAGGGTGACTTTTTCTTCCTACTCATTATGAAGATCCCGATGTATGCCGCTTTAGCGCTACTGACTTGGAAGCTATCACCAACCAACATCAACATGTTGTCTGACATGGCGGTGTATTCAGTGTATGCAGGTTTAGCCGTACTTTACGTGTACGAAGTGTCGCAAGTTTGGAAGGTAAATAAGAACGTATTCAAAGAAGAAGTACCAGAAATTCACAGATACAAATTCAAGCAAGTTACTGTGTTGAACGTGTTGTATTTCGCCACATTTGGTTCTGAACTGGCTGTTGTTTCTATGCTGCCGTTGTTCTTCTCTGAAACCTTTGAATTAACGCCGGTTCTTGCGGGTATGGTTGCATCGGCTTATGCGTTTATGAACCTGATGTCTCGCCCAGGTGGCGGTTGGATTTCAGACAAATTCGGTCGTAAACCAACACTGCTTATTCTTACGATTGGTCTTGCTGTGGGTTACTTTGCAATGGGTCAAGTCGACAGCACATGGCCAGTATGGTTAGCGGTTGTGGCTGCGATGGCGTGTTCTTTCTTCGTGCAAGCAGGTGAAGGTGCGGTGTTTGCAACAGTACCTCTAATTAAACGTCGCATGACAGGTCAAATTGCCGGTATGACTGGTGCTTACGGTAACGTGGGTGCGGTGGTTTACCTAACGGTACTTTCGTTCGTAAGTTACCAAACCTTCTTCTTAGTGATTGCAGGAACAGCGGTACTTGGCTTCGTTACTCTGATGTTCATGGAAGAGCCTAACGGCCAAATTGCTGAAGTGAATGACGATGGTAGCGTGACCTTGATCAACGTCTCGAGCTAACCACTCATTGAATCGGGAGAAGCACCAAGGTTGGTATCACCGCTTTGGTGCTTCGTTCAGAGGCTCTACGTTCACTAGAGCTTTTGTTCTTCCTAGGATGTTCTCTCAAGGAAGTTAGAAGAAGACAGTTAAGAAGCAGACCAGTTATGACGATTTCATTCAGCCAAGGACAAGTCATCACGCCTGAATCCAATAATCAACTTACGCTTAAGTTTGGTGGTTATTCGAATAAAGGCGTACGTGATGAAAACCAAGACGCCATCATTGTAAAACACCCAAAGACTCGCGCTGAGCAAGAGCTAAAAGGCAGTGTTGCTTGCATTGCAGACGGCGCAAGTTGCAGTGAGCACGGCCAAAAAGCCAGCCACACCAGCGTGATGCAGTTTATTGATGACTATTACGCCACGCCACAAAGTTGGAGCATTCAACGTTCAGCTCAAAAGGTCTTAACCTCGCTCAATTCTTGGCTATTCAACACGTCTGTTTCTAATATTCATCCCGCACAACAAGTTAACCACAATGCGCTCGTTTCCACCTTTAGTAGCGTGATATTGAAATCGAACACCGCGCATATATTCCATGTGGGTGACAGTCGAATTTACCTATTAAGAGATTGTGAACTACGCCAACTGACTCGCGACCATACTCGTAAAACCATGGGGCAGAAACATTACCTGACGCGAGCCTTAGGCATGGATAGTCAGCTCAACGTTGACTATCAGACCTTGCCTATCAAGAAGAATGATTGCTTCATCCTCACATCGGATGGTGTGCATGAGTTTGTTGATGCTTCCGATCTAATAAAAGCGGCCTCGAACCAGCTTGACTTTGAGCATGCCACGCAAACCGTTTGTAATAAAGCATTGGCAAAAAACAGCAGAGACAATGTCAGTTGTTTAATGCTTGAAGTGGCTCAGATCCCTAAACCTTCCCTTATTGAGTTTCATGAAAAGCTTGCGACCCGCGTTATCCCTCCTGTACTCAAACTTGGACAGATGATCGATCAATTTCAGGTTTTCGAAGTACTCTATTCAGGAACGCGTAGTCATGTGTATCGAGTCATGCAAACTCAAACACAAACCGAGTTCGTAATTAAAGTGCCTTCTCTGCAATATCGCGATGATCCCGCAGAGCTCAAGGCCTTCTATAACGAACAATGGGCTGGGATGTTACTGAACAACAAGCGCATCATGAAGGTGTACCCGTCCGATGAGCAGTCGCGGCTTCTCTACCAAGTGTGTGAAATGGTTGAAGGCGTAACCTTGAGGCAGTGGATGTACGACAACCCTAAGCCGAATCTACCTGAAGTCCGCGCTATTCTTGAGAAGATCGTTCAAGGTATTCGTGTACTGCAACGTGCGGATATGGTGCACCGCGATCTCAAACCTGAAAACATCATGTTACTCCCAAACGGTGATATCAAACTCATCGACTTAGGAGCGGTACTCATTCGCGGAATTGAAGAGGGATTACCTTTTGAAGAGGATGCCGTGCCACTCGGAGCGGTCAACTACATTGCACCAGAGAGCATTAAACAGAATGTTGCTAACACGTGCTCGGATCTGTTCTCTGTTGGTGTCATCGGCTATGAAATGCTGTCAGGGCAACTGCCTTATCCAGAAATGACACCACGCTCTCTCCTGCAATCGCGCCATCACCAATGGCAATATCGCCCGATAACTCAACACCGTTCCGATATTCCTGCCTGGTTTGATTTGGTACTAAAGAAAGCCTGCGCTGAACACACGACCGAACGATACGATGTGCTTGGCGATTTTATCTCAGATCTATACACACCGAATTCAAAATTAGTAGCACGTAAAACCAAACAGCCACTGCTCGACCGTCACCCAATCCAGTTTTGGAAGGTACTTGCCCTACTCTTAGGCTTAGTGGCGCTTGTTGAGTTTGGAATATTGATTCAGTAACAATATCCATTACCAATTGATAAAAAAGAGCGACAAATTAAAAGTTAAATATTTCAATCACTTATTAAGGTAAAAAAGCTAAAGGCTTATCAAGACAAGAACCGGCGACGGTGTCGCCTGAGCGGCCTACGGCCGAAAACAAAGAGACTCAACCTACTAGGGTGCTTTACATGGATCGTTTATCCTATAGGTCATGCATCCGAATAAGCCCATCAAACAACTCTTCAATGCCAACGATACTTGGCTGAACTACCTCAATAAGTACCGAGAAACCCTCCGAACCGTCGTCATTGAAAACGTCACCAAGATGCTCGCTTGCAGTACCGCTGCTTTTGGCTCTAAAGAGTATCGATGCACTCATGCTGACTGCACCCATCACAAATACATTCACCAGACGTGTAAATCTCGCTTTTGCAGCAGTTGTGGCATAAAAGCCACAGAGCGGTGGATACGAAAGCAACAACATGTCTTTCCTGAGTGTGAGTATCAACACGTTACGTTGACGCTACCACACACGTTGTGGCCCATCTTTCGGGATAATCGTTTTCTTCTCAATCATCTCTTTAGCTGCGCAGCCAAAATCTTCTTAGGATGGGCAAAGCAACTCGATATCGATATTGGCGTGTTCTGTGCACTTCATACCTACGGCAGAAAGCTGAATTGGAATGTGCACATCCATTTGTCTGTCACCCGTGGGGGTTTATGTAAGAAGACTGGTCTATGGAAGCCGATTTTCTTTAAAGCTAAGACCACTGAGAAGTGTTGGCGCGGTGCCATCACTCAACTTCTCAGCTCCAATTACTCAGAGTTAGACTTGAGTGGAGAGGACTGCCCTTTCATTCGTAATGAGCAAGATTGGTCCCGATTTTTAACCAGCCAATATTGCCGTCGATGGAAGCTGCACTTTGCAAAGAAAACAGCCAACGTGACGCCAACCATGACTTACCTCGGCCGATACCTAAAACGGCCACCGATATCGGCGTCGCGTTTACGACATAACTTCCAGGGAGGCTTGGTGACGTTTGATTACCTCAACCATAGAAATGGTCGAACGGAATCCCTCATTTTGAGTCCAGAAGCTCTGATAGAACGCATGATTGAGCATATTCCAGATAAGCACTTCAAAATGATTCGATACTTCGGTTTTCTATCAAACCGACGTCGTGGTGAGATGCTCCCTAAGGTCTACGGTGCCTTGGGTGTCGCTCCTAAAGACGCACCTGAAATGCCCGGTTACGCAGCTATGCTGAAAGGGTATGTGAAGGTTGATCCGTTTGAGTGCATTCTTTGTGGGCACCGTTTAACGTTTCTTCGCTTTAGGGCTGGGGAGCCGCTGTCAGAGCTGGTCCACCATGCTCTGGTTCAAGCCCAAATCAGGTCAATTTAGGCGTTTCACAGGATGGGTGTATCTGAAATGGCGAAAACAGCATGAAAGTGTTCAACAAACATCCGTGTTTAGATTGTAGAGCAGAAGTTAGATGAGTCAGCGACTCATTCCGACGAGAGTTATGCCGCGATCGTTCAGGTCAGGAAACATTGAGATTCCTTACCTTGTACTTTAGCTTTTTTCTGTCCTATTCCGCACAATTCGCTTCTCCTTTCCTACCCTAGCCTCTAACTTGAAAATCAATTCACCACTACGTGAAAAACAATAACAACAAAGTTCACTCTCAGCCTTTTTAATAGGAACCAATGATGCTTAATAAAACAACACCACTTTTTGCTTTTGCCATTCTAACCACAGCGACAACGTTCAACGCTAACGCCGCTGCGAACTACGAACCGTTTATCGGTATTGATGTTGGTATACGTTTAAGTGGACAACTTGAATCAGAGTCCACTTATGACGGGACTAAAAGTGAGGAAGACCTTACTTCATCAATGGTATTAGGCGTCGAAGGTGGTATGACAATCAATCAAACTCACCAAATTAGTATTGGTTATGATTTACGTGGTGTCAGTATCGAAAATGTTGAAAATTACGAAAACAGCGATGTTCTTCACGTAGGCACACTATTTACTAAATACAACTACATCGTGCCTATTACACAAGAACTCGCTTGGACAGTGGGTGGCAAACTTGGTTATGAGATGTTCGACGCAGACTATGATGCAGATGACCTAAATGGAATCGTCCTTGGTGCTCAAACAGGACTCGACTACCGTTTTCATAGTTGGAGCATAGGTACAGAAGTAAACTACGTTTACCACACCAATGAACTAGAAGCTAAATGGACAGAAGACGGTAAGACCTACAAAGATACCAGAAAGGTGGGTGACGAGTGGTTATTAATGGCAAACGTGAAATACCACTTCTAACACAGATAGAATTTATTCCATTATCTCCCGGTCAGCCGGGAGGTACCGTTGGTTTTAGCTTTGCCTTTAATGAAGTAAATCTATAGCGTGCTATTGCCGAACTCGGCTTAGCATCAAATAATTCCGCTCTCTCGAAATAACATCGACTCCTTGACTATGATAAATCAATTCGTTTTTCGAGGTGCCCGACAGGAACATTGTGGTATAACTCGCGGCTTGGTAACCATCTAATACCTCAGTGGTTTGAATGGCTTCAGTATTGTAAGAAAAATCAAATTCGCCATCGAAAGATTTGATTATCTTGCCTTCCACTGAGAACAGTGCTGCGCCCTCTAAACCATCCCCTTCTATCGATATCATTGACTCTATATGGCTTCGGTACAAATCAACTTCAATTCTTTCTCTCCAAACATGCATATCATCAGAATATTGTTGTACCTCTGTAATGTACCTTCCATTTAGAAAAAGCTTTTTACTGAGCACGTAAAGTGATGCGCCATAAAAAGCAACAGAAGCGATCAGCAGAGCGATCCAAGGCTTTAAACTAGATTTTAAGCTAAGTTTTATCAAACTGGGTTCCTCAGGCTATTCATCATTGAACACCCCCTCCGTTATTTCTTGCAGAGCCTCAATTTCGAAAAAGTAGTTTTCGCTATGATGACGTTTTTTGTCATAAATAGAGAGATTGTATAGTCCCGCTTTTTTACCAATAAAATAAAAACAATCACATTCGAAGCGTTGAATCACCGCCTCTATGTCAGGCGAAATAATCATGCCTTTGCGTTTCAACAGTTCATGAGAACCAACATCCACCACCTCATAATCTTCATGTAAATAAGGCATTAAGTGAGTGTTCGTCATCCGCAAGAAATTCAAGCAAGATAAGACAATGAACACAACAGAAACTGACGCCAACAGTACCTTTGCTAGTTTAGCCGCATTGAAACGTCGAGCACCTGATGGTTTTACTTCGAGAGAGGCTTGATCGCAATACAGCATGTAACCGACACCTGCAACCGTACGTAACTCAACCGATTCAGACATAGCGATGGCAAGTCTCAGCTTTTGCACTGACTTTTGGAGAGAGGAATCCGTGACGATGGTTTCAGGCCATCCCGCTTGCTTTAGCGTCTCTTTACTCAGGACTTGGTTTGAACTGTCTAAGAATACTTTAAACAAAAGACATTCATTGTAATTCAATGCCCGTTCTACACGATCTTTTGTTATGGTCATCTTTTCGATATCGAAAACCAAATCACCACAAGAGTACTGCTTATCCACTTTGAGTTTTCCCACCAAGATATTGTCTAAATGACAGTTTATTATAGTTGAAAAGTGACGAATATACATTAGGTTAAGTGCACTGATCAGACCAAGACACATGCATTCCCCAAACTGATCCATACCACATACAACCGATAACTATCACCCATAAATGCCGATAAAAATGAGCAAGGATGAAGCAAAAACAAACAGGTAACAGGATTCAGTAGAAATAATCGAGTAGGAGGAGGCCTCGCAGCCTCCGTCCTCTCACACCACCGTACAAGCGTGGGTCGCATACGGCGGTTCCGAATATACTTTCAGTGACTCGTACCCATCTCTTAATGAGTACAGCCCCAACCCCTCGAACCATTTTATTGGCATGGCGTGATTAACCTGTGGCGTTAAAGCTAGATGCCACCAACCCTTATCTGACATCGCTAGCTTCCACGCATTACGCTCCGTTACACCTTGTCGCTGTAACCATGTCGCTATGCTGTGTCTGCGTTTGCGCTGCTTTAGTCGGTAGCACCTTAGCCTACGCCGTATCCATTCATCTAAGCGCTGCATTGCACTTTTACGAACAGGAAGCTTGAAGTAGTGTTGCCATCCTCTTAGATATTGAGTTAACTCCGTGATTATCACCTGTAACTCTCGTCCTCGATTTCGCTTCGTTATCTGACGTACTCGCTTCTTCATTTGAGCTTGTGCCGTCTTCGATATCCCGATTGTTCCGTCTATCTGGAAGCGATGGCTTAGGTAAGTTCGCTTTGTCACTCTCGTTGCTGCACTTTTCTTACGGTTTACCGTCAGCTTTAGTTTCTGCTCCAAGAACTCCGTTATCGACTCTTTGACTCGATGAGCGGCTTCCTCACTACGCACGTAGATTTGGCAGTCATCTGCATATCGACAGAACTTATGCCCTCTACGCTCTAACTCTTTATCCAGTTCATCTAATACAATATTTGATAGTAGCGGAGATAATGGCCCACCCTGGGGTGTGCCTCGTTGTCTCTGCTCAACTAGTCCATGTCGCATTATGCCTACCTGTAGGTATGACCTAATTAGCTTTAACACGCGTTTATCAGCAATATCTTGTGACAGCCTGTGCATTAGCCTATCGTGATTCACTGTATCGAAGTATTTTGCTAGGTCTATATCTACTACATAACCTCGACCCTCTCGGATGTAGCGACTGGCGGCCGCCAATGCATGGTGCGCACTGCGGTTGGGTCTAAACCCGTAACTATTGTCGGAGAACTTCGGCTCATAGATACATGACAGCACTGATGTGATTGCCTGTTGGACTACCCTATCAAGGACTGTTGGGATACCTAATTGCCTTACGCCACCACTAGCTTTGGGGATTTCTACACCAAGAACAGATTGAGGTTGATAGCTTCCATCCAGAAGAATCTGGCGAAGCTCTTGCCCGTTTGATGCCTGTCGAAGTCTTGAGATAGTGGCGTTGATGTCGAGCTTGTCGACTCCTGCACACCCTTTGTTCTTCTTCACGCGTCTAAGAGCTTGATTCAAATTGGTTGAAGAGCAAATTTGCTCCATCAACGAAGTTGAGGTCACCAAGACTCGCCCTCCTGTCTACGCCGACCATGCTTGTCATTCTTCGTATCCATGAGCTTTACTTGCGGTATTGCCCTTTGGGACGTAGAGATGAGTTTCATCTTGCTATGACTCCACATGATTGAGTGTCTAGTGACTGCTTCTTGATATATTCAGTTCAGGCCTTCCTTTGAGTTGTACATTCTCAAAGTACTATGCCTTCTGCTGACTTCTTATTGTCCATCACACAACATCACTGCTGTATTAGTCTCTATTGAGACAAACAATAAGATCTCCCGAGGTAAGGCGTTGTTCTTTCCCTTGGCTGTGCCTGATTTACCACTACACACTTCCCGTCGAGGCATTGGACTATTCTATCTATGGCTAGGTTGCCCAAGTTGTAATGGCCTACTATCAGATTTCTGTTCGTCACAACCAAGTTTTGCCATTTGCTTCCTTCAGATTTCACCTCACGGTGAACACCCTTGCATAGGCTAACGGTTCTCGCTCGACTGAGCCCGTAGAGGACTTTCACCTCCTAGATCAACGCCATGCTCGGCGCACCAAAAAAGCCTCAGTACCTTAAAAGTCACTGAGGCTCCCTTAAACTTGAATCGTCGGCGCGTTAAGTACGTCTCACTAAGCTTCTCGGCACCAATTCAATGCCCGACTGGTGACGTTTTGCTGAAGCGTTCAATGCCAAAGCAAACGCACTGTCTGCGATGACCTCAAATTGCTGCGGCAATGAGTGAACCTTAAAGGGTAAGAAATCCAATAATCGGTTATCACCGAAGGTCGCCAACTTTACTTGATTGATCAGCTCTGGCTTTTCGACCATCACATCAAGTACACCTTCTAATAAGGTATAAGACATAGTAACAATCGCATCAGGGACTGTGCCTTTAGCTATCCACTTTTCAAACACTTCTCGACCGGATTCACGATCAAAGTGCTCACCGTAGCCTACAACGGTTGGCTTATTTTCATCGAGCCCAGTTTGCTGTGTATGAGCCTTATTCGCTGCTTCAAAACCCAACTGACGCTCGCGTGAAATGTTCAGATCAGGCAGTGCACCGATTAAACCAACACTGTGAATGTTGTCATCGAGAATTGAATGCGTCAGTTCAAAGGCGGCTTCGAAGTCTTCACTGATCACGCAGGCAAAATGTTCATCGTCTAACGGACGGTCAATCGCAATCACTGGCGTCCCCGAGTTTTGCAGCTTCAAGTAAAACTCGTTAGCGTCAGGCATAGAGCTCGCCACCAGCAAAGCATCAATACGACGGCTCACCAACGCTTCCGCTACTTTACGTTCGGTTTCGGCGTCATCATCAGAACAACCAATCAGGATTTGATAGCCCACTTTACGTGAGTTCTGCTCTATCAGTTTTGCCAAGCGCGCGTAACTGCTGTTTTCAAGATCAGGAATAATCAAACCAAATGAACGGCTATTACCAGCTCGTAGCGACGAAGCAGCATGGTCTGGTCGGTAGTTATACTCTTCCACCACCGCCATGACTTTCTGCTGCGTCTTTTCGCTGATTCTGTATTTCTGCGCCTTGCCGTTGATGACATAACTGGCTGTGGTTTTCGATACACCAGCCAATTTAGCAATTTCATCAAGTGTCATATGGGTGACCTGTATTTTGTGCGTAGGATCATATAACCAATGATCTGATCCTCGGATTAGTTGAATTATATGCTGAATCGATTCAGTATAAAAGCTGAAAGGATTCAGCAAAATCTGAAAAGTGACTTCAATCATCCTTTTGAATGAATTGAGAGCCATTTGTCGTTACTAGCGAAAAGAAACAAACTAACGACACGCAGCAAAACTATTTGAAAACTAAAATCGGCTTTGCTGAATTTTTTTACACTGAATGCTGAACCGATTCAGCAAGTATAAAGCAACGAGTTGAGCTCCATGAATCTTGCTCTAGACTGAATCGTAGCGATACACAAATTCTCAAGCGATACGCTAAAGAGGCACCATGCTTAAATTATCAAAATCTGACATCACTCTTGGTCAAACGGCCGATGACAAATTCAAAGCTATCCAGAACATTGCTGGCGACCTAACCGCGAAAGGCTTAGTTGACTCGGGCTACGTTGAAGGAATGCTGAACCGTGAAAACCAGAACTCTACGTTCCTAGGTAACGGTATCGCGATTCCTCACGGCACCACGGACACTCGTGGCCTAGTAAAAGAGACAGGCGTTGCGGTACACCACTTCCCTGAAGGTATTGATTGGGCAGACGGTAACCGTGTTTACGTAGCCATTGGTATTGCAGCGAAATCTGACGAGCACTTAGGCATTCTTAAGCAACTAACGAAGGTTCTAGCGGCAGACGGTGTTGAAGAGAAATTAAAGCAAGCAAAATCAGAAGACGAAATCATCGCTCTACTGAATGGCGAAGTTCAGCTAGAGGCAGACCTAGACGCTACTTTAGTTCAGCTACTGTTCCCTGCGAGCGACATGGTTCAAATGTCTGCAGTTGCGGGCGGCCTACTTAAGAACACAGGTTGTACAGACAACGCATTCGTTGCTGACCTAGTAACAAAAACACCGACGCACCTAGGCCAAGGCCTGTGGTTGTTGGGTAGCGACAAAGGCGTAACTCGCACTGGCGTATCGTTCGTTTCAACGGCAAACCATTGTGAGTACGAAGGCACACCGGTTAAAGCATTGGTCTCATTCGCTGCTTGTAACAGCGCGCACCAATCTATTCTGGCAAACCTAATCAAAATGGTTTTCGAAGGTAAACAGCAGCAACTGTTGACTGCGGATGTAGCACAAGTGATTGGCCTTCTAAAAGGTGAAGCGGTTTCTACAGCTTCTCAAGACGACGACAACTGCGCAGTCTTCAAAATCAAAAACGCACACGGCCTACACGCTCGCCCGGGGGCAATGCTAGTCGCTGAAGCGAAGAAATTCGAATCAACTATCCGCGTTTCAAACCTAGATGGCGACGGAAAAGAAGTAAACGCGAAGAGCTTGATGAAAGTGATCGCACTTGGTGTTAAACACGGTCACCAGCTTCAGTTTGTTGCTGAAGGTGAAGATGCAGCACAAGCTCTTGAATCGATTGGTAAAGCTATCGCTTCAGGTCTTGGCGAAGGTTAAGGAATCGATATGTCTGATAAACAAATCAAAGCCGTTACCGTTACGCTTAACCCAGCACTAGACCTGACAGGTGCTATCGACGCACTAAATGTAGGTTCAGTTAGCCTAGTAAACAAAGGTTCTCTGCATGCGGCAGGCAAAGGCGTAAACGTAGCAAAAGTGCTTTCAGAGCTTGGCGCTAAAGTGACCGTAACAGGTTTCCTTGGCCGCAAGAATGAAGAAGCCTTCTGCCAACTGTTCGAACAGATGGGCGCGACTGACCGCTTCATCCGTGTTGATGGTGCGACTCGCATCAACGTGAAATTGGTAGAGAACTCAGGCCAAGTTAGCGACATCAACTTCCCAGGTGTACCTGTTGATACTGACGCTGTTAAAGCGTTTGAAGAAACCTTGCTAGAACTGGCTGAAGACCACGAATACTTCGTGATTGCAGGCAGCTTGCCACAAGGCGTATCGCCAGAGCTTTGCGCTTCTTGGGTACAACGCTTACGTGACCTAGGTAAAAAGGTGTTGTTCGACAGCAGCCGTGACGCACTAAAAGCTGGTATCAATGCACAGCCTTGGTTAATCAAACCAAACGATGAAGAGCTGTCTCAGCTGTTCAACGCCGAACTAACCACACGTGACCAATGCCAACACGCAGGCCAAGCCCTAAGTGAAAAAGGCATCGATAACATCGTGGTATCACTTGGTGCAGAAGGCGTAATGTGGCTTAACCAAGGTGAATGGTTACATGCTAAACCACCACGCATGCAAGTGGTAAGCACGGTAGGCGCAGGTGACACCTTAGTTGCTGGCCTATGTTGGGGTCACATGCAACAGATGCCAAAACCAGAACTTATTAAATTCGCAACCGCCCTATCTGCTTTAGCAGTTTCACAGGTAGGCGTGGGCATCACCAGCCAACAAGAGCTGGATTCAGTACTACAACATATCCAATTACAGTCGCTTAGTGCTCCGACTAGCCAGTTAGACACAAGCAAATAGGACAAAAGGTTTATTATGAATATTACCATTATCACAGCTTGCCCTAGTGGCGTAGCAAACAGCATCATCGCCGCAGGCTTGTTAGAGCAAGCGACAAAAGCACTGGGTTGGAACGCCGCTATTGAATGTCAATCAAGCGTGCTACCTGACTCAACCGTATCCCAAGACACTATCGACAGCAGCGACGTTGTGGTTATCGCAGCTAACACCAACGTTGATAAAGCGCGCTTTGTCGGCAAGAAAGTGTACCAAGCGGCTATCTCTGAATGCACAGCTGATGCAAAAGCATTTCTTGAGAAAGCGGTAGCAGAAGCAACAGTATTAGACGCTTCTCAAATTGAAGAATCTATCCAAGTTACTGGCACCTCTCCAAACTCTTCTACAACAGCAAGCACAGGCAGCAAAAAGATCGTAGCGATTACCGCTTGCCCGACTGGCGTTGCACATACCTTTATGGCAGCTGAAGCGCTTGAAGCAGAAGGCAAACGCCTAGGTCACCAAATCAAAGTGGAAACTCGCGGTTCTGTAGGTGCGAAGAACCAACTGACAGACCAAGAAATCGCAGACGCTGATCTGGTTATCATCGCAGCCGACATTGATGTTCCTCTGGATCGTTTTAACGGCAAAGCGCTATACAAAACAACAACAAGTCCGGCTTTGAAGAAAACAAAGCAAGAGATGGAAAAAGCATTTGCAGAAGCTAAACCATACCAACACACAGCTTCTTCAAATTCAGCGCCTTCTGACGAGAAGAAAGGCGTGTACAAGCACCTAATGACAGGTGTATCGCACATGCTTCCTGTGGTTGTTGCGGGTGGTTTGATCATCGCTCTTTCTTTCGTATTCGGTATCGAAGCGTTTAAAGAAGAAGGCACATTAGCAGCAGCATTGATGACTATTGGTGGTGGTTCTGCATTCGCATTGATGATTCCTGTTCTTGCTGGTTTCATTGCATTCTCAATTGCTGACCGTCCGGGTCTGGCTCCAGGTCTAATCGGCGGTATGCTGGCTAGCTCAACAGGCGCAGGTTTCCTAGGTGGTATTGCAGCAGGTTTCATTGCCGGTTACGCAGCGAAATTCATTGCCCATAAGGTTCAACTTCCACAATCCATGGAAGCCCTCAAGCCAATCCTGATCATTCCGTTTATCGCGAGTTTGTTCACTGGTCTTGTGATGGTTTACATCGTGGGTGGCCCGGTATCTGGCGTGATGAGCGCAATGACAACTTTCCTAAACAACATGGGAACGTCTAACGCGATTCTTCTGGGTGTGATTCTAGGCGCAATGATGTGTTTCGACCTTGGTGGCCCTGTAAACAAAGCCGCTTACACCTTTGGTGTTGGTCTACTGGCTTCGCAAACTTATGCACCAATGGCAGCAATCATGGCAGCAGGTATGGTTCCAGCTCTAGGTATGGGTCTTGCGACTTTCCTAGTGAAAGACAAGTTTGAAGCAGGCGAGCGTGAAGCAGGTAAAGCATCATTCGTTCTTGGCCTATGCTTCATCTCTGAAGGCGCAATCCCATTCGCTGCGAAAGATCCAATGCGTGTTATCCCAGCTTGTATGGCAGGTGGTGCACTAACTGGCGCACTATCAATGATGTTTGGCGCACAGCTAATGGCTCCACACGGCGGCTTGTTCGTATTACTGATTCCTGGTGCTATCTCTCCAGTACTGATGTACCTAGTGGCGATTGCAGCAGGTACGGCAGTAACAGGTTTTGGTTACGCAGCTCTGAAAAAGATGAGTAGCGATAAAGTGACAGCAGAGGCTTAACCCCCCCTACTCTGTTTAACGGCTAATCCCGTCTAACAGAGGCTCTGATAAACTGTCCCTTGGTAAAACGGCTCCTTGAAATAAAACAAAGGCTCCTCATTTGAGGAGCCTTTTTATTGGAATTAGCTAGCAAACTGAAACGCTCGGTTTGGTGTTACTTTTCTAATGTCGCTAAAACGGGTAACTGAAAAGAGAACGTTACGCCTTCGACATCATCCGTGTCGATCTGACGAATCATCTCTACCAAATAACCTTGCACATCTAACTTCAAACCTTGTTGCTCAACCGCCTTAAACAGAGCTTCTAAGGCTGTGCTGTACGCCACATCCGAAACCAGATAAACGTCGCTGCATAAGTAGTACCCTTCAGGAATGGTCATATCGTAGCGGCCTTTCGCGAATTTCCGATTTCAGCGTCGATGTCGTCCCACTTATTATTCATTTGCTTGATCGGCGTGGTGCCCATCAAATTCGTCGATTTCTGACCATAGATTTCAAACACGGTGTCCCAATCAGGATCTTCCAACTTAAGTTTTTGCATGCCGCGCTCTGGATACCAAACCAACTCTATCGGCATAGACTTAACCAGCTCTTTTTCCATCGAAGACTGCACACCTGGATGTGCCAGTTTCTGAATGAAATCCGCCGTCTCCTTAGGAGTCGCGTTATAACCCATTTCTCGAATATGTTTTGCCGTGACGCCGAGTTCACGCTTAAGCGCCTTGCCTAAAGACTGTGAAGATGAAAACCCGCAATACTGAGCTATTTCAATCACGCTCCACGGCTCATCATTGATCAACAAACCGACTGCGATTTGTAATCGAACACGACTCAGATACTGACCCGGAGTTTCGTTAAACAGCTCAGTAAACTGACGATGAAAGTGGTATGGCGAAATCGCGCTCTCGGTTGCTATCTCTTCCCAAGTACGACGCTCCCCCCACTCTTCATGCATTAAGTTAAGTGCATGACTAAAGCGTTTTTGAAGGTGCTCTGGCAAAGGTTCCACTAGCGCAATCTCAGGTACCAGCTTAAAGCCAGGCACTGAGTCATAGTCAGGCTTGCTCTGTTGCGTCATACGGTCTTTGTTCTCAGGCATAGAAGCTCTTGTCTCTGTCGACTTGATCGAATTCGATCGCTTAGCTTCACTATCGTCTTTGTCCTTTATAAAATCAATCACGAGCGCTCCAAAGTGAGTTCTTCTAATGAACCTTTTGCGCGTAACTCTTGTTCGACTAAATCTTTTTCACCTAGGTCTTTTTCATCTAATTCTATTTCAACTGGCGGCGGCTTGCGACAAAACAGACCAAGCAGCACGGGAATAAAAATCAGAGTTACCGCAGTGGCAAACAATTCACCAAACACCAAAGATACTGCCGCTGGTTTCAAGTATTGCGCCTGTTCTGCAGTTTCGCTTAGCAATGGTAACAGCCCACACACAGTGGTTATCGTGGTTAAGAAAATCGCTCTCAAACGGCTGGTGCCCGCAATGACTAACGCTTTCTGTAACGGTACGCCTTGGCGATATTCACTATTAAAGCGCGTGATCAACACTAATGAGTCGTTAATCACGATGCCTGTCATGGCCATCATGCCGAACATCGAAAGAATGCTGATGGGTAAGTCCATCAAGTAGTGACCAAAAATCGCGCCTGCAAAACCAAACGGTATCACGGCCATGATGATCATCGGTTGCCAATAGGACTTCAAAGGCACCGCCAACAAAATGTAGATCATGATGAGCGTTAGTATCATCGCTGATTTGAAGCCGTTCGACACCTCACCTATCTCTTCAAATTCGCTGCCCGCTTTTATCGTCACACTTGGAAACTGTAAGTGCAGAGATTCAATCGTATCTTCGAGTTGCTCACGTGTTTTCTCTGATGATTGCAGGTCTCGATTCTGCTTCCAATACAGGTTAATCACTTGCTCTCGGTCACGGCGGTAAACCACTTGCGGCTCTTGCTCATGACGAAACTCGGCAATATCACCCATCATCACACTTCCGCCATTAGGTAACATGATAATTGCCTGTTGTAGCTGAGCTAAGGTTCTGCGCTCCTCTCTCGGGTATTGCAGAAGCACCTTGGTCTCTTGCCCGTTTTCTAATAGGCGATGGACTTCCCTTTCACCAAACGCTTCACCTGCTAACTGAGCCAGTTTCGCTTGAGTTAACCCTAGCTGCTGACCATATTGATTCAATACTAAGCGCACTTGCGGTAAACCGTCCTGACCATCGTCGTAGACATCCGATACGCCTTTCAACGAAGCCAAGGTATCCGCAAGCTCCTCGCTAACTAGAGAAGCAAGCTCACGATCATTGGAAGAGATCGTCAAGAATGTTCCACCAGCAGGTTCCTCTGCCGCGCTGAACTTAACCGAATAAGCGCCTTCGATTTGGCCTGTATTTTCTCTCCATCGCTTCAACAATAAATTACCCGGCAGTGAGCTTAAGGACTCGTTGGTGAGCTCAGCTGTGACTTCGATTTCGCCATAGCCATCAGACCAAGCAAGCAGGTTCACAACAGGCTTTTCTTGTAATGGGTAATCTTCCATTAAACCCTTTTCTACTTGCGTTATCGCTTGCTCAACTTGCAACAAGGCTTGGCGCTGTAAAGGCAGTGGTGCGCCATCTTCCAGTTCAATAACCGCGGTGATGTAACGTCCCGGAATTTCAGGGAACAATGCACTGCGAATCGCACCGTTAGACCACATGCCATAAGCCAGTGAAATAACTGCCACAAACCCAAGCAGGGACGCGACTTTGTAGCCAAGTGCAAACTCCAATACTGGCTTGTAGATATTGAGATTAAACCACTGTAACCCGCCCTGAGCAGCATTCTGAACCTTGGCAAAGATACCTTTTGATGGCTTTTTCACAGAAAGCTGAGCCAAGTGTGACGGCAAAATAAACTTGCTTTCGATAAGCGAGAATATCAGCGCAAAGATCATCACGGCTGAAAATCCAGCCAGTACTTTGGCTAGCTCGTTATTAATCCATAACATTGGAGAAAACGCTGCGATGGTCGTGAGCACACCAAACACGGTTGCTACTGATACTGAGTTAACGCCCTGCCAAGCGGCTGTCTTTCCGTTTAGATTTGAGGATCCGTTTATATTTGATAAACCATTGATATTAGGATAATAGCCGACGTTCCCCGTCCGTTTTTCATGTATCGCTTCACCTACAACAACCGCATCATCCACCAGCACACCGAGTA
This sequence comes from Vibrio sp. nBUS_14, assembly GCF_051201655.1. NCBI lineage: Bacteria > Pseudomonadati > Pseudomonadota > Gammaproteobacteria > Vibrionales > Vibrionaceae > Vibrio > Vibrio sp. nBUS_14. Next base: position 1,428,582 of record NZ_CP179207.1, read on the forward strand.
CCAAGATAAAGCCAAACAGAGTGATGTCGTTGATGCTGTAGTTGAACAACTGCATTGCTGCCAACGTCCCAGTCAGCGCAATTGGAATGCCCATCGCGACCCAAAAGGCGAGCCTAATCTCAAGAAAGATCCCAAGTAGAACTACGACGATCAATAAGCCTTGCCATGCGTTTTCACTTAAACGAAATAGCTGGTCTTCAATATAAGGCGCCATGTCGGCTATGGTATTTAGCCCAATATCCGACGGCAAAATCGCACGTTGTGCATCAAGCGTTTCACTGATCGCTTCACTGACTTTAAGCAGGTTGTCGGTTTGGCTAGTGCTGACCAATAAGGCGATGGCGTTAGAGCCGTTGTTACGCACGATAGAACCACTGTATTGGTAACCACGACTTAACTTGGCGATATCACCCAGCAGTATTTTTCCGTTGCTTCCTGAAATAACAACAAGCTGGTTCAACTTCTGTAGGTCATCGGCGTAACCGTCACCACGAATTACCATTCGACCTTTGTCACTGATCAGTTCACCGCTACGAGTCTCAAGCGATCGCTGCTCAACAAGCTCTGCGAGGTCTTCTAAGCTCAACCCTAACGCTTTCAGTTGGTCAGGATCGGGCTCGATAACCAGTTGAGATGTGCGAGTTCCCCAATTTGATACCTTCGAGATTCGAGGATTCTTCTTTAGCGCCTGTTCAAGTTGCTTGGCGATGGGTTGCAGTTCGTCATCGGTTCTTGGCCCAGACACCACCACAAACGCCGCTAGATTGGTAAATTCGTTTCGCACAACTTGTGGCCTGTCCGCTTGCACGGGAAAACCATTGATGGCGTTAACTTGATTGCGAATGTCATCCAGAAGATTGTCTAAATCTGTGCTGCTGGTTTTACGAACCACAACCTGAGCAATCCCAGCACTCGACTGACTAGTGATCTGCTTGATGCCCGCAATACCGCTGATTGACTCTTCGATTCTCTGCGTAACACTCTCATCGATCTGTTGTGCCGTACCGCCAGGGTAAGTAACACTGATACTGATGGAAGAGGGAGCGATTTGTGGGAACGACTCGACACGCAATTGTCCGAACGCAAGCACACCACTGAGAACAATCGCCATCATCAACAAATTGGAAGCCACAGGATTGTTAATAAACCATTTGGTCATCCAACTCATTGGTTTGACCCCTTAATCTGTGCTGCGTCAGATTTGCCAGCGAGCATGGCCTCAGAATGAACTTCATTGAATCTAGGCGCGACTTGTTTACCGATAAGCATTGAAGAAAGCGGATATTGCACCACTCGACGAGCCTTATCACTTCGATCATTGAACCGAATATCAAGCTCTTGATTGCCTTGCCCAATAAGCGTTACCGACTGTTTTCGTAGACGATCTTCTGTATCTAACGTCCACACATACCCGTCTCGCGTCATCGCGCTCAGAGGAACACTGACTACGTCACCTTGAAGACCAAGGTTAACCACAGCCTGAACCTGCTGATTAGGGAAAAGCCTTGGCTTGTGTTGGTAAGGATTTTCAACCGATAGCACTACTTGTCTTTGACGAGTCACCGAATCGACTTCCGGAGACACATAGCGCACTTTCGCGGGCCATTGGTTCCCAGAACGACTCACGACACGAATACTCGGCTTAACCAAGGCAGCTTGCACTTGTTGCCAGTGCATTTCAGAGATTGGAAGCTCGATATCAATCGAATCATTGGCAGCTAATTCAAAGGTCACTTGCCCAGTCTCCACCCACTCTCTTGGGCTAATGTGGCGCTTCATGATCACCGCATCAAAAGGCGCGGTAATCACCGAGTCTTCCAACAACTTCTGTGCACTTAGGTAAGCCTGTTTCGCTTGTTTCAGGTTGGCTTTCGCTGCAAGTAATTGAGGCTCTCTACGAGCAAAAGACGAACTCGTTTTCGGGTTCAGCATTTTTAACGCGACCGTTTGCTCATGCTTAGCTTGCTTCAATTCCAATTCTGCTTGTTTCAATGAGCTCAACGCCTGAGCCAAGTTCGCATCAACCGCACTAGTATCTAACCTTGCTAACACATCGCCTTTGTTAACCAAGTTCCCCGGCTCAACGCTTTCATCTAGCCATTTCAACTGTGCGCTACTAGATGCTTTCAACTGCACAGGCCAACGAGCAGCGGTTACACCTAATACCGTTAACGTCGATTGATACTGTGATGGTGTCACCTCTAACACTGAAACCGGGGCAAGGACGACTTCTTTCTTCACTGGCTGGGTAGCTTCAGGTTCCAATTCATCAACGACAACCAACGCGATAAAGATGGCTGCGCAACCGACTAATACAGAAAATGGCTTTTTAAATTTCATGAGGTATCTCCTTGGTAACCTGTTGAATGGAGTTGTGATTAAGGCGCTGACTGATTTCAGTGAGACGAGAAAGGGTTTGTAGCGTTATTGGTAGCATCACTGCGGTTTCAACAAACTCAAGTGAATAGGTAACGATAGAGAACACTTGCCCCGCAGTCGGCTCGATAAGCTGACTCACCATCCATAAATTGCCGATGACCGCGCCAAACAACACGATAAAAATCAGCCCATAGACAACAGCTTCGGTATCAGACAGCTTGATTTCACACTGTTTTAGGCGTTCAAAGTGCCAACGAAGTGCAGATAAACGAACACCGCTCAGCAATTTCACTTGCAGCTCTGCTTGATCGTTAAATTGGCCGTTAAGCCGAGTAAAGGTTCGGTGGAATACGCCGTAGATAACCAGCATCGACAGCCCTGCAAACAACATGCAAAGCGCCAACGAGAAGTGAAACGTTGAAAGGATAACGACCGTCGCAACTAGCTGAACTACCGCCGTCATCAAAGTAGGCAAATCATCTTCTAGAAAATCAACCAGCTCACGAGACATGGTTAGACGAGCGTCTTTGGTCGAAATAGATAAACCGCGCAGGTTACGCTCAACAAGGTTTGCTAGTTTTACGCGAATAGCACCATACACACGGGTATCGTAAAAACGACGCACGACACTGATGATCACCAGTACAAAAAGAATCAGTGCCAGCATCATCAAAGGCTGAAAGCTTTGGTTTAACGCGCCGTCTATGGCGTAACCAATAAACAGCGGCAGCAGAATAAGCATCACGTTTTCAGCCAATACCATTAACCAAGTCGCAGCGACCTTTGATGGATTAAGCCGAATAATCGTCAGCAGTGAGATGGGGTATTTGAATAACATTATTGAGCCCATAATGAATATGGCGCCAGTATTACCAATCCGACATGGAAAAAAGTGTCCCAAATTGCTGTATTAGAAATAACACGCAGCCCAAAGGGAAATGGCTACAGTAAATGGAGTGTTTGATGTATTAGCTAACTGAGGAATCGCAGAGCATAATTGAGGATCAGCAGGAAAGATTTATAATTGAAGGAGGATATTTTATTTGGAGAAGAATCTGAGAGCTACGCCCGACAGCAGTTACTTTTATTAGATACGTACTATCGGGCGAAAATTAAATTAGCTAGTCAGCGTATCTTCAAACACACCTAGCTCACGACCAAGCCAAGTCGCACGGACTGTGTGGTCTAGCGTTTCTTCACCATTGGTTACTGGGTGAATAAGCACCGACATATCGCCGCGCTCTTGCTCAAGCCACTCAACAATACCCGACTCTTTGTTTGCAAAGTGAATCTCAAACATAGGCATCTTATGTGGGCCAACCAAACGCTGTATTAGTGGGAAAGTCTCTAGCACATCTTTACGCTCTGATAGAATTTTCTGACGCAGTGTTTCTGCCTGCTCTGCAAAGCGCAGAGGGAAATAGATATGACCGTGGTACATGGCACCATCCTTTAGAATTATGATGTCGCAAGTTTATACCTAAACCGCCTTTAATAGCTAAATCTAAATATAATTGCACATAGTGAGGATCTTGCTTCGCAGTAGTGGCCGAGTAGATCTTAGCGTCAAGAGCGTGGCTATGTATCAGTGCCTTCCACTCAGGCTCACAGACGAAGATGTTCAACGCCATTGCAGGCGAGATACCATTATAGATGAGGATACAACGGCAACACCTGTTGCCATTGTCAGGTGTGAATTCCTAGAAAGCATGAGCACCATGTGCTCCAAAGGTCATTACGTATAGTAAAGTAAAACAACCAGACGGGAAAAACAGGTTAAGAACTAATTAATCAATAACTTAAGATAATTTAAATCAGAGATGTTGGTTAGAAATTGAGAACGGTTGGAGAGGATATTTGTAGAAAAACGGATTAGAGAATGGATAAAAGGAAATACAAAAACGAGCAGACTGAAAACTAGAGTTTGTCACCCGAACGAATCGAAAACAAACTCTAGTGATATGTTGTCTAGTAATGCTTTAAGTCACCAAAGGCTTAACTTTAGGTTACTAAGGGCGTAGCTTTAAAACTCGGTCAATGTCTTCCGAGGAATGGCGCTCTGGTACTTGCTCCCACTCTTCGCCAAATGATCGGTTAACTACTCGGCCTCGTTGGAAACCTTCACGTGCTTCTAATAGCTTCGCCCAGCGCACAACGTTGGTATAAGACTCAACCTGGAGGAACTCGGCTGCATCGTAAATTTTGCCAAGCACTAAGTTGCCGTACCAAGGCCAAATCGCGATATCTGCAATAGTCAGCTCTTCACCCGCAACAAAAGTGTTATTCGCTAACTGTTTGTCTAACACGTCTAGCTGGCGCTTCGCTTCCATCGCAAAGCGGTTAATTGGGTATTCTTGCTTTTCATCAGCGTAAGCGTAGAAGTGACCAAAACCGCCACCAAGGAAAGGTGCCGAACCTTGCGCCCAGAACAACCAATTAATGGTTTGTGTTCTCGCTGCCCCTTCTTTTGGTAAGAAGTGACCAAATTTTTCAGCTAAGTGCATCAAGATAGATGCCGATTCGAAAACATTCACGTCTTCAGCACCAGACTTATCAACGAGTGCTGGTATTTTGGAGTTTGGATTCACTCCAACAAAACCAGAAGAGAACTGTTCAGCTTCACCAATGTTAATCAAATACGCATCAAATTCAGCTTCTTTAACACCTGTCGCTAACAACTCTTCCAGCAAGATAGTGACTTTTTGACCGTTAGGTGTACCAAGAGAATACAATTGAAAAGCATGGTCACCAACAGGAAGCTCTTTATCAAAGCGAGCGCCAGATTTAGGACTATTGATATTTGCCCACTTGTTACCACCATCAGTATCGTTAACCCAAACTTTTGGCGGTGTGTATTGTTCTGACATGATATTTCCTTATTAATATAGGGTAGCTTTAACTGATATTAGGTCACAATCCCTTGGTTAAAACCCCTAAATACAATTTCTTTTCAAACTGTTAAGCATGGCTTATTCCAGAGAGACATAACCTGCTTTATGAGATAGCACACGTAAAAGATAAGTGCCCAATCGAACCTAAGCCACATAACGGTTAGTGCGAAACATGATTTAGTCACGACATGCCTACAGGTTAAAGAAAGCTGTGATAAAATCGGGAGATTACAATTGATAAGGATTTGGCAATGTCTTCTGATTACACTGGCTCGAGTGCAGCGTACGCTCGCCAAGAGAAAGGCTACCGTGAAAAAGCACTAGAACTGTACCCATGGGTTTGTGGTAAGTGCGCGCGTGAATTTGTTTACTCAAACCTAAGAGAGCTGACCGTTCACCACGTCGATCACGACCATACAAACAACCCTGAAGACGGAAGTAACTGGGAACTATTGTGCCTGTACTGTCACGATCATGAACACTCAAAATACACAGATCATGAACGTTACGGTGTTGATGCCAAGGCTCGTTTAGACGACCACCAATCAGCGACGCACAACCCTTTCGCCGATCTAGCGAAGTTGATGAAGAAATAAACGCTTCCTTCTTTATAAACGCGAGTCGTTCGAATAACAAGAAACCCCAGTATGTCGCCATACTGGGGTTTCTTTTATCTACCGTCATAACCAAAAATAGAAATCAGGTAGGCAGGATCAAAAAGAGCCTTCCGAAGAAAGCGCTTTTTAGAATTCTGTATTAGTACTGCAATTAAGCTGCTGCTTCCTTGCGAGACTCTTCTACCTGCTTAGCGCGCTTTTTTAGAATCAACTTATCGCGGTATGTAAACCAAACGTAAGACACAACCACTAAGAAGAACAGGTATGACAATGAGAAAATGAACGGAGATTGAATAATATCGTTCGAGATACCCCAAGAAACGCCGACAACCGTCACTGCAATTTTCGCGAAAAAGCCACACATCAATAGCATTAAAGCCAACTGTGGGAAACGCGTACTGCGGAAAGCTAACCAATAGCAACTACCTACTGCCAATGCAGCAATATAGAAGCCAAACAAGAAAGAGTGGATATGGTCAGCTGCCGCTAAACCACCAGAAATTGACATCAATAGAATTAAAAACAGTTTCATAATACTCGCCTCGCCATAAGTTGGAAACGCATCCTTTCAAATTTGGAATCTCAGTTTGCATACTATTTTCCCACTTTTCATCAACAACACAAGCCCTCTAATAGAACAAAATGTAAGCAAAGGTACTACCAAAAATCAACTTTAACAACTGGTTAACATTTTGTTTTTAATAAAACTCCGTTACTCCTTGTCTCATATGGATAAAGCGTTATTTTGGTTTATTTTGTTACACAAAATTAACCTTAGAAAATATTTAAAATAATTCGTAACTCTGTGATATCCGCACGGAATACGTGACCATGAAGAAATACTTATCGAAGAATCCCTTAAAAAATTAGCCCGACATGCTAAAAAGAACAAAATTGAAAGGTATTAAACACAATTGCAAAACCAATAAAAAACAACCCATTAACAAGTTTGAGTTTATTTACCAAAAATGGAAAAAGAGATTCCAATCACATTTTTATTGGTTATAATCCGCGCTCTTTTGCGCTACCTGTTGATAAACGCAAACTAATTTTGAAGAAATAATCACAATAACCCGTCTTTAGTTAAGTGGCTCACCACTGACCAACGACAAAACTGAGAATAAAAATGAGCAAGATTGATAAAGCATCACGTATCCTGCTAGCAGGCTTCTGTATCAACCTTTGTCTTGGCATCCTGTATGCTTGGAGTGTATTTAACAAGGCGCTAGTGACTGAAGCTGGTTGGAGTGCTGCTGAAGCATCTTCACCTTACGCTATTGCAACTATCACATTCTCTGTTTGTCTTCTTGTTGCAGGCATCCTTCAAGACCGTATGGGCCCACGTAAGATCCTTATTCTTGGTACAGCGCTTACTGGCCTAGGTATGATTGCTTCTGGTTTCGCTACGACTCCTATGATGCTAAACTTAACGTTTGGCGTGATGACAGGTGCTGGTATCGGCTTCGGTTACGCATGTCTTTCTCCATCAGCAATGAAATGGTTCCATTCTTCTAAGAAAGGTATGGTTAACGGTCTAATCGCTGCAGGCTTTGGTCTTGCTGCTATTTACCTAGCCCCCCTAACTTCTGCGTTAATCGATAGCATGGGTATCCAAACAAGCTTTATGATTCTTGGTGTTGGTGTACTTGCAATCGCAGTACCTCTAGCGGCAACGATCAACAACCCACCAGCGGATTACACGCCAGCTGAGCCTAAAATAAAAGAAGGCCAAGCTCCTAAAGCGGTTAAGAAAACTGAAGACCTAACGTGGAAAGTAATGCTGAAGACTCCTCAGTTCTACTCTCTATGGATCATGTATGCATTTGCTGCTTCTGTTGGTCTTATGATCATCGGTAACATCACTACGATTGCTAGCGTTCAAGCGAACCTACCAAACGCGGTTTACCTAGCGTCTATCCTTGCTGTATTCAACTCAGGCGGCCGTGTTGCTGCGGGTATGCTTGCAGATAAAATCGGCGGCGTGCGTACTCTACTTCTAGCGTTCATCCTTCAAGGCGCGAACATGACTCTATTCGCTACGTTCAACTCTGAATTCACGCTAATCATTGGTACGGCTATCGCTGCTGTTGGTTACGGTACGCTTCTAGCAGTATTCCCAACACTAACTGCTGAATTCTACGGCCTGAAAAACTACGGTACTAACTACGGCGTGCTTTACACGGCATGGGGCATCGGTGGTGCTATCGGCGCAGCGGTTGTTGGTTACTCAATGACGAATGGCGAAGGTTACAGCCTGGCTTACACAATCTCTGCAGCTATGATGGCAGTATGTATTGTTCTAGCAATCATCACGAAGCCTATCTCAGAAGCTAAAGTTTCTGAACTAAAAGCATCTCAAGCTTAATCGTCAGAAAAGATTGAATTTGTTACTGAAGAGCTTAATCTTAGGGTTGGGCTCTTTTTGTATCAAGCGACGAACCCATTGACGATAGAAACCACTCCTCAGCTCTCCCCTACTTATTATCTCGACAACTTCAATCGACTGATTGAACACGCTCAAACACTCTATCCCGATCTTCTGAGTGACGATGAATATCGGTGGCTGTCGGAATACAAACGTCTTTCGGTTGCAAGCCAGTGCCTAATCGTTCGTTTACTTTCTCGCAAAGGCTGCTGGTTTCGAAGTGATAAGCTCGACTATACTGAGGTTCCAGATCTGAAAAGCGCCCTGCAAGAGCTAAACGCATCGAACTTCATTACGTTAAGTCACCCAACTGAACAACATAACCTCGTAATCAGTCAGCTCGAATTAGGATTGCATCTACTGACTAAACCAGAGCTGTTCAGCGCATTCCCATCTCTTAAGAACAATAAGACAGCGAAGAAAGACGAACTCTTGGCTTTGCTCGATCACCAGCCTTTTGATCAGTTTCAAAACTTGTCGTTCGATTGTATCTACGTTGTCGAATCTGCCGTTATTGATGTCTTACTACTGCTCTTCTTTGGCAATACTTATCAAGACCTAAGCCAATTCGTTCTGAGCGACCTTGGACTCAACACCTTCGAAAACTACCCATTAAGCAAACAGCGTCGTTTCTTCATCTATAGAGAACAGATCAATCAACTGCTCCAGATACGTGATATTCAACGTCAATATTATGAGGGGAATCGTAAAGACCCTGAATATCTTGAACATCTTTTACAATCGATACCTGCAGAATCAGAACACAAGAGCATAGCTAGAAAACGATCTCGTTTGATCAACGACATCGCTCGCGATCTAGAAAGGCTCAACCAAAACGATCAAGCTGTCTTTTGGTTCAAACAATCCGTACTTAATCCGAGCAGAGAACGACTTGCACGCATCTATGACAAGCAAGACGAGCTAAACTTAATGTGTGACATCGTCACGAAAATGAAAGCAAATCCATCAGATGTATCAGAGTTTGAGGTCGCGGTTAAGCTTGAGCAAAGGTTATTACGCAGGCAGGGCCACAAAGTGCCACGCGCTTCAAAACCAAATTGTGAGCAGATAAAGTTGGAGTTTGACCTAAGCCAAACGCGAGTCGAGCTTGCGGTAAAGCAGCATTTTGAGGACCAAGGCTGGGATGTTTACTTCTCTGAGAACAGTTTTTTATGTGGGTTGTTTGGCTTAGCCTTATGGGAAGCAATTTTCGCAAACGTTGAGGGCGCATTTATCAATCGCTACCAACATCGCCCCCTGGATCTGTACCATTCAGATTTCTTAGACAAGCGAGTTGAACAAATCCAGTCTGTGTTTCAAACCCTATCCGAGCAAGGGCTAAACCAATTGCTTGATATCTACGACCAAAAACACGGTATTGCTAACCCTTTTGTTCATTGGAATCATTTTCCCAAAACGCTCATAGAACACAGCATCGATTCCATTCCCAATGCCTTAATCGTCGAGCTATTCAAAGTGATATTGAGTGATATAAAGCTATTTAGAACTGGGATGCCGGATTTGATTGCCTTCAAGGACGATGAATTTCATTGGATTGAGGTCAAAGGGCCCGGCGACAAATTGCAAGATAACCAGTGGCGATGGCTCAAAGAGTTTGAGCGATTGTCTGTTCCATTCTCGGTTTGCTACGTTAATCAGTAACGCTTGACTCGCCAGTATGACAAGTGCTTCGAAAGGTTACGTTATTCAATCCCATTAATATGTTGTCTATAAAAACGTTAGAACATGAGCATTTTCAATCATTTTCGATATAATTAGAGAAAATGCCTAATCTTTAAATACGTATGAATCTGAAAAAACTCTTCATTTTAGCTTTTGTTAGCATCTTCTCAGGTTGTGCCGTTTACGCTGGTCTTAATTTCGATGAGCTATTCGGTAAACAAGAAGTTCGTGATCGTCAGGCTCCTATTCTCTCAGCCCAAGCACAGCATTTCATCGACGAAGTAAAGCCCATTATTGATAACCGCTGCGTAGTTTGTCACGCTTGTTACGACGCGCCCTGCCAGTTAAAAATGTCTTCCGTGGAAGGTATAGACCGAGGTGCAAGCAAAGCACTCGTCTACCAAGGCACACGTTTGACGGCCTCAGCCCCTACTCGTCTATTTGAAGATGCGATAACCACACAAGAGTGGCGTGAAGCTGATTTTCATCCGGTACTCAACGAGCGAATTCAAACCCCTACCGCTAACCTCGATGCGGGTCTTGTATCTCGAATGCTAATTCAGAAAGAGAATTACCCTCTTCCCGATCAAACTCAGCTCGAAGGTTTCGATTTTTCAACCGACCGTGACCAACAATGCCCGACCATCGAAGAATATGCTCAGTATGAAAGAGACTACCCGACTTGGGGAATGCCTTATGGGATGCCTAACTTAGACAAAACTGAATACGCAACGTTGATGAGTTGGCTGGAAAATGGCTCGCTCATGAATGCCCACATCCCCCTCAATGAAAGTGAACAAGAGCTGGTCACTATTTATGAAGATCTTCTCAATAAAAGTGATCTTAAAAGTCAACTTTCAGCTCGTTACATCTATGAGCACCTGTTTTTATCGCATGTTTACTTCTCAGATCTAGAGCAACCGATACGTTTCTTTTCAATCGTTCGCTCTGCAACCCCTCCAGGCCAAGCCGTAGAACGTATCAGCACCCGTCGCCCTTACGGTGACCCAAAGGTTGACCGCGTTTACTACCGACTCATCCCCGAACAAGGCACGATTGTCGATAAAACACACATGCCATTTTCTCTCAACAAAGATCGATTGCAGAAGTGGAAGACGTGGTTTTTTGATGCAGATTATGAAGTAAAACAGCTACCTAGCTACAAGATTGATGTCGCCGCGAATCCAATGACCTCGTTTGAAGCCATACCAGTGAATTCTCGCTTTAACTTCATGTTGGATAACGCGCAGAACACCATCATGGCCTATATCAAAGGACCGGTGTGTCGTGGTCAACTTGCCTTGAACGTGATTAACGATCGTTTTTGGGTTTTCTTCATCGACCCAGATAAAGCCGATGTTCCAGAAATTAACGCCTTCTACGCAAGCCAAAAGAAAAACTTAAAGTTACCTAGTGAGCTTAAAAGTAACACAGTACCTGTGACTCACTGGGTGAGATACGCAAAGCAGCAAGCGCGATACTTAAACGCGAAATCAGACTTCACCAACCAATGGTTTGAGAGTGGAGTAAACCTAGACACGGGCATCATTTGGGATGGAGATGGCATCAACCAGAACGCTGCTCTCACCGTCTTTAGGCACTTCGATAGCGCATCTGTTGTACAAGGGTTAGTTGGCACGCAACCTAAGACTGCATGGATTCTTGATTATGCTCTTCTAGAACGTATTCATTACCTTCTCGTTGCAGGCTTCGATGTTTACGGTAACTTTGGCCACCAGCTGATGACTCGTATGTTTATGGATTTCTTGCGTCTTGAAGGTGAAAGTAACTTCTTAACCCTTCTTCCTAAAGACGTTCGTCACATCGAACACTCAAGTTGGTACCAAAACCAAAGCGCACAACTGAGCGACTACTTACAGCGAAACATTGCACCTTTTGATCAGCCTACCAGCGTGGTTTACAAAACGGCCGATCCTAAGCGTGAATTGTTGAATATGATCAAAGATAAACTCGAGCCTATTCTCGATAACCGCTTTGATATTGTCGAAACAGGTTTTGGTAGAAAGAATGAAGCACTGCTGAATCAAGTGAGTTTGATTAAAGGAGAAGGCCTACGTCATGTTCCTCAATTAGTAATGATCATGATTGAAGGGGAAAATGGCGAAGAGCAACTGTTCACCATGATTCACAATAACGCTCACAGCAACATTTCGAGCTTGTTTAATGAAGAAGGTAACCGTCATTACTCCAACGACGACTTAACGCTCGTTCGTGGCGTTGTGGGCAGCTACCCTGTGGCTTACCTGTCATTAACCGAGAGTGAGATTCCGACTCTGGTTAAAATGCTACAGAAGTTGAACACGGAAGAAGACTACCTGGCGTTACTTGATAAGTTTGCAGTACGACGCAGCTCTCCGGAATTTTGGCCGTTCAGTGACCGAGTTCATAGCTGGTATCGACAAAACCAACCGATTGAGTTCGGCCTGTTAGATTACAATCGCTTTGAGAATAGATAGTAGGCCCTAAACAGCACAATAGTGATGAACATGTCGTCACTTACTAAAATAAAACATTCGTCAGAGGCGTTTTATTCGAAGCTAGATAGTACTCACCGACGCTTTTCAAACCTGTTACTACTGACTTGTAACTTATGGTTTATGGCTTATGGCTTATGGCTTATGCGAAACATCCTTCAAACATGCTGCTTGAGTGCAATTAATGAATCTTTCGCGAGTTCAACTAAAGCCTCTGCATCTTCTCTATACTGCTGCAATGGTTCTTGGCTTGTCTCTATCACTTGGCAAGCATTGTAAAGTTGCAACAAACCTAAACTCCCCGCGGAACCTTTAAGTTTATGAGCGAGAGACTTCACTTCACGTCCATTGTCCGAATCACTCGCTTCGACCATTTCGCTTAAAGTGACGCGGCTACTCTCTTCAAACAATCCCACAATCTGCTTCATCTTGTCTAAGCCAAGAATGGACAAATCACCTTTGATGACATTGGAATCAATCAATTTCACAGGAGTCTCTCCTTCGTCTTCAGTTTGCGAAGCCTTGATGGCCAGATCAGAGACGACACTCGCCATCTGAGATGAATACAACTCGTTACCTTTATTGCGTTGAGGCTTGTTATTTTGACTGCATATAGAATCGTTAGGATCGGGCTGTTGCAGTAGTAAAGTATTGCCATCCAGCTGAGTCACAATGAGTTGAGCAAGTGCCTCTTTTTCTAACGGCTTAGGTAAAAAACCATCGAACCCAGATGCTAAATAGTTCTCAACTTCCTCATTGAACACATGAGCCGATACCGCAACCATAGGCGGCGCGTACCGCTCTGGAACATCTGATGAAACCACAACAATGTCTTTCAGTTGCTGGATTAACTCCACGCCATCGCAGTCAGGAAGGTTAATATCAACCAACGCAATGTCGAAGGCTTGCTCGCTAAAAATAGTCCGAGCTTCTTGGCCCGTTGTTGCGATAACAACCTCATGCCCTAAGTTATGTAAGAACCCTTCCGCAATAATGCAGTTAACCAGATTATCTTCAATAAGCAATACCTTGGCGCGAATACAGGTTTCAACAGCCACAACTTTGGCTTCAATTTTATCACCCACTTGCAGCGGTAAAGAGAACCAGAACTGACTGCCGTCGCCCTCTTCTGAGTAAACACCAATATCACCATTCATTGCCAACATGATGCTTTTACTGATCGCTAGGCCTAGCCCTGTGCCGCCCGTTTTATTGCGGCCACTATCGGTTTGGCTAAACGCATCGAACAGACACTTCTGTTCAGCTTCATTAATACCAACTCCGGTATCGGACACCTGAAACATGACACGATTTTCATCTTCAACATCCAAGCTTATGAAGATATCGACGGCGCCACTGTCGGTAAATTTGATGGCATTACCGACAAGATTATTCAAGATCTGGCTAATTCGAGTCACATCGCCACGCCAATAACGGTGAACATCACTTTCGATATGGAAATTAAAGTCTAGCTTCTTCTCGGCAGCTCGGCCTTCCATTAATTGATAGGTATCTTGAACCATCTGATGCAAGTCGAAGGAAGCAACACGAATCTCAAGATGCCCTGCCTCAATTTTTGAATAATCGAGTACATCATTCAGGATCGCCAGCAAGTTCTTACCACTGCGGTTAATGATATCCGCATAACCCGATTGCAAAGGATCTAACCCTGTGTCTTTGAGCAATCGTGCGGTACCTAGCACACCGTTCATTGGCGTTCTAATTTCATGGCTCATGGTTGCCAAGAAAGCAGATTTCGCACGGCTTGCTTGCTCGGCGGCACTGCGGGCTTTAGCGTGGTTCCCTACCTCAACATTCAACTTCTCATTGATGTCTTGCAACTGGTAAGTTCGCTCAGTGATCAGCTCTTCAAGGTGTTCTTTATGCTCTTCAAGTTCTCGTTTTGCTTTGGCTTCACCGATCGCGACCACTTGCAGAGCTTGCGCGGTGTTTCTCGCCGTAATAATCGCTTCACCCATGTGTGCGAGTTCATCATTACCCTTAACGGAAATATCGATATTAAGTCGCCCTTGTGCAATCGACATCAGGGCAATCGAATACTCACCTAAGCGTTTAACCACGGAGATGTAAACCACTCGCCACACAATAAACGCCACGATAATCAGGCCCACAATGGAGATAACCGATAACGACCATTGAGCCAAGTTCAAGGTTGATGTTAGATCATCAACCGCCTTTTTTGTGCTCAAGTTCGAGTCATCAACAAGCTGATTGACCGTGGTGTTGAGTTCGGAGAATAGCTGCAAAGTATTCTGCATTAAGAACTCCGACTTTTGCGTGTTTTCATACTGCTCTAGAGAGATATCAAACACGACCTTACGTCGATGTAATTCTTCAAGAAGTTGAGACATTTGAGCGGAACGAGTCGGATCTTCTACGGCTTTAACACGACGCGCCATGATTCTGAGATTCGCCTCGAATTCCGTTTGAATTTGGTGAATACGCTCAACGTTAGTTACAGTCTGAGTTTCTTCGATTTGATTGAGCATTGTAAAGGCTAACAGATGCAATTCATGCAAGCGTTCTGACAGATCAAGATCGACCTCAACCAACGCATCTAGCGCTTGATAAGCCTTGTCTGTTTCTGTGGTTTCTAACAGGTCATATATATGTGTGACATTAGCAACCGCAATGGTGGCAGTGTTCAAAACTTGTGTACGGGTTAACTGTTCGAGCTCTTCAGCAAGCAAACGCATCTCTTCTACGCGTGACGAAAGTTCTTTGGTCAGCCATAGCTTGTGCGCTCGACGGCAACCCCTAGCTCAGCCAGCGTATTGATAACGCTTTGGACATTGTTTTCAAGTTTATGCAGCAGTTGAGAGTCGAAGCTATCGGCACCTAAATCTTTGATGTGTTGAAGAAGCGACTCCAGTTGGTCAAACAGTATTATGCCTGCTTCCTTTCTTTCGGCTTCGTTTCTCGCGCTAGAGAGTGTTTGCACAGACGATATAATACGATTACTCAACTCAGAAACCTGACGAGCTTCAATCATCGCGGGTAACGCTGAGTCAACAACGTTTCTCTCTGTTTTTGCTACGAAACTGAATCCAGAAACACCAATCAATGCAGACAAAAGGACCAGTAATGCCATCACTAAAAATGAGGCCAGTAGCTTGCGTCCAATACTTGCTGTGGCTAACAACATAAACCCTTAACCTTAAAAACGTTCTTCTTTACCCATGCAGAATACGCTATATTTTGCAGTGTTTCTTATCTAAAACCAATAAAACGGCAATTCATGCTATCTAAATCCTTTACTTCTACATGTCTTCTTTCGTTACTGGCTATCATGGCTTCATCGACGTATGCCAGTGAGCCAATGAACTCAGAACAGCCTTCCGACTCTAAACCTAAGAAAGAGAAGATCTGCGCCATTTATCCACACCTTAAAGACTCATATTGGCTATCAGTCAATTACGGCATGGTCTCTGAGGCCGAAAAACAGCAGGTTGAATTAAGGGTATTAGAAGCAGGCGGATACCCAAATATTGGTAAGCAAGCCTCTCAACTTGTACTTTGTACTCAATGGGGCGCTGACGCCATTATATTAGGTACCGTATCCCCTGATGCGTATCGCGATAATCTCTCAGATTGGGTTGGGAACACACCCGTTTTCGCCACCGTAAACGAACTCGCTATAAGTAAAGAACAACAAAAAGTTCTAAAAGGGACAGTCGGTGTCGATTGGCATCAGATGGGATTTCTAGTGGGTGAATTTCTAGCTAAGCGACATCCAAAAGGTTCTGGTAAAACACTTATTGCCCTGCTACTTGGCCCTCAGTCTAGCGGAGGCACAAAACCTGTCGCTGTGGGCTTCTATGATGCAATCAAATCAAGTGATGTAGAGATTGAAATCAGCTATTGGGCCGATAACGATAAAGAGCTACAAAGAAACCTTGTACAGCAAGTGATTGAGCAGCCAGATATTCAATATATTGTTGGTAGTGCAGTCGCAATCGAAGCGGCGATTAGTGAATTAAGAGCCGCCGGAAAAACCAAAGAAATAGGTTTGATCTCAAGTTATTTGAGTCACGGAACTTATCGAGGGCTGCTGCGTAACAAGGTGTTATTTGCGCCAACAGACAAAATGGTTGAACAAGGCCGATTATCCGTTAAACAAGCCGTCAGTTATTTGCGTGATCAGCCATATGAGAAACACAGTGCACCCACTATCGAAGCGCTAACACCTGCAACGCTCAAAGATCAGATTATCGCCGACTCTTTGTCACCTTCTGAGTTTCGTCCGGTATTCAGTGTGAACCCTTAGTGCTATATTGGCTGAAGAACTCAAAACAATAAAAACGAAATAATCATTTAGGGAACATTCATGCAAAAAACAACGCGTACTATGCCAACGCATAAGAATATCGCTTTGGTCGCTCATGACCATTTCAAACCTGAGCTACTAAGATGGGTCAAAGAGAACAAAGAAAAACTACAAAAGCACTTCCTTTATGCAACGGGCACGACGGGTTCTCTACTAAGTAAAGAAACAGGCTTAGCGATTAAGAGCATGATCAGTGGCCCTATGGGCGGTGACCAACAACTGGGTGCGCTTATCTCTGAAGGCAAGATCGATATGATGATTTTCTTCTGGGATCCATTGAATGCCGTACCACACGACCCAGATGTAAAAGCACTGCTTCGTATCGCAAGTGTTTGGAACATCCCAGTGGCAACCAACCGCGCTACCGCTAACTTCTTATTTAACTCTTCACTGCTTGAAGAAGAAGTGGTCATCGAGATCCCAGACTACGAAGCGTACCTAGCTGAGCGCACTTAAGTCTTAGTTTCACCAACAGATCTGTTTGCTTTCTTAGCGGATAGGAAATCAAGCACAAAAAAGCCTGCTTAGTGAACTGACCCCCAATAGTTGGACACCAATTATTGGGGGTCTTTTTATGTCCAAAATTTTTACGCTTCACTCCACACAGCCATCTCATTGCTACTTGGTTCAAGGAAATGGAAACGTCGTCCACCGGGAAAACTAAATATTTCACGGTTAACCTGGCCACCAGCATCAATAACATCAATAACATCACGCTCAGTTTGCTCAAGATCTTGACTGTAAAACACCATCAGTGCAGCACCATTATCCGCGCTGGAGGCTAAGTCCGCCAAATAGAAACCGCCCATTAAACCTTGACCTTCGAAAGCAGAATACTCAGGCCCGTAGTCTTCAAAACGCCAAGCAAACGCTTGAATAAAAACGTTTTAGTTGCCTCAATATCGCGAGCAGGAAATTCTATGTAATTAATAGAGCCGTGCTCCATGTCAGCACCCTCTGGTTAGCTGTTTTTCAAGTTTGGTGTTCTCAAGCTTGATATTCTGAAACCTTTTTCTGGCTTATTTTTTACGAACGACCGGATAATCTGAACCGTGAAGTTCTTGTACGAAGCCTGAGCCGTCACCACTATGGGTAATCCAAACTTTCTCTTTTGCACGTGTCATTGCCACGTAGAACAAACGTCGCTCTTCAGCATAAGGGAAGACATCTGACGATTCCGTCAAAGCACCATCAATATGAAGTTGCTTCTTCTTCGCCGGGAATTGGCCTTCGTCTACACAAAGTATAATCACAAAATCCGCTTCTTTACCCTTACTGGCGTGGCAAGTCATAAATTTCAAATCGATCGAGCTGAAGATCTTTTTCCAATCCTCCAATAGTTCCGGTTTATGGTAATGATTACGACCTAACAACATAACCGACTTGTTTTGCTTTCCTTTAGCCTGCCTGTTCAACTGATCGAGGATCTTCTCAATGTCTTTGCTTGATGTACTGTAAACCGCCTTCTGTTTCTGTTGCTTAAAGCTGTTCAGTTCTTTTGATAATTGAATCGGGTTTTCTTGCACAAAGCGATTGGCAACCGCACCTAACTGATTGTTAAATCGATAAGTAGTATCGAGGTGGTGGATCGTCGAGCTTTCGAATCTGTCTTTAAAGCCGGTCGTTAAATCAACATCGGCACCCGCAAATTGATAAATAGACTGCCAGTCATCACCCACGGCAAAAATAGAAGCTTGACGCTCGGCTTTAGATTGATTACACAAGGCTTCAACCAATGCTAAACGGTCTGGTGAGATATCTTGATATTCATCGATCATGATGAACTTCCAAGGAGAGACAAACTTGCCCTTCTCAACATATTGAGTAGCACGACTGATCATGGTAGAGAAGTCGATATGATTCTCTTCTTTTAATGCTTTCTGCCACGCAGCCACACAAGGCCAACACAGTGATAATTCACTATTAAGACGCGTATAGTCTCTATTATCGATAAGCTGCTGTTGTACTTCTTTCTTTGATAGACCCGATGCATTCAACTGCTCAAGCTGTTTCTCTAGCCAACCAATCAATTTCAGATTAGAAACGTGGCTTCCGAGTTCATCATCACCAGTCAGATAAGCGATTGGCCATTTAGATAAGTGCTTTTGCCAACGTTTGAAGTTGGATGGCGTCATCCAATGTTTTTTAAGCCAATCAATGCACCACGCTTGGCGTTGATTGTCATCTAAGGCTAATGGAGAAATAACAACACGTTCGATTTCAACCTGATTTAAGATCTTCAAACCTAACTGGTGAAAAGTATTGACTTGCACCTTCTCTGCTGAAAAACCAATTTTACTGTCGAGGCGCTGTTTCATCTCTTGTGCCGCTTCACGACCGAAGGCAAGCAACAGTAACTCTTCAGCTTGTGCTTGATGGCTTTGCAACAAGTACGCGACACGAGCCGTCAAAACACTGGTTTTCCCCGAGCCAGCGCCCGCAAGAATCAAGTTATGGTCATCGTTCATCAAAACCGCATATTGCTGCGACAAATTCAACGGAGATGACTCACATTGAGCAAACAGCACTTCCCAGTTCTTTCTTTCAGTCTCTAGCCATTGTTGGTTTCTGTCAGCTTGCTTAATCTCGGTTTCAGATAACCATGGCTGCATTCTCGCGACACGTTTAGGCATACGCTGCGCGGCTTCTTCCAAAGTCATGTTCATGTTTTCTAAGCCGGAGTTGACCATGTCGACCCAGATGTTCACTTTAGAATGAGGTAGGAAAGCAGGAAGTTGTTCAAGACGCGTGAGTTCAGCCTCCCATTGAGGGACATGCTCTGCAAGCTGCTCACATTGAATGTCGTGCCAACGTTGATAAGCAGCAACCGACGCACGAGCAAATTGACGACATTGATCCCAAGGTAAACCTTGTACTAACCAACTACGCTGTTGACCATCTTGTTGATTAGCAAAGAACTGTAACGATCCCCAGAACAATCCGCGCTTTATCGCGATCTTGCCACTCCAAATAGTAAACGGAATACGTTCTTCACTGCCTACTGAAGACAACAATAGGCGTGGACCATCAAGTTCAACCTGATGATATTCATTTTGAATAAAAAACTGTGCAGTCTTGTTAGCGCTTAGCTGCATTGGAGCGTGCTCTTTAATTGGGAATATTGAATTTATATCATGATGCAATGAGAATTAATAATGTCTCTCATCTTATCGACGCTTTCATGACCACCTAAGGCCAATGATGGATAAGTATCAGATTCTTGTGCTTGATTTCTGTTAGGATTATGGTTTTAGTGTGTCAAGTGAGGGACTGTGGAATTTTCAGCCAAATTACGCCTTTATTGGGCGAATAAAACCATAAATTACAGCGTGTTAATTCTCATCACCCTTCTCGGTGTTGTGATTCCATCTTGGTATTATGAACAAAACACACTGATCACCCCATTAATTTTAGGTGTCATCGCGGGTGCACTGGCTGAAAGTGACGACAGCTTTACGGGCCGCCTAAAAGCACTCACCCTGACCTTTCTCTGTTTTGCGATCGCCGCCTTTTCTATTGAGCTACTTTTCAACACACCTTGGCTGTTCGCATTAGGACTTTTCGCATCGACTTTTTCATTCATTATGCTTGGCGCGATTGGGCCTAAATACGCGAGCATCGCATTTGGCTCTCTACTGGTCGCGATTTACACCATGCTCGGTGCACACGAGAGCATCAACTTATGGTTTCAACCACTACTGCTATTAACAGGCGCGGCTTGGTACTACTTCATGTCAATGATTTGGCAAATTGTATGGCCAATGCAACCTGTGCAGCAAAACCTTGCGACCGTGTTTGATCAAATCGGCACCTATATGAACTCTAAGGCTGTGTTGTTTTATCCGGTGTCTGACCTTATGCCGCAGCCACACCGTATTATCGAAGCTAAATTGAATGCGAGCACAGTGAATGCACTCAACATGTGTAAAGCGACTCTACTTAACCGTTCTAAACGCGGGCACATCGATGGTCCAAGCGACCGATTCTTGAATACCTATTTCATCGCACAAGACATCCATGAACGCGTGAGTTCAACCCACTACCGTTATCAAGAGCTAGCCAAACACTTCGAACGTTCTGATGTATTGTTCCGCTTTAAGTATCTTCTAGAGGCTCAGGCAACCGCGTGTAAAGAAGTCGCAAGTTCGCTTAAGGTTGGCGCAGAGTACCAACATGGCGATAAATCTGTACTAGCGCTTGATGAGTTGATGTCTTCACTTAACCATCTTCAGGAGCAGAACAAACCTGAATGGAAACCACTGCTAAGCCAATTGAATTATCTATTCAACAACCTAGCAACCGTTGAAAAGCAGCTATCGAATATCAGTAACCCTGACGCTGAGAAACTAGAAGAAGGTGTGTTAGACGATACTAACCCACATACCTTGACGGCAATGTGGCAAAAGATAAGAGCCAACCTGCACACCGACTCAATGCTGTTTCGCCACGCAATACGTATGGCCGTCACGCTGACGCTCGGTTACGGCATCATTCAAGGTTTTGATATCGAACGTGGTTATTGGATATTACTAACGACACTGTTCGTATGTCAGCCCAACTACAGTGCCACACGCCAAAAGCTGACAGCCCGTGTGATTGGCACTGTGGCTGGTTTGTTGATTGGGGTTCCACTACTGACCTTCTTTCCCTCTCAAGAGAGCCAGTTAGTCTTTATTGTGATCAGTGGCGTGATGTTCTTTGCATTCCGTATCAACAACTACGGCTTCGCAACCGGCTTTATTACCTTGCTGGTGTTGTTCTGTTTCAATCAGCTCGGCGAAGGCTATGCCGTGGTATTGCCAAGGCTAGCGGATACTTTCATTGGCTGTGCGCTTGCCGTTTTGGCTGTGATTTACATTTTACCGGACTGGCAATCGAAACGACTGCACAAGGTGATGGCAGATGCCCTTGATTCAAATAAGAATTATCTGGCTCAGATCATTGGCCAATACCGTGTAGGCAAAAAAGACACACTCAATTACCGCATTTCTCGCCGTAGTGCGCACAATAACGATGCCAACCTAACCGTCGCTATCAGTAGCATGCTGGTAGAGCCCGGTAAGTACAGAATCTCTGAAGACGAGAGCTTCCGCTTTCTTACCTTAAACCACGCTTTACTGAGCTATATCTCAGCGCTGGGGGCCCATAGAACGCGTATCGATGATGAAACGACACACAAGCTTGTGTTAGATGCGCACAGAGTAATACACGAACACCTCGATGCTCTGAACGACCAGCTTTATTCTCGTTGTGAGCACTGCGAAGTCAAAAATGCTTATGATCCTGAGCTTGATAAACGTTTAAGTGAGTGGAGAGAAGAGGACGAAAGCTCTGTAAGGATGGTCCTACAGCAGTTACATTTGATCTATCGAATGCTTCCAGAACTACACACTTTGGCCACCAAGTTTGCCGTTAAAGTGAACATCGAAAAGCCTCTCGAAAAGGCGAATTCAGATCTAGAAGATAAAATACTGTAAAAACAGAAAGATACATAATTTGAATGCATAATGATCAATAGGTGTATGTCTGTTTATTATACCAATACCTATAAGTAGGTATAATAAACTAACTGCACGCCCCGCGGGGAAAGGGTTCAGGGCATTTTTACTTTGTAGGGATTTTCTGACTTTGATTAACCAAGCGTTAACTTTGCCTGACAATCCTCGGACAAAAAACAACCAGAGAAATTTATAGTTGTCTTAGTTTCAAGAACCTTCAAACATCTTTTAATATTGATTTAATGTTGGTTGATTTCTTGCACCAGGTAGAATATGCTCAATAGAGCGTATGGATTTGAACTAAGGTCACATTATGAATACACAACAATTTGAAGCATTTAAGCAACAGATACAGCTTCTTAGCCCTCAGCAATTGAAAGCATTACAGGGTGAAATCGATGGTAATGTCGAGACAGAACAGCCTTCTCTGCTTACTGACGAAGAGTTGAACGATCTAAACGACCTGTTTAATTAGTAAACAGAAGATCACTATTTTAGTCTAAGTTCATCTTTGCACCGTAAATTACACCACTTAACCATTGCGCTCAAAATATCATCAACCTAAACTCATTTCATACGTCAATTGAAGGTTCTGACATGCCGATTTCGGGGATTCAATCAGGTTATGCCATTATTCAGCAGTCAACCAATATGGCTGAAGAAGCGGCAATTGAACTGAACCAAGCCGCTCAGCACACTCCCGAATCAAATGACTTATCCCAATCTAGCGATCTTAGCTTTAACCAAATTGAACCTGAAAAATCTCTTTCTATAAAAGACAAAGAACCCGAGCCCATTTCATCCTCAACTGATTCACTAATAAAACTGACCCAAAGTGCTAGTTACAATCGAGTTGGCGCGAGTGTAGCGGATCGTCAAAACGAAGCCATTGGTAGTATTCTCGACATCCATATCTGATCAATAGTCACACTTTGTGCTTGTTTCCTATGTCCTGAATCGGTTTGATTCAACGACTTTTGATGCTTTTTGACTCTATAAGCACACAAACTGTAACTCATTATATCTGACGCTTGTTTCTGGTTTATTACTCGGTAGAATCAGCGCAAACTATTCTTGCAGCACAAACTTTACTTCGTACTACTTATGCCAAAACTAAATCTGCATCGCCGTGACTATGTTTCTATTTTAGGAGGCGACATCTCCGCAGACGAATTAGAAAAGAAGCTCGAACCTCATTTTGAGAAACCAGTGAATAAGCTGACTCCGAGTCCTTATCTGACAGAAAAAAACCTTACACGTCGTTGGACTGCTCTCGATAATGCAGACTCGCAGCAAGAACTGCTCGACCCTCATACTCAAAGCCAGATTCAGGCTTATGAGAAAAACATAGAGCACTTTATTGGCACGGTAAAAGTCCCTGTTGGTATATCTGGCCCTTTAAGAGTCAATGGCCTGTTTGCTAAAGGCGACTACCTAGTCCCACTTGCAACCACTGAAGCGGCGCTTGTCGCGTCGTATAACCGTGGTTCAAAGCTGATCACAGCTTGTGGTGGAGCAAGTGCAATGTTGCTCAATGAAGGCGTAACACGGACGCCAGGTTTCGCATTCCAAGGGTTAGTTGAAGCAGGACAGTTTGTGGCATGGGCAGTGACCCAGTATGACCAATTTAAAACCTTAGCTGAATCAACAACGTCGCACGGCAAACTAACTGACATCAATATCAACATCGAAGGCAACCATGTTTACTTGGTGTTTGAGTTCCTGACTGGCGACGCTTCTGGTCAGAATATGGTGACTATCGCGACCAACGCGGTGTTTGAGTACATCATTGAACATACACCAGTGAAACCCGATCACGCCTTCCTAGATGGCAACTTATCGGGCGACAAAAAAGCCAATACCCAAACCTTACGCAGCGTTCGTGGTAAGAAAGTCACAGCCGAGGTCAACATCTCTGCTGAGCTTGTCGCTAAGTACCTCCACACCACACCAGAGAAGATGGTGCAGTTCGGACAAATGACCACAGTCGGTGGTGCTCTAAGTGGCACGATTGGTATTAATGCTCACTATGCGAATGCACTTGCTGCGCTCTACATTGCTTGCGGCCAGGACGCGGCATGTGTTGCTGAGTCTGCGATTGGTATGACTCGCATGGAGCTCAACAAAGAAGGCGGTTTATACACGAGCGTAACGCTGCCTAACTTGATGTTGGGGACAGTTGGTGGAGGTACAGGCCTGCCAAGTCAAAAAGCGTGTCTCGATTTATTAGGGCTACACGGCAACGGTAAATCACAAGCCTTAGCCGAAGTATGTGCAGCATTGTGTTTAGCGGGTGAGCTGTCGATTGTAGGCGCATTCTGTGCAGGTCACTTTTCGCGAGCCCATCACAAGTTAGCGCGCTAATTTCTGTTATAAAACTTTAAATCGACCGTTGTCACGCATTGAGTGAGTTGTGTATGGATTACTTACATTTATCGCGAGTGAGCCTTAAACACCTCACTGCGCTTCATATTATGCTGAACACCTACAGCGTCACACAAACCTCAGAGCAACTCTTTGTCAGCCCTTCGAGTGTGAGTAAAACATTATCGCAGCTGCGTGACATCCTTAACGACGAGCTTTTCTATCGGGACGGCATCAAGCTGATCCCGACTCCCTTTGCCCTAAAAATAGCCCCCACCGTCCACGCGATTCTTTCCAGCATGAATGGGCTACTTCACCAAAAGAGTTTTACTCCTCAAGAGTACCAAGGCAGCTTTTCACTTTCGATGCGTGAAAGTACCTTTGAGGTGTTCGCCTCGAAGATCAGCAAAATCACCACTGAACTTGCACCAAAAGCCAAGCTTAATATCTATTCGAAACAGGAGCTTGGGTTCGATGCTTTGCTCAGTGGTAAAGTCAACTTGATCTTGTTGCCCCACGATATCTCTCAGCCACCAACGGATAATAAAGAACTGGTGTGGGAAGCGATTCTTCCTGATGAAATGGTTTGTTTGATGGGCGCGCACCACCCTCTCGCTCAGCAAGAGCTAACGGTTGAAGGTTATTTAGATTACAAACACATTGGAATCTTAGATAACGAACTATCGAAGCCGTACTTTGAGCAAAACTTAGTGCAATGTCATAAGCCAAGAGATATAGCGATATCGGTAGCAGATTTTGGTGCGGCGGCAGTGCTGTGTCACCATACCCACTTCTTGTTCACTTGCTCAAAACAATGGATTGAGCATGCCAAACAAGCACAAGGTTTGGTAAGTAAACCACTTCCTTTTGATTACGGTAAAGTGGCGTATAGTTTGGTGTGGAACAAGCCAAACATGAATGACCAAGCGATCAAATGGTTGTGTGACTTGTTCTTAGAAGCTTAATAATTTTAAAGATTTAACGTTCTTAGAAGCTTGTCTGAGCGTCTAAACAATTTAGAAGCTAGGTATAAACCTCTGGCGTTTGCATTGGTCTTTGAACTATCGCGTAGAGCTTGTCGTGAAAGCTCTTCATTTGTTGCTCTGTACATTTAGGCCACTCTAGAGCTTCGCCGATCACGCCATGATGTTGAAAGGCATTAAGTCGAATCAGGACATCACTTGGCAACCCTTTCAAGTAATAGCCAACTTGCTCTATCTCGTCCTCAAGGTCACTTTTGTTCGGAATATGTAGCAATCGAACTTCATGCAACTTACCTTGTTCAGCCAAGTAATTGGTGGTTTCAAACACACGATGGTTTCCTCTGCCGACCAACCATTGGTGTGTTTCTGATTGCCATGATTTTAGGTCGATCATTGCACCATCAAGGTAAGGTAACACTTTGTCCCAACCCTGCTTTAACAACGAACCGTTACTATCAATAAAGCACGTTAAGTGTGCCAATTGCGGATCGCTTTTGATCGCTTGAAATAGCTCGATGATAAACGGCAATTGCATGGTCGCCTCACCACCTGAAACTGTGATACCACTCAGGAAGAACTGATTATGCCTCACCAGTTCAATTACATCTGATACCGTCATCGTCGTGATTTTGGGGCTCGACTTATGATCACAAATATCGATGCACTGATCGCAGTTGGTACACGCTACCGGATCCCACTTCACTTTGCCTTCAACAAGACTCAGAGCACTGCTCGGGCAGCCACTTACGCACTCTCCACAATGGTTGCAGTGGTTGATGGTATGTGGATTATGACAAGTGATGCAATCGAAATTGCACCCCTGTAGGAACAGCACCAAGCGGTTTCCTGGGCCGTCAAATCGAGTAGGAGGAGGCCTCGCAGCCTCCGTCCTCTCACACCACCGTACAAGCGTGGGTCGCATACGGCGGTTCCGAATATACTTTCAGTGACTCGTACCCATCTCTTAATGAGTACAGCCCCAACCCCTCGAACCATTTTATTGGCATGGCGTGATTAACCTGTGGCGTTAAAGCTAGATGCCACCAACCCTTATCTGACATCGCTAGCTTCCACGCATTACGCTCCGTTACACCTTGTCGCTGTAACCATGTCGCTATGCTGTGTCTGCGTTTGCGCTGCTTTAGTCGGTAGCACCTTAGTCTACGCCGTATCCATTCATCTAAGCGCTGCATTGCACTTTTACGAACAGTAAGCTTGAAGTAGTGTTGCCATCCTCTTAGATATTGAGTTAACTCCGTGATTATCACCTGTAACTCTCGTCCTCGATTTCGCTTCGTTATCTGACGTACTCGCTTCTTCATTTGAGCTTGTGCCGTCTTCGATATCCCGATTGTTCCGTCTATCTGGAAGCGATGGCTTAGGTAAGTTCGCTTTGTCACTCTCGTTGCTGCACTTTTCTTACGGTTTACCGTCAGCTTTAGTTTCTGCTCCAAGAACTCCGTTATCGACTCTTTGACTCGATGAGCGGCTTCCTCACTACGCACGTAGATTTGACAGTCATCTGCATATCGACAGAACTTATGCCCTCTACGCTCTAACTCTTTATCCAGTTCATCTAATACAATATTTGATAGTAGCGGAGATAATGGCCCACCCTGGGGTGTGCCTCGTTGTCTCTGCTCAACTAGTCCATGTCGCATTATGCCTACCTGTAGGTATGACCTAATTAGCTTTAACACGCGTTTATCAGCAATATCTTGTGACAGCCTGTGCATTAGCCTATCGTGATTCACTGTATCGAAGTATTTTGCTAGGTCTATATCTACTACATAACCTCGACCCTCTCGGATGTAGCGACTGGCGGCCGCCAATGCATGGTGCGCACTGCGGTTGGGTCTAAACCCGTAACTATTGTCGGAGAACTTCGGCTCATAGATACATGACAGCACTGATGTGATTGCCTGTTGGACTACCCTATCAAGGACTGTTGGGATACCTAATTGCCTTACGCCACCACTAGCTTTGGGGATTTCTACACCAAGAACAGATTGAGGTTGATAGCTTCCATCCAGAAGAATCTGGCGAAGCTCTTGCCCGTTTGATGCCTGTCGAAGTCTTGAGATAGTGGCGTTGATGTCGAGCTTGTCGACTCCTGCACACCCTTTGTTCTTCTTCACGCGTCTAAGAGCTTGATTCAAATTGGTTGAAGAGCAAATTTGCTCCATCAACGAAGTTGAGGTCACCAAGACTCGCCCTCCTGTCTATGCCGACCATGCTTGTCATTCTTCGTATCCATGAGCTTTACTTGCGGTATTGCCCTTTGGGACGTAGAGATGAGTTTCATCTTGCTATGACTCCACATGATTGAGTGTCTAGTGACTGCTTCTTGATATATTCAGTTCAGGCCTTCCTTTGAGTTGTACATTCTCAAAGTACTATGCCTTCTGCTGACTTCTTATTGTCCATCACACAACATCACTGCTGTATTAGTCTCTATTGAGACAAACAATAAGATCTCCCGAGGTAAGGCGTTGTTCTTTCCCTTGGCTGTGCCTGATTTACCACTACACACTTCCCGTCGAGGCATTGGACTATTCTATCTATGGCTAGGTTGCCCAAGTTGTAATGGCCTACTATCAGATTTCTGTTCGTCACAACCAAGTTTTGCCATTTGCTTCCTTCAGATTTCACCTCACGGTGAACACCCTTGCATAGGCTAACGGTTCTCGCTCGACTGAGCCCGTAGAGGACTTTCACCTCCTAGATCAACGCCATGCTCGGCGCACCACAAGAAAAGGTCAGCACACGGCTGACCTTCGCTTGTTTTTCTGTCTTATTATTATTAACCCTAGCCATTTGAGTTGTTAGATCAGAAACTTGCATAATTCACATTGTTCGTATTTGAAACACATAACGCACGCACGTTAAAGCTATTCGTATGTCGGCGACATCTCTAAGCTTACCACGCGTGGCTTACGCTCTAGAATGCCCGTATTTTTTGCAGCTTCAGCACCTAGGAAGGTAGTATTGGTGCGTGAACCTTGCTCGTCGTATTTAGCAATATCAGACAGCTTAATCATGTAACCCGTCACACGAAGCAAATCGTTCGATGCTACGTTAGCGGTGAACTCACGGTAACCCGCTTGAATAGCGCCCTTACACAGATTAAACATCGCTTCTGGATTTGATTTAACCGTTTCGTCGATAGTCAGAATGTCACTGATGCCCGATGTATAGAACTTATGATGACCTGCGGTAGCACGAACATAAGAGACGGGATCCGGTTCTGTTCCATAAGGGATGCGTACACCTGGCGTCACATCTTCATCTAAACTGATACCACCTTGAGCGTGTAACAGAGCCTTACCTTCCAGCCCATATTTCACTTCCGAGCTTTCAACAATCTCAGCCAGCTTCTCTGAAATACGATGTCCTAACTGATTTGCCGACTCATCGTGACCATAGCGCCCTGCTTTTCCTTCTTTTTCCATTAAAATGTTAACCGCCTCAGCCATGCCATAAATACCAAACATTGGCGCGAAGCGATCTTCTTCAACAAGGCCTTCTTTGGTTAAGAAACCTTCGAAGAAGTTAGACTCTTCATGTAAGAAACTGCTGCGTGCGTTCATCAATTCGATCATGATGCTGCTGTAGTTAGGTAGTACTTGCTGTAAGAAATCTACGCTGTCTTCAGATTTCACAGCCACTTGCTTCAGGTTCATACGTACTAGCGTGTTTGAACCACCCGCTAGAGGCAGAGAGTTGTAGCAACTTACGATGCCAAAACGCTTATCACCGTACGCAGCGGCATGTGCAGGATAATTAGCAATGTGCGGTTTACTGCATTCACAGATGTTGTTAGCAGCATGACGAAGCAGGTCATCAGGCGTGACTACAGGGTCATACATAAAGGTTAAGTTAGGTGCAATCTGCTTCAATTCAGCATCAACACGTAAAATGGTGCGGCATACAATGTTGTCGGTCGGGCCGATATTCACATGCATAAAGGCATCTGGCAGTGTGCGGTCCAACATAATCCAGAACAGCTTCAGCTTTTGGTATACCTGCTCATCCGTTGAATCGCCAACAAAAGGCATCAAAACATCGTCCAACTGACCTAAGTAAACCGGAATTGAAGTCACAGACGGAACGTGATGATAAAGGATGGTGAGCATGTTCAATGCTTCGTCGAAATTAGTTGCCGCGCTAAGCTCTAAATACTTGGAGCCTTGATGTAAGTATTTAGAATAATCAGGAAGCACATAGCGCGGCTTAAATGGAGCGTGACCTTCAAACATGTCACACAGCACACCTTGTTGTAAGGCTTGCTCTACTTCATTGCTTACCGGCATATACGGCAGGCTGGCTTCAGCTTCTAAGGCAAGATAGCTCGACTTCTGTTTTGGGGACAGATTGGCATCTGAAATGATATTGCTAAAGCGTTGTTGTTGCTCTGAAAGTGGTGAAGAAGTAGATGACGCAGATTGGTGGCTCATAACTAAACCCTTAGTATCTATATGGGCTTATTTTATATCTCACACTTTCATTTCCACTAGTGAAATTTGTGCAAGAGTAAATTTCCAAAATGGAAATAACCACAGAGAAACTGCCAGCTGTCGGTTTATCAATTATGGGGTTGAGGCGTAGCAAGATAGAACAAAGAATCAGACATGATTAGGGCGTGTTGATCTTTGCTGTACATTCCGTGTTCAACAATACATCGGTAGCCACATTAACATGAATGCCAGTGATAACATGCTGGCATAATTCCTTTCTAGCTTGTCATATCTACTTGAAATAGCTCGATAATGCTTAATTCTCCCAAAGGCATTTTCGACCAAGTGACGATACTTGTATAGACACCAATCCATACTGTCTTTGTCTATATCTTGTCCGTAATTGCGTTTAGCAATTACTGTTTCTCCGCCACGTTCCTTAACAAAAGTACCGAAAAGTTCGCTGTCATATCCTTTATCACAAACGATGGTATTAACTTCATCGAGTTGCTCAACTAAGCTTTCGGCATGCACTATATCGTGGCGTTGTCCCTCTGATAAATCAAAGCAAATCGGCAGGCCACCACTATCTACAGCTAAGTGAATTTTGGTTGAGTTGCCCCCGCGACTTTTTCCTATTTGCTCTGAACTTTCAGTAGCTGCACCTGTACTATGCTGATGCGCTCTAACTATAGAGCCATCAAGAAATACCCATTCAAAGTCAGCCATGCTAGATAAGCTTTTGAAAAGATTATCTAAAATCCCTTTCTTTGACCAAAGATTAAATCGTCTGTAAACGGTACTCCACTCTCCGAACTCAGAGGGTAGATCTCGCCAAGGAATACCTGTTCTCATTCGATAAAGTATTCCTTCAAATGTCATTCGATGTTCAGTTTTATCGTAAATACGACCTGTACTTTTCATAACTTGGAGTAGCAGTTCCCAGCGAATATCAGTTAGCATTGTTCTTGGCATGGTATTGGTTATGGTTTTACTTTTGGCGAAGCAAATTATAACTCTTTACCATGCTGTTCAAAAAACACTCACGAAAGATCAACACGCCCTAGAAAGTAGCTATTTAGTTATCTATTTCGTTATGAGCTATTGAGCTATTGAGCTATTAGTTTAAAACGCAAACGCGTAAAAATAGAAAACCCACATAACGGATCCAAGGTCGTTGATGTGGGTTTGGTCAATTAAGCGTGAGTACCGTTATCTGAACAACTATCTATACGCCAACTACAGGTACTTCAACTGCAGACAAATGAACTATAAATGAGGAACCACTTGTTTACGGCCTACACCCATCAGTACCTTCAAAGTACCTTGCGGGGTGTCAATTGAGAACGGTGTTGAGACTTCAACAATCGAAAAACCTGCTGCGCTCAATACATTCTGGGAGCGCTGTTCGCTGACCCCAAAATCTTCGCTGTTGTTTTCTAAGTACCAATCCCAGTGTACAAAAACCCCATCGTTTTCTAACAGGGTATAAATAAGGCTGACCGTGTCTTGTAGGTTCGGAATAAAGCCACATACCGAAGAGGTTACCACTAAGTCAAACTGATTTCTGAATGCTGGATGTTGAGCTGCAAGTCCGCGCGATAAAATATCAACGACAGGCTCTACATTAGACAGCTCTTTTTTATCTAACTCTTCAATCATCCCTTCTGAGATATCGAGAGCGATGATCTCTTTTGCAAAAGGAGATATTTTCTGGCTGAGTAATCCTGTACCACAACCAAAATCAAGGACACGGGTTCCGTTCAAATCAACGAGCTGTGTTAACTGGTCAAATGCGGACTGTGCGAATACAGCAGTAGCGGGATCGTTATCCCAATCAGGTGCGTACTCGTCCCATTGTTTCGCCATCATGGCCTCCATCTTTACTTCTTGTAGGTTCGGAACGCCCCCAGAATAAACCAAATTAGTCAATTCGTCATAGAGTTATCATGCAAAGATGGACTATTTCTAAGATAGTCAGCACAATATTAAGATAATATGCACCGCCACCCGCTCAATATGGAAATGAAATGAACCTTTCTCAAGTCCAAGCCTTTTGTTCAGTTGCTGATTTAGGGTCAGTCTCTGAAGCTGCGCGACAGCTAGAATGCAACCGAACCAAACTGAGCATGTCGATCAAAGCCTTGGAAAAAGAGTTAGATGTCGAATTGTTCGTACGAAGCGGCAACCACGTTGAACTTTCTGAAGCGGGCAAAGCGATTTACAAAGATTGCGAAGGAATGCTGGTGACGGCAGCGCGTATTAAACAAACCTGCTTACATGTTTCGGGTGAATTCAACGCCGAGATTTGGATCGCACGCGATGACTCCCTACCCGATGAAATGTGGCAAAGTTTATCTCACGCCCTAAACAACAAATACCCTTCCACTTCTTTCAACTTCGTTCTGGCTTCTAGCGGCGACTTAGCTAATCTTGTCGAAACTCAGCAAGTTGATTTTGCGTTTGGTGTTGATTACGAACGTGTCGATGATCCAAGAATTATCTACAACCCACTCGGCAAGATCCGAATGATGTCGGTATGTAAGAAAGGACATGATTTAAGTGCGATGCGAAGAGTGTCGGATGAAGTACTAAGAAATTCGATGCAAGCGACCATGGTTTATCTCAATGAAAAAGATAACCCTGAGCTTGAGCCCTTCTCTCGCCGATACATTGGTTTTTCTAGCTTCGACTTTATGTTGGATACCATTCTACGAGAAGATGCATGGGGCGTAATGCCTGAGCCATTGATACGCCATTTATTGCGTGAACAGGAACTGGCGGTGATCAAGCACACTTATGGCCTGACTCAAGAAGACTACTGTATGTTTACCGCAGCAGGTATGGCGGAACACCCAGGTATGAATTGGTTAGCGGATCAGATCAGCGATTACTTGTTTGATTTCTAAAGTGTCAGATAATGTTCTATCTCGACACCTAAAATCATCTAACAAATAGAAAGCACTCTATTTAGAAGACCATCACGTGATCCACTAAATAACGTCCGTCTTCTTCAACTAACACCATTTCTGCCACAAACTCGCCTTTCGCAATGGTATAGGCTTGCTTCCAAACAAAGGCGATGGAATCGGAGCGTCTGAATAGCGCCACTGGTTCACGTTCCGCAAAAAATCCGTTGCTGTGCTGATAATGATGACACACCTTTTCCAGATACTCAGGCGTCACAATACCCTTCATGCGCTGCGTAAAGTCTCGGCAATGCTGAGCATGGTCAACCTTGGTTGAGCCGTCCATCAAGTTGTCCATGATCGGATTAGCTATCGCCCACAACTCGCTGTCGTTGAGATCATCAAATTTCATCTTCATCCATTCCTTTTCAAGTTCAACTCAGCTCTATACTCAGGTTCAACACCAAGTTTAAGGTATAAGGTTTCAGATCGATTTCTGTAATCTTAACAGCCTGACCCTTTACACAGCTAACCTATGAGACCTTCACAACCTATGTGTTTTACTAATCATAAACCATTTGACGCCAGTTTCACATTTCCTAAAAAACAGTCATCGTCAACTTTACTGACACCTAAAGTTACCGTTAAGCAATTGAATAGTAACAACTTGAATATAAAACGGGTTACCGACATATAAACGTCATCAGATAAAGTTTGTAAAGCTAGCTCAATATTAGAACAATGAAGTTATCAAAAACATCTGGGAAATATTATGTGTGACAGGAAAAGCCAAAACGAAAACCGAGTACTATTGTTCTCAGCCCTTTTAGCATCAGGCTTCGCAATTGGCGGCTTGGTGTTGGGTCTTCTCGTTGGCTCTCTAGTCATAGTATTTGACGGTGTCTATTCTCTTATCAGCTTACTGTTAACTTTATTGTCACTAGTTGCTTCGAAATACATTAATCGCCCATCAGATAGGGAGTTCCCGTTCGGTCGAGCAATCATTGAGCCAATCGTAATCGCGATTAAAGCGATTGTGATTCTACTTGTGGTAGGTTATTCGATTTACTCTGCGATTGGTGCTCTGATGACAGGTGGTCGTGAAGTCGATGCTTCTATCGCAACTCTATTTGGTATTTTCAACGTATTGGGTTGTGGTTACGCTTGGTGGTACATCGCCAACAAGAGCAAACGTATTTCTTCAGGTTTGATCCAAGCTGAATCTAAACAGTGGCAAATGGATACACTTTTGAGTGTCGCGGTAACGGCAGGTTTCGTTGTTGCTTGGTTGGTGGCTTACTCTCCGTTTGCTGAATACGCGGTATATGCCGATCCAATGATGATGTTACTGATGTCTTTCTACTTCATCAAAGTGCCGTTCGACATGTTACATGAAGCAATGCGTGAACTGCTAATGATGTCGGCAACCAAAGATATTTGTGACGCGGTAGATAAGAATGTTGTCGCTGTGGACAAAGATGCGGATCAAGATTTGGAGTTAATGGGCGTGACCAAGGTTGGCCCAGAGCTAAGAATCAATGTTGATATTCATACCAACGACCAACAAGCGATTGCGGTCGATGATATTGAACGTACGCGCCGCCAACTTAAGCGACGCCTATCTAAGATGCCTTATGAGCTTCAATTGAACCTCAATATCGCGAGCTAAGAGCATTCTCTCTTAAGCTCAATACTCAAGACTGAACCTCTTCAGAAGCCGACGCCTTAACCGTCGGCTTTTTGTCTCTGGTTACCCACCAGCAAGCCAGTGAACCGATCGTCACCATACAAACGCCCTGCCAAAAACTCATGTTCAATGACAAACCTAGAATCATAGAAGACAGTAAGGTCGCGAAGATTGGCGTGAAATACGACATAGTGGCGAGGAAGACCATATTGCCACCCAATATCGCGGTGTTCCAAAGCGCGTAACCAGCCCCCATACAAGCCCCAGCAAGTACTAAATCAATCGCAGCGCTTGAAGTCATCACCATGCCGGTTTCGTCACTCAATGCGTATTTGATCCACAGAGTGACCGCAGTAGAGATAAAGAAAAGCACAATCGCATTCTGACCTTTGGCAACACGTTGGGTGTAATTACAATACACCGCCCAAATAATCGCGCCGAAGAATGCCATCGAATAGGTTTTTGGATTCGTCGCGATATTAGCCGCGATTTGATCGACAGAAAGCCCCTGATCGCCGCTGATACTCCAAGCCACACCAAAGAACGCCAAGACGATACTTGGATAAACCAACAAGTTGATCTTTTTATCGCTCAACAGCACCGCAAACAACACCGTTAGTGCAGGCCATAGATAGTTGATAACGGCCATTTCTAAAGCTTGATGTCGACTATTTGCCATTCCTAAAGCCAGAGCTAAGAAGATTTCGTAGCAAACGAATAAGGCACCACCGATCATCAAATACGATTTAGAGAAGCGCGACAGTTTAGGTAGACCCATAACACAAACTAACAACAGCGAGCTCACTGTATAAAGACTGGCTGCGCCACCAATTGGGCCCAGTTGTTCTGACACACTACGAGACAATGCAATTAAGCAGCTCCATAGTAAAATGGCAGCAATGCCGTAGCAGCTATGACGATGAGATTTCAGCACGCCTCTTCCTTATTTTTATTGTAATGGGGTAATCAAAGCGAGCTTAAAGCAAAGGTAGGCTTAAACACCACTATCGATAAATTGCAGTAAGTAAAAATAAGTAGCCGAGCACATAACTTTACTCGGCTATCAATCATTCACTCAAAAATCTAATAGCAATTATGCTAGTAAAAGAGCTTGCAGGTCAGTAAGAGACTTAACCTGATAATGAGGGTTAATTCCGGCTGGCGTCGCTTTCTCTTGGCTGTTCAACCAACAGGTCTCAATACCAAAATCCAAGCCACCTAAAATATCAGAATGTGGGTTATCCCCGACCATCAATACGCGCTGCTTCGATGGCAATCCAATCAGCTTATGTGCATGTTCAAAAATTTCGGCGTCTGGTTTAGCAACACCCACTTCCTCAGAAATAATCACGTGCTCAAAGTAGTCCGCCATTCCTGTTCGTTCTAAACGGATTGACTGCAGCTCTGTGAAACCATTGGTGATGATGCCCATGTTCACTTTGCCTTTTAACGACTCCATCAACTCTTTTGCACCAGGAAGCAGAGAACAGATGTCAGCCATTGCGGCTAAAAAGGCACTGTTTAGTGCTGCCGTTGTGGTCTCTAATTTTGCTGCCCAGCTTTCAAAACGCGCGTGCTTCAGTTGTGCCGCCGTAATACGGCCATCTTGGTAATCGACCCATAATGGCAAATTAACCTCTTGATAAACTAGATAATCCTGTTCGCTAAAGTCCACGCCAAAACGGGAGAACATCAGCTTCATTCCTTGAAAAGCATCAAAGTGGAACAAAGTTTCATCTGCATCAAAGAATATCCAATCGTACTTCATTTTATTTCCTATTATTCGCGCGGTTGAGCAGTGCTTGTATTTATTTTCTCGTTGCCTCAAAGGCCAGATGCGCATTCTACTATCAATTTTGTGAGCCTGAATATAGTTCTAAGAATTTATAGAAAACAAGCAACAAGTCATGATGTATCGCAAATTTTGCCACATATTAAACCAATACCATACAAGAAATACACTTAAGTACCATGAAGTACTTCTTACCGCCATCCGTCATGCTCACCCCATGCCTTGTAAAGTATAATGATGAAGAACCGGCGACGGTGTCGCCTGAGCGGCCTACGGCCGAAAACAAAGAGACTCAACCTACTAGGGTGCTTTACATGGATCGTTTATCCTATAGGTCATGCATCCGAATAAGCCCATCAAACAACTCTTCAATGCCAACGATACTTGGCTGAACTACCTCAATAAGTACCGAGAAACCCTCCGAACCGTCGTCATTGAAAACGTCACCAAGATGCTCGCTTGCAGTACCGCTGCTTTTGGCTCTAAAGAGTATCGATGCACTCATGCTGACTGCACCCATCACAAATACATTCACCAGACGTGTAAATCTCGCTTTTGCAGCAGTTGTGGCATAAAAGCCACAGAGCGGTGGATACGAAAGCAACAACATGTCTTTCCTGAGTGTGAGTATCAACACGTTACGTTGACGCTACCACACACGTTGTGGCCCATCTTTCGGGATAATCGTTTTCTTCTCAATCATCTCTTTAGCTGCGCAGCCAAAATCTTCTTAGGATGGGCAAAGCAACTCGATATCGATATTGGCGTGTTCTGTGCACTTCATACCTACGGCAGAAAGCTGAATTGGAATGTGCACATCCATTTGTCTGTCACCCGTGGGGGTTTATGTAAGAAGACTGGTCTATGGAAGCCGATTTTCTTTAAAGCTAAGACCACTGAGAAGTGTTGGCGCGGTGCCATCACTCAACTTCTCAGCTCCAATTACTCAGAGTTAGACTTGAGTGGAGAGGACTGCCCTTTCATTCGTAATGAGCAAGATTGGTCCCGATTTTTAACCAGCCAATATTGCCGTCGATGGAAGCTGCACTTTGCAAAGAAAACAGCCAACGTGACGCCAACCATGACTTACCTCGGCCGATACCTAAAACGGCCACCGATATCGGCGTCGCGTTTACGACATAACTTCCAGGGAGGCTTGGTGACGTTTGATTACCTCAACCATAGAAATGGTCGAACGGAATCCCTCATTTTGAGTCCAGAAGCTCTGATAGAACGCATGATTGAGCATATTCCAGATAAGCACTTCAAAATGATTCGATACTTCGGTTTTCTATCAAACCGACGTCGTGGTGAGATGCTCCCTAAGGTCTACGGTGCCTTGGGTGTCGCACCTAAAGACGCACCTGAAATGCCCGGTTACGCAGCTATGCTGAAAGGGTATGTGAAGGTTGACCCGTTTGAGTGCATTCTTTGTGGGCACCGTTTAACGTTTCTTCGCTTTAGGGCTGGGGAGCCGCTGTCAGAGCTGGTCCACCATGCTCTGGTTCAAGCCCAAATCAGGTCAATTTAGGCGTTTCACAGGATGGGTGTATCTGAAATAGCGAAAACAGCATGAAAGTGTTCAACAAACATCCGTGTTTAGATTGTAGAGCAGAAGTTAGGTCTGTCCGGGACTCATTCTGACGTGAGTTATGCCGCGATTGTTCAGGTCAGGAAACATTGAGATTCCTTACCTTGAACCAGAAGAGACCTCTGACGCCTTAGATACCGATGAGCCTCAAATTGAAGCTAACGATGACTCAAGTAAACCTTCGACACAAACTGAACTTGAACCGACGTTGAGTGAATAGCCTTTAGTGTTCATGGTCTTGGTCATGGTCATGGAGCGCCGTACTGTTCTTAAATTAATCAATCGTTCGCTTTCCATTACTGACAATAACCACATAAGAAAACCATAAAAACGATTGCTATATGAGCCCTATCACAACGCATAATCACAAAGTGGTAGTTCGGAATCAAAGTTGTTCCAGATCAATGGTCGACCAGTTGATTGCCGACAACATATAGGAAATTAAAAAACATAATTAACGGAGTTTTCTAATGTCTACTGCATTTTATATCCCTACAATCAACTTCATGGGTACTGGCTGTTTGAAAGATGCTGCTGATAGCATTCAGTCTCAAGGCTTCAAAAAAGGTCTGATCGTTACGGATAAGGTACTTAACCAAATTGGTGTGGTTAAACAGGTACAAGACCTACTTAGCCAACGTGGCGTAGACGCAGTTGTATTCGACGGCACTCAACCCAACCCAACCATCACGAACGTTAATGATGGTCTTGAATTACTAACTGACAACGATTGTGATTTCGTTGTTTCTCTAGGTGGAGGTTCTCCACACGATTGTGCAAAAGGTATTGCCCTAGTTGCTTCTAACGGTGGCAAGATTGCAGATTACGAAGGCGTTGATCAGTCAGAAAAACCAATGATGCCTCTAATTGCTATCAACACAACAGCAGGTACAGCTTCTGAAATGACGCGTTTCTGCATCATTACTGACGAAGCTCGTCACATTAAGATGGCTATCGTTGATAAACACACAACACCACTTATCTCAGTAAACGATCCTGAGTTGATGCTTGCTAAACCTGCATCACTAACGGCAGCAACAGGCATGGATGCCTTAACACACGCAATCGAGGCTTACGTTTCTATCGCAGCAACGCCAATCACAGACGCAGTAGCAATTAAAGCAATTGAACTTGTGCAAGCACACCTAAGAACAGCCGTAGCGCACGGCGAAGACATTGAAGCTCGTGAGCAAATGGCTTACGCACAGTTCATGGCTGGCATGGCATTCAACAACGCTTCATTGGGTTACGTTCATGCAATGGCGCATCAACTGGGTGGTTTCTACGACCTTCCACACGGTGTATGTAACGCTATCTTGCTACCACACGTTCAACGCTACAACGCACAAGTTTGCCCAGAGCGTCTACGTGACGTTGCAAAAGCGATGGGTGTGAATGTTGAAGGAATGACAGCAGAGCAAGGCGCAGAAGCGGCTATCAACGCGATTGTTCAACTCGCAAACGATGTTAATATCCCAACGGGTATCGCACAGCTTGGGGCTAAGCTAGAAGACATCCCGACTCTTTCTGACAACGCACTAAAAGACGCTTGTGGTTTCACTAATCCTAAACAAGCGACTCACGAAGAAATCTCAGCGATCTTCGAAGCAGCAATGTAATCTAGCGACAAGTAATTCGAGCTAGAAACACGCGGCTCTTGCTAAAAACAAATAGCTAACACAAACGGGCTCACCCTCCGAGCCCGTTTTTTTATCTGTCCGATACCTTTCAGATCTTTACCCTCATCACTAATCAGTAGCGACTAATCACTAGTGAGTATTTGTGAGATTTGGGCATCGTTAGATAGAAAACGAGGCACAAAAAAGCACATCATGTGATGTGCTTTTTCAGTTCAATCTAAGGCTTAAGCTGTAGCCTTAACCTTTGTCGTTTCTTACTCTTGCCGCTTCTGCTTCACGCTTGTCGACAACCGTTTTTCCGATTGGCGCCAATGAGATAACCGCTAGCTTAAGATGTTGAATCGCAAACGGAATACCAATGATAGTAATGAAACACGCTACTGCTGACGTGATGTGACCAATCGCCAACCAGATTCCAGCAAATAAGAACCAAATGATGTTACCAATCATACCAAGCGGGCTGGTACCGATGTCAGTTTCATTGGTCAATTCATCACGTGAAATCGCTTCTTGACCAAATGGGAAGAATGAGAAGTTACCCATTACAAAACACGCTCTACCCCATGGAATACCAACGATGGTGAGGAATGCGAGCAGTCCGAAGAACCACCATGCCAATCCCATAAATACGCCACCAAACAGAAACCAAATGATGTTTCCTACTGTTCTCATGTTGTCTTCTCCAAATCTTTGAACGCTGTTTATTTCATATTCCGGGTAAGGCAATACTTGTTCTAATAGGTTCATTATTATTGAGTCTTTATGAACCGCCTATGAATCGCCTACATTTTATGTGATTGATACACACCACGAAACGCCAAATCCGCATAGGGATCATCGATTTTATTTGATACCATGTTCGTAGATTTTTAGTATCACAAAGCTAAACAGCTACAACAACTCATTTAAGGCCGAACTTATGAACAACCCTGAGCAACCTAAAAAGAAAATGAAAAATTGGGTGCCAATCGTCTTCTTCGGACTTCTCAGCACGGTGCCTGTATTCATGTTTTTAGTCGACGTGTACATCAACCAATACATATGACAAGCCCCCGCCATCCTATCGGCGTAAAAATGAATACAGGAAACATGTCCTGTATTCATCTCAGTTAACTCACTTCAGCTGTAATCAATTCAACTCTTCTGCGATCAAACCAACTCTTCGTTAATAAAATCTAGAATGTCGATCAGCTCATGATCTGGCAAATTTAGTAAGTTATCCCCTACGTACCATTCAATCTTACATTGGTTTGGCAGTTCGCTGATCGCTGGGTTTCCTATCCAAACCTTATACTTCTTAGCTATATTGTCGCGCAGGATAATGCCATCCTCAAAACTCACGGGTAAATAGAGGTGAAACATGTTTACTTGGGGTTGCTGCGGGTTCACTTTGAACTGCGGGTAATCTTTTAGGATTTGATAGATTTGCTTAGTACGCTCATACAATGCTGGCATCAACTCAATCCGTTGATCAAACTGCATTGCTGCCGAAACCACGTAAGGCGTGCGATGATAAACATTTCCGCCCTGACGCTTCATCCATGCCGATGCTTTTGCTACGAAAGCCTTGTCACCTAATAGGAGTTAGCCCCCAAGTCCGTTTAATCCTTTGTACAGCGAAACATAAGCCGTATCGAACCCCTTAGCAATCTCGCTATATGGCTTTTGATAATACGCGCCGCACTCCCACAAACGAGCCCCATCCATATGCAGATGAATCGATTGTTCTTTGCAGTACTGCTTTATCGCTTCAAGTTCTTCCCACTCAGGCAGCTGACCACCAATCTCTCGCATCGGTAGTTCATACAATGCCGCGGCAATCTCATCAGGCCAAGCCTTTAAGTCGTCGACATCCCAAGTGCGGAATACATTACCAACCGGAAGTACATTGAAACGGTTCTGGAGCTGATACCCTTGGCGTTCATGGCGCATAATATGGCTGGATTCGTGCATCGCTATTAAAGGATTTCTTTTTTCTTGGCAAGCAATCTCTAACGCTGTCGGTTGATTCATGGTGCCAGTAATCACAAACACGGCGGCCTCATAGCCGAGCAAATCAGCCACTTTGTTTTCAAAACTATCAATAAAATCGCCATCACCATAGGTGTCGTGCGCCACATCATGTGTTTCGCACCATTCAGCCATTTGCGCGAAGGTTTGGGCTGGTGTTGGATCGAAGTAAGGGCGGGATCGAACTTTAGTTATTGAAAATAAATAACTTTATTTTCAATTGGAACTTTTCCTGATAGTCACGATCAGATCATGAAATAAAAAATATGAGAAACTCGCATGATTATCATTGAACAGCTAAAAAAAGTGAAAGATACCCGTTCGCACATCAACCAAGTCTACCCTGTTATAGAAGTCGCTTTTGTTGTCATAACAGCCATGCTTTGTGGTCAAAACAAGTGGACGGATATCAAGGATTTTGGTGAAGGAAATATCGACTGGTTACGTGAGTATTTCCCCTACGAAAATGGCCTTCCTACTCGTCATAATATTGCAGCAATTATGAGGACTATTGTTCCTGAAACACTCTTAGAAGCTATGGTGGGCTGGGTTAATTTGCATAGAGAGAGGCATGCTCAACCTATCATCAGTGTTGACGGGAAGGTACTAAAAGGTGCTAAAGCAAACAAACAAGATAACCCCCTTTATATGGTCTCGGCATTCGATGTTGATGAAGGTTTGACCCTCACACATCAACCCTGTAAAGGCAAAGGGACGGAGCTAACAGCGATAAGAAACCTGTTAGATACTTTAGATATAAAAGGATGTCTATTAACGGCTGATGCCCTGCATTGTCAGGTTGAAACTCTGAATAAAGTGGTTGATAAAGGTGGCGATTTCTTAGTGCAAGTCAAACTGAATCAGCCCAGTTTGCTTGCAGAAGTGGATGCACAATTCCAAGACTATTGGTCTTTGCCTGAAGATAAACAAGAGTCATACATCACCGAAGATAAAGGGCATGGCAGAAAAGAGGTTCGTGAGGTTTACGTTCTCCCAGCAGCCTTCAGTGAAGCACTCAGAGAAAAGTGGTCTGTCGTTAAAAGTGTTGTTGCAGTGGTGAGAGATAGAAGTGTCAAAGGGAAAGGAAGTTATGAAACATCGTATTATATTTGCACAGATCACTTGTCGTTAGAGTTAGCCTTACAAGCGACCAGAAAACACTGGCACATCGAGAACCAGCAGCACTGGGCGTTGGACGTTATTTTCAAAGAAGATGAACAATGTATTTATGCTGGAGATTCAGCACTAAATATGGCTTGTTGCAGACGTTTTGTTCAGAACTTGTTTAGAAAATCCGAAGGGAACTTGTCAGTACCCAGGAAGATGAATAAAGCGGTATGGGACAAAGATTACAGAGCTTCGGTTTTGTTTACATCAAATTAACAAAGTACATTCGTGCCCTTGGATCGAAGTGACCAGAAAGCAGCAAATTACATTGTTGACGCAAGTCCGTGCTCATACCTTTTCCTTTATTCATTGTCGTACTATGTAGGGTGATTAAATTATTTACGTTAGCCTTCAACGGTGACATAAAGTGCACCTCTTAGCTTTTATTATTAGCGAATAATTAGTTTTACGCAGTCGTCGGCTGTGTGTGCCGGAAATATTCAAATTGACGGATGTTTTATATAATTAAGTCCCTAAAAACACGCGCACCTAACTAGATAAGTATGGGCTAATTCGTTGTTGTTCAACCATTCTTCTATTATTGTATATCTATAACTCCAATAAATATTATTCGTTAATGGACAAAGAGAGCTATATATCGAAAATCGAGTCTTGGTGCTATTCGCCCACCCTTCTCAGCATCGCTCTGAAGCTAACAAACCCTTATTTGAGCAAGCCAAGCGTATTGAAGGCGTCACCTGTGTCGACCTTTATGCTGAATCCCCAACCTTCAAGATCAATATCGATCGTGAGCAGAAACGCCTGTTGGACCATGACATCATCATTTTTCAGTTCCCACTATATTGGTACTCAACACCGGCGATTCTTAAAGAGTGGCAAGACCTCGTCCTAGAATACGGATTTGCTTACGGCATCGACGGTAATGAACTGCAAGGTAAGAGCTTGTTATGCAGTATCACCGCTGGCGGGAAAAAAGATGCTTATCAGACTGACGGTTATAACCACTTCACCATACGTGAACTGCTTCACCCGATCGAACAAACGGCGTCTTTGTGCGGCATGAACTACTTGGCTCCATTAGCTTTATTTGGTTCACGTACTGCGTTAGAAGAAGGCCGAATTCAAGATCACGTAAATAGTTACAAATCGCTTTTAGAGGCTTTTGTTGCGGCCAAAGTCGACCTCAAAAAGGCAAGCAAGGTTGAAAAGCTAAACCATTACGTCGATGAAATGATGAGTAGAGGTTAGATCATGACAGGGTATTTTCTACAAGCATTTATCTATTTGCTCGCGGCAGTCATCGCCGTCCCTATCGCCAAGAGGTTTGGCCTAGGTTCTGTGCTTGGCTACCTGATTGCCGGTGTTGTGATTGGTCCAATTATTGGATTAGTTGGCGAAGAGACCACGACCATTCAACACTTTGCCGAATTCGGTGTGGTCATTATGTTGTTCTTAGTCGGGCTGGAACTTGAGCCGAAGATGCTTTGGGCAATGAGAAACCGCCTTATGGGACTGGGTGGCTTGCAAGTTGGAGGCACTACCGCGATTGTAATGGGGATTGCTCTGTTCTTTGGGCAACCTTTAACGATCGCGTTGACTATCGGTTTGATCTTTGCACTGTCATCTACCGCGATTGTTCTTCAAACGTTTAATGAGAAAGGGCTATCAAAGACAGAAGGCGGTAAGAATGCTTTTTCAGTCTTACTATTCCAAGATATCGCCGTCATTCCGATGTTGGCATTTATTCCCTTATTGGCTCTTCCTGAAATGGTTGCTTTGGCAGAAAGCGCAGCACAAACC
The DNA here is from genome assembly GCF_051201655.1 of Vibrio sp. nBUS_14. NCBI lineage: Bacteria > Pseudomonadati > Pseudomonadota > Gammaproteobacteria > Vibrionales > Vibrionaceae > Vibrio > Vibrio sp. nBUS_14. Next base: position 1,473,279 of record NZ_CP179207.1, read on the forward strand.
GCAGCACATCACGATGAGTTAAGTTTGGTTGCAGGCTTACCAAGCTGGGCATATGGCCTTGTTATTACCGCTTCCATCGCCATCGTGGTTGTGGGAGGACGTTATCTAAGTCGCCCACTGTTCCGCTTCGTTGCAAGCTCAGGCCTACGTGAAATCTTCACCGCAACGGCGCTGATGTTGGTTATTGGTATTGCCGCGCTGATGAGCCTGGTTGGTTTGTCTCCAGCACTTGGTACATTCTTAGCGGGCGTTGTACTTGCCAACAGTGAATTCAGACACGAACTGGAATCTAACATTGACCCATTCAAAGGGCTGTTGCTTGGCCTGTTCTTCATTACGGTAGGTGCAGGTATCGATTTTGGTGTTCTGTTTAACGACTTTGGACTCATCATTGGTTTAACGCTAGGCGTAATGGCACTCAAAGCATTGGTGCTGTGCACTCTGGCGCTGATCTTTAAAATCAAAAACAGCGACCGATGGTTGTTTACGTTGAGCTTGGCGCAAGCCGGTGAATTCGGTTTTGTACTACTGAGCTTCTCAGCCCAAAACCATGTGCTGCCCTCTGATATTGTTCAAACATTATCGCTGGTTGTCGCCCTTTCAATGTTCTTAACACCTGGCCTGTTCATTTTGTTTGATAAAGTGATTCTGCCTCGCTACGAACAAAAATCTAACGACCGTGAAGAAGATACCATCGAAGAGAAAGGCACAGTCATCATTGCTGGTATTGGCCGATTCGGTCAGATCGTTAACCGCTTATTGGTATCGAATGATGTCAATACTGTGGTTCTGGATCACCAAGCCAACCAAGTAGATTTGTTACGCTCCATCAATATCAAATCTTATTTTGGTGATGCGACTCGTCATGACCTATTACACACTGCGGGAATCGAAGAAGCCGCGATGTTGGTTGTGGCTATCGACAACCAAGACTCAAGCGTTGAATTGGTGAAATACGTTAAACACACCTACCCTAAAGTGAAAATCTTAGCGCGAGCATTCGACCGTGGTCACAGCTATCGCCTAAGAGAAGCCGGTGCAGATTTTGTGGAATCAGAAACGTATCACTCGGCGCTGGAAATGGGTGCAGAAGCGTTGCGTTCTTTGGGTCATCATCCATTCTTCGTTGAACAGCAAAAATCAACGTATCAGCGTGTTGAAAGTCGTAAGTCTGAAAAGCTCTACCAAGCTTGGTCTGAAGCAGAAGAGAACCCGCGCTACGACAATAACTACCGACAAATCTTCATTCACCTTGAAGAAGCAATGAAAGAAGATATGAAAAAAGACCGTTCAGACAAGCACTCTCGATCTGAACGAGGTTGGACACCGCCACCGAAAGGCTATGCAGATGGCTTTGAGGAAGAAGAAAGCTAAGCGGGAATTCTAATAAACACTCTAAGTAACCATTCAAAAAGCGGCTCTCGGGCCGATTTTTCATTGTCTAGACACGAACAGCGTGATCGATGAAGCCAAAACACCGGACCTAAATCAGATGAACCACGAGATTTATGTGATCCAGTTATAATTTTCAATCTCAAGCTACCCGTCAAAAATGAATTCAGTTTTTACAATTATGAAACATTAGCTCATTGCATAAACCACACCTTAAACATGGCTATATATGCACTCATTTTAGCGACTCACTTGCCAACTAAAATAGAAATGACCAGTTTCAGGGGTTTGAATAACATTGCATATATCAAAACCAGCCTGTATCGCCCAATAGAACCATTCACAAAACCAATAACTTGAGCGCTTAATTCACAAATAAAAACCATTTGAATTAACATAAATGTTTCAAAAGGTATCTTTAGTTACAATTTGTAACGAATTGAAGTTATCGGTATAGTCCTGCCATCAAAAAAGTGAGACCTATGCGCTCACCTTAAAGGAGATATAATAATGATCACTAATGATGCCGTAATTATGGGCATGTTAGCTGTTATTCTTGGCGGTGTATTTATCACGGAAAGTAGCCAAAACAGCGCACTGAAAAAATTCTATTCATTCATCCCAGGCCTATTGCTCTGCTACTTTGTTCCTTCATTGTTGAACAGCTTCGGCATCATCGATGCGTCAAACTCAAAGCTATACTTCGTAGCAAGCCGCTACCTACTTCCAAGTGCATTAGTTCTTCTGATCATCTCAGCTGACCTACGCAAGATTTTTGGACTAGGTTCAAAAGCCGTCATCATGTTCCTTACCGGTACTGTCGGCATTATCATTGGTGGTCCACTGGCTATCTTGATCATTGAGCAAATCAACCCTGACCTTGTATCTGGTGACGTATGGCGTGGCCTAACAACCGTTGCAGGTTCTTGGATTGGCGGCGGTGCAAACCAAGCCGCAATGAAAGAAGTGTTCGAGGTTGATGATCAACTCTTCTCTGCAATGATTACAGTAGACGTTATCTGTGCAAACATTTGGATGGCTGTATTGCTTATCATGGCTGGCCGTCAGAAGAAGATTGATGCATGGTTAAAAGCGGATACTTCATCTATTGAAGAGCTAAAAGAGACCGTATCTAAATACCAAGAAGAGAACGCTCGCCCAACTACCACAACCGATCTAATGAAGATCACGGGGATTGCATTCGGTCTTACCGGCCTAGCTCACCTATTCAGTGACCTAATCGCACCTTGGATCTCGACTAACGCACCAGAACTCGCAAAATACAGCCTTACATCAGGTTTCTTCTGGTTAATCGTAATGGTAACAACGTTCGCGCTCATCGCTTCATGCTTCAAATCGACACGCAGCCTTGAACACAGCGGCGCGTCAAAAGTGGGCTCGGCATTCATCTACATCCTAGTTGCAACTATTGGTATGCAAATGGATGTGACAGCTATCTTAGACAACCCAGGTTACTTCTTCATTGGTATTACATGGCTAACTATCCATGCCATTCTAATGATTGTGATGGCGAAGCTTATCCGTGCACCACTGTTCTTCATGGCAGTTGGTAGCCAAGCTAACGTAGGCGGCGCAGCATCGGCTCCTATCGTAGCAGCGGCATTCCACCCTGCATTAGCTCCAGTCGGTATCCTAATGGCGGTACTTGGTTACGCACTAGGTACGTACGGTGCTTACATCTGTGGCCTAATCATGCAGGCTGCTGCGGGTTAATTGAGTTAACGTCACTCAAACTAACCATTAAACATCAAAGTCCGATATTGGTACGCCAATATCGGACTTTTTTACGCCTACAAGTATTGAAGAGTTTCATTTTTGGACTTCTCAATCTTCTTGTTCACATACGATTGAGAGACGGGATCGATTTCGTTAATTGAATCTTTGAATGCTTTGGCTAGTAACACCGCCCTCTTCTCGGAACGCCCGCGTTAATCAGTGTGTTAGATAATTTTCTAACGTCTACTCGTACCATTTGAAACACCGATAATTAAATTAAGTGCTTGAAATCTATCATAGAGAATAGATCGTATCTCACTTCAAAATGAATCGTGTTTTTTAAGTTTATTCTTAGTTTCAAACCACTTTTTATTTTGTTTTCATTAGCTTTTCTGTAGAGGAATTTTGGCTGAACTCTACCCTATTGATAATTAAAAAAGCCATCGTTCAGAGTAAGTTTGTGAATCACAATGCTTTTCAATGACACCTTTGATAGCAGCTTGCGTTGTTCCATCCTGAGGAAGGTAATATTGATGACACCATAGCTTTGTTTGATAGCTAAATCTACCCTGCTGAGTCTTCGATATACCTTGATATTCAAATGTGGCTTTGTTGTTGGCTAGTTTGGAGTTCATAGAAGCTGCTCTTGGACAGCGTTGGCATCGGTTGAATGCCGAGCACTAGCAATTTCTACTGATGGCCCATTTACATTTACAACAAAGGGATCAAGCGGCATTTATGTTGAACACTCCTATGAATTTTACTGATGCTTCTATGTGTTTGAGAACTTAGAGACCAGATACTCAATGGCCGAGCGACTTTTAAGCGGCAGAAATTTTCTGTCAGAATAAACTATCCAAGTGGAGCCTCTATTCTTCCAATAGGAAGTCAATATAGGCTCTAACTGTTTGTTTTTTAGCTCTTCAGAAAGAACAGACTTTGGAAGGTACAGCACACCGAACCCTTTCTTGCACGCATTTACCAGTGTATTAACATTATTAGCTCTTACCTGCCCTTTGACAAAAATATTGATATCTTCGCCCTCATCCTGGAAGGTCCAGCGGTTATAAGTTGTAGTAATACACCTGTGTCTTGCTAGATCACGTGGTGAGGTCGGCCTACCGAACTTATTTAAATAATCAGGGCTAGCGACCGCTGCGTATAAATGGTCAGACAGTTTTCTTGCTATTAAATTAGAGTCAGGGAGTGACCCAAACCTTATTGCGAAATCATAACCATCATCGATAAAGTCGATCACCTTTGAATTAAAGTCGATATCTAGCTCTAAATCTGGATGTTCAGAAACAAAGTCCATCAGCGCTGGTATGACGTGATTTTCTGCAAAATCGCCCCCTGCTGATATTCTGAGTGTTCCTGATAAACGGGCTTTACCTTCTGTCACGACTTCATTAGCTGTGTCTATTTGCTCTATTATTTTTTTGCAATATTCATAGTACGAGTGACCAGCGTCAGTTAGCCTTACTTTTCTTGTTGTTCGCGCCACTAGAGCGACACCAAGTCTCTCTTCAAGCTCTGAAACACGTCGACTGATTTGTGAAGTGGCTATGCCAAGGTGTCTGCCAGCAGAGCTAAAGCCTTGGGTTTCAGCTACTGCAACAATTCTGTAATACCCAAAAAAATTGACAAAATATGCTTCCTGAAAATGTCTCTAATAACGTCAGACTATCATTAATGTGACGCTGTAAAGAAATGATTTTATTGTCAGCAGTAAAAAAGTACGGTTCGTCTGATTAGGGTAATTTATTGCTTTTGCCCGTTTATAGCAGATTGTTATCAAGTGTTTTTTTCGTTTCTCAAAAGCTCTAATGCCTACTATCTCTATCTAGTTATCAGTTCCTAGCTCCGACTGTTGCACAGTAGCAAAAGTGATTTCTGAAATTTACTAATTATCAAATTCAACATTAGATAATATAGTTTAATTCAAGGTTGATTTAGTTGTTAATCATACAGTAACCGACATCTAAATCTCATTTTCTTATTAAATAACATGAGGTAATTATGGATATTAAAAATCAAGATCAAGCAGTTAAGGGTAAAGTGGGCTTTGTTGCTTAATTCAGAGAGAAGGCATGCCTGCCCCATTGTGCTTAATTCTTAATCGATATACTGTGTTTCAGGCATACCAAGCCCTGTAAGCTTATTCAGGGCTTTAATCATAGCGTAAGTCTCGCCAACTTGAGCGTTGTAGTTCCTCAGGCTTAATTTCCCACCTAGCAGCTGTTTTACTCGGTACATCGCGGTCTCTGATAGAGAGCGCTTATGATAGCCATACCGCTCTTTCCAATACTTATTTGAGCCATATAACTTCTGGCAACCCACGGCGAGATTTCGGGGGTGACCACGCTCCCAGAAGGCAGCCCCTTCTCTTGGTGGGATGAGCGGAACAGCTCGCTTGATCCGTATGGCATCATGGCAATCCCTTGTGTCATAAGCGCCATCACCTGATATCTCAATGATTTTCCGACGTGTCTGATTGAGTAAGTTGGGGAGCACTTCGGCATCGGTTACGTTAGATAAGCTCAGCTCTGCTGCGACTATTTCGTGGGTGCTTGTATCTACTGCGATGTGCAGCTTACGCCAGACTCTTCGCTTCCCATCAGTTCCATGCTTCTTGACCTTCCATTCACCTTCGCCATAAACCTTGAGACCAGTGGCATCAATGGCTAGGTGTTGTATCGCACCTCTGGTTTTAGTTTTAAATGAAACCTCAACATCCTTAGATCGACGACTTATACAGGTGTAGTGTGGGCAAACCAGAGGGATGTTAGCCAGCTTAAAGACGGAGTCTAGAAAACCTTGCAGCGCTCTCAATGGCATAGAGAAAACGCGTTTCACCATCAGAGCGGTAGTAATGGCTAAGTCGCTGAATCGGCGAGGTCTACCAAGCTTGCCTTGTTTGTTTTGCTTCCACTCGGCTAACGTCTCCTCATCAATCCAAAAGGTCAGAGAGCCACGGTTGATTAAGGCTTTATTATACTGCTTCCAGTTAGTTGTTTTGTAACGAGGTTTAGGCATGAGACTACGACGATTGATGGGTGTATCCGATCAGATCGTAGCTTCCTGATTTAGTTCCATCGATTTAAGCAACAAGGCCGGTAAAGTGAACCTCTATATTTCCGCATTGGAAAACTCAGAGTTTGCTAAAGATAATATAGAAAGATCTTTTTATTCTAGTACTAATCTACATTCTTTGGGCGAGGATGGCTCGATTCACTTTATACCTCGAGATGCTCTAGTCGAGTATGCTGTTACGAATAATGCAGAGGTGGTGGTTTCTATCCTCGGTGTTGAAGTCGTAAACGATATGGCTTTTGCAAAAGTAAAGTTAGAGCTCAGTGACTTCTACTGGGTTGACTATCTGACGCTTTTGAAAATAAAGGGGGATTGGTAAGGGCACGAATGTACTTTGTTAATTTGATGTAAACAAAACCGAAGCTCTGTAATCTTTGTCCCATACCGCTTTATTCATCTTCCTGGGTACTGACAAGTTCCCTTCGGATTTTCTAAACAAGTTCTGAACAAAACGTCTGCAACAAGCCATATTTAGTGCTGAATCTCCAGCATAAATACATTGTTCATCTTCTTTGAAAATAACGTCCAACGCCCAGTGCTGCTGGTTCTCGATGTGCCAGTGTTTTCTGGTCGCTTGTAAGGCTAACTCTAACGACAAGTGATCTGTGCAAATATAATACGATGTTTCATAACTTCCTTTCCCTTTGACACTTCTATCTCTCACCACTGCAACAACACTTTTAACGACAGACCACTTTTCTCTGAGTGCTTCACTGAAGGCTGCTGGGAGAACGTAAACCTCACGAACCTCTTTTCTGCCATGCCCTTTATCTTCGGTGATGTATGACTCTTGTTTATCTTCAGGCAAAGACCAATAGTCTTGGAATTGTGCATCCACTTCTGCAAGCAAACTGGGCTGATTCAGTTTGACTTGCACTAAGAAATCGCCACCTTTATCAACCACTTTATTCAGAGTTTCAACCTGACAATGCAGGGCATCAGCCGTTAATAGACATCCTTTTATATCTAAAGTATCTAACAGGTTTCTTATCGCTGTTAGCTCCGTCCCTTTGCCTTTACAGGGTTGATGTGTGAGGGTCAAACCTTCATCAACATCGAATGCCGAGACCATATAAAGGGGGTTATCTTGTTTGTTTGCTTTAGCACCTTTTAGTACCTTCCCGTCAACACTGATGATAGGTTGAGCATGCCTCTCTCTATGCAAATTAACCCAGCCCACCATAGCTTCTAAGAGTGTTTCAGGAACAATAGTCCTCATAATTGCTGCAATATTATGACGAGTAGGAAGGCCATTTTCGTAGGGGAAATACTCACGTAACCAGTCGATATTTCCTTCACCAAAATCCTTGATATCCGTCCACTTGTTTTGACCACAAAGCATGGCTGTTATGACAACAAAAGCGACTTCTATAACAGGGTAGACTTGGTTGATGTGCGAACGGGTATCTTTCACTTTTTTTAGCTGTTCAATGATAATCATGCGAGTTTCTCATATTTTTTATTTCATGATCTGATCGTGACTATCAGGAAAAGTTCCAATTGAAAATAAAGTTATTTATTTTCAATAACTAAAGTTCGATCCCGCCCTTAGTTGCTCCCAAGGAATATCATTTACTAAGTAAGCGGCTTGTGGATCGTCCCCTGCACGCCAGCTTGTGAAGTAACCAATCACACGACGTGGGTGATCCGTGCCCATCTTCTCACGGCCTTCATCATCGTAAATCGTACAGTAAGGTACATCGATACCTTGAGTTTGATACAAGCCATCAGGACGACAAGTACTCACTGTCGCAGCGCCATTGACTATCAAAGAAGCTAACGCTGAATCAGCCGTAGCGCCTTGGTTGTCGGTAGCTTTCGCGTAAACCGCTAAAGAGCCTGCTTGAGTGGTTATGTAATCTAACGTGTAAGGGCTTGTCGCTGCTGTACCTACAAGGGCACCAGCCACATAGAAATCAACCTTATCAACTGTGCCATCACTGTCTGCTGCTCTTGCGGTAAGCGTTACCACACCACCAACATCGACCGCAGCTGCTGAAAGCGCAACTGAAACTGTCGGTGCTTCATTTCCTGGTGTAACGGAATCGACAGAGATAGAAGCCGCACTTGTAACACTTACTGCGCCTTCATTGTCCGTTGCAACAACTGAAATCTGATGGTTACCAGACGTGGCAGCCCAAGCCGCTTCAAATGGTGCCGCTGTCACAACCGCAACCGAAGTACTATCAACAAAGAATTCTACTGAAGCAACACTGCCATCAGCGTCCAGTGCTGTTGCGCTTAATACGACGTTGTCACCCTCAACAATCACATCTGATGCCGTTGGCGCTGTTAACGAAGCCGTTGGTGCTTCATTTGGTGTCCCACCTCCTCCATTGCCGCTACACACATCTAGCTTTTTCCACTGTGCATAGTCACCTTCAAATTGTCTCGGGTTGTTGTTTTGATTCCAGTAATTTGCTGAGTACGCGCTGCCGTCATGTGTAACCTGATCACCACCGGTGTACACCGTGGCAGAATCCCACGTTTCTAACGTTGAACAATCAACAGCCGCATAACTGTTGAACGCCATCAAGCATGACGCGGTGAGAGTACTGAGTGTAAAAACCTTCTTGGCCACTCTTCCTTGGTTTAGGTGCATGTTAGCTATCCCTTAAGTTGTTGTTTCAAGATGTTTAATTTAAATGGCACTTTCTTTACCACTTAAATCTCTTCGCAAAACAACTGTAGGTAACAGCGCCAATTAAACACCTAAAATATTCAGTTTTTATAAAATGACTCGCATTAATTTGTTTATAGCATGCAATGAGTCGTCACTTATTTTGCACCAACAACTAATATTAATTTATTTCGAAAAGCTAAAAAATTTTGTCCCAAAAATCAGAAATGTGATACAGCGTTGAGAAAAAATCCGTATTAAAACTAACCAAAAAGTAGAGATTTATAGATGATTTGGGTTTCTTTTGGAAATTTGCCCACTTTTTGGTAACAAATGTGTTAGTATCTGCGGCTTTTTTGACGAACCTCACATTTCTATGCAAGTGTGGGAGAAATACATAGGCTTGAAAGAGCCAAATATAGCGAAGAAATAATGTCCAACTTGACGCAAGTCGCCAACGAAAACATCAACGCAGAATCTACTTCTATCGATTTCAACAAAGCTCAATCTTTGGGTGAAAAACTGGAACTCGGAAACCCAGTCTTTTGGCTTAGTGGCAGTTTTTTAACCCTCTTTGTCATCCTCGCTTTCACCAACACCTCCGTGTTGTCCGAACTTGTTAACATCGGCTTTAGTTACTCAACTAAGTGGTTCGGTGCTTTCTGGCAAGTCCTACTATTACTTAACTTCATTATCGGCTTAGTGCTTGCACTAGGGCGCACAGGCCAGGTTCGTTTAGGAACGCTTGCCTTCCCTGAAATGACCACCTTTAAATGGATGTCTATCGTCCTATGTACGCTGCTAGCCGGCGGTGGTGTGTTCTGGGCAGCGGCAGAGCCTATTGCTCACTTTGTTTCCGCTCCGCCTCTTTATGGCAACGCAGATCCTCAAGCGATGGCGTTCAACGCCCTATCACAATCTTTCATGCACTGGGGTTTCCTTGCATGGGCAATCTTAGGTGGTTTGTCTTCTATCGTGTTAATGCACCTGCATTACGACAAAGGCCTTCCTCTTAAGCCTCGTACTCTGCTTTACCCAGTACTTGGCGACAAAGCAATTAATAGCTGGATTGGTAACGTAGTCGACGCGTGCAGCATTGTGGCAGTAGCTGCAGGTACTATCGGTCCTATTGGTTTCCTTGGCCTACAAATTAGCTACGCTCTGAGCGAACTGTTTGGCATTTCAGACAGCTTTGCGACTCAAAGTGTTGTTATCGTATTTGCTATCGCAATGTACACGCTGTCTGCATTAAGTGGCGTAAACAAGGGCATCCAACTGGTTAGCCGTTACAACATCATCTTGTCTGTGTGCCTAATAGTCTACATCCTGCTAGTAGGCCCAACGAGCTTCATCATTGATGGCTACCTGCAGGGTATGGGCGAAATGGTCGATAACTTCATCCCTATGGCGCTTTACCGCCAAGATACAGCGTGGCTAGGTGGCTGGACTGTATTCTTCTGGGGTTGGTTCTTGGGCTATGGTCCTATGATGGCGATCTTCATTGCTCGTATCTCACGTGGCCGTACCATTCGCCAGATGATCGTTTCTATTAGCATCGTTGCACCGCTTGTAACTTGTTTCTGGTTCAGCATCGTTGGTGGTAGTGGTTTAGCGTTTGAATTAGAGAACCCAGGCGTGATTTCTAGTGCGTTCGAAGGCTTTAACCTTCCCGCGGTTCTTCTAGCAATTACAGCGCAACTGCCGTTCCCAACTCTGCTAGCGATTCTGTTCCTTATCCTGACAACCACGTTCATCGTGACGACAGGTGACTCAATGACCTACACAATCAGTGTGGTAATGACCGGCACAACAGAACCGAACGCTGCGGTACGTACCTTCTGGGGTATCATTATGGGTGCGGTAGCCATTGCTCTTATCTCAATGGGCTCTGGTGGTATCTCTGCCCTACAGTCGTTCATTGTGATTACCGCTGTTCCTGTATCGTTCATCTTGTTGCCGTGTTTATGGCACGCTCCGAAGATCGCGAAGCAGATGGCAAGAGATCAAGGCATCGCTTAATACCTAATCCGATTTAGTTTCGGGTAGCGTGTAAACAATAAAGCCACTCAAGTGATTCACCTGAGTGGCTTTGTTTTATCTGTTCGCTGTCTTATTGATTAGCTGATTAGCTGATTAGCGTTGATATCGAATAGTGCTAATTTCTAAAGATATTTCGGCTTATTGAAACTTCCCACCGGCGGCAACCATAAACGACATCTCAACCAACAGCTCTTGGTTTGCCAACTCAGCTTTTACACATGCACGGCTTGGCGCACTGCCTTCAGGGAACCACGATTCCCACACTTCATTTAGTGCATCAAAGTTAGCAAAATCTGTTAAGTAAATCGTTACTGACAATACGCGAGATTTGTCACTGTCTACCAAACTCATCATTTCTTCAGCTTGATCAAAAATTTGCTGAACCTGACTCTTAATTCCTGCCGTTGTATCTGTCTCTGGTACTTCAACAAAACTTGCGATGCCATTAAATACAGTTACATCAGACCAACGTTTGGTCGGGTTAATTCTATGAATTTTCACCGGTTATACTCTTCTTATAATTAGGGTGAACATCAGCGTAATCTAATCCAAATCGTGAATATTGAAAACAAAAATTGGAAAGCTCTACCTCTCCAGTGAGATCACCATTCTTTTATGGACGACGTACAACTCGTGCCGACACCACAATTGAAGAGTCTGTCTTTCTCTCAACTTCAAAACAACCGCCAGAACTTGAAAGCTGACGAACTGAAAGTTTATCTTTCCCTAACTTATCAAACCAATATGGAGCCAGTGAACATTGTGCCGAACCTGTTGCTAAATCCTCCGAAATACCGATTTTCGGGGCAAAATAGCGCAGAACATAACTGTCATCTGAGCTTTTGGCTGTCACCATCACTGCATGCAGATCTTTAATTTTTTTATACAGTTCAAAATCAGGAGTAAAATTCCTGACCGCTTCCTCTGAATCCAACACTAACACCAAGTCTCTTGTCGAGAATGCATCGACAACTGTCTGATTCAAAGCCAATAGATCCATTGGAGCATCGCTCAACTGAACGTAAGGTTTGCCATTCCAACTTGGCAGTTCCAATCGAGATAAGCCGTCTTTACTAGAAATCACGACCTGTCCATAGTCACTGTTTAGCGTAACCTCTTCAAACTTATACCGCTCGCTCAAATCAGTGCCAGCAGCCAAACTACCATGACCACAAAGGTTTATCTCACCATCTAAGGCAAACCAACGAATATCGAAAGCATTCCCTGATTTCACGACGAAAGCTGTGATTGGCAGTGCGAGTTGATGCGTTACTTCTAGTCACGTCGTAGAGTAAATGTAACCTATAACAAAAACTCGAACTCTTGAGACGCCTTGGTCGGCAACATCTCGATGACTTCATACTTAGCGATATTCTCTCGATGAAAGGGATCCTCGGTCAAAATAATGTCTAACTGTTCCCTGTTACTAAGTGTGGACAAAATAACACCACCAGTTCTAGGGTTCTTACGACCCGACAACTGAAAGTGCCCGAGTTCATACTGCTTGTTTAAAAACTCAACATGCTCTGGAATGAAGCGCTCTACTTTCTTCAAAGACACTTGGTATTCGAGAGAAACAATAAACATAATATTGCCTTATTTTAAGAGAGGTTAGTATTGAGAGTATCCACTTACACGGATATTGCCTTGCGGTAATAGTTGGCATTCTGTTGTTGTCCTTTGAATACTGCGTAATTTTGGACATGCTCAACTAGCTCGAAACCCGTATTTGTTAGTACTTTATTTGAACCGACATTACCTACTAATGCATAAGCATCAATATATTTTAGGGATGAGAGCTTAGACAAGTAGGTTAGCAGCTCTCTGACCGCATTAGAGGCGACACCTTTAGAACCAAAAGCTCGACCAACCCGATAGCCGAGCTCCCCGCTTTCACCATTTTTTCCGATATCACGAACGTTGATTCTTCCACAAATAACGCCGTTAGCGTCCTTAATTAGCATTGGGATCAACTCACCATTTTGGTATTCCTTAAGGAAGAGCGTAACTTGGTCGGCAACCCCTGAATCAGAATAGAAACTGTCATCCCTAGCAGGAACAAATTGATTAAACCACTCTCTATTTTCGACTTCAAATTCGAAAAGAGGACCAACATCACTTGGTTGAAGTAAGTGTATAGATATATCCATAAGTAACTCTACAAGGCTCCCTTAAAGTACTGCTTTTTTTTAAAATTTCGAACTCTCTGCGTTTCTATCTAGGTTGATGGGAGTTAACCATCGCTCAAAGTGATGGCGTGACCAAAAGCAATCCCATTACCGTCATAGAAAACAAGGCACCACTGAAAAAACTCAGTGCATGAAATGGGCGAACTTTTGATTTAACAGCCTCCCTTTCAATCGCTTCTTGGTAAGTTTTAACAGAGAGTTCCTTAACATAATTATTTTGCATAATAAGCTCCTTCTGAGTAAGTAAGAGAAGCTTAAGACTTGAAGTTAGGTTGAGGTAAAGCGAAATTTTAGATAATTGAACTATTTATTTCGCCGGACCATTTAATTTTTGTAAATGTAGGAATGGATACGATATCTAAGAGAACTAAAGTAAAGAGTGATACAGGTATAGTTCACGATCTCTACCATGAACTTTACGCATCTGCTTCTCAACAAACTTTACACCGAGCTTTCGTATAACTGACTCTGAGCGTTTGTTTTCAGACAAGTGCATCACTTTCAACTCTGTGAGCCCAAAATGAGCTTTGCTGTATTCCACTAACGCCAGTGAGGCTTCATAGGCGATACCCTGCCCCCAAAACGGAACACCAAGCCAATAACCAAGAATACCAACACCATCTTGCAAACTAGGAAAGCTAACTGCACCAACGACCTCGTCGTTAGCTTTAAGAGTTATCGCATACACCACACCTTTCCCTTCGTTGAAGAAAGATTCGTGTGTGTTAATCCAATCAGTCGCCATACTTACTTCATACGGGTGAGGAATATTAGCCGTCATATCAGCTATCACTTTCTCACCCGCAAGTTCAGCAACGCGCTGGCTATCAGTCAATCGAAATGGCCTTAAGATTAATCGTTCTGTGGTAATGTTCTGCTGCATAAACTCTCCCTCGACTAATAACTGATAACTGATAACTGATAACTGATAATACTACTCCAAAACCACCCTAAAAATATCGTTGTTCACACCACCCACATCCACTAACTCCCCAGTTTTCATATGAAGTGACGTGTTTAATTGTCGAGTTGAGCGTGGCTTTTTCGTTTCACGAATCACCAGCATATCGACCAAGTAGCCAGAGTCTTGCTTTCGTATTGAGCCCGAAAAAGTGACACTCTCAGCCCTATCGGCGAGTACTGAATTAAATGTTTTGTCTTCTAATACGCCTGCGGAGATCGATGTCTCGCCATAAAACAACGTGATACTTGTTGGGTCAGGTTGTAAAGCTTCATTGGACGCGCAGCCCGTCAGAGCTAGGCATAGCATTAAAATAATTCTAAATGGCATAAACTTATTTTTCGTTCTCTCGTTAAACGCTTTTTGTTGAAATAGCATGGCAATTATTCAAACCACTGCGTCTTTCAGCTCAGCTTTTAGTGACCTATCGTGCAAGTTATCAGCCTCTGCAGACTGGATGGTTTCAGAGATAAGTTCTTCGAAGAGATCTAATTGCCCTGCGGGGATAAGTTGATTTTGAATCGCTCTACGTTTGTTAGAATCAAATAATCGCTCAGCCACCCAGCCGATTAAGTAGACCAGAGCAAGGCACCCACCAGCTGTAGCAATGTTCCCTTCGATGACTAAAGGCAGATCTTGAACGTCTCCACCCATCGCTTCTAATGTTGGTTTTGCATGCGGATTTGTTGTTAGCCTCTTGCCTTTAAGTAAACCGAGTTCATACAACACAAAAGATCCCGCGCAAATCGAACCGATTAGCTGCTCACTCGGATCCAACTGTAATGAGCTCATGAACTCTGGCTCTTTCAACGCAGCCGGAATACCACGATAACCACTTGTGATCAGCACAACGTCTTGCTGCCCGACCTCAATAATATGACCATCGGTTTTCACGGTCATACCTAAATGTGAACGATGCTCAGGCTTGGTTCCAAGAACCTTAACCTCCCAAGAGTCCGTCGTTCTCCCTAATAAGTCATACATCAAGAAGAAGTCTACATCTGTGAAGTCATCAAATAATACGATTCCGACTTTGTACATAATACATACCCTTGTTGATTACTCTCGAAAGATGAGAAGCGTTAATAGTGAGGTGATTCATAGAAAGGTAATATTGACCACCACTCACTTGAGGTCAAACTCAATCCTCAATTATTTGTAAACCCTAGGTAACAGCAACGAAGTTAGACCATTTTCTTTCTACTTCAGGAGTCAACGCCAGTGTAAACTCGTAACCTAAGTGATTCTCACGTGTTATTTCAAACCCTAATCGCTTATGAAACTGCACCGACAGTTCATTTAGGCGTAAAACATTGCTTACTAATACCCTTGAATCGCGCGCTTTCAGTATATTTACAATGCCACGAAATAGAGCAAGAAAAGCGGCTTTACTTCTATAGTCTGGGTGTACCACAAACACAGGGACAAACCACTTGCCATCCCCTAAATCACTTAACGTCGTGTAACCAATTAGCTTATTATGTCGCCGATATTCGACAAGCAGTCCTTGTTCCATTGATTGGTTATGAGATGCTAAATACACATCTCTATCTATTGGAAAGCCTGCTTCTTTTGAAATTGACTCCAATGTCATCAAGTCCAGTTCTAAATACTCTTCCATTACTGCCACCTACCCGTACTTAAAAGGATTGCAGAACAAAGCACGCAATAAACGCCGGTAAGCCAGCAATGAATAACACCAAACCTGTTTGATAATTCATTCGGTAGTGTACTTGTTGGTCTTTAGCAAAATCGTGCCCGTCGACCATTTTGTAGACTTTGTCTGTAATAGGATCATCTAAGCGCGTTGTTTTGCTATGAACGCCTCCTTCCCACAGAAGTTTTGCCAAAATCCAAATGACGATAACGACAAAAAACAAGAAGTCGACGATTCTTGTAGTGGCAAAAAAAGGAAAAAACTGCGACAGCACAAAAACGACCATTGCAGCTATCAAATTGATTAGCAACACTTTCTTTAACAAATCGAGCAAATGAACCTCCTACAGAATCTCAGTACTTCAATAATAGGTATTTATAAAATTTAGATTTCTCGGTCAATCAAAAAGTATGCGCAAGATCGCACTATATGAAGTGCCGCATGTTTAACAACCTTTATTGCTGATAGGAAACATTACACCGCTCGTGGTGTTGTATTAAAGTGACGCTTAAATTCGCGGCTGAATTGGGATGGGCTGGAGTAGCCGACTCGACGTGCAGCGTCGTTGATTCGCAGGCCTTCTGACTGAATCAGCTCTTTGGCTTTGTTGAGCCTTACCTTCTTCAAGTACTGAAGGGGTGATTCGAAGGTGACGTTACGAAAAGCATTGTGGAAAGCAGACACACTCATATTCGCTTCGTCAGCGAGCGATTGAACAGTAATGGTTTGGTCATACTCTCCATGCACTTTAGATAATGCTTTAGCAACACGTGCGTAATGACCGTCATGATGAGCCAAATCAAACAGCACTCGCCCTTCTGAACCGGTTAAGGCACGGTAGACAATTTCGCTGACCATGGCATCACCCAATATGTTGGCTTCGATGTCGCAATGCAGCATTTTCACCAATCGAGTAAAACTTTCTAGCATTTGCTCTTCCATCGGCGTAGATTCTAAGCCGCTAGAATTCTGTCTGTGCTTATTGCAGTAGCCCTCAAGAAAGCCTTGGTCTTCTAACTTTTTTACCAAGCTGTGCAAACGTTGAGAGTCAATGTTGATAGATAAACCAAGCAATGGTTCACCATTAACAGGCAAAGCCTCACACTCCAACGGCATTGGCACACCTACTACTAGGTAATCACCAGCTGCGTAAGTCACTGGGCGTTCGCCAAGATAGATGTTCTTTTTACCTTGCCCCATCATTATGATGCCAGATTGGTAAGTAAAAGGCTGACGCGGATTGCCGCCGCTGCTTCTATATAACCACACGCCGTCAATTTCTGTTTCTCTGATCCCTTCAAGATCATCCCAACCTTTGTGTTCAACGTAAGACTGTAATAACTGCGCGAGTTCTTTCATAAGTGGCGACTTTCCATTCCAAGTGCTAAGAGTATGTAAGCTAAAGCAGAGGAAGAGTATCAACTTTGTAGAAATAGGCAATTTATTTGGAGAAACAGCCCTTCATTACCCCGAATGACTGTACTAATATGCAAATATAGAAATTGAGCAATAAACCAAAATAACAAATTTAGCTTTACACAAGGAATCTCCTATGCAATTTACTTACGTTAACCCTACTGTCATCCATTTCGGCCAAGGTCAAATCAACGCTATTAGCCAAGCAGTTGATACTTCTAAGAAAGTGCTAGTCCTCTACGGTGGCGGTTCAATCAAAAGCAACGGTGTTTACGACCAAGTTGTCGAATCTCTAAAGGATCACGCTTGGATTGAGTTCGCGGGTGTCGAAGCTAACCCAACGAAAGAGACGCTAGATAAAGCAGTCGCTCTTGTTAAAGAAGAAAACGTAGAATTCATTATCGCTGTTGGCGGTGGTTCGGTAATCGACGGTTCTAAATACGTTGCTGCAGCGGCTAAATACGACGGCGACGGTTGGGATATCCTCGCGGGCAAACACCAAGTTACTGAAGCCACTCCTATTGGTGCAGTACTGACACTTCCTGCGACAGGTTCTGAATCTAACATGGGTGCTGTAATCACTCGTAAAGAGACTCAAGAGAAACTGGCGTTCATGAACCCTGCGGTACAACCTAAGTTCGCGGTTATGGATCCAGACGTAATGAAGTCTCTTCCAGAGCGCCAATTGATCAACGGTCTAGTTGACGCATGGGTTCACGTCTGTGAGCAATACATCACAATGCCAACAGACGCGATGGTTCAAGATGGTTACGCTGAAACACTGCTGAAGAACCTACTTGTACTGGGTAAGCAATACGACGAACGTGACAACGACGCATGGCGTGCAAACCTAATGTGGACGGCAAACCAAGCGCTCAACGGCCTGATTGGTACTGGCGTTCCTCAAGATTGGGCAACACACATGATTGGCCACGAGTTCACAGCACTATGGCACGTAGACCACGCACGTTCTCTTGCGATTGTTCAACCTTCACTACTTCGTAATCAAATCGAAGCGAAGCGTGGCAAGCTAGAGCAAATGGGTCGTAACGTATTTGGCCTAGAAGCGGGTGCCGATTTAGCAGAGCGCACTATTGCTGCAATCGAAGATTTCTACCACAGCCTTGACGTTCCAACGATGTTCGACGGTTACGAAATAAACAAAGCAACTGCGATTGATAGTGTTGTCGCGCAACTTGAATCACACGGTTACCTAGAGCTTGGCGAGAACAAAGCAATCACGCCTCAGAAAACACGCGAGATTCTAGAGTCTGCGATTCAATAGCGGTCAAAATTAGAGCAAGGAAAACAAGGTTCTAAAGAAAATCACTATAATCTAAGAATTTATTCCGTGAAACTGAACCAAATTCTTTGCCCTTGCGTATATCCCCAAGCAGCGCCCAAATCAGGCGCTGCTTTTTAATTTGCCCTACAAGATGCTATTAAATTCTCATAAGTCCTTAATTTTATGTGCATTTGGATTTCTATATTGGTAAGGTAAACCTGTCTCTTTACTAGGTATGAACAACGATTTGAACAATCTCAAGGAAATGGTTAAGTTTAAGTCACTTAACAAGTGGTATGGTGATTTTCATGCCCTAAAGGATATCGATTTAAATATTGAACAGGGAGAAATAGTAGTGATTTGCGGGCCATCAGGTTCGGGTAAATCAACTTTAATCCGCTGTATCAATCAGCTAGAACCCTTCGAAAGTGGCGAGCTTTGTGTGTTAGAGCAAGTACTTCCGACCAGGTTCAGCACTCCAGGTCAAGTCGGAATGGTGTTTCAGCACTTTCATTTATTCCCCCATCTTACTGTGCTTGAGAACCTAACTCTGTCGCCGATTCGTACGCTTATAAAAAGCAAACAAGAAGCCGAGAAGATTGCAATGCACTATCTCGAACGCGTACACATTGCAGAACAAGCCAACAAATACCCTGTACAACTTTCTGGTGGCCAACAACAACGAGTGGCTATCGCACGTTCACTGTGCATGAAGCCTGAATTACTGCTTTTTGATGAACCAACTTCAGCGCTTGATCCGGAGATGATCAACGAAGTGCTCGACGTGATGGTTGAACTGGCGAGCGAAGGTATTACCATGATGTGTGTGACTCACGAAATGGGCTTTGCGAAACAAGTGGCCGACCGCGTTATCTTCATGGATGAAGGGCAAATTGTGGAATCCAATACGCCTCAAGCGCTTTTTGAAAACCCACAACATGAACGTACTCAAGCGTTCCTAAATCAGATCCTGACTTATTGATGTTGATTCGAATTATTAAGCCCGTCCTATCCGCTTTGGTACAAATTACTGTGCTCGTGGCTGCGGTTGTCTGGATCCTCGATTCTGGCGCACAAACCATGGGATACACCTGGCAATGGGAGCGCGTACCGGACTATATTACTTTCTATGAAGATGGTGAATGGTGGCCAGCAGAGCTGATTGAAGGACTACTGGTTACCATCAATATCTCTTTGATTTCTTTGGCCGCTACATTGTTCATTGGTTTAACAACAGCGCTATTGAGAAACTCAAACTCTGTAGTTGGACGCACCTTAGCAACCAGCTATGTTGAGTTGATTCGTAACACGCCGTTATTGGTACAGATTTATTTGCTCTATTTTGTATTTGGCCCCGTATTAGGGCTGGATCGCTTTAGCACTGCCGTTTTAGCCTTGGCACTTTTCCAAGGAGCTTACACCGCCGAGATATTCCGTGCCGGTTTAAATGGTATTGCGAGAGGACAATTTGAAGCGGCTCAATCCTTGGGCTTATCAAAGACCTATACTTACTGGGATGTGATTCTTCCTCAGGTGGTGCAACGCACCTTACCACCTTTGACCAATGAAGTGATCTCTCTAATTAAAAACTCTTCGATTGTGAGTGTCATGGCTATTTTCGACCTGACAACCGAAGCCAGAAACATCGTTTCTGAAACCGCGATGCCATTTGAGATCTGGTTCTCTGTGGCGATCATTTATCTTGCACTTACACTTTCACTTTCTGCCGTTGCTGCTTGGCTTGAGCATAAGCTCGGATCTAACTGGCGAACACAATAAGGATTTATCAGCATGAAGCTATTTAAAACCGCGATTACAGCCCTACTTGCGCTTGCCGTAAGTTTGCCTGCACTTGCTTCTGAAACGCCTAACCTCGATAAAATCAACGAACGTGGCTCACTGCGCGTTGGTATGTCGACATTTGTTCCTTGGGCGATGCGTAACAAACAAGGCGATCTCGTTGGCTTCGAAATCGACGTGGCGAAACGCCTTGCCGAAGATTCAGGTTGGAAAGTCGAATTTGTACCTACGGCATGGGACGGCATTATCCCTTCTCTATTATCGAAGAAGTTTGATGTGATCATCGGCGGTATGTCTATTACTGAAGCGCGAGCTAAAAGCGTGCTGTTCACTGAACCATACTCTCACTCTGGTGTTCAACTGGCTGCTAATAAAGAGCTAGCGGAAGGTTTTACTCAAATCTCTGATTTTGATTCTCGCCGTGTGAAAATTGCTGCTCGTCGTGGTGCGTTCACAGTTCAAGTGGCTCGTGAAACCTTCCCTAAAGCGAAAGTTCTACAGTTCGATGACGATGCTCAAGCATTCCAAGAAGTGTTAAACGGCAACGCGCACGCAGTTATCGCGTCTAGCCCGAAACCAGAACACGAAGCGATTAAAAACGCAGACACGCTATTTATTCCATTTGAAGAGCGTCTATCCAAAGGTAACGAAGCATTTGCAGTTCGCCTAGGTGAAACTGACAAGGCAGAATTCTTCAACGAATGGATCAAAGCACGTACTAAAGACGGTTGGTTGAAAGAGCGTTACGAGTACTGGTTCTCTACTTTAGATTGGCAAGACCAGATTGCTCAAGGTCAGTAATCTGAAGTTGAGCTCAGCTTTTAATATGAGCTAATCTGTCGAATCTAAATCAAGGCAGTGCACTGTTTGCACTGCCTTCTCATCGACGATTTAAGTAGCCTTTGTAAGTCGCTTTATTTGATTCGTTTTAGATCCAAGCAACAACCCAATAATAATTAATGTTTAAACAGGAATGACGTGAGTAGTACTAGCGCATTAACAACACCTAAGCCCAACGTTCATATAAAGCCCTGGTATCAACGCCTTACTCTCTTAGATGGTGTTTTGTTTGCCATCATTTGTGCGTTCGCAGGTTGGCTTTATTATCGTTCTTCTGTCGGTATTAACTATCAGTGGCGATGGGAAGACGCGTTCACATTAATTTTTATTCCACCTTCTCAAGGCAGTATTCCTTACTTCTTCCAAGGCTTGGTCGCAACATTGCGTTTAAGCTTATGGAGCATGGTGTTAGCGCTCTCTTTCGGCACACTTTTAGGGATAGCAAGACACTCAAAGATCGCTTTCTTCAAAACACCGGCACTGATTTTTATCCAGTTGGTTCGAAATATTCCACCATTGGTATTTGTGTTCATCTTTTACTTCTTTGTCTCTAACCAACTGATCCCTCTACTTGGCTTAGAAAGCATTTTACGTGAACACAATGGCGAAATTAACGCAGTTCAAGATTTCCTATTCGGGCCCTCAAACCTTTGGGAAAACTTAGCCTCTGGTGTTATCTGTATTGGCCTGCTCTCTTCAGCTTATATTGCTGAAGTAATTCGAGCGGGTTTAGAAAGCATTCCTAAAGGGCAATGGGAAGCAGCTGATTCACTTGGGTTGTCGGCATTCTCTAAATATCGATTTGTGGTTGGCCCTCAGGTATTAACGGCGATTACGCCACCTTTGGCAGGTCAGGCAATCTCCTTGGTTAAAGACACGTCGATTGTGTCTCTGATTTCCATCCAAGAGATGACGTTTGTTGGTACTGAGATGGCAAACTCCTCGGGGTTGATCTTCGAGATCTGGTTGATTGTAGGCTTCGTTTATTTTGCTTTGTGCTTTGCACTTTCGCGTCTGTTCAAAGTGATTGAGCAACGTTCTAGCGCCTACCTTAACCATCAGTAACACCATTAAACAAAAGTATCGGCTCGCCCGACCATTCATTGCCCTTATTAATTCGACCTGATTGGTTTAAGTTATTGACCAATCAGGACTTATCTCTTCATATTTCTTCTTAGAAACACAGCAAAATACTCGCCTAATCACTATACTTAAAAAAGTATCGAACTACGTTGATTCTTCTCAAGGACATCACTCAACATGGACAATCATAAAGAAAGAGCTTTTTACGCAGTGGTTGGCGACGGTTATATTCGCCACCGACGCCTTAATATCGCGCGCCAGCACTTAGAGCGTGGCTTAGTATCAATAACCGAAGCCGCTTATGAAGCGGGTTATCAACACCCTTCTAACTTCACTAATGCATTTAAGAAAGCGTTTGGTGTACCGCCTCATGCACTTGCTAAGCACTCAACATCAAGAACGAGTTAGCTTCTAAAGTAACAAGGATATCGGTTGTTATTTTTTAAGTTATTAAAAACCTGGAACACACTGCGACAACTCGCTCTTCAACCAAGCTACGAATGAATTAGCTGACTCATCCTGATTGCTATCTTGTGTGAGCAATATGTATTGGTAACCAGAAGGTACAAAGCCAAACGGCGCGATCAAGTTACCTCGTTTAAGATCATCGGCGATTAAAGGATAAGACCCAAGCGCCGCCCCTAAACCATCAACAGCTGCCTGAAAACAAAAGTAGAAGTGTGCAAATGTCTGGTTGGAAACTGTTTGCGACAATACCCTACTTTCAAGTGCAGTGTCTTTGGTGATAGATGTCCAATGGCTCCACGCATCTGGCCGCGTACTGCTGTGAAGCAGTTTTACATCACCTAAGTTATCTTTTACCTGTTGCCAGTAATCAGGCGAGAATACAGGGCCAACCCACTCTTCCACTAACGGCGTCTGTTTGTAATGTTCGGTTAAGTTAAAATCATCTCGGCGAATCGCCAAATCAAGACCAGTCGCGCTTAAGTTCACAGGTCCGCCCGCTGTAGACAAGCGTACATCAATGCCCGACTCGGCGTAGAACTCACCTAAACGTGGCATTAACCAACGCATGGTTAACGTTGGCTCACACGACACCTCGAGTGCATGGTTATTAAGCTGGTTGAGCTTTTGGACGCCCGTATCCAATGCCTGAAACGCTTGCTCTGTGTAACCTTTGAGTAACTCACCCTCTTTGGTCAAACACACATTTCGACCCTGCTTATAAAACAGAGCGTGAGACAGATGGTTTTCCAGAACCTTGATCTGTTTGCTCACAGCACCATGAGTAATATTGAGTTTTTCTGCCGCTTCGCTGTAGCTCGTAGAATGAGCTGCGACATGGAAAACGTGAAATGCTTTAAGATGCCTCATATGTGATTATTTCTCACAGATTAATAGAATTCATTTCGATTATAGGCAGCAAACAAAAACCATACAATGACGGCACATCAAATAAGAGAATTGGAGTATTTATGGAGTGGTTGAGCTTAGCTGTGTTGGGACTATTAATTGTTATAAGCCCCGGCGCGGATTTCGTTTTGGTTTTGAAGAACAGTGTTAATCAAGGAAGACAAGCAGGCATTTGGACAGCGTTAGGGGTCAGCCTTGCGATTTGCGTTCACATCAGTTATTCAATGCTGGGGATTAGTTACTTAATCTCACAGAATGAGCAGCTTTTCAACATCATTCGATACGCTGGTGCCGCTTACCTTATTTACCTCGGCATAAAAGGAATCCTAAGCGCAGACAGCAAAATCACACCGATGGAAGGAACGACGCTGAGCATCAGTGTTTGGCGCTACTTGGCGCAAGGCTTTTTGTGTAACGTACTCAACCCTAAAACCATGTTGTTCTTCTTGAGTATCTTCAGCCAAGTGATCTCACCCGATGCAGCGAACCAGCATGTCGCACTTGGCTATGGGCTTTACATGATTGTTCTTCACGGCTTGTGGTTCGGAATTGTCGCTATGCTTTTCACTTCAGAGACTTTGCAAAAACACTTGTTGAAAGCCAAGATGCGACTCAATCAAGCATGCGGATTTGGATTGGTGACATTCGGGACATTGCTGGCGATCAAGTCGTAAGTCGAAAACTAAAAACCTCAATGGCAGATTGTGTCGTTGAGGTTATACCTAACGCTTGGAATTACCGACGCCACATGTAAACAAACTGGTCGTTTTGCGAGGTGATTTCAAAACCAAACCTTCGATACAACTCCCCAACTCGATTACCTTGCAGGTAACACAACTCAACTGGCTTACTGATCTTATCTGCGTGTGCTAAGCAATCGGTGAGGATTTGGCTACCAATGCCTTTACCATGATATTCGGGCAGCAAAAAGAATCGGCAAAAGTAGAAGTGAGCACCTTTGTCTTGCAGCAACACACTGCCAATCACTTTGCCCTGATATTCAATGATTTCAGGCCTTTCTTCTGCCCACTCTTCGGCGTGTATGTCTCGTTGAACTTGCTCATCCCAGCCAAAAACAGCTTTGATTGGCTCAAATTCAGCCGCCTTTTTTAGCTCGAACAGAAATTCATAATCTGATGACTGAACAGGTCTTGTCGAATACTTCAAAATATCTCCATATAAATTCTATTCCCATCAACTAATCGTCTGACTAAGCACAACGCTAGGCTAAGTGCATAGTGTACTCTTGGTGCCCTGTGTACTCGTCCGCTTGTTCACTTACGATGCTAAAGCCTTGAGAAAGATAGAACTCAATGGTCGCATGATTCTCTTTATACACATTCAAAGACAAGTTCGGGCATTCAAGCTTGGCATGTTTCATGAGCTGTTTCCCAATTCCACTCCCTTGATGCTCAGGGCAGACAAAGATAGCTGCCAATATCCCTTCATAGAGTGAATAAAACCCGCGAACTTTACCATCAACTTGAAACACGTAGGTTCGTGATGCAGGAAGATATATGTCGCGCATATTACCCACTTGCGACTCCCAAAAATCAGGCGCCATAAAATTGTGTGCCTTAATGGAAGCCGTGAGCCAGATATCTAGAACCGTTTCGGTGTCGGCTGCGCTGTATTCTCTGATCATTTTGATTCTCTAACGTTTGAGTTTGACTGTATTTACCAGTCAGTATGCTCAGAAACGACCTAATAATATTGAAGATTTACGACAATAGTTCGAAATAATGGTTACTGCTTTTTCACGTATTTAGCTGTCACCAGCATTTCACCGCCAGCATCAAGCTTACAATCTAGCTGGTGATCTTTGCCTTCATTGATGCGTCGAATCACGGCTTTGGTACCAATTTTCAGCACGCTAGAGCTGCCTTTCACTTTTAAATCTTTAATGAAGGTGACTTTATCACCGGTATCTAACACTGTGCCGTTAACATCCTTTACACGCGCAGCTTCTCTTTCTAAACGCTCTTCCTCTGGGTTCCATTCATAAGCACACTCGGGGCAGATTAGGTTATTTTGGTCTGGGTAGACATATTCAGATTGGCATTGCGGACAAGGAGGTAAAGACATACGTTAATACTTCATTTAAATAGAATTTGCGTCCATCTTAATGACTCTTACTAGGCTTAGCGAGCACAAATCTACCAGATTGTCTGAAGATAAATTTAAAGTAGGAAAAGAGCAGCTCTAAAACGAACAAACACAACCATTAAGCTGTGTTTGTTGAAGAAACGAAGTTGCCTAAGCGGCCGTTGTAATCTGGTTAGATTAACGCTCTACTTTTGGCGAGTAAATCGAATATGCCGTGATTTGTCCTGCCACAATCGCGGAGAACATAAACAGCGCCGATAAACCAATGCTTGGGATCGGCAAGATAGATTGTTCAAACACCGATTGGCTGGCACTCACCAGCACACGGCTACCTGGTACCAAAATGATAATGCCTTGTACTATGTAAATAGACCCCGTGAGCTCCATTTTTTTAGCAATCCAAGTACCGTATAAAGTGATAAGAACTGTGGTTACCCAAGTGCCCACAACCCAACCACTATCAAAACCAAGATAGAACGGGCCCCACATACCCAGAACTGCCACTGGCAAGCCGAGTAAGATGTCTTTAGGGCGCGCATTGAACATCACACCGATAGACACAGAGATCAACACCAAGCCTGATATGTGCATCCACGTCGGTACCGCATTGGTATAATCGATGGAGACCGCTTGTCCCCATACCGCTTCACCAATATTGAGACCCATGATAATCCCAACAAACAACTTAATCAGCGTTAAGGCACTCTGCCCTAGTAAACTGGTACCCGAGACGAGATCGTTGAAGGCCAAACATTCTAATGCGTTAGCTATCGATAATCCGGGGACAAACAAGACGATTGACGCAATACACAACGCCCATACAGGGATTGGCAAACCGGTGCTTGCCAAAAACGCCACAAAGATACCCGTCAATAATGCTGAGATAAATTCAACCGCAATTGCGCGACGTGAATGCAGGACTTGCTGACATACCCAAACCATCAAGCCCAATAACGCAGAAAAGCCAACCGCTTCCAACGTACTGCCGACTAGCATCAAGTACGCAGGCGGAATACCCATATTAGCTAGGGCAGTAACAAATTTAGAGTAGCCGACAGGTTCTGGCACTGGCTCACTGCTCGGTTGGTTAATACGAATGATGGTATTTGCCAACAAACTCAGGTTAATTGAAGCAGGCTTTAGGCGCTTGAGAATAACGGCGTCGTTATCGTCTGGAAATTGATAGTTAATCGCCGTTGGCGTTGCTTGGATCATCACATCCACACCATGCTTTTTCGCATAGAATTGTGTGTACTTTTCAAGCTTATAGGGAGCACAGCCGCTGCGGTGAAGAGTATCACCAATTTCAACAATTTTGTTAATTCTGAACTGAGAAGGCATGGATATATTAGGCGAAACAAAATGTGCGGCAAATGTAGCAAACGACAGACGGAATGACGAGACTTTTGCGTGAATTATCAACTAAATTCGTTACTTTTTTCTGCGAACGCACAGAGACGTGTATCACTCTACTCATTTGGGATTACTTTAATGAATAATACGAATCGTTCGTAAGTTAAACCGATGCATCCACATTGTTATAAACACACTTATAAATTTGACTAAAAGCTCGATTGTGTTGACACGCTCAACCATAGAGTTTACCTAAGTAGATGAGGAAATAACATTCAATATCAGTTTATAAATCCACCCCAAAACCCCTATCAAAAAATAATAAACTAACTGCAACGTTAAACCTTGAGCTTAACGAGAGTTTAGTCACATTTTATTTACTCTTGAAACGTCAAATATGATTGAAAAACTAGCGTAGTGGTGGTTATGCGAGCACTTAGAATAAAAATGAAAGAAAAAGGTTTCGTTTTCAGTTAGATGTGGCATTATCAAACTCGTTAAGACGATGTGCGTACATCGTATAATGGCTATTACCTCAGCCTTCCAAGCTGATGATGCGGGTTCGATTCCCGCTGTACGCTCCAGTCTTATTGATTCCTCAGTCTTACTCATAAGACAGTGTGCGTGCATCGTATAATGGCTATTACCTCAGCCTTCCAAGCTGATGATGCGGGTTCGATTCCCGCTGCACGCTCCAATACTATTTAGGCTCTATTCAGCCGAAACTATCACAAAGATCAAACACTTCAACATCAATTTTATTGCCTCTATATAAACCCGTTAATTCTCTCTGTTAATTCTCTCTATTGCTTCGTATTTTTTAGCTAATGCCACAGTTCTACTTTTAGTCGTTTTCGAAATTGTTTCAATTTAATAATCTCGGTCAATATCCGAAAAAGCAGTTGTGTTAATGTGCGAGCATTAGCAACAACCCATAAATAATAAGAATGTTTAAAAGCAATGAGTAAGCGTCTTTAAATCGACTCATTCAATCCTTTTAATAAACGTCGTAACCTTTAACTTTTATCGTTAAAGGTACTCGAAAATGTCTCAGCATAGATCTCAGCAAGAATGGCTACGCCTTGTTCAGAAGTATTATAATAGTGAGCAGTCTGCCGCTCAGTTTTGTTTAGAGCACAATCTTCATCCAAAAACATTTGATAACAACCGTCGCAAACTACACCACTTAGTCAACCTGCCTAAAAAACGAGAAGATTCACTTTCTGAATTCGTTGTTGTTGAAAAAATAGCCATACTAAATACCAAAACCGAGCAACTGCCTCCCTCTACGTTACCTACGGAATTACGCCTTGAAGCGGGAGCATGCTCTCTTCATGTACCTCGTGATGTAGCACCTCAGTGGCTCGGTCTTCTATTGAAGGAGCTTGCTGTTGTATGAAAATGTTCCCTGATATCTCTGTTATCTATCTCCACAAGGCGCCCGTCGATTTTAGAAAGGGCATTAACGGCTTGAGCTTTATTGTTGAACAGAATATGAACCTTAATCCCTT
Organism: Vibrio sp. nBUS_14; assembly: GCF_051201655.1. Taxonomy (NCBI): domain Bacteria; kingdom Pseudomonadati; phylum Pseudomonadota; class Gammaproteobacteria; order Vibrionales; family Vibrionaceae; genus Vibrio; species Vibrio sp. nBUS_14. The sequence goes on from NZ_CP179207.1 coordinate 1,501,736, forward strand.
CTCCGAAGCGCTATTCGTCTTCTGTAATCGCACGCGGGATAAGCTCAAAGTTCTCTACTGGCAGCGTAATGGCTTTTGCCTCTGGCAAAAGCGACTCGAAAAAGACAAGTTCGCTTGGCCAAGAAAAATGCCAGGGAAAACCCTCTCATTAACGGAAGAGCAGTGGCATTGGTTGCTTGATGGGCTCGATATTGAAAAAATGAAACCCCATCAAACATTGAATTACCAAAGTCTTAATTAAATTAAAAAATATTAGCGGATAAGGAACTTTCGCGGCTCTCTGCGATCTTCCTTATATGCCAAATACAAATAAAGAAGATGAGCTAGCGCTCTTACGTTCAAAAGTGACTGAGCTTGAATCTACGGTACTCACACTTCGCCAATCTCTAAGCGAGAGCGAATTAACCATCCAATCGCTGGTTGAAAAACTCAACCTAGCGCGGCGTAAACGCTTTGGTAGCACTAGTGAAACCCTGCCCCCTCAGGACTTAGAGTTCAATGAGGCGGAGACTCATGCCGATACGACAGGTGAAGAGGAAGCACCCGATAATCCGAATGATGACGCTTCGGAAGCGGAAAACACTTCATCCGAGACAAAACGTCGTGGTCGCCCAAAGCTTCCTGAAGACCTGCCACGAGAGCGAGTCGTGGTGGACATACCAGAATCAGAAAAAACCTGCTCGTGTTGTCAGTCGATACTCTGCAGGATGGGGCAAAGCACCAGTGAAAAACTGGTGTATATCCCGGCCAAGTTGTATGTCGAAGTCACTGAAAGACCCAAATACGTCTGTCGTCAATGTGACGCGTTAGGAGAGAAGGGTGTTGTTGCAATGGCTCCACCGCCAGCATCGATTATCCCGAAAAGCATCGCGACTCCCTCTTTGCTTGCGCAAATTATCACGAACAAATACCACTACGCCCTGCCTCTCTATCGTCAAGAATCGCTGTTCAGACAATATGGGCTAGCGCTCAGCCGAAAAACGATGAGTCAATGGATACTGCGTTGCGCCGATAAGGTAGAGCCGTTAATCGCCTTACTGAAAGAAACCCTCCTTGCACAAGATGTTCTGTTCTCGGACGAGACCACGTTGACCGTGCTCGATGACGAAAGAAAGAAAAGTTACATCTGGTTGTATGGGTGTGGTCCAGACCGGGGCGGTAATGCGCAATCTCCCGGTATCGTCTTGTTCGACTACCAGGAAGGGAGTCGGGGGCACCACTGCCCTGAATCGTACCTGTCAAACTACACTGGATACCTTCATGTTGATGGGTATAAAGCGTATGAAAAGACAGAAGCGAAGTTGGTGGGTTGCTGGGCTCATGCAAGACGTAAGTTCATAGAGGCAGAGCAGAGCCAACCAAAAGGCAAGCAAGGAAAAGGGGGTAAAATCCAGTGGGCAGTGAGTTGGTTCCAAAAGCTCTATCGTGTTGAACAAGCACTCAAAGATAAGACGAGGGAAGAGCGATATGTTACCCGCCAGTCAAAGACTCAGTCTCTGCTCAATGAATTCAAGGCGTGGTTAGATAAATCGGTCACTCAGGTGCCCCCTAAAAGTAAATTGGGTGAGGCGATTAGCTACAGTCTCAATCAATGGTCGAAGCTAGTAAGAGTTATCGATGATGGCCGGTTAAGCATGGATAATAACCGAGCGGAACGTTCAGTACGTCCGTTCACGGTAGGACGGAACAACTGGTTGTTCTCAAAGACTCATAATGGAGCCCGCGCCAGTGCAGTGTTGTACAGTCTTATCGAAACCGCGAAGGCTAACGACTGTGAGCCGTATGAGTACCTCGAATACGTGTTACGAGAAATCCCGAAACTGAAGAGTGAGGATGACCATGGTCATCTTCTACCTTGGAACATGCCAAAGACGGAATAGTCCGCCCCTACAGAATACCGCTCAGAATGACAGATACCGCCTTAGTTGGCGGTATCTGCGTAGATATTAGAAAGTCAATGAGTCGGTTCGTAGACGCTTACAGCAATGAGTTAAAAATCAACATCGAAGCAATCAATGTCGCACTGTCAAAAGTCGAAAATGCGAACAAAATTCAGCTTAATACGTTGAAGGGTTATGTGAGCAGCGAACCCAAACAGGCCGTGCTTGCGTTTCGTTCTTTGAATGAAGTGGACTCGATCGACGACAAACTTAAGAAGATCATGTCAGAGCTACCACATCTCAGTGGTGAAGCTCAGCATCTACTAGAAACATCGATCCTATTACAGTAGTGGCCAAGAAAGATAAGTCTCAACTAGTACATATGCGTGAGTTAAGACTTATCTTTAATCTTTCGGCTTTGTCGCCCTTAATTATTTAGTACCTGCCTATTTAGGTATCTAGATATCAATTCATGCCTAAAGCGTTATCGACTTCGCCATGCCCGCTTCCGCATGTCCTGGTATATTGCAGGCAAATTCTACGTTACTATCACCATGAAATTGCCAAAGTATCTGCTTCGCTTCGCCCGGCTTAACCGTGACTGTACTACCCGAGTCATGAGCGTGATTACCCATGTTTTTCATCATTTCACGGTGCTCTAACTGCTCTGTTGCAGAACCAATTGAGAATTCGTGGTCAATCTTGCCAGTGTTCATCACGACGAACTGCACCACGTCATTTGGCTCAATATCAACCTTGTTCTTAAACGTACTTCTCATGTCGTCACTCTGTAGAACATGAACGACTTTATCGGGTTTAGCGCCTTGAGCTGGCATTCCAACCTCAGTCATACCTTCCATGTCCATCATTCCATCCATATTCATCATCTTCGAATGGTCAATCTTCCCACCCTTCATCATCGAGTGGTGCACTCACTTACGCGTTCATTGGGGAAAGTAAGGTGTCTTTTTGGGATTTAGCTGCTCCAACTTGGTACTGAGCCGCAGACAAGTTCTTGTCTTGTCGGTTGCCCGTAAACAGAGGGGGGTCGACCGTTAGATAAGCGCTGACAAGATTAGAGGCAGGCTCGCCCGCCATATTGTTCGCTTGTCGATGGGCATACATCACTTCCACACCAAACTGAGGCGTGTAAGCTTACTCAGCTAGCTCTACTTGAGTTTGATTAGATGAAATAGTCGCATCTGTGATCTTAACGAGCGGATGATCCATCAACAGTCGATAGTGCTTGGTTGAATCGCGGTCAGTCGCTAATTTATTTTCTAATAACGACCAATCAATTTGGTTGGTCGCATAAAGCCTCCCCTGAGGATCAAGAGCTTGAGGCATAGCTAGACCTCAACATCGCGATGATGCTGAAAACAGTAATCCAAGTTGTTCGGAGTGTGTTTGTCATAGCTAACCTTTAAATTTATAAGGTGACTATAAAGGTTACCCTTAGGGTAAGGTCAACGATGAAGGACAAATATTTGCTGAAATTGATAATAACTGCTGCATAGATAAAGAAAAGGAACATTCAATAAGCGAGAGATGTGATTTATAAGGTTACAAATATCGGTTAATGAAAGGCTAGAAAAAACATGAGCCTGCGGCATTACACAGGCTCAGACTTGGATCTGGACTCAGCAACTACATGCGAGCCAGTTGTACTTTTCTGTCTTTGTTTACCACACAGAAGTTGCCGCGCTTGGTGCGACACTTAGAACATCTCTCACATTCTACGGGGCTGCGAATACCCTCTTTCCAGCGTTTCACTAGGTGCGGTTCAGAAAGCAGTGGACGTGAAAGCGCGAAGTATTCAATACCCGTGTTGTTTGCAATCGCTTCAATGGCATAAAAGTCGGTTAAGCCGCCTACAGTAATAACTGGGATATCGACATCTTGGCTTATCACGTGACCATATTCGTGGAAGTAGCCTTCAGCTTGAATGGTAAAGCCATCGTGTGACTCGCCAATCATGGTGTCGGCTTTACCATGAATGTTGCCAGAAACCACTATGCCATCAACGCCCACTTGTTCTAGTTTTTTACACACCAAACGAGTTTCGTCGAAAGTCACACCGCCCTCGAAAAATTCAGAGGCAGTTAACTTAACCAAGATAGGGAAATCGTCGCCGACTAGCTTGCGAGTCGCCGTGTAGATCTCAAGTAAGAATCTCATACGATTTTCTAAGCTACCACCGTATTCATCTTCACGCTGGTTGTAATAAGGGCTTAAGAACTGGTTGATCAAGTACGTATGTGCCGCATGAATTTCCACTCCATCAAAGCCTGATTTTTGTGCTCTCAATGACGCTTGAGCAAAGGCATCAACAATGTAGCCAATTTCATCTTTGGTCATCGCTTTGCCTAGTGTTTGAGTCCCTTTTTCAGGAACCTGACTCGGTGCAAAAATCACTCGTTCGCCAAGGTCATGCGTAGTTTTGGTGCCACCGTAAGCCAATTGCATCACGATTTTAGAGTCGTTGTCATGAACCAGTTGAGTCAGCTTTTTGTACTCCTCGATAAACGAGTCGTTATACATGCCCATCATGCCTGCGTTAGGCTTCTCTTCTTCAACGATATTCGCATAACCCGTGACGATCAAGCCGACCTCACCTTGAGCCAACTCTTCATAGATAGCGTAAAGTTTATCTGTCATATGGCCATCTTCTGTCGCCATATTTTCCCACGTCGCACTTCTCATGAAGCGGTTTCTCAATGTCATTGTCCCGATGCGGGTTTCTGTAAACAAAGTACTCAAGTCTAATCCTCATTAAAATCGTTTTGCGAGTTACCCATTGCTGATGGGTACTTATTCAAGCGGATAGTACAGAGAGTATGGCAGGCAAAACTTAATCTAGATTAAGAGAGCAGCACTCTCACATAAGAAAGCGACAAGAAATGGATTCAAAAGATAGGAAATAACAAAAGATATAGGGAGCAAACAAAAAGCCGTTCAGTCTCACTAAACGGCTTTACAAGTATCTAGCTAGGTAGAAATTCCTCTAACCAACGCTTTAAAAGCATTAGCCATATTTAACCGTCGGATCGATACATTGATAGACCTGGCCGATGATAGTTTTTCGAACGAGTCGCTTTAAGCGAGTTCTCAGGGTGAGGTTGATTCGTTCTATCCTTTGCGTATACCGCTTACCGATGATGTGTTTACATCTAGAGTCCCAAGCATATCAAAGCCAACGTTGATAGCCCGTAGCCCATTTAGCATGCTTTCGAACGGCAGTGCTCTGACTACAAAATCGACAATTAACCTGAATAGTTGCCATGGTTTATATTGCCAAAAGCGTAAATTCTAACATGAAAACAACAGATTGGAGTCATGATCGCAATGAGCTTAGCGCTTAACTTACTAACCGTTAACTCACCCTCTTTGAGATTTGAGTAACAAGAAAATAAAGTAACTACCACCAATTATGGAAACTAGCGTGCCTGCCGCAAGCTGCGCTGGGAACACCACCACTTGCCCTAACCAATCGGCAAACAACATAAGTGCAGCACCAATTAAAAACGACAATATGATCTGCTCTCGAACCAAGCGAGCGCCAACCATGGCCGCAATATGCGGCGCGAGTAAGCCGACAAAAGCGACAGGCCCCATGGTGGTTGTCACGACCGAACATAAAACCGCCACGATACACAGCAGAGCCACGTAAGCGATGTTGATATTCAGCCCTCTAGCACTTGCGAACTGTCGCCCAGTTGCAATTAACGTCACCCAACGACTCAACAGCAAAGCAACACTAATAGAAAGCGTTATCACAATGGCCATGATGCTTGCTGACTCGGGTTCAACACGATAGGTAGACCCTGCTAACCAGGCTAATAAGGTGTATTTCCCCTCACCTACTCGCGTTAAAGAAAATTGTACCAAGGCTTCCAATACTGCGGTAAGAGAGATGCCTGTCAGGATTAAAATCGCCGGTGCAAACTGATGCTTCTTGCCAAGGAATAGCAATAAACACAGTGCAATCGCACTGCCTAAGAAAGCAATCCAAGGGCTCAATGAGTGAATCGAATAGCCCATAAACAAGCTGCTGAAAATCAAAGCTAGAACCGCACCTGCCGACACACCAAGAATGTCTGGGCTTGCGAGCGGGTTGTAGACCAGTCTTTGTAAAATCACACCAGCCACCGCTAAACCGCCACCAGCGAATATCGCGGTTAACATTCTCGGCCAACGAATAGACCATTCAAATGCGTCTGGAATAACAAAGTAGCCCATATCAGAAGAAGGCTGTGAGAGCGTGCTTAATGCCAACAACCCGACGATCATCGTGCCCAATAAGAAGTAAGCCAAAGATGAAATAGACTTTGGTCCTTTAGGCATTGAGAAAAACAACTGATCTTGAGCAGACATTTGCTTTCTCGCAATAATGATCAACGCAGGAGCACCAATCACTGCGGTTGCCGTCCCTGTTGGAATCATGTCCAAAGACCATTGTGCCAAGAAGATCGCCAAGCTGTCGTTGACACAGAGTAATAGCGCACCTAATACACAGCTTGCGACGAGTTCAGATTTGGCCTTTAGAAAACCTAGATGCCTAGCAATGTTCGGGGCTATCAAGCCGATAAAGCTGATTACGCCCACCGAAGTAATAGACACTGAGACCAACCAAACGCCAATTGCCATTAGTACAAAGAAGGTAGTGCCGATATTAAGGCCACGCGCCGCGGCCCCTTCAGTACCGATTGAAAGTAAAGTCAAAACTCGTGGCGCCAATAAGAATATGGCAAAAATCGGCAGTAGCTTAGGCATTAACCAAAGCACTTGTTCCCAACCATTTTGTCCTAGGTCACCCGCTCCCCACACAAACAGATTTTGTGCATACTGATCGTTGAGCAGAATAATCGCCGTCGCAAATGCCCCTAGCAACAAGTTGACAGCCATGCCCGCCAATACAATTGGCAAGCCGCTCATGTTTTTGATTCCGACAATCGAAACAATCAGCCCTATCGCAAGCAGCGCACCGACCAAAGCAAACCAAACTGAATACTGAGCGACCAACATCGGCGCAACCACATTCAGAATAACCAGACCAAGCCATGCACCTGACGATGTACCTAAGGTTAGCGGCGACATCATGCGATTCTGCGTCAGTTGTTGAAACAAGCTACCGATGGTGCCAAGTGTTCCGCCAACCAAAATCGCCATCACCAAGCGAGGCAAATTGACATAGGCTAACGCCATCAACTCGAATGAATCATCGACCATTCTATTGAATGTAGCGATATCACTGATCTGTGAGACTTGTTGAAGCAACTCTCGAATAGGGCCAAATTCAGACTGCCCTAACCATAAATGAACAAGGGCAGCACAAAACAACGCAACCCCCATCATAAAACTACTGGATTTCATTACTACTCCGCTAGCGTCAGCAGCGATTGCGCCATGGCTTCAGCGTTATACAAAATCGACATGGCACCGCCGTAACTCCAACTTGCCGCTACTGGGCTAAATTGACCATTACGAACAAAAGGCATGCTCTTCCAAACCGGAGAACGGTCTAACTTGTCTTGATACGGGAAAGGTTCAAAGTAAAGCGCAATGCCACCCTTGACGTTCTTAAGCTCGGTCATACGCTTTTGACTGATGCCCCACTGGCTTGCAGGAAGATCCATCGCATTTTCAAAACCAAGCTTTTCGAGTGCGTATTGTGGAATCGAATTATCGCCGTAGATAAATACCGATGTGGTACTCGCAAAACGGAAAGAAGTCACTTTTGGCTTGTCGCCCAGGTACGCTTTGTCTAACTCAGCTTTTAGAACCGCGATACGTTCATCCATCGCAGCCAGTTTGCTATTCGCTTGCTCTTCTTTACCAAGCAATTGACCTATCTTCTTGAAGTTATCGATAGCGGCCGCCGCATTGCTGTGCTGGTCACTGTACGTTTGGTAGTAAAGCACGGGCGCAATTTCAGACAGACGCTCCTGAAGATCTTTCTGAGGAGAAGCAATAAGAATCACATCAGGGTTTAGCTTTTTCAAAGCAGAAAAATTGGGCTCAGTTCGAGTGCCAATATCCGCCACGCCTTCAGGAATCGCAGGCTGAACAACCCAATCGGTATAACCTGCAATATCGGGCACTGCGACTGGCGTAACGCCGAGTTCAATCACTTGTTCAGCAATGTCCCAGTTCAGCGCCGCGACTCTAACCGGTTGGGCTTCAAGGGTTTTAACGCCCTCACTATCTTCGACTTGATAATCCGCCATTACATTAAACGATAACGTACTCGCTAAGATGGATAACGCGAGTTTTGTATTCAAGTTCTTTGCTTTAGAAAAATGGGAAGCTACTGGTTTTAAGCTCATATCTTTGCCTACTCAATCTAAATTCTATATTTCTTCAAACGACAAAAGCAGCCCAGTAAAGGCTGCTTTCAAATTGATCACCCTAACCTAGTTAGAATTCATAGTTGACGTTGAATTCCACGGTTTGTTCTTGTCCGTACCAGCAATAGCTCTCATTCCAACACGTGTAATATTCTTCGTTCAAAATGTTATTCGCAACGAGGTTCGCTGTCGCATTCTTTAAAGAACTGCTCATTTGACCTAAATCGTAACCAAGTGATAGATCAACTAAAGTGTATGATGGAACAGTGCCTTTGTTTTTATCTGATGCATCGTTAAGTACGGTTTCACCCACATAACGTACGCCACCGCCGACTCTAAGACCATTCATGACACCGTCACGTACAAAATAGTTAGCCCAAACATTTGCAGTATGATCTGGTACGAATACAGGTGTTTGCCCAACGTTCGAAGCATCTTTATCTTCAGTAATTTCCATGTCGGTATACGTATAGTTAGCCAACAGGTCAAGATTATCAGTTACTTGCGCACGGCCTTCTAACTCAATACCTTGCGAGCGAATCTCGCCAACAGCTGTCCATGGAGTAGCTCCGTCAGGGCGAACACCTACATTTTTCTTATTAACTTGGAAGAGAGCCAACGACCCTGACAACATATTTTCGTATGAGTCATACTTAAGGCCAAACTCTACTTGCTCGCCAGTTTCAGGATCTAGGTTATTACCACTAGCATCTAGTTTTACATTAGGCTCGAAGCTGGTTGCAAAATTAGCGAATGGAGATAAGCCATTATCAAATGTGTACAAAGCACCTAAGCGGTATGAGAAATTAGTATCATCAGTATCCGTTTTACTTGGTGTACCACCAAATACTGATACTTTTGTCGTTGTTTCAACTTTGTCAAAACGACCACCAGCAATGAACACCCAATTATCAATCAGCATCTGGTCTTGGAAATAGAAACCAAGCTGACTCACTTCAATGTCGTTACTTTGATAATACGTTTTTGTAAAATCATTCGGGTTCAGCTTATCGTTATTTGGATTGTAAAGGTTGATGCTATCAACACCTGCGAAAGCGTCGTAGGCTACATCCCCCTCTGTGTTTCGATAATCCACACCAAAAAGTAAATAGTGATCTAATGAGCCAGTCGACACTAAGCCCGATAATTGGTTATCAACACTTATACCCTTAGAGTTTTCATCAGTGCTATATGCTGAGCGCTCCAACTCTCCCGTTGTCGCATCAAAATTGCCACTGGCGGTACTTTCTTGATATAAATCAGCCTGCATATATCGGAAGTTTTGTAAGAAAGCCCAGTTAGAGTTGAAGTCGTGATTAAATTTGTAACCAGTAATCAAGAAATCTCTTTCGATGGTGTTGTAGTTAACGTCACCAGCAAATGTCGACGGTGAGATTTTACCTGATTCAATCGCGGCTAATGGGAGAGTCACGTTCTGACCTAGTGCAGGATCATTCTGATAATAGAGATTGAAGTTAATAAAAGTTTTATCAGACACATACCAATCAATTGAAGGCGCAATCACGTAGCGCTCTTCCTTTACACCGTCAACTTGCGTATCTTTTTTACGACCTAGAGCGACCAAACGATAAGCTACGTTGTCATTTAATGAACCAGTTGTATCAATTGATGCTTCAACTAGGTTATCTAACCCCGTAGCTAAACCAACTTTCGTAGATTCTTCGAACTTAGGAGCTTTAGCAATGATATTAACCATACCTCCTGGTGGCATACTTCCGTAAAGAACGGACGTTGGCCCTTTAAAAATTTCTAAGCGTTCCATCGCGATTGGATCAATTTGAGGTTTTACATTCCATCCAGGAAGGATTGGTAACATCATTCCGTCATAATAATTATTTGAAGACTCAAAGCCGCGAATTTTAACCCAATCACTAAGAACCACTGCACCGCCTTTGTTCTCAGTTGAGACACCCGGAGCGTAGCGAAGAGCTTGCATCACAGACTTAACACCACGTTGTTCCATCTGTTCAATTTCGATCACGTTAAGAGTCTGCGGCGTTTCTTCTGGATCTAAAACAGTTTTCGTTGCTGTATTACGATAGGCTTTACCCATAATAGTGACAGTCTCGATATTCGAATCTGCCGCTTTAACGGTTTCTTCCGCCAATGCTTGCGCTGAAAACGCAGTGAGCAACGCTACTGCCAATGCTGAATACTTAAAACGAGTGTGAGTGGTCATGATTCCCTCGGTACCAATGCTTAATATAAATAATAATGAATCTCATTTGCATTGTATGTATCTAGAGATGGGATAATTAACAATTTGGTGCAAATTAAAAAATATCCTGGCCTAATTTTAACGAAAAACGGTCAATTTATGATTAAAAACACAATTGACCTTATTTAGAAGAAGAGATTTTGTGAGGATATGATTACGATTTAATAATAGGAACCCAGTACTCCATTTCAGCATCTAATGCATGGGCTTGATAGCCAAATGGGTACACTTCGAGCTCATAACCATCGACACCACGATAACCAGAACTCGGCAGCCAGTTAAGCACAAACCAGCTCAACGTATGTCGCAAATTTTCAATCGGCCCACAATGCTTAACCACCGCATAAGTTTGCTTAGGGATAGTCAACACCTTCAATTTATCAGAGATAATGCTTGGTAATTGCGGGATGGAAATTCCGTCGTGAAGCTCAACACCAGCCCAATAGTGGATGTTAGTGCCATCGAAACAAGACTGAGTAAGATCAACGACGCCAATAAACTGAAGTACATTATCGTTTGGAATCGTCACTTCCTGTTCCAAACGAGACCAAAGCTGAGGGACTTTCTCTGCAAAATCTTGTGTTAGTGAAAACAAACCACTGATTTCTGATGTCATACCTTTAACAAGGAAAGACTCTCTTTCATCAATTCGAACTTCCACAAAACTGAGTAACCCTTTTTCAGCGGCACTTGCGGTGTCAGACACTTGTATTGGTTTTCTCAGCCCTACCCTTTTGCCCGCTTTTCGATATTGGCTTGGGCTCGCTCCAAACATCTGCTTAAACGAACGGCTAAAGCTAATTTCGGAGTTGAACCCGAGGCCAAGCGCAATGTCGATCACACGCTCTTTACCATCTAACAAGTACTCTGCTGCTTGGCTTAACTTAAGCTCTCTCACATAGTTTGCTACAGTCAGCCCAGTTTCAGCTTGAAACACTCTTTGCAATTGCCAGCGAGACCAACAGCTTTGTTTCGCGATATCTTCTAGCGATAGTGTCGAGCTTAGGTTCGCATGAATATAAGCCAAGACACGGCTGATACGATCAAATGCTGGTGTGTTCATATTCAATCTTTCACATTCTCTATAATTGGTAGCGATACATTAGGTTCACCAATACTTTTATCATTTTAAAAGACTTTTATCACTTGAAAAAGTACAGCTTACCGACACTTTATAAATATCTAAAAACTCAAAAGCACCGAGCAGATGCTCCATTTTGTATGGTTATCCTCGACTATGTCCGTTATGATAACGCAACTGATTCTCATTTATTGATTTAAGATGCTTCCCCAACTGCACAATATTATCACTCGTCGAAAAGCCCCGTCTCTACATCAGAAAATCTTCGCTTACTCAAAAGAAGTCACCCCTTATTTGAGCGGAAGCTTTGGTGCACTTAATAGCAAGAGCATTGCGGTAACGAATGATAATAGCCATAAAGAGCTCAAACGAGTTTACGATGGCCTTGAGCAGAGCCACCCTGAAGCAGGCAAAGCGTATTGGTTAACGCGAACGTGGGATCTCGTGTGCTGGCAGCCTATCTATGTGACTTTCATTTCTATCTATGGACTTCATTCACTGCCTGATATCAAAAACATTGGTCAGTTTAGATACAAAGAGTTCATTACTGGCTATCGCTTTTCTAATGGTGATCATCAACATGGTTCACCTGAAGAGCTTATCCCACATGCTGGTGAAGCCATTCTTGCATTGACTGCATTTTATCGCAGCCAGATCAGTGAATGGACACGCATTCGCCCAGGGTTTACCAACCACTTACTGGCTGATCTACTATTAAGTAGTTTGATCAAGCTGCAACAACACGAGCCAAGCCTGACCAATGATTATATCACTGGACAAGCTAAGCTTTGGTTAGAAGCATGCCAATTACCTGAAAGTCATTTAGACAGCCTTAAGATCGATGCCCATTCAGGAATGCTAAAACTGATCAGAGTCAGCTGTTGCCTCGTTTATAAGTGTGATTCAGGAAAGTACTGTAACGATTGTCCTAGGCACCCTGACAACAAGAAAAGCGCTAAATGACACCCACTATTATAAAGACCAGTGCGACAACTTGCTTTTATTAAGCATCGCTATTGGTCTCGAGACAGGACCGACATGTTCCAGCTTTCAAACATCAACATCATTCGTGACAACCGAACCATCCTTTCTATTGAAGAGCTTGCTATTCCGTCCGATGAACTGACCGTAGTTCTTGGTCACAATGGTTCTGGTAAATCCACACTGGTAAATTTGCTATCAGGACAAATGTCTCCAGATCACGGCACCGTCGAGTTCAAAGGCACTTCCCTTTCTTCATTCAAAAGCAAAGACTTAGCCAAAAAAATTGCGTATTTGCCGCAAAAGCTTCCTGCTTCAGCAGGCTTAACCGTAGAAGAGCTGGTCCGTTTAGGGCGTTTCCCGTGGAGAGGCGCATTAGGCCGTTGGAATTCTGAAGATAAGTCGATCATCCAACAAGCAATGGAGAGAACTGGTATCGCGGAGTTTTCAAAGGTATTAGCGGATGATTTGTCTGGCGGAGAACGTCAACGAGCGTGGGTCTCTATGTTGCTAGCTCAGCAGTCACCTGTATTGATCCTCGACGAACCAACATCGGCATTAGATATCCATCACCAGTTTCAACTGATGGGGTTGCTTTCTGAACTCAACAAAAAGGAAAACGTTGGGGTGATCGTCATCTTACATGATTTGAACCTTGCTCTGCGTTACGCGACACACATTGTCGCCCTGAAAAAGGGACAGATCGCATTTGAAGGTAGTGCTGATAAGTTGCTCAATGAACAAGCTTTGTCTGTACTGTATGAATCCCCTATCCGACTGATCGATCATCCAGTTCCCGCTAACACAGCCGCGAGTGAAAAAGTTGCGGTGGTCTGCGAATAGCTCAGGCGTTTAAGCACTCCAAACCAAGTCCAAAGACCCAATACCCAATACCCAATACCCAACAATAAAAAAGGCCATTAAATCGTAAAAATTCAATGGCCTTTTTCTCAGGTTTTCGAGCTAGTTAAGCTGAGACTCTCTTGCTTCTTGGCTACTAAAACCACGTAAAATATTAAACAGAGTAATCAACGTGAACACCGTAATCACGATCGATAGATGCCATGCTTCTCCTAGCCCCAACTGAACCAGTCCCATACTCACCATGGAAGACACCACCATTTGGCCACCGCCAGACATCGCCGCCGCCGCACCCGCGTTCTTTTTATATGGCAACATCACCAAAGCCTGTGCACAAGGTAGTGCAATACCATTACCCAGTATCATCAAGAATTGACCAATCATTAGGTACAGAGGTTCAAGTGGGCAGAAGAAAAGCCACAATGCAGCCGAAATATGTAACACAGGCGTACACAGTAGTGTTTTCTTATTGCCAAATATCGGACGAATACGGTTACACAGACTGGTACCGCCAAGCATCCCTAATGCGGGAATCACTGACCACATCGCGTATTCGTCTGACGTCATACCAATCTGGTTCTGCATGATAAACGGCATCACCGACACCGTGGTGATCATCAGGCTAAAGTTAAGCCAACCAATACTCGCAAAACTCATAAAATAGCGAGAGGTTAATAATTCTTTGTATTGCGATATCATTTTCTTCGGCGAAGGAATAGCGGAGGTCTGAGTGACGGTTTCCTTAAACTTGAACGCCAATACCACCCAAGCTAATGACACATATCCAAGTAGCGATATGAACACCATGCTCCAGCCAAAATGGAAGTTAATAAAGCCTCCGATTACCGGAGCAATCAAAGGTGTAATCGACGCTACCATCGCGATGTAGGACATCGCCAAAGGCAAATCGGCTCCGCTGAATCGATCTCGTGTGGAAGCACGAGCAAGTACAGCGCAACAGCCAGTCCCTAAGCCTTGAAGAAAACGTCCCATAACCATGCTAGTAAATGAATGGCTAAAGAAGATGATCATCAACAAGCCCAGCATGGCAATCAACAAACCGGTTAACAATACCTTTTTACGCCCTAGCGCATCTGAAACGGGACCATAAATAAACTGAGAAGGACCAAAGCCTAGCAAATAGACACTCACCAAGAGCTGAGCTTGCTCTAAAGAGACATCGAAATCTTTCGCGATCCAAGGTAAAGAAGGAAACACCAAACCCATACTGAGTTGGCCAATACTGATGACCAAACACGCAAGTAGGATCGATTTAAAGTCAAATCGACGGCTCATGATGTAAAGTATCCAATAGAACAGCGGTTTTGAGATCGAGTGGTTTGAGAATGGATCGCTTGAATATCTACCTGACAACGTAAAGACAGAGAAAATAACGAAAAGGTTGGAGGGTTAGTATTCATCGAGCTCCGAAACAATCGAATAGAGGATGGCAGGGTAAACATACGTGAGCTTGTATAATCATACAATACTCGCTCGACTAAATATGTGAATAGTGACTTTTCACTGACCCTAATTATCTACTTGCCGACCGCAAGCTAAACTAACACAACGTCATGACAATCAAGGGACTTCAATGAACACTCATCATCGTATTCTTTCCTGTGCTTTGGCACTCATCGTATCAGGTCCAATTGCTTCAACCCCAGTTTTTGCATGGCAGGCAGAAAAAATCACAGACGGGCTCGAGATTCCATGGGGTCTCGCTTATGTCGATGACGATTCTATGCTTCTCACAGAAAAAGCAGGCGTCATTAAACATATTGATTTAAAGAATGGTGAACAAAGCACACTGTTCAGGCTTCCTAACGTTTGGGCGAAAGGCCAAGGTGGTTTGTTGGATATCGCGCTTTCCCCTTTTGAAGAAGATAAGTTCTATGCTACCTACAGTAAAGATGTCGACGGCGAAGGCGTAACCACACTCGCTTCTGCTTCGTACAAAGGCGATGAGGTGTCTGACTGGCAAAATGTGTTTGTGTCTAAATCAAGAACGGATACAGGTCGTCACTTTGGTAGTCGCATTACCTTTGACGAGAGTCACCTTTACTTTTCCATTGGCGACCGTGGTGACCGAGACAACGGTCAAAACACGCTCACTCATGCAGGCTCGATATTGAGATTGAATGCCGATGGAAGCCCACCTAGCGACAACCCATTCACCGATAACGACCAGGTTCTCAATGAGATTTGGAGCTTTGGTCATCGCAATCCACAAGGGCTATTTTACGACTTCCCCAGCAAAAGGCTTTGGTCTATTGAACACGGGCCACGCGGTGGTGATGAAATTAATCTAATAAAAGCTGGCGCTAACTACGGCTGGCCAGTGACCTCTCATGGTAAAGAGTATTGGGGCCCTATCAGCGTGGGAGAATCTGAAACCAAAGACGGTATTGAAGCACCTAAAAAAGCCTACGTTCCTTCAATCGCTCCGGGCAGTTTGATCGTCTACCAAGGTGACAAATACCCTGAGTTACAAGGCAAGCTGTTGGCAGGCGCACTTAAACTTACTCACATCAATATTGTGACGGTCAACGAACAAGGTGAGGCGATAAAAGAAGAGCGTATTCTTGAGGACTTAGGTGAAAGAATAAGAGACATTGAAACCTCTCCCGGCGGCGACATTTTCTTCAGCACTGACAATGGCAATCTATATCGCCTGAAGAAGTAACACGATGCGCAATCACACCGTGATATAAGGTCTGATTGCGTCAGTTTTCCCGCTATTTATCTATTTATACCTACTATTTAACGACGTTTCTACCAAACTCGCGGTTTAGAAATCTAACGTTAGAGATGGTTGTTTTAAGGGCATTGATTTGGTGATTACACGTATAAAACCAGTGCAATTACTCCAAATTTGTCATCAATTTCACCCACGTTTTTCACAAAAACGACAACAAATCACCATACTACTGTAACTCCATGATATTTAAGGAATGCAAAGTTTGACTGCCCCCAAGTTTCTGCAACCTTTCGTTATGGATTCGATTGACTATCCCTTGATTTGATTTAGACTTCACCTCGGCTAGAAAGAAAGTTCTTTGTATATAAACATTTCGTTGGATTACTAGTAACCCCGTTGTGTTGTACGCAATAGCAATAAACTTTTCCGCGCTATCAGTGCCACAATTGGCTCAAAATAAAAATTTAATTTTAGGATATCATCATGTCTAACACAGTTACTGGTACAGTAAAATGGTTCAACGAAACTAAAGGCTTCGGCTTCATTCAACAAGAAAACGGTCCAGACGTATTCGCACACTTCTCTGCAATCACAGGCGACGGTTTCAAAACTCTTGCTGAAGGCCAAAAAGTTGAGTTCGTAGTATCTCAAGGTCAAAAAGGCCCACAAGCTGATAGCATCAAAGTACTTTAATTTAGTATTTTAAAGCTTTCTAAAAATAGCCAGCCTCTGCTGGCTATTTTTTTACCCGCTATTCAGAGATTTAAGGTAATATTCCCCCTCACTATTTCTACCTAAGACATCCCCTCAATGGCTCTCAAACCGACAATCTATAAGTTTCGTATCTCTCTAACCGATATGAATCGCGACTATTACGACTCTTTTAATCTAACGGTTGCACAACACCCTTCTGAAACAGAACAGCGCATGATGGCTCGAATTATGGCTTTCTGTATCAATGCATCACCTGAACTTGAGTTCACTAAAGGGTTGTCTAGCATTGAAGAACCCGATTTATGGCAGAAGTCGTTAGATGACCAGATCCTAGACTGGATTGATGTCGGCGAACCGGATCCAGAGCGCGTGAAAAAAGCGACTCGCTTATCTAAGTCTGTACGCGTGTTCAGTTTCAACACAAAGTCGAACGTGTGGTGGGAACAAAACAAAGGCAAGTTCGGTTATCTGAAGGCTCAAATTGTCCGTCTGGATAATGCTGGTATCGAACAACTCTCTGAAATGACACAGCGCACGATGGACCTTTCTGTAATGCTATCGGGTAACTCTGCTTTCATTAATAGCGACACGCAATCTGCAGAAGTCACTTGGGAAGAGCTACAGAGTAATGACTGAGATCCAAACTCAGACTGAATCTCAGCACCAAACTAAGCTCGAAGCTTGTTTGCAGCTCGCTGGTCTCGATTCAGTGAAAGCGCTTACGACAGGCTATGAAAAAGAGTTAAAGTCATTTACTGACGAAAACCACGCCCTCTTTAAGCATGCGAGTGAGAATAAGTCTGACAACTCAGAGCGACAAACCTTACTCGGGCTTTTAACAAAAGTGCATATCGATGTGAGCTATCGCTTTGAAAGCAATAAAGAAGCCAGCGAGGCGATGCAAGGCGTTTTCGATAGCACGGTAGGCAGTGAACACGGCGACAAATTTCAAAACTCCAACGCTCAGCAATTGAAGTTAGTGACGCATTTGTGGTTGTTCATTCAAGGACGACTAGGAATGGATTACAGCCTAGCCAATGATCATGCCGCTGCGACCGCGACGTTGTTGTCTCGCCTTTCGAGAAGTACTGATGACGAGATTCGAGTCGAGTTCATGGGTAGCTTTTATGATGGCTTGAACCTCTATCAAGCCGAGAACAAACCATCAGGCTTTGTTCATCGCTTTAAGCGTTTGTTTAATCTTACTTAGACACTCTGCCAGCTGCTGTACCCAAATTTGCGCTTTATAGATCCTATAGAGCGCATCTAATTTCCGTTCTAATCAAACAACCCTTCTCGAAAAAGCAGATTCCCTACTCGCTCATTCTTCACTCTAGGGAATGACAGCATTCACAGCCATTGCAGTTAACTTCACTACAAGTACAAAAAGCCCCGCACAAAGCGAGGCTTAGAATATTTTCAACGAACTTCAATTGACAGAGGCTAAATTGCGTTCATCCAATAATTCAGCGAATTAACGCAAGCCGTGTAAGAATTCATGGCGCGTTGCTGGGTTTGATCTAAAAATACCACCCAGTGCTGTTGTCGTCGTTTCACTGGTTGCGTCCATCACACCACGCGATTTTACACAGTAGTGAACCGCATCCATGGTTACAGCAACATCATCCGTTTCTAGTAGCGTTTGTAATGCAACAAGAATTTGCTGCGTCATGCGCTCTTGAACTTGTGGACGTTGAGCAAAGAAACGAACGATTCGGTTGATCTTCGAAAGACCAATGATCTTACCTTGCGGAATGTAAGCCACTGCAGTTTTACCATCAATGGTTACTAAGTGATGCTCACATGTGCTGGTTACGGTAATGTCTTTTACTCGTACCATCTCACGAACACCCATCTTGTTTTCGATCACGGTGATTTTAGGGAAATTGGCGTAATCCAAACCAGAGAAGATCTCATCCACATACATTTTCGCAATACGTTGTGGCGTTTCTTCCAGACTGTCATCTGCAAGATCAAGTTCAAGGAGAGTTAGAATCTCACGCATATGGTGTTCGATTCTTTCCTTTTTCTCTTCTCGGCTAACCTGATTAGGACGCATTGGTGTCTCTAATCCACGGCTTGCTAGCGCATCTTTAACCAACTTCGCTGATTCGCTAAAACCTGACATTGAACTTCCTCTTTTATTGCCCCTTCTGGATGGCAGACAAGGATACTCGGAATTTTGAATAAATACACCCATATTTTAAGGGAGGTCATTATTTACGGGGGTTAAACTATGCTAAAGTGACAGCAATTTCGTTGGCAAATAGTGTTAATTTGATCATTATTGAATCACTACTACCAACCACCAAATCAAAAATAATAACGACCAAAGGATTTCAATTATGGGCTGTTGCGACGCTCCGGGCTTAATGCCAATTGAAGAAGCACTAGATAAGCTGCTATCACCAATCAAACCAATCCAAACGACTTTGCCTCTGTCTCTTGCTGAAGCATTAGGTTACGTCCTTGCTGAAGATATTCTTTCCCCTATTTTCGTACCTCCTTTTAATAACTCAGCAATGGATGGCTATGCACTGCGCTTAGCAGACCTAGAGAACGGTAAAGTACTGCCATTGGTAGGCAAATCTTTTGCAGGCCAACCGTTCGAAGGTGAATGGCCAAGCAATACTTGTATTCGCATTATGACTGGCGCAAAAATACCTGAAGGTTGTGACGCTGTCATCATGCAAGAAAATACGGTCGAAACTGACGCTGGTATTGAGATTAAACAAGACGACATCAAGCTGAACAACAATATTCGCCCTACTGGTGATGACATCAAACAAGGTGATATCATTATTAGCCATGGTGAACGTTTAACACCTCGTGATATTCCAATGATTGCTTCATTGGGTGTGAGCCACGTGACAGTGTTACACAAGCCTAAAGTCGCGTTTTTCTCTACTGGCGATGAACTAAAACCACTAGGTCAACCGCTTGAAGATGGTCAAATCTACGATAGCAACCGTTACGGCATTAAGCCGTTAATTGAAGCTTTTGGTTGTGAAGCTATTGATTTAGGCATCATCCCTGATTGCCCTGCAACGCTTAAAGAAACCTTCGAGAAAGCACAGCAAATAGCAGACGTGGTTGTGACTTCTGGCGGCGTAAGTGTTGGCGAAGCTGATTACACCAAAGACATTCTTGAAGAACTGGGGCAAATCGGTTTTTGGAAACTGGCAATCAAACCGGGTAAACCATTCGCATTCGGTGAACTCGATAACGCATGGTTCTGCGGTCTACCGGGCAACCCTGTATCGGCGATGATGACCATGTACGTGTTGGTTCAACCTATGTTGGCTAAATTGGCGGGTCACACCGCGTGGACAGCTCCGAAGTCTATTCCAGCTATCACTAAGTCTGCATTCAAAAAAGGCCCAGGTCGTACTGATTACCAGCGTGGTATCTACTCGATTGAAAACGGTCAATTTGTTGTAGAAACAACTGGTAACCAAAGCTCAGGTGCTTTCCGCTCGATGAGTTTGGCAAACTGCTTTGTGGTGCTAGAACGTGAACGTGGTCGCGTAGAAGTGGGCGAAACGGTTCAGATCCAACTCTTTAACTCGACGCTTTACTAACGAGGCTTGCTGATGGAAATACTGTCTGACGCAGAAATGCTTCGTTATAACCGCCAAATCATCCTGAAACAATTTGATTTTGAAGGCCAAGAAGCGCTGAAACAGAGCTCAATTTTGGTTTTGGGTGCTGGCGGCCTTGGCTGTGCTTCTGCCCAATACCTTGCGACTGCGGGTATTGGTAAGCTCACGCTCATCGATGATGATATTGTCGAGCTTTCTAATTTGCAGCGCCAAGTACTTCATACCGATGCGGATATTGGTAAAAAGAAGGTGGTATCTGCAGCTGAGTCGCTACAGCTATTAAACCCTCACCTGACAGTTGAAACTATCGATTATCGACTTGATGACGAGGATCTTACGAAGTTGATTGAAGCGCACTCACTTGTTCTTGATGCCAGTGACAACGTGGAAACGCGCAATCAACTCAATCGCTTGTGCTACGCATCGAAAACACCACTTGTTTCTGGTGCTGCAATTCGTATGGAAGGTCAGATTAGTGTGTTCACTTATCAAGATAAAAATGCACCGTGTTATCAATGCTTAAGCGCTCTATTCGGCGATGCAGCCCTAAGTTGTGTTGAAGCAGGTGTAATGGCGCCAGTTGTTGGCATGGTGGGTGCAGCTCAAGCTTTAGAAGCGATTAAGGTGATTGCAAAATTCGGGCAACCACAACAAGGCAAGCTTTTAATTCTCGATGCCATGTCGCACAGCTGGCATGAGATGAACTTAATGAAGATGCCTAATTGTTCAGTGTGTGGATAGACTAAATCATAGCCCCCTCTAATCGACAACCGAAGCCTCGACTAAAAGTCAGGGCTTCTAGTGCTTAACATCCGTTTCTCAAATCGCTTTATCAATTTGAAATACTCTATGAGAGATTAGTTTTATTTGAGTTCTCATTTTGAGAAAACAATAAAAACCTGAACCAATTAAAATAAAAACACTAAAAATCAAAAACTTAAAAATGGCACGCGACTTGATAAGTATCTAGACCTTCCGTGACAAGGATGTAGATATGAGAATTACAACGTTAAGTTTGCTAATAAGTGCGCCATTGGTCGCCAACGCAGCGCCATTCGATACCTGCCCGAGTAAGGCATACCTTTTTCAATCAACCCCAGTGCAAGTTTGCGGAGTAAATCTAGTCACAGGTTCAACTACCCTATTAGAAGATGACACGGGAATGGACGCTAACATTAACGGTGTCGGTTTTGATTTCCAAGATCGTTATATTTATGGCTATGACACAACTAATAAACGCTTAGTTCGACTAGGTCAAGATTTCCAAGCGGAAGTGGTCAACACAAGCGGATTGCCAACTGACCACACTTTCTATGTAGGCGACGTCTACAATCATGTTTACTACCTGTATCGCACAGGAGAAGGGTTATTCACTGTTGACCTTTCTCCTTTAGATTCCGATCCAAATGCGACCGTGACGGTGAACAAAATTGCAGGTAGCCCAGCAACTGTAAAATTAACTGATTTTGCCTTCCATCCAAGTGATGGCTCTCTTTATGGTATCGACAATAACTCTGGCGGATTGTACCAATCCAACCCAACCACAGGAGCTGAAACCTACATCGGCGATACCGGTGAGTTAGGTACGTTCGGTGCTGGCTATTTTGATGTCAATGGCTACTACTACGTATCTCGAAACCAAGACGGTAAAATTTACCGAATCAACCTATCTCCCGACAACGCTGCTAATATCGCAGCAGGTATTGTTCCAGCCGATGAATTTGTACCGAATGGCCCAATTTCTGGTCAAAATGATGGTGCTCGTTGTGCTAATGCACCTGTTATTGATGAAGACTCAAACATCGACTTCGGTGATGCTCCAGACAGCTACATAACGTTACTGGCGAGCAATGGTCCTCGACATGAGCTTGATGGCATTACCTGGCTAGGTACTGACGCGCCAGATGCTGATCTAGATGGTTACGTTACCCCACAATCAGATGAGAACGTGGGTATTGATGACGAATGGGTTAACGGTGGTATCGGCTTTGTTACGGGACTAGAAGCCGGATTAGACTCAAAAGTGGTGATTGAAGCTTCAACAACTGGTTACCTTTCGGCTTGGATCGACTGGAACCAAGACGGCAGCTTCGATGGTGCTAACGAACAAGTATTTACCGACTACCAACTGGATGCGGGTGAAAACGATCTGTTCCTTAATGTCGATATCAACGCCCTTACGGGGACGACTTGGGCTCGCTTTAGATTCAGTCAACAAACCAAGCTGAGCTATTTTGGTGGTTCGACATCTGGTGAGGTGGTCGATATTCAAGTCGATGTTCTTAATGACGGTGCCACAGCCCGTTACTTCCCAAGTGCTTCTGGTTACGCAACTTTAGCCTATGAAGATAACTGGCCTTATAAAGCTGATTACGACATGAATGATGCTGTGATTATGTATCGCATCACAGAAATCCTAAAAGACGGAAAAGTGGTTAAATCCACCATCGACGGTCGCCTAGCTGCTGTTGGCGCAACCTATAGAAACGGTTTTGCTGTTCGACTTCCGAACCTAGACCCAAGTTTAGTGAGTAGTGGTAACTCTTACATGAAACACAACGGGGTATTCACAGACCTAGATCTTGAAGAAGGGCGTAGCGAAGCAATATTTGTCATTGCAAACGACTTAACCGAGAAAACCACTACCGCTTGTAACTTCTATCGTACCAGCAATGGCTGTAAAGAAGACGAACAGTTCTCCTTCCAGGTTGGTATTACCTTAGCGGGGGATGGTGTGAGTACTGCAAGTTGGACTGATATGCCTTACGACCCGTTCATCTTCGCGACTCCAGGGTACTATCACGGTGAAAACCTTCCGATGCATCCGGGACGTAGCTGGGAGGTACACCTACCAGACCAAGCACCGACCGAGGCCTTCGACACCGTAAACCTGTTTGACTCTGGAATCGGTGTTGATGATAGCGACCCAGCAACAGGTAAATATTTCAAGACAGCAGAAAACCACCCTTGGGCTCTCATTATCAATTCAACAGAAGAGTGGAAATGGCCGCAAGAGTACGTGGATATTGTAACTGCTTACCCAGAGTTTAAGCAGTATGCAGAATCAGGAGGTGAAAATAATCAAACTTGGTATACATCACCAGCAGACAACCAATGCTACGAGCCATAAGGAGAGACGTCATGAGTATCAAAGATATACATAATCGCGAACATCATAGCGTTGAGTTGAGAAGCAACCTCTCTAAGGAAGATAATATGTCTGCACAAAGCTCTTGGAACATGAAAAGAACAATGACCGTAGTTTTAGCTACAGCTTCACTCCTACTCGCAGGTTGTGGTGGGGGCGGAGGGGGCGGAGGTGGCGGTGGCACTGCTTCTCCTTCACCATCATCACCATCTCCAGTAGCCAGCGCTGTAGCTACGCCAACCTATACGATGAATGACTTGGTGGTACCTGATGGGTTTGACTACAGCTGTGTGGAGCAGTTTGATCTCTACATCGACATCAGCAGCATTTCGACAGACCGTTCTTTTGTGACCATTTATAGCCGCTTTAGCACAAGAGCCGACTCAACCTTGAAGCCGGACTACTCCAGTAAAGTAATTGCAGGCCCATTAGACAATGGAGTATTCGCGTCTAACTTTACAGCACCAGTAAATCACGACTCACTCTTGATAGAGATCTGGTTTTACGATGGTCAACCACCACTGCAACAAGTGGTATCAAGCAGTGATTCTCAGATCGTTTGGTAATCGACGGAGACAGTTTGGTAGTCAACAGATGCAAAACGGATTCTGTATCCATCCAAAGTGAACAGCAATGCTCACTTTTTGATCGCGCAAGAATTAGCCACTCAGACTTTCTGATTGATGACATTCACTTTACTGCCAATCTGACTTATCTTTTCAAGATAACCTTCAAAGACTTACTCTCATGAAACAGATAAAAATAGGTCTATTTATCTTAATGTGTGGTGTCGGTGTACTGTTGGCTCTCACCTACTTCCCTCTGACCTCAGAGACAAGGCAACGTATTCAAGCCAAAGTGATTTCTAATACTCTCACTCAATCCCTAGACGGGCATAGGCGCTACCTCACGGTTGAAACCCAAAACAACCAAATATTTCGCGTTTCCATTCCACCAACAACAGACTGCCCTCTTGATTCTGTGGTCGCGCTTGATACATTAAACAATCAAATAACCGGACAAAGCAGTTATCAGTTCATCCACTGCCGGACTGCACCTTAGTCGTCAATACAACGAGATAAATCGATATAACAACAAGAATGGACATAATAAGAATGACTCAGCCACTCATTTCACCGCAACAACTTCAACAACGTTTGCTAGAGGAAGACAACATTGTAATCCTAGACGCCAGTATCGAATTTCAGATTCCAAGTGAGTCAGAAAAGATCAAAGGACAAATGATTCCTGGTACGATTCGTTTTGATTACGACAAAGACTTTTGTAATAAGCACACCTTGCTTCCTCATATGTTCCCGACCGAAAAACACTTCAACACACGTGCACAAGAAATTGGCATCAACCAAGACAGCACCATTGTGGTTTACGATAATTCAGGAACCTTCGCTTCCCCTCGTGCGTGGTGGATGTTCATGGCAATGGGCCACAACAACGTTTACATCTTAGATGGTGGTTTACCTGCATGGATAGAAGCCGGCTACCCTACAGATACCGACTACAAAACAGCTGTGCAACTAGGTGACTTTGAAGGCAATATTCAAGACAACTACTTTATAAATGCTCAGCAAATCCAAAGCTACTCCGATGACAACAGTGCAAACATTCTGGATGCACGTTCACAAGCTCGTTTCGATTCAGAAGTACCTGAACCACGTGAAGGCTTGCGCAGCGGCCATATTCCGAACTCCATTTGCCTACCATTTGCACAAGTCCTAAATGCAGGTAAATTGAAGCCTCAAGAAGAGTTAGTCGACATTTTCTCGACCCTAAACTTAACCCTCTCACAACCGATGTTCTTTAGCTGTGGTTCTGGTGTGACGGCTTGTATCATCTTATTGGCCGCTAAGCTGGCTGGGTATTCAGGTGAAATGGGCATTTATGATGGTTCATGGACTGAATGGGGTGCTAACGAGCAATTACCTATCGCAGTGACCAAAAAATAATTCAACTTAGCTTAATGCTACTGTTAGAATTAACTACGCATGCATAAAGAACTTACTCGTAGTGATGACTTAACGTCTCACACAGTAAGCTTTTTGTTTTGCGGTATAGCGATTTACTGACCATAAACCGTGATTAATCTTGGGCAAATCGTTATCAATGTGGTGAATACTCAAGAATCTCTGCTCGTAGTCGTTACACTTTTTAATCACTGATACTTTCATCATTGATGTTTGTATCTTTCGTTGCATGAATCACGCTGACGACCTAATAGTTTGTCGCTTGCACTCTGTTAAAAGTAGTCACCAACAAAAGGCATCTCATGGCTCTATTTAAGAAATAGTATCTGATCTCTGTACGCTTTGATCGTGCTACTGACCGTGATACTTTTCGCCGTGTTAGGCGTAACCAAGTGGCAAGCCAACAGAGATGACTTCACCCAACAACAACATATCCGTACGTCAGTTTTCACATAAGTCGTTCTCAGAACACTTATTCGCAACGCTTGAGAAATATCAGTTCTCTCCAAGCTGCTTAACGCTAGAGATCACTGAAAGCTTGTTCATTGAAGAGGTGGCTATAGTGAAGCCACTGTTCGAAGCCCTCAAAGAAAACGATATTAAGATCTCTTTGGATGATTTCGGTACTGGTTATTCATCATTGAGTATGTTGAAGGCACTGCCTATCGACGAGCTAAAGATTGATAAGAGCTTCATTGAGAGTATTGCAGTCGATCAGCAATCGCTAACCATGGTTCAAAACATTATTGCTATCGGTAAGAACTTCGGAATGGTGGTGTTGGCAGAAGGTGTCGAATCAAATGAGCACTTCTCGATTCTGAAGACATGTGGATGTGATCTGATGCAAGGCTATTACTTCTCTCGCCCTATTCCATACGATGAGCTATGTGAATATCTGACACCGACTCCGATTGAGACAGAAGAGCTGCCCGAACCAAAGGTGTAGGTAGTTGGTTATTTTATCTAGTTATCAAATAACGCGATGAATCAAAAAAAGGGAGCCCAAACTGGCTCCCTTTGTTTATACACCGCTTAACATCGCGGCCCAAACAATAAAAATACAGACAACGACAACCAAGCCCATTAGGACTTAACAGTGATCACAACTCGTCGGTTACAACCTGTTTCCTTGTTGTCTTCAACCTTACAAATTGGCGCACTTTCACCATATGCATATTCAACAATGCGACTTCCTTGATGAAGATCTTTCTTCAAGTAGCTCGCTACTTGCCCTGCTCGGCGAGATGACAGGGCTTTGTTGTAGCCTTTACTGCCTAAACTATCTGCGTGACCCTCTATATAAATCTTAGACTTATCACTCACTAAGCTAAGGTACTGACCTAATACTTGCTTATGGCTTTCATCCAATTGATACACATTAATTGGATAATTAAGTACCAAGGATTGCGTCGCTTTATCATAGAAACACACATCATCTTGAGCTCCGACTTGAATCACTTCACTTTCTCTATTGATCACCTCATTTTGAGGTTTCTCATCAAGCTCAATCAGCTTTCCAGTCACTTGTGTCGTCACAGTATGAGAAGACACCAACGTTTTCGACGTGACGTACTCGCCGACATTGCCCAAGCAGTTCGCATAGCCCAATGGAGACATTAGCATCGTAGATAAAATCACTAGGTATCTCATGTTAATCCTTTAGTTTTCCGGTTTCTTCATTAATCAAATTCAAAATGTGCTTGTATACATCTTCACCATCTTTGGCGTGATAGATATTTTTCTTACCAAAGCAATCACCAAAGCCATCGGTTTCTAACACTCTATAATTAATACCAATGACGCCCATCGTGACTTTCGTTTTCTCAGGTTCAGTTGGCGCATTACTTTGGAAACGATTTCGTTTCGCTGAAATGGTTGAGCGCAGCTTTCTACATAACCCTTGGTCCACTAGTTTTTGTAAATAGCTCTTGACGCCATCCTGACCATCGGATAACACAATAAACACTTGTTCAGGGTTAAGGTTGGTCGCGTTATTGGCTTCTTGTGCCGCAGCAATGATTCCGTTCCAAGAAGAGGTTCCTCCACCAGCTTTCAACTGAGCACTCATTAACTGGGCTCGAAAATTATCATAATCCTCAGTCAGTGGAATATCGTAAAACTTGTAGTAATCATCAAAACCATTGTTTCGCTTATAAAGTCGCTCTACTTCGTATCGACTCATTCCATACGATGGTTCGATGATCTCCTTATACAAAGTTGGTTTATCAAACATTCGTCTAACCGTTGTCGCAGGAGAGTTCCGTGCGTAGTCATAAGTGTATCTCTTTCGCCATGAAGCACGATAACCATAAGCATTCAGTCTTACTATCTCATCAGATTGTTTAACATGGTGTCGGTTGTACCCGAGCAAAGCAACTCGACTCTTTTCTTCCGTATTAAACTCTTCAATGTCATCGACGACTCGTTTAATGGTCTCTTTCACGACATCGAGCTTCATTTTTCCGTTCTTCCATGGGTTAGTCATAGAACCACTAAAGTCACCGATAAAGTAGACATCAACAGGCTGAGGGAGATACTTGCGCGTAACGGCTCGCCCACTCACCGAAAACTCAGGCTTTAAGTTCATCTCTTCATACGCGATCCAAGACGTATATTTGGCAGTCGCACTTACCACAAAGTCACTAAACGGAGCAAGTTCACCGCTGGCTTGGACGCAGCCGTCTTTGTACTCACACTTACTAGTATATACAGCAACATCAACATCATCCGTGTTGTCAATAACGTATCTATCGACTAAATAGCGTGCATACTTTACGTTCTTTTCTTCGTCCTCTTTAGGGCTCGCGATAAGTGCTAAACTGGCGACCTCTGCGGCTTCTAATAACCTTGTATGCGCTAGCATCTGTTGAGACATCTGCATCGAAAATGCCATGAAAATAACCATCATAGGCAATAGACCAACAAACAAAATACCTGCGACACCTTGGTTTTTCTTTATCGACTTCACCTTAAACCCTCGCAAATGAATAAGATGTACTTACAAGCCGAAAAACCTCTCCGTTGGCGATCCCAATCAAATTAGTTGGGATTTCATAACAAAGAGACACCTGATACATGGGTAATCGGCGGCCTCGCGATGTGATAGGAAGTATTTCTATCGCTTTTTCTTTGGTGATATCGCCCATGTCTGGAAAGTCACATCCGTGTATGCTCCCTTTGGTCAGAGTCTTTTGAACCCTTCGATAATTCACTTTCCCTCCGGATAAAGCCGTTTCTTCAAGCCTTATCTCGTCGATACGCATCCCAAATTTGGTTTTGTCAAAGTTTGGAATCATTCGTTTCATCGAAGCAGAAGCAATCACAAATGCGTTGTGTTCTGTTTTTCGACAATCACCAGCACAAATATCCATATTGGCGTTAAATAACTGCTTCCGCTCTGCGAAAATCGTGGTCATTGAATATGTAGCTCTGTCCAATTGGCCTTTCTTGTTAATCGCTAGCATGTGGTTCACTAAAACTAAGAAAATGCCAGAAGCAAAGACAAGCACCATCGCCAGTTCAACCGCAAACGATCCTTTTTGTTTAACTTGCACAACCTGCCCCTTGACCAATTTTGAAAGAGCATCTTTCATACTCTTGGATCGTAATAACTTCGCGCTTTATCGGCATATTTGGGAACCAAATAGACACAATAGGATCGTAAGTGTATTCCAAAGCGTAAACTGCAAGTGCCATGTCTTCTGGTGCATCTTTCTTATCCGGACACTTATCTGCAGAGGCATAGGTGTCCGTGCATTTAAGAAAACCTTCGAAGTCTCGGAAATAGTTCACATGAATGATGACGCTACCTTCTTTAACGACGTTACTCCATAACGCTCCACCGGCTTTATTCAACTCGTCTTTAATCATTTGCCCATAGTTAATGGATTGACGACTACTCGAGTCACCCGCTTTTTTAGTTCGCATCACCGCCGTCGTTAATGCGTGATCAGTCATACTCATGGAGAAAGTCAGAATACAGATCTCAACCCACCCAAAAACAATAGCCAGAAAAATCGGAATCCCCATCGCGACTTCAACCGTCAATGACCCCTTTTGCTTGCGTTTAAACGACCTCATAGACGGACATACCTTTTCTTGGTGTAATCAACGACAAATGCTCCCTTGATATCAATGCTATTCAGAAACGCCTTGGCTTCATCCAGATCATTGAAATCACCTATGCAGTAACGCTTCCACAAACCATGTGTATACGAATAGACAGAGCCGTAGTTTGTTTTTAGATAGTTCAGAAAGTCCGAAGGAATCGCTGTGTAAGTCGCTAACACTTGCACTCGATAAATAGGTTTTGCATTGGGTTTCAGTCTTCTAGGGTCGAGTACAGAACCATCCACACTGTGTTTAGATGTTTGAAACCCTGCAGTCGAATCCAATTTGCTGACTCGCGATGTCGGTGCTACAAAACTCCCAGAGTGAACTTGGGTACCTATAAGCTGTTGTTCCATCTTTATCGTTGACTGTGTCATGGTCTTCTTCCCTTTACTTTTAGATATTGACCTCATTAATGCAGATAGCTGTTTGTGAGCTTGCTCATCACTATTCGAATGTTTCAGAACTTCCAATGCGATATCCGGTCTCTGGGACTTAACCGAAGAGAGAATTAAGTTAGAACTCACTCTCTGGTCATTCGGATTTGAAAGATAAAGGTCATATAAAATGTCCGTCGCACCCAAATAATCAGACTGCATTATTTTAACAACAGCGATATTGTTACTAGCCTCTCTGTCTGAAGCACCTTGTTTGCGACTTTCCTCGAAATGCTCAATTGCTTCAGAAAATCGTTTTTGCTGAGCTAGTATTTTTCCGGTTAGAAGTTGGTACTCATACTCAGCTCCGCCTTCATCTCTATACTTGTCTAACTCATCTAATGCGCGCTCAAAGTTCTTTTTCTGATAGTAAATTCGAGCACTGGTTAAAATATATTCTTGATCATCAAGGTCACTGTCACTGTAGGTATTCCTATATAGCTCAGCCGATTTAATATCTTTAAGGTCTAAATACAAGTTAACAAGTTTGACTTTATATACAGGGTCGGATTGTATATTTGCCTTATAAAACTCAATGAGCTTATGCGAATCCCCCGATCCAATAAGCAATTGCTCTTTAGTATCAAGTTGGTTATTAACCGTTGTACAACCAGAAACTAGAACCATAGTAATAACGACTAATACAAATTTTCTTATCACATCAACATCCTTAAAATACCTGGGGCCGCAATGAGGACAACAATCGGAACCATAATAAAAGCGATCAATGGAATAGACATTTTTGCCCCCATCTTTCCAATCCGTTCCTCCAAGTCCATCATATTAAGCTCTCGAATATCCGTCGCTAACGTAGCCAGTACAGGGCCAACAGATGACCCAAATTGAAGACTTTGCACCATGGTCATCACAAAACTTTGAGATTCGCTGGTAGGCACAAGGTCGTAAAACTCCTCTAATGCCTTTTCCAAACCAACAAGGCGTGAGCGTTCCACTGTGACTCTGACAACATGGGCAAGGTTACTGTCTACCGCGTGAAGTTCCTTGGCCAGGTACTCCAAACTGGACTCAATTGTCATGCCGGTGTGAACACACACATTCATTAAGTCGAGTAAAAAAGGTAACCTTGAACCGATGTGCTTAATATTGGCTTTCCCCCGAGCCGACACATAGGAATCTGGCGCGATGACAAATGCCAACAAAGCCCCCAGAAGATATAACAGAGCGAATATCACCTCTGTTTCTCCTTTATAAAAGTCGAAGCCGATTAATATTAAGCAAATACTAAAAGGGATTATTTTTAATAAATAGTAAGCATCAGCAAGGAATTCATTGTAAAAACCAGCTGCGACTAACTTCCGTTTAGTTTCATGCTTATTGAAACTAAGCCGAGACAAAAAAGCCTTAAATAAATCTGTTCGTTTCTTTTCTTCGCGTGTTGAACCAATTATTTTTCGAGTTTCTATATTTGCTCTCGTGTTATCCCAAAAACGCAAGCAATACGTTGCTAGAACCATAGAGATAATAAATATGACACTCCAAACAATAGCCGTTTCAAAATCCATCAATTTACACCTCGCAAAATCAGCCAGATGCAAAAGAAACCTAATAATTCACTCACTAAAACGTAATAAAAAATAGGTTGTCCCGCTTCCTCAAACATAACAAAGCTGTAGTTCTCAGGGCTTGTAAACTTCAAGATGATAAGAAAAATCACGGGTAAACAAGCAATAATTTTTGCCGAAGCACGCGCTTCAGAGGTTAATGCATTTTTCTTTTTCTCAACAGCTCGAGAATCAAACATAAGCCGGTTAATCTTATTGATGACATCTTTGAGCTGACCACCTCGAGCCAAGTTGATTCGTATCGTTGAGGCAAAGAAAAAGTACTCTAAGTAAGGAAACGTATTGCTACTGCGTTCAAGCACGTCATCAGGGTCTTCACCAATAAGCAAACGCTCAGCCATGAACTTGAACTCGTTGCCTACTTCATTATCAAGCTGCTTACCTACATACTCGAACGCATGAATGATACTTTGGCCTGAAGAAATGGCTCCGCTCAAGATATTCAAAGCATCCGGAAAGTTGGTTTTAAAGCGATCCATCTGCCGTTGCTTTAGCTTGTTGTAAAAAACGAAGAACAAAATAGGCTCAACAATAATCAAGCAAACAACGTAATCCTGACGTAAGAAAAACTCGTTAATGGCATAAACCGCTGATGCCGACACACTAATAAATAGAATCAGCTTCAAAGACATGTTGGGCTGGAAGACCTTTATTATCTTCTTGTAACTTTTCCTAAGCCTGGCCTTATAACTCTCTTCAAACTGCTGCGAATCGATAACCGAACGAACGCCTTTTACCCCTTCGAATTCAGCCTCCATTTCAATCAAACTACGTAGTTTTTTATTTTGGCGAAAGCGATGGATAAGGAAGTAAACTAACAAAGCACTCCATGACGCGATCAGGATTAAGGTCATGTAAAGATCTCCCTTACCGCTTGTTCTAAACCAAAGAATTTTGCGCGTTCATAAATGACAGAACGAGTGGATAAGCCGGGCGTTCGGAACTCTCCTTCCATCTTGCCATCTTTAAAATCAGAGCTCGCCTCGTAACGGAAAATATCTTCCATCACCACGCTATCTCCTTCCATGCCAATGATTTCCGAAATGTACATCACCTTACGGCTGCCATCATGAAGGCGCTTTACCTGGACAATCAAGTCTACTGCACTCACGATGGTTCTACGTATTGCAGATAACGGCAGGCTAGCGGTTGCCATCATCACCATACTTTCAGTACGAGCAATCGCGTCGCGTGGCGTATTAGCGTGTAATGTCGACATAGACCCATCATGGCCGGTATTCATCGCTTGAAGCATCTCGAACGCCTCTCCTCCACGACACTCCCCCACAATAATTCTGTCAGGACGCATACGAAGAGCGTTGATCACAAGGTCACGCGCGGTGATCTCTCCCGTTCCTTCAACGCTGGCTTGTCGAGTTTCAAGCCTAACGATGTGAGGCTTTTGAAGCTGTAGCTCAGCAGCATCTTCAATGGTAACAATACGTTCCGTTTCACCAATGAACCCAGACAACGCATTCAACAATGTCGTTTTGCCTGAACCCGTACCACCAGAGATCAATATATTGCATTTACAATGGCTCGCAATGGACAAAAGCTTAGCCATCTCAACTGACATAGCACCAAACTCTGCGAGGTTCTCAAGCTTAATTTTATGCTCTTTGAACTTACGAATAGAGATAGAAGTTCCATCGATTGCAAGTGGAGGTATCACGATGTTGACACGGCTGCCATCCATCAAACGTGCATCACAAAGCGGCTTAGATTCATCGATACGACGCCCCACATTTGAAGCGATTCGCTTAGCAATAGTGTTGAGCTGTTTCTCGTTCACAAATTGAATCGGAGACTGTTCAACTTTGCCATTGATTTCAATAAATATATCCGATGGTCCGTTGATCATAATATCCGATATATCATCGTTATCGACTAAGGCCTGAAGTGGCCCTAAGCCTTTCAACTCATCGAGTAATGCTTTGACTAAGTCGACACGTTTCAATGAGCTCACTTGCAACTGCTTCTTATCAATAAGAATATTGACCGAGTCTTTAAGCTGCTCTTCTAGCTCTTGATTACTGATTTCAACAAGTGTCGCTGCGTCCAACGCATCGAAGATTTCATCCCGAAGTTGGATGTAGATTTCTTTTAATTGATTCATTTTCTAAACAAACTGAAGCGTGATTTGGTTTTAATTTTCTTGCCTGTTAACGTGGCAACCATGCTCAAAACGGCGGTCGATGACTTAGACTTAAGCAACTCATTAATCCCCTGCTGAACCACTGTCTTTTCTAATGACGGCTCATACATAAAATCAATGCTATCTTTGGCTCTGATCCGCTCTTTCGCACTTGCAAGTGTCACCATGAAATCCTTCGCGGGCCTATTCAGGTTGAAAATAACCTGGTGTTCAGATTTGCCGATCTTCTTTTTCAACGAGTTATATGAACGCAATGAAGAGACCGAAGGTTCGCAAACAATAAAGATACGGTGATACTTATCTGATAACTCCTGATCGTGCATCTCCTCGTAGCAAGATAGTGGCGCTGAATCGATAATAAAGTTATATTGATCAATCAGTTGATTGGAAAGGTTGTACAACGTAGATGCATGATCAGAAAGACAAGCGACATTCTTCTCGAGAACCAAATAATCTAGCTTCTCTTTAACACCATGCACATAGGTTCTTGCTATCGCACTGTCGATATCGATCTGATTTAAATCAATGCTGTTGTGCTTGGCTTTCAAGCCTTTTACACCAATATAAATATCGCTGTTTAGCGCTCCGGAATCATGATCCACTAGCAGTGTCTTTAGCTTCGCTTGCTCTGCTAAGGAGTGCGCTAAAACGGAACTGATGCAAGACACACCGATTCCACCTTTGGTTCCTAAAACCAATATACGTTTGGCAACGCGCGTTTTTTTTACAGCACTTTCTCCCTCTTGCGTCGTTTTAATTGCCGCAAGTAGCGCATCAAGTTCTGGGTCCCATAACACATAAGTCGCACCTAAAGCATGCACTTGATTACGCAGCTTTATAGAGTCGACGTCGCATAGGACGAGAAAAGATATATTCACGTCTAAACGAACCGAAATCTCGGAGACTTGTTCAATAACATTAGAAGCACTTCGAAGATCGAGCACAACATGGTTAAGCTTGATGTTTGATTGATTCCAAATACCATCTAAATCAATATCAGTGACTTCAAACGGTTTTGGGAATCCTTCAATCGCATATAAATCATTGATCGATTCAGTTAAAGCGCTATCGTCTGAAACGATCAGATCGGTAGCCTCAACTGTCGACTTCATTTTCGAAGATGAATTACGAAACAAGATATCCAAGTCCATAGTTATTTCGCCTTCTTAATTGGGTTAACCAAGCTGATGTTTCGGTTATGCTCAACACTACAACCAAATTGATAATCTTCGCGTTGCGAGAACACCATCACTCCACAATCACTGCTTTTAATTCGGACATATAGGCCTATAATCAAGATATTTTTCTCTTGGTCATTATCAGCAAGCTCCACTTTATATCTGTCTTTCGCAATAGACTCTGATTTGAACCTGTCTCGCAGCTTAGCGACAAACTCACTCGCATCAGGCTTATACTTAACGTAGAAAGTTGCTTTCGGCTCTCTCGTATTTAGTTCTCGGATAAAGGCCACAGAGCGAGACATTGAATCCTCACCATTCACCATATCAAATTCAAAACGCTCTTCTAATTGCTCAATCACACTAGAGTTGGATGTATCAACGTGGGTGCAAGCAGAAGCAATCAAAGCGATTAAAGTAATAACGATCCATCTCATTAATTGAACCCTCCTTGGTTTATCGTATTTTCAAGCTCCGGCTCATCGAGATCTGAGAGGTCTATTCTTAGCAAACGTTCAAGATCACTTGTGCGTCTAAAACTTGGCAACTTGACTTGCTCTTGCTCAACGGGATCAACCAGATTGACGGTAGCAACTATGATCAATTCAGTTTTAGAGCGGTTTGTGGAAGTGTGACTAAATAGCGCACCTAAGATTGGGATATCACCCAAAATTGGAATCTTAGTTAACGATTCGCGCTCTTCTGATGTGAGTAGCCCTGCGAGCACAAAACTTTGACCGTCTTTCAAGTGAACCGTTGTTTGAGCTCGTCGAGTTCGCAAAGAAGGGACTGAGATTAGACCCGTCGTCGTTTTGTTCGACTCATCAATAGAGCTGACTTCAGGGATCAAGGTTAAGCGGATGTTTTCTGTGTCAGTAACCTTGGCTACCATGGCTAACTTAACGCCGTATTCTTTGTAGGAAATAGTAATGCCGTCTTCGTCTCGTACCGCAATTGGAATCTCACCACCAGCAAGGAAACTGGCTTGTTCACCCGAAATAACAGAAAGGTTGGGTTCTGCCAATACGCGACCGATTTTGTCATCACCACTTGCAGAGATAACAGAAACAATGTCTTGAGCCGTAAAATCAAGGAGCTTATTAACAAAAGTACTTGGCTCACCGCTGTCACTGTATGTCACACCCAGTTCGGTTAGAAAAGAACTCGAAACTTCTGCAACCGTCAGCTTTACATTTATCTGTTCAGTGGTGAGAACTTTTAAATTATTAATGACTTGGTCGTAGTTGTACTGCGCCGTGTACTCCAGCTCATCTAAAGCCTCACCGTCAGCATCCCTTAGTTCATAAGCAGCGCGGCGACGATCTTTCTTCAGCATTTCTCCGACGAGTCGATTAATCTTTTGCTTGATCGCTTCACTACCGACAATACCATCCAACACAACTTGGTCTCCAACATTGGAAACCACTACGTTTTCATCAGGAAATCGCGCGATTAGCGTCTGCTTTAGTAGCCTTAAGCTTTGATTCACCACCAATTCAGCATTGTAAATTTCGTTTCCACCTCGATCATAAACAATCACTGAAGTCGTGCCCTGGCCAACGCCATAAACCACAACCTTGTTTTCATCGATAATTTTGTAGTCAGCTATTTCTTGATTCGCAACAAATACCGTTGATATCTGTCGTTTCAAATTAATCGTTTTCGCCGCGCCTTGATCCAAGTTCATTAATTCTGATGCGAGTAATGGGCATGAAAGAATACCGCACAATAGCAAGGCTATATTTTTGTTCTTTAAAGTCATGCTATTCCTTACCACGTAATTCTCTAACACCGAACTGAGTTTCTAAAAGATCACTGCTGCGAATAGATAAATAGAGATTCTCGTTTTCAGATGGAATGATATTCACATCACCGATTTTTTGAGCCATGTCGAGTTTCAATACACTGCGCATATTTAATGCAATAACTAAACTGTATTTTTTGTCTTCGGCATCTTCTGAATCAGTATCTTCGCTGCCTTTTATTACCTGCAGCACGCGAGCTCCACTAATAATCACTCGGCTAACGAGATCACCGATATCACCATACCCGTTCTCAACTAGATTCGATTTTGAAGAAGTTGTGGAAACAAAGCTCACTTTGTCACCAGGAGTAAGCGTTGCGGTTTGTACCACTCCGATACCGGTAACTTCATAAAAATAAGGTAATTCACCGTCATTTAATGACAAATACATATAATCTCGGTCTCCAGGGTTGGAGATCATATCTTGTGTCAAGTATGTGCCTTCGGAGATGTCTTCTTTAAATAGAGCGCCAGGTTCAACAATAAGATCGTCTTCTAACGTGTAGTAGGAGCCATCTAAGTCAGATATATGGACAAATTTCTTGTCATAGAAATTAGGTGTTAACGGTTGGGAACGTTTAATCGCTTTCTGAGTAACTAAAATACTGACCTTTGGTTCTTCTTTTTGCTGTACTTCCTGTGGTTCTTCATCAGCTGAAATATAGTTAACATTGATATATATCAATGTAGAAAAGATAGAAAAAGCAACAAGAAGGAGAATGATAATTCTGTTCATATTAAGCCTAAAATAGGGGCCTAAGCCCCTTAATATATGATTCTTAGTGGCTAATTATTTGCCTGTAGTAGCTGTGGTCAAGTTGGTCGTCACCTTAGTCAACGCACCAGTGATAGCATCTTTAAGTGCATCAGTTTGAAACGCGGCAAGTACTAGAGCTGACATTACAACAGCAATAATTGCATATTCCACCGCAGTAACACCGCGAATATCATCTTCGAACTTCATTTTTAGTTCAGCTAGTTTTGCTAAAGTTTGGTAGTACATAGTAATCCTCTAAAAGTATATCGACCATTGGTCTTAATGTAATTGCGAGATGAAATTTACCGGATTAAAAAAATACATCCAATTAAGAGTTGTTATGATCGCATAAAATAAACTTATTACAGATCGCATAAATTTTTATTATGTTCCTATCAAAATTTAGAATGTGGTTTGTATTGATACAGATATATATCACCTATATCATATATTTATGAATATAGATTTATCAATTTATACCACTTTAATTTTTGTAAACTTTTTGATTCTAGTATCCGTGTGTTTTTTCGATGGAAAGTATAGAAAGATACCGAACAATCTCAGTAAGACTGCTTTAATATTTAGCATTTTAGTCGCGTTGTATAATGGTTATTTACTGACTTCGATTTCCATTGCTATTTTAAGCTTCTTTGTGTTTTTTATTCTTTGGTATGTAAAGGTTATAGGCGCTGGAGATGTGAAGTTAATCGGTGCGTTAATCATTGGAATACAACCCGACTTTGTAATAATAACACTGATTTTTATAGGTTTTTTTGGTGGTGTGTTAGTTTCTATTATGTACATAATAGGAAAAACAGTAGGTTTTTATGGTTACAAAAAAGGCATTCCTTACGGAATACCTATTGCTTTGAGTTGCTTTATTTTTAGCACAATATCAATATTATCAAACTGATTACATAACATTATAATTCAATGCCGGCGTTGAAATACTACTAATTTGAAATAGCTGTTGAATCTTATCTTTAATGCCTAATATCTCCAACTCTTGCGAAATCTCATCGCTACACCAGACATACATATTCACTTTTTGACGTAATGGTATTTTTTTACAATTGTGATGGCATATCGACCATTCAGGAAATATTAGAATCGTACCGTTGGTTTCTAGTTCATTTTTTAATAACTGACATGAACTTATTTTGATCCAACTGGTCGCATGTGAGGAATCAATATTATAGTCGTTAAGAAACTCCTGAACAGAAGACTTAAGCAAAGAACTGCAGTAAACAACTCTCTGTGGGTAACATTCGTGTGGATCAAGTGAATTAGAATGTGCTATCACATAATTTACGGTTTTTAACTGATACGATTTTCCATTCTCTTGTGAAATTCTATCCATCGTGAATATTAAGTCGTAGCGAGACGAGTCCAATAGAGAAGACTTAGTAAAACTGTTTATAGACAAGTCTATATTGTTCAACATTCTAAATTCATTGATTACCCGTTCAACCATATCGAAGCAAAAAGATTCAGCAATCGCTATATTGAATTGCTCTCGTAACTCCACTTTTTCTAGATCTTCAAACAATCTTTCGCACATAGACATTGTTTGATCTGCGTAATCGAGTAATACTTTTCCGTGTTTAGTCAGTAAAAACCCTTCTTTTCGATCAAAAATACTCGCCCCAATCGTATTCTCTATCTTTTTAATATGTTGAGAAACCGCAGGCTGTGTCATAAATAGAGACTGAGCTGCAGCTGTAAAACTTTTATGTTTGGCGACGTGTGAAAATGTTCTTAAATATTTGACGTCGATAGACCTGTTGACGTTTTTCATGGTGCAAACTACCCCGATGTTGCGTTATTTTATTAATTGTTCTTATTAAAAATCAGCGTAAAAGTAACAATAGTGTCATTCAGATACAAAAAACCATTATTTATATAGTCATAAATAATGCTTATATCCATCAAAATAAAAAATAACACCACGCCCCCCTCCCCCCGCAGCAGCAACTGATTCACAAATCCTTATGTTATTTAAAAAAAACATATTTCACTTGTCATTCGTGTTCTAAAGTCCTTACACAGCACATCATCCGAGCGAATGACAATTAGCGCAATTATAACCAAAAATTATACAAACTCCACCTTAACGGTAGGTAAAATCTTCGAAATTTATGTAAAACATCGATACTTACAAGGATAAAGTTCAAAAGCGACTCAAACCGAGCACTACTCGATTTTGAGAAAAACATCACACAAATTTGAAAAAAAACACCTTTGAGTATGGCTGCTGCTGTAGGAATGCAACAGATAACTTCATTTTTGTAATTAAATTTAGAAAGAGGTAAAAAAAAGAGCTAATCAATATATAGCTCTCTTTTATCATTTTATTCTATCGCTTTACTCTTAATCGAAAGAGTAAACCGAGTATAATAATAAATGGCAATGAAAAGCTTCCTCCTGATGAATCGCTCTGAGTTATTGGCACAGAGGATTCGTTTGAAACATTTGGTAACACTTCTATTTCAAACGAACCAACCCATTCACCACCATCGGCCAATAAAACCTTATATTTAATATTGTCATATAA
This sequence comes from Vibrio sp. nBUS_14, assembly GCF_051201655.1. Classification (NCBI taxonomy): domain Bacteria; kingdom Pseudomonadati; phylum Pseudomonadota; class Gammaproteobacteria; order Vibrionales; family Vibrionaceae; genus Vibrio; species Vibrio sp. nBUS_14. Next base: position 1,541,850 of record NZ_CP179207.1, read on the forward strand.
AGCCTGCCTGCGCTCTGTTGGCGCATTATAAACAATCTGAGCATCGATTATATTAGCTACCCCATTACGCGGGGCTTCAAGAATATTTAACGCTTTCACCTCACCGTTAATATTTGGAAACAAATTGACTTCATCACCGTATTTGACTTGTAGCGATTTCGTTTCCAACAACGATACTTTCTTTTTATGCACATCAATAGTGACCGATTGTTCGGTATATCCCCCTACGGGATCCTGCACCTTAACGCTCAATCGATACTTTTCGCCATCCAACGCATCGTTGGGTACACGTATAGTCAATGCTTTCGACTGTGTACCACTTAGTGCTAATCTAGCGCCTTCGGTCTGAGTCCAAGTAACCTGATGCTCAGCTGAATCGACATCCGTAATCGTCGTTACTTCAAATATCACTTTCTGACCAGCTATAGCACCGACCTTAATCTTATTGAGCTTAAATTGCGGAGCATCGTTCACCGGTCTGATTTCAACGTCAACAGTCGCATACTCACTTTTGTATCCAACACCATCAACAAGTCGATAGGTAAAATTATCTCGCCCAAACTGGTTAGTAGAGGGAAAATATGTACCACCTCTGATAACACCTTTAACTGGCTTACGACCTATCTCAATTGAATATGGGTGAGATCTAGGCAAGTTAAGATCATTGGCCAATAAATTGAGCATAAACGGACTGTCTTCTTCCGTATCGACAGAGTCATCTACCGCAATAGGCTTAGCTTGCGCTGGTTGTTCAAACAGTATCGCAAAAGGAAAGTTTTGGCTGAAGGCACGACTCAAGCCTCGAGTTTTATAATCAGATATGGCCCCTGAGAATTGCCTTTTCCTCTGTCCGTCACCCAAGTAAGCATCTAAAAATTGTGTTGAATATTCAGGTGTCCCGTTTTCAATTTCTAAAACCAGTAACTTGGAGCCAAGCCCAAGCTTTACAGGCTCATCGAAAACAATCTGCCCTCCACCTTGTTGTGCAACACCTCGATGCAATAAACGACCAAAGCCTTCATTAATCACAGCATTACCAAACATTGATTGAAACGGGTACTCAACCAATCGATAGAACATCGGCATAGCGACACTCGTCGCTTTAGCGTAAAAGTGTAACCCTGCGATATCCTCACGACCCTCAACAACGTCAATGGCGAACCCAAGTACGTTTGTATTTGTACTATAACGCGGATAAGTTCGGCCAAATGACGTGACCCAAGATGACTTAGTGGCCGCATTGGGGCTCACTAGCGAAAATGTTGCTTTATCAGCATCACTACTAATATTTGAGATGGTTACATCGGTACTTCTTCCCGCGGTAATGTCAGTCAAAGATGGTTTAGAATCATCAGAGAGATTCGTCACTGTCTCTCTGCCGGGAAAAACATCGCCCGAGTCACCGGATGAAAATCCACTCTCGAGTAGCCCATCGCCATCAGCCTGAAATACCTGAACCTGCATCGGACCATCACTATTGAACTGGTTATCTATATTTACCGCCGTAATGAGCAAGCCTTCGCCAAGAAGTGCTTGGTCATAATCGGTCTTGCGTCGGTTCTCAATATAAGCTCGAGGCCCAAACTGCTTTAAGTATGGGTCAAGGTGAATCACACTTTCCCCCTTAATAGTGTCAATTTGTACCTGGCCATTCTCTGAAAGAACGGTCGGCTTAAGAAAACCTGACGCCTCTTTACTCCAGGCCAGCATGTTTACTGGAGTTTGACCTGCGTACTCATCACTGGGCTTTCTTGCCCAGCTTCCGCCTCCCATCAAGCCCCAATGCCCAATTGAGCCATCATGTTTATAAGAGTAAAGATCCGGCAAACCCAACATTAAATGCCCAAGTTCGTGCGCAATTACCCCCATGGTGGACTGATGGTCGTCTTGATAATCAGCAAACAAGCAATAAGCGCTGATTCGCTTTCCGTCAATCTCAACGGTAGTGTGAGCGTACTTATGAGGCCAAATCGTTGGGGTCTTTCGTGTACCGCTAGATTTATCATTACCCGCAAAGACGAACATAACAGAGAGTTCTTGAGGCGAGATGCTATCGTCATTGTTCGAGTCATATTGAGCAAGATTAAAATCCACGTCTAGGGCTTCATACGCTTTTTCAAACACATTATTGAGTTTAGTTTGGCAATTACGCTCTGATTTGGAGTGGCAGTTTGGATGTTCAATATCTAAAGTGACATTAATGACACCGTCATTCTTTGTTCCTTCACTCTCTTTCGCCGGAACAACTTTGTAATTACCGTAGCTATTTTTTAGAAAGTAGTCTTGAACGCTCTGTTGATCGGTTCCAAAAATCGTCGACTGAAAATCATGGTCCACTTTTTCGTTTGAAAAGCTAACCTGCACCACTAATAATGGCTGCTCTATAATTTTATTTTTTAGAGCACGACTTTCATACAAACTTTGGTTCCTGACATAATTAAACCTCTTTTGGTTAGCCGCAGGTGATTCAATTAGTTCTTCAAAATATTTTGGCTCGATTTTTATATGCTTAACATTAGATTCAAAAGGTACATCTGCCTCACTTGAAGCTATCACCCCGGTGGACACTATTCTGCCGTGCTCGTCTTCATTCTTTTCATATCTTGCAAAATACCATTGACTGTCAGGGTCTTGTATATAGAGGCTGCCTGTTTGGTCTTGATACCAAAACATATGCTGAGAGCCCATTAACCGCAGTTCTTTAGAACTGCCGTCAACAAAAGTTATTATATGCCAAATTGGTGCAGGTAAAGTGGTTGCTTGTACCGTACAAACAGCTAATAACGCTGTTATGAAGGTACAAATTAGTTTTGTCCTCATTAGGATAATCCCATTAATAATTCTTTCTCAATAAGAGATAATTGATGCGTTAAATGCAACGCGATTTTATCAATGGGGATTTATGTAAACCAATTAAGTTTCTAACTAAACCTATAAATAATATTTATACCTAATCTTATATAAACTTAATTTATGACAGTATAAATAAATGGGAAGGCTGAATAACCCACCCATTTTTAATAAGAATAAAAGCGTATTAAAAAGGAAGACAACAACAAATAGTTTATTTATTAATTAATGTCATCTGCTCATCTAAGTTCAGTACCGTTAAAGCATTACTTACACTAGTCGCAATCACGTCAACCACACCTGTTCTTAGTGCACCTAACAAAGCAAGAGGCTTACTGTTCTCAGCAGCGATGGCGATTACTTCAGCGATAGGACGGAACTCTTCCAAACCTAAGCCGATGACTCGGTCACTCATTACTGTGTTTGCCGCTTTGCCGTGCACATCGAAAAAGTCATAACCCGCAAAGTCACCGACTACCCCTTGTAGTAAACGAGATTGAACGACCTCTCCCGCCGTAAACCAACCTAGGTCGACCATATAGCTATTTTCACTCATATCACCGATACCCACTAAAGCGACATCCGCCTTACGAGCTAGATCCAGTGTTTGCTTAACAGTGCTGTTCTCCATAAAAGCGGTTTTTTGTGCTTTGTTCTCTGCATAAGCAGGCGCATATAAAGTTTCTGATGAACCACCGTACTTCTTAGCTAGCTGTCTACATATATGGTCAGCATTAAACATACCGCCTCTTGGGTGAATACCGCCGATGCCGCATACAAACTTACAGTCTCGCGGTGTGATCACTCCAGTATGGTGAGCAACCGACGATACGTTTCGACCTTGGCCGACCGTCACTACCATTCCGTTTTTTAAGGTGCTCGTTAGATAGTTCGACACCAAGCCCGCAACCTGTAAACGCTGCTTATCTTCATTTGGCTGATCAAGAGCGACTAATGCACGCTTCACACCAAACCTTTCGATGAGACGCTGTTCAATTTTGGCACTGAACACAGGGTGGTATTTCACGGTGATCTCAACAATCCCTTCATCGCGGGCTTGTTTGAGCATTCGACCAACCTTTGCACGAGAGATAGAGAACTTTTTTGAGATCTCTTCTTGAGTCGCGCCATCCTGATAATAAGCAACTGCCACTTCAGTGAGGAGATCAGTGTTTTCTTCGGAAACATCTTGGATATTGTTACTCATATATCACTCAACCAATATTTAACAATTATTTTACCTACTATGCTCCTAATATAGGAGAGCTCAGTAAGTGATACATAAGCTTACACCCTGAACATATGTAACAACAAGGAACATTTACTCACTATGATAACCTTGATTTAGCTGTTGATTAATTAGACTCAATTGAGCCGCTAAACGTTTGCTTGTATACCCCATGATTACTAGAGCGAAATATATTTGACTGAAGTCACCATACAGCACTATTTACCGTTGACTTTAGGGCTAGATCGGATAAATATGGCTACATCATTTACTCATCGATCGATCAAATGTTCTGTGCAAATGTTCGTTCGGAGAAAAATTTAAATTGATGTAAGTTTGACTCACTGGTACAACCATGAGGAACTTCATTAGTTCGCTTGCAAATGCCCACACCTCTCCCATTAAAGGGGTGTTCTGCGATACATAGGATGATCAAAATGAGCAATAAATTAGAGCAACTTCGTAAACTAACAACTGTTGTAGCTGACACTGGCGATATCGAAGCTATAAGCAAGTACACTCCTGAAGATGCAACAACTAACCCATCTCTAATTCTTAAAGCTGCTCAAATTGCTGAGTACGCACCTCTAATCGATGCTTCTATCGAATACGCTAAAGCGCAAAGTGGCGACAAAGCTCAACAAGTTCAAGACACTTGTGACATGCTTAACGTCAACATCGGTAAAGAAATCCTTAATGTTGTACCTGGCCGCATCTCTACTGAAGTAGATGCTCGTCTTTCTTACGACATGGAAGGCAGCGTTGCTAAAGCTCGTCAACTTATCAAAATGTACAACGACGCTGGTATCACTAACGACCGCATCCTTATCAAACTGGCTTCTACTTGGGAAGGTATCCGTGCTGCTGAAATCCTAGAAAAAGAAGGCATCAACTGTAACCTAACGCTTCTATTCTCTTTCGCTCAAGCACGTGCTTGTGCTGAAGCTGGCGTATTCCTTATCTCTCCTTTCGTTGGTCGCATCATGGACTGGTACAAAGCGAAAGAAGGTCGCGATTTCGAAGCTTCAGAAGATCCAGGCGTAATTTCTGTTTCAGACATCTACAACTACTACAAAGAGCACGGTTACAAAACTGTTGTTATGGGCGCAAGCTTCCGTAACATCGGCGAGATCCTTGAACTTGCTGGCTGTGACCGTCTAACTATCGCTCCTCAACTTCTAGCAGACCTAGAAGCAGCTGAAGGCGACGTAGTAGAAAAGCTAATCGACTCTAACGGTACTAAAGTGCGTCCTGCTGCAATGACTCACGCTGAGTTCCTATGGGATCACAACCAAGACCCAATGGCTGTAGAGAAGCTAGCTGAAGGCATCCGCAACTTCGCAGTTGACCAAGGCAAACTAGAAGACATGATCGCAGCTAAGCTGTAATCACTCTTACCAATTTCAAATAGGGGAACGTTCAGTTCCCCTACTTTTATCAATTTGTTTATCTTAATTTTTATTCGGAAGTTTCTATGAACCGCAAACATCTAGCTAACGCTATCCGTGCTCTAAGCATGGACGGCGTACAACAAGCAAACTCTGGTCACCCGGGCGCTCCTATGGGCATGGCTGACATCGCTGAAGTACTTTGGCGCTCTCACCTAAACCACAACCCGTCAAACCCAGAGTGGGCTGACCGCGACCGTTTTATCCTGTCTAACGGCCACGGCTCAATGCTGATTTACTCTCTGCTTCACCTAGCAGGTTACGAGCTTTCAATTGAAGACCTTAAGAACTTCCGTCAACTTCACTCTAAGACTCCAGGTCATCCAGAGTACGGCTACGCACCTGGCATCGAGACGACGACGGGTCCTCTAGGTCAAGGCATCACCAACGCTGTTGGTATGGCGATGGCTGAGAAAGCTCTAGCAGCACAGTTCAACAAAGAAGGCCACGACATCGTAGACCACTACACTTATGCATTCATGGGTGATGGCTGTCTGATGGAAGGTATTTCTCACGAAGCATGTTCTCTAGCGGGTACGCTAGGTCTTGGTAAGCTGGTTGCTTTCTGGGATGACAACGGCATCTCTATCGATGGTGAAGTTGAAGGTTGGTTCTCTGACGATACGCCTAAGCGTTTTGAAGCTTACGGCTGGCACGTAATCCCAGCAGTTGATGGTCACGATGCTGACGCTATCAACACGGCTATCGAAGCAGCTAAAGCGGATCCTCGTCCGACTCTAATCTGTACTAAAACATTAATCGGCTTTGGTTCTCCAAACAAAGCAGGTACGCACGACTGTCACGGTGCACCATTAGGCGCTGACGAAATCGCAGCAACTCGTAAGCAACTAGGTTGGGAGCACGGTCCTTTTGAAATTCCGTCGGAAGTTTACTCAGAGTGGGATGCGAAAGAAGCAGGCGCAGCAAAGGAAGCAGCGTGGAACGAGAAACTTGCAGCTTATGAAGCAGCATACCCTGAGCTGGCAGCTGAATTCAAACGCCGCGTAAACGGTGATCTTCCTGCTGAATGGGAAGAGAAAGCATCGGCAATCATCGCTGATCTTCAAGCTAACCCAGCCAACATCGCATCACGTAAAGCATCTCAAAATGCACTAGAAGCATTCGGTACTATGCTACCTGAATTCATGGGCGGCTCTGCTGACCTTGCGCCTTCTAACCTGACTATGTGGTCTGGTTCCAAGTCTCTTGAAGCAAATGACTTCTCTGGTAACTACATCCACTACGGTGTACGTGAATTCGGTATGACGGCTATCATGAACGGTATCGCTCTGCACGGTGGTTTCGTACCATACGGCGCAACGTTCCTAATGTTCATGGAATACGCTCGTAACGCTATGCGTATGGCTGCTCTGATGAAAACTCAGAATATCCAAGTTTACACACACGATTCTATTGGTCTTGGCGAAGATGGTCCTACTCACCAACCGGTTGAGCAGATCGCTTCTCTACGTCTGACTCCAAACATGAGCACATGGCGTCCATGTGACCAGGTTGAATCTGCTGTTGCTTGGAAACTGGCAATCGAACGCAAAGATGGTCCTTCTGCGCTTATCTTCTCTCGTCAAAACCTTGCACAACAAGATCGTGACGCTGAGCAAGTAGCAAACATCGCTAAGGGTGGCTACATTCTGAAAGATTGTGAAGGCAAACCAGAGCTTATCCTTATCGCAACAGGTTCTGAAGTTGAGCTAGCGGTTAGTGCTGCTGCTGAACTAACAGCTGAAGGCAAGAAAGTACGCGTAGTATCTATGCCAGCAACTGACGCATTCGACAAGCAAGACGCTGAATACCGTGAGTCTGTACTTCCATCTGACGTTACAGCACGTATCGCAGTAGAAGCGGGCATCGCTGACTTCTGGTACAAGTACGTTGGTTTTGGTGGCAAGATCATCGGTATGACAACGTTCGGCGAATCTGCGCCAGCAGGCGAGCTATTCAAGATGTTCGGTTTCACTACTGAAAATGTAGTAAACACAGCAAAAGAACTTCTAGCTTAATCTGCTAATCAGTTAGCTGATTTCTAAGCACATAATAGAAAGCCCTGCTCTTTTGAGTAGGGCTTTTTTATACCTGTAAACTTTTACCGTTATAGAGATAATTAGAGCCTTTTGACGCTAAGCATGAGAAGCTCGTTAAGCTCAAAACAATGGCGGTAACAATAAGGGGACGCATGTTGATAACTCTATTATTAACGTGAAATATGGGAAGTGTAACTTAATCACAATTGAACGATGTTTTATTTTTGTTTCAAAGCTTTCCTAACCATCACTTTCACCTATGAAAAAGCCCTGCGCAATACGCAAGGCTTTCTATTAAATCTGAGTCAGATTAGCTGCGGTAGCTATTTTTCTTCGAAACGCTTCGCCAATTGATAGAATTCATTCACTTGCTCTTTGAGCTCCTTCGAATGATCTTTGACTGAATGTGTCGCCACTAGGTTTTGCTCGGCGGTCGACGCGATAGACTGCATATGAAGGTTTACGTCACTCGATAGCTGACGCTGTTTATGCGCAGAACTTTCAACCGATTGCATTAACTCGTTCATCGATTGCATTAAGGTTTCAACCTCAGACAAGCGTTCAGCACTCACTTTTGCCACATCACCACATGCGTCAGTCTGCTCTTTGTTCGCTAGAATATCTTTTTGCCAGCCTTCAATCGTTGTCAGCATGGTATCAATGCTCTCTTTGATCTGAACCGTCGCCTTAGATGTGCGACCGGATAACGCACGTACTTCATCAGCAACTACCGCAAAGCCACGTCCTTGCTCACCTGCTCTCGCCGCTTCTATCGCAGCGTTCAATGCCAACAAGTTGGTTTGTTCAGCAATGCCACCGATCTCTTCCATTATCTTGCTGACACTTTGCGCTTGGTCGCTCAGTTGATACGTCGTGTGCGTTGCTTTCTCGGCCTGCGAAGCCAAGCTTTCAAGGTTGCGGTGTGTTTGGTTAATACTCTCTTTCGCACCCGCACAAGTTTGCAGGGTAACATCGACAATCTGATGCGCTTCTTCGGTACGAGAAGAGACCTCATTCGCCGTGACTTCAACCTCTTCCGTTGCTTCACGCACTTGAAGTATGTCTTTAGTCTGTTGATCTAAGGCATCTGAAACTTGGTAAGAAGTCGCATTAAGATTGTCGGCTAAATCTTGTAACGGCTTTGCTGAATCCGTCATACGGCCTAACACCGTTCTGATTCGCGCAGACAACAGCTTCAAATGGAAATCGGCGATAGAGAACTTACTATTTCCGGAGTAGACAAGGCGACTCACACTATCGAATTTCGACTGCAATTTTTTAAGCTGCAAAGGCGTATCAATAAGCTCTTGCCTGAATAGGAGTGCCAATGCAGAAACTGGAAGCAAGCTTAGAAGCCATTGCGACACTTGCCCTACTTCGACAAGGTTTGAAATCAGTGGTGCAGCTAGCGAGCCCAATAGCACAGCATAACGAACACTGTCATTGATCTGCAGCGACCATTGACGACCAGATTTCTCAGCCTTTAATAGACCTTGGTATGCTTTATCGGCAACTTGTACCCATTCGTTTTTAGGCTTCACACGAACAGACTGGTAACCACTCACCTTGCCATTATCGTAAATTGGTGTGACATAAGCGTCGACCCAATAAAAGCCACCGGACTTCGTTTTGTTCTTTACGATTCCACGCCACGCTTTACCTTGCTTGAGGTTAACCCACATATCCGCAAACGCGGCTTTGGGCATATCAGAATGCCTCACAATATTGTGGTGTTGCCCAAGCAACTCTTGCTGACTGTATTCTGCAATACGGCAAAAAGCATCATTACTGTAAGTAATCACGCCTTTGAGATCGGTGGTTGATACAAGCTGTTCGCTTTCGTTTAAAAGAGTTTCACGTGTTAGAGAAGCTGAGCTGACGTTCATTTTTATTAACTTTTGTATTTATACGTTATAGCAGTCAAATATATACAATAAATTAAATTATGACAAAATATGAACGTCACAATTTTTGTAAATGACTGCTTTTTATACAGATATGAGCGGGTACGTCACAGAGATAACAAAACACTAGGATAATTCCAAGTTAACGGCAGTGCTGAACTTTACTGTTCGCATCGAAATTGAAGTGTGGAACTTGCGAATGTTTAAGTCTTTGCGAAGCAAACGCTCAACAAAGTTTTCATACGCTGGGATATCTTTAACCGTAACAATCAGCATGAAGTCATAACTGCCTGAGATTTGATAGCACTGAGTCACCTCTACGCTTTTCCGAATCATGATACCAATCATCATCGTGATCAAAGTTATCGAAGAGCTCGGTGGTATCCTTATTCTTAGCGAATGGTTGAGCCCGATAATGGAAAGTGTCGGGTTACTGAAAGAGCCCAAACACGGGCTCTTTTTGCCATTCTAGAACCCCACTTCATCGAACTATTGTGAAATCTGTTTTCTTGAAGCACTTTAAAATCGCGCTTATTAGCCTAATTATCGATATTTCGAGTGAAAATAATCTGAGACTGGATACTTACTAAACACTCAATTATTACATGCATTTTTTTAGTACCGACAATAAAACATTTGTTTGATTAATTATAACTCCACACCTTACATAAAGAGCTCTGAAGCATAATAACCATTTACCTAACACTGATATAAAATATTAAAACTATCAACTATTAATTCACTCAAACCCACTAAATAACTGACAATAAAGTAAATACAAAGCCTTATTTGATATTAACTCTTAATGTTGAAACCGTAACGCATAATGATTTGTAATGATTATTCGTTTGATTGGTTAATTTTATAAATATATTTTGTTACGTAATGAAAAATGATGGCTTGATATGAAAATGTCACATAAAACAATGGCTTTAATGGCTTTATCTTTTTCCTCACTGTCACAGGCTTCCACTATTGAAAATGATGAACTACTGCTCAAGTCATTGATTGAAAAAGGCGTTATCTGTCCTGGCTTAACCTACAAGGACAATCAAGAAGCTTTGCGTCTCTATCTCAACGCCAAACGAGTAAAGAGCATTCCGTTTGATTCAAAAAACACACAAGAAACGGAAAATACAAATGAGATAGCGGATACAAACAAATCTACTAACAAACGTCAGATACCTAAAACACCAAAAGAGTGTATTAAGCCGAACTCGGACAACCGTTCCGAATAAGGTAAGTTGATTCTGATATCGACATGGAAATACAAAAAAGGAAATGTAATGAAGATAATGAAGAAAACATTGTTGGCCTCAGCAATGCTTACTCTATTTAGCGCCAGTAGTTATGCTAAAACACCGATTGATTTAGGTGTTGTTAATGAAGATAAACTCATTGAAATGCTAGTAAGACAAGGCTTAGTCGATCAAGATGCAACCGATGTTGCAAAACACGATGCTCTTGACCGTTACTTGAAAAATAAGATCAATTCCGGTTTTAAAGGCGATGCGCAATTTGGCAAAAAGGCCATGGAGCTTCGCGCCAAAATTCTCAAAGCTATCGAGAAAGAGTCTGGTGTCAAAAAAGCGAGCGTATTCGCTCTAGAAGTGGGCAACAAGCGCACAGACAAAGTACTCGCGCTACTCGTCGACTTCCCTGATTTAAACTGGGATAACAACAAGCTGACCGAAGAGCACACCCAAATGCTCTACAATAGCTACAACCCAGAACATTATCAAGAGTTGCTGTTTTCAAACTCTGGCTACACAGGGCCAAACGGCGAAAACTTAATCTCGATGCGTCAATATTATCAAAGTGAGTCAGGCGACAGTTACAGTGTGGCAGGTCAGACAGCAGGTTGGTATCGCGCTTCTAAGCCAGCAGCTTTCTACGGTGGCAACTCCCCTACTACCGATAACGACCTAAATGCTCAAGAGCTCGTTCGTGAAGCACTCAATCAGCTAGCTCAAGACCCTAGCATCAACCTCGCTGATTACGATATTGAAGATCGCTACGATTACGACGGTGACGGAGACTTCCGTGAACCGGATGGTGTGATTGATCACCTAATGGTGTTCCACGCATCTGTTGGCGAAGAAGCCGGTGGTGGCGTATTAGGCCCAGATGCTATCTGGTCTCATCGATTCAACCTTGGTCGTACACATGTGCTTGAAGGTACCTCTAGCTCTCTTCCTGATCGTTTTGGTGGCCAATACGCAGCGTTCGATTACACCATTCAACCGATTGACGCCGCAGCGGGTGTATGTGCTCACGAGTATGGCCATGATTTAGGTCTGCCAGACGAATACGACACGCAATACACAGGCAAAGGTGAACCAGTATCTTACTGGTCAATCATGTCTTCGGGCAGCTGGGCTGGTCAAATTGGTGGTACACAACCAACAGCATTCAGCTCTTGGGCAAAACACTTCTTACAAAAATCGATTGGCGGTCGTTGGATTAACGATGATCAAATCTCGATTGATGACCTAGAAGACAACCCACAGGTTTATACGCTGTTCCAGACTACGGATAACAGCCGTCCGAACATGATTAAAGTAGATCTTCCAGAAAAGCAGATCGAAGGTTTAAAACCGTTTGCCGGTGAGTATTCGTTCCACTCCCAAAAAGGTGATGACCTCAAAAATAGCATGACACGCAAGTTGATGATTCCAGCCGGTGATTCAGCGCTGCTTTCGTTCAAAACTTGGTATGAGATTGAGAAAGACTACGACTTTGCCCGCGTACTCGTGAATGGACAAGCCATCGCAGGCAACATCACCTCAATGGATGACCCATACAATACAGGTCTAGTCCCTGCTATTGGTGGCGAATCTGGCGGTTGGATTGACGCTGAGTTTGACGTTTCACAATGGGTAGGCCAAGAAATAGAGCTTACGTTTGAGTACATCACCGATGGTGGCTTGGCGATGGAAGGCTTCTATCTGGATAACCTCAGTGTGATCGTTGATGGTGAAGTCACCTCAATAGACGATGGTGAAAGCAACTCCACCTTCGCCCTCAATGGCTACAAGCTGAGTAATGGATTCCACCAAGCGCAGCACTACTACCTGCTGCAATGGCGTAGCCACATGGACGTTGATGAAGGTCTAGCCAACATCAAACGCATGGGTCAACTGATCTCATTCGATCCAGGTTTGATCATTTGGTACGTAGACGAGTCACTGACTGATAACTGGGTAGGTAAACACCCAGGTGAAGGTTGGTTAGGTGTGGTCGATGCTGACCAAAATGCCATGACTTGGGAAAAATCCGGTGAAGTTGCTCAAACTCGTTACCAGGTACGTGATGCTGCGTTCTCACTCAAAGATCATACCCCAATGCGTCTTGTGAACAGCGACAATGATGTACTTGAAGATACCAGTTTGATTGGCAACGCTAGCTTCTCTGACGACCAAGATTACACGTCTCCTCAAGCACCTGATTCAGGACGTATCCTGACGGAGTTTGGCTTAGCCGTTGATATTTTGAATCAAAGTAACGACAACGAATACGGTGTGGTGCGCTTATCTAAAGTAAGCCAACATAACGTCGCCCCTACTGCGAACTTCGAGCTCAATGTTACTGGTCTGAACGTTTCTTCACGCAACTTCAGTTCCGATCAAGATGGTGAGATCACCAGTTATCTATGGGACTTTGGTAACAGCACAACAAGCAACGAAATGGCACCAACTTGGTCTTACGAGCAAGCCGGTGATTACACGGTGAGCTTGACTGTTGTCGATGACAAAGGTGCCACTGATTCGTTCAGCTCAGTGGTGAGTGTTGAATCTCCAAACGCTCTTCCAGAAGCAAGTGCGAAGCACATTCACTTGGGTCGTTGGGTAACTATGTGGTCAACAAGTTCAGACAGTGATGGTCGTATTGTTGATACCGAGTGGACACTTCCAAACGGAAAGGTGAAACGTGGTCGTACATTCACTTCTATCTTTCCTTCATACGGAGAGCACGAGGTGACACTAAAGATAATCGATGACCAAGGCGGGATTACGACTAAGACAATTTTAGTCGACCTATAAATAATCTTAGGTCTTAAACGATAGACCATCAAAATAAGTACGCGGCTCTATCACGCGTACTTACAAGCAAGCTTAAGCACTGCTGTCATCGGACATCAATCCACGACAGCAGTTTTAAGAAAACGTTATTATTTAAGCCGTAAGCAAAAGCCCTACCGATTTGGTAGGGCTTTTTATTGGTCGCAGTTCAAGATGCTTACGTTTTAATCACAATAACGGATTTGCTGAACCACCATTCTATGAACCATTACACTGGTTGCTTTTGAATGCGTGATTTACGCGCACTGAATGCAAACAATAAGATCACCGCCAAAACAAACGGTAGAACATAAATATTGAGATTTTGCCAACCCACCGTTGACTCCAACCAGCCAGACAATAACGCCGTGACGGTCACACACCCAAATACAACAAATTCATTAAACGCTTGTGCCTTGGCTTTATTTTGCGATTGATAAGACTGGCTAAACAAGCCTGTCGCAGCGATGAACATAAAGTTCCAACCCACACCAAGCACAACCAAAGCCGCCCTAAAGTGCCAAATTGATACGCCATGGATATTGATGGCAATACTCACCACAAATAACACACCGCCCGCAAGGATCATCATTCTTGATCCGAACTTCTCGATGAGAGAACCCGTAAAGAATGCAGGCACAAACATACCCAACACGTGCCACTCTATGACACCAGCGGCCTTAGTAAAATCGAATCCGCAACCAATCATCGCCAATGGCGTTGCAGTCATCAAAATGTTCATCACGGCGTAAGCAACCATGGCCGCAAACACAGCACCAATAAAGTTTGGCGCCTTAACGATCAGACTTAAAGGATCGGTTTTGGGAGCCTGACTATTAAAAGAGACCTTAGGAAACTGAATGGTTTGTAATAAGGCTAAAGCTAAGATGTTCAAGCCGATCAGCGAAGCAAAAGCACCGATGTACAAGCCATCTGCTGACCATTGTTGAGACATGATCGCTAAGTTAGGCCCGAGTACCGCCGCCAATACTCCACCAGCCATTGATATTGAAATCGCACGGTGTCTCGCATTTTCGTCACACACTTCGATAGCAGCAAAGCGATAAAGCGTACCAAAACCGATACCTATCCCGAGCAAAAATGTGGCGAAGCAAAACAGATAGAAATGTTGCTGAGATAACGCGTAAGTCGCGAGGCTTGCTCCGGTAATACCCACCACATTACCGATACTAAATCCTCGTTTTCGTCCTAACTTACCTGAAATTAAAGACGCAGGAATGGTGGCTGTCATTAAGCCCAAAAACTGTAAGGCAACGGGTAAAGTAATCATACTGACACTGGGAGCAATCTGCTTGCCTATCAAACCAATCACCGAGATCAGTAATATGTTACCCGTCATCAATAAGGCCTGACACAGTGAGAGCAGCCAAACATTTCTATTCATCTTCGTTCCTAAATATGAGTAAAGTTGGTCACTAGACCAAAAATCCAACAAAGTCGCAACACTTTGTTAAGTCTGATGAATTCAAGTAAATGACCATTCGCTTAATACTTCGAACGATATTCCACCAAAGGTGCTTTGATCTTCGTCGCTTTACGATCTGGATTTGAAATTATCATTACTTAAGATAATAATAATTTTTTGTTATTCCTAAGCTTTGTTGTTTATAGTCTTTGTTATTCATAGGCTCTGTTACTTATAAGCCTTTTATCCATGGGCGTTAGCATTTAAAGGTAAGTATGATTAATCCACTTTGGCTCAATACATTTAAGACTCTGGTTGAAGTTGGTCATTTCACCCAAACCGCAGAAAAGCTGTATATGACGCAACCAGGCGTTAGCCAACACATCAAAAAGCTTGAGCAAGCTTGTAACTGTGATTTGTTATCGAGAGAAAACAAGAGTTTCGAACTGACCGAACAAGGTCGGATTATGTATCGCTATGCGCTCAAGCTAGAAAAAGACCAAGAATACCTTTTTGAGTCACTAAGCTTTGACAACCCGTATTCAGGGCAATGTAATCTATCATGCTCAGGTTCGCTCTCTTTGCGTCTTTATCCAAAGTGTCTTGAGTTACAGCAGCAACACCGAGAGTTGAACATTCACCTCGAAGCTGCGCCGAACAAGAAGATATTGAATGACTTACTTGAAGGCACTACCGATATTGGCATTGTGAGGCACTCGCCGAACGACAGTTATTACCATAGCCAAGTCATAGGCAAAGAAGCCTTGTGTCTTATCGTCCACCACAGTCTTGCTGATTTGGAGATAACGCCACAAGTTCTGCACGAGATTGGCCTAATTGCCCATCCAGACTCCGCTCACTACCTGTCTTTGTATTTCGATTTATGCGGAGATAAACATCTGGCCAACATCAACGTGAATGAA
Source organism: Vibrio sp. nBUS_14 (assembly GCF_051201655.1). Taxonomy (NCBI): domain Bacteria; kingdom Pseudomonadati; phylum Pseudomonadota; class Gammaproteobacteria; order Vibrionales; family Vibrionaceae; genus Vibrio; species Vibrio sp. nBUS_14. The sequence goes on from NZ_CP179207.1 coordinate 1,557,729, forward strand.
ATACCAAAATCTGGCTACATTAATCAGCTTCACCAGATATTGCTGCCAGTATCGAAAGGGCTTGGATTTACGGTTTTACCTGCTGGCGCTGTGGAGCATTTTCCAGAACGCGATAAGTTGTATGTTGTCCCGCCAAAAGTGGAAGTTGAAGAAACACTGTATTTGGTTCAGAAGCGAAACCGAAAGCTGCCACACAGATACAACACGGTAATCGAGCTAATTAAACAAAACGTCAGCAATTAGTTCGGTATAGATAGACTTAAAGCTTTTAACTAGTTCGTTATTTCACTGTAAGAACTAAAGGCTTTAATGTTGATGTGATATTTATAAAAGACAGCTACTCAGAAGCGCTAAGCCTCTCTTTGGCTCGTTCAAAGTCGTAATTATCTAACGCACTTCGAACACCTTTGAGAACAGCAGAATGTGGATACTGTGCCAGCAACTCAGTCGCGTATTGAGTTGCCTCGTTATCATAAGCAGCCAACAATGAAAGTAACTGAATGCGCTGTTCTGACGTGATACTCGGTGAGCCAGCAGTATCAGCAATACTCGCATTAGCTTGTTCAGTCCCTGTCGTATTGGCTCCTTCAGCACCAGACACATCAAAGCTGCTCTCAACCGCTTTAATCAGTTCGATTAACCCGATCTCACCTTGTTTAAGACCGTGCTCATCACACGCCTTATTGTGAGCTTTGCTTTCTAAATCACTGAGTAACTCAGCTAATCGTAATCCACCAATTGAAGCCACCATACTTTTTAAGGTATGCAAATTCCGTTCTAACGTCACCCACTCACCCTGAGTTAGGTTATCGACTATTTGCGACATAATGTCAGGGGCACTTTGGCAGAATCTATCAAGCATCTTGGCCTGCAGTTTCACGTCATGATAAGTCAATTGTTCGAACCGAGACGGCGAGAACACAGGTAGAACCATTGGATCATCGGAGCTTAGTTTCGAACGGCTAGAACTGCTGTCTTGTATCGTGTTTGAAGGTGACTCTGGTGTGACTTGGCCTTCAACCAATACCTCTGGCACGATGTATGTGGAGATCAACGACGTCACTTTATCGATAATGATCGGCTTATCCAAGAAGTCCGTTACACCCGCTTCCCTTGCTCGTTGTTTCGCATCGGCAAACACATTGGCAGACATGGCAATAATTGGCACGTCTTTATCAAACTCACGAATCAAATGTGTGGCTTCGAAACCATCCATGATCGGCATTTGCAGATCCATAAAGATCATTTCGTAATCATTACTTTGAGCTAACTCTACCGCCTCTTTACCATTCTCAGCTAAGTCAACATTCAGTTTAGAGCGAGTAAAGAATGCCAAAGCTAAGTCTTGATTCAACTCATTATCTTCAACGAGCAATACCCTTTGCCCTTTGAACTCTATCTGGTAATCCAATTGCAGCTCTTGGGCTTTAAAGTCTGCTAATTCTTCAGCGCTTGCTCTGGGTAATGTCAGTACAAAAGAGAACTCACTACCTTGGCCTAAAACACTCTCTACGCTAATTTGGCCACCCATCGCATGAACCAATTTCTGGCTAATATTGAGTCCTAATCCTGTGCCACCGAACCTACGTGTAGTTGTGCTATCTGCTTGGCTGAATGCTTCAAACAGCTTGTGTCGATTCTCATCAGAAACTCCTATGCCAGTATCGGCCACCATCACCTTCATGGTCAGGCTGTCGTCGTCTGATTCAACAAGAGCTACGGTTAACGAGACACTGCCTGTTTCCGTAAACTTAATCGCATTACCAACAAGGTTGAGTATCACTTGGAACAGTCGTAGTGGATCGCCACGCAGAGGAGTGTCTAACTTCGGATCAATCGACATCGACAGGTTGAGTTGCTTTTCAGCCGCTTTTGACTCCATAAGGTCAATCACATCTTGGAAGGTCGCTAGCGCATTGAATGGGATACTGTCGATCAACAGTTGTCCTGCTTCTATCTTAGAAAAATCGAGGATATCGTTAATAATGCTTAACAATGAATGCCCTGAACGATGCACTTTCTCGACGTAGTTTTTCGCAACCGGATTCGCTATCTCTCCAATCGCAAGATAAGACAGACCAATAATCGCGTTCATTGGCGTTCTAATTTCGTGGCTCATGTTCGCTAAAAACTCAGACTTGGCTTGGCTTGCAAGATCCGCTCTCTGTTTCTCTTCTTCAAGTTGTTCGTTAAGACGCTTCATTTCAGAGATGTCGAACGCCCAAAATAGCGTCGCTATCTCGCCATCTAGCTCAAACAAATAGTAACTGACGAGAGCGACGAAACGGGTTCCATCAGACTTTTTAAGCACCAACTCCTTATTTTCCACCTTGGCATTGAGTTTAAGCTCCTTATGTACCTCATCCCGAACGGATAAGGAGTCATGAATAGCAGCCACATCGATAGAATCAAGATCCAGACCTTCAACTCCAAACAAGCGTTTCGCAGTGTCGTTGGCATAACGAACCTTCTCTTCTAACACAACACTCGCAGCGATTGGAGAGCTATTGAGCATATTGTAGAGCTGCTCCTGAGCCTTCTTAAGCGCCTCTGTTGCATCATTGGCAATACTTATCTGCTTCGAGAGTTTTCGATTCCAGAAAACGATAAGTAACACGATCAACAAAGCAAAACCTGAAATGGTATAAACCAATTCGTAATCGATTCTTTCTATCGCTTTTGGTGCTGCCCACTTCGCCGATATCTTTCGATGTTCTTCAGCAGAAATGCTCTCAATCGCCTTATTTATAATCGAATAAAGCAAAGGTTCAGACTTGATGACATGTAAGGTGGGTGAAAGGAAAAAATCGAGTCGTCCGATAATCCCGATCTCACGGTGACCAAATGAGTCAATGAGGTAGTTGAGGACGTCGACAGTATCGATCATGCCATCTAAGGTTTTATCATCCAATCGGTTAAGTCCATCTGCCGTAGATTCTACCTCCACCCACTCAACGTTAGGGTATTTCTCAACAATCGCGTCAGTGTTTGCCGCGTTCTTCAAGATACCAATTTTCCAACCATCAGCTTCTTCAAGTACCAAGCTACTAACGTCTCTTCTCGATGCAATGGCCAAACGACTTGAAAACAAGCTTTTAGCTGCTTTGACGTTATCCCCTAACGAGCGATTTTCTTGAGCAGCAGAGACCAGATCCACCTCATGATGATCAACTAAGCTTCGAGTCTCAGACCAACTTGCCACGTCTACATGATTGATGCCTAGCCCTGTTTTTTGCTCAATAAGCGTTAAATAATCGTCAATCATCCCGATATACTCTCCGGTATTTGATACCGCCTCATAAGGGAGAGAGTCTGGATCGATACCTATCCTCACGCCTGGGTTATCTTTGATCCATTGTCTTTCTTTTGGACTTAAATTTAAAATCTCACCAATTAAATTGTTTGCTTGATACACATCTGCGATATAGCGTTCGGCCGATTCACCAAACGAATCAAACTGCTCGACCGCAGGAAAATAAACGTGGTTTCGTTCTAGCGATTTAGTATCAAAATAGAAAGTCATCGAGCCAGAATTAATCGTTCCTCCCTTGGTTCGATAATTCGCCATCTTGGTAACTGATGAAAAGTGAGAGGTGTTTTTCTTCTCTCCGTATTCATCAACTAGGTTGCCGATGTACCAAGATTTGATCGGGCGATTATTGTTATCCGCTTGTGCGGTGATCACCTGAAAAGAACTGTCCGTGTCAAAAATTTCAAACACTTCCGTCAACTCTTCAAAGCGGTCATTGACGATAAAATACGCGGATATTTGCGCGATAGTATTCGCTTTTTTAAGGACTAGGCCTAAATCACTTTGAACCTGCCTCTCGATGATTTGGTTTAAGCCATCATCTGCCTGTTTAAGCCTTTTAATCGCGGCATTAAAGCTATCTCTGATTTCTTCGCTCTTAAAATCAACATAGATCGGATACTCAGCCTTATACTCGTCATGTAACGTGAGCTCTGCCATTTCGATAAAACGAGTATTGGTGATAAACCATTCCAGTACTCTTCGTTCAACCATTAACAGGTCAACATTTTGAGCCCTAAGCTGTGAGAATGCCGATTCAAGACCTTCGTAGTCTTCGACACGATCGATGTCTAACTTGCCCTTTAGTACTTCAACAGAGTTTTTAATTGGCGAGGTTTCGTCGAACAGTAACGCCCCTAGTGACAAGTCTTTCTGGGACTGGAGTTTAAGTTTGCGGCGAGTCAGTGAAACCGGAACAAACTCAACATTAAGAACGTTATCACTTAAAAAGTGCGCATTAGGATCATCAAACTGAACACCAGAAACAAAAGCGATGGAATTGTTGTTGTCAATGGCCTTTCTAGCGGCACTAGGAGGCAGAGTGACAACGTCACCCAGCTTGTATCCCATATCATTGAGAGCGCGTTGAAGAACATCGTGCTCTAGCCCTACTGCGGTACTGTCTGGGTACATATATGGAGGGTTACCAAAGCCAAATACACCATTTAATGGCACTCGATAAGGAGAGCTGTCTAACCACTTTGAGAGAATCTGGTTCTTATTGCCCATATCGAAGGTTTCAATCTGTTTGTTGATGAGCGTCAGCAGCTCTGATTCATCGGTCCGAACCACCATCGATGCTTCTAACCTTTTCCAATGCTCCAGAAAATAATTGACCGCGAGATCATGAACACCAATCTTTTTTGCCAGATCCATGGTGGTGATGGGCTCACCGACTATGCCTTCAACATCGCCAGCCCCTAACGCACGTACTGCATCAATAACGTTATCAAAATCCACTCGTTCAATAGAGCTCAATTGGACACCAGCTCGGTCCAAGTCGATATTTTCATTAACCATCGCGATGCGGCGCTTTTGAGTTTGGTCGATATTCGTATCTATTTTGTTGTCGATGGGAACAATCACTGCGACCTGATAAGGAAGATAAGGATCACTCGCGAGAAAACGGCCACCTTCACTGGGGTCAAACCGTTGGAAAGGAAATACATCCCCTCGCCCTTCTAACAAGGCATCTTTGGCCTTAATACGTGAATTCACGCTTATAAATCGCGTATGAACACCAAATCGATTTTCAAGATCGAGTGCCCAGTCTTTGATGATCCCAGAAACCTTTCCGTCATCATCGATAAATGAGTAAGGGTAATGATCAGAAAGCGCAATAAAGGTGATGGTAGGTTTTGCTTCAAGCCACTGATTTAACTCGGTATCGGTCACTTCATCCGCATTGGCACTGCGAAGGACCAATGGCCACAACAGTAAGCCAATGACAAGGGAGACAACAAAACGATTAAGCGACAACATTAAGCGATCACTCATCTTTAAATTGCTCTTTAATCTCTAGAATATGAGGTAAGTTTTCGAACAAGAGCTCCACAATTTTAGGGTCAAAGTGTTTGCCTTTTTGCTCTTCGAACAAACTCAATGCTTCATCGACACTCCACGCTTTTTTGTAGGGTCTTTCTGCTGTTAGGGCATCAAACACATCAGCAACCGCGGCGATACGTCCCACCAAAGGAATGTCTTCTCCCGCGATCTGATTTGGGTAACCGCTGCCATCCCATTTTTCGTGATGATATTGAGCCACCTGAATCGCCATGCGCATCAGTTTGGAATCGCTCTGCCTGCCAAGTATCTCAACACCATACTCGACATGCTTCTGCATAATGGTCCACTCGTCAGCGTCCAATTTACCCGGCTTGAGTAATACGCTATCGGGAATACCAATCTTGCCAATATCGTGCATCGGAGCTGCATCACGCAAGGTTTCGGCATCTTCGTCTGTCATGCCCAAGGCTTTGGCTAATATTTCGCAATAATGGCTCATACGCATTACATGCATGCCGGTTTCATTATCTTTAAATTCTGCCGCTCGGCCTAAGATGTTCAATGTCTCTAGCTTGCCGAGATTGATCTCTTGGGTTTTCTCTTTTACCTGACTAAACAACGCGCGTTGCTGGTCATAAAGTGCGATATGGGTTTTTACACGTTGTAGAGCTATTTCAGGTGTAATTGGCTTCGTTAAATAATCAACAGCCCCCAAGGACAAGCCTTTTACTTCAGCTTCAGGGCCAATCTTCGCGGTAACGAATATAATGGGGATATGCTCAGTATTTGGCTGAGATTTTAATTGACGACACACTTCGTAGCCGTCGATGTCAGGCATCATGATATCAAGGAGAATAAGGTCTGGCTGCGGTACCATCTTGGCAACTTTAATACCAATGGTGCCATTAATCGCGACCTTTACTTGATAGGTATCTTTGAGTATTGCAGTCAACACATCCAAATTGCTTGGGGTGTCATCCACGACTAACACTGTGGGTTTACGACTCATTGATACCTCGTATAAAAATCAAACAGTTATAATCATAGTGTAGATGGCTTTTCACACCACTCAACATAAAAATGACAAATGATTATTAAAAATAAAGGATAGATCTTCGAGTGACATCAAACTAACGTTGAGCTCATATGCATTCAAGAAACTCGGCGTACAATATTTGAACAATTCACCGTTATATTCAATTTTTCACCCTTTGTGCAACTAACTTTATTTTGGTTAATCAAGCTTTCGAGCATTAAGAGGCGTTAGCAACAGATTCGGCAACCAGAAACCAAAAGAACTCCTTATACGGGAGCTCTTTTCATTTTGGCAACTAGGGGTTTAAACAGGCTAGAGACCCCGTAATCTAGCGACCAGAATAGTACATACGGATTCAAACACTATCGAACTCACGAATCTCAAATGGGATCTCATAAATCGATTCCATCACTGACTTTTCAACCACTTCCGAAATCTTACCCGACTTAACCACTTGGCCTTTTTTCATCGCGACAATGTTATCTGAGTAGCATGAAGCAAAGTTGATGTCGTGAATTACTGCTAACAAGCTGCTAGCGATGATAAGAGTACGGTGCTGATAAGAGCTGAATATCTGGCAAGCCAAGCTCACGGTGATTAAATCGAAGAAATAATCAAAAATGTTTTTAAATTTAATTAAAAATAGGCTTGTAATTTAAAAAACTAGGCGTATAGTTCTGCTACTAGCTCTACTCTATAGAGCTGTTAATGCTAAATTAAGTCCAAGTTCCACAAAGACAGTTCTCGATTCCTCGTTACACCATCTCTGCGTCAGCTTTCACCCAGATAGTCATTCAATAGCTTTTAAATTAGATCCCACTACCGTTCTATTCGTCATTTGCTTTCTTTTTAGCGAATTCAAAATAGATCGACTTATTAAATATAAATGTAATAAACACAAGGCACAGTTATGTCACGCAGAACAACAAGACAAACCCATTGGTACCAACTATCACGCGAAAAAACAGTCAATAAACTAAAAGGTAATAAATGCTCAAGATTAAAATAGACTTACACAAAGAAGAGATTTCATGGGTCACCGAAATTCGACAGCTCAATAGCGATATACTCCACCGCCACATATTGCCCAAGCTACAACATCACAGTTATCTCATCGACTTTGAATTTAATGAACGAGAAAGCATCGGAACTATCGTTTCAGGCAACGGAAACACCCTAGGACATTTCACACTCCTATAGCATTTCCCAAAGGCGACAAAAAGAAACATCACCTAGTTCCAAAGATATAAAAGATGTCACCCTCAATTCGCTCTAGCAGAACAAAATAGAGTAGAAGTAAAACTGATCAGAAACCTAGCCCTTTTTGCATTTCACACGCGGCTAACGCTAGCTAGGTTATAGTGCTTCTATTGAAACCAACTTATATCGAACTCTGAATCACCAATGACTCATTATCAGTGCATTCATGGACTAATAAGTTAACGGCATCGACCTTAACTTCTGATCCAGCGTATATAAGTGTTCTGCAGCTTGCATGTGTTGAGGGTAATCACTGAATTTCTCACGATTCTCCTCATTCATCTTACATGTCTCATCCACCAGCATTAACTTCCAATACAGCTTTGTTGTATGCAGCATCGCCAGTAAAGGTTTGAACACCTCTTTCTCATAAGCTTGAATCAACTCTTCAATCAATTCGTCACGCTCGTCTTCACTTGCGATTGAACCATTGGTTGCCGACAACACTTTTTGATACTTTAAGTTTTGTTGCAGCTTATCCATCACCGTTTGGTTTTCTTCCGCTAACTCAACAAGCTTCGACTTAATGATATTTACCCAATTCGCTTGGCTCAGTACTGTGTCATCAACACTGTTAAAGTCTTCTCGTATCTGTCGTTCAACATCTTTTTGAGCTTTCTTTAAAACCGCACGCACCTTTTGGAAAGGCAGCTGATATTCCTTACTTAGCTCGATAATCAGTTTATGAAAACCACCATTTGGAAGGTGTAAGTTTTCCTTAAACGTAGCCATTGCAGCTTCTTGCTGATCGGTAAGGTTGCTCATTCTGTTTCCTATTCTTAATAACTCACGGTGCTGAGCCCGCGATCATACCACTATTAACCATGATTTCTCGGTAACTTCATGAGTTACACCTAGCTATGTACTCAAATTATCTCAAGGCCTTCTCTTTCGACTAACTTTTAATCCATATGGCATTAAATGGTAAGTCTCTCTAGACGAATATTCGTACATTAGTCGCACAAGGTATACCGCCAGACAGGAGTCATGACTTACATATAAAAGATAACCGTGAGAATTGAAAGAACAACATGACCTATTTAGAATACCAAGAATCCAATTTACATAAGTGCGTGAGCATTGCAGCAGCAATGGTTTCAATCGCCAGTTTGCCTTTAAAGCCACAACCTTTTTATTTCGATTTTTCCGCTGGCTTGCAGTGAAGACTTATACCTATGTTATGAATTAGTCGTTATTAGCACGACTCTCCCTGAACTAGAAAAGATTCAGGCACTGAAGCTTAAGATTCTTAGCTTACCTCAAAGCGACGTTTGACTTTGAACAGCGTAAAATAGAAGAAGCTCAGCAATTGCTGGGCTTCTTTGTATGTGCTCTATTATTTGTAAATGCTCTATTGAGATTGAGCAAGCCGAATACTCACCAAGCTCGCTACCATGATGGCTAAATAGAAGCTGCCGATGATAGATTCCATAAACACAAAGAACTGAGCAATAGGCAACGTCGGTGAAATGTCTCCATAGCCAACCGTGGTCAAAGTGATGAAACTGAAGTACATCGCATTAAACAAGTTCGTTAACCAGAATTGCTCTTCTAAACCACTAAATGCATTCGGGAAGATTTCCAAAATCAACAAGTAGATAGTCGACCAAGCAAATCCCAGCAACAAGTAAATACAGATCGAACCGATAATATGATTGGGGGTCACCGTTGTCGCTTTCATCACCTGCTTTAACGCCGAGTAAATGTTTGAAAACAAAAACATAGCTAAGGCAGACAGTGTCATAATCGACAGGTTATAGCCTTCCAAAAACGAAAACACACCGGACACCGTCGCCGTTATCAGCAATATTCCATACCAAGAGCGATACAAGGCTCGCTCTTTATGAATACCAACAATTGAACTCGCCAGTGTAATTATGATGAGGAATAGTATCGTTTTCTGCCCTTGCGGATAAAACTGCTGCATCACCGCACAACCAAAAAACAACACCAACAGTGCATAAAATAAGAAGTAAAAGTTGTCGTCTTTCGAGACTGGCTTCATCTATTTCTCCTCTATCTCTGCTTAGTCTTTCTGAATTTCTTCTTGGTTTTGATCTTCTAGCCCTAGCCACGCCATCATCAACTCATAGGTCAAACTCAGAATCACAGCACCAACAAACAGACCGACAATGCCTGACATCGCCATTCCGCCCAGCGTACCCAGTAAAATAACCAACATTGGAATATGAGAACCACGGCTTAGTCGTACTGGTTTCAAGATAGCGTCACTACCACTCACCAAAATACACCATACCAAGAACAAGCTCGCCGTCAACGTCGATTCAACGCTGAACATGTAAATGATTGCAGGCAATAAAGCAAGAATCGGTGGACGTTGGATGATTGCAATGAGCAACACTGCCAGCGCCCAAAATGCAGCAGCAGGAACACCAGCGATAACCAAACCAATTGCCGACATCATGGATTGAATCACAGCCACACCAATGACACCTTGCACAACACTGCGCACGGTCGATTTAGAAAGCTGTACTAACTCTTCACCTTTGCCGTCTGTTAAACGCGCCACTAAGTGAGTCATACCTGTTTGGCATTTATCGGCATTACTCATGAACGCGCCAGCAATGGTGGTCGAGATAATAAATTGAATGAAACCACCACCCAATGAACCTAAAATAGATGCGGCTTTGCTCGCGAATATCTTGAGATCTTCCGCATACTTAATGAACACGCTTTCTATATTGGACGAAGCATGAACCAGGGCCGCATAAACTTTCTTGCCGACTAACGAGATGTCTTGCAAAGATTCTTTCGGCTTTAGCCTTTCTATGAACCTGTTGTTTAACTAGAAAACAAATGGTTAACCTCATTTGTTTTCTAGCAGCCCCCTTCACTCTGCCATTAGAGACAAAAGATCCCGCGTCGCTTGTTTGGGATCTTCAGCGTGACATATCGCAGATACCAGTGCTAACCCATGAATACCGCTCTCAACTAACTGCGGGATGTTCGATTCGTTAATTCCACCAATACCGACAATCGGTAACTTCGTTGTCTGCAACGCCATTTTAATACCGTCATAACCCCAATGTTTCTTAAGATTCGCCTTGGTCGGTGTGGCAAAAAGCGCACTGAGGCCTATGTAATCAATAGGCAGACTATCGGCTTCTTGAAGCTGTTGCTCAGTTTCAATTGATAACCCAAGAATCTTATCCGGGCCAATCAACTGACGGGCTAACTCAGCAGGCATATCTGATTGACCTAAATGCAAGCCGTCAGCATCCACAGCCAACGCAACGTCCACTCGGTCATTAATAATCAACGGCACATTAGAACCTGCCAAAATCGACTTAAGAGCTTGTGCTCGTTCAATGAAAGCTCTCACATCCCCATGTTTCTCTCTTACTTGAACCATAGTGACACCACCAGCGACCGCTTGTTCAACCACGGACTTAAGCGTTTCTAAATCTTGTTGGTCATCCGTTACTAAATAGAGCTTATAAGGGTTCATATCGAGCCTTTGGAGTCGGAGTCTAAATTAAGTTGCTACCATTTTACCGACAATTCGCATCATGTGCATGGAAGTTAATACTAAATTAGCTCAATTAAGCGCGCACCATTGAATATACAACTCATTGAAAGCATACCGAAAATCCTGAAATTTTTAACGAAAGCGTTACTTATTACACAAACTATTCACTTAAGCCTGCCCAGAATGCTGTTTTATGAAATACTTCGCTATGAAGGAATCAGGTAAATATAGGGATAGTATAGTTATGCGCCACCTTTCTATAGCGTTTAAGATCAAGCTGGGTTATGCCATCTGCTTACTCTTTTTCGTCATTTCAGGCCTTGTGAGTTACAAAGGTATCCAAACTTTGTCGAACGGCTTTAGCCAGTACAGTGAGCTCAGCCACAAGGCGACACTCTCAGGCAACATTCAAGTGCACTTTCTTCAGATGCGTTTAGCTTCTGAACGTTACTTAGAGTCATTGGATGAGCAATACGAAACGAATTATCAATCAAGCAAACTCGCGATTGATGAACTACTCAACAACTTAATCCAAACCACCACCAAAACCGATAGCTTAGCTAGCCTGCAATTAGTGCAAGACAGCGTGGCGGCGTTTGATGTGGCTTATGGGTCAATGAAACAGAGCCAGCTGCTCATAGACCAATTGGTGAATGTCGAGATGGTCAAACGAGAAACCAACGCCCTCAAAGCCGCTCAGAGCTTGTTGTATGAGTCGTACAACAACAACGATCCGAACGCGAGCTTATACGCGGGTATGTTGATGGAGAATTTCCTCGCAGCCAAGATCACTGTACTGAGTTACTCAAACAACAACGCCCTAAAAACCTATGAAGCGGGTAAAGATATCTTTGAATACGCGTTGCCAGGTATTGAAGGCGACATTGAGTCTCTTAAATCATCCCCTTATCAAAGTGAGTTGATTGAAGACTTCTCAAACCAACGTGAAGCATATGCAAAAGGCTTTGAGCAAGTTCATCAGCAGATGATTGAAAACACTCAAAGAACTGCAACGCTTGCCTCGATTGGTGACAGCTTAGCTATCGCAGTAGCCGATGCTCAAAGTATTCTAGAGCAACAGAAACAAGCATTAACGCCAGAACTTCAAGCCAGTGAAAAACGTTCGATTCAAATCATCTTCTTGCTAACGGGTGTGGCTTTGGTGATTGGCATGACGAGCGCCGTGTTGGTGACTCGTTCTATTACCAAAGGCATCGCACAGGTTAAACAGATCACCAATGAGCTTTCTCAAGGCAACTTAAATGTTGAAGTGAACATCGAGAGCAAGAACGAGATCGGGGAACTGCTCACCAACATGGAGATCACCATTGAATCTCTGCGCGATATTGTCGGCCAAGTGAACCGCTCTAGTGTGCGTATTGGTGAGATGTCGGAGTCGCTTAATCAAGTGACTAACACCAGCTCAACCAACGCGACCCAGTTGAACAGCGAGATGATCAATATCTCGTCAGCCGCCGATCAGTTGGCTTCTAGCACATCAGAAATTGCTGCAAGTGCTAACCACGCATCTCAAGTTGCAAACCAAGCCACCGAGAATGTGGCGATGGGACTCAAAGAAGTAGACAAAACACTGCACGAAATTGGCAGTGCCGATGAAAGCATGCAGGTTAGCAGCCAAAAAGTGACTGACCTACACAAAGAGTCGATGAACATTGGTGCCATTCTTGAAGTCATCAAAGGCGTTTCTGAGCAAACTAACCTGTTGGCACTGAATGCGGCTATTGAAGCTGCTCGTGCGGGTGAACAAGGTCGCGGATTTGCTGTCGTAGCCGATGAAGTAAGAACGCTCGCTAAGCGCACCCAAGATTCTGCAAGCCAGATTGATGAACTCATCACCTCACTGCAACGTGGCGCTAAAGATGCGTTAGAGTCGATCAAAGAGAGCCACAGCACGGTTTCAGATGCTTCAACTCAGGCACAGCAAGCTTCTCAGAACTTACATGTGATCAACCAACACATTCAAGATCTGAACCAAGCAAATAGCCAGATCGCAGTATCTGTCGACGAGCAAGATTGCTTAACCAAGTCGTTGGGTGAAAACGCGCAAGGTGCCAATACCATCGCGCAGAGCAACCAAGAGTCTGTAAGCAGCATTTCTGGCGCAGCGAGCGACTTAACCGAAGTTGCTCATCACTTAGAAAACCAAGTGAATCGATTTAGAACCTAGCTAACTTTAAGTCTCTGTTATTTAGAGCCTCGCTTATTGAAAACATAGCAAACACGGTTTATATAATAAGAAAGCCCCCAGCACATTCGTGTTGGGGGCTTTTTAGTGAACTAAATGCTTATAGCCAGATTGAATCTACTGAATCTTCAAACGTTGAATAAGTGTCTCTTCATCCAATTGATACAGCTCATCAAGTAAGTTCATTTGCAAGCTACCTGGGCCGCGTGAGTTCTCAGCCGCGATTTCACCAACCACACCCAATACCGCCGCAGCAGCCAAACCACTTTCATCACCAACAGCAGCAAATGCGCCCATCAATGCCGTTAAGGTACAACCCATGCCGGTTACATACGGCATCATTGGATGGCCATTGTTTAACGTAACAACGCTGTCTTTGGTGACAACGTAATCTGTCTCACCAGAAATCACCACATTAGCACCGTATTCAGCGACTAAGCATTGCGCTGCGCCTAATGCGGCATCACTGCTATCTAGCGCATCAACGCCTTTGCTCTGTGCTTGCTCGCCCGCTAACGCGATAATCTCAGACGCGTTACCACGAATGATCAACTTATCCGCTAAACGTGCAATTTCACGAGAAGTCTCGGTACGCAGCGTACTTGCGCCACAACCCACAGGGTCAAGAACCACAACCTTGTTGTTCGCGTTCGCTTGCTCAACAGCAAAACACATTCTTGGCGTCCAAACACTGTCGAGCGTGCCGATGTTGATCACCAAAGCGCCAGAGAAAGACATCATCTCTGCCAACTCTTGTTGTGAGTGCGCCATGATAGGAGAAGCGCCAATCGCCAATAATGCATTGGCCGTATTGTTCATCACGACGTAGTTGGTGATGTTCACAACCAATGGTTTTTGCTCTCGTACTGCACGCAACGATTGGATAATTTGTTCAGTTAGCATGGATAAATCCTTATTCGTGAAAGTCGCTTTTAAGCTGCGGTTGAGTCATTAAGTGCATTCAGACCTTGCTGCCAAAAAGCCACTTCCATACGCGTTGCGGTTTTAAAGATATGAACGATGTTTTGACCGCGCTCACTGTTGATATCAATTTCAGCCAGTAGCTGATTGAAATATTCCGCACCCGTAGCAACGCCAGACTGGAACTCTTCACCGCCGTAAAGCTGTAGCCAACTTGCGTATGGGTTGCCTTCTAATACGGTATCACTGCTTTCTAACAGCGCTTTTCCAATCACGGCATAACCAATTGAACACGGAGCCAATGCCGCATATAAGTCGACAAGATCACCCGTCATGCCCGCATCTAGAACGTAGCGTGTGTAAGCGACTGTGCCGAAATCTTCAGGCTCGTTTTCCAAGTCAGATTCGGTTAAACCCCACAGACCACAGTAAGTCACGTGGTGTGAAATTTCAGAATCTAATAGAGCATGAACACTTGGCAGTGCACGACGCATATCAGCCAAGGTTTTAGCTTTGTAAATCGCCAAAGCATAAGCACGAGCATACTGCTTCAAAAACAGAAAATCTTGCTTTAGGTAATGCAGAAAACACGGCTGAGCGAGAGTGCCGTTTGCCAGCATTTTAACAAAATCATGCTCAGTGTAGTCTTGCCAATCTTGCTGACAAGCTTGGATTAAGTCTTGGTATTTCATGAGATTCCTTAGTCAAAAGTCGGTACGTAATCTGCGGCTTTTGGTAGTGATTTGATGATGCCTTTGTCGAACATGAACTGCGCGTAATCGTCGTAACGCTTCATATCTACAGCTGAAGGGCGAAGTGCAAAACGAGTCAGTGTGTCGTTCCATGCACGTTGGTTAAGCTCGTTGTTCAACGTATCTGGTGAATACGCCACAAACTCACTCCACGAATCTTGCGGGTGGTTCACAATGTAAGTGGTTGCTTGCTCAAGTGCTTTGTTGAATGCTTTGATGGCTTCGTCGTCGTGTTTCTTTGCGTTCGCCACAAAGATCAACTCGTCGTAAGCTGGCACACCGTGCTCTTCTGGGAAGAACGCTTTTGCTTTAAAGCCTTCAAGCGCTAACTGGTTAGTTTCGAAGTTACGTAAGCCACCCCAGATTGCGTCTACCTTGCCCGATGCCAGTGAAGACGACAGTGCCCAACCGACATTGATGGTTTGCACATCAGTGAACTCAACGTTTTCTTGAGCCAGCATGGTGCCGATCGTCGCTTCTTCGTTACCCGCAATCGCGATACCGATCTTCTTACCTTTCAGATCCGCTAGCGAATCGTTCTTGCCGTTATCCAGCACCATTAGTGTGTTCAGTGGTGTCGCGATAAGGGTTGATGCACGAACGAGAGGCAAACCTGCTGCCACATCCATGGTTAAACTTGGTTGGTAAGTGACTGCGAGATCAACTTTACCTGCTGCAACCAATTTTGCAGGTGTGCTTGGGTCAGCTGGCTCTTGGATTTCAACCTCTAGGCCTTGGTCAGCAAAGTAGCCACGCTCTTGAGCAATCACAATTGGGCCGTGGTTCGGGTTCACAAACCAATCCAACATCAATGTCAGTTTCTTTTGTTCAGAATCCGCCAATGCATGACCTGAAACTAGCGAAGCAAGCAGTGCCACTGCACCTATCAATTTTGTATTTTTCACAGTTAACCTTTCCTTTTGAATATTATTCTTATGTGTATCTAACTTATGTTTATAAGAATCGTATTGAGCGAAGCTTTATTAAACAAAGTGTTATTGAGCGAGCCATCATTGGTTTTCCCAAGGGATGGCCTTTTTGAGTAATTTATCGGTGATGAAGTAGAGCGAGATTGACAGCACCGCCAAGATGAATAAGGCCGCAAACATCTCATCAATGATCATGCGCGCGTTGGCCTGCAGCATTAGGTAACCTAGCCCTTCACTCGAACCCACCCACTCGCCGACAACCGCGCCAATTGGAGCAATCACCACAGCAACACGAATGCCAGACGCCAGTGTTGGCAGCGCAGCAGGCAGTTGGATATAACGCAACAATTGCCATTTCGATGCACCCATGGTCTTAGCAAGATCAAGATAACCAGTCGGTGTATTTCGCAGGCCGTCGTAACAACAAGTGGTCACGGGGAAGAAGATAATGATCGCCGCCATCACCACTTTTGACGCGATGCCATAACCCAGCCACAGCATCAACACTGGCGCAATCGCAAACACAGGGATCGCTTGGCTAGCAATTAAGATAGGCAACAACCAACGTTTCAGCGGTTCGAACATCAACATCTGCAGGGCAAAAAACAGCCCCATCGACAAACCGAGCAATAGACCAAGTAAGATCTCCTGCGCAGTCACCCAAGTGTGTTTGAGTAGCACATCGTAGCGTTCAATCAGCTTTAAAAAGACTTCTGTAGGCGCTGGCAGAATGAAACTCGGCATCTCGAAGACAACCACAACTAGCTGCCATAAACCGAGAATCACAGCACTGCTGATCAGCAAACGCATAACGGGATTCATCTGACGAGGGCGTGTAGTGGTAGTCTGTACGTTAGCTGAACGCGCCACAGCTTCGCTTTGCGTTAGATCATTCATAATCACGCTCCAACTGATCTAAGATCGCTTGTTGTAACTCAGCACATTCACCGTCTAACACTCTTGGTGTCGCTGTATTAGGCACAGACAGTGACTGTGCACTCGCCGGAGTGCCTTGCAACACATACAAATTATCCGCCAAACGCACCGCTTCTTGTGGATCATGGGTAATCAACACAACGGTTTTATCTCTTAACAATTCACACGCTAAGACCTGTAACTTGTGTCTTGTTACCGCATCCAGCGCAGAGAAAGGTTCGTCCATCAGCACAACAGGTTTGTCTTGCATTAAGGTTCGAGCCAAAGCAACACGCTGGCGCATACCGCCAGACAATTGATCCGGCATAGCATCCGCGTAATCGGCCAGACCAACCGAAGTCAGTAACTCTACTGCTTGATTGGTTTGAGCTTGTTTATGAGATGCTTGGCTTTGATGCTTATCAGCGAAATTTTGGAAGCGGTGACTCAGGCACACATTGTCGATAACCGACAACCATGGTAGTAACAAATCTTGCTGCGCCATGTAAGCGATACGATCCGTTAAAGGCAGTTCATCAGACGTTGCCAATGTGCCCTGCCACTCCACCTTGTCGTCCAGCAAGCCTGCCAGATAACGCAATACTGTGGTTTTTCCGCAACCACTTCGACCCAGTAACACCGTCCACTTACCTGCGTTTAAGCTAAGCGACAACCCCGATAAGGTTGCGTGCTCGCTATCGCGGTAACGTAAGGTCGCGTTGCTGAGTTGAACGCCAACCGTATTAACGAACATTACCGTGTCCAGCGAAGAAGTGGTTTACTGGGCCATGGCCTTGACCGACTTGAAGCTCATCAGCATGAGCAATGGCGTGAGAAATGTATTGTTTACCAAGGTCGACAGCTTGCCTAAGCGTTTTGCCTTGAGCCAAGAAAGAAGCAATGGCTGAAGAGAGCGTACAACCTGTGCCATGGGTGTTTTTGGTAGGAAAACGCTTCGCGCTAATCAGAGCAGACGTGGTTGGCAGAATCAGTAGGTCGTTACTGTTTTCGTACTTCTCTAAATGACCGCCTTTTAGAAGCACCGCTTTCGCACCTAAGGCCCGTAGATCTTCAATCATGCCCTGCATTTCAGCTTCGCTTTCAGGTAAGGGCTTACCTGTAAGTGCTGCGCCTTCCGGCAAATTAGGTGTAATGATATCTGCCAGAGGAATCAGTTCTTGCTTTAGCGTAACAATGGCAGCGTTTTCTAAAAGAAGGTCACCACTGGTTGCGACCATTACAGGGTCAATCACAAGATGCTTAGGTTGGTACTGCTTAATTTTGTCAGCAACGACTTTGATGATTTGCGCATCTGCCAACATGCCGACTTTTACTGCCACGATATTGAGGTCAGTAAAAACTGCATCTAATTGGCTAGCGACATGATCAAGTGGGATGGGAAAAATGGCTGAAACGCCTTGAGTGTTCTGCGAAGTGATCGCGGTAATCACCGAACAAGCAAAACTACCGGTTGCAGACATCGCTTTAATATCAGCTTGAATGCCCGCACCACCGCCACTGTCAGAACCTGCAATGGTTAAAACAATCGGAGTATTCGTGCGAATCAAACTATCAGTAGAATGCTTTAAAACTGCGGATTTTTGAGTTAAATCTTTTGAAATAGAACTGTGTGTCATTGTCGCTCCTACTATCTTACAAGACGTAGGAGAACGAGCACCGATCGAAGGAGAAGTCGCAATAGTGTCATGAAAGGCTTTCATGAGAACAGACGTAGATCGAGTGCTTATAGTTCCCTACGCCAGTGTTAACTGAATCAGGTTCAACGGGTCTCGATTAACGATCTCAGCAAACACCAAATAAGGTATATGCCCCCCGACTATTGATAGCGATAGTAACAGCACTATCACAACTGAGATACTGATTTTGTTCAATTATAAGAATTACACATGAATAAAATTCAATTAGGCCCAACAAAACAAATACTTATAACGTTCCTTTAGATGACTTCGACTGAATAAACAAACACATCACTATCAAGAACATACCTAACCACCCAGCCAATGGAATCAACTCTCCCACAATACAGACGGCAAGTACCGCGGCGACGACAGGCTCAAGCAAGGTAATCAAGTTGGCACTGCTCGCGGTGACATGTCGCAGGCCAAAACTGAACGCGATATAGCCCATGCATTGAGGAATTAACGCCAAGTAACTCACGACCAATATATTGGAATTCGACGCGAACAAGTTACCCCCTGTAAACCACAGCGTTGGCAGTAATAGCATTGCACCTAAACCAAATATGCTGCCCATCGCTGCTTGCGATTCAATGCCTTCGTCTATCAGAGCCTTAGTCGCCCATGAATAAATGGCGTAGCACAGGCCTGCAACCAAACCTAAAGCAATGCCCAAAAGCTTCAGTTCGTTACCAGATTCACTCACCGATGACGACTCTGAAAACACCAATAACCCAATACCCACCACACCAATTGCAAAGCTCGTTAACCAGCGTTTGTTGATATTATTCTTTTTGCTGATAAGACACTCTAAGAGAGCAGAAAAGAACGGCGCAGTTGCAATAGACACGACCGTACCAATCGCGACACCAGATAACTTCATAGATGAATAGAAAGCCAATGGATAAACCGCCAAAGCCAATGCGCTCAACGCTAGCAATTTCTTGTTCAGCGAAAGCTTGTCGAGCGCGGATAGGATCTTTCGATACGCTAAGCCTGCTTGCATTAAGCCACCAACACCCATTGAAAGCGCACCAATCGCTAATGGGCTGAGATCAGGCGCAAAACTTGCGGCGGTGCCTGTCGTGCCCCATAAAATGGAAGCAAACAAGATGGCTAAAGTGCCCGTTTGGAATTCGTTAACACGATTGATGACAAGATTCATTTCTATTACCCAATTTTCAGTTCTGAAATAGATAATAGTGAAGATTGACAAAAGTTAGTTTGCCGAAAGGACGCTATTGTTGTTTCTAAAGACTGTCTTTCATTGAGCCTAGAAACGCCCTTGGAGACATCCCAAAGTGCTGAGAGAAGCGTCGACTAAATGCAGATAGGTCACTATAACCCACATTTTCTGCGACCAATTGAACGGGTAAATCGGTATGGCTTAGCAAGGCTTGCGCTTTCTCCATACGATAGCAAGTGATGTACTTAAGCGCACTGATTCCAATACAGTCTTTGAAGCGTTTCTTAAATTGAGTGGGGCTCAAACATGCTGTTTCGGCAAGCTGAGAAATAGAGAGAGGTTGGGCGTAATTATCCGCGATGAGCCTTTGTACCGCGCGAATACGAGGGTCGATACTTTTACTCACTTGTTGTTGCTCTAACAGCAGTGAAAACACATCTAAGATGGATGATTCAATGCCACTGTCCACTTGATATTCCAACTGCTTTTCAACGAACAGCAAGAAGCTCATTAAAGGTGGCGTAATAGTAAACACAGAGAGCTCATGCTCTAACAAGTGCTGCGGTAGCTCCACCATATCCGCAACAATAAACCTTGCAGCTTCATCAGCTTTAAACGCATGCGCTGTGGTGACCGGAATCACCACACATTCACCGACAGAAACTTTGCCAACATACCCAACCATTTCAATACTAATACTCCCTTGAATGGGCAGCACCAGTTGATGGTAACCATCATGGGCATGAGTATTAAATTGCTTGGTGTAAGATCGAATGCTTAAACTAGATTTCATGGGCAACGCTGACGTTAACTGGTGAGTGGAAGTAATATAGACTACGTTACATTATCAACTTCCAATAGTCACACCTTTAGCCAATCAACAGCGTACAACGAGATTATTCGATTACACGAATTTCTATAGCAAATATGCCATGAATTGGAATCATCTCTTTGTATTCGTGAAAACTATAAAGAAGCTCAACGCCCTCTTCGATTGAGTTACTCAATCTTGATAAGACATCCATCCCTTCAGCCATTAACAGAGCTTGAGGATCGGGGTAATTTCTTACATCCAGCACCTCAACAGTTAACGCATTAGGCTGAATGACATCTAACCCTACAAAAGGTGGGCCCGAAATAACTTGGAACGAAATGTGATCGCCTTTATTCAATTGATCATATTGGATAGCTTCATAACTATTATTCGTTCTGATCTCAACGCGCTTTACACCACTCTTGATTGAATCTAGCGGTCGTTGGTAAATTTCTAGGTTGTATCGATTCATAAGCCCTCTTTTTCTAATTGTTTTATTTAAACTTGTTCAATCATGACAATCACTAAGGTTAAGGTAGTGATGTGCACGCCCCTTCATTTAGCTTAGCTCACAAATTTTGATTAGCGGCCAAGATAAAAAAGGCCGTTAAGACAGCCTATTGCTGAACTTAAACGACCTTTTCATTGAATGTGAATAAACTAAGACAATATCAGCTCATTCAAACTCACTTATTTTTGAAGTTGCTCTTTAGCAGCTTCAACCTTAGAAAAATCTAGGCCAAGCTCTTCAACGGCTTCTTTGATTAGCGCAGGGTTTTGCATTACCTGACCCATCAGCATTTGAAGCTTATCTTGTGGTAAACCAAGTTGGCTGATTGTCGCCATTGCTGCAAGAGGGTTCTCGGTCAGCGTCTTGAATATCTCGCTGATCTGCTCGTCGCTGATATTGTTCTCTTTCAACATTGCTAAAATCGGATTCATTTTTTGCCTTTGAAACACTAAATTAAATAGGAGCACAGCATACCATCTAGCTGCGCTCGATTGTACTAGCAAGTGAAGCTTTGGTTTAACACGAACTGTGCTTTTCCCAAACGCAAATAATGCTTGGGCTTAGCGAGACTCTAATGGGTAAGAGCGGTAGCTCCACATACCATATGTTCTCAGTGCGTCACGATAGATGCCTAGAAGCTCACCACTGCTCGCTTTCTTAAGATCTTCTAGCGGCTTATCTGGGTAAGAAACCGTATCGAAGGTAATACCCTGTGGGCCCGTTTGCCAGCTAGCGATCTCAAACAGAGTTTGACCACGACGAACATGGCTTGCCGAGCTGATAATGGTCGCATGTTTAATATCATGACGAGCAAGCGCATAGCTACTGAACAAGGCGTTGCCTACCGTGCTGGTCGCATAGTTCTCTTCAATGATACGGTCTTTGCTTACCCCTTTTGAGATAAGCCAATCCGCCATTAACTTGCCTTCAGTCTTATGGTTCTTAGGCACGCCGCCGGTTAAGACGATCATCGCGTCAGGGTTCGCTTTCGACATTGCTAATGTTGTTTCAAGACGTTCAATCAAGATTTCATGCATAGAGCCATCAGGGTTAAGCGCGTAGCCCAAAGTAACGATGGCACCGTGGTCGCTCAACAGTCCCTTATCTGCAGATTCTTTGAGAGGTGTTTCTAACACGCGGTCAACCGTTGCAAAAATACGTTTGATGTCTTCTGCTTTACCTTCATTCAGACTTTCCAGCTTCTCCATGTGCTTATTCGATTCACTTTCATTGCCTTCAAATCTTTGCCAAACCGCAAGATATGCGCGCAAGTCGACATCGTCTGGCGCAACCGTCAATGCTTGTTCAAACAACTCAATAGCGCGCTCTGCATTCTTGTTGTAGATCTGAGCGTTCGCTGCCGAGATCAACAAGTCAGTACGATAAGGTTCTAGCTGGTACGCTTCTAACAATCGGTTAGTCACAATTTCCATGTTGCTTGGCATTTTAGCCGTGAAGCCCGCGTGAGAAATTCTTGCCGGAGATTTAAACGCCTGCAACGCATCAAGAAGTAATTGGTCGACAACTTGTCGCTTAGTCACCAACTGCGCGTAATCCGCAGAAGCCTGTACTGCGCCATCGTTAGCAGCAAAAGAATAAGGTGTTGCGCCAAAAGCGAGCATGCCACCAAGAGCGAGGACGATAATGTTCTTTTTCATGGAAAGATCCTGTGTCGTTAAGTGTTCACATCAGATTTGCTCACCAATGTAAGTCCCTAAGATTAAAAAACCGTGAACCACACCAGAATCTCCGAGGTTAATATTCATTTGTTGCATAAGGTGTGGCAACAGATCACGATTTTGAACTTACCAGTAAGCCTGCGCATCGAGATAATTTTGGTTTAAAGGAGAATTCACCGATCATTTTGGAATATCTAACTGAGGATTCCATACGCCCTATTCCACCAAAAACCACCCATCACTAATCCGAACTCCGCAAAAAACAACACGCCTAAACAGAAACTTGAAGTGATGAAAATTAAATTAACGATGTCGATAGCACTCACTTATTCTATTTTTTCATTTATATATTAATATTTTTTAGAGAAACTCTCACGAACTTCAAACTAAAAGCATTTACATACCAATAAGTGCTTTTATGTCACCAGACATATTAAGCATCCAATATTCACCATCCCTTTTAAGTGTAATAATTTCATATTGAGTAATGATTCGGTCGCCGAACTGCTCTTTTTTCTCAACCGTAATATACTTTTGACCTTGGTAATCAAAGTCATTAATTACACTGAACGAAGATAATTGAACAATATTGGATCCTTGAGCAATCTTCCGAATATTCAGGAAAGTATTCATAAAGACTTTATCATCCATAACCGCGATGTCTTCTCTAGTGCCTCCGGAACCAAAGGCAATATTCACGATATCAAGAACGTTCTGATTTCCGTTTTGAAGACCTTCCATAATGATGGATTTGAGGTCTCTAATGACATCCGTATGATAGAAACTTGCAGACTGGTTAAAACCGACCTTAGTGATGAAATCAAAATACTGCTCAACAAACTCGACAGGATCTTGAGACAAAGATAGCTCCCCTTCAACCACGACATCGACGTTTTCAATCAACGCGAACACTGAACTGTAAGGCGTAAAGTTGATACGTTTGTCAGCCAACCAATTCTTGTAAACCCATGATGATTCGTCCAGGCAATGCTGTGAAACTTCTGCCAACGGCACTCTGTCACCAATAGTGGTGTTGTGCGTTTTTTCACCTTGAGTGTTTATCGCATACGTGTAAACCAAAACACCAGATTGCGGATAGCGCGCCTCTCCATCTATCTCACTAAACGTAGTGTTGATACACACTCTATCTATGCTATTTAGCGCTATTGGCAATAAGGCACTGGCTTCAGCCCTCTGTGTCAAATACCCCTCACTAAAATCGAAATAATCAAAGCTAGGAGCTTGATACAGATTGGGTTCTTCAGTCAGTGTAGGGAGACCATGTTTTAAATTTGGACTAACCGTGTAGGTTTCACTCGCAGCGTTCGCTGATAATAATAACATTGTTAATGGTGCGATATTTTTCATTATTTACTTCCTTTATTTTTGGCGAGAATATCTTTTATCCTGATAAAAATTCAACCGTATAAACAGTAAAACAAGCAATAAAAAACCCATCTGTGATTACAATCAACTATATAAGCATAATAAAATACAATTAAAACAATAAATAAACAAAACACTATAAGTTATAATTAACTATTGATAGCAGTCACTAAAGTTACAACTGTAGATAAAAATATCTATTTATCTCTTTCGCATTCTAATTAATTTAAATTACAAAAAGGATCATCAAATAAAGTATTGATAAAAATAAAAAAAAACGATTACATTCACTTCCTGTAGTAAATAAGTAATTACACAATATTATTATTAACATCACTTTAAAATACCTTATATCTCCAAGTTATTAGTAGCTAACTGAAAATTTCACACCATAAGTGAAAGATAAAATCTATAACCTACGTGATTTCAACCTATCTTAAAGAGCCACTCCCAATGAAAAGCAAACTCGGATTATTAGCACTACTCTCGTTGAACACAGCTTCAGCCAACGACTTATTCTTATTTGAACAAGTCACCGCTTTCAAGTTAGGCGGTGAGCAACATAGCCTTACTGGAATAGAAAAGCACACGCAACAGAGAATTCGTATTGAGTGGCAACAAAGCCCTTACGAGAAGCCAGAACGTTTAGATAGGTGTATTGGAGCTTTCCAACAGGCAATGAACCAACCAGAACGTTATTACTTGCATGTTGAGCTCGCACAATCGACGTTCATAGGCTGTGAGATCGGAGTGAAGGAAAGCTTGTTAGCGAATTGAACTCAAGAAGATTAAGATCACATGGCTGGTTGTGAATTTATCGTCGGAAATGAGTACACCATTGTCGATGTATCCGCATGGGGTTGGATTGATAAAGCACCGTTCGTTTAGAACCTTACCCGTACTTGAGTAAAGAAGATGAAGACGACCTAAAGCAGAAGATGGCTTCAAGCCGTGGCGTGGGTAACTTCCGTTCTATGTTGATCAATATTCCAAACGGCAATGAGAAAGGAATTCAACTCATGCCCGTTGGCGACATTGCGACCAAAGGTGAGTACAAGAAAATTAAGAACGTCACCGCACAAGAGGTGATTCTGGCCTGCGAGATGTTCATGGACGCCGTCAATGGGGATCTCGAAGTGCCGAAAAACCTGCATTTAACCTTTAACCTCGACAACGTTGCCACGTAAACACAGTGACATTTTTTGCAATTTTGTTTTTCACTGCCATTTACGCTCAGCCCTTTACCCATAAGGGCTGAAGCACTACCAAAATGATCGTCAAAAAACACAAACGATCATTAAAAAACTGACCTAAAATACAGAAACACAAACATTTCAAGCACTTAACAAACACCAACAGATCAATACTGATCGTCATAATTTCAATTTATTGCACTCTTCGCAATTTTATTAGGTTCGCTGTGAGCGATTTTCAGCCCCTAAACTATCCCCCATTCCCCTTTATTCCTAAAGGGCTAGCGGCTTGTTAGCTTTCTATTACGGCTGCAGAATTACACTGAAATAGAATTGCGAAAAAATCAGATCGAAAACGCTGCAGGTGGGGAGGAGGAGTGCGTTTTCCGTGGGTTGGCCGTGCTTTCGGTGGGGCTGTGAGAAAGGCGCAAAAAAGCCACCATGATCGGTGGCTATCTGAGATAGTTGCATTTCAAACTTGTACTAATTTACAATTATCTCTGAGTTGAAATTGCCAAAGCTGCACCGGCACTGATAAATGTAGTTCCAAACACCTTTCCGATAATGCTCCCTGATACAAAGCTTTTAGCCCCAGATTTTAACTTTTGACTCAAAAAAGAATATGAGAGTAAACACAAAAATGAACACATCATAAGGGTAGTAACTAGTATTGAAAATTGAATAAACAAAGACTCTGAGGTATTAATGAACTGTGGAAAAAGTGCAGATGTAAATATAATAGCTTTAGGGTTTGTTAGTGAAATAAGAAGCCCTTGAGAATAAAGGCTCCAAGCACTAAATGTTTTTTGGTATGTGCTGTCGGCTGTTTTTAGTTTTACGCCATTACGCCATAATTTTACTCCCATATACAAAAGATATAACGCTCCAATTACTTTTATGATCGTAAAAGCTATTGAAGAAACAATCACTAGCGCGCTTAATCCCAATATAGAGAAAGTAGACATAATAAATAGTCCAGTCACATTACCCACCGCGGTAATAAGAGCACGTAGAGCCCCAAACTGTAGACTATGCGTTGATACTAGCAATATCGCAGGACCAGGGATTGCTGCTGCAATAACTGCAATTGAGCAAAAAGCTAACCAATTTTCATAACTCATGATATTTCCTATTAAGGGAAAGCAACGCGACACCGATGCTACCGCATACCGCCTTAACCACTAAAACCAACGCATAGTAAAAATGCCACGCGTGCCGAATCACTCTTGAACAATTTGTTATGTGCGTTGCTCCATTTCTGCTTTATAGAGTTCTGAACCTACAGCTATCTCCCATAAATATCCATCTGGATCAGAGAAATAACCTGAGAACCCGCCCCAAAACACAGGCTGCCCTTGCTTTACGATTTTCCCACCATTTGCCTCTGCCTTGTTCAGAAGACTAAGCACTTCACGAGAAGAGTCGACATTTCTAGCCAGTGTAATACCGGCAAAACCTGAACCATCTGGTTCAACACCAACATCTTTAGCTAATTCGGATTTGGGAAACAGAGCTAATTCCGGACCATCAATATCCATGAATACAATTTCGTCAGATTGATAACCTGTGCGCTCTAATCCAAGTACGGCTTCATAGAACTTTGCGGAAGACTCAATATTTGATACACCCAATGTAATGATTGATAGTTTTCTCATTTTATCTCCAAGCACATAACGCCCGCTTAAGTAGTGAACAACGCCTCAACCCAAACCTAAAGCATTGTGCTGTAAACACTAAAGTTGAAGCAGAAGCAAAAGTCCCAAGCGTTGTGAATCACTCTTAAACTGCTTGTTATATTGTTACGATAAAATTAGATGAATCGAGAGCAACAATGTCGGAAATGCTAGGGTTTTGGTCATGCAAATACTGAACTACTAAATTGTATCCTACCCAATACCCAGAATAACGCGGATATTCATCAGGTTTTGTACCCAAGAACATTTGTTCAAACGGAAAACTCGTACTTTCTAAGTGCGGTTTCATTTTTTTATACAGTGAGCGCCAATCTTCATGCTGTATATCTACAAACATTGATGATAACTCCCCACCGTTTAGAACCCCTTCAAAATGACAAGCTAACCCCTCCATTACCAAACTGTCCAGAAGCGTCACATTTTTATGTCCGTGGCTTTTTCTTAAAGCATGATTAATTTCATGTCCAAGTACAGCGGTTAGTTCTTTTTTAATAACAACTTCAATGTCATCGCGGCGAACATCCAAAAACAATTCAACTCTATGAGCACTAAGCGCAAAACCACCAATTCCAAACGGAGATACTTTTTCTTTAGAAAACGGACTAACCGTAATGTCTAAATCATGAAGCTCAATGTGGGTACCTATAGTTTCTAAAGCCATATTTATTTGTGATATCAGGAAATCCTCATACTGTGCAAGCTTCCCTGTAGCATCCAAAATGCTAGTATTAACCGTCATAAGTCTCCTTTCTATATAACGAATGATATGGATTCCCCCTACCGAGCATCTGCCACACTTATGTGGTACTTAATTGCACCGGAGGCACCATGTCTAATTATTCTTATTTCTGCGGTATCGACCTAGCCAAAAACCACTTTAGTTTTCATGCCGTAGACCAAAACGGTAAGGTCATACTTCATAAGTCAGTAACTCGCTCTAAACTGCTGACTACAATAGCAAATATGCCACTCATGCGTATAGGCGTTGAAGCGTGTGGTGGTGCACATTATTGGGCAAGAACACTCAATAAACTGGGTCACGACGCCCGTATTATGGCCGTTAAATACGTAGTTCCTTATCGAACTAAGGGAAAGAACGACTTTAATGATGCTGTTGCCATATGCGAAGCTGTTCAGCGGCCATCAACTCGCTTTGTACCCGTAAAATCCCCCGAGCAACAAGCCATCCTATCGGTACATAGAATGAGAGAGCATTGGGTTCGTGAACGCACCGCGCTTATGAATCGCATGCGTGCCCTGCTTTCTGAGTTCGGGTTGATCATTCCCGTTGGCCGATCTTCATTGATGAAACAGGTTCCCTTAATGCTCGAAGATGCAGAAAATGAACTGCCACACCTCGCAAGAACAGTCATTGTCGATGCTTATCACCACCTTGGTGAATTGAATCAACGTATCGCCGATACAGAGCAAGTCTTTGCCTCTTTTGCTAAGGTCAGCACTAATGTTCAACGAGTGATGAAAGTTCGAGGTATTGGGCCGCAAACCGCTACTGCGATACTTGCTTCGATAGGCAATGGTTCTCAATTTGATAAAAGCCGTGATTTTTCTGCATGGCTAGGCTTAGTACCAAAGCAATATTCCACAGGAGGAAAGCCTCGTTTAGGCCGGATAACCAAACACGGCGACAAATATTTGCGAACACTATTAGTTCACGGGGCAAGGACCGTGATTGCCAACCTTGGCGACAAGCAAGATAAGTTAAGTCAGTGGTGTCGAGGCGTTCTAGAGCGGAGAGGAATGAACCGAGTGATAGTGGCACTTGCCGCGAAGAACGCACGAATTATATGTTCGCTTTTACACAATCAAACAGAATATGAAAACTATGCTGCCTAAGTAAAACTTAAGCAGCATAAAGAGTTAAACCCACCGGGTCATTGCAGACGCTAATGATGGAGATAGGTTAAGACCACTTGCGGAGAGCCTGTTAATGCGGCGGACACACTAGATGTCATCTAACGAATAAGGCACCGCAGTCGCGCAAGTCATCAGGGCCACGACGTATGCGAATCGTCGATAAGTAGGCCGAATGTAGAGCGGCAGTCCAAACCCATCAACATAAGTTTAGCGGATGTTTGACAACCGGGGGAATCCATGTAGCCGCATTAAGGTGTGAGCAACGCTGCCACATAACTCAACCATACCACCATAAACACAAAACCCAACGATGGAATAATTAGTGCCAAGCGTTGAGAATCACTCTTAAATGCTTTGTTATGGGATTCTATTTGCGCCCCATGATTCTAAGTATTCTCAAGAACAGGTTAATAATATCCATGTATAGCGCTGCTGCGCTATCTACTGCGTTGTCTAATGTTTTGGGAATTTGATTTGCTCGTCCCCAGTCATAACCGATATAACCACAGAAAAGGATAACAACAGCCCAGTCTATCCATTCTTGGTGGATCCCAAGTACAAATATTTGAAAGAGCTCGACCACAAGTACAACTACTAACGCAATCGTTAATACACCAGCGATTCTTTGGAAAAATGCAGGGAAAATTGTTCCCAGTAGCATCATCATTCCAGTCACTAAACCTGTAACCTTAATCGCACTTAAAACCAAGGATGGGTCATAGCGTGATACAACCAAGTTGATGATTAATCCAAAAGGAACAACTACAAAGTTATAGCCGACAAAACTAACCAATGGGTTCGAAGATTTACTGAACAAGTAAACTCCAAAGAAGCAACTCGCAAAATAGCCAATGAAAAAGACCCAAGGATTAATAGCTGCAATTGACTCAACCGGGATATTCCCAACCATTAACCAATTTATCCAAAAGCCCCAACACAGTACCGCTCCAATCGTAAAATTATACAGCCGAGAGCTTACTTCATGCTCTCCGTTATTAGTGCGTTCAAAAACATTCGATTCCATCATTCTTCGTTTTCCTTTCCCTATTCACATAACAGCTTTATTAGACAGAAAAATTCTGCGTTTAAATACAGAATTGTTCTATCTAGTAGTATTATGTAAGACAGGATACACATTGATATGCCACATATTCAATAACTTATCTGTCGCGTATGATTCATCACTTCACAAAATACAGAATTTTTCTGCATAGCCAGGCAGCTGTGGCTCATCTAGGTAAGCACGCCCACGAGAAAAACAAAAAGACATCCTCAAACCCTGAGAGCTGTATAAATCATCACCATAATTTAGTAGTATTGGACTATCATTTCGATAGGTTCATGGTGTCATATGAGAGTAATTTGCCCAGAATGTGGCGAGAAAGCCCGCATACATAAATCAAACCGTATTTCAGCGGGTTATAGCGATTTATATTGTAGTTGTAGTGCCCCAGAATGTGGCCATTCCTTCGTAATGAACCTAGCCTTCAGCCATACTCTTAGCCCATCGGCCGAAACGACTTCTCAGTTAGCTTTTGAAATGATTAAAGCTCTTGCACCCGATCAGCGCCAAGAGCTAGTGAGATAGGCTCACTTCGCACCCACCCAACATGCTGTCCACACTATCAAAAACTTTCTTCCACCACTTTGTCGCGAATTAACGATTTCAGACAAAAAGAGCCGCTTAACAGAAATGTCCAACTTTACGGGGTCACTTCAAAAAAGCGGCTCTTGATTATCAAACTATTCGAATTCGTTCAGATTACTCTTTACCGAATACGTTGTTCTCTTGCTCTTGTACACGGATGAAAGTCGTACGCTTCGTTAGCTCTTTAAGCTTTGCTGCGCCTACGTATGTACAAGTTGAACGTACACCACCAAGGATGTCTGAAATTGTGTTGTGAACAGAACCACGGTATGGAAGTAAAACAGTTTTACCTTCGGCAGCACGGTACTTAGCAACACCACCAGAGTGCTTGTCCATCGCCGACTGTGAAGACATGCCGTAGAACTTAATAGAAACAAGTAATATTACAATAAAATCAAAAGCTTACCCTAATTTTATGTATATAAAAACAGTAACAAGTGGCGATTTATACCCATAAATAACGCTGTTTTACAATGAACGCCGCCATTTTTGCCGCCACTTTTTGAGAATGACTCAACCAACAAAAAAGCCAGCGTTGAATCCATCAACACTGGCCTTTGTTTAGTTAAACCGATGAGAGGGTTAGTCTACAAAATACGGCAGTTGTTCTTCAGTCAGAGCACTGTCTTTCGCAAAGTTATTGTGGTCTGTTACCTTGCTTACATTCCAGCTGGTTAAATCACGGCTCATGTTAGCAGCACCAGCGAACATGTACGCCATATCAGTCACATTTGATGTATCCCAATAACCTATATCTTGGTTAAAGGCTTCTGCGTCGATAAACATGTCGCCCATACGAGTCACATTTGATGTATCCCAATGACCTATATCTTGGTTAAAGGCTTTTGCGCCGGCAAACATGCTTCGTATATCAGTCACATTTGATGTATCCCATTGACCTATTTCTTGGTTAAAGGCTTTTGCGCCGGAAAACATGCTTCGCATATCAGTCACATTTGATGTATCCCATTGACCTATATCTTGGTTAAAGGCTTCTACTATGTAAAACATGTACGCCATATTAGTCACATTTGATGTATCCCATTGACCTATATCTTGGTTAAAGGCTTTTGCTCTGGTAAACATGTACGCCATATCAGTCACATTTGATGTATCCCAATAACCTATATCTTGGTTAAAGGCTTCTGCGTCGATAAACATGCCGCCCATACGAGTCACATTTGATGTATCCCAATGACCTATATCTTGGTTAAAGGCTTTTGTGCCTTGAAACATGTACGCCATATTAGTCACATTTGATGTATCCCAATAACCTATATCTTGGTTAAAGGCTTTTCCGTTTAAAAACATCTGCACCATACTAGTCACATTTGATGTATCCCAATGACCTATATCTTGGTTAAAGGCTTCTGCTATGTAAAACATGCTGCCCATATCAATCACATTTGATGTATCCCAATGACCTATATCTTGGTTAAAGGCTGCTGCACGGTTAAACATGTTCGCCATATCAATCACATTTGATGTATCCCAATGACCTATATTTTGGTTAAAGGCTTCTGCTTCGTAAAACATGCGTCGCATACTAGTCACATTTGATGTATCCCAATCGCTAATATCAGCATTAAACCTGTTACGATTTTTAAATACATATGACATGTTTGTTACTTGGGTCGTGCAAAATTCTATGTGGCCTTGCTCTAATTTATCGAGCAACGTCTCGTTTTTTATTAGGGTGTTATCCACCACAACATAGACTTGCCCGTTTTCAATCACCACTGAATTAACAGCTTGGTCAGGGCACTTTACCGAGATATCTGCAGCAAATGCGGTTTGGCTAGCGAGCGCGGCTGCGCCTACTAGAAGTGAGGTTATGGTTCTTTTCATTGTATTTTCCTAGGGTTGAATAGACGTTATTGCGTAAAAGTTGGAAGGCTATCTTCAGACAGGCCACTGCCTTTTGCGAAGTCGATATGGCGTGAGACGCGCTTGACGTCCCAGTGGGTTAAGTCTTGGTCAAAGCGCTTAGCGCCGGAGAACATACGGTCCATGTTGGTTACACGAGAGGTGTCCCAACGGCTGATGTCCTGATTGAAGTATGTGTTTTTAGCAAACAAATCACTCATGTCTGTTACGTGAGTGGTGCAGAGCTGAATGTTGCCATCCAGAAAGTTTTGCCAGTAGTCTGAATTGCGAATGAGTGCGTCATTGACGACCACAAACAATTCATCTTCTTGAACCATGACGGTTCCTGGTTTATTTGATTCGCAAGTCACCGTTTCAGGCTCACTAGCAAAGGTATGGCTACAAATCAGCAGCGCACAGGCGGAAATAATCGAACGTAAATTCATGATTAAGGTATCCGTGTCTTATAAAAAAAACCTTGATCATATAAAAAGCGACGTTTTCAATTTCACTAATGTAGGCTTTATATTAACTAAAGAAGTAGAAATGCATTCTTCTTCTCAATAATTACCCATTAGTAATGATAGTAAACATTATAAAAAAGCCGTGTTATGGGATATATCTTTACCAGCACTCAAATACTGGGGTGATTTTGGTATAAAAAAGCGCCCGTAGTGGGCGCTAGGTAGGAATATGGTACTTGTTCATCTTAGGCAACCTTGTAGCTCCCCGCCGAGCTGCCACCGGTAACTTCAACTTGAGCGTTCTGCGTGATCTCATCGACTACCGCATTCGCAATCGCTTCAGCCATCATGCCTGCCATGGCGAACTCACCATCGAGCACGAAGCCTTTGGCTTTCAGTTCCGTTTCTATCTTTTGCTTTAATGATGCTTTGCTTATTGCCATTATTACTTACCTGCATAAACGGTTTTGGATACATCGACATGCGGTTTACCCATGAAGGGGCAAATACTCGCGCCAGTGCACACCCCTTTTCCGCCATTAAACTTGATGGTGTCGGCGTCTTCGGTGATGTTTTTAGCTTTGATGGTTCTAGCGCCTTTGACGGTTTCGGTGTGATTACCATCAATTTCAGCGATTCGATTTTCTAGTACTTTGATTTGTTGAGTGAGGCATTCAAGCTTGTCGGCTTGGTCGGTCTTACGCTCGAAGTTGCCTTTATGGTCTACCAATTGATACACACCTTTTCGCTGTTGGTATCGGCTTTCACCTTCTTTGATGCCTGGTAGCTTGAATCCCAGTGGCAGCACGCAACGAACAAAGGGCTTATCCGGCTGGCCAAACATAAAACCGATCTCAACAATACTGCCGATAGCCGGTGGCTCTAGACGGCCAGCATAGTCGCCCAGACCAGGAACGGGAAGTGGTACCGCCTGCAGTGGTGATTTATCTTCATACTCCATGCCCTTTTCATCGAGCAGCTGCACATCCACCGCGTAGTGAGGGTAAAAACGATCGGATAAATCGCCCTCTTCAGGCAGTTCTGGGAGTGCCACGACCTTTCCCCAACGTGGCAAGTGCCATCGTCCTGTAAATTCAGGGAACAATCTAAAGATGATGCGTTTAATGGTGTTCACATCCATGTCAGCTTTGCCTCCGCTGCTTCAAATTCAACACCAACCAGTCGAAGGCCGTTTACCACAACACCTGGCTTGAGCTTTGGGATAGCCGGTATCTTTACCGATTTGTTGGCCGTGTGGTTGGTCATGAGTGCATTGGGTAAAGTAATTGGCTTATCTGCCCAGAATGAATCAGCCCAACTGCCGACATAAACTTGGCCATTGCCTTGCTGCTGCCAGAACAAATCATCGATGCTAAATGCCTGGGCTAGCTCATCGATGACTCGATACCCATTACCATCACTGTAGAAACAAGGAATGGCCGTTTTGCTGTACGCCTTTTCTGGTACCACAAATTGAAGCCCCGTTTTATTGGTGACCTCTCTCAGTAGCTGCATCAGTGTGGGATGGCGCAAAATGACATTGAGCGGCTTATAAAGAATGGCCGAAAGCTCACGACAAAACACTTTCGACCACCCTTTTTCTGTCGGTTGTACGCGCTCGATGTAACCCAAGAAGACTCGCGTGATGTTGTCACCCCACCCCAAATCGATAGCGATGAGTGTATTGGTCTCTGGATCACCTTCAATCAAAAGTTCTGCGCGACCAGGTGTGTTTTGACTAAAGACGATGCGATGGCTTTTTACTTTGGTTTTCTCTTTGCCCAGGTAGGCGCGGCAAAGAAACTTGTTGTTGATGGTCATGATTAACCCTCGTTTAAGCCAGTGCGTTATCCACGCTTTTCAGTACCTTCATCACACCCGTTAATTCCACTTGCGTGTCTGGCGGTACATCGTCGGTTTGTCCGGTTTCAACCGGTGTATTCACACCCTGCACTTTTTGCTGCGCTGCAGGTTTGTCCGGTTGGCGCTGTTCGACTCGCTCTGGCACCGATAGGTGTTCGACCAACTCAAACGAGACACTCCATTGACGATGAGACTCTTGCTCATCGGCGCGCACGACGCCTTGGAATTTCACCTGGCGAATTTTCAACGCCTCGGCTGTTTTGTTACTGATACGGTAGATTTGGCGCGCGTCGTTTTCTTGTGCTTCGGCCATACTGAACAAGTTAGTCAGCAACTGATTTTTGGTAAAAGGGATCACCCCTTTTACCGTCAGTATTTTACCCTTGCTGCCGGTTTCCGCTTGGTCGGTGGCCGAGGTTTGACCGGACATGTCCTGTCCGGCCAATTGCTGACGAACGCTAATCCGTAGGTTCTTTAGTGGGAGCTGAGCGCCGTTAAGAATGAGCATTTAGCTCTCACCATTAGTGTTAATCTCAACAGATAGAACGAATGATGATTGAACCTTCGAGCGAGCGACGTCCCTATTACTCACTACGTTTTCAGGTATCGCTTTTCCTGTTTCCTGTAAACGCAATACGTACCAATCCGTCTCTTGAAGATATTTTCGATAGTCATTATCAATATCAAACGGGGAGCGCTCACCACCTAACTCATCGGTTTCTTGTATAAATCCTGACATTTCATTACCTCTTGTGCTCAAATATTGGTTTATTGATAAAACCCCATTTCCCTTTAGGCAGCTTACCCACGATAACGGCGGGAAGCGCGACA
Organism: Vibrio sp. nBUS_14; assembly: GCF_051201655.1. NCBI lineage: Bacteria > Pseudomonadati > Pseudomonadota > Gammaproteobacteria > Vibrionales > Vibrionaceae > Vibrio > Vibrio sp. nBUS_14. The sequence continues at coordinate 1,593,262 of NZ_CP179207.1, forward strand.
AGACAACTCCCTCCGGGCTCAATGTAGATATGTGGTCCATGCGCATAAGTGGCCCCCCCGTTGCTCATATCATAACTTCGAGTTATCTCATGCCACTTTCCGTCATTAGGTACTTGATCTGAATCTTTAGAAGAAATAAACCTGACATCTCCATGCTCAACTTTAATCCAAGCTCCGTAGGTGACAGGTGTACCTCTCGGGATAGGGCCTTGATAGATTGAATAAAATTTATTGATGCTATTTGGCTCGGCATCTGGAGATGTCGATAATCTGATCACACCGAAATTTGGGGAATTATACTTTGGGATATGCCCTTTGATATCTCGCCACATAGCTTGGATTATGGGATTTTTCTCTTCTGGCTCAACGCCCGATTCTGTATTAGCCACCATTCGACATTTATGAATGGAGCTGGCTCTATTTATCCAACCATCAGGGGTTCCCTCTGAGCCTTCAACTAAGCTGTCGCCAATCTTCAATTCTTGGTTTTTAGTCAGACGATAGAATGGAAAGTCGGAATGAATATCCGCTATCAATTGCTCATATTCTTTCTCTGCTTTATCCACTCGTTTGTCGATACTAGGCTTGATTTGAGCAACATCATCAGCCAACTTTTTACTGGCTTGTGTTTGTTCAATGGAAGCATCAATCACTTTTTTTAATTGCTGCGTATATTCAGACATCTCGTTCCTCCAAACTTCTTACTTTATCAATGAGTTCCAAATTACTTCGCATCTGCGATATTCGTTCACCACTTCCTGACAAACTCGCAGAAACCAGCAACGCAATCAGTGGGTCATTTTGCTCCAAACCTCCAATCCTACGTACCAAATCCACACAGTCAGTCATCAAGTGTTTGTTCCCTTGTTCGTTCACTGCAACTCTCTCGCTCAACAAGGATAGTTGCTGAGAAGACACCATTTCTTTATGAGCCATTTCAACAATGTGAACCTGGCTCGAGACCATCCCTGAAACTAAAGCAAGCTCTAACTCTTCCATCTCATCAAGCTTGGCTTCGTAATTAAACTGCCACGTCTCTGGCGTCACGGTAATATTGGAGATGGCTTGAGCGCCGGAGAATTTCAGCAAGAAGTTACGCGTGAGGTTATTGCCCTCTTCACCGGTACGCTCTTGGCTCTTACGTTTGGATTGCACCACCATGTGATTGGCTGATATCAACACCCCTTCTTCGCTGACCAGGCCGAGCCAGTTGAATTGAAAGTTGCCCACCGTGTTATCTAAAATCAGCGAATAGACGACCTCATTGCCATTCACACAAGCGCTACGCGTCGGTGCACTGCGAAACACAATCTGACGACTCGTAGGAAGCGATTGGTCGCGTCGTGGCGGCGTCTTCGGGTCGAGGTTAGGCACATGCGCCAGCACAAACTCACGGATCACCAAGGGTTGTTTTGCTTGTTGTTTTCGAGCAATAAGTTGCTCGCCTGCAAGGGTAATGACTGCCATAACCTATCCTATTGATGCGCTGTACGTTTCATGGGTGTGACTGAACTCGGTAACCGAAACATGAGGATACGCCGCCGTTGTTACATCAAAGCTGTATCGACGGCAGGTTCTGCCATATTGGCGAACCAAGGCGTCCATTAAGCCAGGGACTTCATTCAAATCACTGTCCCGCACTTTCACGCTCACCACATCCCAAGGGTAATAGTTCAAACGCTCATCGATTTCGATATGGGGATAACCCAGCTGATCGAACATGGTTTCCCAGCCCACCTCAGAGCCGCCACCGGTTGCAAAGGCGTAAGCAAAATTCACTCGAATGCGGTAGATATGCTCGGGCTCTTTAGGCAGGCGTTCGATGTCACGTTGCCAAGCCATCAAATCAACAAATTCGATAGGGGCGACCATCGGGTCTAACTGTCTAAGCGGCCACTCCAATACGTCTTGAACTCGCGACCAATACCCAAGCAAAGCCTGTCCCAGTTTGTAGATCTCGCCCTTACCCATCCAATGCTTGAGCGTAAAGTTAGGCCGTTTCAATACTGACCTCCAAATGGCCCATTCTTGGCACTTCCATGCCATTGGTTAGGTCTGCATTATCAAATTTAATCGATTCTAATACGGAGAATTCGCCGTGCAGCTCTTGGGCTAATCTCGAAAAACTAAAGCGCGAAGAAGGCTTGGTTTTCGTGACGTTATAATCGGTGTTCTGCCTAAAGGCCGAACCAATAAAAAGCGCAATATTAGTTTCAAGCTGCGCGCTCTCTTCCATCGACAGTATTCGCCCTATCCACACTCGACATTTCACTGTGATGGTATTGCCTGGCATGGCATACACTCTTAAATCATCACCATGGCCGTGATTCCCTTCGTGATTAATGTGCGTGTTTAGATCCGCCAGCATTTGAGGCGATGGCTCCCCAGAATCCAATAGAATAAACGCATTCGCCGAACCTGGACCTCGAGGCGCGTTGTGTTTGAAGTAGACATTTTCACTGTTGATACCGGCGCGCAACATCAGCAATGAACGGTAAGCCGCATCAATGTGCCATTTCGCCACCCCACTAAATTGATTACGAATGCGCACCCTCAATTGGTCGTCACTCTCTTCATCGGCGCCCGCTTTGATTAACCAATCGGCGGTATTCACCGCACGGCTAATACCTGGAACCGCCGTGGTTAGGACATGGAAATACCCTTCGCCTAGATTAAAGGCCGCGCCTTCATGCTCGGCCTCTACCTTGCCAATCGTTGACGATTCATGCTCTTGCACTGTCGTGTCTTGGCTTAATATCACTCGGTAAACGGTGCCGTTAATGGGGTCGGTTTGTATCACCGTGCCTTTGGGTACGACAATGGCCGGCCCTTGCTTCGCGGCTCGGTGTATCACCACTTGCCCCGCCGCTTTGGTCGAGGGCTTTCGCTTCACGTTGAATTGCCACGCCCACAAGTCGAGCCATTTGTCTTTTGCCGTCGCAACGAACATATTGGGCAGCACGTACCCAACCAGAAATCGGTTCACCAGCCACACTGTTGGACCAATCACCATGGTTTCAATTAAGCGCCAGAATGGAGAATACTGAGAATCGTTGGCGATGGTGCTGCCTTGCTTTCGAGCTTCCTCTTTGAGTGTCGCTTTCCACTCTGACGCTTCGAGCGGTAACCCCGCCTTTTCAGCGAGCTCGGTAAAGTTCGGTTTCGGGATATCAGTCAAAGTTCACCTCTGTGCTTACGCTGCCAAAACGCACTGTTTCTGCAAAAATATAAATTTGCCCATCGTTCACTTCTTCGATGCGAACCGTACCAGGCACCAGGCGAACGTCTTCTTCGACCAACAGTTCGAGTTGCGTACGCGCGTCGGCTTTTTTCGCGGGACTACGTTCAGCTATCAAATGGATCGCGACATTACTTTCAATAATCGCGTGTTTAATGTCTTGTGCTATCACCGCACGATCATGAATCAACACTGGGTTACGGCCGGCATCGAGTACCACGTCACCGTTTTCAATGAGAATGTCTTGATAAAAGAACTCCGCCATTAGCCCGCTGCCATTTCTAGTTCGCTCGCCATGTCTTGTGGGCTACTCATGTAAGTGGGATAAATTGCAACACCACCGTAATTGGTTGAACTCGTTTGGTAGCTAGCAATACTCTTGGCCGCTCCACCTGGCTGGACTTGAGCTTGAGGCGCTGCGCTTTGCACTGACTTAGATTTCACTTCTAACTCATCACTTTCACTGCCAAAGCCTGGTAACCAATCAACAAGCCCTTTTAGGTTTTCCCAAATCCCCGCCAACTTATCCGTAAACCAACTAAAGACACTGCCAAAGACATTTCGCATCGAGTCGGCCATTTGTCCAATGAAGGCAAAGCCACTGGTATCAGTAAAACCACTCATTACCCATTGCCAACCTGCAGACAGAAATTGAAACAGCGTTTGAAATGGCAGCGTCAGCAGCTCTAACGCCCCTGAAATCACGGAAAACCACCCAGTATCTGCCATTTCTACTTTCAGCATTTGCCAACCAAAGACCAAGCTTTTAAATCCGTTGCTTAACGAATCCACCACCTGACCAATAAACGTAAAACCACTGGTATCAGTAAAACCACTCATCACCCATTGCCAACCTGCAGACAGGAATTGAAACAGCGTTTGAAATGGTAACGTCAGCAGCTCTAACGCCCCTGAAATCACGGTAAACCACCCAGTATCTGTCATTTCTATTTTCAGCATCTGCCAACCGAACACCAAGCTTTTAAATCCGTTGCTTAACGAATCCACCATCTGACCAACAAACGTAAAACCACTGGTATCGGTAAAGCCACTCATCACCCATTGCCAACCTGCTTTGATAAACTCAAACAGGGTTCTAAATGGCAGCGTAATTAACGCGATTGCGCCTTCTAACACTTGAAACCAGGTCGTATCACCAAACGACGTTTTCAGATCGGCCCAGTAATAAATCAGAGCCCCAACCGCTGCAATGGCGGCCACAACACCGGCAGCAATTAAGAAAATAGGGTTAGCCAGTAACGCCACCGATAGTTTCAAGAATGCCCACGTAGCGCCCATCACCCCTTTGGATAATCCCCACATCGCCACCGTGACGGTTTTGGTCACGCCTACACCTAAAGTCATCGTTGCCCAAGCCACTTTCAAAGCGCCAGATATCATGGTCAACAGGCCACCTGCAGCCACCAAGCCCAAAAGAGCTACGCCAGCAAAGCCAATGTATTTGGTGAGATTTGGGAACATCTGTGTCCATTCGATGATTTCCATCGCGCCATCAGACAAACTTGAAACCACAGGTAAAAGCGCGGGCAACAATGCTGCGCCAAAGGCCGTTCGCACCGCAAACACGCCTTGCTCTAGCCGTTCCCATTGGTCGGTCATGGCGCCAGCCATTTGTTCGGCGACATCCAAACCCTTAACTTGGCCAAGCTCAGAAATAGAGTTGGCAAGACCATCCGTGTTTTGCATCAACAGCTGGATCATGGCCGACGCTTCTTTGGTACCAAACGCTTTGCTCAGTTCAGCCGCTTCTGCCACCGAAATCGTGTCACCGTAACGGCCTTTAATTTGGTTAAGAATGTCTACAATAGGCAGCATCTGCCCTTGAGCATTAGTGAACTGCATGTTCAATGCTTCTTGGGCTTTTGCGGTACCTGCTAGGAACGAACGGTATTTTGTGCCCGCTTCGCTGCCACTCATTGTGGCTTGCAACGTACCGAGAATGGCCATTTGCTCGGTCATGCCGACACCAACAGAGGTCGCCGCGGCTCCAACCGAAGTAAACGCAGAAGACATACCAGATCCGGTTGTTTTGAACATCTGCACAGCTCTGGCCGTTTGACCACCTAGCGTGTTCACCCAATCCGCTTTGCCCATTTCATTGGCCGAGTTTTGAAAAATGCCATACATGGTCCCAACGTAATTGGTGATGGTTCCAGTATCCGCTTTCGTTACAGCCGCGAGCACACCCGACGCTCTCGTAAACTCAGACAGCTCATTACCTCCTAATCCAGCAATCGCGGATTGGATATCATAAGAAGCGGCCACAAACTCCGTGGCTGACTTGCCATAATCCACAGAGAATTTCATTGCCGTTTGAGCAAGGGTTTTGAGTTGATCATCAGCAACGCCAAGTGATTTGACTTCACCGAGCTTTCTATCCATTTCAATGGCTGGCATTAACGCTTGTTGCAGGGCAAAACCTGCGCCTACCATGCCAGCAGCACCCGAAACCATCGTTTGAGTACCTTGCTTGTAGGTATTCGTGACATCGGATATTTGGCGCTGAATGTTGCCCAGAGGTTTTGATATCTGGTCAATCAATCCAACTTGAAATCTGAGCGCTTCAGGTAACATCAACCACTCTCTTTATGCTGATTAGAATTAGGCGCCAAAGGCTTTGGCCACCCCACTTGCAGTAACGGCTTGCATGTTTTCCCAATGGTTCTTCTCTAACCAAATCGCATAGGCAAGATTTTGGTCAGTATCAGGGGCATCGGGTAACCACTTACGCCGCCACGCATACATCTTTTGCCTGTCACTGCCATCAATGGCCGCGACAAGCGCATCTATTTTTTTACGGAGATAACAAGCTTCGGCGTGTACTCTTTAAGAACCGCACCATAAATTTGCATTGCTGCACCTGCGTTCTCATTCGTCATCTCACGCAGTGCGTCTTTTGAACCTTCACTCACACAGCTCATCAAAAAGTTGTGTGCTGCCGCGCTTGCATCACCCGAAAGGATGGTATTTTGCGCTTCGTCGTATTCTGCCGGTGTTGGGTTGAATTCAAGGTCGGTTGTGCCAACGGTTAAAACAATGGATTTTGTCATGCTGCTTCTCGCTTTAGTGATTCATAAATTCGGGTGAGTCCGGTTTCAAGTTGACGCTCAAGGCGCTCAAAACCATCCTTCACTTCTTCTTTGGTGGCGTAGCTCTCCGCCACATGGGTTTTATAATCAGCAAGCTCTTTCGAAAGAGAAAACAGCTTGCTAATCAATGCACCGATCAACATCACCAACAAGGTGGCAAGGGCGACCAGCGCAGATAACCAAGTCGGGTCCATCTAGCCCCCTAGCGGTTTTAACTGTTTGCTTTTATCAGAACTCCCTTTGCTGCTACCCAACCAAAAAGCAACACCAGTACCAAAAGCACCCAGAACAGTACCCGCGATCATAATGAGCACTTGGGCGTAGCTTTCAGATGGTTCACCAAAAAACAAAGCGGTGAACATTCCAGAAACCATCAAGGCTAAAATCAGCACCAAAGCGCTAGGCATCCAATGGTCCTTATGCTCTTCCCGAGCGTGTTGGGTATCAACCAATTCAGCGCGTTTTTCTTCAAGAGCTAATCGCCCCTCTTCAATCGCTAGCCGTTTAAATTCTTGCGCGTTTTCAAGTTCTAACTTTTTGATTTCCAATAACGCATCTGGGTTATTGATGAGTGCCTGTTCAATGGCTTCTGGACTGCTGTCCACTCCAAGTGCACTAGCGACCATTCCTGCAACCGCGCTCCCTGCTGGGCCACCGATAACAGTGCCAATAAGTGGCGCTGCGCTACCAAGTAGTGATTTAATTTTGTCCCACATGATTTAATCCTTAACGATAGTGAGTTTGGCTGGTTTGCCGTTCAGCTCTGCCATCAACATTTTGAAAGCGTGACTAGAATTGACAACGGCCCATTCATTTCCGACGAAACCAAAATCGACACCGGGTGCTAAACACCCCTGCAGATCACTCGGTTTATTGGCCTTATGGATCAGCACATGAGTTCGAAGGCTTGGCCCGCTGCGAGTGACGCCTAACATTGGCTCTTCTATTGCGTAACAGTGGCCAAAGCGTGGCGATTGATGCGGCAAAAGGTCGTAAGTGCCTTCAACAATGCAAGATTCACTTGGCTTGTTGTTGAGCATTGGTCGTTCAACCACGCAACAGACTTTTGAACCATCAGGGCGATAGAGGTACGAATAGGTGCCATGCTCAAAGTAACGGCGTTTCATCAAATAGTGTTTCATCGTTTCATTCGCTCCAATTCGCTTTGGCATTGAGTGCAGTATTGGCACCCTGATATGTGTTGGCGGCGAGCTTCTGGTATTGGGTCGCCGCACTCATCGCATTCCTGTGCGCTTTCCCTCTGGTTAACGTGCTTAGCCCTTGCCAACTGGTTGGTAAGCGCCACTTCCGTGAATTGGGTTTCAAAGCCACTGGCTTGGTCAATAACATCAGACATTTCAATCCCTACTTACTGAGTAAACGTTACTGAACCAAGTCTTCGGTTTCATCAGGGCGCAAATATGGAACGCCATTGATTTTCACAAAGTCTGGACTGGTCACTTCGAACGGCAACTTATGAACTAATGCACTGCCACCATTGGAATCCGCATCGAGTAAGTCTGAGATTTTCAGACGACAACCAAAGGCTTCAATCTTCAATTCGTCTTTATCAATTTTGCCGTAGAACAAGGCATCAAAGTCCGGCATACCGCGCCAAGAGCCGGCACTTTTGGCGGCTTTGCCTAATCGGTTAAATTGCTGCGTGGTCAGTTCCATTTCACCACTGGCGGCCACATCACCATCGACATAGCCGTCAGGCACACCATTGGTTTTGTTGACGGCAGAATTGTCTTCAATCGACAGCGTGACCTTTTGCGCGGTGAGCTTGTAGTCACCCATTGAAAAGTGCATGTTCTTGCCAGAAATACGCATGCTCATGGTTAAGCCTCCGCGTCTGCAGGGTTAGAGAGATCAAGCCCAATGTTCACCACAATGTGTTTCGGGCAGTTGTGTGGCGTGACCATCAAACCAATCACGACTTTTGTTTTGCTTTGCCACGTGATGGTGACGTCTTGATCGCTTGGTGGCATGATTTCACCAGGGAACGGAATGCCACCAATCTCCGTGGTCTTCGACATATCGCGCATGTCTTTGCTGAAGTAGGTGCGATTAAGTTCGATACTCGGTGGCGTTGAATTCAGAATGCGGTCAGCAATGCGACGGATCGCTTTGATGCGAACGCGGCGATTCAGTTTGTGAACCGGACGAACGTATTCGAGATATTGATAGTCCCCGCCCTTCGCTTCCAACGTGGTCGCGTCTGTCCAATACACCCCTTCCATGTCGGCATACCATTGCGGCAATGAATAACGAGCATCGGCTAACACTGCGATGGTGCTCATTTCCAGTGGTTTACCGGCGCTATCAATAGGCATTTCACCAAGCCCCAACACGCTGCCCGTAGCTACTCGCATTGGACTGTCGGCGACGGTCACCGCTCGATCGCACAAGCGCCCACCCAATACACCGATGTTATTGCCATTGAGCATCGGCACAGGCGTCACCATATTGGCCGACACATCTTTCACTAACGCCAATAGACTGGTTTCGTATTTCGCCCAAGTTTGCTTGCTCTTATCGATGCCAGGACATGCCGCTAAGAAGAACACCCAACGGCCAAGCTTGCTGGTGAGCTCCGTCGCTTTACTTTGCATCGCTTGAAAGTCTGCTTTGTTGGTCACGATGTCCACTACACAAACCCCTTCAAACGAGTCCGTGCGATTGGCAATATCAACCGCTTCCTGCCACGTTTTACCCTCAGCGAGACCAAACACGGCGCCCGTCCAGTTCTGTTTGCCATTGAGCTGCGCCGCTTTGAGGTTAGCGCCCAGAGCGTCATCGGCTACGACATCATCAAGGTTGGTCATGTTATTCACACGCGTAACTTTGCCTTGCAGTTCAGCTTTATCGGTGCGCCCGATATAAAGCAGGTGGCGTTCAATTTCTGGGATCCCGCCTTGCCCTAAATTGAGGTTGTTTACCTCTACCTTTCCGGTTGCCATTGGTTATTTCCTCGCTTATTTTCGCTTTCTGGCCTGCTCAAAAATGGTGATGAGTTGGCGGGTGACTTCGCGTTCCTTACTGCCTAATATCTGGCGCTCTTTTAAGGGGATATCCCAAGCCGACACACTCGGTTGATTGCTCAACTCACGAATGATTTGTCCTGCTTGCCCGTGGGTTACGGTGGCCATCAACAACTTGAGTGTGGGTTTCTTCCTTCCCTTGCCACTCTTACGCGGGACCGTGTAACCCAGCTCCCTCAATTTTCTCGCTTGCCCCTTAGAGCAAGGCGCTGAATAGTTTGGTTTTCCCCACCGCTTTTGCATTTGGCGCTTGGTCATTTTTTGCTTTTGACCAAGGTGATGCATGGCGGCAATTTTTGCGGTAAGCGGGTTGCTCCAAGTTAGGTCGAGCGTGTTGGCGTTTCTCACATAGGGCGTTAACCCCTTTGCCATTCGGCGCATTACCTTGCCGCGCTTGTTACCTTTCTTCGGTGCTAAGGCTTGGCCGTGAATGTCTTTTTGTTGCTGAATGCGCTTTCGAGTCTTGGCTTTTTCCCAGCGCCCTAGGGTTTTCAATATCCAAACACGCTTTCTGGGTGGAAGCGCTAACATGGCAAGCTTTTCTTGCAAGTTGAGCACATCCCTTTGATTGACATTAACTGTCGGCTTCATTCACCAACTCCGCTTCTTCGGCGGTATAAATCTCAACGGCTTGAACTCGGTATCGAGTCCCGCGCCAAGTGATCATTCCTGCTTCATCAGGTACCAGTTCTATCGGTTCCATCAGTTCAAGTTCAATACTCACATCGGCCGCTTCGCTGCTGATCACATCCACTGATAAAGTCGGGTCTTCAAGCTCTTGCTCGTTACGCTCTTCTTCATGGTCACTGAGCCAGCAAGCAATCAGAGCCAACAAACAGCGTGGGTCTAGTAATTGGTGAGGGAATTCCTCAACCGAAATCACCGCGTTGTATTTCCAGAAACAAGCGATATACCCACCGTTCCCACGGTCTTCACCACTTGGCACTATTGAGCCGTTTTCTTGCCACGCATCAATCTTGTTATCGAGCACATTGCTATTGAGGTGACTCACGATGTAATCCGTTAAATGCTCAAGCTTGGTTTTGTTGTAAACCGTGTCGCTCATATCGAATCGATGCCATTGGCACTGCGCCCGAGCAATTGAGATACGTCTTTATTACTTTGAGCTAGGAAACGTGCCGCCTGTTGTGGCTCATCTATCGCCGCGTTATCCCCTTCTTTACGCCTGTCTTGCGTCGCAAACTCGGGTAACAATTCAGAGTGAGCTCGGCCATACACCGCACGTTTGTACAATGTGGTTTTGGCGATGCTCATTGATGGCGGAATACCATCAACCAACAAGCGATCTAACTTCTCTTGAATATTCAGCGCGGCAATCGTGATGGCCGCAGCAATAGAGCCGTTATCAAACGTATGCGGAATACGGCGTAATTGGCGAAACTCATCGGTCGATAAGCTTGGCCAACCTTCACCAGGTATGGCTTGGTCACTCGTTTTATCCACTTTCCCGCCAAAACTCATGATTCAACCTTTTTGCTACTGCAGTTAATTAGGGCGCCTCTAGCCACTGAGTCGACAGAATAAGCAGGGTGATGAATCACTTGCTCTTCCTCGTCAGTCGAGGCGCGGTGGCATAGGAGCTGTTTTAAGCTAGAGGTTGTCGCCACTCTCTAACGCTCGGATACGTTGGTCGATGTTATCGATCATGGTGCTGACACCAATCGCACTGTATTGCTCATGCGCGTTTTGAAGATGAGTTCGCGCTTTCTGTAACGTCATCACATCTCCGACAGAGGCCGCATGAGGCTTACCTTCATCGTTACGCAGTAGATACAGGCCCGCGAACTTCAACCATTTAGCCGTGGGCTTTTCGTTGATGCTCCAGTCGTCTGTGACCTTCTCAAATACAAGGGAGAAGTAAGGCTCAATCGATTGTCCTTTGTCTGCCATACGCTCTGACCAGGCCAAGACTTCATCCGCACAGAAGGTGGCAAAATCACGCTTGAATCGTTCTGGTGTATCTAGCCCGCGTTCAATAGCGATATCACACCACTTGATGGCGGTTTCTAGATCTTCGATATCAAAGAGCCAAACCACCATCTGAGTAAATAACGGGTTATCGAACTGCTCGTCACCAGCTAGGTAAGCTTCAATTGCTTCACGATATTTAGGGACCAAAACTTCACGTTTGTGGTTAACCTTTTCATCCTTACGATTGAAGGTTTTTAGTACCTTCAAATCACTTTCGAGTTCAGCTAAAAGCAGGTGAAGGCTGTTAGGATTAGCAACAAACTGTTTCTCAGGTGTCGATTGCTTTTGCTGTTTTGCCAAGGCTTCTTGGCGCAACTTCGCTAATGGACTGGCCATGTCTTCCCCTTAACCTGCGGCTGGCGCAATGACAGTGACTTCTTCAATCGCTGCAAACTTGTGGTAATTGCCCACCGCATAACCTTCCATACGTAGGTATGACGTTTCGAAGCGCTTACGGTCTTCTTCATTGCGAGACTTACGCCACTGCGTTCCTTTTTGAGTCAGGATTTGCAGGTTGCTTAAGTTCGTTACCCAAATCATGTCCGGCGGGAAAAATGGCGGTGTATACACCGTTTTACCTGCAACGGTCTTAGCCAAGCTCTGCGCGGCCTTATGCTCGGTGGGTACTTCTGCCGATTCCAATAAGCGATGCTGCTCTGCGGCTACTAAGTTACGGCCAATCAAAACCACTAAATCAGGATCGCCTTGATGCACTTCATGGATAGTGGTGTTAATCAGATCGTTAACCAGTGAATCGAGGTTTCGATATGAACCCTCGGTTGCCCCTGTCGAATCCAATTTCACCGCAGGTAAGACTTGAGCCGGTGCTTTCTCTTTTGCGAGTTGAAGCCAGCCTTTATTAACGTCTTCACCCATTGGGTTTGCTTTAGGGTCGGTATTCTCACCCGCAATGGAGATGCCGTGGAAACCAATACGCAGCTTATCTAAAGCGAAATTACGCGTGATGGCGTTGTTCATCAGCTTCATCCACTGACCTTTACCACCCGAGTTCGCCCAGATTGTCATCGTGATCCAGTTGATATGAGCGCCTGAGTCCGTTTCGGTTAGCTCGTAGGTATTGCCGCTTTGGTCAAGAGAGCCCATGAAACGACCGTCTTTCACTCGACCGGTCAGCAAACCACTGTCACCCACATCGATCACTTGACCTTTAATTTGGTCAACCGAGATATTCGAAACACGGTTTAAGAAAGAGTCGGATTCAACAATGGCTTGGCGAAGCTTGGTCTCCATCACCGGCGTGATGTTGAATTGCTTAGACGCATCTACAACGCCGCCCGCTTTTGCTACGGCTTGGCAATATTCATCTAAAAATTGAGTCGATACTGCATTGAGCATTTACACGACCTCCACAGTTGATTCGCCGCCGTTGCCCTCTTCACCTGGCTTTTGACCAGGTACTTCTTGCTTAAGCTTCGCGAACTGGGTTTCAAGGTTTTGTACTTGCTCGGCTACAGGAGCAAGCTGCTTCTCTAATTCACTAGAGAACTGCTCCAAAGAGAACGTTTGAACTTCACCTTCGGGTTTGTTTTCGGGTTCGTTAGGTGTTTGCGTTTGCAGGTTAAACTCTTGTTTGAGTTCATCCTTTAGCTCACCTTTCATAATGCCGAACTGCTCTTTCAGTGCAGCTTTGAGTTGTTCTTCGGTCACTTCTTCTTCCTCTGGTTCAGGATCAGGTTGTGGCTCTGGTTGTTCATCACCAGAATTGAAAAAGGCATTACACAAGGCAAAGAATCGGTCTGTTTTTGAGTAACACTCATCAAGGCTGATTTCTTCCAGTTGGCTGCAACTCAGCTCTGTGGTTTGACCTTCTTGTCGCGAAAACTGAAGTAATGAAACACCAGACGACGCCGGGGAATCGGTCACGGCTAATCCCATCAGGTAGCACTTTCCTTGCCCTTTATAGTCTGGGTTGGGTTCTATGGAGGTAAACAGCTTCTGCCCAAGCTTATTGGCTTCAAGTAAATATTGATTAGGTTCAAGTTTGGCAAACAAGCGCATTTTCCCATCCACTTCTTCAGCTTTTACGGCAAGCACTTTGCCCCAGTTACTTCCGTAACCTGCAAAGCGTTTGTGTTCAGGCCAAATCAAAGCGGTGTATTCACTCAAGGCGTAATTTTCTGCAATCTGCATGAGCCATTCTCGGGTGATCTTACGACCATCAACCGTCGGCCCTTCTGTTGCTACAATTTTCCAATCACTGGTTTTTGCCATTTGAGTTTTTTACCTAGTATTAATTTGTCAGTTAGGTGTTTCTGGCATTCACAATACGCCTTTGATTTACCCGTTTCAGCCACTTCAATTCCGACCAATTCGGATACAGGGCGTATCCGAACCCATCCGAATTTTGCTATGCAATTTAGGTTGTTACCTCGGCGTATGATTGGTCCATGGCATATTCTCCTGAAACACGACACGCGGCCCGTTCCCTTTATTTAAAGGCTTGGACGCCCAATGAAATCGCTTCCGAACTAGGTTTGAACAGCACCAGAATCATTTATCACTGGGCTGACAAATTTGGATGGCGTGATATGTTGCGCGAGCAAACGATTGATGAATCGATAGCGCGTAGAATTGAAACCCTGCTTGAGCTGGAAAACCCTACCAAAGGCCAGCTCGATATGCTTGATAGACTCATCAAGCACCACGTACAACTTAAAAAATTCCACGCTCAAACTCAGACAGTTGATGAAAAACACTCATCTAACACAACTGAACCTGTAGCTAAAACTAACGGTAAAAGCTCGCGTTCAAATAAGTCTGACGACAAGCAGAAAAAGAAGAAAAGTAAAAAGAAGAACAACATTGCAGAGCTGACCAAAGATAACTTCGCGACCTGGCATGAATCACTCTTTGAATATCAGCATACGATGCGTAACAACCTGCACCAGCGTACTCGTAATATTCTTAAATCTCGTCAGATTGGCGCTACCTACTACTTCAGTGGTGAAGCGTTAGAAGATGCGATTTTGACCGGCGATAATCAGCTATTCTTATCCGCGTCTCGCGCCCAAGCGGAAGTGTTCAGAAGCTACATCATTGCGATTGGTGAAGAATTCTTAGGCGTTGAGTTAACCGGTAACCCGATCATTCTCTCTAACGGCGCTGAGCTGCGCTTTCTCTCGACCAACTCCAAAACTGCGCAAAGTTATCATGGCCATGTTTATGTGGATGAGTATTTCTGGATCCCGAAATTCGATGAGTTGAACAAGCTCGCGTCAGCTATGGGCACTCATAAGAACTGGCGTAAAACCTACTTTTCGACCCCTTCCGCTAAAACGCACCAGGCTTACACATTTTGGACTGGTGACCAATGGCGCAGAGGCCGTAATACTCGCACCAACATTGAGTTCCCTACCTTTGACGAATACCGAGATGGCGGCCGACTCTGCCCAGACAAGCAATGGCGTTACGTGGTCACGATTGAGGATGCCGCAGCGGGAGGCTGTGAGCTATTTGATATTGATGAGCTACGCGACGAATACAGCAAAGACGATTTCGATAATCTGTTTATGTGTATCTTCGTCGATGGTGCCAGCTCCGTCTTCAAGTTCTCAGCCCTTGAAAAAGCCATGGTAGACATTAGTCGGTGGCAAGACTTCAAGCCCAATGACAAAGACCCGTTCGATCGCCGTGAAGTTTGGCTAGGGTACGACCCAAGCCGAACTCGAGACAATGCTTGTTTAGTTGTCGTAGCACCGCCCATTGTTGCCGTTGAAAAATTCAGAGTACTTGAAAAGCACTACTGGCGAGGGTTGAACTTTCAGTATCAGGCGCAGCAAGTCTCAAAGGTATTTGAACGTTATAACGTGAGCTATTTGGGTATCGATACCACAGGCATTGGCGCGGGCGTCTATGACTTGCTCAGTAAAAAACACCCACGAGAAACCGTGGCCATTCAATACAGCAACGAAAGTAAGAACCGATTGGTGATGAAGATGATAGATGTGGTCGAAGCCAACCGCATTCAGTTTGATGCTGAACACAAAGACATCGCCATGGCATTCATGGCCATCAAGCGAGCGACAACCAATAGCGGCAACAGCATGACCTTCAAAGCAGAGCGCAGCGAGTTAACCGGACATGCCGATGCATTTTGGGCGATTTCCCATGCCTGCATTAATGAACCGCTCGATCACTCTGAAAAACGTAAATCAACTTGGCAGATGTAAATCAATGACTGAACAGACAACAGAAATAATCACGAAAGAATCCGCTAATGATGAAAGCTTGATGTTTAGCTTTGGTGAGCCAGAAATCATGGACCGTGATTTCACCAACTACGAATACAACGAGCTTTACTACAACGAAGACGGGAACTACTGGGAACCGCCACTCGATAGAGCTGGCTTGAATAAACTGACTCGGGCTAACGCTTATCACGGTTCTATCTTAATGGCTCGCCGTAACATGATTGCGGGCCGTTACACCCAAGGTGGAATGCAGAAGCAACAAATGCAATCGGCCGTTCATGACTTCTTAGAATTTGGTGACACTGCCCTGCTTAAGCTTCGTAACTACTTTGGCAAAGTCATTGGGCTATGGCCTATCCCTACGATGTATTTACGTAAACGTAAGAACGGTGACTTCGCATTCCTAGAGCGGGATGACAAACAAAAGAGTTACAAGAAAGAAGACGTCATATTCATCAAACAATACGACCCAGTTCAGCAAGTCTACGGTGGACCGGATTACCTTGGTTGTGTCCAGTCTGCTTTGCTTAGCCAGGACTCCACCACGTTCCGTCGCCGTTACTATAAGAACGGTTTGCACATGGGTTTTATCTTCTATGCGACTGACCCAAACTTGAGTAAAGACGATGAGGAAGACCTAAAGCAGAAGATGGCTTCAAGTCGTGGTGTGGGGAACTTCCGGTCGATGTTTATCAACATTCCAAACGGCAACGAAAAAGGGATTCAACTCATACCTGTTGGCGACATTGCGACCAAAGATGAGTACGAGAAAATTAAGAACGTCACCGCCCAAGAGGTGATCACCGGCCATCGCTTCCCTGTTGAACTGGCTGCTATCATTCCAAACGGTGGTACGCGTGGTGACCCGATTAAATTTGATTACGTTTACTGTAAAAACGAAGTGATACCCGCTTGCGAAATGTTCATGGATGCCGTGAACAGCGACCCAGAAGTACCCAAACATCTCCATTTAACCTTCAATTTGGACAATGTCGCGGCCTAAGTAGCATGATGTTTTTTGCAATTACGTTTTTGACTGCAATTTACGCTCAGCCCGTTCTTCATAAGGGCTGAGAAACAACTCAAACGATCGTCACAAAACACAAACGATCATTAAAAAATCGACCTAAAACACAAAAATACATATATTTCAGATAGTTAGAAAAACCAACCAGATCAACACTGATCGTCAGAATTTCAATTCCTTTCAATTTTTTGCACTCTTCGCAATTTTATTAGGCACTCTTTAAGCCATTCTGAGCACGACTAACTTAATGCAAACCCCGTTATTCCTAAAGGGCTAGCGGCTTGTTAGCCTTCCATAGCGGCGGCAGAATTTCACTGAAATAGAATTGCGAAAAAATGAGATCGAAAACGCTTCAGGTGGGGGGGAGGAGGAGTGCGTTTTCCGTGGGTTAGGCATACTTTCGGTCGAGCTTACTGACAGGTGTAAAAAAGCCACCTTGAGCGGTGGCTATGGGAAGTTCTGAAGTTCAAGCTTGATGCTAAGTGCCTTTTTCGCAAGGCGCTAGGATTTCGAGTTCTTGGCTAGGTAAATATTTAATTTCCAAACAAGTTAACTGCCAAGTACTTTCAGTCAATTCAGCTTTGAATTCGAATAGGCCTTCACCTTGTGGACCTTCAATCTCGTACTGCATATCAGCAGAGCCGGAAACTTCATACCCTCGAATGATTCCTTGGATTAAGTCAATGTCGTAAGGCGTACCAATATTTGCGTGAAACTTATCCGAATCCTCTAGAGTACGAAGTGCTAGCTTAGTTGAACCAGACTCTTCAAATGAGCTATTCATGCTGATAGTAAAGATGACTGCAAAGAGAACACCACAAGTCAACATTATCGCAGCTGCAACGGACCACTTTCTTTGAGAGTTTTTAAACTCTTCAACACTACTCCACTGGTTATGCTTCCAAGCCCACTCATTGCCTTTGAAGCCAAGAATAAATGGCATCACAATGTTGACGAATGGTACAAAAACTAACAAAGCGCGATAGGTACGAAAGCGAATACCCCATATCCAATTGAACGCAAACGCGCCCCAATTCCAACCTTTAATCTGTTCAGGGATTTCTTTACTATTTTCCATATATTCCACTAATTCTATTCGGGCACATAACGCCAAATTAAGTAGTGAGCAACACTGCCACCTAACCTCAACCATTGTGCCGTAAACACTGAAGCTAATTCAAATCAAAAGTGCCAAGCATTGCGAATCTGCTTAAATTTATTTGTTAGGCCTCGCTTTTCAATGATGCTTCTTGCTCCGTGCGATCTTCTGTATACAACCTAAAGTAAACAACGGACATCAATATCATTAAGCTAGTCGAAATAAGCCCATACAAAATTTCGGATGCTATGTATAGTAACGTCGAAGAATCACCAACAAGACCAAATGCGAAACCTAAGAATATTTGAGAGCCGCCAATCAATGCAGTAACCATCATTAACCTACCAGCTATACCTTTCGTATCTTTCCAACTTTCGTCCAATGCCGAAAATGCAGGTTTATTGTTTAAAATCGCCTCAAAGTCTGCAAACCCATATTTAGCTGCAAAATATAAACCCGGTACGATAAGCGCTATAAACCCAACTAAAACAGCTACACCATAGAAAAAGTGTACAACTAACAACCGCCACCACTCATTCAAAGAAACCGTTTGCTCTTTAGGGTAACCGGAAGCAACAAAAGCCATAAACTTGATGAAACGAACCATTAAATAAGTGTGAATAAAACTTATTACCACAAGGTAAAAAAGGTTTCCCCAACCATAAAACAACTCTACAAAAGGGCTAAGCAGTGACGTGACAATCACATAAGGCCCGAAAAGTTTGAAAATAGATCTAACATTAGATTTGGAGAAATAAAAGCACTCCGTTAATAGTTTATTCATAGTGTTCATTCATTTATATACAATAGCCGGTAGCATATCAAATATTTATCATTTCCCAAATTGGAGAGGCTCGGGCTTGTCCAACACTTGGGATTTAACGTTGGCTACGCAACGCTTAATCCTTATTTGTTATGCATATTCCCACTTATTACCTAGAAAATCGCCCTTGGCATTCCACGCAAGGAAATTGCTTTGTAATTTAGAGAACTCCTTAAACAAACCGCCTAGCCGATTAAGATCTCTAGGTTCAAGTTGTATACAAAACTCTGATATGTGTTTGTAGGGTAAAGGAGAATTATTACAGAACCTAATTTGAAGAGCACATTGTCCTCGTGGGCTAACCATAAATGCCCTCAGACGAAAATAATGCGCAAAGTTATCCTCTTCCCTTTCCGAACCTATTTCATACAGAAAAACGTCTTTTGGATGACGAGGGAAAACCTCTAGACCTTTAGCGATTTTCAGTAGGTCAGAGGCATTATTATAGAGTTCAAATCTTGTACTCTGCATACCATTTGAAACGTCCCACAAGAGTTGCAGATGATATGGCTCTTCATAAGGAATTCTTTCTATTTTTACGTAGTATTCCATTTTTACCCTTATATGCATAACAGCTTTATTAGACACAAAAATTCGGCATTTAAATACAGAATTTATCTATCTAGTCATCTTATGTAAGACAGGGTATACATCTAACCTCAGTATGTTCAACAATTTATCTTCAGATGATGATTCATCACTTCACAAAATAAAGAATTTTTCTGCATAGCCCGACAGCTGTGGCTCATCTAGGTAAGTACGCCCACGAGAAAAACAAAAAGACATCCTCAAAACCCTGAGAACTGTATAAATCATCACCATAGTTTAGTACCATGGGACTATCATTTCGATAGGTTCATGGTGTCATATGAGAGTAATTTGCCCAGAATGTGGCGAGAAAGCCCGCATACAAAAATCAAACCGTATTTCAGCGGGTTATAGCGATTTATATTGTAGTTGTAGTGACCCAGAATGTGGCCATTCCTTCGTAATGAACCTAGCCTTTAGCCATACTCTTAGCCCATCGGCCAAAACGACTTCTCAGTTAGCTTTTGAAATGGTTAAAGCTCTTGCACCCGATCAGCGCCAAGAGCTAAAACAACAACTCTCATTCCTCTAAAGATTAAACGCTGGACTATCTTCCTTATCGACCATCTCTATTAGCTGCTTAATTGTGGCTAACTTTTCTGGCTTAAGTTCTTCTCTTTGGTCTGCAACCAATAAACTCATCAAATAAATACCTATATCAGCTCTGCTTTCACCTTCAGTGCTGAGTGCTACAGCATCTATAATGAACCCCATCGCTTGTAGGAATATGTCCTGTTGTTTTAATGACATAGCTCTACTCCAAACCAAAAGACTGTACAAATATACAGTACTTTAGTGAATATTCATACAGCGTTTTTATGAAGCGAGATTCATCCCTCATTCTGATAACGAATTTGAGCTTTATATCAACGGCCACTCATCGATTTCAGGAAAGAATGACAAATTAGGCTGTTCATATTCATAGTCGTCATCTTCTCCAGCTAAAGGTCCGGGCTGTTTTGCCTTGAAATCATCTAACCAGCTTAAATCTGGCTTGGGTTGATACTCTTCAACAAGCTGGGCTGGGCGAACCGTACCGCATGGTAGGTGCTCCGCAGGGCGGATTCTTATACTGGTTTCATCATCTATTCGAATTGAACTGCCTTGTTGCAGCGCGATTAGAGCGGAACTATCAAAGTTTGGCGGTAAACCACCACCTACTGAGTAAGGTTCCAATAATCGCTTAAGCTGATCGCTGACCTGTACTTTCTGCGGTAGCGTACAGTTATTGACAGAACTCCGAGAGGAATCAGAGATTCCAGAAAGAGCAAGATCAAAAGCCCCCGCTTCAGCGTCATCGCTATTTTCAGTTTTTGTTACTATCTGCCAGGTCTTAAGACGAGTCTTAACCAACTCACCTGCAGCAACAAAACCTTCTATTTTACGAACGTCTTCGCCATGCGCAGAAGCAAACGGCAACACTTCATAAGAGTTCGTGATCAGCAAATCCTCACGCTTAACGAACGGGCCACCCTGCCCCATGATATAGCCTTGCCAGTTACCGTGATCAGCCGCTTTCATTGTTCCTGCGACATTCACTTGGTTAGTATCAGCCCTCGCCTCATAGTTCTCAGCAATCACATCCACTAGCTCTGCATTCGTCATGACATGAACTGGTTTAAACGGACCAACTAAACGGTACATAGACATGAGGTAAATAGAAGCCAACTCTTCACGTTCTTGCTTAAAAACATATTCCATAAAGGCTTTCTTGTTTTGGCTAGCTAGTCGGCGCAGTTCACGGTAAGTGGTAACCGGTGCCCCACCAAAGAATTGAAATTGACGAATACCCCAACGGCTCTTCCATGCGTTGACGTTTTTGGCCATAGCTTGCACAGATTGCCCGGTCTCTTTCGAAACCTCTTCACCCATGGCATAGCCATCAATATTTTTAGAAATGTACTTAGCGATGTAGCCTGTTGCTGTGCCTTTTTCTGGATCGATGTACCCAAAGTCACAACGAGGCTGATAATTGAATGGGCCTTGAATAGATTGCTTCTTGGCTGCACGTTTTTCGTTACGATCGAAGAACGGGTAAAGCTCTTCTTTGTCTTCATCAACCGCATAGCGAATAAATACGTCACGTACCTTGGCCACATGCTCAGACTTAACCCAAATCAGCAAATGCCAGTGCGGAGTACCATCATGATGTGGCTCAGCAACTCGAATACCAAACCAACGAATTTCATCACGACCTAACTTGGCACGAATGCGCTGCCAAACCTTATTCAAATAGGTTTGTGCTTCACGTGGGCTCGCGCCGTTCCAGTGTGGAATGAAGCCACCTTTCTTATAGCTATTATGATATTTCGATGGTGTTGTCAGCGTTAAGAACAAACCTTGTAGGCCAAGTTCATTGCCGATATCTTCACAACCACGGCAACGAACCATTAATTCATGACGACGAATGGCAGGGTTTGACATGCTTTTCAACACCATGTCTTCCATTTCAACTTCTTCACCAGTGGCCTCTTCTCTAAGTAGCTGGCCTTGAATGAAATCCCAGTTCTTCTTTTGCTGAACTTTATGTTCTTGAATGCAATCCCATGAAGCATAAGGTGACGCCTTCGCCGACACCTGCCCCATAGCAATAGCTAAGTGCTCGCGCATAATTTTACGAATGCGCTTTAAGCGTCTAAACCACCATTTTTCACAACTCAGTTTAGAGATAGACGACATGATATTTTCAGGCGTAATCTTCTTGTCATCGCTTGGTGTTTTTACCCCAAAGCTACGTACCAAAGAAACACACTGTTTGTAGACCATAAGCGCCGCGATGTTCTCACCGTTCTCAGTTTCACATTCTATGGTCTGAGTCAGTGCCGTTTGATAGCGAATCAAGATAGACACAATTTTGAATGCCATTTCTCGAAGTTCATCTTCAACTAGCTCGGCAATGATTTTGCTTCTAACAGGTTTACGCTTTTTCTCGGCTTGGTCGAAGTCGAAACAGGCTTGCTGGCTCGCTTGTTCAAAGTTGTTTTGCTTAGGCTTGCTATCATCGTCGACAGCATCACTCAGCAAAGCAACCTTAGAAGTAGTAGGAAGTTGTTTGTATTGCTCTAGCACCAACAAAACACGCCTATGCGCGGGCACCATTTTTTCACGAATGAAAGTGTTTGCGGCAAAGCGGCCTTGCTTCTTAAAAATAGAAACATAGCGATTTACGAAATACTTAGTTAGGTAGTGTGGAAGCCCAGAAAAGTGTTCAGATAGCCATTCTCGATCTGCGGGGTTAACTTCATATAACTTGCGCTCAACAACAGAAAGGTTTTCAGGTTCACGCTCGAGCATGGATCGTGAAGACAAAACGATGTCATTAGGGATTGGAGCAACAGTCTGATCACCACCAACCCATTCAAGGAAAGCTTCATGTGATCGCTCTTGTTGCTGTTCATTAAATTCAATACTGCTGATATCAACATCTTGATACCACGAAATAAGGCGCTCACCAGAAGTTTGAACCTTCTGCAGTGAGCGCCTGTTTTTCTTGGATGCGTAAGTTGATACACTCATGCTGGGCGCAGGCCAGCTTCTTTTAATGAGGCCTGTATTCTCATGCAGCTACCTCGACAAATATCACTTCTGGTTTCTTCTTCTTTTCTTCTAACGTAGCCAGAATCTCTTTTACTTTGTCGTCATAAACACTCAAATATAGGTTTGCCCCAGCAAGGCTCCAAGCCGTTTGAACTCGGTGCTTCTTCCCAAAACCACAGAAGAAGCGATCACCAATTTTTATCGCTACTGCTTGTTTTTTCTCTTGCTTGTAAAAACTCATAAGCTGCTAAACTCCTGTGTATCCATGATCATGTGACCACCTGTATGGTTACCTTTGATAATCACTCCGCTCGAAACGTGCTGGCAGTTGAACAGCTCGCAAGCCGTATCAATCGCTGGCTCTCGTGATTCAAACTCACCCAGCAACACGTTCTTCACTTCATTGGTTTCATCATGGCGAACAACGCCGCCACCACTATTCAGGGCAACTGCTACATAACTCAGCATCAGCAAGCCTCCACAGTTGAGTAGCCGTGAATAGGCTCACATTCACGCCACCACATTTTCATAGTTGCGTTTTGGCTAGTGCTTTTGGTACAGGCAGAAACGAAGAAGAGTGCACGGATTGCGCCTAAAGCTTGAAGCTCGGCAGATAAGTCATTGGCTGTGTTGTAAACCACAACCCAGAAAACCCACCATGCCGTGATGAAGTCTTCAAGGCATAGCCCTTGTTCAGTGCCGTTCACGTTCACCAACATGGCACGAGTAGAATCCAGTTGAAGCATTTCGCCTTGGCTTGAATCAACGCTATTAAATACACGAACGAACTGCTCAATTTTGCGAGAGGTAAAGCCTTCACCACGAAGGCCGTGCTCTAAGTCTTTGCGGAAGACGGTAATGATGCTCATGCTGCCTCCTCCCCTAACTTTTTAAGTAGAGTCGATGCCTCTGTAGCAAAATAACGCGAATCTTGAATCTGTCTTTCTAGATCAGCGGTTGTGAGCCCAGCCTCTCGAACCACATCAATGCCCGCTTCCATGCAGTCGGCAGCTTCAATCAAACGGTCTCGTAAATGGCCCATCAAAATCACACTGTTTAAGTGAGATGAATTTGAAAGAGAAAGAACGCATACCTCTTTACTTAAACCAAACTTACCGCCCTGTAGTACGTGCGTAATTTCATGAACCAGGGACGCCCCCGTTTTATGACCTTCACTGTCTACTTCATGCTGTATCAAGACATCGTTGGCTTGATAGTTACGATCATTGACTCGAATTTCAGCCGTTTTACGACCTAAACGAACTTCGTTAAAAAACTCTGATTGGGTTTTTACTTCATGTAATTTCATGCTCACGCCCCCACTGCCGATAAACAAAACTGCTCGAATTGATATAACGCTTCATCGTCAAAGTGGCCTAAGTCACGGAGGCCAAGCATTTCAAGAAACAGATGGCGGTTACTCATATCTAAGTTCGCCCAATGGTGAAGCTGTGAAACTTGTTCAATCGAACCGTTGCGGTACCAGCTAGGGAATGAATGACCAAAGAACACACGAGCACGATCACCTGTCATTGCTTTTTTGATATCGGCCAAAACATCTTCTTGCGATCGGTGGGTTGCGATAGGATCTTGCTTCTTTGCGATAGCATCGAACTGAATCAGAATTTCTTGTTGCTGCTCTTGGTTAGCACTTTCAAAGCGATCAACGATTTGTTCAAACGATAGGTTAAACATATGGTTGTGGGCATTTTGATAGCTCATGCGTTCCCCTCCGCTTCTAAGACAGCTTGCGTATCAGCGGCATAGCACGTCACCATATAAAACTTGCCCCAAATTTCAGAAACGTATTGAGCTTGGAACTTCGCATCATCTAAGGCTGAATGATGAACACCTTCACGAACTAACGTTTCCTTGGGGTTGATACCTAAAATGTCACGACCCATTCTCACAATGGTTCGCACATCAAGGTCATTCCAATGAATGAAATTAGGACGAATGCGAGTCGCTTTGAAAGAGTTCATTAGGATCACATTGTCAAAGCCTGCGCCATTGCCCCATAAACAGATGTCTTTGGATTCACCTAAATCAGCTAACCACTGGTTAAACTCAAGCAAGGCATCTTTAAGTGAAGACTTTGGCGTTTCTTTTAGGAAGATTGCACGAGCTTCATCACTTTGTGATAGCCACCAAGTTACAGTCGGTGCATCAATATCACTGTAATAGGCAGCGCTATTAAGGTTTATTACCTCTTCAAACTCAGCACCTAGCTGACCATTGCTAGGGTTAAAAACGACGGCACCAATAGAAACAATCGCAGCATTGCTACCATTTCCCATTGTTTCTAGATTGAGCATTACGTGTGTTTTCATCTTCATTTCCTCAAATTTTGGATATAAAAAAACCTCCCTCTTTAAATCGAAGAGGGATAAAGGGTGTAGGCATAACGCCTAGAGGCTAGGTTTGCTTGGGTGTAACGGGGTTATGACCAGCGTGAAAGTACATCCTGCGCGTTGGCATCAATCCGGTTAATTTCACGTGAAATACGCATTTGTTCAGCGCGGCAATCACTCTTGGAAAACTGAGCTTGTAACTCTTCACGCTTTGAGCGAAGTGGCTTTAGTTGGCGCTCTCCAAGCTCTCTTCGCGTGCGCTGTAATGCTGAAAGGCCACGTTCTTTTTGCTCACGGTTCAAAGACCAACAAGGCAAATCAGGGCATGGATTTTCTAGCGGTGGTACATCTAGGTTTGAATGTTCGACTGTTGCAACTGACATACTATTTTCCTCTAACTTAAGCCGGGAATAGCTGAACCATTGGCGACCAAATCCACACTCATAGCTAAGAATGGGGAAACGCCTTTTGTGCGGCTTTCTATATCGTTGATAAGAAGCACAAGGTTACTAATGCCAGCTTGTGCTTTTTGGATAATGATGTGTTTGTTCGTGCGGCTAAGGCGATCCTTTCCCGCATGCTCTAAAGCCATACGAGACAAGTCACCAGAGTGCATTGCGTTTTCTAATGCGCGTTTAATGAAAGTTTCTTCACTCGCATCATTGGGGATTTGTGCGGTCACCACACCGAGGCCAAGCAAAAGGCTATTAAGGATGGTGAAGTTGCCACTCGCCTTGGTGATCATCACAAGTTCTACACTGGTAAGGATGTGCGGCTGCTCTGGGTTGAGCTTGTTACGCAGCATTGTGGCATTCATATCCACGGCCTTTGCTAACTTGGTCATGTTCTCCGAGTTCGCAAATGCACAACACGCTTCGTTAAATGCCTTTTGTTTAGAGCCACGGAATTCGCACATTGAGTCAATTTCGTTCATAACCAATACTCAATTGAAGACAAACGGGACGAAAACGAAGCCCCAACCAAGAACATTGAGCCATAAGGGGCAATACTCTTGGTTGGAATTAGGGAAGATAAACGCATGACG
The DNA here is from genome assembly GCF_051201655.1 of Vibrio sp. nBUS_14. NCBI lineage: Bacteria > Pseudomonadati > Pseudomonadota > Gammaproteobacteria > Vibrionales > Vibrionaceae > Vibrio > Vibrio sp. nBUS_14. The sequence continues at coordinate 1,619,327 of NZ_CP179207.1, forward strand.
GCCTACCCCAACTTTTCCATAGCTTCACGAGTCGCCATTTCTACTAAGGCGATCATATTGATGAGAGGAGTTTCTTTACCTTTTGCTTTAGTTTTAATAGGTAAGCGGCCATCTGCTACCCAATCCATGATGGTGCGCTTAGGCATTCCAGAGAACTGAGAGTATTGGTCATACGTCATGAAAGGCGTATTTAGGACTACTTGATATGAGAGCATAGTGATATCCTGTTATGTTATTGAGTGTTTCATTTCGGACAATAGGGTCGCACCCCGCACTGTCCAGTCATCATTTGAGTGAAAATATAGTCTTCTTATGAGTGAATTACAAGAGCAAATACCACCTTTTGAATACATTGGCGGTCGAGAAGTTACAGAAAGGATGAAGGAAGTCACGAAAACGAGAGACTTCAAGTCCCTTGGAGACGCACTTGGCATTTCAAAAGGAACGATATCTACGTGGCACCAGCGAGAGTTAACTCCCTTCGAAGTGATTTTGAGACTTCATTTGAAGACTGGCGCATCAATCAAATATCTAGCTTTAGGAGAAGGCGAAGCTTTCCCTGATCAAGTAGTCCAAGAGCATACGTCTAAAAAAAATGAAGCTAAGACACTTTTTGATGTCGATTACTTCACTCTGGTTAATGGAAAGCTTGTGGGAAATGAAACGCTAGCTTTTGATAAGAGCTACTTAGACAAACTTGGAGTTCTGAATGTAATGGGCATCGAGCACGATGGGACTACATTCATTGTCGATAAAGAAGTTCACCAAGCAGTAAGCGGCACTTACCTCGTGGATATGGACGGCCTACTGTCCTTAAACGACATTCAGCGTTTACCAGGTAAGAAACTAGCCATCAGCTTTAACGGCTCGACTCTAACAGTTGAAGAAGATGAAGTGAGAGTTGTGGGTAGAGTTGCGTTGGTGATGGAGAAGAAGTGATGGCCGACAAGCATGATTTACGTTTATGGGTGTGCAATGCAATTAAACATCATGGCGGTGAAGCTCGACTAATCGAAGTCGCTCAGTACATTTGGCATACTCATGAAAAAGAACTCCGTAAGTCGGGGGATCTCTTCTATACGTGGCAATATTACATGCGTTGGGCTGCTACTCAGCTTAGGAAAAACAACATAATGAAGTCAGTTGAAGATTCACCTAGTGGCGTTTGGATTCTCAAGGACAGTTCAATACATGTCGTAAAGTATGAAGACAAGATACTAGGTAAATAGTTCTAGTCTCCTCAAACCATTGGAAACAGTTCAATATGGAAGAAAAAATAGCTAGATTTAAAGCTGATTTAAATTTAGATACGACTCATTTAGTCCAAAAATATATTACCGTTGCCGAAAGTGAAATCCTAACCAATGAGGCTCACTTTGAACTTAAGAGTGAAATAGCAACGCATTTTGGAATACACCCAAATGAAGTGATATTAGTGGGTTCAGCTAAAGTGGGTTTTAGCTTAGCTCCGGATAAAAGGTATAAAATTTTTGGCGATTCTTCTGATTTAGACATCGCTATCATCTCACCCGTATTATTTGATAAAGTCTGGCACTCTGTAGTGGATTATAAAAACACCCGAAAATATTGGCCTAAACAAAATGATTTCAAGCATCACTTTTTTGACGGCTGGATAAGGCCAGATAAACTACCTCCTTCAAATAAATTTAAGTTTTCAAATGATTGGTGGGAATACTTCACTGAACTATCTAACTCTCAGCGATTTGGAGTTCAAAGCATTAACGCTGGTTTATATCGAGAAATGAGTTTTTTAGATAAATATCAATCACTTTGTATCAACAAGTGTAAGCAAGCGGAGGCGTTTTAATGGAATCGTACACGCAAACAAGAACTATTCAGCAGCTAATGCAGGAAATTAGAGATGACATTATTTCACCACGTCCAGAATTCCAAAGAAAATTAGTCTGGTCTAACCAACATAAAAGTGCTTTTATTGATTCCGTTTTAAACAAGTATCCTTTGCCTGAAATCTTCTTAACAGAAGTTCAACTTGATACATATACAGGTGAAAGGGCTGAAATGTTAGTTGATGGACAGCAGAGACTCACTACTTTATTTGAATATGTAACGAACAATAGTGACTTAAAGCTATCAAAAGAAACTCCCGCTTTTTCTGAGCTTTCAATGGATGATAAGAAAGATTTTTTAAATCACCAAATAGTCGTCAGAATGCTTAAAACGAGCGATTTTAATACTATTAGAGAAATTTTCACTAGGATTAATTCCACTAAATACGCATTAAACGCAATGGAAATAAACCACGCTCGTTATGATGGCGTGCTAAAAAGGTTTGCTCAAAAAATCGCTGAAAACACATTTTTTGAAAAGCATCATATTTTTAGCTCTTCCGACATAAGAAGAATGAATGACTTGAGATACACCTTAGAGTTGTTGATTACTGTCATGGGAGGCTATTTCAATAGAGATGAAAAAATAGAAGAATTCCTAATCATTTATAATGATGAGTTTGGTAGAGAGCACGAATTAGAACAAAGAATTAATACAGTTTTTGATTTCATAGAAAAATGTGAATTTTCTAATGAATCTAGGGTATGGAAAAAAGCCGATTTCTTCACTGTTTTTATAGAAATAGACAGAGCTATCAATATTTCCAACTTAACCATTGACCCATATTCTGTTTCAAAAAAACTTAAGGAATTTTATTCTTACGTTGATTCAGAGCCGAGAGAGGGTTTTGTTAAAGATTATTATTTAGCAAGCTTGCAAGGAACAACAAGTCGGACAAATAGAAACACCAGAGCACAGATATTGAGACGGGTATTAGAGATAAGCAGTGTCTAGTAATGCGTTTAAAACCTATAAGTCTGCTAGTTAGAATCCGAAACTAGATCTGAGCTTCATTGAAGTTGAAAATCTATGCGTAAATAACCTTCAATCAAGGCGAGTATCTCCCACTCACTGTCAATTTGGCCCTTTGAACCATGGCAAAAATATTCTGCCAATGCTATAGTCCTTGAGCCAAATTAAAGAAGAGCAACTTAGGTTGCTCAATAAAAAAGCCACTAACGTGGCTTTTTTTGTGTCTAGTCAACCCTACTTCGTCGATACGTTATTCGCCATCGTCTTAGTGATTTCTTCAGCTAATGCTTCAATAACAGTCATACAAACAGAGTTGCCAAACTGTTTATAGATTTGCCCATGTGATACAGCATCAACAATAAAACCCTTAGGGAAGCCTTGTAAATTTGCACATTCTCTTGGTGTTAACTTCCTAGGGTTTTCACCCTCACCTTGATCAATCAAAATTTCAGAGCCATCTTTATAATATCTAGCACTAATGGTGTTAGTGTAAGCATCTTCGGCCTTAAACAGAGAGTAACCAAAACCATTACCTTTAGTTTTATGGCCTTCCTTACGCTTTTTATGACCAGCCCAAAGCTTGTCTGAAATGGTGTACTTATCTTCAAGAGCTGTAAACTCTTCTGGCTTCAAAAGAATATCACCTACTCTAGTTTTTTCCTTGCTGCCTACTGGCCAATTGAAGATATCTTCAAGTTTAACCGATTGCTCTAAACCATAGTGATCTCTATCGAAACCAATAATGAATACACGTTCACGGTTTTGAGGAATACCAAAGTCACCTGCTCGAAGTACTTTAACATCAACACAATAATTCAGATTTTGAGACAATGCATTACGAGCATCTTCACTCATAGGGACATCTTCAGGGATCTCTTGCTCGAATTCTCCTCGGAGGATTGAAAGGATCGTTTTTAACGTTTCGCCTTTATTATGCCCTTGAAGCTGCTTAACGTTTTCAAGTAGAAAAGCTTTTGGTCGTTTTTCAGCTAAAATACGCTGAATCTCGAAAAACATTGTACCGCGAGTATCACTGAAACCCTGCCTCAAGCCAGCTTGAGAGAATGCTTGGCAAGGAAAGCCACCAAGTAACACATCATGGGGCGGGATATTTTTCGAAGGAATCTGAGTTATGTCCCCATTAGGCATTTCACCGTAATTGGCAAGATATGTCTTTTGGGCAAACTTATCCCACTCAGAAGTAAATACACACTTACCACCAAGGTTTTGAAAAGGTAGACGAATGCCACCGATACCCGCAAATAAATCTATAAACTCAAATTTAGTTGGAATGTTTTCATCATGGCGAAACGGCGCATTCTCATAACTCTCACGTAATGTCTCTTCCAATTGTGAAATAGATTTTAGTTTTAGTGGAGACGGATGATGTTCGCCTTCTTCCCAACCTCTGATGGTTCTTTCGCCTGTAGAGTTCATTCCTAGCAAATTTGCGAACTCTGTTCGCCCTAAGCCAAGGTTTTCACGCGTTTTTTTGATATATTCAGCTTTCGATTCAGTCACAACAGTCATTAAATACACAACTTATCCGGTTTTAGTCCGGGCAATAATAACACTGTGTATATGGACAGGCAAATTAAAAGCAGGCTTAAAATGAGAATAAATGAATTTGTAGAGCAATGTTCGTCGCTAGAGAGCTCTATGAGCCTTTCCTATGAAGAAGTAGCGCCGTCGTTTAAGTTTTCTAATACAGGTGCGAGAGGCACAAAGTATTTTTCGATCACTCTAAAACAAGCAATTCAAGCTTTGAAAGATATTCGAGATAACCTTACTTCTTTTGAACCGTATACGCACTATGTTGAGCGTGATTGGCGTGACCTATTTCCTAGTTACTTAACCGATGACGTTTCAATCGCTATGTCGACAGTTCAGACCCTTCCATTATTTACTGTGCTAAGCAAAATCATCACAGTGGCGAATAACTTAGAAGAGTCCTACATTGAAAAAGTAATTCCTCTTAGCCAGCATAACTTAGAAACGTCTATCTCATATCTAGAGTCTCAACTGCCTGATAATAATGCGTATTTAGCAGCAATGGGAACAAACACCCTAGAGGAAAGCGACCGTGTTAAAACTGGCGTCAACAAGATTTATTATGGTGCTCCTGGAACAGGAAAAAGCTATCGAATAGACAATGAAACAAATGACGCTCATACTATTAGAACCGTTTTTCACCCCGACACACAGTACAGTGACTTTATTGGTAGTTTAAAGCCTGCGATGATTAATGGTGACATTAGCTATGACTTCAGACCAGGTAGTTTTACTAATGCTATTATCCATGCGGTAAAAAACCCTAGTGAAGAATGCACTCTTATCATTGAAGAAATTAACCGAGCAGCGGCAGCGGCAGCATTCGGAGAAATTTTTCAACTACTCGACCGTACGGTTACCAAAGAAAGTAAATACCCAATCGACATTTCAGATCCTGATTGGTTTAACTATTTAAATAATCAAACAGATAACTTTTTCTCAAATGGTAAGCTCTACATTCCTTCGAACCTGACGCTTCTGGCTACAATGAACAGCAGTGACCAAGCAGTAATGCCATTAGATACAGCTTTTAAGCGCAGATGGTTATTTGAATACCTCCCACTAGATTACGATAATGCTGCTAACGGCACTTTGCCTCTACCACTTGAGACTCCAACAGGTGACGTAGTAATCAAACTCGTCAAATGGAGAGATTTTGCTAAAACCATTAATGAAGCTTTAGCAGAAGACCATATTCCTGAAGACAAGTTATTAGGCCACCGCTTCCTCGATGATTCGGAACTGAATGAGAACGGCGCCAATGCTCTCAAAGGAAAACTATTTATGTATCTGTGGGATGACGTTCTACGTCACGGCCAGCGCGGAGCTGTCTTTGCTGAATATATCGCTGATGATCAAGGCGAAGTTGAGCTCACGACATATGGTCAGCTAATCAAAGCTTATGATGCTGAGAACAACGTTCTTAGAGACAGTATTTCCGATAAGTTGTATAGACTTACCATAGCAAACGAAGAACAAGCATAAAGGCGACCTATGAAGTTATGCTTAGCTCTACATAACGATAGAGATCCGCTTAGAACTCTCAGCAAAGAATTGCAAATTGAGTTAAAAGAAAGAGGATTGGTTACTGTAGGTGGAAAGAATGTTTCTTTCTGTGGATTAATCTATTCAGATGGAAAGCTATACGCTTTTTTACCCAGAGCAACTTCCATTGCTTTAGCCGACCGAGAAGAAAAGATTTTGCTCGCATCAGAAATGATGGCTGCTGTTCACCGATATTCAACAACGAAGAATAACCAAGTTAACGCCAATGATGAAGGCAGCGACTTCTCTGGTCTAAATCGGCTTAGCGCTGTCATATGGCTATTAAACGACTTTCGAATTAACGGGCTATTTTGTAAACGTAAACAAAGAAAGGTTGTGAATAGTGGTAAAGCTGACTGGAAAAAAACCATCAGCCGACGAACAGCATTCTTGAGTAGTAATGGTCCCATATACTTAGACATAGATAGTGAATTGAGTTACAGATTTATTGGTGATGAAATATCTAGAATACACGCTGATGTCATCGGAAAGCTCGACGACCAGTTCAGTTGGCTTATTTCCCAAAAAAAATCACATATCTCAAGTTCACTTCAATCAGTTCCTAAGCCATCAGGAAAAACACAGGCTCAAATTGCACATTTGAAAGCTCAACGTCATTCACATTACGCCACACGAGATATAGAGCTTATTAACCATTTAATCGTGTTGCTTGAAGAGATTAGAGGAAAAGATAACAACAACTTTGTTATGGGGATGAAGCATTTTCATGGCATGTGGGAGGCAATGCTCAATGAGACTTTGAGCTGGACAGTCAAAGTTAACAGTGAACTACCAATTCCAGCTTATAAGTTAAATGACGGAAGCATAGTTGAAGCACCATCGAAAGGACAAAGAACTGACATAGTACTACGAAGACCAAATACAGACCAATTCGCGGTTGCGGATGCAAAGTACTACGAAACAAGAAAAAGTACCAAGAGTGCACCTGGTTGGCCCGATCTAGTGAAACAGTTTTTTTATGCTAAAGCATTAGGTGTTTATAGCGATTCAGCGCAAGTAAGTAATGCTTTTATTTTCCCTGGTGAAAGTGGAGTAATAACGAGCGCACATATGAAAAATAGACAAACTGGCGATCTTGAAGACACTGAATACCCAGCTATCAAATGCTTATATGTTTGCCCAAGACAAGTAATTCAGCACTACATCAAAGGCAAAAAGCTCACTCAACTCAGTGAAAATTTGTTTTAAAAATCATCAAACTACCCATATAAAGCCTAGTAATAAACTAGGCTTTATTCTTATGAGACGACACTCAAAGCTACAGTTCAAAACAACCCAAACACATTATTTTTCCCATCTTCTTCAATGCCTTTGATCTGATGGTGCTTTGGCTGTCCGCCAAACAATAAAATATACAACTTCCGATCTTGATACGTCCCCACTACATAGTGGTCTTTTTGTATCACGTATTCGACAGTTTCGGCTTCCTCATCGGTGCACAGATACTTAATATCGACCAGTTTCACCCACTTCAAACCCACTACGTTCTCTGCTTCTATAAACCCGCCAAATGGCGCCGTAAAGCGATTACCTAGTTTCAAAAGCGCATCAATCCCCCCTTGGTTCTTCTTACTTACCCCAATTGGACCATCACTGTTGATTTTGAAATGACTGTAACCAGCAGTCACATGAATTGAATGATACATAGCAAAAACCTATTAACTTTCTTAGCACTTTGAGAAAGGTGTCTAACCTGTGCTTTTTGTCCGATATAAAACATTGTTCTACGTTTTAGCTCGAATTATACTGTTTTTATATACAGTTATTTTAGGCTTAATTATGTCAGTACGCAATTTGAAAGATGGCTCGACCAAACCTTGGATCTGCGAATGCTACCCAAATGGGCGAGCAGGAAAACGCGTTCGTAAGAAGTTTGCTACAAAAGGCGAAGCTAAAGCCTTTGAGCTTCACACGATGAAGGAGATTGACGATAAACCCTGGATGGGAGACAAGCCGGATAATCGCAGGCTTTCTCAACTTATTAAACTTTGGTACTCCCACTATGGTGCAACCCTTACTAAAGGCAGTGTCATTCATAGTAAGTTTCTAAGAATGGCTAACGCGATGGGCAACCCTGTAGCGACCGCTTTCGTTGCAAAAACATACTCTGAATTTAGAAGTAACCGAATGAGTGGGCAAATTAGCTTTGTTGATGCTCGCTGGCAAAAAGGGGCACCTAGTATCGCAACGCTAAATTCAGAACTCGCTCGATTTAAAGCAATGTTCAGCAAGTTAAAAGAACTTGGGGAGTGGAAAGGACCGAACCCATTGGAAGAAGTGAAGCCATTTAAAGATCACGAACGTACCATGTCTTTTCTTCATAAAGAGCACATTATTTTCTTGCTTGAACACGTGTCTAAACACAACCGAACAGATATGCAGAAAATAGTGAAGCTATGTCTCGCCACAGGGGCTCGCTGGAATGAAGCAGCTCAGATGAAAGGCTCTCAGTTAAGCAAATATAAAGTTACCTTCACCAATACCAAGACTAAGAAGAATCGCTCTGTACCCATCTCTGAAGAGCTTTATAACGAGATATACAAACCAACCTCAGGGAAGCTATTTGAAGAGTGCTATACACCTTTCTGCTACATATTGAAGAATAAACTTGGCATCACCCTGCCCTCAGGGCAAGCCTCCCATGTTTTGCGTCATTCGTTCGCAAGTCATTTCATGATGAATGGCGGCAATATTTTAGTGCTAAGGGATATTCTAGGCCACGCCGATATCAGCATGACAATGCGCTATGCCCACTTCGCACCTGATCATCTATCTGAAGCAATTATCCATAACCCTCTTTCTAACCTTTAACCTGTCGCCACAAAATTTTTTGCTCGGCTGTCGCCACTTTGTCGCCACTTGCCAAATTTCAGGTAAAAAAAGAGCCACTTTAAAGTGGCTCAATTCTTAAAATCTTAAACAAGTGTTTTAAACATTACTCTTTACCGAATACGTTGTTCTCTTGTTCTTGTACACGGATGAAAGTCGTACGCTTAGTTAGCTCTTTAAGCTTTGCTGCGCCTACGTATGTACAAGTTGAACGTACACCACCAAGGATGTCAGAAATTGTGTTGTGAACTGAACCACGGTATGGAAGTAAAACAGTTTTACCTTCCGCAGCACGGTACTTAGCAACACCACCTGAGTGCTTGTCCATAGCCGACTGTGAAGACATGCCGTAAAATTTCATGTATTGCTTACCGTCTTGTTCTACTACTTCACCGCCTGACTCAGAGTGACCTGCTAGCATGCCGCCTAGCATTACGAAGTCAGCACCGCCGCCGAACGCTTTAGATACGTCACCCGCACATGAACAACCACCGTCACCGATGATCATGCCGCCAAGGCCGTGTGCTGCGTCGCCACACTCGATGATTGCAGAAAGTTGAGGGTAACCTACGCCTGTTTTAACACGTGTAGTACAAACAGAACCAGGGCCGATACCAACCTTAACGATGTCTGCGCCAGCTAGGATTAGCTCTTCAACCATGTCACCTGTTACAACGTTACCTGCAGAGATAACTTTAGTCGGGAATTCAGCACGTACTTTCTGTACGAACTCAACAAGGTGCTCTGAGTAGCCGTTAGCGATATCGATACAGATGAATACGAACTCTTCGCTAAGCGCCATGATCTTCTTAACTTTCTCGAACTCAGCTTCAGAAGTACCCGTTGATACAAAAACGTTGTTCAGAGTTTTCTTGTCTGCTGTTTTAGCAAACTCAGCCCACCGCTCTACTGTGTAGTGCTTGTGTACTGCAGTCATAACACCGTGCTCAGCTAGAGCGGCTGCCATTTCAAAGCTTGCTACCGAATCCATGTTCGCTGCAATTACTGGAGTACCAGACCATTGACGACCGCTATGCTTGAATGTAAAATCGCGGGTTAATTCAACTTGAGAACGGCTTTTAAGGGTAGAACGCTTCGGACGGAAGAGTACATCTTTGAAACCTAACTTAAGTTCTTGTTCGATACGCATGGTGTTTTCCTTGATTCATAAAATTATGTGTCTCTCGCGAAATGCGTAGTAAAACCGTTGGCAGACGAGTTTACTTTTCTTCGGACACAAAAAAACCGGAGCGTTGGCAGACGCTCCGGTTTTCAGCATTATAGGTTGTGATTTACTAACAGCAAGTCTGATATTTCACTTTTTTTTATGCTATCCTCTCAAAGATTCCATATCTGCTACAGCCCCCTCAGCTTTACTTTCCTACTAAATTCTTACTAATTAATAACTTAGCGAACTATTCACGCAAACGCTGTCGGTTTGTTGCGCAATCGTTTTCCTCCATATTTCGCTCAATATCCCCCTCATTAAGCAATAATGTGAAGAAAGTGACTCTAAATCACATAAAAATCACACTTTTCTCCAACAAAAAAATGTCTTTTTTCTTAAATAAATTCGATTTTTTCCCAAATTTTCTTTGTTTTCGACCAAACCCGGCAATCTCATCACCTTGTCAGTTCGCCTCGATTTGAAAAAGCGCTGTGCCATGGGGTTAATTTAGAGGTCGAGATTCGCTTAGTTTCGATAATCCAAAGCTCACACTCCATCAAATCCCCTACTCAAGACTCAACTTTATAAACTGATCGCATTCAAAACACGCTGCTTTATATCTGAGTTGTTCATTCAATCGGGGTTATTCAGTAAAAAGGCTCGAACATAGTGGATTGGCTGACTTGAAAAACGGCGTGAATATGAGACATAAAAAGTGAGTAGGCTAAAAAACCTAAGAATAGAAAGCAGGCTCAAAGTCTGAAAAATAGAGCTGAAGAATAGAAAGCAAAAAAATGGCTAAGGTGATTCACCTTAGCCATTTCTATTTGATGTTTGGACTGTTGTTTCTAAGCTAGTGCTATGGAGTCATCGAATAAAGACAGGTTCTAGCCCTTATTCGACATTAACGCTTCTGCAGTCGCATCTTGAATAGACAAAAACAGCGAGGTCACTTGGCCTGTTGGTGAACGCATCGGGTTCAGCGTCACGTTCTGGTACATGAAATCAGCTTGTTGAGTTACAGGGCGAACATTGCGGCACTTAAACAGATAAGGCCTTTGTTGCCACGTAATGAAGCTGCGACAGCCTAGATCGTAGACTGGCTTAGTTTTCAGCCTAAACCACTCTTCAGGGATTTCAGGGAACAGTTCAAAGATAGACTTACCGATAGCATCATGCGATTGCTTACCGCTATGGTGCGTCATGAAGCCATTCCAAACTTGTACTTGAAAGTCACGGTTAATGACCACCAGCCCCATATCGACGTTTTGAACCATGTCCACCATCCAGTGGAACTGTTCAAATTCAGCAGGAAGATTCAACATATTAAAACTCCTCCATTAGGTAGGCCAATTTGTTATCTAGAAGAGGGAGAGACTCATCAACGAACATAAATAGAAGATCACAACGGATGGAAGTGCCATCAATGTTGTAGCTAACTTCGAACGTCATGGTCTTTTTGAACGAGCCACTGGTGTTTTCAATGACAGAATCAATCGAGATGTGTTGCCCAAGCAGAACAGGGGAGCTTTGGAAGAAACGAACTTCTGATTGTTCCCCTAACCCATTCAAGAACGAGCCAACAAGGATATTCGATACATCCATCAGCAGTTCTAACTCTTCGAGCTGTTCGCTTTCGGTTGGCACTTTCATGAGCTTTTTAAGATCGCTCACGCTGGAATCACTCAGCAAGACTAACGCCTCACCCGCAATGCCTTCTCCGCTAAAGCCTTGGCAAACACCCGACACTTGGTCGTTGTCTGCTAGGTCACGAAGTGCCATATGTAATTCACTGACTTCGAAGATGTTAACGTTCGGAAGTGGTAAGTGGACAAATACATTAAAATGACGAGCCAGTGCATCAGCTGCACGGCCTATCGCTACATTCGCCACTTCCATGTAGATATCGCGTCTGCGCAGAACCGGCAGCTCTAATGGACTAGGAATAACGAGTTGAGGCTGTTTTGGTGGCTCGACATGCTCACGTAAAATCGTTTTTAGCGCTTCTTTATCAATCGGCTTTTGCAGAAAGGCTTTCGCCCCAAGCTCCATGACTTTCTGTTGAGCTTTTGGCTGGATATCACCAGAAACGACAACCACAGGCGTTGGGTCGCCCAGTCGCTTCATCTCTTCCAAAGTGCCATAACCATCTAACTCAGGCATAGTGAGGTCGAGGAACATCAATTGGAACTTCTGTTGTGCTAGCTTTTCAAGCGCATCTAGCCCATGGACAGCAAAGGTTATATCCGCATTAAGAGAAGCAGGCAGTGAGCGCGCCATCTGCTTCCTTGCTAACGCAGAATCATCACATATAAGAACTGGGAACGACATAAATGCACCACCGACAAATTAAAGCTAATTCGGACGAGTGTAACAGAACATTATGGTATCAGGTACGGGGTGAATGGATTTATATGTAGATTATTAGTAAGAATGATGGAACAAGCAGGTAAACTATTATCTCGCATTATTCTTTATGAAAAACAATATGCTACAAAGATATACCCTTTCAACTTGAAGATGCAGGTATCAGTACCTGAAAATTATCTGTAATTCTGGATACAAGTGAGCCTGCAACTTCTGGTAACGTCACATCGAAAAACTTTTTGATAGCAGAGGTGAATGCTGTTTTGGAGGGAAAATAGACATTGTTCCTCACATGCTCATTCATTACTTTCCAAAGCCGCTCTATTGGATTTAAGTTTGGGCTGTATGAGGGTAAGTAATGAAGCTCTATATTGAGTACTTTTGCCGCATTCCTAACCATTTCTGACCGATGGTAGGCTGCACCATCAAGCACAATATGCACGGTTTGCTCTAGTGGATAATGCTCTTTCTTGAGTTTCCAAAAGAAGCGAACAATACTCTCGCTATCTATCGTTTCATAAGTATCTGTGATCGTTGCGCTGATGTTTTTCAATGACAGAGCACCGATTAGATTCACTCGAGTGCGGCTACCTGTCGTTTCAATTAGCTTATCCTGTCCCTTACGGATCCAGCCACAGCTAAGTTTTGTTGATTGAGTTGGATGAACGGCGTCCATGAAAAGTACAGGCGCATCCTTGGGCTTAAGTACCTCGTTGTAATACTCGATAAATGCTTGCTGCTCTTCAGGCTTTAGTTTATGTGGTACACCTTTGGGCTTTTTGTATGCAAAACCGTGGTGATGTAACCACTTATTAATCCCAGAAACGGTGTAGCTCACACCGAATTCAGCTTCGACGTAAGTAACGATTTGACGCGTATGAAAATAGGTTTTCTCAGTCAAATGCTCGATGAGCTGCATCGTCTGAGTATCAGAAAGTAGACTCTGGCTCCCGCCATTCTCAGGTTTAAGTTTTTCAGATAGAGCATAATCACTAAGATGACGAGCAACTGTAGATTCATGGATACGAAGGGCTTGAGAGATCATAGGCGGGCTCCAACCTTCGGAAGCTAGCAAGACAGCTTTTATACGGTCGCATACTCGACGATCACGCTCAGTATTGTGCATCTGTTCGAGTTGTTGTTTTTGCTCAGGAGTTAGTACCATTTTCATGGTGAGTAGCATGATCCTGATTTCATTGAAAATCAAGCATTTTCAATGATCACGGGTATAACAGCAACTCAATATTGTGGAGTATTAATACTATTTTATTAAATCAAAGCCCTAATAAGTCGGTTTACTAAGGCTCGGTTTAACCATGCATTTATCGCTTCTATATATCCAATGCAAGAGAGCGAATACAAGATGTCTTATACATCAGAGCAAATACAAACAAGCTAGAACTGGTATGACGGCCATAGGATCAGTAATGCGAAACGTATCACCACAGCAAACACCAATAAAGCGATGCCTAAACGGTACCATTTGTATTCGGCAATATTCATTGGGATGCGCTTGTAAAACATAGTAATCACGTCCTTCCAATCACTACTGCGTCTTCCGTATTGCATCATGCTCGTCAAAACAAACAGTGCGCCAAGCACAAGCATTCCTTTTTCAGCCCAGAACAATCCAACTTCCATTTAGGTATTCCTTGATAAAACAGTGAGCAACTCAAATCATTCTAGTCACCTTTGCGTTCGGTTTCTGTAAGACCAAGGTCTAAATGACGAAGTACGCAAATTCAGGGCTTATACCTCATTGTTGGTAATTGGTAGATCTCTGTCAGCAGTGCAACGTTTATCGTTCAAGGTTTCATGGTAAAGGCGAACATCACAATCAAATCACGTATAAGCATGATTCGACAAATCTGGTGATTGGTTGTTCTTTTGAATGACACGCATCAATTGGATGAGCAGCAGAATACCTGTCACACCTAAACCAACACCGATCCCGCCCCAGATCCCTGCTAATTCAAATTTTGGCATCAAATACCAAGCGGCAGGCAGGCCGAACGCCCAGTAGCCAATGGCTGTAATCACGGTTGGCATTGAGACAATTTTCATCCCTCTTAGCAAGTTAATCGCCAGTAGTTGCCAAGCATCAACAATAAAGCAAAGAGCAACGACCCAAATTACAGAAGCCAACAGCGACGTCATTGCGCCAGTGCCGTCGTCTAACTTGAAGATAGAAGCGATCATATCAGGCCATATGATGAACAAGGCAGACAATCCGACACTCAACACCGACACCAAGATAAAGCTTAGAGTCGAGGTTCTTTTGATTCCTTCATAGTCACCCGCGCCAAAATCGCGACCAACCAAAATAGCGGCAGCTTGCGAGAAACCGAAGTTGAAGTTCCAAGTAAAGCTTAAACATTGCAACAGTATTTGGTGCAGAGCTAACGAAGCTATACTGATCGTACCCGCCATTAAGGTGCCGCCGTATATCAAGCCATGCTCAAGTAACGCCGCCAAGCCGATAGGTAAACCCATCATTAGCAAAGGGCTCATCAACTTGATTGAATACTCTTCGGTATTTAACCAAGGGGCGAAATGTTTGAACTCGTCACGCTTGAATACCCAAACCGTGTATCCAACCATCACGATAAATGCCGCGATAGCCGTACCTAAACCCAAGCCTGTTAAGCCCATATCGAGTTGGAACGTGAGGAAGTAGCTCACAGGCACGTTCAGAATTACGGTGATCACAGACATCACCAGAATTGAGCGAACATTACCAAACGCACTGGTTAAGCCACGAAGCACCAACAAGATAAGCGAAGGCAACATCACCCATTTCAAGGCGTGTACATATTCCATGGCTAAGGTGATCACTTCTGGCGGCTGTTTTGCTGCTTCCAATACCCACGGAGCAAACCAGAAGCTGGCCATTAGGGTCACGCTGAGCACGAATGCCAGCATAGTTGCGCCTTTCACCGCCAATCTGATTTGTGTATTACCAAACTCTGGTCGTGCGACACGCTGACCATAAGCAATAGCGATCAGATTCGCGACACACCCTACCGTGCTGCTCGCAATAATGAAGATGAAGAAGTAAATAGAGGCACCTAAGCCACCAGCCGCAAGCGCTGACACGCTGATTCGCGACATCATCCAAACATCAGTAAGGACTAAAGCCATGGATATCAGCTGTGAAATGATCAAAGGGAATGCAAGAGTGAGTATTTTTTTCATGAGCGCCTCAGTTAATTTCGCCCAAAATACGATCGATGGGGCTAGCGTTCAATTGATAAATTTGCGACTCTAACATTCTAAAAACTCATGCGAACGAATTATGACCCCATATCCTAGCTTGCCATCCTCACATAATGGCTTAAAAGCCTTCGAAGCGGCAGCAAGGCTGATGAGCTTTACGTTGGCTGCCGATGAGCTCAACGTGACACAGAGTGCAATCAGCCGTCAGATCAAACAGCTTGAAGATGAGCTGAACGCATCGCTGATCATTCGTAAGCATCGAGCCATAGAATTAACGGTACAAGGTCATGATCTGTATGTGGCTTTGCGTGAAAGCTACGGCAATATCGAAT
This sequence comes from Vibrio sp. nBUS_14, assembly GCF_051201655.1. Taxonomy (NCBI): domain Bacteria; kingdom Pseudomonadati; phylum Pseudomonadota; class Gammaproteobacteria; order Vibrionales; family Vibrionaceae; genus Vibrio; species Vibrio sp. nBUS_14. The sequence continues at coordinate 1,635,197 of NZ_CP179207.1, forward strand.
CTGTGATCGCCTCTTGGAGTGAGCCAAAACAGAAACGTATTGTGATTAAAGCGACCTTGAGTTTTGCTACGCGAGTGTTGATCTCCAAGGTTCGAGAGTTGAACGAGCGTTACTCTGATTACGAGATCGTTATCGTTCCTGTGATTGAAGAGGATGAAGCGATAAACAGCAGCGAGTACGACTTGTTGATCTTCCATACTCGATTCAAAAAACGATACGACAACACGCCTGACATCACTTTCTTGCGTGAAGAGTTTATGGCGCCAGTCTGCTCCACGAGCTTAACGAATGCTGTTGGTTTGACTAAGAAAGATACCGACCTCGATTCGATCTTAACCATGCCAAGGCTTCACCCGACCTTAGATCACCATGACTGGAAAGTATGGCTGGCCGATGTCGAGTTCCCACCGAAAAAACCCGTCAGAAATACCAGTTTCTTGTCTTTGGATATGGCACTCAGTGCTTGTTTGTCGGGCGAAGGCGTCACAGTGACGGATTTACTGTTGGTTTTACAGGATCTACAACGTGGCTTCTTGTATTGTCCTAAAAACGCAAAGATCCAGAACAGTGCGTGGACTTATTTCATCCACCAACGCACTTACTCGCCTGTGATCAACGATCTCATTGATTGGCTTAAAGGAGAGACTGTAAAAGAGATCGAATTACTGAAAGCCCTATCCCATCAAAATCATTGGTCTGGTGTCATCCAAGATCATTAAGGGATCTGTGCCTAAGATCTAAAAGTCGTGATTATCGGCGCAGGACTGAACGGTTTAGCAATCGCATTATCGAATAGTCGTTCGCCTTTCTAAACATTAGGCTAGTAAAACGCGCCGTTCTCTAGACTACTCGTTTACAAAACAATAAGCCGCAGCACATGCTGCGGCTTATGCTATCTACCCGCCATTTTTCACTTTGTTGAGCAAACACTAAAGCTTAAACATACGCGCACTGCGTGGTGGTAAGTTGAAGGTATGATAGCGAGAAGTCACGGTTTCTGTCGCGCTGCTCAATGCGTCTTTGTATTGAACATTCCAGTTAAACTCATGTTGGTAAGTATCGACTGTCACGCCACGCGTTTCGCCACACTTGTTAATACCAACAACGCCTTCTTTGTCACGCTTGAACAGCAAAGTACATTGGTCGCTCGAAATCATCGTCATTGATTTGCCTTGCATCGCGTTGTGGAAGCTCAACATGTTCTTCATTGTCGAACGATTCCAAACATTGCCCCAGCGACCGTTATCCTTATCTTCAGAATCAGGAAGATCATCGCTGTAGATCAACGGCGTGCCACCGTCTTTACCAAGGATATAAGCGTAAGCGAGCTGCTCATCTTGTGGATCCATGATTTGATAACGGAAGCCGTCATTGGTTGAAATATCATGCGTGATCGCGAAGGTGATCGAGCGATTGTCATCCAATGCCTGACCGTACGCTTTTGGATCATGCAGCGGCTTCATACCGCCGCTCATTGAGAACGCAGAGCGAATCGATGCAAACAACGGGAAATCGTACGCAGAGTGATTGGTGTTGTTTAAGTATGGCGCTAAGAACGACTCATAGCCGCTGTTCCCCGCTCCACCACTGGTGACCACCTCACCAAACACATGCATGTTCGCTGTAATCTCTGACGTAAACACTTGGTCGATTTGATACTGACTCATGTGTTTCACTGCATCAATGCGGAAACCTTTGATGCCCATGTCCTTTAACGCTTCGAGGTATAAACGCTGTTGTGACACTACCCAGTTGTTTGGAGCTAGATCTGGAAGCCCCACATCACCAGCGACACCACACAAACGCCAATATTGAACATGGCCAGGATCGTTCCAATCTGAAATACAGCCTGCGGCATGGAAATCGTTAGCCGAGACAAAACCTTGCGCTAAGTTGCCAAACAGAGTTTGGTCAGCATAGTAGCTTGAACGGCTGGCATAATCGTTTAACACTTCAGTGCCTGGGTAATCCAAATCACTTCGCTTCCAGCTTTCATTCGCCATATGGTTCAGCACCACATCGGCGTAAACATCGACGCCCACAGCTTTGAGTGCAGTGATCATTGCGGCCAAATCTTGTTTATTGCCCAAAGGAGAATCAATGGTACGCAGATCTTGAGGTTGGTAACGCGCCCACCATTGGCTGCCACTGGATTTCATTGCCGGAGCAACCAGCACTTTCTTATAGCCCGCTTGAGCAATTTGATTGGCGTTGGTCGTCACATCTGAATACTTCCAATTGAAAGCATGCAGAATGGTGTCGGCATAAGTGGCTGAACTAAAAGAGCAAAGTGCGAGCGTGGATATGAGTAGGGTATTTATTGGTTTCATAGAACATATATCTCATTATAAATTCACAAGAATGATATGAGCGAGAAAGACAATTAAAACGACGGATAAATCAGAGTTGAATTAGCGTCACCTTCTGTTGATATTGATTTTATAAATTTGAGCTGTAGACGATCTTATGTGAGGAAAATAGGATGCTCGTTTAAGGGCATTTGCAACGAATGAAATGCTCAAACAAGATGTCACGTACTCACAACAGAGTGCTAAATTAAGCTTTAATCTATTGTGCGCCAAAAGAGAAATGAGAAATGAGAAATGAGAAATGAGAATTAATTGAATCAAGTTGACCAGAACAGGACAAAGACTTTGGTCGGCCCTTCTAAACTACGTTATGATTCCTTTTCCCCTCAACCAATTGATATTTTTATGCCTTCTTTCTCTTTTTCACTGATCCCTGTAGGGGTTCGGTTCATGATCCTTTCCGCTTTTGGATTCGCACTGATGTCAGCTTGTGTGAAATACATCAGCAATTACGGCATACCTGTATTTGAAATTGTTGCAGCAAGGGCTTTAGTGTCTTTGATCATCAGCTACATCGACGTTAAACGAAAAGGTATTTCTATCTGGGGCAATAACAAACCTCTGTTGTTTGTTCGTGGCGCAGTCGGTACCGCAGCGCTGATGTGTGTGTACTACGCCGTAACCACGTTACCGTTAGCTGAAGCGACCATTCTACAATACGTACACCCCGTATTTACTGCCTTGCTTGGCGTGTTATTCCTCAAAGAGCAAGTCCAGAAATCGACCATGATCTGCATTGCCTTTTGTCTTGCGGGCTTATTGGTGATGGTACAACCAAGTATGAACAGCAACGTAAGCAGAGATTTGCCGTTATTCAGTATTCTGGTGGCATTACTTGGAGCGTTTGGTAGCTCAATTGCTTATGTGATTGTCCGAAAGCTGAGCCAGACGGAAGACAGTTCTGTCATCATCTTCTACTTCCCACTGGTTGCGCTACCGATCTCCACAGCCCTTATTTGGAACGACTTTGTATGGCCAAGTCTATTCCTTACCGTGATGCTCGTGTTAGTCGGTATTTTCACTCAGATAGGCCAATACGGTTTGACCAAAGCGATGCAAACTCAAGCGGCGGGCAAAGCTTCGGCTTACTCTTATGTTCAGATTGTTTTCTCGGCACTGTTAGGCGTGTGGATCTTTGATGAGATACCATCAGTTTGGACTTATCTAGGCGGTGGCCTGATTGTCACTGGTGCACTCATTAACGTGTTTGGTAAACAACTATTAATGCCGTTCAAGACTAAGTAGATAACCGAACGAAAAAGCAGTTAGCCAGCAGACATTAAATAAATCTAAAAAGGGCATTGCGGAATATTCCACAATGCCCTTTTTGGTACTGTTTACCAGAAGACTCAATTAGCTTGTAGCATTACGCAGTTTGGGATCATCGCTCAGGTATTCAACGAACTCGATTTCAAAGCCTGCCGGATCCACAAAGTAGACGTTTTTTCGGTAAGGTTCTTCAGCGCCAGGTTTAGCAATAGGAAAACCCGCATCAATAAGGCGTTGAGTGACGCTCTCAATGTTATTGGTCACATAAGCGAAGTGCGCAAGGCCAACAGAGTGCCCAGCCAAATCTCTATTTTCACCCTCACCGTGATCGCTCAGTGCGATGTATTGGTATTCATCACCAAAATGCAGCCAGTTACGTGGCTTGCCTGACCATTCGCCTTTCCCCTCATCACGGACATACCAATGAGGGAACGCTGCTGTGTAGAAAGTCAGCATTTCAGGGATGTCTTTAACGACTAAATTCACATGTTCAAGTTGGATCATTCTTCTCTCCTTAAAGTATTCTCGTAAGCAACGTTGCACATACTAGTAGCTCAAGTTAAGTTGAGGTAAAGCATTAATTTGCATTTATTTCGAGAACGTTTTTAGAGCCTAATTTGTCGTATTTTCTGCGATACAAATCCTAAGTTTAGACGACCTAATTCAATGTGACGCCTTTGGAATACATCCTTTCCACATAGCCATGTTAAAGTCGCATGAATTGCTGTTTTGTCGGAAGCATCACTCCTAGGAACAGTTGTGAATAGAGTCCTGAAAATACCTTTTGTGATCGGAACATAGAATTAAGTCGTAAGTAATTGAATATAAGTACTTAGCGGTTTTTATCTACTAGATTGTGGGAGCAACACATGGACAACAGAATCACCATTATTGAGTTTCTCAGAGTGTTTGAGTGCATTCGCAGCACTGGCGAACAACTGGACAATAAATATCAAGTGGGCGAAATGACGGCTTGGCATGATTACGATGGTTACACCTGTTGGCTAAGCTACAAAGATGTAACCGTGACGCTGATGTTTCATGGCTCACTGAAAATTGAGTACGATAACGCTTCAAACTATTCTGAATTCATCGAACACTGTCTGGGTATGATCGCGACTGAACCTTCTCCACAAAACGCGAACAGGCTAACGGCTAACGGCTAACGGCTAACGGCTAACGGAGAAAATCATGAACAGAACGGCTTTGAAAACGCATTCATTGCTTAAGCATAGACAACCCTTCTGGGTAATATTCAGCTTGTCTTTTTTATGGTCTCAGGGAGCGGTAGCAGGAATAGATATGATTGATTTCACACAAGCGAACGAACATAAGAACTGGACAGCGACCAACGACAACGTGATGGGTGGAATCTCGAGCGGTGGGCTTGTTTATGATGGTGGTATGAATCAGTTTAAGGGCGAGCTATCGTTAGAGAATAACGGTGGCTTCAGTTCAATCAACCGCGCTATAGAGTCCCTAGGCTCTGAAATGGACAGCGTAGAACTGACGTTTGTAGGTGACGGTCGCACTTACCAATTGAGGTTCACCACTTGGACAGGCGGCCATCGAACCAACTACAAGCACAGCTTTGAGACAATCAAAGACGAGCAACTCAGGAAAGTCTTCCAACTAAAGGACTTTCAAGCAGTGTTCAGAGGTCGATCGCTCAGTGGTGCGCCAAGACTTGAAGCTCAAGACATTAAACAGATCGGCTTTTTGATTGCAGATAAACAACCTTTGCCCTTTGAGCTAAACCTCATTCAGATTCAATTCAAAGCCCCCCCTCCCCCAAAAAAATCCGAGTAAGGCTCTGAGTAAATCACAGACGAACAAAAGCCTCTGATACCTTTCTTATTCACTAGAGATATCAGGGGCTTTCTCTTCAAGCGTTCAAGCTGTTCAAAAGATCAACGCTTCAAACCGCCAGAGATCTAAATCATTAACTATTAATATTTGATGGCTGTTTTACCAATCGATGCGCTGCTTTCAATACGTTGGTGCGCCTCTTTCAGCGTATCTGAACTCAAACCAATCAGTGTTGTGGTTAGCGTAGATTTGATACGCCCCGCATCAATCAAGTTCGCCGTTTGGAACAAGATATCTTGCTGCTTCTGAATATCGTCTGTGTTGAACAGCGAACGAGTAAACATCAACTCCCAAATGAAGCCTACTGACTTACCTTGTAGCGCCGACAGGTCAATCTCGCTATCAAACTCAACAATCGAACTGATCATGCCTTGCGGTGCAATCAACTCCACCATAGATTCCCAGTGCCCTTTTGTATCAGCAACATTGAAAATGTAGTCGACATGCTGGATGCCTTGTTCGCGCACAGATTCAACCAAGTTACGGTGATTCACCACATGGTCAGCTCCCATGTCTCTTACCCACTGTTCGGTTGCAGGTCTTGACGCTGTCGCAATAACATTAAGGTTGGTTAATTGCGACGCCAATTGAATTGTGATTGAACCTACACCACCAGCGCCACCAATGATCAGAATCGATTTTTTCTCTTCAGGACGAACACGTAGGCGATCAAATAACGCTTCCCAAGCTGTGAGCGTTGCTAGCGGCATAACAGCAGCAGCTTCATCAGAAAGGCTCATTGGTGCTTTAGCCGTAATACGGTAGTCAACGGCTTGGTATTCTGCGTTAGCGCCCATGCGTGTTACGTCACCGGCATAGTAAACACGGTCGCCTAGTTCAAAATCTTCAACGTTTATACCTTTTCCGACCACTTCACCAACCGCGTCATAACCAAGTATTTTTGGTTGCTCAAGTGTTTTATCTTGAGCACTGCGAATACGAATTTTTGCGTCTGCAGGGTTGATAGACGTCGCACTCACTTTTACCAGTAAGTCATTCTCTTTTAATTCCGGCAGGCTCGTTTCAAATTCAAACAGGCTTTCTGGTTCCGTAATCGCTAGTGACTGATTAAATCCGATGGCTTTCATTGTTGATGGTAGTGACATGGTGTTTTTCCCTTAAATTAGATTGAGTTAATTTTAGAGAATTCTCGCTTTAGATAAACAGCCTACTTTTTGAATTATTATCAAATTATTTTTGATAATAAGGTGTATACACGTAAGCAAAATACTAAGATTAACCATTAGAAAATGGCTAAATTTACGGTTAACAGAACAGCCGATTCAAGGCTCAGCACAGGGGAATGAAATGCTTCTTGAAGACCTACAGGTAATTTTAAAGGTGGCGGAGTTTCGCAGTATCACCGCAGCAGCCACCAACCTAGACATGCGCACCGCTACCGCGAGCGCAGCCATCAAACGTGTTGAAGCCGCACTGGGTGCTGAACTGTTTGTAAGAACCACTCGCCATCTAAGGCTCTCTTCAGCAGGCGAGCGCTATTTACCTGAGTGCGAACAAGCCTTGAAAATATTGGAGCAAGCCAAGCTCAACATGCGCGAAGAGCTTGGTATTTTGGATGGAGAAATCCGCATCGCGCTTTCGTCTGATTTAGGGCGAAACCTCGTCATACCTTGGCTTGATGAGTTTCTACTTGAATATCCCAAGGCGACACTTCGCACTAGCATTAGCGACAGCAATATTGATTTTTATCGTGATTCTGTTGATATGGCGCTGCGTTACGGCTCCCCGACAGACGCCAGTATGTATGGTTTTAAGATTTGTGACGTGCCAAGAATATTGTGTGCTAGCCCTGGTTATTTAGCCGAAAATGACACTCCAAATCAACCTAGTGACTTATCTCAACATAACGGTTTATTTTATCAATTGCATGACATATTGCTAGATGAATGGGTGTTTAACGATGGCACTCAAGAGCATAAAGTGAAGCTAAAAGGAAATCGTGCATCGAACGATGCTGACCTAGTAAGACGCTGGTGTATTGATGGGAAAGGGATAGCGATAAAGTCTTGTTTGGATATGTCGAGCCATTTGCTTTCTGGCGAAGTGGTTAAAGTCATGCCAGAATTTAAGCCAACCCCAACCGAACTGTGGTTAGTGTGTCCAAGTCGTCAATCCATCACACCAACTGTTCGCTTGCTAAGAGATTTATTCAGAGAGAAAACCGCAGAGATCCTTTCTCAACTGAGTGAGCAAAGCATTATAGAAACTCAAAAATCTTAACGATCTAGAGATAAAAAAGGCGTTAGTGAGCTTTGAGCTACTAACGCCTTTAATCATTTGAACACCACACCCTATTGATGGACGTCTCGTCTAATACGAGTGCTTAGTTTAACTCTTCTTCAACATCACAGTCAGCACAGCACTGAAGAGCGATTTCATGTTCGAAAGTAATTGTGTCTTTACCTTCTTCCAGTAGCTCTGCGATTTCATCCGCCACTTCTTTCTCATCATCCGCTTCTATGTCGCTTGCTAGCTCTTCTTCTGAATAACCGAAGAAGTTCAGCAGTAAGTATTCACGAGCTTCATCTTTAGTACAAACCACGTTTGCTGAAAGATCTGGCGTAACCTCACCTTGTGCAAGAGTCGCTGTCAGTTGAGCAATAGCATCCTCTTTCATCGCAGGCGTTAACCAACCAAGATCAGTACTTACCGTCGTTTTTTTACAGTCGAAGCAAGGCAGTTGATGAAAGTAGTATTGAAAGCTAGTCATAGGTAATTTCTTCTTTAAATGTTGTATAGCGAGATTATGCGCGTTTTGTAGCAAAATACTATCTCAATCACAACAGGACGCTGAATAGACGCTGATTATTTGTACTGTTCTTTGCATAAGATGATGAGATTGTGCAACACAATACATGCTTGTTCGACGTAAGCGATAGCTTCAGATAAACGAACACCCCACTAAGGTTTACGTCTCGCCAATTTAGAAATAATAGCTGTAAGTAAACTTCAGTTCAGTCCCCTGCCTTTTGTGACCAAAGCTTTGTTCTGCATCATCGAAGAATTCAGTGTAGGTAGCTTTACCCCAGAGCTTACGATTATCAGCAAGCGGTCCTTGGAAAGCGAGATCAAGTTGTAGGTGGTTTATCGTCCCCACACTGCCACCGAAATCAAGCGAGCTATATTGAGGGTTTATTTGCACATGAGTGCTTGTATCGAAGGCAATATGCAGCTTTCGCCAGACTCTGCGCCAGCTATCCGTCCCGTGTTTTTTGACTTTCCATTCACCTTCGCCATAAACCTTTATGACCTGCCGGATCAGTGGCTGAGGCATCAGTGCCATTTACCCACTTTCAATACGTTGGTTTTTCAGAATCGATATTGCATTCCTAAAGTAACCAAATATTCATCATGGTCATAGAAATCAATGTTAGCGTCAGTGATGTCCCACCCACCTCTCGCAATGAAAAGTGTATTCTTCCAATCAAATGGCATCGCATATATGTATGTCGCTGACACACCGAGCTTCGTATCTTCTCGATTTTGCTCCCAAAGAGGGTTTGTGTCGTCAAATTTTTGAAGTCCAACACTGCCCGCTAGCATTGTAATGTGTCGCCCGTTTCTTAGTTGAAACTCAACTTCGGTACTAATACGCTGGCTCTTTAATGCCGAACCTGATGCATCAACATCTAGGTAATTGATCAACCACTCGATTCCCCACGACTCATTTAAGTCAGTCATGTAATTTAGTTCGACATAGCTAAGGTTCGAATTTCTATCGAGCGCTGCTAGGCTGTCTTCTTGGTCTAGCGAATACTTCCCGCGAGCAAATTCAAGAGACCAATCTGAACCCAAAACTCGGTCATAATTCAAAACAAGACCTTGCACAGCAGCGTTTGTCGTCGTTCTATCTGATTGCAATTGATAAGGGTTTTTCCAGACTTCTTTCTCCAACAATCCCGGTACCACACCAATCGCAATATTTGAGCCGTCAGTCAAATAATAACGATATCCAGCTTGCGTGTAAAAGTCGCTAGCCATTCCAACAATATCGGTTTTAAAATACACTTCATTTGACTCATCAAAACGATAGTTAAGATCCCAAAAAGGAATAACAACCGCTTCATTCTTCCTTTCTTGAGAACCCGAATAGTCAGTAATTTTAGCTTGGGACTCGGTATCCATCACCGAATTAGTACCATCTATCCCCGTAAAAAGACTGACACTACCATGAAAGCCAGCTGTTTTTTGTTCTTCTGCATAGACTGTAGAACTAACCAACACGCATCCAACCGCCAACAGCTTAAGATAACCTTTTAGTGAGAATGACTTGGTCGCCTTGTTTCTCTGTTTAGAACTCAACGAAGGCGTAAATAAAACTGGGTGAAGTAACAAGTTTGAGTGAATCATCGTGTACTATCCTTATGTGCTTAGATAGCCAGATTCTACTTAGGCTTGTGTCACAACAAAGTCACAACTCACTGATTAACTTATTTAGAAATAAATCACAGCCTTCGCTTTGTGAGATGTCACCGACAAATGATAGCGCCAGTTGGCACTCTTGCAGACAGCTGAAATGATTTCATCTCCATGACCAAAGCCTTGCCCATCGTGTTCCCTAACATCATTTCCAATCACAAGTCGCCGTCCTTTTAACTGGATGAATATATAGCTATCGGTGTAACTCATCGCATTACGGATAAGATTCGCGATAATGACCTTTGCAAAATAACTTTCTATTTCAACATCCGACAGCAAAACTTGGTCTAGTTGGATACTTCGACCAGAAAGCAAAAAGTGATGCTGCTCGATCGTTTCATTAATGATTGCCTGTAGTGACTTTTTAGGCTGAATCCCCTTTTCTTCCCGACCGAGTAACAAAAAAGTATTGATTAAGTTATCCATCTCTTTATTTGCGACTTGAACACGGCTAATTATTTGCCGTTTTTTATCATTCACTTCTGCGATTTTTAGCAAATCGGTCGCCCCTAGAATCACATTAACCGGCGTTCGTAATTCATGGCTGGCAAAGCGAGTAAACTGTTGCTCTCGCTTCAAAAAGGATTGAATCCTAGAATAGGATTGGTGGTAAGTCCGAAACAGTGCCCCAATTTCATCTTTACGCGACGAAATGGCACTATCATTAACGTTGTCAGACGGGTGTTGAATTTGATGGACCAAAAGGTCAATTGGACCGCTGAAGTAACCTGAAAGCAAGTGAGCAGCAACCAGTCCCAAAACAAACACAACGACCATCATGTACCCAACATAAGCTATCACTCCTTCGCCATAATCGACCATGTGGGGATCCAATTCAGGGAAATAGACAAAGTGAAGCCACTTTTGTTGGAACGGTGACATAAAAGTCACCGTATGAGCATCACTGAGCTCAAATTCTTCTATCCCTACGTTTGTTATACCTTCAAGAAAACTCGGTTTGTTATCGTCTTCAAATTGGTATACAGCAAGGAAATTATCTTCCGGGCTAGTCCAGTTTCCGGAGACTAACGATGTTTGTATCCATTGCTGTTGTAGCAACTTTACGCGTTGGTTAATAAAACTGTCGGCGGCAATTTCGGTAGCCGCCCACGCAATCACTCCGATCGCAATTACCACCAGTAACATCAAAGCCAACATCACAGTAAAGACTTGATGCCTAAGGTGACCAAAGTACCATTGTCTCAATGAGTTTTTCACATTAAACAACATTAAGTCGATATCCTTTGCCACGTTCTGTAACCAGTATCCCTTCTGGCAATACCTTCCTCAGACGGTATATTTGAGTGCGTAATGCACTCGTTTCTTCGGGCTCATCGCCTTTCCAGATTTCATACGCAATGTCTTGATTGCCGACAAGTTTGGGGGCTTTTTTTATGAGTAAACAAACGATACGTTTTTGAGTCGGGTCTAAAGCAAGTTTTTCATCATTAGCCGTGACAGTATCGGTACCGACATCATAAACCAAAGCGCCATATCGAAACTCTGGGCTTAAGCGGCGTTGATTTCTCGCCTCGAGTGCTTCAACTCTAGCGTGCAGCTCTTGTAACTCAAACGGCTTCACCAAGTAGTCATCCGCGCCGGCTTTGAAACCAGCTAATTTATCCTCTAGCGTATCTCTCGCGGTCAAAAAGATAATGGGTATATCAGCGTGACGACCCGCACGAATAGCACTGCAAGCCGTTAAGCCGTTCATTACTGGCATCATAATATCCAATATTATCAGATCAAATCGCGACTCATCTAACAATTGAATAGCGGCCTGCCCATTATACGCAAAGTCAATATCGTGACCAAAGAGCTCTAAATAATCACCTAAATTAGCTGCGGTTGCGTGGTTGTCTTCCGCGACAAGTATTCTCATGTAATTTCCTTTTCAATGACTACTGTATTAGCGCGAAGATTGGTGACGTAATTGTGACATTGGCAAGCGTACTGTCATCACATCAACCAAACGGAGAGTTAAAATGAAAGTATCACCAAAACTAATCAGTTTCACAGCACTATTCGCTTTTTCGTCAATCAATTATGCTCATTCGACGGACATCGCGCCCTCTGACGTTGCCCTTACACTCGCACAAGCACTCAATCCATCAGGCCAAACCCATACGTATTTAGTCACTGAATCTACGGGAAAAAGTGTAAAAGCGATCAATCTAAGTGAACATTTTGACTATTACCCGAGCGAAGCACTAAGCTTTATCGACCGATACGGCTATAGCACTTTGTCTGACGTACATTACGACCTCCCAGTCACATCCCTAGACTACAAACAACTACTCGCAGCAGGCGGGCAAGGATCTGAGCATATCGCAGCAGGCACTAACTACTTAGAGCATGGAGAAGAAGCAGATATTGACGAAGTCTTCCTATTTCCTAAGTTTTCCAAGCCAACACCAAACCACACTAAGATCCGCTACCAAAAGAATGTACTTCTGGATTACGAGGTAGAGCTGTGTATGAGGTGGGTTAAACCTATAAATAGCCCTAAACAAAGCGATGGTTATGCAGGGCTATTTGTATGTGGTGACTTTACTGACAGAGCGGAGCTGTTGCGGAAGATTGATGTCGACAACGTTACATCAGGTCATGGATTTAGTGATGCGAAAAGTGGACAATCACGCTTCCCAACCGGACCTTACATTGTGGTTCCCAAAGATTGGAACTCCTTCTTAAAGAGCGTGTCGCTAGCCACCTATGTCAATGGTGAGCAGCGCCAACAAACCGCTGCCTCTGAAATGATTCGTGAACCCAAATCTCTGATTGAAATGATTCTAGAAAAGGGTGAGCAGCCTATCTGGCGATATCAAGGTCAAGACGTCACGTTATTCGGTCAACAAGGGATTAACCCAAACCAAAATCTCGTGACAGGTACCCCAGCGGGTGTCGTTTACAACACTCCAGGATGGGGTTACAGAATATTCAAATCCATCAAGTGGTTCGTAACCTTTTCATTCTTAGATTCAGGTCCGGTAGACTATATTTTGGAGCAATACATCGAGGAAAGCTTTGATAACAAAAGTTACTTGCAAGCTGGCGATAAGGTGCAGCTCACCGGCACCTATTTGGGAAGCATAGACGTCGATATTATCAACTAGACACCCAAACTAACGACACTTTAATCTTAGTTTGCTCATTGTTTTCTGAACTCCATAAGTATACGTGCCTGATTAATTGGGCGCGTGTATCAATAAAACTTCTGGTGAAAAAATTAACACGAATACAGATAGTATTAGCAAATCTGAGGACGTGGTAGTTCACGAGCTGCCAGCGATTTAGATCGCTCTGCGCCTAATAACTTTGACCATTGTTGACATCAGAAAATTTTTTGTTGGGTATAAACCCATAAACAAGATATGAATATGCAAAAGGTATAACACATTTCTAGGCAGAAGTAAGTCACGATCAGCTAGCTGTCTAGAGGAGTCTGAAAGTGATTCCCAGACAAAAAAGCGAGCCACTTAGGCTCGCTTTTCAATTGTTTCTTATCACTTAAGCTGTTGCTTGGATTACAGAAGTTCTACCGACTGTTGAGCAATAACGAATTCTTCATTGGTTGGAATAACCATTGCTACCGCGCCAAGCATTTCTGATTTAGCGATGATGCCTTCAGCACCAAAACGAGCGGTTTCATTGTCTGCTACATCTTCAACAAAACCAAGAATCTTAAGATTGTTTAGGATCTCACGACGAATTGGTAGAGAATTCTCACCGATACCGCCTGTGAAGATGATGCCGTCTAAAGAATCTAGCGTTGCAAGGTAAGAAGCTACGTATTTCGCTACGCGGTACGTAAATACTTCAAATGCAAGCTTAGCGCCTTCATGGCCCTCTTCCATTGCTTCTAAGATGCCACGAGCGTCGCTCGTAAGACCAGACACGCCTAGGAAGCCAGACTCCTTGTTAAGAGAGTTGAAGACTTGCTCTTGTGACCAACCTTTCTTAAGTAGGTACTCGATAATACCTGGGTCTAAGTCACCACAACGTGTGCCCATCATTAGGCCAGAAAGCGGAGTGAAGCCCATTGAAGTATCAACACTGTTACCGTCTTTGATAGCACATACAGAAGCGCCGTTACCTAGGTGAACAGAGATGAAGCTAGATTCTTCAACTGGCTTGTTGACCATTTTGCTGCTTCACGGCTAACGAAGTAGTGGCTAGTACCGTGGAAGCCGTAACGACGAACACCGAAGTCTGTGTATAGCTCTTTTGCGATGGCACCGGTAAATGCACGTTGTGGCATTGTTTGGTGGAAAGCGGTATCAAACACAGCGAACTGAGGTAGAGAAGGGAAAGCTTCAATCGCAGCACGAATACCGATAGCACCTGCTGGGTTATGAAGTGGAGCTAAGTCAGATAGGCTTTCAATCTCACTTGTTACTTCTTCAGTAATACGAACAGTTTGAGTGAACTTCTCACCACCGTGAACGATACGGTGACCGATAGCCACGATATCAACCGTGAAGCCTAAGTCTTCCATCAGGCCAACCAATTTGCTAATGGCAATTTTGTGGTGGTTACCCTCACCTTGAATAGCAATTTCTGTTTTCTGACCTTGATGCTTCCAGCTCATGCGAGCATCCTCAAGACCAAAACACTCCCCTAAGCCACTTAATACTGCGTCACCAGAAACAGAATCGATGACAGCAAATTTAAGGGAAGAACTACCCGAGTTAATAACCAGAACAAACGAATTAGACATTGGATATGGATCCTGTTTCAATACGAATTTAGTGAAGTTTGCGCTTCAATTTTAGTTAAGTCTATTATTCAATAATTTTTGAATCTTTCAACTTTTGTTTTACAAAAACCATCAAATGAACACAATTAAGTTGATCTTAGTCATCAATTTATTTCTTTTGAGAGCAAAAATTAAAAAATAGTTGAATTAGATGAAGCAAATGTACTTATGAAGCTGATAGGTTTAACTAAACCACATGAAGGACAAAATCTCAGGTATTGAAAACTGATCCAAAAGCCTAGTTCATCAATTAAGCCCATAAATCCAAAAACAAGCTATCGTTCTACACTACGAGTTCAAAAAATACAGCGCGACACTTAAATATGGATCTCGTTGGTCACCAATGTCCGTTGATAGATTTTAAGAAGTTTTATCATGCCCCAGAGCTTGAAGATCTGACTTACACGGATTGAACGGTTGATCAGCTATTACTTCAAAATCTATTTTCATTTTTCATTATAGCTACGCACCTCTTTTGTTAGATAGCGATCAACCTCCATACCCCCTGACCAAAGAGCCTAAGCAACGCTTTAAGCACATGTGACTGTGGTTGCCTTGTCATACGAGGCATTATCTAATCTTAGGCTTAGGACGTGCGACAGACACGAAAAATAAAATAACAGGCACAAAAAAGCCGAGCATAATGCTCGGCTTTTAAATTCAGTGTTTAAGCTATTCGTCTATAAGCACTTGGCTTGTAAGCTTCAGCTTAAACTAAAGGCTGATTAACCTTCGCTGCGCTCTGGACGACGACCGCGGTTGCCGCCATTGCCTGCTGCTGCGCTGCCATGGCCACGTTCGCCACGGTGGTTACCACGGTGATCGCCACCACGGTTACGGTCAAAGCGACGTTCACCATCACGACCACCAGCAGAGTTACCATCACGTGCGCCGTCACGGTTGCCACGGTAGCCACCACGACCGCCATTGCCACCTTCACGGTTACCACCTTCACGGTTACCGCCTTCACGGTTACCACGGTAGCCGCCGCCATCACGACCGCCACGACCGCCGCCACGATTGCCATCACGACCGCCGCCACCACGACGAGGCTCACGGAAGTCGTTGAAATCAACAACTACAGCGCCAGCTTCTTTTTGACGAATGCGAAGTTTGCTTAGCTTACCAGCAGTTTCAGAGTTCATTGCTTTTGGCAATTGAACGTAAGTAGAACCTTGGTCTAGCTTGATAGCACCGATAGAACCTTTAGTTAGGCCTAGTTCGTTTGCTAGTGCGCCAACGATGTCTTTAACCTGAACGCCTTGCTCACGGCCAACTTGTAGTTGATACGTATCCCAATCTTGAGTATTGAAGTTACGACCACCACCGTCACGGCCATTGTCACGATCTTCACGACGCTCTTTGCGACGGTTCTTATCACGCTCAATAGCAGCGATCATTGGGTCTTCGCCAACGTAGAATAATGGGCTCTTACCTTGCTGACGCTTAAGAAGCATTGCGGCTAGTGTAGCAGCATCAACTTCTAGAGATTCTTGAAGTGTAGAGATTAAACCTGCGAAGTTTTCTAGAGCTTTGCTCTCTTTCTCAGTTTCAAGCTCAGCACCAAGTTTAGCAACACGTGCAGCAGCAACTTCGTCACGTTGTGGAAGTTGGATTTCTTCCATTTGAGACTTAGTTACACGCTCGATTGTGCGAAGCATACGGATTTGATTAGTGCGAACTAGTAGGATCGCTTTACCTTTACGTCCAGCACGGCCAGTACGGCCAATACGGTGGATGTAAGATTCAACATCGAATGGGATGTCGTAGTTAAATACGTGAGTGATACGTGGAACATCAAGACCACGTGCTACAACGTCAGTTGCAACTAGGATATCGATAACACCTTGTTTGATGTGATCAACAGTGCGCTCACGTAGAGACTGAGGAATATCACCGTGCAATGCAGCAGCTTTGAAACCACGTGCAGATAGCCAATCAGCTAGACGCTCAGTGTCTTGACGAGTACGTACGAATACGATTGACGCGTCAGTTTCTTCAGTTTCTAGAAGACGAGACATTGCTTCGTCTTTTTCTACGCCTTTAACAACCCAGTAATTCTGCGCTACTTTATCAACCGTGTGGTTAGTACCAGCAACGTCAACTCGTGCCGGGTTACGTAGGTAACGGTCAACAATAGTCTTAACCATTGGAGGCATAGTTGCAGAGAAAAGCACACGTTGTGCAGATTCTGGAGCTTGCTCAAGGATCCAAGTAACGTCATCTACAAAGCCCATTTTCAGCATTTCATCTGCTTCATCAAGAACAAATGTATGAGCTTCATCTAGGTGTAGACGGTCACGAGTTAGTAAGTCTTTAACACGACCTGGAGTACCAACAACAATGTGAGCACCGCGGCTTAGAGCACGCATTTGGTCAACAATTGAAGCACCACCGTAGATTTCAAGAACTTTAAGACCGTTGATGTCACGACCTAAGTTTTTGATTTCCGCAGCAACTTGAATAGCTAGCTCACGAGTAGGAGCCATGATGATTGCTTGTGGTTTGTGTTGGTTAAGGTTGATTTTGTTAAGTAAAGGCAGAGAGAATGCTGCTGTTTTACCAGTACCAGTCTGTGCTTTACCTAGTGCGTCACGGCCTTCAAGAAGAAGAGGAATAGCTGCTGCTTGGATTGGAGTCGGAGAAACGAAACCCATGCTATCAAGAGCTGAAAGAATGTTATCGTTAAGGGCTAATTCATTAAATTGAATTACAGATTCGGACATTGGGATCCCACTATATATAAGTAAACAAAAGGTCCCGGGAGCTCTATCAATTCCAATACTGATCCAATCAGATACTGATTCCATTCAGAGTTACGAAGCAGTAATAAAACACTTCAAGCCATTAGGGACGTCTAAGGGAGGCGGATTATTCCCTAAATGCATAAAAAAAGCCAGAAAAAATTGAAATACATCACATATTTTTCGGTTTCACATCAATACTGGCTATCATATCGTCAAAACTTGATGAATATCTCGTCACAGCACCAAACTTCGAGCAAATTGACCTAGTTAAATAAGAGGGCAATTAATTTACGCTCACTTCGCCTTTCAGTAGTAATCAAGCCTCGCAATGATTATAGTGTGCTCAATTGTCCTCGATAGATAAAAGTCAAATGTTTCAAGATAATCCTCTACTCGCTCAACTCAAACAGCAAATCCAAGAAACCCTCCCTAAAAAGGAAGGTACAATCAAAGCCACTGAAAAAGGGTTTGGTTTTCTCGAAGTCGATAACAAGACCAGTTTCTTTATCCCACCTCCATACATGAAGAAATGTGTGCACGGTGACAAAGTTATTGCCATCATTCGCACCGAGAAAGATCGCGAAGTAGCAGAGCCTGAGGAATTGATTGAACAGGGTCTTACTCGTTTTATCGCTCGAGTGAAGTTGTTTAAAGGTCGTTTGAACGTAGTTCCTGATCACCCGCAACTGAAAAAGCTGCAACTTAAAGCGAAAGCAAAGAAGGGTCTAAACCCTGAAACGCTAAAGGAAGGCGACTGGGTTGTTGCTCATATCGTTCAACACCCGTTAAAAGGTGACAACGGATTCTTGGCTCAAATCTCTGAGAAAATCACAGACGCTGACGACAAGATTGCACCTTGGTGGGTAACGCTGGCACAAAACGACTTACCAAATAGCGAACCTGAAGGTATCGATGATTGGAAGATCAATGACGACGCCGATCTTGAACGTATCGACATGACACACGTCCCTTTTGTGACCATTGATGGTGAAAGCACGAAAGATATGGATGATGCGCTTTACGCGAAGAAGAAAGAGAACGGTGATTTTGAACTGACTATCGCGATTGCAGATCCTACCGCTTACATCTCTCCAGATGATTCGATGGATAAAGTGGCTCGTGAGCGTGGTTTCACGATTTACCTGCCTGGCCGTAACATTCCAATGCTGCCTCGTGATCTGGCTGACAACTTATGTTCACTGATCGAGAACGAAGTTCGCCCTGCACTTTGCTGCACAGTAACGGTATCTAAAGATGGCGTTATCGGTGATGACATTAACTTCTTCGCTGCCAATATCAAATCTCACGCTCGTCTTGCTTACGACAATGTATCTGATTGGCTAGAAACTGGCATCTCTGAGAAGTGGCAACCGTCAGAAGAGATCGCTGCGATTGTTTCTGACCTTCATCAATTTGCTCAAGCACGTTCAGCGTGGCGTTCAGCAAATGCGGTTGTGTTCCCAGACCGCCCTGACTACCGCTTTGAGCTTAGCGAAGATAATGATGTAGTCGCTATCCACGCAGACATGCGTCGTAGTGCGAACAAGTTGGTTGAAGAGTCTATGATCAGCGCGAACATTTGTGCAGGCCGAGTATTAAAAGAAAGCTTTAACCAAGGCGTCTTTAACTGTCACTCTGGTTTTAAAGCTGAGAAATTAACAGACGTTCTAGAGCTGGTTAACCCAGAAGCAGAAACACCGTTTACAGAAGAGCAGATCGTTTCTCTGGAAGGTTTTGCTACTCTGCGTCGTTGGTTAGGTTCTTTAGACAACAGCTACTACGACAACCGTATTCGTAAATTCCAAGCGTACAGCGAGATCAGCAATGAACCTGCGCCGCACTACGCGATGGGATTAGACATTTATGCGACGTGGACATCTCCAATTCGTAAATACGGTGACATGATTAACCATCGTATGCTTAAGGCTCACATCCTTGGTAAAGCGCCAATTCAAACACCAGACGAAACAATTGGTGATGAACTTGCCCTGCACCGCCGTCACCACGGTATGGCTGAACGTAACGTTGGCGATTGGTTGTATGCTCGCACTCTAGCGAATGCTCCCGTTGAAGAAACTCGCTTCCAAGCAGAGATCTTCGACATTAACCGTGCTGGTATGCGCGTACGTTTACTTGATAACGGTGCAGCAGCGTTTATTCCGGGCTCTCTCATTCTTAATAATAAAGAAAGAATAGAGTGCAACGGTGATATGGGTACTGTATCTATCGATAAAGAAATGGTATACAAACTGGGAGACGTTTTAGAAGTAGTTCTCTCAGAAGTTAATCTGGAAAACCGTAACTTGGTAGCAAAACCTACACAAGTATTTGCGGACTTGCTTAGCGAGCCTGAAACGACAAACGAAACCGAAGCTTAAGAGCTTTAAAGGTTAAAGCTTTAAAGGTTAGAGCTTTCAAGGTCAAAAGCTTCAAAGGTTCACTTCTAAAGGCGCTAATTATTAGCGCCTTTTTTGTAAATATCTCTTGTTTAAACAATACTTAAAAAAATAATCAATAAGCAATCAGTTTACAACATCAAAGAAGCGCACTATGTCATCAATCACAGTTACTCAATTCAGAAATTTCATTCCCAGGAAACGGGAACGTTACCCCGCCTCCAAAAACGGTATTTTCATCGTTTCTAGAGGCAGTATTTCTTTCGTGCTACCTGATGGGACTGAAGCCTCATTGCAAGCCGGAGATTTTACTCTTTACAATTCAGGTCAGATTAAAGACATCACCGTTGACACTGAGAGTGGCGAATTCAGCGCAACCTGTGTAGATTTTGATTTAGCTATTTTTCAGAAATTCATTAATCAGTTTAGCGACCTAGAACCCACTCGAGTCCCAGATAAATACATTAAGTTTAATCAAACTGATACCGAAATCTGCCAATTGAAAAAGCTCATCATGTCGCTCGTTCATTCATCGACTCAGAATGACTACGCACTCACTCAATTAGGTTTAGGTTTGCTCTCTCTAATGGTGGAGCAGCACCCTGCTCTGCTAGTTATTATTGCCCGAGCGTCAAGGTTAACCGTGACGCAAAAGGTCATTCATTACATTGAACAGAACATTGAGAATAATATCTCACTCGATACCCTAGCCAACTATATGGGGATGTCACCAGCCACACTTAAACGCCGTTTATCGGCTGAAGACCTCTCCTTTTCAAATCTATTAAAGATAAAGCGAATCGCCCACGCAGCGACACAGCTCAGAACATCGAATAAATCTATTACTCAAATCGCTTATGAATCTGGATTTAAAAGCGCGGCACACTTCAGTACAGTTTTTAAAACCTATCATGGCAAGACTCCAAAAAACTTCCGCTCTTTGGCTACTCAGTCTTAGAAAGTAAAGGGGCAGGTAAAAGTATAAATCTGAAATGTGTTGATTGGAATTTACGAAAGTCGTCCGCTTTTGGTATCAAACCACCAGCGAACGCCTAAGTAAAATGGTCACGACCAGAAGTAAGATTTAGGGTCTTTTTCTATTTCAGCCAAAATAGCATCAAGATCCTTGGATTGAGGAAGGTAAGGGTAAGGTCCCCAATTGACAGAGTCGGTTTTCGCATTATCTTCAAGCGGCACCACCACCAACCAGCAAGATAACGACTCATCAAAGGTAACGCAGGCGATCTCGCTGGTATAATCACTATGAGATGAGTCGAGTAGATAATGGGCCTGAGAAAACAGCACACCACCCTCACACTCTTCAAATAGGGATTTGCCTAGCTCGACAGGTAAACTGCGATTTCGAGAAGTACAGAGCCTTTCAGCCCCAATTAAAAGCCGGTTAAGTTCTATATGAATTACGGACATAACACCCCTTCTAACTTCATAGAAATTCAATAAGTCGCTAATTTCTTTCATTAGCTTAGGACTCAACCAACATTTTAGCGAACAAGAGCAAACAAAATACCAACCTTACTCTCATATCCTCTCTTATCTGGTAAAGCAGTCCTACGTTCATGAACCAGCTCGGGTCTAATAAAGCATGAGTATAGAATTTCACAAAAGTGTCATATAACCGACCTATGATATGCGACAAATGTTATTAATTAGGAGTTGTTTATGTTACGAGTCGCGCTTGCCTCTCTTTTATCCTTAGCCCTGTCTTCTCATGCTGCTTTTGCACAAGAAACCAATATTTCGGGCTCCACTTCTGTTGCGCGAGTGATGGATGTATTAGCAGAGGAGTACAACAAGACTCATCCTGATAATTACATCGCGGTTCAGGGCATAGGCTCGACAGCTGGCATCACCATGGTGAATAAAGGTGTGGCGGATGTTGGTATGAGCTCACGCTACTTAACCGATCGTGAACAGAACGAGAAGTTGAAGGTATTCCCAATTGCCTTTGACGGCCTGGCCGTTGTCACCAACCGTTCAAACGGTGTGAATAACATCACTCGTGAACAGCTGTTCGATATCTACAAAGGTAAGGTAACCAATTGGAAACAAGTGGGTGGCGCAGATCAGCCTATCGCCGTTGTAACTCGCGAAGCGTCTTCTGGTTCACGCTATAGCTTCGAAAGCTTACTGGGTTTAACGAAAATCATTAACGACCGTCTAGTGTCTGACATCAACCCAAATAACTTAGTTGTAAGCAGCAACAGCATGGTTAAAACGATTGTTAACCACAACCCACACGCGATTGGTTTTATCTCTGTAGGTTCGATCGACCGTTCGATTAAGGCAATCACATTTGAAGGCGTAGAGCCAACCTCTAAGAATATTGCTAACCACAGCTATGAATTGGCTCGCCCATTCTTGTTGCTACACAAAACTGAATCAGTTTCTGACGAGAGCAAAGATTTCATCAAGTTCGTGAAGTCAAAGCAAGGGCAAGATCTGATCGAAGAATACGGCTACACACGTATTAAGTAGGATATGGGCTTTTGGTTATGTTAATAATGCTGTGATTTCGATTGATATGATACAAAAAAAAGAGAGAGCATTAAGCTCTCTCTTTTTGTTTGGGAATCTATAATCTTCGTTTAAGAATTATTTATCTTAAAACAAAGTATTAGAAGTGAAGTTGAATCACCGACACAATCACTGCGCCAGGGCGACGAACCCCTTCTATTTCTACGCGGATTTCGCGTTCAATCTCTAGGCCTTTCTTAATTGGCGTTACTTTTGTTAGCGTACTTTTAGCACGAACGTTACTGCCCGATTTTACAGGATATGGGAAACGTACTTGGTTAAGACCAATGTTTACAACCATCTTCGCCGTTGGGAATTGAGACTTATCAGGATCAACACTGTCAGTCAGTCTAGGAAGCAGAGACAAAGTCAAAAATCCATGTGCGATGGTTGTTTTAAACGGAGAATCTGTTTCAGCCTTAGAAGGTTCAGTATGGATCCACTGCATATCTTCAGTAACAAGGCCGAACTGGTTGATACGATCTTGACTAACATTGATCCAGTCGCCAGTATGAATAACTTCACCGATCTGCTGATTGAGCTCATCAAACACAAGCTGTGCTTCTCGCGTTAATACAAGCGGCTGTTCTATTGGCATCTCTGGTGCATCTTCATTTACAGCAGGTTTGTGGTGATCACGAACCCAAGCAAAGAAATGGCTATTTTGCGTACGATTCAGAAAGTCACCCCAGTAATCTCTAAGAGCTGGAGACATCCATTGCATAAACTCTGAGTGTTGCGAAGACACGCTATCGCCTCGGTGTTTAAATATATCAATGACTTTCATAAGAACCTCAATGCACAAAAAATTTCAATATAATTCGGTAATTTTGAAACACTTCACACTATTGTGCAAATGTTTTCGAGCATACACTCGTTAGCTGAACACTGTTATTTTTATATTAAACAAACACTTAATAATAAAACATCATTTTATTACAAAACCTAAATTAGAGTGTTAACTCCATCACATAATAAATATCTGATTATATAAACTACTTTTTTATTCACGTTCGGAATAAGAAAAAG
This sequence comes from Vibrio sp. nBUS_14, assembly GCF_051201655.1. Lineage (NCBI taxonomy): Bacteria > Pseudomonadati > Pseudomonadota > Gammaproteobacteria > Vibrionales > Vibrionaceae > Vibrio > Vibrio sp. nBUS_14. Next base: position 1,658,610 of record NZ_CP179207.1, read on the forward strand.
GCTTAGCATCACACTAAGCTTTATTTTTCGTAAGGAAATGGTTTTTATAAAGAAACGATTTTTACAATAAAATCGTCCCTATGAGTAAAAAGTTTCGTTACTCATCATCGAGTGGAATCAGCTTAGTGTTACCATCGTGTGCTTTTTCACGCTTACGCTGCACAAATGCATAGAAGCCTGGAATCAAGAAGGTACCTGCCAGTAACACACATAGCAGACCGCCGACCAGGGAGATAACTAACGAGTTCTGACTCACGTGACCTGCGCCCGCTGCGAATATAAGCGGGAAGATACCTAAGATGTACGACCAAGGTGTCATGTTCACAGCACGGAAACGCAGCGTACCGACCTTCACTGCCGCATCTTCAATTGATGCGTCTTTCTCTTCACGCTCCACTTTTGCGAACTCTACAATCAAGATTGCGTTCTTCGCGGCCAAGGCTATCAAGAGAACCAAACCTATCTGCGCATAAAGGTTAAGCGACGTTCCAGTCAGGTTCAGCGCTAAGAAGGAACCTAAAGTCGCGACAGGTACCACTAAGATAATCGCTATAGGGATCGTCCAACTCTCGTACTGAGCCACCATGAACAAGTAAATTACAAATTTATCCCAAACAGCCTCTTCGCACACTTAGTAACTAGGTGTTTTGACTAACATCATGTATCTTCACACATAAGCATTCATATTTAATGACTAGGGTAATTCACATGATCTCAAAATGGGCTAAACGTTTTTATCAAATGGCTGAGCTTGTTGGTTCTTGGAGCAAAGACCCATCAACTCAAGTTGGCGCGGTGATCACCAAGCACAACCGTATCGTCTCAGTAGGTTTCAACGGCTACCCTCATGGCGTCTCTGACAGTGCTGACACTGACGACCGTGAAATGAAATACCTCAAGACACTGCATGCGGAAGAAAATGCGATCTTGTTTGCTAAACGTGATTTAGACAGCTGTGAAATTTGGGTAACCCATTTCCCTTGTCCAAACTGTGCAGCAAAAATTATCCAAACGGGTATTTCTGCGGTTCACTGCCCAGAGCAAAGTGAAGACTTCCTTTCTCGTTGGGGAGATAAGATCAAAGTTAGCCAAGACATGTTCGAACAAGCTGGCGTAAAAGTTGATTGGTTACCACTCGCTGAGCTGGATTAATCATTCACAAATAGCTAGCTCCCAAAATACAAAAAGCCGAGAGTCGATATATTCGATCTCGGCTTTCTTTTTATTCAGACTGGCTAGCTTCTAGCACAATATTCGTCACTTGGGGGAAATGCCAATGCGTAAGCTTCCATGAAGTCTTTACGAATGTCTTGCTCTAGATGAACCGCCTTTTCAGTCGGGCAGAAAATCATGAAATGCACTTCTTGCTCACCGGTAGAGCTGCTCGTGATATGAATATGAGGCTCAGAACCAGGAAGATCGACTCCGGCATGTTTCTCGATCACACCATTATAACGACGGGCAACATCGATAAACTCTTCACAATGCTCTTCAATTTTCATGATAAGATCCGGCACCATTGGGTATAGATTTACAAAGTCTTTTACCGTCACAAAAAAGTTGTGATAAACATAACGCTTCATGAAGTTGAGGTTCTTTACCGGATAAGTGAAGAACATGCTATTAGGTAGCGTGGCTGTCTTGCCTGTGAAGTGGTATTGCCCGTGATACAAATCGATCTCTTGAATCACAGTCGCCATCAAGTTGTGCTCAATCACCTCACCACTGATCTTCCCAACCTCGATCCAATCGCCAATTCGGAATGAACGAGAACTGGCACGCTGAATAGAGCCAGTGAAACAGAGAATGATCTCTTTTGAAGCCACTACTATCGCAACCGCAATAGCCGTAACAGACAGCGCAAATTCGCTGATTTCAGATTTCCACAGCACAAACAAAGTGACCATAATAATGGCAAACGTACCGTTCTTGGTGCGTGACATCCAATTACGTTGGTCTTCACTTAGAAAAGCGACATCACCACGGATTCGAGACAAAGTGATTCGTCGGATTATTAAAATAATGCAGATGATCAGTGCACTAAAAATAAACTTATGAGCGAGTAGGAAATCTATTACTTGCCACATCTTTTCCATTACTTATTCCTTATGCATTACAACAATTAAGCTTTATAACGACGAGCATTAAAACCATTAGATATGCAACGAAAAGCTGTACAATGATGAGCTATACAACAATGAGTTTTACAACGACTGACGCAGCCAAGAAACGCATGATAAAAAAGCGCTCAAAAATAGAGCGCTTTCTTTCATGCCTAAATCAGCTTAGATAAGGCTATCATTTTATCTTGGCAGAAGTAATAAATTGGCCAAAAGTTTCACACCAAATCACAACCGTATTAAATCGATTAAGATCAGTGCCTTCGGGAAGTTCAACCATAAACCGGTCAAATGTTTTCACATCTCCGACTCGAAGTAACACACTCTTGCTGTCATTGAAAGCTTGTTCGGTTTCAATGAACTTAGGCGAAAGGTAAACCTTATAATCAGGCCCAGGAGCCAGTTCACCTTCAAACGCAATCGCATTTTCAGAAACCGAGACGATGCCCTCTCCCCAATGTAAGAAATCACTGTCTTGTCGGTCTTTACTGAACTCACCCGTGTAAATAGCCTGTTGACTGATCGCTTCAACAGAACTTGAGGAAGGAAGATCAGGCTCAATCAAGATAGGCAGCGCATAAACACCCAGCCCAAAACCAACAGCACCCACGGCTAAGTGGGTGCAAAATAAAACTAACTTTTTCATCGCGTACTCCCTTATGCTTAAGAGAGTATTATTGAATACTCTCAAAAATACAAAGAGATATCGCGTTGGAAGTCGCTATTTTTGGTAGTGAGTTGCCGTACGTTGAGCCAACTCAACAATCACTTTTACCGCCTGCTCCATACCTTGAATAGTAATGAACTCATGAATACCGTGGAAGTTGTAGCCACCAGTAAAGATATTCGGACACGGTAACCCCATGAAAGATAAGCGAGCGCCGTCAGTTCCGCCTCGAATAGGTTTGATCATTGGCTCAACATCGCACTCAATCATCGCTTGCTTAGCCAACTCGATAATATGTTGATGTGGTTCAACCATCTCTTTCATGTTGAAGTAGCTGTCAGTCAACACCAACTCAACATGACCTTTATCTAAGCGTTTGTTCAGTTCATCGACTTTCTGTTGCATGAATACCTTACGCGCCTCTACGCCTTCACGCTCAAAGTCACGGATGATGTAACCCAATTCAGATCGCGCAACGCCCATTTCAGCTGATTTCAGGTGGTAAAAACCTTCATAGGCTTCTGTGCATTCAGGTGTTTCTTGCGCAGGCATCATCAACTGGAACTGTGCTGCAATGTTCATCGAGTTCACCATCTTACTTTTTGCGGTACCCGGGTGAACGTTTACGCCGTGGCAAATAACATCAGCACTTGTGGCATTAAAGTTCTCAAACTCCAACTCGCCGACTGGACCACCATCAATGGTGTACGCCCACTCAGCACCGAACTTATCAACATCAAACAGGTTCGCACCACGGCCAATTTCTTCGTCTGGCGTGAAACCAATACAAATGTCGCCGTGTTTGATGTCTGAATTCGCTTTGAGGTGGGCAATTGCACTGATGATTTCAGCGATGCCCGCTTTGTTGTCGGCCCCAAGCAGAGTCGTGCCATCGGTTATGATCAGGTCATGACCATGCAAGGCATCAAGATCTGGGTATTGGCTTGGGTTCAGGCATTCACCGCTTGCACCTAATTCTATCGTTCCACCTCGATAATCTTTAATCACCTGTGGTTTCACGTTTGCTCCTGAAGCATCATGTGCGGTATCCATATGCGCGACAAAACCAATAGCTGGCACCGGATAATCAACATTCGACGGCAGTTTCGCCATCAAATACCCATTTTCATTTAATGAAACATCAACTAGCTCTAATGCGATCAATTCTGATTTTAAGGCTTCAGCAAACGTGATTTGCCCCGGTGAACTTGGGCACTGCTGATTAGAAGGATCGGATTTAGTATCAAAAGTAACGTAATTCAGAAAACGTTCTACAAGCTTTTCCATAATTCATCTCACCATGGATTAAGTAATTGATTTACTGACCTAATTATTATGTCGATTAGCGATACATCGTTAAATTAAGACGAACACAGAGTCAGTAGCGAGGTTTTTCATCTTACGCCCCTGACCACCTATGTAATTGCTCTACATCATTATTGTGCGCAATTAGACGAGCTTCCTATACTTGAAATCAGAGGGTTTCGTCAGTTCAACATTGCATACGGATGATAAGAGATCGCTTTGTACGCATTCTACGCCCTCCATTCTCAGCCTATAAAAAGTACAAAGTGGATGATGATCACCCTTTATCCTTGGTGCAGAATCTGTCATACGTTACACGGAGACACAGTTATGACGATTAATAAATATTTCATTTTATCTCCTCAAGCCTCTGAGGAAACGCTTCAGCCAGCATTAACTGAGAAAGAAGTTCAAAGGCAGGAAGCTCTAAGACAGGCGCAATCTCAAGGTGGGTTTGACACCAACGCGACCTCGTAACTTAATCAATACTCAGAACGTATTTATAAACCCCCTAAAAAAGAGCTTTAATTCACTTCGATGTAGAGCTCTTTTTTTTCTGACCCTTTCCCCCTTCCCATACCGTTCCATTAAAGTACAAAACCATTAACACCTTGTTATCTATTACATCTTTTGTTTGTTGCTTACCAATAATCAAGCTAACTCATTCGTTGCATTGAGAAATAACTCATTAAACTTGCCCAATCCATACCTAGTCGTGTCATTTTGTGCTAATAATTCATATTCGTTTTCATTCCTCACTCGCCCTCTTTTCAAAAACTTTAATGCGAGTACCAGAGAACTTAACCACAGGAATCCCGAATTCAATGGAATATTCAAAACTAGGAAGTAGTCAAATTCCCGTTTCCCGCATCTGTCTTGGCAGCATGACTTGGGGACTGCAAAATACGCAACAACAAGCTGACCAACAGATCGAATACGCACTAAGCCAAGGTATTAACTTCATCGATACTGCAGAAATGTACGCAGTACCGCCGTCTCCAGACACCTACGGCAAAACAGAAGCGATCATTGGTAACTGGCTATCGCGCCACCCGCAACGCCGCCAAGAACTGATCATAGCGAGTAAAATTGCAGGCCCAGGCCTTCCTTGGGTTCGAGATGGAGGCTCGATAACGGGTGAAGCCGTGATCGCAGCAGTTAATGCATCATTAAAACGACTACAAACTGACTATATCGACCTATATCAACTGCATTGGCCAAATCGAACGACGCCTCACTTTGGCAAACAATTCCCAAATCAAATTCGCTTCAGTGATATCGACCGAAAGCAGCATGAAGCGGATATGTTGGAAATCCTTCAAGCGCTAGCGAGCTGCGTTAAAGCAGGAAAAATCCGTCATGTTGGTTTGTCTGATGACACTACTTGGGGTATCAACACCTATCTCAAGCTGAGCGAAAAACACGATTTGCCGCGTATTGTCTCTATTCAGAATGAATTCAGCCTACTGCACGGGAAAGACTGGCCATATTTAATTGAAAACTGCGTGCATGAAGATGTCGCTTACTTGCCTTGGTCGCCGTTAGCCGGGGGAATGCTCAGTGGAAAATACGTTGATGGAGCAAGACCGGAAGGCAGCCGCTGGACCTACATGCAGCGTAAAGGCATTTTCCGCGACACTGAATCTGCCAATGAAGCAGTAAAAGGGTATGTTGAAGTCGCAAACACTCATCGATTTACACCAAGCCAGCTTGCATTGGCATGGTGTAACCAAGTTGATGGTGTTACCTCTACCATTATTGGCGCAACCACCATGGAGCAGTTGAAAGAGAACGTGGCGGCTTTCAGTAAGCCACTCTCAGAAGAGATCCTTGCTGATATCAACACCGTGTTTAAGCGCTACCCTGTTCCATATTAAACGGTCAGTTCACATAGCCTTCTCGGTTCAGCGAGACTAAGGTAAGTAAATCTCACAAGAGCGCGCTATTTAGTGCGCTTTTCTTTTTTAAGTGGGTCGCTTTTGCTTTTTATCTGGATCACATTAAGCTATCACGCTTTTGGTTCTCCAACCTTTGCTCTATAATGCGCGGGCTTATATCTAGGATAAAAACATGATTTCAAAAAACCAATTAAAACTCCTTCGAGCTTTGGGCCAAAAGAAACAACGTAAAGCCCACGGCCTGTTTCTAGTTCAAGGTGAAAAAAACGTACTTGAGCTGTTCAATAGTGACTTAGTCGTAAAGAACGTCTTTGCTACGGCTGATTTCTTATCTGAAAATCACGCGTCACTGTTTGAGTTTGATTGTGTTGAAGCTTCACTGGATGACCTGACCAAAGCGAGTACTTTGGTGAGTAACAATGCGGCAATTGCTGTTGTTGAGATCCCAACATTTGAACTACCAAAAGCTACTGGGTTAATGATTGCACTAGATGGTGTATCTGATCCGGGCAACCTAGGTACGATTATTCGCGTGGCAGACTGGTATGGCATTAAGCATATCGTTGCGAGCAGCGATTGTGCTGACCCATACAACCCTAAAACGATCAGTGCGACCATGGGCAGCTTTGGCCGAGTACACGTAAGCCAAACAGACTTACCTGAATACTTAGAGCAAGCGAACCTGCCTGTTTACGGCGCGTTCTTAGAGGGCGAAAGTGTTCATAAGACGGAGTTTACAGCCAACGGCATTTTGCTAATGGGCAGCGAGTCTCACGGCATTCGTGAACACGCCGCTAAATACGTGACTGATAAGATTACGATTCCAGCATTCGGTGGTGCAGAGTCTCTGAATGTAGCAATGGCGACAGGTATTATTCTCGACAACATGTGTCGTCAGCATAGCTAAATCTCATAAGCTAACGAACCAGTCGACAGTGTTCAGATATTAAAAAGGCGTATTGATTAAATCAGTACGCCTTTTTATTTGAGTTCTTTTCAACAATTACTTTTCTAGCATTGCCAACTTATCAGCGACACCATTCCACTTTTCAGCTTCATCCATCGGTGCTTTGACTTCAGTTTGCACTGGCCAGATCTCGGCAAGCTCGGCATTCACTTCAATAAAGATTTTTTGATCTTCTGGCAGTTCATCTTCTTGGAAGATCGCTTGAGCGTCGCATTCAGGAACACACAAACCACAATCAATGCATTCGATTGGGTTAATTACCATGAAATTAGGGCCTTCATGGAACGCATCTGCGGGGCATACCGCCACACAGTCTGTGTATTTACATTGAATACAGTTATCGCCTACGACAAATGCCATGATGCTCTGCTCTATAAGTTAGTCAAAATTGAAGAATGGAGGATAATACTCATCCCAAGGCAAAATTCAACATCATACGACTCTAATATCGTGTCTATTTGCTCCATGTTTCCAAATTAGTATGACAGATAAATCAATTTCTCGTAAAATGCGCGCCATTGTGAGCTTACTGCTTATTTGAAACCTCGGCTTTTACACTCAGCTTTACAGGTTTAATAACCGGTCTAGCTAAGACACCTATAAAGACGAGACATCGAAATGATACGTTTAACCGAAATTAAACTCCCTCTAGACCACGAAGAATCAGCCATTCAAGACGCTATTGAAGCGAAACTTGGTATTAACTCTGATCAGGTACTTTCTTTTAATATCTTTAAACGTGGCTACGATGCTCGTAAGAAATCAAAAATCTTACTTATCTACACGCTTGATGTTCTCGTTGAAAACGAAGCTGAGTTGTTAGAGCAATTCATTAGCGACCCGCACGTAAAAGTGACTCCTGACATGGAGTACAAATTCGTGGCTAAAGCGATTGAGAACCAAACTGAGCGCCCTGTCGTTATCGGTTTTGGCCCTTGTGGTTTGTTCGCTGGCCTAGTGCTTGCTCAAATGGGCTTCAATCCAATCATCGTTGAGCGTGGCAAAGAAGTTCGTGAACGTACGAAAGATACCTTTGGTTTCTGGCGTAAGCGTACTCTGAACACTGAATCAAACGTACAGTTTGGTGAAGGTGGCGCAGGTACATTCTCTGACGGTAAGCTATACAGCCAAGTTAAAGATCCACAGCACTACGGCCGTAAGGTAATCGAAGAATTCGTAGCTGCTGGCGCACCAGAAGAAATTCTATACGTAAGTAAGCCACACATCGGTACCTTTAAACTGGTTACCATGATCGAGAAGATGCGTGCTTCTATCATTGAGCTAGGTGGCGAAATCCGTTTCAGCACTCGTGTAGACGACGTTCATATGGAAAACGATCAAATCACTGGCTTAACGCTTTCTAACGGTGAAGAGATCAAATCTCGTCACGTAGTACTGGCTGTTGGCCACAGTGCTCGTGATACGTTTGAAATGCTGTACGGACGTGGCGTTTACATGGAAGCTAAGCCTTTTTCTGTTGGTTTCCGTATCGAACATAAGCAAGCGATGATCGATGAAGCTCGCTTCGGTAAAAACGCAGGTAATCCTATCTTAGGTGCAGCGGACTACAAACTCGTTCACCACTGTAAGAATGGCCGTACTGTATACAGCTTCTGTATGTGCCCGGGTGGCACTGTGGTTGCCGCGACTTCTGAAGAAGGCCGCGTGGTAACTAACGGCATGAGCCAATACTCTCGTGCAGAACGTAACGCAAACAGTGCCATCGTTGTGGGTATAGACCCTGAACGCGATTACCCAGGTGACGCACTAGCAGGTATCCGCTTACAACGTGAATTAGAAAGTGCCGCTTATGTTCTAGGTGGCGAGAACTACGACGCCCCTGCACAGAAAATCGGTGACTTCTTGAAAGGTCGAGATCCAAGTGAAATCGGTGAAGTAAAACCATCGTTCACGCCAGGTATCCACCTAACTGATATTTCAAAAGCACTGCCTGATTTTGCTATCGAAGCGATTCGTGAAGCAATCCCAGCGTACGAGAAGAAGATCAAAGGTTTCTCTACGCCAGACGGTCTACTAACAGGTGTTGAGACTCGTACGTCTTCTCCTGTCTGCATCAAACGTGGCAAAGACTACCAAAGCATCAACCTAAGGGGCTTCTACCCTGCTGGTGAAGGCGCAGGTTACGCAGGTGGTATCCTGTCTGCTGGTATCGACGGTATTAAGGTTGCAGAAGCACTTGCACTGTCTATGGTAGAACAGAAGCAAGCTGAGAAGATAGAGCTTATTAAATAACTCTCCCGATGAAAGTGTAACTATAAGGCTTATGCCTAAATACGTTATTGTAAGTATCAAGATACATTGTTTGCTTACAGAGCTTATTTGGAGTGTCAAACCGTACACATCATGGTAAATGGTATGTGCGGTTTTATGTCTCTTTACTGGTCCCCCTTACTCAAGGGAACTGCACCGCAAATTACGTTTTTACACGAGTGTTTGTCAGAAAAAGCAGTTCTCTCCCATGTTAATTGCTTGAATTATCAATGTGAAAGCCACGTCTCCCAAAAGTACAGTTGTTATTTCGTTGTCATATCTATACGAAAGTGATCTTGTTTTTTACAAATCCTGCCCATTATTAATAAGTTCGATAAGTTTAAACTACATTCTTGATTTTTCGAGGTATTCCCATACACATCTAGCAGCATAAGAATAAAAACCACCACTTATTTTAGCCAAACAAATTTGCCTAGGATATTCAGGCGATATTGGAACAACACAAACATCAGGGTGACTTTCAGGGACAGCAAGCTCTGCTACAATGGAAATGCCTAACCCTGCCTTCTTTTAGTGCTGATAAGGCTTCATCATCATTAAACTCTAGAATGTCCACTCTGAAATCGATAAACACCCGATAGATGGCACGAGTGTACCTAAGCAGGATATGCTTGGATTCTGACGCACCAAATGAAGTAATTCTCACTAATAGTTGCAGCCATTATGCTTTCGATAAGTAGCTATGAAGCGATTTAAGATGAGGTAACGAATAGCTGCATTCTGAATACCTTAGCCATAATCTAGACTTAATCCCTAATACCGTTATAAAGCATCACTGAAGGCACAAAAGCAAAAAAAATTAAGCTGTCAATAACAATACCGACCTCTCACGGTCGGTATTTATACGTTGTCAGTGCTGGGTAGACACTACAGGTGGTTCGATACCTCTACCAAAGACTCTATCTCTGTAACCTGAGACCATATATCCATGAGAATCATTTGCTCAAATGGACGCCAACGAATTTCAGGTAATGCTAGTACATGACTAAGCTGTTCATTAATCTCTTTCCAATATTGATCTCCAAGATAGACATTCTCGGGCACCGATTGGGTTAGATAATAATGATGCGATTGTCCCTGATATAATGTCCAATTTGGAATACTATTCCCCCCATAAGAGTATGGTAATGCTTGAGTCCAGGGCTGACGAGAATAATACATGTACGATTTATCTAAAAAAGCACTAAACAAGACACCATGAGGTTGAGAAGGCCAAATGGCTTGCTTCCACGCCAAAGGTAAGAAGTTAAGTGATTGATGCTGACGTAGTTCGTATTGAAATCGAAATATAAAATCACCCAGTTTAGTCCAAGCAGTTTGGATATCTTCTTTAAACATCCCGTTTCTAATTAATTGAAACAAGTATGGCTTCGCTTGTTGTGCTGATAAGTGACTTGGGATCTTCTCGAAAATCTCAAACAACTCGGGCATGTCTTTTTTAATCACTTCCAATGAAGGGTTACCTTTATAAGGCAAAGCTGAAAGACTTACATCTTCTCTACTTTGCCACTGTTCCCAAAGATTTATATAAGGCTCATCAAGCTCAACGTTTGTCCATCCGCGCCTAACACGCTCATTGATGTAGCTGCTCAGATCGATGTTGTCCAAGGGCTCAGACAGCTTTTGTAAAAGTGGATCGGAGTCTTCATCAAAAAAGACTTCTCTGCCTTGATAAACCTGGCAAGAGTACACTCCGCAGATAAGCTCACCAGCTCCAATCAGAAAGCGTCCTGTGCGTTGCTCCTCTTCGGTGGCTCGCCTTTGTAAGATGGACAAAGAAAAGTTATCAATCGCAATTCGGCGCGCACGTTGATACAAATACAGTCGATAGCTTCGAATACTTCCGCTGTTTAAAGTGTCACGCACGAGAGTATCAATACTATTGTGCTGAATCTCGAATAGCTTTTCGCGCCATTCAACAATATGGCTCACTGCATTCTCTACAATATTTTGTTTATAAGCGAGGACCTCGCTACGGACTTTATCGATATGCGGGTATTTTCCGATACCATAGAGTTGTCCGACATTTCCCATCAACATTCGATAGCTACATGCCCTCAAATTGTTAATAGCTACGCTAGATGCAGCACCCAAATTATTAAGCTCCTCCTGAACCTCCAGCTTTTGGTTGATACAAGCTTGCTCTCCAAATTTCTGAATCACGTGCTGTGGACGGTTATACAGATCCAACATTGTGTTGGCATATTCGATATCGATTGCGGAAAACATTTTATTGATGACCTCCTGCAACTCTAATACTTTTGCACTATACGTCGCGTCGTAGTGAAGTAATTGAATAGAGGCAAGCCTCTTAGTCAATTCAATAATATGCTGTTTTAATTGTTCATGTTGATGCTCAATGGCTTCTCCAGACGCGGTGTTTAACCTTTGAAGCACGCTCTCTTGTCCATAGCTATAGTGCCCATTTTTCAGCCATTGATTAAGACGCTTTTCTGGGTTGTCTAATGTAGAAAGGTAATCATAGTATCCAATAGCAAAACCGACAAAAGGGATAGGTTCAGAGGTAACACTCAGTCGGTGTAGGTCGCTTGCAGAGTCATCCCACATTGTTCTCGTTAAATCTTCAACCCAAGGAGCGAAAAAAACAATATCTAACACGCTTGAAAAAGCCCTACCTCCATTTTTAGCTAGCTGCCAAAGAGCTTGACGCTCAGAAACACGCTCCAATTGGGTAATTCTTTTTGCACTGTTGGGCTGACTATTTTTACTATCTATGACCGCAGTAACTCCAGCCCAATGTTCAGCAAGCATGCCTTCGTCGCTTATAGGAAGCATTAGACTTGGAATTTTATCCAATGCTGCAATTTCTTTAACATCAGTCAGTTCACTCTCAAATTCATAGTCCAACCGAGCCAGCCACTCGTGCTCTTCTTCAAGTGTTTCAGAACCAAGATTACAAGTTTCCAATGCATTGGTATTCAAGCTTACGCAAAGACCAATGAACAATATTAAATTTTTGATCTTCATTATAGGCTCCAACACTTCTTTGACTTAGGTAATATAGAGTTTGCCACCAGAGTTACATTTTCTCTCTCTGCGAGCTTAGACCAGCGCAAACGGTTCGCGTATATCACACTCGGATTGGGTTGATCTGATCTCACAATCCGATTGACTAGGGCGTGTTGATCTTTGCTGTACATTCCGTGTTCAACAATACATCGGTAGCCACATTAACATGAATGCCAGTGATAACATGCTGGCATAATTCCTTTCTAGCTTGTCATATCTACTTGAAATAGCTCGATAATGCTTAATTCTCCCAAAGGCATTTTCGACCAAGTGACGATACTTGTATAGACACCAATCCATACTGTCTTTGTCTATATCTTGTCCGTAATTGCGTTTAGCAATTACTGTTTCTCCGCCACGTTCCTTAACAAAAGTACGGAAAGGTTCGCTGTCATATCCTTTATCACAAACGATGGTATTAACTTCATCGAGTTGCTCAACTAAGCTTTCGGCATGCACTATATCGTGGCGTTGTCCCTCTGATAAATCAAAGCAAATCGGCAGGCCACCACTATCTACAGCTAAGTGAATTTTGGTTGAGTTGCCCCCGCGACTTTTTCCTATTTGCTCTGAACTTTCAGTAGCTGCACCTGTACTATGCTGATGCGCTCTAACTATAGAGCCATCAAGAAATACCCATTCAAAGTCAGCCATGCTAGATAAGCTTTTGAAAAGATTATCTAAAATCCCTTTCTTTGACCAAAGATTAAATCGTCTGTAAACGGTACTCCACTCTCCGAACTCAGAGGGTAGATCTCGCCAAGGAATACCTGTTCTCATTCGATAAAGTATTCCTTCAAATGTCATTCGATGTTCAGTTTTATCGTAAATACGACCTGTACTTTTCATAACTTGGAGTAGCAGTTCCCAGCGAATATCAGTTAGCATGGTATTGGCATGGTATTGGTTATGGTTTTACTTTTGGCGAAGCAAATTATAACTCTTTACCATGCTGTTCAAAAAACACTCACGAAAGATCAACACGCCCTAATCTCATCTGCTTTTATTTGAATGACAGAGGATGGGGTATTGCCTTTTTTAATACTATCCGCGGCCTTTTGAATCGTTGCTGCTGTTAGGCGCTTTTCAACCTCTGTTAACGATGAAAAATTATCACCTTCGAGAAGAATAACTTTGCGATCCGCCTTGATGGCTAATTCAAGATCGGTACGCAATACCTTATCGAGTTTTGGGAAGCCATTTTTTCGTTCAATTAAGCTTGTGCTTATTAGTAAAAGAGATTGAGGGCTACTATGGAGTGCCTCACTTACTTTTGTCGTACTAAGTGCTGTCGAGCTCAATACTCCGGAGGTAGTTTGTTTTACGCTTTTTAACGTTATATCAGTCGGAGTTGATGAGTAATCAATCATAGAGCCCGGCCAATACATGTCACGAGCTTGATTTCCAAACTCTTTAGATAAATGGTATTCGGATACTGGCACTTCAGATTTCAAACGTTGAATATTAGTTTTAACGCGAGCGTAATCAGACTTAGATACCGATTTATTCTTTAATGCTTCTTCCCAAACATTCATCACGCTTTCTCTTATTTCGATAGACGATTGGCGTGAAGTGGTGAGTGTTTTTAACTTTGTACTCCCTTTTTGGTAGGAGAGTCCTGTCGCCTCTATCTCACGTTTCATTAAGCTAAATTCAACCACCTCTCCCTCTGTAAACTCTTCTCCATTATGAGTTGTACCAGCGACAGGAGCACGATGACGAATTCGTTGCGAACCCGTTGGTAAGCCGCCAGTTAAATAGTCACGAGCATGTATAAGCTCATGCCCGAGTGCTATAGAAGGTTCAATAATGGTTGAGTCACCTGGGATTAAAACTGCATTATCGATGTCAAAATAGATCACTGCAGGAACACCAAGCCCATTCGATTGATAATTCACAAATTCAGGGGAGGCGATTAGAGGTTCTGTGACAAACTGCTTTCCACCCCTAGGGGGCCTTATTACAACGTGAATCTTTTCTATAGTACCATCAACTAGACCTTCGGTATGGAACGCTAAAGCACGCTCTTTATTTGGCAGCGCAATCGGGGCATAGTGAGAGGCTTGATTGATAATGGCTCTCCCAGTGCGAGTCTGCTTTAAGTTTTCAAATAGAGTAGCAATTCCGAGAACGAACTCCTCCGAATGCGCTTGTACATAGATTGATCCGCACCAGAAGTTTTGGACACTGAGTTAAGTGAGTACAATTACTAACGAGGTGGACAATGACAACTAAGAAAATACGAATCAAACATGCTCCTGAATTTAAAGCCGAAGCGCTTAAGTTAGCAGAGAAAGTCGGTGTCGCTGCTGCCGCACGACAACTATCGTTACATGAATCTCAAATCTATGGATGGCGTAAAGCCGTCAAAAAAGACGCGAAAATTAGCGATAGAGAAAGAGAGCTCGCCACTGAAAATGCCAAGCTCAAACGATTATTAGCAGAGCAAGCTGAAGAGCTAGATATCGTAAAAAAGGCCGCCACCTACTTCGCGAAAAATCTAAAGTAGATTGCTATGAGTTTATGCTCGAACACCTGATGCAATATAGGATTGTCCGTATGGCTAAGGTGTTCGGGGTTTCTCGAAGTGGGTTTTATTATTGGATTGATAATCGTCATAAAGTCACTCAACGAAACGAACACCGCAAGCAGCTTGATAGCAAAGTTCGAGAAGTCTTTGATGATAAAAAGGAACGCGACGGTGCAAGGCGCATTCAAAAAGAACTTGAGGCAAATGGTAATAAGCACGATGTAAAAACAATTGCCGCGAGCATGAAACGCCAGAGCTTAGTCGCGAAGGCCGCCCGTAAGTTCAAATGTACGACAGACAGTAAGCATAGGCTTCCTGTTGCCCCGAACTTGCTTGAGCAAGACTTTAATGCGACAGCACCGAACCAAAAATGGGCTGGAGACATCACCTATCTAGCGACAAGCGAAGGCTGGATGTATTTAGCCGTTATTATCGACCTGTTCTCACGGCAAGTTGTTGGTTGGTCAATGAGCACCAGAATGACCGCAACTCTGGTCTGTGATGCACTATCAATGGCATTGTTCCGCAGAGGCATGCCAGAAGACGTGATTATCCATAGTGATAGAGGTAGCCAATATTGCTCAAAAGACTACCGAGATTTAATCGCAGCTCATAATCTAAAACAAAGCATGAGTAGGAAGGGGAATTGTTGGGATAACGCCTGTGTTGAAAGCTTTTTTCACTCAATGAAAGTAGAAGCTGTCCAATACGAGCCGATAATGACCCGAGAAGAGATGCGCCAAGCGCTTTTTGAATACATTGAAGTTGATTACAATCGAACAAGAAGGCACAGTGCTCTTGGGTATCTAAGCCCAGTTAACTTTGAAAAACAACATGTCGCTTAATGCGGTGTCCAGTCTAACTGGAGCAGATCATTATCTGAGGGGCCATACCTTTAGGCTCTAAAGTAGATCTAATGAAATCAAACAAAGGCACCACAACAGATCTCGCCTGCTCATTTCGCGAACAGTACCCCTTAACATGTTGTAAGTGTCCGCTATAAGCTTGGACTCCGGCATAGCTAACGCCATCCGCAATTTGAATCGCTTGGATAAGCTCCACTAAATCATCACCAACTTGAACACCACAGCGCTGCTGACCGCATTCCACCTCTATCATCAGCTCAACACAAATATTTGCCGCTGATGCGGCTTTGGCGATTTCTACAACATGATAATGATCGTCAATCACCTGAATAAAACGGGCGTCAGGATGAACTTGATGCAGAGTGATTAAACGCTGAATTTTCTTTTGTCCCGCAATAGGCGTGGTTATGAGAATATCCTTAATGCCACCTTGTGCCATCACGTCCGCTTCACCTAATTTGGCTACACAAATACCCTGCGCTCCCGCGTCTATTTGCATTTGTGCAACAGCAGGAATTTTGTGTGCTTTGGTATGAGGACGAAGAGCTAATCCTAAATCGTTAATTCGTCCCTGCATCAACTGAATATTAACACTCATTGCGTTAAGATCCACGATCAAGGAAGGGGTATCTAAATGACTGATATCCATAAAAGTATCCTAGCTAAAATAATAATTTCTTATGACTGTAATATGCTCGGATTATAAGGTATGAGTCACTTTGAGCAAGGTTATTTCTAGACAAATAAGTAACATAGCTCTTACTTCCGAGCTACCAATGGGCTTTAGTTTAACGCAATATGATCAGTCAGGATAATGTAAAGTAACCGTGAAAATTCCACTTTTGATTAGCTACCATGTACTTAATACCGATAAAACTAAAAAACGTATGATACTAGCGATACACAAGCAACATGGTAGAATGCCGCTATTAATCTTATCCTTGTATAAGATTGTTGAACCTTTCCATCGCTATTTAGCCAAATCATACCGAGAAACTTATGCCATTTTCCAAGCTTGGATTAAGCTCACCTATTGTAAAAGCCGTTGCAAAACAAGGCTACGAAAAGCCAACCTCTATTCAAGAAAAAGCAATTCCGATTGTACTTTCTGGTAAGAACCTTATTGCGGCAGCACAAACAGGTACAGGTAAAACTGCGAGCTTTGTTCTCCCTATCTTAGAGATGCTGAGTAAAGGTGAAACGCAACGTAAGAAACGCATCCGCACAGTGATCCTTACACCAACGCGCGAGCTGGCGGTTCAGGTTGAACAAAACATCAAGAAGTACGCGAAGTTTTTAAACCTAACGTCTTTAGCAATGTACGGTGGTGTCTCTTACCAACATCAAAAAGATCGATTGATTGAAGGTGTTGATATTCTAGTGGCAACACCAGGACGTTTGATTGACATGTATGGTCAACGCGCGGTTCACTTTGATGAAGTTGAAGTGTTAGTTCTGGATGAAGCAGACCGCATGCTAGACATGGGCTTCATCGAAGACATCAACAAGATCATAGCTCGCTTACCGCAAGGTGTGCAAAACCTGCTGTTCTCAGCAACGCTTTCTACCCCGGTTCGTGCACTAGCGAAGAGCGCGATCAGTGATGCTGAAGAGATTTCAATTGCTAAGACAGACGCATCGAAAGCGAACATTGAACAATGGTTGGTAACGGTAGATAAAGATCGTAAGTCTGCACTACTGAGCCACATGATTACTGAGGGTAACTGGGATCAAGCGCTTATCTTCATCGAAACCAAGCATGGGGCGGCTAAGCTCGTATCTCAACTTGAAAAGCGCGGCATCCAGGCTGAAGCGTTCCACAGTGGACGTAGCCAAGCGATTCGTGAAAAGATCTTAGCGGACTTTAAGAAAGGCCACCTTAAGTTCCTGGTCGCAACGGGCGTTGCTGCACGTGGTATCGATATCGATAACCTACCACGCGTTGTTAACTACGATATGCCTTTCCCAGCAGACGACTACGTTCACCGTATTGGTCGTACTGGCCGTGCTGATGCAACAGGTGAAGCGATCTCTTTCTTATCAAAAGACAACTTTAAAAACCTATGCATTATTGAAAAGCGCCTTGGTCACTTAATTGAACGCCGCCTGGTTGAAGGTTTTGAACCACGTAAAGAAGTGCCTATTTCAGTGCTGAACTTTGTTCCTAAGAAGAAAAGAGAACAGCAAGAAAAAGAAGGTAAGTAATTAGCCGAGCTTAATTTCAAGCCAAAGCGTATTGCCAGATGATGACAAAACGAAGCCAACTAAGGCTTCGTTTTGTTCTTTAAACCAGTGAGAGTTAGAGGGAAGCCAATGATCACCCCAATTGCAACACGATTAACCCGAGGTCAAGACTTAAAGCTTGAACTACAAAAGCTAGTGACCAAACATAACGTCATTTCGGGCTCTATTGCATCTTGTGTGGGGTGCGTTTCCCAACTCAATATTCGCTTGGCAAATGCAAACCACACAAAGTTTATTCAAGCGCAGTTCGAAATCGTGTCTGTCATGGCAACGTTAACGCCCAACCACCAACACGTTCATATATCTGTTGCTGATGAGAATGGCGATGTGATTGGTGGTCATTTGCTTGAAGGAACCATCATCGCTACCACCGCTGAATTGATTCTTCATCGCTACGATACCTTGACCTTCAGCAGAGAGCATGACGATTCGACAGGCTACACTGAGCTCACTATCAGTGATAACTCACAATAAGCTGGATACACCGACGGCAATACCAACGCTTATATAAAGCGATACAGATAAACAGTTATTAGGAACACCATGGCTCCACACTCCGCAGACTCCGTTATCGTTCTCGATTTCGAAACCACTGGCTTATCCCCGAATATGGGCGATCGAGCGATAGAAATTGGTGCCGTGAAACTCGTTAACGGCGAAGTGGTCGAAACCTTTCAACAACTGATGAACCCAGGATTTCGCGTGAGTGGGTTCATTGAAGGCTATACCGGAATCACTAATCGCATGTTGAGCACTGCTGCTAGCTGCGGAGAAGTGATGGATGAATTTGCAGACTTCATCCAAGACAGCCAATTAGTCGCTCATAATGCCTCATTTGATAAGCGCTTTCTTGATGCAGAGTTAGATACTATTAGTCGTGAGTACAATGGACAATTTGCATGCTCAATGCTGATTGCTCGCCGGCTAATCCAAAACGCACCAACTCATAAGCTAGGCGACCTTGTGCGTTTCAAGAATATCGACAACGACGGCACTTTCCACAGAGCGTTAGCCGATTCAGAAATGACAGCACGCTTATGGTTATTAATGATTGATGAGCTTCAAAGTGACCACGGCATTAAACAGCCGAGCTTTCAACTGATGCAGAAAATATCTAAGACCGCTAAAGGCTCTATTCCAAAGTTGCTGATGAGCAATCGCAATTAAATCCCTAAAGCTCAAAACATAGAAAGAAACAAAGGCTGATTCGTTTCACGAGGTCAGCCTTACCATATACCGATGTTATTTAGAGCCGTACTACTCCTGCAATGCTACCAACGTTGACTCAAGGCTCTCTAATTCATTCATGAAATACGACCATTGCTTGTCGTTACTTACCGCTGCGATGTCCACTAAGAACTTGGCGGATGTCTGCATATTCTTGTTGAGTTGAGATTCCAAGCCGTCTGGGTAATAAGCCTCATTGTTCAAAAGCAACTTCATAATAATCGGCTGTGAGATATGCAAGTCACTCTTCTTTTCCATAAGTAGAGTGAGATCTTGATAAGTATTATT
Organism: Vibrio sp. nBUS_14; assembly: GCF_051201655.1. NCBI lineage: Bacteria > Pseudomonadati > Pseudomonadota > Gammaproteobacteria > Vibrionales > Vibrionaceae > Vibrio > Vibrio sp. nBUS_14. The sequence goes on from NZ_CP179207.1 coordinate 1,678,044, forward strand.
TTGATACTCTCGCCAGCTATCATTGGTATTTGTCCATTCTTGAGACCAAGTTACAATAATCTGTCTTTGTTCTTTTGATACAGACCCTAACCATCGCTCTAAACGCTCTTCTATTCGCTTACGATATCGCTCTCTAGAATCATCATCATTCAAAGACAATCTCTCTTGGTAAAACTCTTGCTGCTTTTTTCTAAAGTTCGTTAAGAATTCGCTATCCTGCTTAGGGTTAAGTTGCATACTTAACGCATAAATGTCAGGAGAAAATTTATTAACGATAGTTCGAATGTGATTCTTTATTTGCTCACTTTGCTCAACAATAAAAGCAGAGTTCAACTCTGAACGACTCATACTTTGCAGCACTTGTAGCTGTTCAATATAAAGCGGCAGCTGAGTTTCTTTGTGCCATGCTTGAAGAGAGTCTAAACGTGCTTCTAGCTCGGGTTCTTGGCTATTAGATAGAGACAAAAAGTCTTCTATGTAACTCACCGCAAACCAACTGATGTTGTTATAAGCGAATTTAGTTCCACACCCAACAAATAGGAAACAGACCAATAGAAGTAACCAACGGCATTTTCTCATTACACCCTCTCACAGCCTATTACTAATCAGTAAACCCAAACGACAAGATAGATTTACTCTTGATCTTATAACATTAGCTATAAAAGCAAGTTCTCATAAAAATTTCAAATAAATTGAGACTTAGCCTTGCCAAATAAGCCATTTCGGCAAATGATTAAAATAAAATCTATTGTTAGCAGTGATGTTATTCGGCTTTTTTACTTATTTGAAATGCAAATTGTAAATAGTTGCATGGTTTAAATGAGTATCGAATGATCAGTATTTGGGAGGGAAGCTATGGCCGCTATTCCTGAAAATACCAGCGCGTTAGAATACGAGCTTTGCTATTTTGACGATGGGAAAGTAACTACCATGACAATAATAGCGAGCAACCGACAGGAAGCGATGACCTGGTATCTTAACGAAGGAAAACATCTGAACGACCTTTATTCGATAAGGCCCGATGAATAGAGAGCAGATTAATCGTTTATATAGAATGGGTAAATAGACCAACCCATTGAGAAATACCCTTTACTGCACCATGCTTAACATGACAGTAAAGGGCTAGAATCTCGAATTACTTCAGAATTCGGGCTCGGAATTGACGACCCTTCATTTTACCTGATTCGATCTTATTCAATGCTTTCTTAGCAACAGAACGTTCTACCGCTACATAAGCACGCATCGCGAACAAGTTGATCTTACCTACGGACTTACCATCAATACCGCCTTGGCCAGTCAACGCACCAAGAATATCGCCAGCGCGAAGTTTAGCCTTCTTGCCGCCATCAATCTGGATAGTAACCATGTTCGAGTAATATGGTTTAGCAATTGGTTTTGCTGGCATCTGAGACGGTTCGATTGGCATATCCATGTACTCATCAATTTGAGCAACACGGTGCATCTCTTTTTCGCTAAAGAAGCTGATAGCTACGCCTTTGCTTCCTGCACGTCCAGTACGACCGATGCGGTGTACGTGAACTTCAGGATCGCGAGACAACTCAAAGTTGAACACTGCATCTAGGTTATCAACATCAAGACCACGAGCAGCTACATCTGTTGCAACCAAGATAGAGATGGTTTTGTTTGAGAACTGAACCAAAGCTTGGTCACGTTCACGCTGCTCCATGTCGCCATGAAGCTCGATAACGCTGAAGCCACGGTGGCTGAGTTCGTCGTTTACGTTCTGTACTTCTTTCTTAGTGTTACAGAACACAACCGCAGATTCTGGTTGATGATGAAGAAGCAGTAGTTCCAATGCATCATCACGAGCTTCAGTCCCTTCAACTTTGTAGAAATGTTGTTGGATGCTTGAGTGGTCGTGCGTTGATTCAACCTTCACCATTTCTGGGTTACGCATGATGCGGTCTGCAACAGATTTAATTTGTTTAGGGAAAGTCGCACTAAACAATAATGTTTGGCGATCTTTCGGAGCCGCTTCAATGACAGCATCCAAAGCGTCTTGGAAGCCCATTTCTAGCATGCGATCGGCTTCATCTAACACAAGTGTGTTCAACTCAGACAGATCAATACGACCTTTCTCTAGGTGGTCAAGGATACGACCAGGAGTGCCCACAAGAATGTGTGCGCCATGCTCTAGTGAACCAATCTGTGGTCCCATTGGCATACCGCCACAAAGTGTCAGCACTTTAATATTGTGAATACCACGAGCAAGAGTACGGATCTCTTTTGCTACTTGGTCTGCAAGCTCACGAGTCGGACATAACACTAAAGACTGAACACGGAAACGCTTAACGCGTAGGTTCTGCAGCACGCCTAAACCAAAAGCAGCTGTTTTACCTGAACCCGTTTTACCCTGACCGATAACATCCTTGCCATCCAGAATAGTAGGAAGACTTAACGCTTGAATAGGCGTCATTTCAGTATAATCAAGAGAATCTAACGTATTTAGAAGCTCTGGTTTAAGGGCGATTGAAGAGAATTTTGAAGTGCTCAATGGAAATATCCAACTGGTGAAAAACAGAGTGCATTATGAGTGTTTTTAAAAAATATTCCACTTTAATCACAGTTTTGAAGAAACAGGTTAGGCGAACACAAAAAAGCCAGCTTTGTTGGCTGGCTTTTGCTTCCATACGAGTAGCTTCCTGTGGCACACCGTGGCCTTTAGATGCAACCCATACGCGATACCATTGCTCGCGAGTCAGTTCGATTTTCAGTGCATCAACGGCTGTCTTCACACGTTCAATCTTGCCTGATCCAATAATTGCAATTGGATTAGACGGTAAACGACGAACCCAAGCATAAATCACTTGGTCAATGCTGTCTGCACCCACTTCTTGGCGAATCGTTTCTAGCTCATCACGAACGCGAATTGATTGTGCGGAATCACCACTGAAAATGCTACCGCCACCAAGACAAGACCACGCCATTGGACGAATGCGGTTCATCTGCAGTTGATCCAGCGTGCCATCATGGGCAACTTCGAAGTTCAATGGGTTGATTTCAACTTGGTTAGTCACTAGAGGCTTACCTAGTCGAGATTGCAACAAGTCGAACTGACGTGGTGAAAAGTTAGAAACACCAAAGTGCTTAACTTTACCGACCTTATGCAGTTCAGCGAACGCTTCTGCTACTTCATCTGCATCCATCAGTACATCTGGGCGGTGAATCAGTAATACATCCAGTTCGGTTACACCCAAACGCTCTAGAGAATTATTTACCGATTGGTAAATATGGTGTGCGCTGGTGTCATAGTGATTGATCTTGCGATCTGGAGTGTGGTCACCACACAAGTTGATATCGCACTTAGTGACGATTTGGATATCATCACGAAGGCTTGGCTCAAGCGCTAATGCTTCACCAAACAACTTTTCACATTGGTAGTTACCGTAAATATCCGCGTGATCAACAGTTGTGATGCCAAGATCAATATGCTGCTTAAGGAAAGTCAGGCGTTGTTGCGGGGTCATACCCCATTCTGCTGTACGCCAGTATCCTTGCACCAACTCAGAAAGTTCTGGACCTTGTGGCGCTGTCGTTACTCTTGCAACCATGGGTTGTCTCCTTTATCAATACTGAACGTATCCTAAGCTCGTTTTACCGAAGGCTCAACGTATAACAAATAGCAAAGGTAAACGCTTACTAAAAATGTGAGAACCACAGAAAAACGAACACTTAAATCAATAATAGCTTGCTGTCTGCCCGTCAGCCGTTCTCCCAAAAGGCTTGTTGACTCTAATGAATTACGAAACCATCTATAAATTTGAGCAATTGAAAACGATTTAGTTCAACCGTTAAATTGTCACCATCACTCTGTAGCTGAATCCAAGGAACTAAAGAACGAGAAGAAGATGAAGAAGAACTAGGCACATTCCATAAACTCATTTGCTCATAGGAATGGTGTGGTGAGTTGATGAATTCGACGAGTTGTTTATCTACCTTGTCGTAACCAACGCCCTCATGTTTCGCTTGTTCAAGTTGAGCGACGACGTCGAACTCATCCTCTCCAATCCGAATTGAGCTAAGAGCAAAGCCATCTTGGCGAAGATATGCCTGAAGCTTTGTGTAACTTAAGTTCGAATATGGCAAGTTAAAGCGAACCACCGCTACGCTTGAGTCACCCAACTCCAGTTCAACATAAACATCCAAATCGTAATATTGAGTGAGGTCACTGCACAACAGAGTGCCTTCAACTTCGCCACAATCCATGAGCTCGATATCGTTAATATAGTTTTGAGAACTCGGTTGAATTGGGCTGCTATTGAATACCGTTCGCAACCACCAGCTTTCACTCGCTTGCGCAGAAAATGAAAGGCTATTCAGAGCCAATAACAAAGCTAAGATTAAGACAGAAAGAGTTCTCATTAATTGTGCTTATTTCACGCGACATGGAGCACCTATTATACGTGACCAATCAACAAACAACCGCTTAAGCCACACATTTTAGGCGAAAAAAAACGGGCATACATGCCCGCTAGATAAATTCTAACGCCGAATAACTTAATCCGTCACGATTACGTCACAATATTCCAATCACTTATACCCACCTTCAATAGCTGGTTCTTCAAAGGATAGCCTTACTTTATTTCGTTGAATAGCTTCTGGCAGTAAGCTAATAAAACCGTATTGGTTCAACACGGCTTGATAGCCATGTAATTTACATTCCGTGCTATGCAACATCACAAAATACATTCAATGAATATGTCATAATGTTGAAATTAAAGGTTAAATTTCAAGGAATGTCATGACTGCTACGAACTATCTCAACGAATTAAATCAAAAGTATCTTGCGACTCATAAAGCAAAAGAAGACTTCTTTTGGGATACTTACATGGGGATAAGTGACAACCATAATGGGTCAACACAAGCGCAAACTCAGTGGACCGAATTTCTTAGTGCGGCTGAACAGATAACCACTATCGAAAAGCACATTTCTGCCATTGACGAAATTCAAGACGCGGAGGAAAAAGAGAGCACATTGACTGGACTAAATGGCTGGTTAGCGACCTTTAAATCTCACGCTATTGAATCTGAGCAGTCGCAGAAGCTTAAAGCCGAACTCATAAAGTTTGAGGCTGAACTGTTTGAGAAAAAACAAAATCATGTGATGACTTACGTAAATGAAACGGGTGATGAAACAGAAGGATCACTGCCAGTTTTAGGCTCAGCCGTCAGAAGTAGTGGTAATGAAAAAGTCAGACTTTCTGCACACCAAGCACTATTAAATTTAGAACAGTGGCTGTTGACTAACGGCTTCATTGAACTTATCAAAAAGCGTAACCAATTTGCTCAATCAGTGGGCTTTAAAACCTTCTTTGATTACTCGGTGGTTAAAACCGAACAAATGACGACAGAGCAACTGTTTACGATTCTTGACGACTTCGAAAACACGTACACGCAACAGCCATCAGCAAAGTCTAGCCCATTTGGCAAAGCAGAAAGGCGAGAATGCACTTCAAGCCCATAACTTTACCTACTCTTTTGCAGGTGACGTTATGAATGATCTTGATCCTTATGTTCCATTCTCAAAGTCACTTCGACGCTGGATTGAATCTTTTGGTCGCCTAAACATCGAATACTCTCAAGCAACATTAAAATTGGACCTGCTTGATCGCAAAGGTAAGTACCCTAATGGCTTCTGCCATGGCCCTATCCCATCTTTCTACGATCAAGACAAATGGGTAGCTGCTCAAGTTAACTTCACGAGCAACGCAAAGCCCGATCAAGTTGGAAGCGGTTATGATGGCATCAATACGCTATTTCACGAGGGCGGCCACGCAGCGCATTTCGCCAACGTTAAGATGAACGCGCCTTGTTTCTCTCAGGAATTTGCACCAACTTCGATGGCTTATGCGGAAACTCAATCCATGTTCTGTGACAGCTTATTGAATGACGCCGATTGGCTTAAACAATACGCGCTTAATGCAGATGGCCAAGCTGTACCTGATGAGTTAATCAAAGCAATCATCGATAACAAACAACCTTTCAGAGCTTATCAAGAACGCAGCATTTTAGTGGTTCCATATTTCGAGCGAGCACTTTACGAATTGTCGGATGAAGATCTGACACCTGAAAAGATCACCGCTCTTGCTCGTAGCTGTGAGAAAACGATTCTTGGATTAGCTTGTAGCCCTCGCCCATTAATGGCGATCCCGCATCTGTTGTCGGATGAAGCGTCTTGCGCGTATCAAGGTTACCTGCTGGCTCATATGGCGGTGTATCAAACTCGTGCATATTTCACCGATAAGTTTGGCTACTTAACGGATAACCCAGAAATAGGCCCTTTGTTAGCTAAGCACTATTGGCACCAAGGTAATAGCGTGAATCATAATGGGACAATCGAAAGCCTGACTGGGGAAGGTTTTAATGCCAAATACCTCGCTGACGAGTGCAACTTATCGCCAGAAGAAGCTTGGGCTATTGAGGAGCAAAAAATCAAACAGCTGCCGACAAGAGAACGATCACCAGTCGCTGATTTGAATGCGAAGATATCGATCGTTGATGGGGCCACCGAGTTGGCAAATAATGATAAATCAAACCATCAGATGTGTGATGAGTTTGAACACTTTATCGTTGGGCAATACGGTCGATAGATTGTGTTTGAGCCACTGTAACAAAGATTGAGTTCAAAACTAAAACGAAAAAAGGACGATAAGTTATCGTCCTTTTTAATTTCGGCTTGCCTTTGAAGACTTTCCACTGGCCAAAATTCCACTGGCCAAAATTGTGACAAGCTTTTGCCCCTTTATTAGCTTTATCGAACAAATCAGCGCATTAAATCGTTCGAAATTTACCCAAATAAAGCTAATGTGGTGATATTGGTGGTTATGCGATAGAGATGCATTTATATGTCGGAGATGTAAGGCGCTTTGGGACATTTATCAGTCAGAGTAATCATTCTAATAATTGTGATCACTCTAATAATTGTGACATGAAGATTACCCGGGCATGCCCGGGGTACTTACCGTGACAACGCTAAAGCGTTGACCAAAATTACAAACAGCTTACGCTGTAATTTTGGAATTGGCATTCATCCACGGGTAAACCCGTGGTTTTCTGTATTCACAGAATAAAAATACTTCATAACTATGCTTTACGGTTTTATTACACTCGAATCAGCAGCATCTTGATGATCTTTTAGTAAGCACTCATCTGTCCATAGTTGCCTTAGATAACACGCAGATCATCTTTGAATAATCAATTACCCAATTTACTTTTTGCCTCTTCTACTCACACGCTCGGCGCAATCCCGTAGCTGGCGTAGCCAGTCGAAGGGTGAGCAAGCGGAATATCACAAATGCTTTTCTATGGCACTGTCACTGTAGATCTGCCTTTCTTATAGATCGATCAAGTTAAACATAGGTACTGAACTGACGCGCTACGCTTGTCGGATTTGGGTGATGGATAACTATTCGCTCGTACCTCACGAAAGTTACCCACACACAAATCTGGTGCGATCACCATCCCTATCTGGCAGGGTAGTTGTCACTGTTAAAATTTAACCAGTTTGGGCGATACAGAGTAATTGTGTCTCGTATCTCAGTAGAAAGAAGCTATATTGAAGAAGCTGTTGCCTCCCTATTCGATGTCAGTGAAAGAAGTATCGGAAGAGGAAGGAATTAGCACTGCGACCTTGTATCATTGGCGTCAGCAACTCAGACGTTCAGGAGCCGCCGTGCCAAATAGCCATACTTCATCAGAGCAGTGGTCTGCTCAAACTAAACTTGCCATTGTCGCTGAAACCTACTCAATGACAGAAAGTGAACTCAGCCAATATTGTCGTGAAAAAGGTCTTTTCCCAGAACAAATCCAAAGCTGGCGCAGCGAATGTATGCAAGGGTTTAAGTCGAGTAAAGAGCAGGAAGCTGAAGCAAAGAAGCAGACTAAAGCTGACAAACTTGAAATCAAAGAGTTGAAGAAAGATTTACGACTCAAAGAAAAAGCACTCGCTGAAACGGCCGCCCTCTTGGTGCTAAGAAAAAAGCTGAGAGCCTTTTACGGGGAAGAGCCAGAGGACGACTAACCTCAACCGATGAAAGGCAGACCATAGTGACTCTTATCCTTGAAGCGAAGCAATGCGGATGTCGTTTAGAGCCAGCTTGCCATGAAGTTCAAATCGACTTGAGAACGTATCGCCGCTGGTACCAACAAGGTGAAGTGCAAGCTGACAAAAGGACAATATGTCTCAGGCCTGAGCCTGCTAACAAGCTATCTCAACAAGAGCGTGATGCGATTATTGAGGTGTGTAACCGCTCTGAGTTCGCAAGCTTACCTCCGACTCAAATAGTCCCGACACTGCTTGATAGAGGTGAGTATATCGCCTCTGAGTCAAGTTACTATCGGATACTGAGTGCACAGGGGCAACTAAACAAACGAGGTCGTCATAGAAGTAGGCAGAAGCGTGCGAAACCAACAAGTTATACAGCTACAGACTCGAACCAAGTCTATACATGGGATATCACTTACTTACCTTCAAAAGTTCAAGGCCAACACTATTACCTGTATGTCATCGAGGATATCTACAGTCGAAAAATCGTGGGTTATGAGGTGTATGAGCATGAATGCGGTGAGCTGGCGTCACAGCTTCTGCAACGAACGATGATGCGAGAGCAGTGCTTCAATCAAGCGCTGGTTCTTCACTCAGATAATGGTGCGCCGATGAAGTCGTTGACGTTCAAAGCCAAAATGGAAGAGTTAGGTATTACCTCATCGTATAGCCGCCCAAGAGTCAGTGATGATAACCCGTATGTCGAGTCATTGTTCCGTACAGTAAAGTACATGCCTAACTGGCCAACAAAGGGCTTTGAAACTCTCGATAGTAGCCGAAGTTGGGTTGAAGCCTTCGTACGCTGGTACAACACCGAGCACAAGCACAGTAAGCTAAATTACGTTACGCCTTCAGAGCGTCACAATGGAAAAGATAAAGAGATCTTGAAGCTCCGAGCAGAGGTACTACTCGCTGCAAAAGAGCTAAATCCTGAACGCTGGCCAGGTGATATCAGAAACTGTGCGCCTGTTGGTGACGTTCACCTAAATCCAGAAAGAGAAGTTGCTTAATAAGTAAGCAAATGATGACAACTACCTTGAAAAACACCGCCATTGTTAATTAATTCTTATGTCTATTAATTCTTTTGTTTTAGTTACCTTGATATCTTGAGGGTTCCCTTTAAATAATTCTTTAGGAATCCATAACTTAAAATCTTTAGGGGGGGAGTGAAAGGTAAGTTTCTTATTGTTTTGATAGAAAATTCAGAAGGATTTTTGCTCTGCTAAGATGGCGTTTAACACTGTTTTGAGAAGAAGATCACACTGGTATTTGTCTAGGTGTGGTGGAGACTACCGAGTTAACGGCATGAATGAAGCTTAATGGAGTTATTCAGGAGGTGTATAATCTTCCCATTCGGGTTGATAAGAATCTTGTGATGTCGCTTTATGTGTTTCATTAAGCGTACGATCTACATGTGCGACTCTAGAGTTGGCAGCAGCTTGTCGAACTTGTTTTTCTTTTTTCTTTTTTCTCAAGTTACGGTTGAGTATGGCTTTGGCTTTGCTGTAGAACAGCCCAAATTTCTCAAGGACAAATTCGTACTTGTTAGCAATTTGTCGTGGTGCAGCTTCGCCCTCTACTTGAATGAACTGAGCGGTTGATATTAGACGACCTGACTTTTTGGCCTTGCTAATTAAATCTGTAACGTAATTAACGCAACGACCCATTCTTGCAGCGATCTGTTTTCGGTTTGGGAATGCACATTGATTTGAAAGGTTGTAAAAGGTAGATATAGCAATGAGTAAAGCTTTCTCATCGGCCGGAATGCTCTCGTCGCAAGCAATTACATCAGTCAACTGGTTGTGATGTTCTAGAGGCGTTAAGGTTCGATTAGGTGTTGTCATGACACATACCTTCTACACCAGACCATAAAAGTGCTTTAACACTGGTTGAGTGTGAATGATAGATGTATCTATTTTTTATAAGTTGCGGAGAGCAACTATTGGCTAATTTTTTCATGTTTGATTCCGTAAGGTTTGGGGTGTTCCGGGTGCGCATCCGAAACATGTATAAGAGTAAGGTTCAGGGCTGTGTCCTTTTTCTTCCGAGCCTTGCTTTTCTCCTTCGTCGTATCGAACTTGAAACAAAATGTTCACGATCACATCCTGAACGCTTTATTATTGAAATAAATGAAATCAACCATTATTTTTAATTGTTGTAAAAATGTTAAGGATGAGAAATGAAAATAAAACCGTGGATTCTAGTAATTATATCGTCACTATTATCAATAACCTTTAACTCTTATGCAGATTACCCTAAATTACCAACTGACATACCAAACAACAAAGGTAATAGTAGTTTTTATTATAAGCCGATTACAAATTGGTATATAAAAAATTACAATCTATCTAAATACTCTAACTACAAGGAATTATATAAAAAATATAATGGCCATTTACCATCTGGTAATGGATTAAGTATATTACAAGCTGAAGGCTCACAAACGCCATCAAACAAGGACGACATCTTATATCTGTTTAATAAACATAGCTCTAATAGCCATAGCAACACAGTTTACAGTATATTAACGGAGCTGAGCACGTACCCGATTCTTTACACGAAATACAGTACACTTTCTCCAAACCTGGATAGTTTCCACACATCAACAACTGCAGATTTACGAGAGTTTTTACATAATAATTTTTCTAGTTTTAGTAGTTATCCGGAAAAAGATGTGGATGGTAATAGCATTACACCTCCTAAACTACTAAATATTAGCAACACCAACGGAGGAAGTAGTATAGACTTATTGAATCGTTTCGATAAATTTGTTGAAGAAAATGATATGGTATCTTGTACTGCTGCTAGCAGTGGAAGTTACGGCAATGCAACCACGAGCGGAATGTCATACAATAGCATTGTTGTTGAGCAAGAGTACGTGAATCCTAATAATTATTCTGGTGCGCAATATAATGCTCATGGTTTTCCAAGGTATAAGCCAGACTTAATCGCACATCATCTAGGTGCCTCTAGCTATAGCACGCCATTTGTTTGTTCTGCTGCTGCCATTTTATTAGAAAAGGCAAAAAATGAAGAAAGATTAAAAAACGCTTATAATAGTATTGTTATTAAATCGATACTCATGGCAGGTGCTACAAGATTCAACTATAAAGCTAGTACCAATTGGACAGAGGATATAAGCGGGATTAGTCAGCCTCTATTTTATGACGGACCATGGGAGAGAGTATCTGATACGCAGCCTATTAGTAAAAAGTATGGTGCTGGCGCTCTAAATATATTGTCTTCTTATGAGATACTAAATTCCGGAGAGTATCCGTTAAACATAACTCAAAGCTCCAGAGGTTGGGCTTATGAGTCCAGTTTAAATAAAAAAACGCCTAAAAAATATCATTTTAGCCTTGATAGAAAATCGATGTTTTCATCTTTATTAACTTTCCATAGAAAAATTGATGATAATATGGAAAGTTCTTTGCCTGACTATAAAGTGTCAGTTTTTGATTCTAATGATAATTTAATGGCCATAAGTGATAACACTACATCCAATGTTGAATTGGTCGAAAAAGTTTTAGAACCAGGTGATTATTATATTGAGGTAATTTTAAAAGATGCCGATCATACCAATAAACTTTCTTATGCAATCGCATGGACCAGTAAAGAAATTTTACCACGCGTACAAGAAATAAAAACAGAAATCACTCCGAATGGTTTAAAGATCTCATGGGAAAATGATTTAGATATCGATGCAAAATATAGGTTAATAACGAGCAGTTCTCATGACTTTTCAATTAACAGACAAGATATATATTTCAACAATAACAGTACAAAAGAGTTTATCTTAGATTCACAGATTGATAAATATTACATCCAGTTAATAAGGTATCCGAGTGATGAGAATGTGGCTTTTCAATACCCTTCAGAGTCAGAAATAACCTCCACTACACAATCAAAACCAATTGTGATGTATTCAACCCCCAAAACATACCCAACATTTGGTTTTTTTGATGGGGCACAGACCACGAGAGAAGGAGCTAATAACTATTGTGAAAATTATCTTCCTGAAGAATACAATGGGTTTAATACATTGGCTTTTCTATCTCTAAACTCTTCTGATACGATAAAAAATTTCAAAAATATCTACAAATTTGACTCATCTAGGAAAGTAATTAGTTCATCGGAAACCGTCATTAAGGATTCATGGGATAGTTTAATGGATAATGGGCCAGATATAAGTTTAAAAGAAGCTTTGAAAACCTCCGGGAATAAGTTTTGGTCTCAAACGCTAGCAGACGGCTCTACTTCAAGATATTTATCAGAACCATCAAAGTCATGCAATCAGTACACAACAACAGATAGTGTAGCTAGTATTGGAACAGGAGATTTACGAAAAACGAGTTACTCACATCTTTTCGATACAAGTTGGATTGGTGGAAATTCCTATCCTAAATGTAGTACAAAGCAACATGTAATTTGTGTTGCTTATTGAGGGCGGTTTTGTTGACACGCTCAAAGCATCATTTTTGATTTGAGCGTGCATTCCGGCACGGCGTTGTTGATCAAATCAAGCAAGCAAGCAATTTATTTTAGGGATAAGGCTTGAATAAATGATATAACCGTCATTCCGCAGCCAATTCTAGATTTTAATTAGTGTGATCCCACGATCATTTATCAATAATGATTGCAGTTGAGACTTGACGCAGATCCCCCGTTTTGATCTATTACTTTTATTTGCCGGTAACTTGCGATGTCTGCTCCTCAACCTGTCATAAAACGCTTAGATCATCTTGGATTAATCGCTGCATTCTGTCATGAGATTGATTTACCCGGGCTCATCGACCGCATAATTCCTAAGTATTCAGAGCATAATGTCTCACACGGTGATGCCGTTCTAGCCATGATTTTGAACGGTTTGGGCTTCCATAGTCGAACATTGCATATGTTTTCTGACTTTTTCGAGACAAAGCCAATATCAAAGCTGCTTGCTAAAAACATAGAAGCGCACCACTTAACTGATGATGTTCTTGGGCGCACATTAGATGCTTTATTTGAAGCTGATGTATCTATTTTATATCAAGTTATTGCAGAGCATACCGTTGAAAAATTGGGCCTCAAGACAGAATCTGTCCACCTTGATATAACGAGTTTCCATGTTGATGGTGAATATGCTCAATCAGCAGAGGATGACATTAATTCTATTCAACTCGTCAAAGGTTATAGTCGAGATCACCGACCTGAATTGAATCAGGTTGTCCTTGAATTAATTTGTGAAAATCAAGCAGGGCTCCCTGTTTATATGCAGGCTCTCAGTGGAAACACGAACGATGCAAAAGCATTTGCAGAGGTCACTAAGCGCCATATTCACTGTCTTAAAGCCGCGCAAAATAGTCATTACTTTATTGCTGATGCAGCTTTATACACGTCAGACAGTATTTGCTCACTTGATGAACAAAAGCAGAAGTTCATTACACGCGTCCCAATGACCATTAAAATGGCCAAACAAGCTCTACTGGCATTATCGCCAGCGCAATTAGAGCCTATCGGTAATGGTTATTCGGGGCACTGGATTGAATCTGATTATGGCAACGTGAAGCAGCGATGGTTGTTAGTGAACAGCGAGCAAGCGACAAAGCGAGAAGAAGCCACTTTTTATAAAAATTTGGATAAAAATCTGACCAAAGAGCTTAAATCTCTAGCTCAATTAGCTAAGAAACAATTTGCCTGTGCGACTGATGCACAAAAGGCTATGAGTGAATTTCAGAGTCAATGCCAACTGTTGAGTTTCGAGCAAAGTGAGATACGGCAAGTGCCCGAGTTTGCTGGCCGAGGGCGCCCTAAAAAAGATGAGGTTCCAACTGGATACCACTACAAAATTGAAGCAAATCCGTTCACTGATTTAGAAAAAGTAAAACTCGCGAAGCTTAAAGTTGGTATGTTCATTCTTGCGACCAATGATACTGAAAGTACCGATCTCGATATGGCTGCGTTACTGGAACACTACAAGTCACAACAGAAAGTCGAGCGAGGTTTTCGCTTCCTTAAAAGCCCTGAGTTTTTAACATCATCTATCTTCTTAAAAAAACCACAACGCATCGAAGCTTTACTCATGATAATGACCTTAAGCCTAATGGTTTATGCTGGACTCGAGCATAAGATACGTGAAGAGTTGGCTGTTACTGAAGAATTTTTTCCAAGCATGGTTAAGAACAAAACCACATCTAAGCCAACTGCTCGCAGGGTGTTTTTAAAATTTGAAGGGGTCGATACACTTGAGTTCGGCGAACAATGGTTTATCACCGGCATTCAAGACCATCAGAGGAGATTGCTTCAATTGCTAGGTAAGCTATATGAAGCAATTTATTCCTAAATGAGGTGCGGAATGTCGGCTCAAGTCTAACTCTGAGTAATTGGAGCTGAGAAGTTGAGTGATGGCACCGCGCCAACACTTCTCAGTGGTCTTAGCTTTAAAGAAAATCGGCTTCCATAGACCAGTCTTCTTACATAAACCCCCACGGGTGACAGACAAATGGATGTGCACATTCCAATTCAGCTTTCTGCCGTAGGTATGAAGTGCACAGAACACGCCAATATCGATATCGAGTTGCTTTGCCCATCCTAAGAAGATTTTGGCTGCGCAGCTAAAGAGATGATTGAGAAGAAAACGATTATCCCGAAAGATGGGCCACAACGTGTGTGGTAGCGTCAACGTAACGTGTTGATACTCACACTCAGGAAAGACATGTTGTTGCTTTCGTATCCACCGCTCTGTGGCTTTTATGCCACAACTGCTGCAAAAGCGAGATTTACACGTCTGGTGAATGTATTTGTGATGGGTGCAGTCAGCATGAGTGCATCGATACTCTTTAGAGCCAAAAGCAGCGGTACTGCAAGCGAGCATCTTGGTGACGTTTTCAATGACGACGGTTCGGAGGGTTTCTCGGTACTTATTGAGGTAGTTCAGCCAAGTATCGTTGGCATTGAAGAGTTGTTTGATGGGCTTATTCGGATGCATGACCTATAGGATAAACGATCCATGTAAAGCACCCTAGTCGGTTGAGTCTCTTTGTTTTCGGCCGTAGGCCGCTCAGGCGACACCGTCGCCGGTTCATTAATTTGTGCGGTTTGGGCTTTGATTAATCCCGAACGGGCACGGTGAAGAGAGAGTAAAGCTTGTTGGTCGGGGGATTTTATTTCAACAAAACGCATGTTTGGTCGGGTAACGGCTTCACAAATAGCTTCGGCATCCGCGGCATCATTTTTATTGGTTTTTACGTAAGGCTTAACAAACTGAGGTGCCATTAACTTCACGTGGTGCCCTTGATTCGCCAATACTCTCGCCCAAAAGTGAGCCCCACTGCACGCTTCCATTCCGATAAGACAGGGCTCTTTATTGGCAAAGAATGTAAAAAGCTGGTCACGTTTAAGTTTCTTTTTCAGGATGGTTTTTCCATGTTGGTCAACGCCATGGATTTGGAATATATTTTTAGCTAAATCGATACCTACCGTTGTTACAGTCATGCTCTTTCTCCTATCTCATCGTTACCTTCATAGTAGAAGGCTGAGGGAGGGGCGACCATTCCATTATAATAGGAATAATGAACACCTGAAATGAAATTGCCTATTGCTGATATTTCTAAGGGGTTCTGTTTTGTGTGTGGGAAGTTGATCTGATTGCGTTCGTTGTTTTGGGAAGTTGCTGGCTGGGGTATCTCAATGCACCAAATAAAAATAAAGGTATGCTGCGTATTCATTATTTCGCAATCTCACCCAGCGACAGCAGGCGTCATGATGCAAAAAATGACGCCTGCTGTCACTTTTTTTCGTTAACCAGACGGGTAATTGAACATAATAGGAATAATGAACACCTCTTTTGACAAGACTCTTTAGTCTTTGAAAAAAAATGGGGGCTTCCTTTAGGTAGCTACCTTAGAGCTTTTTCGGCCGCGCTAGTCTGTGTGTTTCCCTTTATCTTCTACTTTCTCTTCTACTTTCTTTTCTGTTTGTTTTAGTTGTTGAAATGTAGCTTCAACAACTTGTTTACCAAAATCACCAAAGTGGTGATACATTGAATTCATAAAAGCTAAAGTGTTGTCTGCTGCTCCTACAAATACCCATTGGCAATCAATAAATTCACTGAAGGGTGAGCAAGCGGAATGTCACGGTGTTAAGCTAGAATGCGGTCACTGTAGCCTTACTGTGATAAGGTTTAGCCTCATTCAGTGTTAAGATTATGACATGAAAAAGACAACCCCAACCCCACACGATGCGCTCTTTAAGCAGTTTATGACTCACCCAGAAACCGCTAAAGATTTACTGGATATTCATCTACCCGTTGAGCTGCGCGAAATCTGTGATTTAACGACACTCAAGCTCGAGTCTGGCAGTTTTATCGAAGAAAACTTACGTCCTTACTATTCGGATGTGCTCTATTCTCTCAAAACCTCTCAGGGGAAAGGGTACGTATTCGCGTTAATCGAACACCAAAGCCGACCAGATAAAAATATGGCCTTTCGCTTGATGAGATATGCTATCGCCGCTATGCAGCAGCATATCGATGCTGGCCACGAACATTTACCTTTGGTTGCGTATTTCGGCTGATGTGACCCCTAGTTTCGTTTTTAATCGACCACCTTTTTAAGCCTCTCTTTTCTCTTCCTTAGTTTTACTCCAAGTGGTCGATTTAAGCCAGTTTTCTCATTGATTCCCCTCGTAACTCGATTCTATGACTTTGATGAACCAACCTATCTAAGATCGCATCAGCGATCGTCGAGTTGTCGATCATCTCGTGCCATTCTTTTACAGGTAGTTGGCTGATAATGATCGTACTGCACTCTTGGTATCTATCTTCTAGCACTTCGAGAAGATTACTTGCATGCTCTTGGCTGAGTTTTTCCATTCCCCAGTCATCGATAACCAACAGTTTTTTCTTAGACAAGCTCAGTAGTAGCTTTTGATAGCTGCCATCAAGGCGGCTACTACTCAGGTCATCAAGTAAACGATTTAGGCGATAATAACGACTTGGGCAGTGTTGCTCACACGCCTGCTCGGCGAGCGCACAAGCAACATAGGTTTTACCTGCACCTGTTGCACCTGTAATCAGGACATTCTGTCGCTTTTGTAAATAAGTGCCTGATAATAACTCTCCCATCATTGCTCTTTTTAAGCCTCGTTCTGGGCGGTAGTCCAGTTGATTACCGCTAGCGCTTAGGCGCAGCTTGGCTTGCCGTTTAAGTCGTTGGATTTTGGTTTGATCTCGGTTCACTATCTCATGATCAAGGATGAGTCCTAACCTTTCTTCAAAGCCAAGTTCAGCATAGGTCGCGGGGTGTATTCTTTGCTGTTCCAGTGCATCAGAAGCATGACTTAGGCGTAGTGATTTTAACTGTTGGATTATTGCGTCCATATTGTTTCTCCTAGTGGTAGTAGTTGGAACCACGAACATTAGTGTGTTTAAGGTTTGGTGTATCAGTGGAAGGCTGAGAGAGAGTGCCTTCACGATGGTTCTTCAATAAGTTTTTGACGAAGCCAAGGTATGGCTTCTCTGTCACTAAGGCATCTCGGCAAGCTTGTTCTAACCGTGCGTCTGAGTGCTTTTTGGCAAGACTTAGTAACCCAAAGCAACTTCTAAAGGCCAATGCTTCATGCTCTGGGCGTTTGAGCAACATCTGAGTCAGTTCACCTGTGGCTGGCCCAATAGATTTTCCCCAACGGATAAAACGCTCGGGTGTCCATGATTGGTATTGATGGTTGCTTGGCATATGCTCGTAAACGGTAGAGAGACCATATTCTTTTTGGCTTGTGCAGTGGTGAGCAACAATGCTCCCTTTGTGGTAGATACGTATTATTTGATGCGTTGCTTCAAGCTCAACTTGTTGCCCAACAAGTTGGTGCGGCACAGAGTAGAAGTGCTTTTTATATTGAATGTGATAATCAGGGGAGACGGTTGCTCGTTTAGTTTCGATATACACATATGGTTGCGATGGCAGTGGTTTTAACGCTGGACGGTCAACTTTGTTGAACAAGTCATGTCGATTGACACCAAGCTGCTTCATCTCTCGTTGGTTTAAGTCATGCATCAGCTTTCGGATAGCCAGGTTCAGCTCAGCCATTGTATAGAACACTTGGTGGCGAAGGCGCATCATTATCCAGCGCTCTACGATGAGAACTGCGTTCTCAGCTTTGGCTTTATCTTTAGGCTTGTAGGGCCTGGCTGGCATCACAGCAACGCCGTAATGTTGTGCCAGTTTTCGGTAGCTCTCATTGAGGATAGGGCTATGACGGTCTGCTTTCGTTATAGCAGATTTCAGATTATCAGGTACAAGTAGATTCGGAGCACCACCAAAGTGATTAAAGGTATTCACATGAGCCATGAGGAAGTGTTCAAGCCCTTGGCTCTCACTCGCCTCGACATAGGTGTAATTTGACGCCCCTAAAGTGGCGACAAATACCTGAGCATGTCTGCATTCTCCTGTATCTGGATTCACAACAGGGATCGTTGGGCCACAGTAGTCAATGAAGAGCTTGTCACCAGCATGGTGAAGTTGGCGCATACTGCGTTTTTGTGTCTTTAGCCAACGTCTATACAGTTCGCAGAACTGTGTATAGCCATAGGCTTTGTCTTGATGCTGATGACAATACTCTTCCCAAAGCAAAGCTTTAGTCATCCCTTTACGCTTCAATTCTAAGTAGCAGAGAGTGAAATCAGGCATCACTTTATGCTGAGAAGATGAGCGACCATCAAACAAAGCTTGGGTGACTTGATTTTCATGATGAGTCTCTTCCAGTGGCCACGTGAGGCCACTGGATTTAAATCGGGATAGATGCTGGGATACAGTGGAATGAGCAATATTGAGGCAAGCGGCGATCTGTCGATTAGAAAGATTGCACTCGTATCGGAGGCGTAATATTTCCTTAATTTTATTCATTGGCATTCTCTTTTTCGGCATGATTTATCCTTAGTGCTCTCAACATGAAAGACTCAGGTTAAACCTATTGATTTAAAAGAGAAAAGAGGTTTATTTCGGTAAATCGACCATCGATTTCGGAAACACACCGAAAAGTGGATGATTAAAACCGAAATGAGTGGTCGGTTAAAAACGGATTTGGTGGTCGATTAAAACCGAAATAGGCGGTCGGATAGCTCCGAAATATGCATTTGGTAATACCACTGCAGTTTTACCATGGCAAAGTCTCACCTTATCCCTATGAAATGAATTGGTTGAAAGGTTTTACTAACCCTGACCAGGCTAAAGCACTTTATACTCAGGATTTTCCTTTGGTCGATGTTACCGTTATGCCTGACGATGAGATAATGCAGCATCGTCGTATTGCCTTGCTTGAGCTCGTACAAAAGCACGCTCGGCATCGAGATATCATGGATTTCATTCAGCCTCTGGTCACATTGCTATTAACCGATTACACTACAGAGAAGCAAGTACAGTCATTGATGAGTTATCTACTTCAAGTAGGTGAAACAGACGATATAGAGGCGTTAATCACGTCACTGGCCTCATCAGTACCGAAACACGAGGACACACTTATGACGATTGCAGAGCAATTACGCCAACAGGGCGAATAAAGAGGCATTCAACGTGGACGCCAAGAAGGACGTCAAGAAGGCATCCAATTAGGCGAAAAAAAAGGACGTCAAGAAGCCCTAAAAGAGATGGCTCGAAAAATGGTGCTCAATGGAATGGATCAACAATCCGTTGCAGAAGTCACAGGACTGAGTAAAGACGAAATAGCACAACTTTCTCACTAGACTGCCGAATAAACAAAGCAGCCTTGCCAGCTCGACGGCGAGGCTAACTTTCGCTTCGCTCTGCCCTCATTCTTTTAACTACACGAACAACCGTTCGTGGTGACACTCCCACAAACTTAGCTGTCTCATGAATACTCATTTCTTTCAACACCCTAAGTTTATAAATTTGTTCGTGTAACTCTAAATTGGGCCTTCTACCTAGATACTTGCCCATCTCCTTAGCTTTCTCAATACCTTCCTTTTGACGTCGACGTCTATCTTCATAATCTTTGCGAGAAATCGCCGCTAGCATATCCATCATCATGTTATTGATGGCCTTAATCATCGAGCTCGTAAACTCATCCGATATTTCTGGGGCTAGTGCGATGTGACTGGTCGGAAGATCTAAACTAATGACTTTCAATTCTTTCTCGTACAGCATTTCTTTCAATTGAGACCAACTTACTTCATTTAAACGAGAAAGCCTATCTATCTGCTCAATAAGGATCACATCGCCTTTTCTTGCATCACTGAGTAATTGCAGTAATTTAGGTCTTTGCAATGATGCACCTGATTGCTGCTCAACGTACCACGTAGCAACTCGAAGCCCTCTTTGCCCTACAAAGTTTGATAAGGTTTTTTTTGCTCTTTCTGCATCCTGTTCGACAGTTGATGCTCTTAGGTAGCCAAATATGTACATAATGATGATTTAAGACTTTTAGGTTATGATCTAAGTAGGTGTGACATTAATATTATGTCATTACTAAGTTGATAGCAATTTAATGCCTATACTTTTCACCTATACCCTAATGCCTTAGCCTTAGCCTTAGCCTTAGCCTTAGCCTTAGCCTTAGCCTTAGCCTTAGCCTTAGCCTTAGCCTTAGCCTTTAGGGTACACTCGCACTCTTTTCATAAGTCAAACCATTCCGGTGAACACTTACGGCTAGATGACTAAAAAATGGGGTTATAATGTTTTTCTGTCATTAAAACAAAGATAAGGTCTCATATGGGTAATCCTGAGAAGCGAAAAAAAAGAGCTAAGTTAAAAGCAAAAGCGACAAAAGTTCAAAAAAACAAAAATACATTCCACTCCCAGTCTGGACATGCACACTTTCACGAAGAACCAATGGAAATTGATGATGACCTAATTTCTTTTTTCAAGGCGCTTCCATTGGCTAATCAAGACTATAAAGCTGTTCCCGCTTTGAAGCGCTTTGTTGAACAACAAGGAGACACACCAATTGATGGGGTTTCAGACCATGTTAGAGAATTATTTGCGTTATTTATCCACTGGTGCGAAAACACTCCAATGTATCCATTCAGTGTGATGACATTGGCTATGGATCTAGAACGTGACCCCGACTTTCATGCTGCTTTCGTTAGTCAGTAATTAGCGATCAAACATCCAAAGGTCTGTAATATTTTATGTCACTTCCATTATATATGAGGGTCTATGGCGGTCTTTAATATCCGTTACTTGGATAAAGAAAAAAACACACTCAAGTCCGAAACGGTGTATATGCGCTCTTTAGCCACAGCAAAAGCCAGTGCCACTACACACGCGACGGAAAATACGTTTAAAATAGAAATTAGTGACGTTGTCGATAAGCCTCTCGCCTTTCGCTATGCGACTGGCAAGTGGGATGAAGAAGAAAAACCAACTTTAGAGCAAGGAAAAGAGATGAACCGTAAAGAATTAGTGGATCATATTGCAGAGAAAGCCGATCTCAACAAAAAAGAGGCTGATGCCGCACTCAAAGCCATCATCGATGGCATTACCACAACACTAGCCGACGGCGACGACGTGACTTTGGTCGGCTTTGGAACATTTAAGATCACCCACCGCGCTGCTCGTGAAGGGCGCAATCCAAAGACCGGTGAAGTCATTCAAATTTCAGCATCAAAAAGTCCAACGTTTAAAGCTGGGAAAGAATTGAAAGCTCACGTGAACCCTTAAGCTTTTTTTGCTCCACAGCCATAGTCATCATGACTGTGGGGCATAACGTCCGAAACCATTGGAATTACCGCACAAAACCTAATCTGACTGATATCTTGGAAATGATTAGCCAGTGCTTTTACTAAAGTACAAGCTACAAATAATCACAGAGTGGGCACCTTAGTTTTAATTAGATAGCCTGGTCCGTAAAATCGTACTAGCAAAAAGGTTCGGGTAATGTGCAGCTCTAGTGGATATACGTTAAACTCCACCTGACCATTAATTGATAACTACCTTATGACTACCGGAAGAATCCAACCAATATGAATGACCTCCTGCCTCCTATCAACAAAATTCAATTGAAAATGCTTATCCGGGAAGAGTTAGAACCGACTTGGTTTGATAACAAATCAGCAACTCCGGACCTGTCTTGGATAACGCCAATGGTGCTTGAAGTCTTATTTACTGAATTGATAACCCATACTCGCGGTAACCAAACAAAGGCCGCTGCAATTTTAGGTATCAATAGAGGTAACTTCAGTAAAAAATTAAACGAGATCACAAATCGCGAGTTTGATATTCATACCCCTCTGTAAGTATCAAGCCAGCAGATGGTGCCGAAATATATCAACGTCCACATCCCCTGAAGCGCTCCATGGCGGCCTCCTTAGTTCTCGTGTCGAGAATCAGTGGGGGTATAATATACTCCACTTACAAAGTAGCCATCACTGGGCCCTTTTTGAAGTCAACGCACACACCCGACTATTAACTATTAACGGCGCGATAATTTTATACCTGATGCTTCTTACCTCCAGTTGAAAACAATTAACCGCACTTTGGGGGTAATTTCATTTAATACGTACCATAAATAAAAATTAACCTGCGAAGGCTTTGGACAGGTTGCGCCCAATTGTTGTGGATAACTGATTTAATGTATTATAACAGCAGAATGTTACGCGGGAATTAGACGATTAATACAAAAGGCTAAGTCAATATGGCAAATAAAATTCACTATGATATTCAGCATGTTAAAGTTAGTAGCAATAAAGAAAGCTCTCGACTGACCAACCAGTGGGAGCAGGTTCTAGAAATCTGTCGTGAGAAGTCACTAGGGGAAGTTGCGAGAGCAAGATTAGCGTTTAACCTTGTTGATTACATCACAAGTGAAGACCTGCCTTTTCGTTTACTGATCACTCGCGCACCACAAGCCATGGCCACCATAGGTGAAGAAACCCGAGTGTATAAAGAGCATCGCGTCATTAATGGCAAACAAAGCGGGATGATTTACGCCAAAAGCGAACAAATGTTGCCAAGAGAGATCAGCTATACGAATGAGTTTGTGGCAACCCGCTACGTTGATGGGATAAAAACACCACTGTCTGCAACGTCTCTCGTTGATTGTCTCAAGGCTGGAGAGGTCATAACACCACTCGATGGGATTTTGTTTCTAGGCTGTAAGCGTATCGCCAGTGACATAGCACGCCTTAAAAAAGTCGAACCAAACATGAACATCGAAATGAAGCGCATTGAAGTATCAGACAGCTTCACAGGCACGACAAGGAAGATGGCTAGTTACGTATGAATATCGAGGGGCCTGTTATTGCCTTATTGGTCGTGTTTCGTGAGTCTCAAAAATAGTTTTATTGCACCCTGCAGGTAGACATACACCAAACATAATATTGTTATAGGCGGCTTCTCACATCCTTGTAGCTGTACTCAAGGCTCTCACTTTAACCCACAGCCCGAAAAGCCGCACAAGTCATAGTGCAAAATCCAATGAACACTTCGCAAGCACCAATAACATTGAAATCACAACATTGCTGAGACGCTCACAAAAACCGCACAACTGACTGATAATTCAAAGATTAACGGTCGATAATTTCAACTCTGACACTTTGCCGTAAGATCAGAAGAATATCGGGTAAGCGGTGCCCAAGATTTTGCAAGCGCATGATCATCTTAGACTTATGACGCTCATCTTTCGCCATATCATGGCCAAAATGCACGATTTTACAAAGCCGGGCTTGTTCTGTGTGATTAAAGTTTAACGTCAACTTAAGTAACGCCTGCTCTATCTGTCGATAATTATAGGGTTTTGTTGACAGGATTCTCGCTATGACACTAAACCCTAAATGCATAGCCATCATTCTATCAAGCTCACGCTGTATATCAGAACTATCATCGATGCGGTCCTGATCATAGTAAGGGATTAAGTGAATATAAAAGTGAGCAGGTTTGAGATCGACTATCAAACGCTGGCGAACCGCCAACGACGAGGCGTTAGGATGGCGCTCTAGAATACGCTCAATACGGCGCTTTAACTGGACATCATTGTGTTGACTCATCACGCCTAAAATTAGGAAGTTACAATAAAACAATCTTGCCACACCCCATCTTGAGCTTGACCATATTTTTCGTGATATGCGTCCTATAAATGACAATCAAAAGTAACAAAAGCCTACTGACAACAAATATTTCACAAAATAAAAAATCATTATTCCTTATGCGTGACATGCCAGCTTTCGCAATAAGTTCAGGATGGGAAAGCAAGGAAGCATAACCACTGCATGACTTGGTGGCCGTAATATCTAGAGTATTTAGTCTAAGTGTTTTTTGGACATTTATCTGCCAGCGCTTTTGCTAAATTAGCAAACTACGAATAACCACAAGTATGGCAAAGTATGTTTCCAGCAGTAAGTCTGAAACAAAGATCACACTGAAAGGAAGCTAGGGTAAAGTGCAGACCAAGAAGATTTACGTTAAACTCGGTTTACTCAACAACCAATGCTAATCTTGCCAGTGCCTAATCTAACAAATATGAATGACCACCTATCTCCTATCAATAAGAACCAAATCCAAAAGCTTATCCGAGAAGAATTAGCACCGACGTGGTTTGATAGTAAATCAGCGACACCAGATATGTCTTGGGTAACACCAACGGTACTTGATGTATTATTTTCTGAGTTGATAACGCACACACGCGGTAACCAATCAAAGGCGGCAAGAATTTTGGGTGTCAACAGAGGCAACTTCAGTAAAAAATTAAACCAGATTATAAGCCGAGAATTTGATAGTCATGAGGCAAAGTAAATATCACGCCTATTGGTACTCTGCGGATGGTGCCGAGCTTGAGAAGCCGCCACTTGCCTTGAAGAGGTCCATGACGGCCTCCTTAGTTCTCGCTTCGAGAATCACTGGCGGTAATATAATTAAATTGCAGAGGAGTCACCATTGGGCTCTTTTAGAAGTCAACGAATATACCCGACTATTAGTCGCTCGATAGGTTTTAATACTGATGCCTTTCGCTTCTGCATCTGCTTAGATTTGTACGAGGCCTTGTTGCTTAAATCGATGGAACTAAATCAGGAAGCTACGATCTGATCGGATACACCCATCAATCGTCGTAGTCTCATGCCTAAACCTCGTTACAAAACAACTAACTGGAAGCAGTATAATAAAGCCTTAATCAACCGTGGCTCTCTGACTTTTTGGATTGATGAGGAGACGTTAGCCGAGTGGAAGCAAAACAAACAAGGCAAGCGTGGTAGACCTCGCCGATTCAGCGACTTAGCCATTACTACCGCTCTGATGGTGAAACGCGTTTTCTCTATGCCATTGAGAGCGCTGCAAGGTTTTCTAGACTCCGTCTTTAAGCTGGCTAACATCCCTCTGGTTTGCCCACACTACACCTGTATAAGTCGTCGATCTAAGGATGTTGAGGTTTCATTTAAAACTAAAACCAGAGGTGCGATACAACACCTAGCCATTGATGCCACTGGTCTCAAGGTTTATGGCGAAGGTGAATGGAAGGTCAAGAAGCATGGAACTGATGGGAAGCGAAGAGTCTGGCGTAAGCTGCACATCGCAGTAGATACAAGCACCCACGAAATAGTCGCAGCAGAGCTGAGCTTATCTAACGTAACCGATGCCGAAGTGCTCCCCAACTTACTTAATCAGACACGTCGGAAAATCATTGAGATATCAGGTGATGGCGCTTATGACACAAGGAATTGCCATGATGCCATACGGATCAAGCGAGCTGTTCCGCTCATCCCACCAAGAGAAGGGGCTGCCTTCTGGGAGCGTGGTCACCCCCGAAATCTCGCCGTGGGTTGCCAGAAGTTATATGGCTCAAATAAGTATTGGAAAGAGCGGTATGGCTATCATAAGCGCTCTCTATCAGAGACCGCGATGTACCGAGTAAAACAGCTGCTAGGTGGGAAATTAAGCCTGAGGAACTACAACGCTCAAGTTGGCGAGACTTACGCTATGATTAAAGCCCTGAATAAGCTTACAGGGCTTGGTATGCCTGAAACACAGTATATCGATTAAGAATTAAGCACAATGGGGCAGGCATGCCTTCTCTCTGAATTAAGCAACAAAGCCTTTGTACGACAGAATCGCTCGATCATCACAGTGCCAGAACTGGTTGGCCTGACACGATCTTGGACATTTATTTGCCAGCGCTTTTGCTAAATTAGCAAACTACGAATAATCACAAGTATGGCAAAGTATGTTTTCAGCAGTGAGTCTGAAGCAAAGTTCTCACTGATAGAAAGCTAGGGGAAAGTGCATGCCAAGAAAATTTGCGTTAAACTTGGTTTACTCAACAAACAATGCCAATCTTGCCAGTGCCTAATCTAACAAATATGAATGACCATCTATCTCCTATCAATAAGAACCAAATCCAAAAGCTTCTCCGAGAAGAATTAGCGCCGACGTGGTTTGATAGTAAATCAGAGACACCTGATATGTCTTGGGTAACACCAACGGTACTTGATGTATTATTTTCCGAGTTGATAACGCACACACGCGGTAACCAATCAAAGGCGGCAAGAATTTTGGGTGTCAACAGAGGTAACTTTAGTAAAAAATTAAACCAGATTATAAGCCGAGAATTTGATAGTCATGAGGCACAGTAAGTATCACGCCTATTGGTACTCTGCGGATGGTGCAGAGCTTGAGCAATCGCCACTTCCCTTGAAGCGCTCCATGGCGGCCTCCTTAGTTCTCGCTTCCAGAATCACTGGCGGTAATATAATTCAATTGCAGAGGAGCCACCATTGGGCTCTTTTAGAAGTCAACGAACATACTCGACTATTAGTTGCGAGATAAGCTTTACGAATGATGCCTTTAGCTTCTTCATCTGCTCAGATTTGAAACTGATTTTTGGACAGAAATCATTTTCGGAAAATCGAACATTAGCAAGCCATGAATAACAAGAGGTATGGTAAAGTTGTCGCGAAATGCTAGTGCGATGAGTGAAATCGCACTAGCAAAAAGGTGAGATTTGTACGTCTATGTAGCTCTTAAAACCGTCTTTTAGTATATTCCACTATGCCATAGCATATTGACAAAACCCTCTATGTACATATGCACCTTAGTAAAATTTTCAGTTTGCAACGAGCCCAATTGAAGGGTCTATGTTGTCTTTATATTTTTGTATATAAAATCATAAAGAACATGTTGCTGTACCTGTTGATGTATTCACATTCAATACTTGAAGTTGAGTATCTTGTATAAAGTCAAATGTAAACACACTGCCATCGGTAGCTAAGCAGGTTGTAGATAGTCCCCAATAGTAAACATCAACACTTAAATCCGCCCTACCACTAATGTCTCTAGTTGATACAAATGAAGATTCTGAGTAATCATGATCACTGTTAGGAGGAAGGTAATCAGAGACAAATGAGTCAATTTTTATTTGGACACCTACACTTGGTGACTCATTAGTAATCGACAAGCCCCAGACCGAATCAGGAATTTCATCAATAAAATCAAACTCTCTTGCTAATACAGATAGGTATTCAGAGTCAGAACTATCTTGGTACTCAGTTTTAGCACCAAGAGCCCAATAAAAGACACCTTTCATCCCTTTTCTTTTCACATAATTCGCAAACCAGGCTATATCATCAACAGATGCGATATTTTGTGGTTGTTTGTTGTTTATCATCGGGCTTACACCAAACTTAAGCTTCGATAGTGGAGCTCCTGCATTCGTATAAGATGAAATATAAGTATCAATCAGATGAGCATTCGTATAAAAACCAACCGTAAAATCGGTATACGTCATAATGAAAATATCATCGATATCTTCCATCGCTTGATTATTCCCAAAAAATTCCCCCATCCATGAATGCGCCGTCCATACTAATGATGCTGAAATCTTCAATTCAGGCTTACCACGAACATCAAAATTATCCCTTAAATAAATAACCATCTCGGATAAATTTGAAGAAAATTTCGCTTTATCTTGATTAGAATAAGCCCACCAATACTCAATATCAAGGTCAACACCATCCAAATTATTTTGGATTACCTTTTCTATTATTGCGTCATATAAATCAATTCGGTCTTGATAGCTTCCTTTGTACATAACCTTTGCAATATTTTCATCACTGCCACCACCAACAGATAATATAGATAGACCTCCGTCTTGGTGATACTTATTATTCCACCCATCCCAGTAACCATGATTCCAAGATCCTTCATCAAGAAACTCATCATTTGAAAATGAATACGGTGGTATAGAAGAATCCAACGTAGAAAATGAAAGTAGGTTTCCAGAATAAATAAAGTCAGGAGGAGTGACGCCACTCCAACTCGCCCAATAGGCCGTTACGTTATATTCACTGGAGTAATGATCCCTATAACATTGAGACTGGCTATCTATTGAACTAAGTGAGTCACACTGTTCGTGTGAAACTGCAGATGCTGAGAGCAACAAAGTCGACAATAATAATTTGTTTTTCATTAAATTAACCACTTATTTTATAAAATGGAAATACTAACTCAATTGCAATGCAACTTTGTGATTTTTATATTAAATATGTGAGTACGGTCATTAATCTGTTTAATTAATCCCGAATTAAAGTCCGAAGTACGCACGACACTTCGCCATTTAATCTGCTATGCAATTTTTTTGATATATTACAGATGGATATTTATCCTTTTCGGAAAAACGAATATTAGCAAAGCATGAATAACTACATATATGAAAAATTAATAAAACCTCTTCCCAAGAGTCGGGAAGGTGGTTGCATACAAAATAATTATATAAAAGCGAGGATCCCATAATTAAAGTAATGCAACTATTCTTATCGAGAAGCTGTCGTTAAATTACAATCGAACAAAATCTAGACTAAATGATTTTTGGACAAAAATGTTTTAGAGTGATTGCACCAAATGACGTCTTTAGCATAACTAAAATTAATACAAATTTAGGTGGCACTAACTTAACGAGTCTTTGAATGTAGAAAAAACTCTAAAACAGGGCCGCTGCGCAAATTTTATTTAGAGATGATCAGTTGACTCTCTCGACCCAACTAATGATGAACTAATATGATTAGTTCATCATTAGCAGTTTCATTTTCAAATCAACGTCAAACCTTGGCTTGTGCATATTTTTAGCGAAGAGTTGAACTCTGAGTTAATTAGATTGACAAGTAGATTAATACAGCGACGAGCCATTTCGGTCTCCACAACTAAAGTGGACCCGTGCACCATTTTATTTCTTTCTTTACGACAATCTGAAGCTTCCCTATAAGTTTCGAAATCAATTTCCTCTAATAACTCCAGCATCTCGATAATAGTACTTACTTCCATCTCATTACCATATTTTTTGCGTCTATCGGCATTAAAACGTTGTCCACCACTCCTAACTTCATAGTTGTTTTCAGGTGATGCTATGTAACCTTTCAGCCTTTTTTTAAGTAATGACTCAACCTCAAACCAAGCAATAGCTAAAGCTAAGTTATTGTTTCCTGTTTTATAATGGACAAGTGCACGACCCATGTTTGCTACGTGAGTAATGGAACCGTTCAAAAGCACTTTACAAAAAATATCGATACACAAATCAAAATGCTCTCTGAATAAACATTGACTAGAAGTTAGTGGATGAAGGGGAGCATCACGATATATTCTGGTAGCGGCTGTATTACTTGGAGAGCACGAGCCTTGAAAATCCATTTGGGCATTTAAAGTCAATACATCATCTCTAGTTATGTCATGAATACCAGCTAGGTCACTCTTAAAACAAACATTCAGGCTTGCAGTCATGAGGGCAACTTGAAAAGCGTTAATGCTATCCACATATCGGCGCCACTTTTCTCTGGATTTATCACCGTCAAAGTCTTTTGCTTCATTAGGTTGAGGGAACTCCATTTCTACTTCTTTCAGTCGAAGTCCGAATAAACCGTCTCTAGTTAGCTTAATTTCAAACTGTTCAGAGTTATAATGGAAGATGGTTTTTTTCAAATCTTTTAATTCCTGCTTACAAACAAATACACCATCCTCTAAAATACCAACTTCATCTTTATCAATTGCTACAATCTCTTCTTGTGTATAAAACCCTTTGTACATTTTAAATCTCTTATTATATCCAATTATCTACTTTAGTTGTGTTTTTATCTTAACATCAAAAACTTATAGCTGTATTGATATGAATATATAGTCAAATGAATATGCTCGAGATTGATGATTGCCACAGTCAATAACACCCGTTAGCAAATGTATGGCGAATCAACATGAACAAGATACGAATGATTAACAACGCCAAGACTGAAAGGGGCACTTTTGAGTTAGAAGGTGCCACGGGTAAAAATTCAGCCTGTGAAGGTTTTGGACAAAACCTTGCCAGCTCTTTCGCTAAATTAAAAACTATCAATAAATACAGGTATGGTAAATTTACTTGTGAAGATCTAGTGCGATGAGTAACATCGCACTAGCAAAGAAACAGAAGTTATTGGATAGAGAATAATACGGAACGTTATGAACTTAAATCCCCTAGCCACAAGTGCTCTCGTGCTCGTATCTACAACAGCAAGTGCGGTGAGTTTTATAGACCAAATCGATGGTCAATTGGACATGGGTGAATACCTAGCTGAAAATGCCTATGGCTTTTTACCCGTCCCAATTCTAATTACAGAGCCAGCGGTTGGCTACGGTGGTGGTTTTACCGGTGTCTTCCTTCATGAATCAGAAGAACAGAAAAACACACGCAAAGCACTGGCGGAGAAATCTCTTGATGGAGGCGCACAACTCTTAACACCAGCAATCACCGCAGTCGGTGGCTTTGCGACAGAAAATGGCACTTGGATGGCATTTATTGGTCATATGCGCAGCTGGAAAGAGGATTCGATACGCTACCTTGGCGGTGTGGGTTATGGCGATATCAATATGACTTTCTACCGACAGAGTTCTCCCAACTCCCTTTCACCACTCGATCCAAATGAAGGTATCGAACTTGGTTTAAAAGGCATGGGAGGGATACAAAAGCTCCAATTTAGAATCCAAGACTCACCATGGTTAGTTGGCTTATCTCAACAGTTTTTTGCCCCTAAATTGTCACTCAATAACCACCCCAAAACGCAAGAGATCCTAAACAATATTGGGAATACTTCACCGACTTCATCAGGCTTGGGTTTAATCGCTGAATACGATAGTAAAAACAGTTTTCTAAATCCAACTCAAGGCTATAACTATGTCGCTGAGTATCTATGGTTTGGTGATGGACTTGGCAGTGATTACAACTACCAAACGTTCAATCTAGAAGGGTTGAATTATTGGGAACTCAACAAGGAATGGAATCTCGCGTTGCGCGGACAATACAAATCCTTGTCGACTGATGAACGCTTTCTATCGCCTCAATACTACCCAGATATTCAGTTGAGGGGTATTGCGAGAAACCGCTATCAAGGAGAGCATACTTTTGCGGCAGAGGTGCAAGTAAGCAAACAATGGACGCCACGTTGGTCTACCGGTGTGTTTACTGGAATTGGCTATGCCGGCGACAGTGACAGCGATATGTTCGACCAAAGCTCACACTTAGCGTATGGCGTTGGTTTCCGATACCTTATCGCGAGACGTTATGGCCTTATTTCAGGGATTGATATTGCGTTTAGCGAAGAAGATACCGCACTCTACTTTCAAGTTGGAGCCGGTATCTAGCTAAATCACGATTCTATTTGGGGCTTTGCGCTCATTTCAGAAGAAAGTCCAGATTTAGCTCTCAGACCATGCCCTGCAAGGTCTAGCGAACTTATTAATACCATTATCTTTATTGCAACATTAAACGGGCGCTTTGTCCCAAAGCGCCTTACCTCTCAGCAATATAAATGCACCTTTATCGCATAGCCACCAATATCACCACATTAATTTCATTTGGGCGAATTTCAAACGATGTGATGGGTTAACATGATGGCACCTCTAAATGCACTGCGACATTGCTAATTTTAGCGTAGGAGTGGGGCGTACCATCTAATTAGCGTGTTAGCGTAGTTCCCACGAACAGATATGCAAAGTCCTTTGATGGGCTCGCATTGCTCAATTCGTCAAAAAGAAATACCAGCAAATATTGGTTCGTGGTTAGAGATTTAGTGATCTAATGGGCTTAACGCCATCTTTTATAATCGAGATTTTAGGGTGAAGTTGCAACCACAAAATGCTCTAACTTCATAATCTCAGATTGAGGGACCTCTCTACCTTTCGGCATGAAATATATAGTATTAAGATCGTCCAGCGAGGTATGTTGTTTGAGCTGAAAGTCGCTTTCGTTGAGCAGTGTTTCAATCTCTTGAGCTGAGTACAAAGACTGCCAAGGTTCTCCAAACTTAGCCGACAGTTTCATGATGTTATCTGCCCGTTTAGCTGCGTTTGGGTAACCAACCCCAAAACATTCAGACGGATTGTCCAGCAATTGCTCATCAACATAGGAAAAACAGAACACGGTACGACTATCGCCAGTTAAAATCTTAAGTTCATTTAAAGTAGCAGAAAGAGCTGGTTTAGAAATATATTGAGACACGCCTTCTAAAGTAAACAAGGTAGGCTTATTTGGTTCAAAACCAGCATTTAATAAGCGCTCACTCAACAATTGGCTGTCAAAATCGACACTCACATATTTGACATAATTAGCACTTTGAAGATGTTTAGGTAGCTTAGCTCTCTTTTGTAATTGGACGTCCGCTTGGTCAACTTCGAACACTTTTATTTTTGAAGGCAAACCCAAACGATAGGCACGTGAGTCATAACCAGCTCCAAGAATCACATATTGCTCAATATTTTCAGCCGCACTTTGATTTACAACGTCATCAATAAACCGAGTTCGCGCTATAAGGTGTTCATGAAAGCCTCTGGCAAATTTTCGAGTAAGCCACACACTGAGCTTATGACCCAGTAGTTTGATCAGCCCTGAGCCAAAAACAAAGTGTTCAGCATAAGGATCGTAAATTACGCGTCGATCGGGCTCGGCTAATGATTCAATGTATCTTTGCTTTGCCACACCCTGAGCCGTAGCGTCTTTTTTAAATATCGTATTACCCATAATAAGCTTTTACCTAAAAACACATCCTCACCACACTACCCCTATCTGAAACATCAAAATCAGACGTGGGTCAAATAACGGAATGTAAGCCAACTAATTGCTGTGTTGCTTACTCGTAGGTAAAATCGAAAGCGCCTAGTATACAGGAAAGTCAATATAAATCAGGGTGCGCATTAACCACGTTTAGAAACGAAAATCCCATCAAAAATTCGTCTAAGACAAACGTTCAACCGGCGTGTAAGCCCCCAGAAAAGTCAGATAAGTTTTCCTAAGGAAAAAGCATATTAATAGCATGTGAATGAGTAAAAGTACTAAGTGGAAACGGGGCATTTCTTAGTTACAGATTGCCGCGATGAATGTTTATACTAAGGTGCCATGAGTTACCCAGCAACTTTAAAGCTGACAAAATACAAACTAGATTCCGTTGGGTATATCTTTCGTAATAGCCATTTGAGCATAAAAACAAATGGTAAATTCTCCGCTTTGGCATGTTTTCTACAGAGCTTTTCAAACTCAACATTCTCAACATCAACTATTTCTAGTCTGCAGATTTTCCGCTCATCTTCGTGAGTAAATGCTTCAACAACCTGTCCAGGGTAATAATGGCTTTCAGATTTATCTCTAATCGTTGCAGTTTTTTTACCAGAAAGAATCTGGCGTTCTAACCTAGTGAAAAATGTCATTCTATCCAATTATTTACACCAACTCTCTCCCATATCCTCCAAGTTTACACCAGCATTAAATGAATCGGCAATAAGCTCTTTCTTTTTTAAGCTTCAATCTAACCCAATTGACTAGTGAGGGAAATAATTGGGGATATTTTCTGTGTCGCATAACTTTTAGTATGGAAAAAGTCCGTGAACAGGATATGAATGAGTGAAAGGTCTACCATGATGTATGGAATCCACTCCCTCCTTTGCCAAGCTAGACTTAGGAGAATGAGATAAATACGAGGGTTCCAATATGTTGAGCAATAATATTATCGCTATCGACCTAGCTAAAAATGTTCTACAAGTCTGTCATATCAGTGTTCATGGTGAGATGCTGTCCAATAAACCTTTAAGTCGACAGAAAATGAAAGAGTTTCTTGCCAAGGCTAAGCCTTCCATTGTCGCGATGGAAGGGTGTTGCGGATGTCATTATTGGGGTCAGTTAGCTGAAAAGTTTGGACACGAAGTGCGGATTATCAATCCGAAGAAAGTGAAAGGCTACCTAGAAGGACATAAAACTGATCATAATGATGCCCTTGCTATCGCTAATGCTGCTATCCAAATTGGTATCAAGTACAGCCGTCCAAAGTCATTGGAACAACAAGCTATGCATTCTTTAGAAACTAGTCGTAGATTCTTATCTCGTAGTGTTGTTTCCCTAGCTCTTCACATTAGAGGGACAATTTTGGGCTACGGGATAGCAAACCCTAGAGGTGAAAAAGGCTTAAAAGCGTCGGTTCAAACCGTGCTTGATGGAGATACACCAATACCTTCTAATGTCGTATCCGTTCTGTCGATGCTGTGGGAGCAATATCAAGAACTTAAAGCAAAACTTATCGCATTCGAAAAAGAGAAAAATGCTTTAACCCGTCAGATAGAACCGTGCCAACGATTAATGGGCATTGAAGGTGTTGGTGAAACAACTGCTGCGATGCTCTATACAACTCTTGGTGATGGAAAGCACTTCAAGAATGGAAGACAAGCTTCAGCATTTGTTGGTCTTACACCTAAACAGCACAGTTCAGGTGGCAAAGTTTTTATGATTGGGATCGATAAATGCGGTGGTGTGAAGGAGCTACGCTCGCTTCTTTATCTTGGCGCAATGTCTTACGTTGGACGACTACCCGAAAAACCGAAGACTCGGAAGGATGCTTGGTTGAGGAGCATCATAGATCGTATCGGCTTCAAGAAGGCCTGTATTGCACTGGCTAACAAAGTGGTACGTACTGCGTGGGCAATGCTTCGGTATGAGACTGAATATAAACCAGTATTACTCACTAATTAATCATTAACAAATTTTTAAATTTTACAAAATGATGATGCATAAAAGGTAAGACCAACCTACTGAGAACCTGGCCATTCTGTCATGCTGTAAAAAGCTGCTAACGCGATAAGGACAGTAGGTGCGCAAAACATCAAAGGCTAGAGGGTAGCTCCTTCAATAAGAAGCCGAATATACGACCGCATCTTAACTTTTATTGCCAAAATCACTTTGTAAATACGTGGATTCCATATAAATAATGGGGCAAAAATCATTTAGAGCAAAAAATCTAACTCGCTTTTGGACATTTATTTTCCAGCGCTTTCGCTAAATTAGCAAACCATGAATAACTAGAAGTATGGCAAAGCTAGTTGTGAGGAGCTAGTTCGATGAATAAGATCGCACTAGCAAAATATTGGCTTTAGGTGGGCACCAAGTGCCGTTACGTCAAATTCAAACAAAACTACACATATCTAAAGCCTGTTCTATACTCATAAGGCATCTCAATATGAGCTTTCATATGTTATCCTTGCAAAAACACCTTCGTTCTGGAGGTGTTTTTTTATCTGAATCTCGATGCGCCCTAAGTGCCGTTACGTTAAATTCAAGCAAAACTACACATACCTAAAACCTGTTCTATGCCCAGAGAGCAGCTAAAGGTGAGTTTTCATGCCTAGTCCTTACAATACCTTTAATTTCTAGAAAGCTGTGTTCTTTCTCTTGTTAAGCTGTAATCACTGCCCGCCATTCGACCAATACTATCAAGCTTATCTGAGTCGATTCGATAATTTGAAATCGCATCATCAGCGACATGAATCGCGCATACTTCTCCAACCACTAAATGCCCCGACAATGCACCTTCTCCCAAGTCAATAATACGATTGAGTTTACATTCATAAGCAACGACTGCATTTTTAATACGAGGAGGAGTGACATGAGAGCTGCCTACTTTTTCAATCTCTGCGTATTCAAATTCATCCACATCAGCACCCACATTGTGGCAAGTTTTATTCATTGCCTCTAAATCATCATAGCTAACACTGTGGATCACAAATTCTTTTTGTTCTCGAATATTTCGCAATGTGTCTTTTGGAAGTTTATCTTCATTAAACATAGGGTTAAAGCAAAGCATTGGTGGATTTGCCGACGCTACTGTGAAAAAAGAAAATGGAGCAAGATTTACTTTCCCTTCCAACGACACAGAAGAAACCCATGCAATTGGTCTGGGTGTAATCCCTCCGATTAATAACTTATACGTTTCTGTAGGGGTTAAATCGTTTGGTGAGAGTTCCATGATGGCCTTCCTTCATATTTGATAAAAATAATGTAGTGCCCAACTATAACCCCAACCTACAGATGAAACGCAACACTTGAGCAGTCAATACCTAAAAAACAGGGGGCATTTCGTGACTCCGTAACGCAGAACGCCCCCTCGATTAGGAGCCGTGCTTGTGTCTAAATCTGAGTTCGCACTAAGTGCCATTACGTTAATTCAAGGTAAGGCACACACATCTAAAGCATGAACTATACTTACAGTGCAGCAATGATTAACTTGCATAAAATTATCTAATAAAATGCCTCCGAAATCGGAGGCATTTTTGCATATACAACTAGACTTTCATCAAGTGACGCTATGGTGAAATTACTTTTTTTCTCCGCCAACCTGAACGTAATCAATACCAATAATCCGATTTATAATACCAAGTAATGATGTCGTATCTGAGTTAGTAGAATGAATTGTCTCAAGCGTAGCCCCTTCTGGAACAAGGTCTAATGCTCTTTGCTGTGTATCTCCAGGAATTTGAGCCCCTAAAATATTAAAACTTTCTGCATGTGCTACATAAGCGGTATCTGTATGTGAAATACCAGAACAGCCTGCAAGCGTCGCTATACTCAATATCAGTAGTGAATTTTTCATGTCATATCCTTACGTAGAGCCTATGAAGTATTCATTTAAACAATTAATTAATGGCAAGGTAAAGTACAAATAATGAACACCACTCAAAAATCTGGTGTTCATTATTCCTGTTATGGTAAATGTGTGAGTTTGCTATCAGAAACAGCCCTCAGACCGCCTCAAACGCTCTTAGCGAAGATTTTACACATTTGAACAAAGCGGTATGTTTCTATAACGCTTTGTAAGTTTGTGACGTTTTAAAAGCGGTTTGTAGAGCAAAAGTCATCGAGTTTCTTTGAACTAAGAACTGCACTCCGATAACAATTTTTCGTACTTTATGAGCTTTGGGTTTCAGATTAGTTATGTTTGGCCAAAACCCATCCGACCGAGAACGTGGCTTTTTTGGCGAAACTAATAATGGGGCAAAAGCGCCTTAGAGAGCTTAACTTGCAGCACTTCTAGATTAAGAGGTGCTAAACAAAAGTTTATTGAACCACTTCAGGGTTTGGCTTAGCCCTAGCTAAAAAAAGAGGCGTATAGTTGGCGGCATTGATTCCACCGTCATGCACAGTTCCTAAATCTTTGGGATCTACATCCAGCGTGGGCCATATCTTGTTATGACCAATGAAACGATCAAGGTTGAGTTTATCTAGTTCTAGGAATAGGTAGTCATCTTTTTCCCCTCGATATACGCCTGCCGCCCAATAAGCAAATCCGCTAGCTAAAATATCAGCGATTTGAATTTGGGGGTGCGCTTTTGAATCAACAAATTTCAGAGATTTTCCTTTGAGTGGAAGTTCATACTTGCGCCTATCGTAGCCGACCTCGACATTTTCTTGAGTCCAATCCATGAACAGCGCGAACATGCCTGCCTGTTTTTCGAGTGTCTGAGAGTCATCATGCATTAAGTGAAAACCTTTCGGAAAATCTTTACCCCATTGAACACATTGAGCAAATAATGCCGGAATTGATGGGTCTAACGTCGTTTTATCTACACCATGGAGAGCATCCTCAATGATCTCTTTCGTATCTAATATTTGTTGGATATCCGTTCTAAATGGAGCATGGGTTGAAGAACATTGAACTTGCTCTACGGATGAATAGAATGCTTCGATAGATTTACAGTCCTTGTTTTTAAGCATAATGATAAACGCGGACATCATTTTATCTACTTTGTCATCATCACAAAGCACGGTTAAGCAGCAGTACAACATGTTAGATAGAGCTATGTTTTGGCCATTTATGTAAAGGTCTTCACCTCTTAGATACAGCATGTGTTCAATCAACGTATCAACAATCTTAGATACGATCATAAAACGTTTGTGAAACAAGTTAATTTTTACAGTGTTTGGATTTATCAATTTAGAGCCGATTAAACGAACAATGCCATCCTGCCCCGCTTTATTTCTCTTCAACCTTTTGAAATGAAGTTCGTGTTAGCATTTGAGCCAACGAGTTCAATCAACTTCTTAGCATCATCATCGCTCAGTTGGCAGCTAGCTAGGGTAAATACAGGTTGATTATCGTCTAATAAATTTGAGCCTGTATTACCAGACTCATCTAAGTATATGTCCGGAATTGTGTTCATCTTTTGGCGTTGCTTTTCTTTTTTAACGCTTTCAAGTTTAGTGATCTTTTGTTTTTTTCTTAAACGATTTACTTTACTGTTTTACCCAAAATTTATTACTCGCTGATTAATCACGTCTCACAACTCTCTGAAATCCTTAGTGCATCCTCAATCTCGACACCAAGGTATTCAATCGTGCTTTCTAACTTAGCATGACCTAGAAGTAATTGAATAGCCCTAAGATTCTTGGTCTTAGCGTAGATCAAAGAAGCCTTGGTTCTGCGCAGTGAATGCGTGCCATATTGCGTTTTATCGAGTCCTATATCAGTAACCCAACGATTAACCATTGTGGTGTAGTAATGGTACGAGATGGGCTGCCCTTCACGTCGTGGGCTTGGAAACAGATAGTCTGTTGGTGACAACGAGTTTTGAATGATCCACTGCGACAAAGTTTGTTGAGTCTTGGGTGTGATCTCGAAATGTACTTCCTGCTGGGTCTTCTGCTGTTTGACGATTGTTCTCGACATCACACAACCACTGCGACTGACATCTTGGACTTTCAAGTTACGTAAATCACAGGATCTCAACTTGCAGTCGATGGCAAGATTAAACAATGCCAACTCAAACAAGCGCTCTTCCAATTCAAGTCGAATACGGATACGCCAAATGTCCTCTAGTTTGAAGGCTTTCTTCTGACCTACACGCTTTCCTTTATTCCAAGCTTCCATAATGTGCACCTTACTTCATAAAAATGCTCTTTAAGTAAGGCAGAAATCAAAGACAATGCTGCATCCAGTGGTATGATTGACGGAATATTTCTATAACAAGAAAACTTCCAATGAATCAAACAGAACAGCAATTTCTCAAAGATCTTGAAGGCAAGCTTTGGAACGCAGCAGACAAGCTACGCTCAACGCTAGACGCAGCGCAGTACAAACACGCAGTGTTAGGTCTAATCTTCGTTAAATACGTCTCTGATGCGTTTAAGCTGCGTCAGGATGAGATTAAAGCTGACATTGCTAACCCAGAACACGAATACTACTTGGATCCTGCTGATTACTCTGAAGAAGAGTTATCGGCAGAGATTGCTATTGAATTGGAACAGCGTGATTTCTACACAGAGAAAAACGTGTTCTGGCTACCTACGGAATCTCGTTGGCAGTTCCTGCAAGACAATGCGCCTTTAGTTATTGGTGGTGCAGAGCTTGAAATTGACGGAAAAACTAAGAAAATCACTTCTGTTGGACACCTAATTGACAATGCCTTAGAGGGCATCGAGCGTGATAACCCAAAACTGAAAGGCGTGCTTAACAAGTCATACTCTTCATTGAAGATTGACCAAGCTAAGCTGAATGAGCTTATCAACCTGATTGCGACAATTCCGTTTGTTCATGCGGATCTAAACAGTAAAGACATCCTAGGTCATGTATACGAATACATGCTTGGTCAGTTCGCACTGGCGGAAGGTAAAAAAGGTGGTCAGTTCTATACGCCAGCATCCATAGTAACGCTGATCGTAGAGATGATTGAACCGTTTGAAGGTCGTGTGTATGACCCTGCAATGGGTTCTGGCGGTTTCTTCGTTCAATCAGAGAAGTTCATTGAGCGTCATGCGAATGAGAAGAAAGTCGACGCACTAACGCAGAAACAGAAAATCTCAATCTACGGTCAAGAATATAACCATACAACGTGGCAACTAGCAGCGATGAACATGGCGATCCGTGGTCTTGATTACGACTTCGGTAAAGAGCCTGCCAGTACCTACACTAACGTGCAGCATCCAGATCTTCGTGCTGACTTCATCATGGCTAACCCTCCATTCAACATGAAAGAATGGAACACTGGTGTTGATGATAACGATCTTCGCTTCAAATAAGGCCAACCACCATCAGGTAATGCGAACTTCGCGTGGATGCAGCACATGCTTCATCACCTTGCTCCTGAAGGCTCTCAGGCGCTTCTGTTGGCAAATGGTTCTATGAGTTCAACGACCAACAACGAGGGCACTATTCGTCAGGCGTTAATCGAGAACGACTTGATTGAATGTATGGTAGCGCTTCCCGGTCAACTGTTTACCAATACACAGATCCCTGCCTGTATTTGGTTCTTAACGAAGAACAAGAACCCTCGTGTTGATAAAGCAGGACGTAAACTGCGTGGCCGTAAAGGTGAAGTGTTATTCATTGATGCGCGCAATCTTGGATTCATGAAAGATCGCGTTCTACGTGATTTTAGTTTTGATGACATTAAGAAAGTAGCAGACCTATTCCACGCTTGGAAAACGGGTGAAGAAGTTCATGGGGAGGCTTATGAAGACAAAGCAGGTTTCTGTAAATCAGCAACGCTTGAAGAAATCACCAAACATGACTTTGTATTAACTCCCGGTCGCTACGTCGGTGCGACAGAAGAAGAGGACGATGGAGTTCCTTTTGCTGAGAAGATGGCAACCTTAACCGTTAAGTTGAGCGAGCAGTTTACGGAGTCTGCAACATTAGAAGCTGAAATTAAGAAGAACCTAGCGGGGTTGGGTTATGAGCTTTGATAACCTACCTCGCGGTTGGCAGTTAATTCCTCTCGAAGATGCTATGGATGCGATTATTGACTATCGAGGGAAAACACCAAAGAAAACAGAATCAGGTATACCTCTTATCACAGCTAAAATTGTGAAGGGTGGGTATGTCCTTGAGCCTTTTGAGTTTATTGCAGAAGACAACTATGACTCATGGATGGTTCGAGGGTTACCACAAGTTGGTGATGTGGTTTTGACAACGGAAGCTCCTTTAGGGGAAACAGCACAATTAACAAGTGCTAATGTAGCACTAGCTCAGCGTATTGTGACTCTTAGAGGTAAAAAGGGCTTATTGGATAGTGACTTCCTTCTGTGTGCTCTACAGAGTGATTTCGTTCAACACCAATTAGAGTCTCGCGCATCAGGCTCTACTGTTAAAGGCATTAAACAAAGTGAGCTTAGAAAGGTTATCTTACCTATACCTCCATTGCTTGAGCAGCACAAAATATCTCAAGTTTTAAAGTCTTTAAGCAACAAGTTAGTTTGTAATACTAAAACCAACCAAACTCTCGAAGAAATGGCGCAGGCAATCTTCAAGTCATGGTTTGTTGATTTTGAGCCTGTGAAAGCCAAGATGAACGGCGAACAACCAGAAGGTATGGATGCTGCCACTGCCTCGCTATTCCCAGAAAAGCTCGTTGAGTCTGAGTTAGGTTTGATTCCTGATGGGTGGGAGCCAAAGCAACTCAAGGATATAGTTGAGCTAGCTTACGGTAAGGCTCTGAAGAAGACTGACCGTGTTGCTGGCGATGTTCCTGTGTATGGTTCGGGTGGTCTGACTGGATACCATAATCAAAGCCTCGTGGAAGGCCCCGGAATCATTGTCGGTCGTAAAGGTACAGTTGGCTCTGTGTACTGGGAACCAAAAGCATTTTACCCAATTGATACAGTATTTTACGTGAAACCCAAAGCAGGTTATTCACTGAAATATTGCCACTTAGTATTGCAAAATCTTGGGTTGAAAGACATGAACACAGATGCTGCCGTACCGGGATTAAATCGGAACAATGCATATCGTCTCGATGTGATTACGCCTAGTGAGAGTGTGCTCAAAAAGTTTGAAGAAATGATGCAGTCTTTCCAGTCAAAGGTTGATGCCAACAATGCACAAAATGCCAGCTTGGAGTCTTTGCGCGACACGCTACTTCCTAAATTGCTTTCCGGCGATAATGTGATGCCGTTTGAAAAACTGCCAAGTTCTGACATGTTTGATACACAGGTCAACTTTAATGGAAAGTACCCAGATATGCTCTGGGGCTCGGATAGGGATAATTGGAGTGTGATTTTTGAGCACAAAGTATGGTCAGAACTTGATGAAAACCAGTTATCAAATTATCGCAGCTATGCACAGAATAACTTAAAGAAACCATTCATCTTAGTGCTAATCACTGCACACACTAGTCAGCACAAGCAGAATCCTGATATCGCTTTGTGTTGGCATGAAGTAGCTGAAAAAATTTCGGCTATTGAGTCTAGGGCGTGTTGATCTTTGCTGTACATTCCGTGTTCAACAATACATCGGTAGCCACATTAACATGAATGCCAGTGATAACATGCTGGCATAATTCCTTTCTAGCTTGTCATATCTACTTGAAATAGCTCGATAATGCTTAATTCTCCCAAAGGCATTTTCGACCAAGTGACGATACTTGTATAGACACCAATCCATACTGTCTTTGTCTATATCTTGTCCGTAATTGCGTTTAGCAATTACTGTTTCTCCGCCACGTTCCTTAACAAAAGTACGGAAAGGTTCGCTGTCATATCCTTTATCACAAACGATGGTATTAACTTCATCGAGTTGCTCAACTAAGCTTTCGGCATGCACTATATCGTGGCGTTGTCCCTCTGATAAATCAAAGCAAATCGGCAGGCCACCACTATCTACAGCTAAGTGAATTTTGGTTGAGTTGCCCCCGCGACTTTTTCCTATTTGCTCTGAACTTTCAGTAGCTGCACCTGTACTATGCTGCTGCGCTCTAACTATAGAGCCATCAAGAAATACCCATTCAAAGTCAGCCATGCTAGATAAGCTTATGAAAAGATTATCTAAAATCCCTTTCTTTGACCAAAGATTAAATCGTCTGTAAACGGTACTCCACTCTCCGAACTCAGAGGGTAGATCTCGCCAAGGAATACCTGTTCTCATTCGATAAAGTATTCCTTCAAATGTCATTCGATGTTCAGTTTTATCGTAAATACGACCTGTACTTTTCATAACTTGGAGTAGCAGTTCCCAGCGAATATCAGTTAGCATTGTTCTTGGCATGGTATTGGTTATGGTTTTACTTTTGGCGAAGCAAATTATAACTCTTTACCATGCTGTTCAAAAAACACTCACGAAAGATCAACACGCCCTAGTGAACCGAAGCAAAAGTGGATAAGGGATGAGTTTATTGAGCTATTGAAAAGTAACGGCTTAATAGCTGTATCACCAGTTAATCCACTTTCAGTCAGTTATTATTTCGAAGTCAAACAATTAGAAAAACAATTGTATGATATAGCCAATCAAAACATAAATCGTGACTGGCCAATTCAAACGCTAAATAGTGGGGCTTTGTACAATCGCGCTCCATTTCAACGTA
Organism: Vibrio sp. nBUS_14; assembly: GCF_051201655.1. NCBI lineage: Bacteria > Pseudomonadati > Pseudomonadota > Gammaproteobacteria > Vibrionales > Vibrionaceae > Vibrio > Vibrio sp. nBUS_14. The sequence goes on from NZ_CP179207.1 coordinate 1,721,652, forward strand.
ATACTCGTGGTAAGTTTGATGCTTGGGGGAGAATCGGTTTAGAGTTCAACAATGTTAGCAAAGAGTATAATGACGGCGGTTGGAATCCAGGGATATTTTGCGGTTTTCTTATTGATGGCGAAGATCATTGCTTGGGATTCTTGCTAGAAGAGCACAATGAACCTTTGGCGGTTTTGCTCATGGATATTGATGAACATCTTCATTCAAAACTGCAATCAGAGGGTTTGTTTAAACAATTTGTAGATGAGATTCGCTTGCCAAAAGGTTGGTGTTTAATCGACCGGACGTTATCGAATGAAACAATAAACAGTTGGCATCCCTTAATTATCTATCGCAAGCTTTCTGATTTTATTGGAAGTGCTTCTACAGTTGATCAACAAAGTGAGACGTTTTTTCATCAAATGGCACAACTACAACAAATTCTCTTAGATAGTTACTCGTTCAGAGCTTTCTGTAAAGAGATGCACAGACTGTACGAAGAGCAATTATGATCACTGAAGACCAACTAGAACAGCTCAGCATCGATTGGTTTACTGGCCAAGGCTACCTATACAAAAATGGCTACGATATCGCCCCCGACGGCGATTCCCCTGAGCGTGATGATTACCACGAAGTCGTGCTCAAACAGCGCTTGCTTGAGCGTTTAGAGGTATTAAACCCTGAACTGCCACAAGAAAGCTTGGACATGGTGGTGAATACAGTCAGTACACCAGACACCCCTGTGCTGATTAAAAGCAACCGAACTTTCCACAAATACCTGATTGAAGGTGTACCTGTTGAGTACACTGTGTATGAAGACGGGGAAACCAAGACTAAGCACACCCATGCACGCTTAATGGATTTTATCAATCCAGATAACAATGAGTTTCTGGTAGTGAATCAGTTCACCATTACAGGTAAAAAAGGTAACCGTCGCCCAGATGTGGTTGTGTTCATCAATGGTTTGCCCATTGCTGTTATCGAGTTGAAAAACCCTGCCGATGAACATGCGGACATTTGGCATGCTTACAACCAGCTTCAAACCTACAAAGAAGAAATTTCTGACCTATTTGTATTTAATGAAGCCTTGGTAATTAGTGACGGTGTTAACGCTAAGGTTGGCTCTTTAACAGCGAATAAAGAACGATTTTTACCGTGGAAAACGCTTTCGGGTGAAGATGATAGACCACTATTTGAATTTCATTTAGAGACAATGGTTCGTGGCTTTTTCAAGCAAGAGCTACTGCTCGATTACATTCGTTACTTTGTCTTGTTCGAAGCAGATAACGACACTGTTATCAAAAAGATAGCTGGTTATCACCAGTTCCATGCGGTGCGAGCGGCAGTCGAAGCCACAGTGCGAGCGAAACAGGCTGATGATGAGCTTCCTTTAGTTGCAGAAAACATAGGCCAGTACCAAGTTCAAGCGACAAAAGGCTTAGATAAAATTAAGCCCGGCAGTGGTAAAGCGGGAGTGGTATGGCATACGCAGGGCAGTGGTAAAAGTATTTCAATGGTTTGCTACGCCAGTAAACTGTTGCAACAGCCTGCGATGAACAACCCAACAATTGTAGTTGTGACAGATCGAAATGATCTAGATGGTCAGCTTTTTAATACCTTTGGTATGGCGCATGAAACACTTAAGCAAGTACCATCGCAAGCGGATGGTCGCGATAAGTTGCGTGAGCTGCTGCTCTCTCGTCAATCTGGCGGCATCATCTTTACCACCATTCAAAAGTTTGCCCTACTTGCAGAAGAAACAGAGCACCCAGTGCTATCAACGCGTGCCAACATCGTCGTGGTATCGGATGAAGCGCACCGCAGTCAGTACGGCAACAAATCAAAGTTAGTAGACGTTAAAGACGCTAACGGTAATGTCATCTCACAAAAGTTTGTTTATGGTTACTCCAAGTACATGCGTGATGCGTTGCCAAATGCGTCGTTCATTGGTTTTACTGGAACACCTATTGCTATGGATGACAAAGACACCCGTGGCGTATTTGGTGAGTACGTTTCTATCTACGATATCCAAGATGCAGTCGATGATGGTGCCACAGTACCAATCTACTATGAGTCTCGCTTAGCCAAGTTAGATATCAACCAAGCTGAAATTGAGCAGCTTAATGACCAAGTCGAAGATGAGATCGGTGAGTATGAAGAGACTTCAAGCCGCGAAAAAATCAAATCTCAATGGGCAACACTTGAAAAGCTTGTTGGTGCTGAACCTCGCATTCAGCAAGTTGCTCAGGATTTGGTGAATCACTTTACCACGCGTACAAAGACGTTTCCCGGCAAAGCCATGATTGTGGCGATGAGCAGAGAAATCTGTGTCGATCTCTATAATGCGATTGTTTCGATTAAACCAGAATGGCACCACGATGATCCCGCGAAAGGCGCAATCAAAATTGTGATGACAGGCAGCGCATCTGATAAAGCTAAGATGCAGCCACACATCCATGATAAGAAAACCAAGAAACTCTTTGAGGCACGATACAAAGATACTAGCGACGAGTTAAAGCTGGTGATTGTTCGTGATATGTGGCTAACAGGCTTTGATGCGCCGTGTTGTCATACCATGTATGTCGATAAGCCGATGAAAGGTCACAACTTGATGCAGGCTATTGCACGCGTAAACCGCGTTTTTAAAGATAAACCGGGCGGTCTGGTAGTTGACTATATCGGCATCGCCAATGAGCTGAAAAACGCGCTTAAAACCTACACTAATAGCCAAGGTAAAGGGCAACCAACGGTTGATACTGCGGAAGCCTTTTCTGTGCTGATGGAAAAGGTTGATATCGTTCGTGGTATGTTTGCGACCCCAGTTGACGGTAAGGTGTTTAACTATCGCCCTGACTTCGAAACCGAAGCTTTACGTTTATTACCTAAAGCGGCAAGCCACTTGTCAGGGTTGTCACATACTGATAGCAAAGGTAAAGAAGTTCGTGATGGAAAACGTCGTTTCCTTGATGTGATGGCTGCGCTAGGTAAAGCGTATTCGCTGTGCAACACCATGGATGAGACGCATGGTTACAAGAACGAAATCGCTTTCTACTCAGCAATCAAAGCAGCTTTTATAAAGCATACCAATGTTGGTAAGAAAATCGATCAAGAACAACGTAATACTGCCTTGAAGCAGATTCTTGATAATGCCGTGATTGCCGATGGTGTCGATGGTGTCGATGATATTTTCTCCATGGTTGGTTTAGATAAACCGAATATTGGTTTGCTCTCTGAAGAGTTCTTAGAAGATGTAAAGAACATGAAAGAGAAGAATCTTGCTGTCGAGTTACTTGAGAAGCTTCTGCGGGATGAAGTCAAAGCTCGAATGAAAAACGATGTCGTGCAAGAGAAAAAATACTCCGACCGTATTTTGTCAACATTGAACAAGTACCACAATCGAAGCATCGAAACAGCTCAGGTCATTGAGGAACTGATCCAATGGGCTAAGGAAATGCAAGAGGATTCCGAGCTCCTGGATAAGTTAAAGCTTTCCGTTGATGAAATCGCTTTCTACCGTGCTCTAGTAGAAAACGAGTCTTCTGTCCGTGAGCTCGGTGACGATGCTCTACGTAATTTGGCCATTGAACTAACCAAACAACTTCGTAAGTCGGCCACTGTTGACTGGCAGAAGCGGGAAAGTGTGCGCGCTCGTATGCGTAACCTAGTACGCCGACTGCTTCGTCGATGGAAATATCCACCTGATGCCGCAGAGGAAGCCATCAAGCTTGTGTTAGAGCAAGCAGAGGTTCTAGCTGACGGCTGGTATAAGTAATAACAAGGGCAAGGTGTAAACCTTGCCTTTTAAATATCTATGCATTTTTCCTTAGATTGAAAATCAGCCAGTCCCATTTTGGGGGTAAAAATAGTAATCAAAATGGAATGAAATAGAGTCATTGCACTAAGTGGTTTTTGTCCAAAGATCATTTTCAAATCTGAGCAGATGCAGAAGCTAAAGGCATCATTCGTAAAGCTTATCGCGCAACTAATAGTCGAGTATGTTCGTTGACTTCTAAAAGAGCCCAATGGTGACTCCTCTGCAATTGAATTATATTACCGCCAGTGATTCTCGAAGCGAGAACTAAGGAGGCCGCCATGGACCTCTTCAAGGCAAGTGGCGGTTTCTCAAGCTCGGCACCATCCGCAGAGTACCAATAGGCGTGATACTTACTGTGCCTCATGACTATCAAATTCTCGGCTTATAATCTGGTTTAATTTTTCTCTCGTTGAGTTTTTAACCGTTAGCAGTAGAAAGATTATCATTGATTGATGATTAGATAGGGTTTAACGTAAATCCAATGTAACAATATTGGCTTTTCAGAACTAAGATTGTCATACCTGTAATTATTTATTGCATGCTAAATTAGCAAAGTCGAACTTTGTTATGTGCAAGGTTGTAATTGACTTAACTTGAAAATTTCACTCTGAAAACTAGTGTCATTTTAGGCGTGGGGCTCTGAGCCTCTACGATGTTCAATTTAATGATAACTTTAATAGAGAGGTTTTAATGTGTCGTTGGCTAGCTTACCAGGGAGTTCCTATTTATTTGGATGAAGTTATTTATGAACCTACTAACTCACTCATCATTCAGAGTCTAGAGGCTCGAAAAGGGGCCACTCGAGTTAACGCCGATGGATTCGGTGTGGGGTGGTACACACAACGTGATACTCCCGGTCAATATCGAGAAGTGTTACCTGCATGGGGGGATGATAACCTTCGTTCTTTAACACATCATATATCTTCTCATCGATTTATGGCTCATGTCCGCTCCTCAACGGGTTCAGTTGTATCGCGTTCAAACTGTCATCCTTTTGTCTTAGACAATTGGATGTTTATGCATAATGGGCAGATCGCTGAATTCGAGAAGTTACGATTCCATCTTGAACGCTTGTTACCTGAGTCCCTTTTTAATTACCGACAGGGTACTACTGATAGTGAACTAATTTTTCTCCTTATGGTAAAGAATGGTTTGTTTAGCGATGCAGATGTAGCGATTATCGCAACTATTAAAGAAATCGAAATGGTGAAAAAGAGCAAATCTATTCTGTCACCATTTAAGGCATCTACTTGTTTGTCAGATGGTAAGCAATTTTGGGTAGTACGCTACTCTAGTGACAATGAGCCACCGACGATCTACATTAAAGCTGAAGGCTTAAACGTAAGCATTGCATCTGAACCCCTCGAAAAAAATACTGAGTGGAAACTCCTAAAACCACAAACGATCACTTGTGTCCATGGTACCAACTTGACCACAGCTCAAATACAACTAGATATCTAACCTTAATTATCAATGGTGAGCACTTCGTATGCTAATTCTCCATATCTCTAGTTATTTGTATTTGCTAATGTTCGATTTTGCGAAAATGATTTCTGTCCAAAAACGTGTTTCAGCAGGAGGAGTGCTTATCCCTAAAAGTTTCAATCTTTAATGTTAAAGTTGCGAACTTTATTGTCTGAGTTTCGATCTTAGTTGTCCGCCGACAATTCGGCGCCTGCGGTTTCAATTTTTGGTTTTTACGGTGCAGCGTTTGAGTTAGCTGGCAGCATTGCGCAACTTAATTATGCTTTAAATTCATGAGGTTATAATGACGAGATTCGAGTTTTTTCATACGATAAAAAATAAAAGGTTAGAGCAACTTTCATTGGAGGAACTTGCTTATGCTCACTTATCTGATAGTGATTTTACTGAGACGAATCATGGTTTACTAGCATCTTCATTGTCTACCGTTTTACAAGAAATCAGACATGTTAAGCGGCAAACATATGGAAGTTCTTTTTTACCATTGTCTGCCGCATTTACGGTTCTAGATCAGCTTGGATATTGTTATCAAAATGCGGAATTGCCAGAGTTTAGTAATCAGAAAGCAAGCTCAATCAAAAAGTCGCTCTACTATTTTTGTGGTTTCGGTAAAAATGATACTGACACTCAGACCTTGGTTGCTTTGCGAAATTCTTTCCTTCATACGGCTAGCGGTTTATCTAAAGCGCAATACACTAATCAACCAAATCATTTGTTTGTGTTTAACCCAGAGGCTGATGAGTTAATTACTTACCCTACTGAACTTTGGGATGGTAACTTCGCAACATTGAATAATGCACACAGCACTTTCGTTAACCAGAAAAAATTGATCGCAATGGTAGAAGAGGCTGTAGAAAATGCTCAAAGCCTACTTTACGCACGAAAGTTAGTCGTTAACTTACCAGAAGGATGTCCAGAACTCTATTGGAGGTTCCTCAAACATATCGAACAATAAATTTAACAGATAAGGATTTAGCTTTGCGTAGCCAATGCTGGCATGAGCACCTGTTACTCATCGCACTAGTTCTTCACAACAACTTTTCCATACCTGCAGTTATTCGTAATTTACTAATTTAGCAAAAGCACTGGCAAATAA
>NZ_CP179208.1:0-115892 GCF_051201655.1 Vibrio sp. nBUS_14
AACCGGCGACGGTGTCGCCTGAGCGGCCTACGGCCGAAAACAAAGAGACTCAACCGACTAGGGTGCTTTACATGGATCGTTTATCCTATAGGTCATGCATCCGAATAAGCCCATCAAACAACTCTTCAATGCCAACGATACTTGGCTGAACTACCTCAATAAGTACCGAGAAACCCTCCGAACCGTCGTCATTGAAAACGTCACCAAGATGCTCGCTTGCAGTACCGCTGCTTTTGGCTCTAAAGAGTATCGATGCACTCATGCTGACTGCACCCATCACAAATACATTCACCAGACGTGTAAATCTCGCTTTTGCAGCAGTTGTGGCATAAAAGCCACAGAGCGGTGGATACGAAAGCAACAACATGTCTTTCCTGAGTGTGAGTATCAACACGTTACGTTGACGCTACCACACACGTTGTGGCCCATCTTTCGGGATAATCGTTTTCTTCTCAATCATCTCTTTAGCTGCGCAGCCAAAATCTTCTTAGGATGGGCAAAGCAACTCGATATCGATATTGGCGTGTTCTGTGCACTTCATACCTACGGCAGAAAGCTGAATTGGAATGTGCACATCCATTTGTCTGTCACCCGTGGGGGTTTATGTAAGAAGACTGGTCTATGGAAGCCGATTTTCTTTAAAGCTAAGACCACTGAGAAGTGTTGGCGCGGTGCCATCACTCAACTTCTCAGCTCCAATTACTCAGAGTTAGACTTGAGTGGAGAGGACTGCCCTTTCATTCGTAATGAGCAAGATTGGTCCCGATTTTTAACCAGCCAATATTGCCGTCGATGGAAGCTGCACTTTGCAAAGAAAACAGCCAACGTGACGCCAACCATGACTTACCTGGGTCGATACCTAAAACGGCCACCGATATCGGCGTCGCGTTTACGACATAACTTCCAGGGAGGCTTGGTGACGTTTGATTACCTCAACCATAGGAATGGTCGAACGGAATCCCTCATTTTGAGTCCAGAAGCTCTGATAGAACGCATGATTGAGCATATTCCAGATAAGCACTTCAAAATGATTCGATACTTCGGTTTTCTATCAAACCGACGTCGTGGTGAGATGCTCCCTAAGGTCTACGGTGCCTTGGGTGTCGCACCTAAAGACGCACCTGAAATGCCCGGTTACGCAGCTATGCTGAAAGGGTATGTGAAGGTTGATCCGTTTGAGTGCATTCTTTGTGGGCACCGTTTAACGTTTCTTCGCTTTAGGGCTGGGGAGCCGCTGTCAGAGCTGGTCCACCATGCTCTGGTTCAAGCCCAAATCAGGTCAATTTAGGCGTTTCACAGGATGGGTGTATCTGAAATAGCGAAAACAGCATGAAAGTGTTCAACAAACATCCGTGTTTAGATTGTAGAGCAGAAGTTAGGTCTGTCCGGGACTCATTCTGACGTGAGTTATGCCGCGATTGTTCAGGTCAGGAAACATTGAGATTCCTTACCTGAACCGGCGACGGTGTCGCCTGAGCGGCCTACGGCCGAAAACAAAGAGACTCAACCTACTAGGGTGCTTTACATGGATCGTTTATCCTATAGGTCATGCATCCGAATAAGCCCATCAAACAACTCTTCAATGCCAACGATACTTGGCTGAACTACCTCAATAAGTACCGAGAAACCCTCCGAACCGTCGTCATTGAAAACGTCACCAAGATGCTCGCTTGCAGTACCGCTGCTTTTGGCTCTAAAGAGTATCGATGCACTCATGCTGACTGCACCCATCACAAATACATTCACCAGACGTGTAAATCTCGCTTTTGCAGCAGTTGTGGCATAAAAGCCACAGAGCGGTGGATACGAAAGCAACAACATGTCTTTCCTGAGTGTGAGTATCAACACGTTACGTTGACGCTACCACACACGTTGTGGCCCATCTTTCGGGATAATCGTTTTCTTCTCAATCATCTCTTTAGCTGCGCAGCCAAAATCTTCTTAGGATGGGCAAAGCAACTCGATATCGATATTGGCGTGTTCTGTGCACTTCATACCTACGGCAGAAAGCTGAATTGGAATGTGCACATCCATTTGTCTGTCACCCGTGGGGGTTTATGTAAGAAGACTGGTCTATGGAAGCCGATTTTCTTTAAAGCTAAGACCACTGAGAAGTGTTGGCGCGGTGCCATCACTCAACTTCTCAGCTCCAATTACTCAGAGTTAGACTTGAGTGGAGAGGACTGCCCTTTCATTCGTAATGAGCAAGATTGGTCCCGATTTTTAACCAGCCAATATTGCCGTCGATGGAAGCTGCACTTTGCAAAGAAAACAGCCAACGTGACGCCAACCATGACTTACCTGGGTCGATACCTAAAACGGCCACCGATATCGGCGTCGCGTTTACGACATAACTTCCAGGGAGGCTTGGTGACGTTTGATTACCTCAACCATAGGAATGGTCGAACGGAATCCCTCATTTTGAGTCCAGAAGCTCTGATAGAACGCATGATTGAGCATATTCCAGATAAGCACTTCAAAATGATTCGATACTTCGGTTTTCTATCAAACCGACGTCGTGGTGAGATGCTCCCTAAGGTCTACGGTGCCTTGGGTGTCGCTCCTAAAGACGCACCTGAAATGCCCGGTTACGCAGCTATGCTGAAAGGGTATGTGAAGGTTGATCCGTTTGAGTGCATTCTTTGTGGGCACCGTTTAACGTTTCTTCGCTTTAGGGCTGGGGAGCCGCTGTCAGAGCTGGTCCACCATGCTCTGGTTCAAGCCCAAATCAGGTCAATTTAGGCGTTTCACAGGATGGGTGTATCTGAAATAGCGAAAACAGCATGAAAGTGTTCAACAAACATCCGTGTTTAGATTGTAGAGCAGAAGTTAGGTCTGTCCGGGACTCATTCTGACGTGAGTTATGCCGCGATTGTTCAGGTCAGGAAACATTGAGATTCCTTACCTGAACCGGCGACGGTGTCGCCTGAGCGGCCTACGGCCGAAAACAAAGAGACTCAACCGACTAGGGTGCTTTACATGGATCGTTTATCCTATAGGTCATGCATCCGAATAAGCCCATCAAACAACTCTTCAATGCCAACGATACTTGGCTGAACTACCTCAATAAGTACCGAGAAACCCTCCGAACCGTCGTCATTGAAAACGTCACCAAGATGCTCGCTTGCAGTACCGCTGCTTTTGGCTCTAAAGAGTATCGATGCACTCATGCTGACTGCACCCATCACAAATACATTCACCAGACGTGTAAATCTCGCTTTTGCAGCAGTTGTGGCATAAAAGCCACAGAGCGGTGGATACGAAAGCAACAACATGTCTTTCCTGAGTGTGAGTATCAACACGTTACGTTGACGCTACCTCACACGCTGTGGCCCATCTTTCGGGATAATCGTTTTCTTCTCAATCATCTCTTTAGCTGCGCAGCCAAAATCTTCTTAGGATGGGCAAAGCAACTCGATATCGATATTGGCGTGTTCTGTGCACTTCATACCTACGGCAGAAAGCTGAATTGGAATGTGCACATCCATTTGTCTGTCACCCGTGGGGGTTTATGTAAGAAGACTGGTCTATGGAAGCCGATTTTCTTTAAAGCTAAGACCACTGAGAAGTGTTGGCGCGGTGCCATCACTCAACTTCTCAGCTCCAATTACTCAGAGTTAGACTTGAGTGGAGAGGACTGCCCTTTCATTCGTAATGAGCAAGATTGGTCCCGATTTTTAACCAGCCAATATTGCCGTCGATGGAAGCTGCACTTTGCAAAGAAAACAGCCAACGTGACGCCAACCATGACTTACCTGGGTCGATACCTAAAACGGCCACCGATATCGGCGTCGCGTTTACGACATAACTTCCAGGGAGGCTTGGTGACGTTTGATTACCTCAACCATAGGAATGGTCGAACGGAATCCCTCATTTTGAGTCCAGAAGCTCTGATAGAACGCATGATTGAGCATATTCCAGATAAGCACTTCAAAATGATTCGATACTTCGGTTTTCTATCAAACCGACGTCGTGGTGAGATGCTCCCTAAGGTCTACGGTGCCTTGGGTGTCGCACCTAAAGACGCACCTGAAATGCCCGGTTACGCAGCTATGCTGAAAGGGTATGTGAAGGTTGATCCGTTTGAGTGCATTCTTTGTGGGCACCGTTTAACGTTTCTTCGCTTTAGGGCTGGGGAGCCGCTGTCAGAGCTGGTCCACCATGCTCTGGTTCAAGCCCAAATCAGGTCAATTTAGGCGTTTCACAGGATGGGTGTATCTGAAATAGCGAAAACAGCATGAAAGTGTTCAACAAACATCCGTGTTTAGATTGTAGAGCAGAAGTTAGGTCTGTCCGGGACTCATTCTGACGTGAGTTATGCCGCGATTGTTCAGGTCAGGAAACATTGAGATTCCTTACCTTCGAGAAGCAGCACAGGCTACACCTTTAGAATGCAAACAGGATCGTGCGGGCAGTAAACGCTACACCTTTGAAGAAAAGCCAGATAGTGAGTTGCAGTTTGGGATACACTCACAACAGTCTATATTACAGTAATGGTTACACCAGGTAGCCATTACTGCAATATAGATCAAGTAGGGGGGGTTACTTAATCTCAGGTAAAGCTTTGTTGCGTTTAGTGATCTTATAGGCCCACTCACCATGCCAGGTCGTTACTTGCCCATGCAAATAACCAATTGATTCCAAGCGTTTTATTGCGTTTTTAATCGCCCTATTTGCTTCTTTTGTACTCATGTTTAGGGCAAGGCGATCCCTCATACGACTGAGCGATACGGGAAAGGGATCTTCAGGAAGACAAGCAAAAAACAAGTATAAGCACTGAGCAGTTTCCGCCCTTGGTATCGATGACAGCGTTCGCATGCTAATTAATATTTGTCTATCAATACGGTAAAGCTCCCATAAATCTGGATCACCTTCCAATATGATCGTGTCTGTGTCGATGTCATAAACAAATTTCTTAAGCAATGAAGTTGAAGTTGCTTTAGAGCCATCTTTGGTGGCCATGCTTATCTTTTGGCTTTGAATCCTCTCTAGAGAGTCTTTTATTCGCTTGCGGAACTTCGTATTTAACATCTGAGTACTAAACCCACAAAACTTTGTAAATTCAGAGAGCTTCATTGTTATTCTGTCGGAGTCATACCCATACTTTGAGAAAGCAAAAACAACCCCACACCAAACCTTAAAGTCAGTCCGTACATTAAGCCTTTCACCTTTGAGCGAAGCGTATTCATATCCTTCACGCTTATATAAGGATATGTCCCGAAATTCGTCGCTTACATTATGCTTTACGACGGTAAGATCATCACTCTTGTTGCTGTTCTTAGCAATTGGGGTGAAAAGGGCTGTACGAATTAATATGTTAGGCTGAATAGAATGTGTATCAGATATTACTAGTCCATCACTAATCACCGATAAGAGTTTGTTTTCCATAGATAATATCCAAAATTAGTTACTAACATGCTTTGCAGTACATGCTACACCATACACAGTCTACGCTACACCGTCTACAGTAAAGGCTACACCCTTTACGGTTTATGCTACACCAATCACAGTTTACGCTACACCCCAAACCTTGATGAAGCCAGTTCTGGAAAGGCTTCAGAGCTACTAAGGATCATTTAGGATCTATTAGGTTCATATTAGGTTCAGTTTAGGATAATTAGTCCTGTGGATAAGTGGATAACTTTGATTTATAAAGCAAAAGCTGACGGGGAACGCTTTGGCGTTCCTGTGTCGGATTTGGGCGATGGACAACTATTCGCTCGTACCTCACGAAAGTTGACCACACACAAATCTAGAATACAGAATCAACACAATATTTGTGGAAGGTCTTTTAGTTTTGTTGTGTATTGAGGTGACAGAAATTCTCTACTCATTTGCCAATGTTGCGTAGTTCCTTGAGCTGCAAGAAAAACAGCATCACGTCCAAATTTAACGTTCAAGGTAAGGAATCTCAATGTTTCCTGACCTGAACAATCGCGGCATAACTCACGTCAGAATGAGTCCCGGACAGACCTAACTTCTGCTCTACAATCTAAACACGGATGTTTGTTGAACACTTTCATGCTGTTTTCGCTATTTCAGATACACCCATCCTGTGAAACGCCTAAATTGACCTGATTTGGGCTTGAACCAGAGCATGGTGGACCAGCTCTGACAGCGGCTCCCCAGCCCTAAAGCGAAGAAACGTTAAACGGTGCCCACAAAGAATGCACTCAAACGGATCAACCTTCACATACCCTTTCAGCATAGCTGCGTAACCGGGCATTTCAGGTGCGTCTTTAGGTGCGACACCCAAGGCACCGTAGACCTTAGGGAGCATCTCACCACGACGTCGGTTTGATAGAAAACCGAAGTATCGAATCATTTTGAAGTGCTTATCTGGAATATGCTCAATCATGCGTTCTATCAGAGCTTCTGGACTCAAAATGAGGGATTCCGTTCGACCATTCCTATGGTTGAGGTAATCAAACGTCACCAAGCCTCCCTGGAAGTTATGTCGTAAACGCGACGCCGATATCGGTGGCCGTTTTAGGTATCGACCCAGGTAAGTCATGGTTGGCGTCACGTTGGCTGTTTTCTTTGCAAAGTGCAGCTTCCATCGACGGCAATATTGGCTGGTTAAAAATCGGGACCAATCTTGCTCATTACGAATGAAAGGGCAGTCCTCTCCACTCAAGTCTAACTCTGAGTAATTGGAGCTGAGAAGTTGAGTGATGGCACCGCGCCAACACTTCTCAGTGGTCTTAGCTTTAAAGAAAATCGGCTTCCATAGACCAGTCTTCTTACATAAACCCCCACGGGTGACAGACAAATGGATGTGCACATTCCAATTCAGCTTTCTGCCGTAGGTATGAAGTGCACAGAACACGCCAATATCGATATCGAGTTGCTTTGCCCATCCTAAGAAGATTTTGGCTGCGCAGCTAAAGAGATGATTGAGAAGAAAACGATTATCCCGAAAGATGGGCCACAACGTGTGTGGTAGCGTCAACGTAACGTGTTGATACTCACACTCAGGAAAGACATGTTGTTGCTTTCGTATCCACCGCTCTGTGGCTTTTATGCCACAACTGCTGCAAAAGCGAGATTTACACGTCTGGTGAATGTATTTGTGATGGGTGCAGTCAGCATGAGTGCATCGATACTCTTTAGAGCCAAAAGCAGCGGTACTGCAAGCGAGCATCTTGGTGACGTTTTCAATGACGACGGTTCGGAGGGTTTCTCGGTACTTATTGAGGTAGTTCAGCCAAGTATCGTTGGCATTGAAGAGTTGTTTGATGGGCTTATTCGGATGCATGACCTATAGGATAAACGATCCATGTAAAGCACCCTAGTCGGTTGAGTCTCTTTGTTTTCGGCCGTAGGCCGCTCAGGCGACACCGTCGCCGGTTCATACAAAAGGTCAGTTTACAGATTATTGGTTGACAGAAAATGGGGCAATTGAAAGCGTAAAAGAAAGATCTATACAGAGTCATGTTGTTAGCCTCCTTATGAATATGGGGAATACACAGAGCATGGGGGCGCAATTAAGTAAAGAGTTTGATATTCCATTTTCATATCCTAAGCCTCTTTCTTTGTTGAAACACTTAATTTCAGTAGCTTGTGATGAAAAAGATAGTCTTATAATGGACTTTTTTTCTGGTTCAGGTACCACAGCTCACTCTGCAATGGAGCTTAATTGTACTGAAAATTCATCAAGAAAAACGATTTCAATTCAGCTTCCTGAGTTGACAGATGAAGAAAGTAACGCATATAAAGCTGGTTATAAAACCGTATTTGAAATAACCAAGCAAAGACTTGAAGGTAAGGAATCTCAATGTTTCCTGACCTGAACAATCGCGGCATAACTCACGTCAGAATGAGTCCCGGACAGACCTAACTTCTGCTCTACAATCTAAACACGGATGTTTGTTGAACACTTTCATGCTGTTTTCGCTATTTCAGATACACCCATCCTGTGAAACGCCTAAATTGACCTGATTTGGGCTTGAACCAGAGCATGGTGGACCAGCTCTGACAGCGGCTCCCCAGCCCTAAAGCGAAGAAACGTTAAACGGTGCCCACAAAGAATGCACTCAAACGGATCAACCTTCACATACCCTTTCAGCATAGCTGCGTAACCGGGCATTTCAGGTGCGTCTTTAGGTGCGACACCCAAGGCACCGTAGACCTTAGGGAGCATCTCACCACGACGTCGGTTTGATAGAAAACCGAAGTATCGAATCATTTTGAAGTGCTTATCTGGAATATGCTCAATCATGCGTTCTATCAGAGCTTCTGGACTCAAAATGAGGGATTCCGTCTGACCATTCCTATGATTAAGATAATCAAATGTCACTAATCCTCCTTGGAAATCATGTCGTAACCTAGACGCCGATATCGGTGGCCGCTTTAGGTATCGACCCATGTAGGTCATGGTGGGGGTCACATTGGCCGTTTTCTTAGCAAAGTGCAGTTTCCATCGTCGGCAATATTGGCTGGTTAAAAATCGGGACCAATCTTGCTCATTACGAATGAAAGGGCAGTCCTCTCCACTCAAGTCTAACTCTGAGTAATTGGAGCTGAGAAGTTGAGTGATGGCACCGCGCCAACACTTCTCAGTGGTCTTAGCTTTAAAGAAAATCGGCTTCCATAGACCAGTCTTCTTACATAAACCCCCACGGGTGACAGACAAATGGATGTGCACATTCCAATTCAGCTTTCTGCCGTAGGTATGAAGTGCACAGAACACGCCAATATCGATATCGAGTTGCTTTGCCCATCCTAAGAAGATTTTGGCTGCGCAGCTAAAGAGATGATTGAGAAGAAAACGATTATCCCGAAAGATGGGCCACAACGTGTGTGGTAGCGTCAACGTAACGTGTTGATACTCACACTCAGGAAAGACATGTTGTTGCTTTCGTATCCACCGCTCTGTGGCTTTTATGCCACAACTGCTGCAAAAGCGAGATTTACACGTCTGGTGAATGTATTTGTGATGGGTGCAGTCAGCATGAGTGCATCGATACTCTTTAGAGCCAAAAGCAGCGGTACTGCAAGCGAGCATCTTGGTGACGTTTTCAATGACGACGGTTCGGAGGGTTTCTCGGTACTTATTGAGGTAGTTCAGCCAAGTATCGTTGGCATTGAAGAGTTGTTTGATGGGCTTATTCGGATGCATGACCTATAGGATAAACGATCCATGTAAAGCACCCTAGTAGGTTGAGTCTCTTTGTTTTCGGCCGTAGGCCGCTCAGGCGACACCGTCGCCGGTTCAGCCAAGTATCGTTGGCATTGAAGAGTTGTTTGATGGGCTTATTCGGATGCATGACCTATAGGATAAACGATCCATGTAAAGCACCCTAGTCGGTTGAGTCTCTTTGTTTTCGGCCGTAGGCCGCTCAGGCGACACCGTCGCCGGTTCGAAATGTGTGTTCAGCGATATTCATTAGATCAAAGACGGCGATGCGCGTCTACCTCATTGTTTTTATGCCTAATTATGAGGGGATTCGTTCACTCTCAGAAACCGCGATGTATCGAATCAAACAGCTGCTTGATGGTCGTTTAAGTTTAAGAAATTACAATGCCCAGGTGGGTGAAACTTACGCGATGATAAAAGCGTTAAACAAGCTTACTGGGTTAGGTATGCCTGAAACTTGTCGTATTGACTAAGAAACACACGAAACGGGTGGCTCTGTCTCTAAACTGAATTACGCAACAAAGCCCAAAAAAACCTCAATCCCCTTAACCAATAATGAAGCTGAGCGATGTATTAGAGGCTTTGTCACTCAAAGGAAAATCAGCTTCGGAACGGCCTCGGATGCAGGCGATAAATTCCGTAGTCGCATCCATACACTTGTCGAAACCTGCAAAAATCGGGGTCTATCAGCAATGTCAGTGTTGAGTGAGATCATCACGTCAGTCGTTGAAAAGAAACGGTACCCAAACGTCTTTAATCTGTAGTATCGATCCTCTTAGTCATAAAAAGTCAAGCTGCCTCGGTGAACGGTTACGTTTGATTTTTAAGGGAAAAATTAAACAAAGCAAATCTAAGGTTAGTAGCTATACTAAAATTACTGGTTAAATGTAAAATAAATCTAATTTCATAATATGTAATCATTTAAAATATACAAAATATTAAAGGGCTCTTATGTTAAATGAAACTCAGCTTTTCCATAGTATTTCATATATTTCAACATTGAATCAATCTCACATAGAACATGTTCTCCTTAAAGAGGCAGTTGAGGAGTCAAAGTCTAAAGGAAATATTAAAGAAAGAATAAAAAAAATAGAGAGTTATATTAACATTAAGTCTTCTGAATGGAGAGAGGACTTTACGCCAGAAGTTCTTCCAATTATTTACTTTAAACCTCAACAAGATGGTAAAACCAACTCTATTTCATGCGGTGTTATATTTGGTACTGATTCTGACGGGAATTTAATAACTAAAAAGTGGTCACCTCATAATGGGCGATGGGAAGAAGAAGTGATTAATAAGTCTTCAGATTTGTTGTTTTATTCTCCTTCTTTTTATACATCATCAGAAAAAAACAAAAGCGAATCATTTACGCTAATAAAAAAAGCTTTTTTAAATGAGTCCAACCTTATTTTCAGCTTGATAGTTGTTGGTATCGTTATTAATTTTGTAGCGTTGGGAGTTTCCTTTTACACAATGCAAGTGTATGATAGAGTTTTACCAACTGGAGCTAATCAGACCCTTTTTGTTCTCAGTGTTGGTGTTTTTTTGGCTATTGTTTATGAGTTTATTTCTAAGTCACTGCGACTTCATGTTTCAGATAAAATAATAAATAAAGCTGACAAAAAAATAAGTCGCTCAGTGTTTTATCGGCTTCTGCAAATAAGGCTAGATCAATTACCTTGCTCTTTGGGTACTCTTTCATCCCAGATTAAGGGTTATGAAATTGTTAGAAACCTTTTATCAAATATGATTCAAAGAGCTTTTGTAGATATACCTTTTTCTATTTTGTTCTTATCTGTGATATTTTATATATCAGGTTTTTTGGTTTTAATTCCACTGTTTTTTTTAATTCTGACATTATCTTTTGGGTTAATTTGTAAAAGAAAGACAGATAAAATATCTTCTGACCTTACCAATGCAACTAATCTCAAAATGGGTTTGCTAGTTGAATCAATAGAAGGTGCTGAGAGTATAAAATCTGGTCAAGCCGGGTGGAGGATGCTCTCAAAGTGGACGAACCTATCAAATCAAGCCAGAGATGACGAGTCAACAATTCGCTTAATAAGCGACCGAACTTCAAATATTTCAGCATTGTTTCAGCATTGCTCATACATATCGCTAGTAGCAGGAGGAGCTCTTTTAGTTCAACAGGGTGGTTTAACTATGGGGGGGATAATTGCCTGCACGATATTATCAGGAAGGATATTTCAACCTTTATCAGCAGTCCCTTCCTTAATGGTTCAATGGTCTCACAGTAAAGCAGCTTTAAAAGGTTTAGACGAACTTTGGGCATTAGAATGTGATCATCACGGTCAAAATCAGCCTATTGCATTAGAAAATATATCAGGTGACTATTATTTAGAAGGTGTAAAGCACTCTTACAGCGACATGTTATCAATACAAGTAGATCAATTAAAAATAAATTCAGGAGAAAAAGTAGCAATACTAGGACCTATAGGTTCTGGAAAAACAACTTTCCTACGACTACTTTCAGGAATCTACAAACCAACCTCTGGTCGAGTATTAATTGATGATGTTGACATTAACTATATATCTAAAGTTCCTTTGTCTAAACATATTGGTTTTGTTATGCAAGATAGTCGGCTTTTCGCTGGTACGGTGAGAGAAAATCTTCTTTTAGGAATTCAAGATCCCGGAGATTCCACAATATTAAATGTAGCAAAGTTAACAGGGCTTTCATCCTCCTTACTGTCCAAGCATCCGAAAGGCCTTGAGATGGAAGTATCAGAAGGCGGTAGAGGGCTTTCCGGAGGACAGCGACAACTTATAAATCTTACTAGAATATTTCTAAGGTCCCCTTCAGTATGGTTACTTGATGAACCTACATCTTCTATGGATGGTGCATTAGAGGCTAGAGTTAAACAAGCTTTACGCTCTGAAATTAAAAAAGAACATACAATGATTCTTGTGACACATAAGTATGATATGTTAGATTTGGTCGATAGGATTATTGTATTGGTCAACAACAAAGTTGTATTAGATGGAGATCGCGACGCTGTTATAAAAAAATTAAATTCAGACAATAAAGGAGAAAGTAATGGTTTGGCATAATAAGAGAACATCAATTGAAATTTGGGTATTTATGCTTTTCATCTTCCTTTTTTTGTTTTTTTTATGGTCATTTTTTTTCAAAATAGATCAAACAGTAAGGAGTAGCGGTGTAATAATTTCGAGTGATAGAAATCAAATAATTCAAGTTGCTGATGGTGGGGTATTAGTCAAGTTATTAGTGAAAGAAGGTAGTTACGTCAAAAAAGGGCAATTATTGGCTACGCTAGAGAAAGAAAGGGCTAAAGCACTTTATGAAGAGAGCTTATCAAGACTACATTCTTTGAAAATACAGCTCAAGCGATATCGCTCCGAAATTTCTGGAACTCATCTTGAATATGGTGATGATTTTGAAGGTTATGATGATTTAATTAAATCTCAATATAAATTATATGAACAGAAAAAAAAGAGTCTAGATGATGAAATTAACCACCTAAAAGAACTTCTTTTTATAGCAGAGAAAGAGTTAGTTATGAACCAGAATCTACTATCGAGTGGCGATATTAGTCATTTAGAGGTGATGAGAACAAGAAGGCAGGTAATAGATTTAAAAGGTAAAATAAAAAATGTAAAAAACAAATATTTTGATGATTCTTATAATAGTGCTGCGGAAATTGAGTCAAAAATAGAAATAGAGAGACATAAGCTTTACGAAAGAGAGGATATATTAAATCATACTAATGTATTATCACCCGTTGAAGGGATTGTTAATTTCATTTCAGTAACTACGATAGGAGGTGTTTTACGACCAGGAGATGAGCTTATGCAATTATCTCCTACAAATGATGATATTTTTATAGAAGCTAAGATAAGACCAATGGATATCGGAAATATTAAGAAAGGGCAACGAGTTAATATAAAACTTAGTGCTTTTGATTTCGTTATCTATGGAAGTTTGTTAGGTAAACTTAACTATATTAGTTCAGATACTTTAACAGAAAGTATTGATGGTAAGTTAGAGTCATATTATACTGTTCATGTTCTTATAGATAAAGAACATAAAAATTCGCTTTCTAAGTTTTCTGATATTAAACTAAAACCAGGAATGGGAGCATCTATAGATGTAATTACTGGCGAAAGAACAGTGCTTTCGTATATTACAAAGCCTATTGTAAGGGCTTTCTCTGGCGCTTTGGGCGAAAAGTAAGGACACGAAGGGCAAGAGCATGAAAAACTCTTGTGGAACAAGAGTCTTGTCGTAAATTCTGATAAAGACGTTGCGGAGCCATTCTCCAGGCGTAATTATCCTACGAGTGGGCGTTGTTGATCAAATCAGGCAGAAGATCAACGACTCCATGTATAACTTACCGTTAGTTTCTTACGGGCATACCTAGTCCTATGACTTTGTTTATGGCTTTAACATTCGCCATGATTTCACCAACTTGAGCGTTGTAACATCTCAAGCTCAATTTACCGCTTGTTAGTCCTTTATATCGAGACATTGCAGTCTCAGATATTGAGCGATAGTGATAACCAGATTCGGCTTTCCACTTTGTTATTGTGCCATTTTTCAGAGCTATTACCGCTTCGTTTCTGGGATGGCCATCTTCCCAAAGTGCTGCATTCTTTCGAGGCGGGATCAACGGAGTACAACCTTTCTTTTTCAGGATCTCATGGCAATTTTTGGTGTCATAGGCTCCATCTGCGGATACGGCAACGATCTTTCTGCGTAGTGGATTGAGCAGCGTCGGTAACACTTCACTATCGCCAACATTTACAAGGCTGACTTCCGCACTAACAGCTTCGTGAGTATCCACATCTGTAAGCGTCTACGAACCGACTCATTGACTTTCTAATATCTACGCAGATACCGCCAACCGTCATTCCGCAGCCAATTCTAGATTTTAATCCGACATTCCGCACCTCATTTAGGAATAAATTGCTTCATATAGCTTACCTAGCAATTGAAGCAATCTCCTCTGATGGTCTTGAATGCCGGTGATAAACCATTGTTCGCCGAACTCAAGTGTATCGACCCCTTCAAATTTTAAAAACACCCAGCGAGCAGTTGGCTTAGATGTGGTTTTGTTCTTAACCATGCTTGGAAAAAATTCTTCAGTAACAGCCAACTCTTCACGTATCTTATGCTCGAGTCCAGCATAAACCATTAGGCTTAAGGTCATTATCATGAGTAAAGCTTCGATGCGTTGTGGTTTTTTTAAGAAGATAGATGATGTTAAAAACTCAGGGCTTTTAAGGAAGCGAAAACCTCGCTCGACTTTCTGTTGTGACTTGTAGTGTTCCAGTAACGCAGCCATATCGAGATCGGTACTTTCAGTATCATTGGTCGCAAGAATGAACATACCAACTTTAAGCTTCGCGAGTTTTACTTTTTCTAAATCAGTGAACGGATTTGCTTCAATTTTGTAGTGGTATCCAGTTGGAACCTCATCTTTTTTAGGGCGCCCTCGGCCAGCAAACTCGGGCACTTGCCGTATCTCACTTTGCTCGAAACTCAACAGTTGGCATTGACTCTGAAATTCATTCATAGCCTTTTGTGCATCAGTCGCACAGGCAAATTGTTTCTTAGCTAATTGAGCTAGAGATTTAAGCTCTTTGGTCAGATTTTTATCCAAATTTTTATAAAAAGTGGCTTCTTCTCGCTTTGTCGCTTGCTCGCTGTTCACTAACAACCATCGCTGCTTCACGTTGCCATAATCAGATTCAATCCAGTGCCCCGAATAACCATTACCGATAGGCTCTAATTGCGCTGGCGATAATGCCAGTAGAGCTTGTTTGGCCATTTTAATGGTCATTGGGACGCGTGTAATGAACTTCTGCTTTTGTTCATCAAGTGAGCAAATACTGTCTGACGTGTATAAAGCTGCATCAGCAATAAAGTAACGACTATTTTGCGCGGCTTTAAGACAGTGAATATGGCGCTTAGTGACCTCTGCAAATGCTTTTGCATCGTTCGTGTTTCCACTGAGAGCCTGCATATAAACAGGGAGCCCTGCTTGATTTTCACAAATTAATTCAAGGACAACCTGATTCAATTTAGGTCGGTGATCTCGACTATAACCTTTGACGAGTTGAATAGAATTAATGTCATCCTCTGCTGATTGAGCATATTCACCATCAACATGGAAACTCGTTATATCAAGGTGGACAGACTCTGTCTTGAGGCCCAATTTTTCAACGGTATGCTCTGCAATAACTTGATATAAAATAGATACACCCGAATTCAACCCCGAAGTGCGACACTCTCCAATATCAAGCAGCCAATACCATTTCTTTAAAGACAATCGCTGGTTGCTTGAAGTCTAAACACTTTTTCGGTCGATAATTTATCCGTGATACAGCGAATTCAATATCGCTGTCTGTTACCGTTGTTAAGTCGGTTCCTTTCTTCACATATTGCCTTAAAAGCCCGTTAGCATTCTCATTGGCTCCACGCTCCCAAGAACTATAAGGGTGGGCAAAGTACACATCAGCCTCCAACGCCTTTGCGATGGTTTCGTGGCCTGCAAACTCTCTCCCGTTATCTGCCGTGATGGTATGGACATGTTCCTTATAAGGCATGAGTAGCTCGATGGTGGCTTTGGTGACATCATCTGCTGACTTCGATGGCACTTTCTTGACCACGTAAAATCGTGTTTTACGCTCTAAAATTGTCACCATAGCACCAGTGCCATGTTTGCCTAATACGGTGTCGATTTCCCAATCACCCAATCGCTCCTTACTGTCAACGATGCTTGGCCTATCATCGATAGAAACAGCATTCTTGATCGCTGGCGCTTTCTCTTTTCTACCGCGACGATACCGCTTGTGACCTTGCCTCAAGTGGCGATATAACTTGCCTCCCAAGCGTTTATCCTGCGCAACAAATCGGTAGATCCACTCATGGCTGACAGCGGCACCGACTCTCGTTAATACACTGGAAATCTGCTCTGGACTCCAATCCGATTCCAAAAGGAGACGGATAAAATCAACACGCTCCTGAGGTATTCTGTATTTACGAGCTGATGTGCGTTTTTTGATTGAGAATACCTGAGCTTCGCTTGGGCAATAATGACTGCCTCTACTGCCGCGTTTAAGCTCACGATATACCGTAGAGCGATGGCACTGAACAGTTTTAGCTATTTCAGAAACCGAAATCCCCCGTTCCAAAAGAGCAGAAATCTGGTATCTTCTGCCCTCGGTCAACTGCTGATAATTCATGGTAGTACTGCTTGTTTCTTTGGCGAGAAGAGCGTACCACTTTCAGCAGTTGGCTTCCTCTTCTACACCTTTCCATGAATGTCGCACTTATTATCTGAAATCGGGCATCAGCTTCAAATAAAGCATCTAATGTGCGCCCAAGAACATCATCAGTTAAGTGGTGCGCTTCTATGTTTTTAGCAAGCAGCTTTGATATTGGCTTTGTCTCGAAAAAGTCAGAAAACATATGCAATGTTCGACTATGGAAGCCCAAACCGTTCAAAATCATGGCTAGAACGGCATCACCGTGTGAGACATTATGCTCTGAATACTTAGGAATTATGCGGTCGATAAGCCCGGGTAAATCAATCTCATGACAGAATGCAGCGATTAATCCAAGATGATCTAAGCGTTTTATGACAGGTTGAGGAGCAGACATCGCAAGTTACCGGCAAATAAAAGTAATAGATCAAAACGGGGGATCTGCGTCAAGTCTCAACTGCAATCATTATTGATAAATGATCGTGGGATCACACTAATTAAAATCTAGAATTGGCTGCGGAATGACGGGTATAGATACCCCGAACATGCGTAGGGCGATTGACATCACGTATATCTCGATGGCTAAGGGGTTCCTGTATTTAGTCGCCATTATCGACTGGTATAGCCGAAAGGTGCTGTCTTGGCGGCTATCCAACACGATGGACACGAGCTTTTGTATCGAAGTCCTTGAAGACGCGCTTAAACATTATGGGCCGCCAGATATCTTCAACTCAGATCAAGGAAGTCAGTTCACCAGCACCGAATTCACACAGAAGCTAATCGACCATGGAGTCAGGATAAGTATGGATGGGAAAGGACGCTGGGTCGACAATGTTTTCATCGAGCGATTATGGAGAAGCCTGAAATATGAGGAGGTTTACTTAAAAGCTTATACCACGCCCCGAGAAGCAGAGCTTGAAATCGACCACTACATGGTGTTTTATAATGAGGAGCGTAACCATCAGGGACTCATTGACCTCACCCCTGATGAAGCCTACTTTGGTAGGCAGAGATACGCTGCATGAGCTGGATCAACCTCTTAATAATTGGCATTCATCCACAGGTAAACACGTAGTTTTCTGTATTTACAGAATAAAGTTATTATTTTCCAAGTCATCTAGCGTTAGTGGTGATGCTATTGAAGTAATATAGTTGTCTAAATAGATTTCGACATCAGGTGACACAAAGTTATTACCACCATCACTATCTATTTTTAAAGTAATTCTTGTACCTTCATTGGTAAATTCAATAAAATCACTTAAGGTGTCACCGTGGCTAAAACTTAACAGTTCGCTTAAATCAATCTTATCCCCGTCAACACTAGCATCAAACTCATGTATTGTGTCCTTACCATCCAGTCCTTTATAAACAAAAATATCTTGGCCACCTCTTCGATCACCACTCCCCCCAAAGAGGTCATCATCCCCTTGATTACCATAGAACCAGTCATCATCACTTGATCCGAGCATCATATCATCTCCAATTGTGCCTCCTTCGACAATGTTTCGACCTTCAGTAAGGTTAGTTGTAGAAGCATCAGTGACTGATACCGTTACTGATTGAGTCTCTTCCTTATAACCAGAGTTCGAAAGGGTCACATCAAAAGTAATACTTGGTTCAGTATCAAAATCTAATGACTGCCCTGCCTTTAGCATTAACTTATCGCCAACAACTTCAAATCTCGAGTCAGATAACACCCAAGTATACCCTAATTTAGCATCTCCAGAGCCGTCAAAGGTAAGAGCACCAATCTCAGCTCCAAAAGAGTTGGCTTCACTAACACTCGCTCCCGTTGGCACTGTTACTTGTGTTTGGAGCTCATAACGTTCAGTTGCACCTCTACCATTTAACAAGTTTAAATCTATAAAGGTATTATCTGCGACGGAAATGGAAATAACACCATCAGACTCAGCAGTGCTCGCCAGTGGGGAAAGCATCGCAGTGTACTCAACTGTGCCGTCAGGATTTACAGTCTCAGCGCTTAATGTCGTTAAGTTCCCTCCAGTTACGACAATATCACTATCAGTAAACCCTTGAACAGGCTCAGAGAATTGGAATGTTATGGTCGCACTTTCTGATGGAAGGAATATGTTATCTGCGTCATCATCCAGGATGAACAATTGTGGAGGCGTATCAACATCTTTAACAATAGTCTTACTAACAGGAGAAGCTGGATTTCCAGCCTGATCCGAGACACTCGCTTCGACAGGTAGGGCGTTGTTATCTTTTAGTAAAGAGACATCAGCAGTACCTTCAAAAGTTCCATCAGCCTCAACCAAAGCATAATATAGCAACCCACCGATAGAAACCGTTACTGTTTGACCTACCTCAACACCTGTGGTAGTGCCGTCAAAGGTCACGCTCGTTAAATCGGTATCCCCACTATCGATGATGTCGTCGGTCGACACACTCACGCGGTCAATGCTTGGCGCGGCCGTGTCTTTCGCAATGGTGCTAGTAAAGGTTGGCGCCGCATTGCCTGCCACATCACTCACATTCGCCTGGACCGCTAAGGCCGCCCCATCGCTCACTTCCGTTAAATTCACCGTGCCGCTGAACGCGTCACCGCTCACAACGGCCGTCACTTCGACGCCCCCTATATCTAGCGTCACCGTCTGACCGTCCTCAACCCCAGTGGTCGTGCCGCTAAAGGCCACCGCCGCCACGTCACTACTGTTCACCACGTTATCGCTGGACACTACAACGCTGTCTATGCTCGGCGCGGTCGTGTCTTTCGCAATGGTGCTAGTAAAGGTTGGCGCCGCGTTGCCCGCCACGTCCTTCACGTCCGCCAGAACAGCAAGCGTGGCTCCATCGGCTAATGCGCTCAAGTCGGCGGTGCCGCTGAACGCATTACCGATCACTTCCGCCGTCACCGGGAGGCCCCCGATATCTAGCGTCACCGTCTGATCGTCCTCCACCCCAGTGGTGGTCCCTTCAAAACTCACGCGCGTTAAATCGGTATCCCCACTATCGATGAAGCCGTCGTCTGAGATCTTCAGCTCGGTAATCGTTGGCGCGGCCTTGTCTTTCATGATGGTGCTAGTAAAGGTTGCCGCATTCCCTAATGCATCACTCACGTCCGCCTGCACCGCTAAGGCCGCCCCATCGCTCACTCCCGTTAAACTCACCGTGCCGCTGAACGCGTCACCGCTCACAACGGCCGTCACTTCGACGCCCCCTATATCTAGCGTCACCGTCTGACCGTTCTCAACCCCAGTGGTCGTGCCGCTAAAGGCCACCGCCGCCACGTCACTACTGTTCACCACGTTATCGCTGGACACTACAACGCTGTCTATGCTCGGCGCGGTCGTGTCTTTCGCAATGGTGCTAGTAAAGGTTGGCGCCGCGTTGCCCGCCACGTCCTTCACGTCCGCCAGAACAGCAAGCGTGGCTCCATCGGCTAATGCGCTCAAGTCGGCGGTGCCGCTGAACGTATTACCGTTCATTTCCGCCGTCACCGGGAGGCCCCCGATATCTAGCGTCACCGTCTGACCGTCCTCCACCCCAGTGGTGGTCCCTTCAAAACTCACGCGCGTTAAATCGGTATCCCCGCTATCGATGAAGCCGTCGTCTGAGATCTTCAGCTCGGTAATCGTTGGCGCGGCCGTGTCTTTCACGATGGTGCTAGTAAAGGTTGCCGCATTCCCTAATGCATCACTCACGTCCGCCTGCACCGCTAAGGCCGCCCCATCGCTCACTCCCGTTAAATTCACCGTGCCGCTGAACGCATTGTCGATCACGACGGCCGTCATTGTGACGCCCTCGATATCCAGCGTCACCGTCTGACCATCTTCCACATTGCTGGTCGTGCCGTTAAACGTCACCTTATCCTCTGGGTCCTCTCGGTTCACGATATTGTTATCAGAGATCGTCAAATCATCAATACTTGGGGTGGTGGTGCCTTTCGTAAAGCTGCCTGTCTTCGTCGCCTCGTTGCCCGCCACGTCCATCACATCCACCTGAACAGGAAGGGTGGTCCCATCGGCTAAGCTGCTTAAATCGGCGGTGCCGCTGAACGCGTCACTGCTCACGACCGCCGTTGCTTGGATGCCCCCTATATCAAGGGTCACCGTCTGGCCGTCTTCGACCCCGGTAGTGGTACCGCTAAAGGCCACTGCCGCCACGTCATCCTCAAGGTTCACCACGTCATCGGTGGACACCACAAGGCTGTTTATGCTCGGCGCGCTCGTGTCTTTATCGATGCTGCCACTGAAGGTGGGCGCCGCATTGCCCGCCACGTCCATCACATCCACATGAACAGGAAGGGTGGTCCCATCGGCTAAGCTACTCAAATCGGCGGTGCCGCTGAACGCGTCACTGCTCACGACCGCCGTCGCTTGGATGCCACCAATATCTAGCGTCACCGTCTGGCCGTCTTCGACCCCGGTAGTGGTGCCGCTAAAGGTCACCGCCGCCACGTCATCCTCAAGGTTCACCACGTTATCGCTGGACACCTCCAGCGTCGCAATCGTTGGCACGGTCGCATCTCTATTAGTCGCATCTCTATTGGTCGTATCTTGATTGCTACTGCCATTAGAACTAATTGCTAATGCGGCGATGCCCAGCGATGCAGCGCCAACACCAATTTCTATGATATTGCTTCCAAAAGCAGGGGTACTAGTGAGCAATGAACTAGGGTTATACAGTAATTGCCCCCCTCCTATATCGCTCCCTTGAAGAAGGCTTAGAGAGAAGGATCATTAACTAATCCAGTTATAAGCTCACTATCGCCTGAAGCATATACCAAACTTTCCCCACTGATTCCTAAGGGCTCCCCGACACTATCAGGAGAGAGAGAAATAGCCTCCCCGGCTCCATCGGGAAGTAGCACTTGACAACTACTTGCCGCTTCTCCAGAACAAACCAAATAGTAATCTTTTATAACGACTTCGCTTCCATCTGCATATTTTAAGATTAAATCATCGCCTTTTCTTATCGCTATCACATTTTTTTTCAGCAAATTGTTACTGTTTACAGCTTCAACAGTTAGAGGCGAATTTTCTAAAGTCGGCGGCAGCTGTTTATCTAAAACAACATAGTTTTGATTTTCTTGAGCATTTATAACTGTTTTTAATACTTCACCGCTAATAGCTAGCTGGTTATTGTTGGAAATACTAGCATCCATAGTGACCTCTAAAATAAAAAATATTACTACTGATTAACATTGTTAGTTATAGGCGCCAAAAAGTAAAAAGTAAAAGGTCAAAGTAGATACCCCCATGCATGCCCGGGGTACTTACTGTTACAACTCCATGCGGAGTTGAACAGAATCCTTTTCGCCCTGTGTGTCGTGTAAGGAATCGTTTTTATTTTTTTATTTTTTTATAGACATTTACTCTGCTATAGTTATCTTTGATTCCATGGGCAAATCTTAAAGGTAACTCAACAGTGGCGGTATAACCGATAATTTCAAGTTGGAATACTCCTATCAACTTCTCTTTATCATATATTTCTTGTTGACCTTGTAAATCTATATAAGGTGAGTATCTAGAGTATAATTCTAAATAATAATCATAATTGTTGTTAACATGATCGTTTATTGTGACTTGGTATCTAAATACGAATTCATTACTACCTATTAGGAATTTAGAGCTATGCGGTATTTTTTTTGAACCTTCTATATCAAAAATATTAGTATGTGTCATTAAGTCTTGGCGCATATAGCCCCAAATTCGTAATCTTAAAAAATTCTGGTCATAATATCTATCATTAATTTCATGATTATCAGATAAGTAATCATAAAGCATAATCTCTATATTAGGTGTTTTTTTTGTTATCATTCCAAATAAACCAGCCATTATTAGACTAGTATGACTACCTGCGTCTCTTATAATATGAAATGACTTTTCTGAATCTACCCACTCATCAACAGCATAACGCTCCCTTTCTGAAATTAAAGAATCAGCATCTCTAAATATGACACGGGATATATCTGGGTCATCTGCAGCTAAAAACCTCCATGTTGTGCCTGGTAGTTTTTTTTGGTTACTATTAACTAAAATCAATTCTGCACCCAAATCAATTAGCCTTTCTCTGATACTCATTGGTACTGTGTTATCTATATAAAATCTACATATCCAATCCGGATATATCCTCTTAGACAATATAACATTGAAAATGGCGGTGATATTATATTTAGGGTCAGTGCCGTAAAGAGAAAATGAGATAACATTAATCCCATTCTTTTTTGATTTATTGTCAATTAAATTGTATCTTGCGTTTTTATTTTCTTTAATGTGTATTTCATCTTTAATTTTTAGTGACTTTGAACCATATTTTCTAACTGAATACATATCTTTTTTAACATGTGAGGCATGACTCAAACCGTCCAGTGCATTTCTATGCTCGAAACTTAACCTGTCTGAGTTTTTAAGTATTATCTTTGATTTTTTTATAACCTCATCCCATTCTCCTAAAAATGTCATACATGTAACAGCATCACTAAGGTGTACTAATCTATTAGTTCTATAAAAAAGTTCTAAAGCGTTTTTTTTTGCGTGAGAATAATTTTTTTTTAAAAATTCTGTAATTAATTCGTTTTTAATTTTTTCTAAATATTTTTCAGGCATGAATATCTCCTTTGTTTTTCAAGGTAGTTGTCATCATTTGCTTACTTATTAAGCAACTTCTCTTTCTGGATTTAGGTGAACGTCACCAACAGGCGCACAGTTTCTGATATCACCTGGCCAGCGTTCAGGATTTAGCTCTTTTGCAGCGAGTAGTACCTCTGCTCGGAGCTTCAAGATCTCTTTATCTTTTCCATTGTGACGCTCTGAAGGCGTAACGTAATTTAGCTTACTGTGCTTGTGCTCGGTGTTGTACCAGCGTACGAAGGCTTCAACCCAACTTCGGCTACTATCGAGAGTTTCAAAGCCCTTTGTTGGCCAGTTAGGCATGTACTTTACTGTACGGAACAATGACTCGACATACGGGTTATCATCACTGACTCTTGGGCGGCTATACGATGAGGTAATACCTAACTCTTCCATTTTGGCTTTGAACGTCAACGACTTCATCGGCGCACCATTATCTGAGTGAAGAACCAGCGCTTGATTGAAGCACTGCTCTCGCATCATCGTTCGTTGCAGAAGCTGTGACGCCAGCTCACCGCATTCATGCTCATACACCTCATAACCCACGATTTTTCGACTGTAGATATCCTCGATGACATACAGGTAATAGTGTTGGCCTTGAACTTTTGAAGGTAAGTAAGTGATATCCCATGTATAGACTTGGTTCGAGTCTGTAGCTGTATAACTTGTTGGTTTCGCACGCTTCTGCCTACTTCTATGACGACCTCGTTTGTTTAGTTGCCCCTGTGCACTCAGTATCCGATAGTAACTTGACTCAGAGGCGATATACTCACCTCTATCAAGCAGTGTCGGGACTATTTGAGTCGGAGGTAAGCTTGCGAACTCAGAGCGGTTACACACCTCAATAATCGCATCACGCTCTTGTTGAGATAGCTTGTTAGCAGGCTCAGGCCTGAGACATATTGTCCTTTTGTCAGCTTGCACTTCACCTTGTTGGTACCAGCGGCGATACGTTCTCAAGTCGATTTGAACTTCATGGCAAGCTGGCTCTAAACGACATCCGCATTGCTTCGCTTCAAGGATAAGAGTCACTATGGTCTGCCTTTCATCGGTTGAGGTTAGTCGTCCTCTGGCTCTTCCCCGTAAAAGGCTCTCAGCTTTTTTCTTAGCACCAAGAGGGCGGCCGTTTCAGCGAGTGCTTTTTCTTTGAGTCGTAAATCTTTCTTCAACTCTTTGATTTCAAGTTTGTCAGCTTTAGTCTGCTTCTTTGCTTCAGCTTCCTGCTCTTTACTCGACTTAAACCCTTGCATACATTCGCTGCGCCAGCTTTGGATTTGTTCTGGGAAAAGACCTTTTTCACGACAATATTGGCTGAGTTCACTTTCTGTCATTGAGTAGGTTTCAGCGACAATGGCAAGTTTAGTTTGAGCAGACCACTGCTCTGATGAAGTATGGCTATTTGGCACGGCGGCTCCTGAACGTCTGAGTTGCTGACGCCAATGATACAAGGTCGCAGTGCTAATTCCTTCCTCTTCCGATACTTCTTTCACTGACATCGAATAGGGAGGCAACAGCTTCTTAATATAGCTTCTTTTCTTTCTACTGAGATACGAGACACAATTACTCTTTATCGCCCAAACTGGTTAAATTTTAACAGTGACAACTACC
Organism: Vibrio sp. nBUS_14; assembly: GCF_051201655.1. Lineage (NCBI taxonomy): Bacteria > Pseudomonadati > Pseudomonadota > Gammaproteobacteria > Vibrionales > Vibrionaceae > Vibrio > Vibrio sp. nBUS_14. The sequence continues at coordinate 24,595 of NZ_CP179208.1, forward strand.
CTGCCAGATAGGGATCTCCTTTGTTTTTCTTTGAATATATATTAATTAGGTATAGCTACATGTACTATTGAAGTCAATGTTGAGTAATGACTCCAACCCGTTGATTGCATGATAGAATCTTCCTGAACTTTTTATAGGTGTTTCAAGGCCTTGTTGCTTAAATCGATGGAACTAAATCAGGAAGCTACGATCTGATCGGATACACCCATCAATCGTCGTAGTCTCATGCCTAAACCTCGTTACAAAACAACTAACTGGAAGCAGTATAATAAAGCCTTAATCAACCGTGGCTCTCTGACCTTTTGGATTGATGAGGAGACGTTAGCCGAGTGGAAGCAAAACAAACAAGGCAAGCGTGGTAGACCTCGCCGATTCAGCGACTTAGCCATTACTACCGCTCTGATGGTGAAACGCGTTTTCTCTATGCCATTGAGAGCGCTGCAAGGTTTTCTAGACTCCGTCTTTAAGCTGGCTAACATCCCTCTGGTTTGCCCACACTACACCTGTATAAGTCGTCGATCTAAGGATGTTGAGGTTTCATTTAAAACTAAAACCAGAGGTGCGATACAACACCTAGCCATTGATGCCACTGGTCTCAAGGTTTATGGCGAAGGTGAATGGAAGGTCAAGAAGCATGGAACTGATGGGAAGCGAAGAGTCTGGCGTAAGCTGCACATCGCAGTAGATACAAGCACCCACGAAATAGTCGCAGCAGAGCTGAGCTTATCTAACGTAACCGATGCCGAAGTGCTCCCCAACTTACTCAATCAGACACGTCGGAAAATCATTGAGATATCAGGTGATGGCGCTTATGACACAAGGAATTGCCATGATGCCATACGGATCAAGCGAGCTGTTCCGCTCATCCCACCAAGAGAAGGGGCTGCCTTCTGGGAGCGTGGTCACCCCCGAAATCTCGCCGTGGGTTGCCAGAAGTTATATGGCTCAAATAAGTATTGGAAAGAGCGGTATGGCTATCATAAGCGCTCTCTATCAGAGACCGCGATGTACCGAGTAAAACAGCTGCTAGGTGGGAAATTAAGCCTGAGGAACTACAACGCTCAAGTTGGCGAGACTTACGCTATGATTAAAGCCCTGAATAAGCTTACAGGGCTTGGTATGCCTGAAACACAGTATATCGATTAAGAATTAAGCACAATGGGGCAGGCATGCCTTCTCTCTGAATTAAGCAACAAAGCCGTGTTTCAATGGCTATCATCCAAGTAAACTGCCGTTTTTGCAATCAAACTGAGCATGAACGGAAACATGGTACTGGGGCTGCTGGCTTTCAGCGATTAGTTGCCTTGAAGGTAAGGAATTTGAATGATTTCTTACCTGAACGATCGCGCCATAACTCACGTCAGAATGAGTTGCTGACTGATCTAACTTCTGCTATTGAATATAAACACGGGTTTTTGTTGAACACTTTCATGCTGTTTTCGGAATTTTAGATACACTCATCCTGCGAAATGCCTAAATTGACCTGATTTGGACTTGAACCCGAGCATGGTGGACCAGCTCTGACAGTGGCTCCCCAGCCCTAAAGCGAAGAAACGTGAACCGGCGACGGTGTCGCCTGAGCGGCCTACGGCCGAAAACAAAGAGACTCAACCTACTAGGGCGCTTTGGATGAATCGTTTATCCTATAGGTCATGCATCCGAATAAGCCCATCAAACAACTCTTCAATGCCAACGATACTTGGCTGAACTACCTCAATAAGTACCGAGAAACCCTCCGAACCGTCGTCATTGAAAACGTCACCAAGATGCTCGCTTGCAGTACCGCTGCTTTTGGCTCTAAAGAGTATCGATGCACTCATGCTGACTGCACCCATCACAAATACATTCACCAGACGTGTAAATCTCGCTTTTGCAGCAGTTGTGGCATAAAAGCCACAGAGCGGTGGATACGAAAGCAACAACATGTCTTTCCTAAGTGTGAGTATCAACACGTTACGTTGACGCTACCACACACGTTGTGGCCCATCTTTCGGGATAATCGTTTTCTTCTCAATCATCTCTTTAGCTGCGCAGCCAAAATCTTCTTAGGATGGGCAAAGCAACTCGATATCGATATTGGCGTGTTCTGTGCACTTCATACCTACGGCAGAAAGCTGAATTGGAATGTGCACATCCATTTGTCTGTCACCCGTGGGGGTTTATGTAAGAAGACTGGTCTATGGAAGCCGATTTTCTTTAAAGCTAAGACCACTGAGAAGTGTTGGCGCGGTGCCATCACTCAACTTCTCAGCTCCAATTACTCAGAGTTAGACTTGAGTGGAGAGGACTGCCCTTTCATTCGTAATGAGCAAGATTGGTCCCGATTTTTAACCAGCCAATATTGCCGTCGATGGAAGCTGCACTTTGCAAAGAAAACAGCCAACGTGACGCCAACCATGACTTACCTCGGCCGATACCTAAAACGGCCACCGATATCGGCGTCGCGTTTACGACATAACTTCCAGGGAGGCTTGGTGACGTTTGATTACCTCAACCATAGGAATGGTCGAACGGAATCCCTCATTTTGAGTCCAGAAGCTCTGATAGAACGCATGATTGAGCATATTCCAGATAAGCACTTCAAAATGATTCGATACTTCGGTTTTCTATCAAACCGACGTCGTGGTGAGATGCTCCCTAAGGTCTACGGTGCCTTGGGTGTCGCTCCTAAAGACGCACCTGAAATGCCCGGTTACGCAGCTATGCTGAAAGGGTATGTGAAGGTTGATCCGTTTGAATGCATTCTTTGTGGGCACCGTTTAACGTTTCTTCGCTTTAGGGCTGGGGAGCCGCTGTCAGAGCTGGTCCACCATGCTCTGGTTCAAGCCCAAATCAGGTCAATTTAGGCGTTTCACAGGATGGGTGTATCTGAAATAGCGAAAACAGCATGAGAGTGTTCAACAAACATCCGTGTTTAGATTGTAGAGCAGAAGTTAGGTCTGTCCGGGACTCATTCTGACGTGAGTTATGCCGCGATTGTTCAGGTCAGGAAACATTGAGATTCCTTACCTTCAAGGCCGGCTGCATATTCAAGTTGATTCGGTATATGTTCCAGTAATTTTCGATACTATCAAAATAGATCAATCACTTAAAGTCATGTCAGAAAACCGGGGCTACTTCTCACTTTACAAGTTAATTTATTAGAAAAAGTCATATTATGTTGTTTGCCTATCAAAAAAGTACTAAAAATATTTGTATGCTTTTAAAGCACACTGTAAGGTTATAAAATATTGATAAATATGATTTTAACAAGGAGGTGTTGATATGAATAATGGTAAAAGTTTTTACTATTCCAGTCTATTTGTGCTGGTAAGTTCTGCTTTTTTGTTTGAAGCATATGCTGAACCATATAGTTGTGAATCATACTTAAATCCACAATCAGGCTTGGAAGAATTAGCTACCAACTGCCCAGTAGGTAAGTTTTTTGCTGAGAGAAGTAAAGAAAGAATACAGCTTGAAAGTGAGTTGTTCTGGGTACAATGTGGTTTTTTTAAAAACTCTTTAAAAAAAGAAAGCATAATAAAAGTTTATGATGCTTTTCCTCGCTCTACATGGTTAAAAAAGGAAAAAGGTTACTCTCGTTGCTTATTAGGCCCGTACAAAGGGGTTAATGATGCAAAGAATGCTTTAAAAAGAACATCGACTATTTCCGGATTTGAAAAGGCCTTCTTAAGAAACATAGATGGCTACTCAGATATAAAAATAAAAAGAAAAGAAGAAGTTGAGTATGAAGTTGAGTATAAAGAAAACATCTTTGATAGTAATCTTGTTGTCTTTTATGAGGAAGAAAATTCTGAAGAAATTAATGAATTAAATGGTTTACATGAATTTATTCTGCAGACTATAGAAAAACATCCTATTGTTAAAAGTTCACAAGCTAGAGTCGAATCATATCGTTCAGCCTTAAAAAGCGCCGACTGGGGCTACTTCCCGACGCCGGACTTGTCTATTGTTGGGGGCTCTTCATCTACAAGAAACTCAATGCCCGGTGTTGACTATGAGGTTGTCTTTGGGTTAAATCAACCAATATGGACTGGCGGAAGAATAACATCAGGAAGAGAGCTTGCTCTTGCTGAACTAAACTCATCTATTGCAGTAGCCGATAAAGAAAAACAAGATCTAACTCTCAAGGTTATTGGAATATTCGGCGAGTGGTATTCTGCCAACCTAACTTTAAAAGCGCTGAATAACAGTCGTAGAGAGCATCTGGAATTTATACAGCAATTAGAACGCAGGTTGAAGCAAGGGGTAGCATCTGAAAGTGATCTTGTGCTTGCAAAATCAAGGTATTCATCAGTTTTAGCTAGTGTGTTAACAGCAAAAACATCACTAGACTCATCAAGAGAACGATTGTCACAACTCTCAGGTCGTAGTTTATCTAATGCTGAATTGAGTAAATTTATTTCAAAGCCGCTCTCTCTATCAAAGGAAGATAGCGTGTTGGTCAATAGTGCTTTAAAGCTAGACCCGAATATAAAGTTAGCTGAGGCACAATTATTGGTAGCCGAATCTGAACTATATAGGGAAAAATCAAACTTATATCCAGATATATTTTTTAGAGCGGAGCACCAAGTTGGGAGTTTATATTCCACATCACTACCTGATGAAAGCCGCTTTTTTATCAACTTTAGAAGTAAGTTAGGTCCTGGGCTATCTAACTTTTCTAATGTGAAAAATTATTCTTTTAGATTAGATAGTGCAATAGTTGACGTTGAAGAAAGAAAGCGAGAGGTTGTTGAGATTCTTAGCTCAGATCTATTAGTAGTTAAAAAGTTCGAAGAAGAGATTGAAGAGCTAGAAAGCTCTATAGTTCTAATGAACAATCTCTCCAGTTCATATAAAAAACAGTTTCTTGCTGGGAAAAAAAGTGGTTTAGATGTTATGAACCATGTACGAGAGGCATCAAACATAGAAGTTAGGCTTGGTCGGCAGAAAGCCATCTATTTTACTAAAACTTGGGAAATAGGGGTCGCTACCTTAGGTTTTGATAATATTTAAAAACGGAAAATAACTCTATATGGCTCTGTTGCAAATACTGATAAAAGACGTGGCAGAACCATTCTTCAGGCGCAATTATTCTGCGAGTGCATAAAATCGCTCACAGGCTGTTTGGCTTTCAGCGATTTCGCTGCCTTGATTGCAAACGTTCAAAGGTAAGAAATCTGAATGATTCCTTACCTGAATGATCGCGGCATAACTCACGTCAGAATGAGTCGCTGACTGATCTAACTTCTGCTCTACAATCTAAACACGGATGTTTGCTGAACACTTTCATGCTGTTTTCGGGGTTTTAGATACACTCATCCTGCGAAATGCCTAAATTGACCTGATTTAAGCTTGAACCAGAGCATGATGGACCACCTCTGACAGCGCTTCTCCAGTCCTAAAACGAAGAAACCTTAAACGATGCCCACAAAGAATGTACTCAAACGGGTCAACCTTCACATACCCTTTACATGGCGGCGTAGCCGGGCATTTCAGGTGCGTCTTTAGGGGGCATCGTAGACCTTAGGGAGCATCGTAAGCGCTCCATAATACCGGTGTTTTTCAAGGTAGTTGTCATCATTTGCTTACTTATTAAGCAACTTCTCTTTCTGGATTTAGGTGAACGTCACCAACAGGCGCACAGTTTCTGATATCACCTGGCCAGCGTTCAGGATTTAGCTCTTTTGCAGCGAGTAGTACCTCTGCTCGGAGCTTCAAGATCTCTTTATCTTTTCCATTGTGACGCTCTGAAGGCGTAACGTAATTTAGCTTACTGTGCTTGTGCTCGGTGTTGTACCAGCGTACGAAGGCTTCAACCCAACTTCGGCTACTATCGAGAGTTTCAAAGCCCTTTGTTGGCCAGTTAGGCATGTACTTTGTAAGCGTCTTTAAATCGACTCATTCAATCCTTTTAATAAACGTCGTAACCTTTAACTTTTATCGTTAAAGGTACTCGAAAATGTCTCAGCATAGATCTCAGCAAGAATGGCTACGCCTTGTTCAGAAGTATTACAATAGTGAGCAGTCTGCCGCTCAGTTTTGTTTAGAGCACAATCTTCATCCAAAAACATTTGATAACAACCGTCGCAAACTACACCACTTAGTCAACCTGCCTAAAAAACGAGAAGATTCACTTTCTGAATGCATATTTCGGAGCTATCCGACCGCCTATTTCGGTTTTAATCGACCACCAAATCCGTTTTTAACCGACCACTCATTTCGGTTTTAATCATCCACTTTTCGGTGTGTTTCCGAAATCGATGGTCGATTTACCGAAATAAACCTCTTTTCTCTTTTAAATCAATAGGTTTAACCTGAGTCTTTCATGTTGAGAGCACTAAGGATAAATCATGCCGAAAAAGAGAATGCCAATGAATAAAATTAAGGAAATATTACGCCTCCGATACGAGTGCAATCTTTCTAATCGACAGATCGCCGCTTGCCTCAATATTGCTCATTCCACTGTATCCCAGCATCTATCCCGATTTAAATCCAGTGGACTCACGTGGCCACTGGAAGAGACTCATCATGAAAATCAAGTCACCCAAGCTTTGTTTGATGGTCGCTCATCTTCTCAGCATAAAGTGATGCCTGATTTCACTCTCTGCTACTTAGAATTGAAGCGTAAAGGGATGACTAAAGCTTTGCTTTGGGAAGAGTATTGTCATCAGCATCAAGACAAAGCCTATGGCTATACACAGTTCTGCGAACTGTATAGACGTTGGCTAAAGACACAAAAACGCAGTATGCGCCAACTTCACCATGCTGGTGACAAGCTCTTCATTGACTACTGTGGCCCAACGATCCCTGTTGTGAATCCAGATACAGGAGAATGCAGACATGCTCAGGTATTTGTCGCCACTTTAGGGGCGTCAAATTACACCTATGTCGAGGCGAGTGAGAGCCAAGGGCTTGAACACTTCCTCATGGCTCATGTGAATACCTTTAATCACTTTGGTGGTGCTCCGAATCTACTTGTACCTGATAATCTGAAATCTGCTATAACGAAAGCAGACCGTCATAGCCCTATCCTCAATGAGAGCTACCGAAAACTGGCACAACATTACGGCGTTGCTGTGATGCCAGCCAGGCCCTACAAGCCTAAAGATAAAGCCAAAGCTGAGAACGCAGTTCTCATCGTAGAGCGCTGGATAATGATGCGCCTTCGCCACCAAGTGTTCTATACAATGGCTGAGCTGAACCTGGCTATCCGAAAGCTGATGCATGACTTAAACCAACGAGAGATGAAGCAGCTTGGTGTCAATCGACATGACTTGTTCAACAAAGTTGACCGTCCAGCGTTAAAACCACTGCCATCGCAACCATATGTGTATATCGAAACTAAACGAGCAACCGTCTCCCCTGATTATCACATTCAATATAAAAAGCACTTCTATACCCTTTCAACTTGAAGATGCAGGTATCAGTACCTGAAAATTATCTGTAATTCTGGATACAAGTGAGCCTGCAACTTCTGGTAACGTCACATCGAAAAACTTTTTGATAGCAGAGGTGAATGCTGTTTTGGAGGGAAAATAGACATTGTTCCTCACATGCTCATTCATTACTTTCCAAAGCCGCTCTATTGGATTTAAGTTTGGGCTGTATGGGGGTAAGTAATGAAGCTCTATATTGAGTACTTTTGCCGCATTCCTAAACATTTCTGACCGATGGTAGGCTGCACCATCAAGCACAATATGCACGGTTTGCTCTAGTGGATAATGCTCTTTCTTGAGTTTCCAAAAGAAGCGAACAATACTCTCGCTATCTATCGTTTCATAAGTATCTGTGATCGTTGCGCTGATGTTTTTCAATGACAGAGCACCGATTAGATTCACTCGAGTGCGGCTACCTGTCGTTTCAATTAGCTTATCCTGTCCCTTACGGATCCAGCCACAGCTAAGTTTTGTTGATTGAGTTGGATGAACGGCGTCCATGAAAAGTACAGGCGCATCCTTGGGCTTAAGTACCTCGTTGTAATACTCGATAAATGCTTGCTGCTCTTCAGGCTTTAGTTTATGTGGTACACCTTTGGGCTTTTTGTATGCAAAACCGTGGTGATGTAACCACTTATTAATCCCAGAAACGGTGTAGCTCACACCGAATTCAGCTTCGACGTAAGTAACGATTTGACGCGTATGAAAATAGGTTTTCTCAGTCAAATGCTCGATGAGCTGCATCGTCTGAGTATCAGAAAGTAGACTCTGGCTCCCGCCATTCTCAGGTTTAAGTTTTTCAGATAGAGCATAATCACTAAGATGACGAGCAACTGTAGATTCATGGATACGAAGGGCTTGAGAGATCATAGGCGGGCTCCAACTTTCGGAAGCTAGCAAGACCGCTTTTATACGGTCGCATACTCGACGATCACGCTCAGTATTGTGCATCTGTTCGAGTTGTTGTTTTTGCTCAGGAGTTAGTACCATTTTCATGGTGAGTAGCATGATCCTGATTTCATTGAAAATCAAGCATCTTCAATGATCACGGGTATACTCTGTGCCGCACCAACTTGTTGGGCAACAAGTTGAGCTTGAAGCAACGCATCAAATAATACGTATCTACCACAAAGGGAGCATTGTTGCTCACCACTGCACAAGCCAAAAAGAATATGGTCTCTCTACCGTTTACGAGCATATGCCAAGCAACCATCAATACCAATCATGGACACCCGAGCGTTTTATCCGTTGGGGAAAATCTATTGGGCCAGCCACAGGTGAACTGACTCAGATGTTGCTCAAACGCCCAGAGCATGAAGCATTGGCCTTTAGAAGTTGCTTTGGGTTACTAAGTCTTGCCAAAAAGCACTCAGACGCACGGTTAGAACAAGCTTGCCGAGATGCCTTAGTGACAGAGAAGCCATACCTTGGCTTCGTCAAAAACTTATTGAAGAACCATCGTGAAGGCACTCTCTCTCAGCCTTCCACTGATACACCAAACCTTAAACACACTAATGTTCGTGGTTCCAACTACTACCACTAGGAGAAACAATATGGACGCAATAATCCAACAGTTAAAATCACTACGCCTAAGTCATGCTTCTGATGCACTGGAACAGCAAAGAATACACCCCGCGACCTATGCTGAACTTGGCTTTGAAGAAAGGTTAGGACTCATCCTTGATCATGAGATAGTGAACCGAGATCAAACCAAAATCCAACGACTTAAACGGCAAGCCAAGCTGCGCCTAAGCGCTAGCGGTAATCAACTGGACTACCGCCCAGAACGAGGCTTAAAAAGAGCAATGATGGGAGAGTTATTATCAGGCACTTATTTACAAAAGCGACAGAATGTCCTGATTACAGGTGCAACAGGTGCAGGTAAAACCTATGTTGCTTGTGCGCTCGCCGAGCAGGCGTGTGAGCAACACTGCCCAAGTCGTTATTATCGCCTAAATCGTTTACTTGATGACCTGAGTAGTAGCCGCCTTGATGGCAGCTATCAAAAGCTACTACTGAGCTTGTCTAAGAAAAAACTGTTGGTTATCGATGACTGGGGAATGGAAAAACTCAGCCAAGAGCATGCAAGTAATCTTCTCGAAGTGCTAGAAGATAGATACCAAGAGTGCAGTACGATCATTATCAGCCAACTACCTGTAAAAGAATGGCACGAGATGATCGACAACTCGACGATCGCTGATGCGATCTTAGATAGGTTGGTTCATCAAAGTCATAGAATCGAGTTACGAGGGGAATCAATGAGAAAACTGGCTTAAATCGACCACTTGGAGTAAAACTAAGGAAGAGAAAAGAGAGGCTTAAAAAGGTGGTCGATTAAAAACGAAACTAGGGGTCACATCAGCCGAAATACGCACTGAATTCGTTGTTGTTGAAAAAATAGCCATACTAAATACCAAAACCGAGCAACTGCCTCCCTCTACGTTACCTACGGAATTACGCCTTGAAGCGGGAGCATGCTCTCTTCATGTACCTCGTGATGTAGCACCTCAGTGGCTCGGTCTTCTATTGAAGGAGCTTGCTGTTGTATGAAAATGTTCCCTGATATCTCTGTTATCTATCTCCACAAGGCGCCCGTCGATTTTAGAAAGGGCGTTAACGGCTTGAGCTTTATTGTTGAACAGAATATGAACCTTAATCCCTTCTCCGAAGCGCTATTCGTCTTCTGTAATCGCACGCGGGATAAGCTCAAAGTTCTCTACTGGCAGCGTAATGGCTTTTGCCTCTGGCAAAAGCGACTCGAAAAAGACAAGTTCGCTTGGCCAAGAAGAACCGGCGACGGTGTCGCCTGAGCGGCCTACGGCCGAAAACAAAGAGACTCAACCGACTAGGGTGCTTTACATGGATCGTTTATCCTATAGGTCATGCATCCGAATAAGCCCATCAAACAACTCTTCAATGCCAACGATACTTGGCTGAACTACCTCAATAAGTACCGAGAAACCCTCCGAACCGTCGTCATTGAAAACGTCACCAAGATGCTCGCTTGCAGTACCGCTGCTTTTGGCTCTAAAGAGTATCGATGCACTCATGCTGACTGCACCCATCACAAATACATTCACCAGACGTGTAAATCTCGCTTTTGCAGCAGTTGTGGCATAAAAGCCACAGAGCGGTGGATACGAAAGCAACAACATGTCTTTCCTGAGTGTGAGTATCAATACGTTACGTTGACGCTACCACACACGTTGTGGCCCATCTTTCGGGATAATCGTTTTCTTCTCAATCATCTCTTTAGCTGCGCAGCCAAAATCTTCTTAGGATGGGCAAAGCAACTCGATATCGATATTGGCGTGTTCTGTGCACTTCATACCTACGGCAGAAAGCTGAATTGGAATGTGCACATCCATTTGTCTGTCACCCGTGGGGGTTTATGTAAGAAGACTGGTCTATGGAAGCCGATTTTCTTTAAAGCTAAGACCACTGAGAAGTGTTGGCGCGGTGCCATCACTCAACTTCTCAGCTCCAATTACTCAGAGTTAGACTTGAGTGGAGAGGACTGCCCTTTCATTCGTAATGAGCAAGATTGGTCCCGATTTTTAACCAGCCAATATTGCCGTCGATGGAAGCTGCACTTTGCAAAGAAAACAGCCAACGTGACGCCAACCATGACTTACCTGGGTCGATACCTAAAACGGCCACCGATATCGGCGTCGCGTTTACGACATAACTTCCAGGGAGGCTTGGTGACGTTTGATTACCTCAACCATAGGAATGGTCGAACGGAATCCCTCATTTTGAGTCCAGAAGCTCTGATAGAACGCATGATTGAGCATATTCCAGATAAGCACTTCAAAATGATTCGATACTTCGGTTTTCTATCAAACCGACGTCGTGGTGAGATGCTCCCTAAGGTCTACGGTGCCTTGGGTGTCGCTCCTAAAGACGCACCTGAAATGCCCGGTTACGCAGCTATGCTGAAAGGGTATGTGAAGGTTGATCCGTTTGAGTGCATTCTTTGTGGGCACCGTTTAACGTTTCTTCGCTTTAGGGCTGGGGAGCCGCTGTCAGAGCTGGTCCACCATGCTCTGGTTCAAGCCCAAATCAGGTCAATTTAGGCGTTTCACAGGATGGGTGTATCTGAAATAGCGAAAACAGCATGAAAGTGTTCAACAAACATCCGTGTTTAGATTGTAGAGCAGAAGTTAGGTCTGTCCGGGACTCATTCTGACGTGAGTTATGCCGCGATTGTTCAGGTCAGGAAACATTGAGATTCCTTACCTTCGAGCGCACAGCACGTTCAACGATCGGACTAGAGATATCATTTTTTGGTGAGCTTTCGTGCCCAGCGGCGAAACGCTGGTCGCTGAGCATGGGTTTAGAGAGAGTTGGGCTTGAGTGTCGTTGTGCCATGAGGAGTTCCCTTTTTGTTTGAGTATCACTTTTATGGAGCCGCTTGGCTGTCCCTGCTTCAAACAGGGTTCTTCTCTGCAGGGGCGCGCAGCGTTCATTTACCCTTGATTTACCCTTGCAGATAAGGTTCTGATTGAGGAGGGTTAACAGCCTGCGAGCACCATCAAAAGATGCCAATCGAAAGGGAAATCGGCACATAAGGCAACACGCCCTTACTCGAACTTAATCTATGTCAGTGAAAGGAGTGAGGAGGCACGACGAACAGTAACGTGGAAGAATGACGAGGCGCAACGAACGCAGTGAGAGAAGTGCGTTTCGGATTGCAGCGATATCTTTTGAGATAGGGTCTGTAGAGAGGCACATCCAGGTGCGGCACGCAGTGACTCACCAGAGTGATGCCGCTCTTAGGCCATAACTGAAAGATACGAGCGGGATGCCGCCCAGCGAAAATCCTTGCCCGAAGGGTAAGGCTCAAAGTAAAGCTTGCTTCAATGAAAGGCGACTTGTAGCGTTGATAGCTGCGAGCGGCCTCTCATTGTGATGTTCATAACTACTAAAGAAAAACTAACACGTTAAAAACAAAAAAAAGTGTCGTAACCAATTGCTTTTAAAGGAAAATAAACATTTCACATTTATAAATGTGAAACACTTTTACTACCATTAACAAGTTTCTCTATCGCCTCTAATACATCCTTTTCGAGATCTCTAGGTAAACCCTGTAGGGTAATATGACTTCCTTTTTTCGTTCGTTTCACAAAAGCTTTCGTTTCTCCAGACTCAAAGACTGGTGTAACACTTTTTGCTTTCTTAGCACTGAGTTTTTTTGCCAGTTCATGCCACTTATCAACCACCATCTTAGACTGTTTATCTAACGACACTGTTTCGATACCAAGCATTGCCTCTTTTAGATCTTCTATTGTTTCATTGAGCAAATTTTTACTCAGCACAGCTTTTGTCGCTGAATTAAATTTTAATACATATGCCTGCGGCAGTGTTTTAACAGGTAGCAACTCAAGCAAAGGTGTTGGACAGGAATAATAAGCAATACTGAGGCTTATATCTTGTTGGGTATACCCACGTTCCCTTTCCAGTTCGGCTTGAGTCCAATTGTGTGTTTCCATCAGTTTAGTGTAGAGCTTACCTTTTTCGTAATAGGAGAATCCTTTCTTTCTATCTGAAGTTTCAACCACCCACCTAATCGTTTCTAGATTTGGTTTGCAGTCAAATATATCTACCGTTAAACCTACCTTACGATGCAAAGCAGAAGCGAAGCGTCGAGAGCCTTCCATAATTGAGTGCTTTCCGTTTTTATCAACATAAGCGATGATTGGCATTAGTTGAAGCCCCATACCTATTTCATCAATAATGTCAGATAATGCTTCTTCTGTACGTTCGGAGATATCTCTAACGTTATCGCTATCAATAATGCAAAGCTCTTTTAACTGCTCATACGACATGTACGATGTAGCGACTGTATAAATTTCACCAGAAGGGGTGGTCAGTTTTCTCTCTGGTTTAGACAAGACAATACCGGAATGTTCTTGGAGAAAAACACTAAATGAGGTGCCGGCTTTATCCAAACTATCAGATAACTTCGAGTAATTAAGCTCTACATCAATCTTTGCTTCAGATACACTATCGATATCCCCAGAAGGCATGGAAGGCACTTTGGTTGGCTTCGCAGCATTTTTGCTGGCTAGGGCTGCTTGAATAGCCGCTCGTCGTTTGCTCATTTTAATTATCCCATATTTTTCTAACTTGAAGCATTATATCCATAAGTATCTGGTCAGCATTCAGCTTCGCATTCTTAAACGTGCTTTTATGACCTGAATACATAGATTTAGATAAATCGTAAACCGTATTTCTATCTAACGAACATAATCTAACTGCTTCTGATTTCTTAAAGGTTGTAGAAAATAAGTATCCGTTGAATTGCTCGTTAAGTTCCTCTCTTACTTCGAGTGAGGAAGCACTATTTTCCTCATAATTGGTCAACAAGAACTTGATAAAATCATAGCCCTGATGACCTTGTGCAATAAGATTTTTATAAATTTTAGGTAGGTAACTGAGATACTGAAACGTTGCATCTGTATCGTTTTGGTTTGCACCGAGAGGGACTATTACACTAGTAGCAGCATTGTAAGCATTAATTGAGGCGTAGCCCAACGAAGGGGGGGTATCGATCAAAACGATATCCACGTCATCACTGATTGCATCGATGACCGATTTCAAACGCGAGTATGGTGAAGATATTGAGTTAGAAAATACACCTTCATGAAAAATAGCTTCGATATCCCTATCACCCTGAGCCGCAGGTATAATTTTAAGATTAGGGATTGTCGTGTCAGAAACTGACGCTCGAATTAGTTCACGATAACCTTCTGTTTGAGGGGCAATTTGAATTAGCTCACCGATTGTAGTTCGCTCTTCTCCGTCTAAGGAAGGTTGGTAGGAGCTCAATGTACTTTGACCGTCCATATCAATGACTGCAATGCGATATCCTTCGTGGTATTCCATCGCTATACCAGTAGCAATTGTGATACAACTTAGAGTTTTTCCCACGCCGCCCTTTTGGTTCTGCACGACTAAGACTTGTGCTTTCTGGTTTTTCTTGCGATTAAAAGGTTTTAATTTTTTTTTAAGGATGGTGCTTTCTGGTAAGGCATCACGAATTTTATAGATTTGATTAATATCGAGCATCCAATTAATTCCACTCGATACGTGCGCCTTTGGATCAAAGCCAAGTTCAGCAGCATGTTTTTCAATAGTACGATAATCACATTTCAAATATTCAACCGCATCTGGTCTGTCAAACGTTCTAGGAAGTTTTGGCCGAATATCTTCACGTTGAGCGAGTAGATCTGACGCTCCTTGCGCTATGATTTCCAATTCTTTCAGTGTCTCAATCTGTCGGCTCATATTACCTACTCCATCTTAGTCAGCAGCATTACCAATTGATTGTTACAATGACACACAAAACAACCAATGTAAACAAAAAACAAGGAATCCAATAAAAACACTACATGATCATATTTGTAACACATGGGAATTACAATTAAACCTGACAAAGTAATCCACCAAAATCACCATAAACTACTGATAATAAACAAAAATTCAAGATTTACATTTATAAATGTATATTTAAAAGAAATGAAGCTTTTGGAGGAAAAAACTCTTTGAGAGGTTAATCGTTTATGGCCGTTTTACACCAACTTTATTGAAAGCTAAAAGAGACGTTATGGGTAATTTACAAAGAATACGTACATTGATAGAAAAAAAGCATCAGATATAGGTGCTTTTTAGAGTGTTATAGGTTACTTACAAAACATCCCTGAGATTTTTACGTTCTTCAATTTCTTCTTGTTCTGGGATAGTCCCAGGTAGCGTAATTTTTTTGGGAGTCTGTTTTATGCTTTGCGCTGAATGCACTGTTTTGGATACCTTCGATTTCAAACTGAATACCTGTGGATTAATAGTAAGATTTTGTCTCACTTCAACCGCGAACTCTAGATTTTCATTCTCAGCTAAGTAATTACTCTTAAGGTATTTAATCGACAATGATTCCTTTTTATTCTTTAACGTAAACAAGCATTTTGTTAGACGCATTATTGAGGTTAAACCAGCGCCTGATGCCATCGTAATTTATTGGTTACCGCGGATTTCATCTTTGTTCACATGATGAACAAGCAACAAACTGGTACCAGATTCACTGGCAAGTTTCTGAAAAACATTTTTGATTAAGCGATCGTGTTTTACCTCCTCACAACGGCCAATTGATTCCGTTACAGTGTCGACGATCACCAAGTCGAATTCAGAGAAGGTTTGTTTGAGTTTGTCTAAATACTGTTCATGTTCTGCCAGTTCTTGGACTGAGCTATCGGGTGGAATCACTATTGACTCAAGATCAGTAAGAAAGTGGAGATTATTTTTTAGCTCTGATTTTATAGTGCTAGTGCTAGTGCTAGTGCAATTGGCAAGCTTTTCTTTCATGCGCGATTGAATAATACCAGCACCATCCTCTGAACTTAAAACCAACGTCTTTTCAGGTTTGTCAGCAGCGCTCATCCCGAGTAGAGACATTGAAGAAGAATGTTCCATTGCTATGCAAAGAGCTAGGTGAGATTTACCAACATTAGGGGCTGCAATCAACATGCCTACATGACCTTTAAGCAAACCTTTCAAACTGAAGCTTAGGTTCAAGGTAAGGAATCTCAATGTTTCCTGACCTGAACAATCGCGGCATAACTCACGTCAGAATGAGTCCCGGACAGACCTAACTTCTGCTCTACAATCTAAACACGGATGTTTGTTGAACACTTTCATGCTGTTTTCGCTATTTCAGATACACCCATCCTGTGAAACGCCTAAATTGACCTGATTTGGGCTTGAACCAGAGCATGGTGGACCAGCTCTGACAGCGGCTCCCCAGCTCTGACAGCGGCTCCCCAGCTCTGACAGCGGCTCCCCAGCTCTGACAGCGGCTCCCCAGCTCTGACAGCGGCTCCCCAGCTCTGACAGCGGCTCCCCAGCCCTAAAGCGAAGAAACGTTAAACGGTGCCCACAAAGAATGCACTCAAACGGATCAACCTTCACATACCCTTTCAGCATAGCTGCGTAACCGGGCATTTCAGGTGCGTCTTTAGGAGCGACACCCAAGGCACCGTAGACCTTAGGGAGCATCTCACCACGACGTCGGTTTGATAGAAAACCGAAGTATCGAATCATTTTGAAGTGCTTATCTGGAATATGCTCAATCATGCGCTCTATCAGAGCTTCTGGACTCAAAATGAGGGATTCCGTTCGACCATTCCTATGGTTGAGGTAATCAAACGTCACCAAGCCTCCCTGGAAGTTATGTCGTAAACGCGACGCCGATATCGGTGGCCGTTTTAGGTATCGGCCGAGGTAAGTCATGGTTGGCGTCACGTTGGCTGTTTTCTTTGCAAAGTGCAGCTTCCATAGACCAGTCTCCTTACATAAACCCCCACGGGTGACAGACAAATGGATGTGCACATTCCAATTCAGCTTTCTGCCGTAGGTATGAAGTGCACAGAACACGCCAATATCGATATCGAGTTGCTTTGCCCATCCTAAGAAGATTTTGGCTGCGCAGCTAAAGAGATGATTGAGAAGAAAACGATTATCCCGAAAGATGGGCCACAACGTGTGTGGTAGCGTCAACGTAACGTGTTGATACTCACACTCAGGAAAGACATGTTGTTGCTTTCGTATCCACCGCTCTGTGGCTTTTATGCCACAACTGCTGCAAAAGCGAGATTTACACGTCTGGTGAATGTATTTGTGATGGGTGCAGTCAGCATGAGTGCATCGATACTCTTTAGAGCCAAAAGCAGCGGTACTGCAAGCGAGCATCTTGGTGACGTTTTCAATGACGACGGTTCGGAGGGTTTCTCGGTACTTATTGAGGTAGTTCAGCCAAGTATCGTTGGCATTGAAGAGTTGTTTGATGGGCTTATTCGGATGCATGACCTATAGGATAAACGATCCATGTAAAGCACCCTAGTCGGTTGAGTCTCTTTGTTTTCGGCCGTAGGCCGCTCAGGCGACACCGTCGCCGGTTCGTTAGTCGCTTGGTGATCACCAAGCGATTCTGTCGTACCTTAATTACCAAGCGACTTTGTCATATGTTCGCATTTTAGAGGGCTATGGCGCATTGGATCTTTCGCTGAAATGCCCCCTAAAGCATTCTGAAAGTTAATTTCAGAATTTTACTAAATGTTAAAAGGTTGTAACTCGCTTTGGTTTCACCTAGTTTGTTGATCCTAATACTCAAAATGATCAGTTTTCTCTAAATTAATGATGCTGACTCTACATGTAAGCATATAGCTGCCAATAAGCACGGGTATAGCAAAACTAGCTAAAAGAACAGATGAGAGCTAAAATGTCTTTATCAAGATTGTAGCGCGAAGCGCAACGCGCTATAATGCCTACATGATAAAATCATTTAAGCATACAGGTCTGGAAAAGTTCTTTGTTAAAGGGACTGCAGCGGGTATCCAAGCCAAACATATCAAAAAGCTAAGGTTACAGTTAGCTGTAATCAATACCGCAAGTGTTATCGCTGATATTAATAAACCTGGCTGGAGACTGCATCAGCTAAACCCAAAGAAAGATGATATTTGGGCTATTGATGTTAACGGCAACTGGCGCGTTACGTTTCAGTTTAGAAATGGAAACGCTTTTATACTCGACTATAGGGACTATCACTAATGATTATGCACAACCCTCCACATCCGGGCGAACTAATTCACGATGTGTACCTTGAACCGTTTAACCTTAGTTCTAGAGCCGTAGCCAAGAACTTGGGTGTGAGTCCATCTACTTTCAACCGCATCGTGAAAGGCCAAAGCTCTATCAGCCCTGAGATGGCACTAAAGCTACAGGTTGTACTGGGCGGAACTCCTGAGAGTTGGTTAGCGATGCAACACCAGTATGATTTATGGAAAGCAAAGCAGACTATTAACCTCAAGGCTGTTAAAACTATAGATTTTGACCAGCTAGCTTTGGCTTAGTCAGATTAGCAAGTGATCATTGGGCTCTGAGCTGCACTAGAGAAGATATTACAGAGGCTCGTAGAGTTATAAACATTTTTTTAATCCTAACTACTCCCCCGAATGATCGCTCCAGTCAGAGACTGGACACTGAACTTAAGTGAATTTCCCATACTTGATTCATTTGCAATAATTGAATTAGTGCGCGCCCAAACACAAACCAACCTTTTTGCTAGAGCCTCTTAATCATTGTTGCAATGGTTAAGAGGCTCTTTTAATAAGTGTTCATTAAGGGTAAGCGTCTTTAAATCGACTCATTCAATCCTTTTAATAAACGTCGTAACCTTTAACTTTTATCGTTAAAGGTACTCGAAAATGTCTCAGCAGAACCGGCGACGGTGTCGCCTGAGCGGCCTACGGCCGAAAACAAAGAGACTCAACCGACTAGGGTGCTTTACATGGATCGTTTATCCTATAGGTCATGCATCCGAATAAGCCCATCAAACAACTCTTCAATGCCAACGATACTTGGCTGAACTACCTCAATAAGTACCGAGAAACCCTCCGAACCGTCGTCATTGAAAACGTCACCAAGATGCTCGCTTGCAGTACCGCTGCTTTTGGCTCTAAAGAGTATCGATGCACTCATGCTGACTGCACCCATCACAAATACATTCACCAGACGTGTAAATCTCGCTTTTGCAGCAGTTGTGGCATAAAAGCCACAGAGCGGTGGATACGAAAGCAACAACATGTCTTTCCTGAGTGTGAGTATCAACACGTTACGTTGACGCTACCACACACGTTGTGGCCCATCTTTCGGGATAATCGTTTTCTTCTCAATCATCTCTTTAGCTGCGCAGCCAAAATCTTCTTAGGATGGGCAAAGCAACTCGATATCGATATTGGCGTGTTCTGTGCACTTCATACCTACGGCAGAAAGCTGAATTGGAATGTGCACATCCATTTGTCTGTCACCCGTGGGGGTTTATGTAAGAAGACTGGTCTATGGAAGCCGATTTTCTTTAAAGCTAAGACCACTGAGAAGTGTTGGCGCGGTGCCATCACTCAACTTCTCAGCTCCAATTACTCAGAGTTAGACTTGAGTGGAGAGGACTGCCCTTTCATTCGTAATGAGCAAGATTGGTCCCGATTTTTAACCAGCCAATATTGCCGTCGATGGAAGCTGCACTTTGCAAAGAAAACAGCCAACGTGACGCCAACCATGACTTACCTCGGCCGATACCTAAAACGGCCACCGATATCGGCGTCGCGTTTACGACATAACTTCCAGGGAGGCTTGGTGACGTTTGATTACCTCAACCATAGGAATGGTCGAACGGAATCCCTCATTTTGAGTCCAGAAGCTCTGATAGAACGCATGATTGAGCATATTCCAGATAAGCACTTCAAAATGATTCGATACTTCGGTTTTCTATCAAACCGACGTCGTGGTGAGATGCTCCCTAAGGTCTACGGTGCCTTGGGTGTCGCTCCTAAAGACGCACCTGAAATGCCCGGTTACGCAGCTATGCTGAAAGGGTATGTGAAGGTTGATCCGTTTGAATGCATTCTTTGTGGGCACCGTTTAACGTTTCTTCGCTTTAGGGCTGGGGAGCCGCTGTCAGAGCTGGTCCACCATGCTCTGGTTCAAGCCCAAATCAGGTCAATTTAGGCGTTTCACAGGATGGGTGTATCTGAAATAGCGAAAACAGCATGAGAGTGTTCAACAAACATCCGTGTTTAGATTGTAGAGCAGAAGTTAGGTCTGTCCGGGACTCATTCTGACGTGAGTTATGCCGCGATTGTTCAGGTCAGGAAACATTGAGATTCCTTACCTTTGAACTAACGATGCGCGATATTCAGATTTTACAACAAACCATACAAAACCAATGCCCCTCCATTCACAAAAAACGCGTTAGTTCTCTGATACTTGCTACAAAAAGTGTACTTGACGGCTCAGACTTAACGCTAACTAAACTAGGTCGCAAACTGGAAACTAATACCACGGTAAAACATGCGATCAAACGCGTTGATAGACTGCTTGGAAATCGCCAACTACATCGTGAAAAAGACCTAATTTATAAATGGCATGCCTACTTAATAACGGGCGCCAACTCATGCCCTGTGATCCTTGTGGATTGGTCTGATGTTCGTGAACAACTTCGTTATATGACGTTAAGAGCATCCGTTGCACTTGATAGTCGAGCCATCACAATCTTTGAACAAGTTTTTGAGTATGGCCAATATAATTCACCGAAAAGTCACCAAACATTCCTCGATAAATTGCAGAGTATTTTACCGAATAAAATCAGCCCGATCATCGTTTCTGATGCGGGTTTTAGAAATACTTGGTTTCGCCAAGTTCAGGAGAAAGGCTGGTTTTGGTTAGGTCGTGTCCGAGGAGAAGTATCAATCAAACAACCTCATAAACCTTGGGTCTCAAATAAAACCTTTTATCCAACCGCTGTCCATAAACCCAAATATCTTGGCCATGATCTGCTCCAGTCAGACTGGACACTTAACTAAGCGACATTTTGTTTTTCAAAGTTCATTGGGCTTAGATACCCAAGAGCACTGTGCCTTCTCGTTCGATTATAATCAACCTCAATGTACTCGAAGATCGTTTGACGCATCTGCTCTCTCGTCATGATCGGTTCATATTGGATTGCTTCTACTTTCATAGAATGAAAGAAGCTCTCAACACAAGCATTATCCCAGCAATTTCCTTTCCTACTCATACTTTGCCTTAGATTATAATTACTTATGAGGTCTCGATAGTCTTTCGAACAGTACTGACTACCTCGATCGCTATGAGTAATAACCTGCTCAGGGAAACCTCGGCGAAATAAAGCCATTGATAAGGCATCGCAGACCAGTGAGGCCGTCATTCTCGTATTCATTGACCAACCAATAACTTGTCTTGAATAGAGGTCAATAATGACAGCTAAGTACAGCCAGCCTTCGCTTGTGGCCACATAGGTGATGTCTCCTGCCCATTTTTGATTTGGAGCCGTTGCGTTAAAATCTTGAGCGAGCAAGTTCGGAGCAACGGGCATTTTATGTTTACTGTCTGTTGTACACTTAAACTTGCGTGCTGCTTTCGCTACTAAATCCTGACGTTTCATACTGGCGGCAATGGTCTTAACATTATGGTTATCACCGCTCTCTGCCAGTTCTTTCTGAATACGTCTTGAGCCATCTCGTTCTTTGCTAACGTCAAAGGCTTCTTTTACTTTGATATCAATCTTTTGGCGCTCTGTCTCACGTTGAATCGCCTTGTGGCGATTCTCAACCCAATAATAAAACCCACTTCGAGAAACTCTGAACACCTTAGCCATACGGGAAATACTGAAACTCAGCAGGTGTTCGAGCATAAATTCATAGCAATTTACTTTAGATTTTTCGCGAAGTAGGTGGCGGCCTTTTTTACGATTTCTAGCTCTTCTGCTTGCTCTGACAACTGCCTCTTTAGCTTAGCGACTTCAACGGCCAATTCTTGTTCTCGTTGGCTAATATTAGAATTCTTCTTTGTGGCTTTTCGCCAACCGTAGATCTGAGATTCATGTAATGAGAGCTGTCTTGCGGCTGCAGCGACTCCCACTTTCTCCGCCAGCTTCAGGGTTTCTGCTTTAAATTCAGGAGAATGGATAATACGTTTCTTCTTGCTTGTCATGGTTCACCTCATTAGTGATTGTACTCACTTAACTCAGTGTCCAAAACTGCTGGTGCGGATCACCCCGTGCATGCACCTGTCTTTCATACACAAATCCTGCGATGAAAATCGCAGGATTTTTTTGAATCATTTAGCATATTTCCGATTACGGCAAGATCATTATAAATTTGAACTTTTCCTGATTTAGCGGATCAGATCTGATAATTATTATCCATATATAACATTTTCCATGTCTGACTCGTTTCTAGAACACTTCGAAAACTATGCATTAGATGCTAGATATGACTTTTAGAGAAGATGAGTGCCGTATTCGGAAAGGAAATGGAGCCTTAGCTTTCAATGCACTAAGAAAGATAGCTCTTAACTTATTTAAGTTCGATACGAAGAAGAAGATAAGCATGGCTCGGAAGAAAAAGAATGCAGCCCTGAACGATGAATACCGCTCAGTGCTTTTAGAGTCTGCGATTAAAATGCGCTAGCCTTAACACACGGGGCGCATACCGATCAAATATGGGAGGGAATAGTTAGAATTCAACTCTTATTGTAAACACTATTGCATTCCAAGTAAGTCCCACTGTTGGTTGAATTGGATACTCAGAGTACGACAAGTAGGCCACACCAAGAGGTAACCATTTATTCGTATGGCAGCCATACTCTGTTTTATAGTTAGCTTTCTGATTTTTCCCGCAGTATCCGTAACTTGCTCCTAACACAGCTCCGTAAGTCAAATAAACATTATTTTGGTTTAAGTCATAGCCAGCAAAGTATGTTTGGTCGTCATAGGAATTTTTCAGTGTTCCAATAGTTAGCCCTTTGTAGCCAATCGCCAAAAGGTTGTGATTTTCGTTATAGTCCTCCCCCCTGATGTGTATTGATCCCCCTCCGAGGTAGGCCGTGTATTCTTTACCTACAGCGGGATAGCAGAACAATGCGCTTAAAAGAACAATTCGATCTATCATAAAGCATCCTTTATTTTTCTATCTTGTGAACTTGTTAAACTTTATCAATAGCTTATATGCAGTATAGCTCATACTTCAGATGTGTGTGTCTTACCCTGATTTAACGTAACGTCACTTAGAGCGAAGTGGATCTCTGACGAAAAGTCGCCTCCTGATTGTGGAGGAGGCGACTGTTCACAACGAAGAAAACCTGAGAAATCCTTTGTTGTTAATAATATTATAGTCTTAATTTTTAATGGCTTATGGATGGAAATGAAACTATTATGCAACTTGTTGTTTTTTTGAGCTAAAATCGACTTACTCACTCTTTCTGTGGATAAAAATGTATCCATTTAACTCAAAGGCACTGTATCCGCACGACTTACGCTCAAGCCATGCAGCAACTTACTTGGGAGGGGCTTGTTGCAAAAAAGGAAGATGTGTCTGAGGCGCCAATATGAGCACTTCATTTCATGCGTATATTCCGAAGATATTGAAGAGTTCATTGAGGAAGACGGATCTCCCCTACACCCTCAGTTTTGGCTCATCGCGACGTAACCAAAAATCAAACTGGCCTTTATTCAACATTCGGCTCCCTTCAAAACCTTGAATCGTTGACCAGGCCCGCTTTCGCACCTTGAATCCACCTGTGGCTTCGATAAGCTTTTTAATCGGAGCGTGGTCAGATCCAATGCCATTGTTGAGATATTTCACTTGCCGATGTTCTACATCTTGTCGTAAACGGCCTTCACGCTTGAGGCGAGCAATGGCGTTACCATAAGACGAATGTTTATCAGTATTCAATGTTTGGGGTTGAAAGGACGTTTTATAGCGGCGTAAGCAGCGTTTTAGGAATTGATAAGCCGCCTCTTTATTGCGTTTACGAGAGAAAAAGAAATCCAGGGTTTCCCCACGTTTATTGATGGCTCGGTAGAGATAATGCCATTTGCCTTTCACCTTGACGTAAGTTTCATCAAGCTGCCAGGAGGTGTCGACACGAGTGAATGGATAACGGCGTAACTTATTATGTAGGATAGGCCCATAGTGAATGAACCAACGATAAATCGTGGAGCGATTAACGAAGACACCTCGATCGGACAACCTATCACTGAGGTTTGCATAGCTCATTGCGGTAGTGCCATACCAACGGACACACCATAAGATAAGTTCGGGGGGTGAAATGTTGCCATTTGAATTCAGACTTGACCATAACGTATTGCTCAGTGATGAATCATAGTTAAAGTCTGGCTGCTCGTGAGGTTTTTGCAACAAGCCCACATCACAAACACTGAAAAGACAGGATTGATAGTGATGGCTTAAACCGATCTCAAGTTAATTAGTAAGGTAGGGTGCGATATAACAAACCTAACTCGCACTTTCTCCCCTTTCGATCTAAATTCAATAGAGCTCGTTGTCTCTCAGCAACACTTCCAGCTCGTTAGTATTACTCCTACTTGGCTGCCCAACCATTTCATCGTAGGCACTTTTCTGGCGAAGCACCTGTTTGTTCGCTTTCAAATTACGACATTGCTTTTGCAACTCCAATATCGAATGCGCCCTTAAAAATTTCCCTTTATCGTCAGTAACAAAGTGTTCCTTTCCGTCGACTACAACCGAGACTTGATACAGAGCAAGATCGAGAGAGTGGATGACTAGCTTGTCGAAATAGAAAAATTTTTCCAGTTTATTGAGTGGCATAGACATTAGGAACCTCCTTGATCCGTGGCTTTGTGTCTGCCGTAATAAAGTCGATCACCGAGTGAGAAACTTGCCTCTCTCACGCGTAGAAATCGGAAAACCAGTGAGAACTCCTATGCAAACATTCAACTTCGAATGGCTAAAAAGCGACTTACGCCTGACCGATCAACTCCTGTTGGAGAACAATTAAAGTCTGATCGTTATTTGCTGACTCATAGCCGATTTAAAGGTCATAAGGTCATAAGGTCATAAGGTCATAAGGTCATAAGGTCATAAGGTCATAAGGTCATAAGGTCTTTAAATTTAGTCTTTTTTAGAGCGTGTTGCTACTAGTAACACTACATAAGTGCCAATATATTTGATCGATTTCAAGCAAATTTTGGAAATTTCCGTGTTTGGTCATGTACTAATTTAGCTTCATCCGGATAAATTTTCGTATTGAAAAATCACTTAGTGAGTTGTCCAGTATTGCAGGAGCAGTTCATTATTATGCGCCCCCAATATTGACACAAGAACCATCCTTACTAACATCTTCAACACAATCCAGAAAGAATCTAGCTACATCAGGTCGTGGTATAGGTTTAGCGAAGTGTGCCGTCTGTCCTGGTAGTACCTTGAAGGTAAGGAATCTCAATGTTTCCTGACCTGAACAATCGCGGCATAACTCACGTCAGAATGAGTCCCGGACAGACCTAACTTCTGCTCTACAATCTAAACACGGATGTTTGTTGAACACTTTCATGCTGTTTTCGCTATTTCAGATACACCCATCCTGTGAAACGCCTAAATTGACCTGATTTGGGCTTGAACCAGAGCATGGTGGACCAGCTCTGACAGCGGCTCCCCAGCCCTAAAGCGAAGAAACGTTAAACGGTGCCCACAAAGAATGCACTCAAACGGATCAACCTTCACATACCCTTTCAGCATAGCTGCGTAACCGGGCATTTCAGGTGCGTCTTTAGGTGCGACACCCAAGGCACCGTAGACCTTAGGGAGCATCTCACCACGACGTCGGTTTGATAGAAAACCGAAGTATCGAATCATTTTGAAGTGCTTATCTGGAATATGCTCAATCATGCGTTCTATCAGAGCTTCTGGACTCAAAATGAGGGATTCCGTCTGACCATTCCTATGATTAAGATAATCAAATGTCACTAATCCTCCTTGGAAATCATGTCGTAACCTAGACGCCGATATCGGTGGCCGCTTTAGGTATCGACCCATGTAGGTCATGGTGGGGGTCACATTGGCCGTTTTCTTAGCAAAGTGCAGTTTCCATCGTCGGCAATATTGGCTGGTTAAAAATCGGGACCAATCTTGCTCATTACGAATGAAAGGGCAGTCCTCTCCACTCAAGTCTAACTCTGAGTAATTGGAGCTGAGAAGTTGAGTGATGGCACCGCGCCAACACTTCTCAGTGGTCTTAGCTTTAAAGAAAATCGGCTTCCATAGACCAGTCTTCTTACATAAACCCCCACGGGTGACAGACAAATGGATGTGCACATTCCAATTCAGCTTTCTGCCGTAGGTATGAAGTGCACAGAACACGCCAATATCGATATCGAGTTGCTTTGCCCATCCTAAGAAGATTTTGGCTGCGCAGCTAAAGAGATGATTGAGAAGAAAACGATTATCCCGAAAGATGGGCCACAGCGTGTGAGGTAGCGTCAACGTAACGTGTTGATACTCACACTCAGGAAAGACATGTTGTTGCTTTCGTATCCACCGCTCTGTGGCTTTTATGCCACAACTGCTGCAAAAGCGAGATTTACACGTCTGGTGAATGTATTTGTGATGGGTGCAGTCAGCATGAGTGCATCGATACTCTTTAGAGCCAAAAGCAGCGGTACTGCAAGCGAGCATCTTGGTGACGTTTTCAATGACGACGGTTCGGAGGGTTTCTCGGTACTTATTGAGGTAGTTCAGCCAAGTATCGTTGGCATTGAAGAGTTGTTTGATGGGCTTATTCGGATGCATGACCTATAGGATAAACGATCCATGTAAAGCACCCTAGTCGGTTGAGTCTCTTTGTTTTCGGCCGTAGGCCGCTCAGGCGACACCGTCGCCGGTTCTATTGTCCCTTGGCAGGTTTATTGGTTAGAGCGTAAGGTCTGACAACTATAAATGGCACATCCGTCTCATTACGAACACGCGCCTCTGCGTCTTCATAATCCTTGAATCCTGCACGCCCATTAGCAAGCGTTAACGCTATTTTGATCAACCAAGAAGAGCCTCCTGATCCAACACTAGAAATCATCAAGCACCGTGGTTGATTAGGCTGCTTTGCTGCAGCTTTCATTATATTTTCTGTTGCTTTCAACATAATATGTACACCACGACTTGGGTAAGGGTTACCAAGAGTACTGACTACAACATGAGATCCAGAGACAACGGCAGTTACATCTTCGGCATTGGTAGCATCCCCTTCAATAACCTCAACACGATTATCAATATTTAGCTCAAAACTGCTACGTTTTCTAACCAATACTCGTAGGAAGTAGCCAGAATCGAGAGCCATTTTGACAAACTCACGTCCAACCTTCCCAGTAGCACCAAATACAGCAATACATTTATTCTCCGTCATATAGGACCTCTTTTCGATGTTTTAGCTTGACATTGATGTCAATACCTTTGGGTGCACGTGTTGCACCTAACACATATCAGTCAGCGATTTGCACGTATAAAATCACCAAACTCTGTCAAAACGACTCAACCATACCTATGAACAGACTAGCAAGTGTTGTATTTATAAGCAGCCTTTTAGGCACTTTTTGCAACGATAATTGTAAGCGTCTTTAAATCGACTCATTCAATCCTTTTAATAAACGTCGTAACCTTTAACTTTTATCGTTAAAGGTACTCGAAAATGTCTCAGCATAGATCTCAGCAAGAATGGCTACGCCTTGTTCAGAAGTATTACAATAGTGAGCAGTCTGCCGCTCAGTTTTGTTTAGAGCACAATCTTCATCCAAAAACATTTGATAACAACCGTCGCAAACTACACCACTTAGTCAACCTGCCTAAAAAACGAGAAGATTCACTTTCTGAATTCGTTGTTGTTGAAAAAATAGCCATACTAAATACCAAAACCGAGCAACTGCCTCCCTCTACGTTACCTACGGAATTACGCCTTGAAGCGGGAGCATGCTCTCTTCATGTACCTCGTGATGTAGCACCTCAGTGGCTCGGTCTTCTATTGAAGGAGCTTGCTGTTGTATGAAAATGTTCCCTGATATCTCTGTTATCTATCTCCACAAGGCGCCCGTCGATTTTAGAAAGGGCATTAACGGCTTGAGCTTTATTGTTGAACAGAATATGAACCTTAATCCCTTCTCCGAAGCGCTATTCGTCTTCTGTAATCGCACGCGGGATAAGCTCAAAGTTCTCTACTGGCAGCGTAATGGCTTTTGCCTCTGGCAAAAGCGACTCGAAAAAGACAAGTTCGCTTGGCCAAAATTACAAACAGCTCACGCTGTAATTTTGGAATTGGCATTCATCCACAGGTAAACACGTAGTTTTCTGTATTTATAGAATAAAGTTATTATTTTCCAAGTCATCTAGCGTTAGTGGTGATGCTATTGAAGTAATATAGTTGTCTAAATAGATTTCGACATCAGGTGACACAAAGTTATTACCACCATCACTATCTATTTTTAAAGTAATATTTGTGCCATCGTTATTAAACGAAATAAAATTACTCAAGGTATCACCTGGATTGAAACTTAATAACTCTCTTAAATCGACTTGGTCTCCGCCAACACTGGCATCAAAGTCTGTTATCGTATCTGAACCGTCTAACCCTTTATAAACAAAAACATCTCTACTAGCACCACCAGTTAAAATATCATTCCCTTGATTACCATAGATCCAATCATCATCAGTGGTTCCCACTATCGTATCGACTCCAGTGCTACCTTCAGCGACGTAGTTGATACGATCTTTAACCTGAATTGTAATGACTTGAGTTGGGTTCTCATATATATCCGTTTGTAACGTCACCGACAAATTGATTGTCGAATCACTAATATAATCTAAAGTTTCTCCCACTTTAAGTTTCAACTCGTTACCAACCACTTCGAAGCGTGTATCACTCAGCTCCCATTGGTAAGTCGATGTCGTAGCGATATCTACAAAACTAAGCGTCGCAATAGTTTCACCGCCTGAAATATCGTCAAACACTTGATAAGTAAATGGTGGTGTCACGATTACCTGGCCTGTTTGAGATGCGACTCCACTGAGCTTCCAACTCACGACAACGCTACTCATATCGTCAATTTCTACCGCACTAACTATTGGAACGTCGTAGCTATTATTTTTGTTTACACCACTTATGCTTAGCTCCATTTCCTCACCATTAAGCGAGCCATCGGCGTTAAAGTATTGACCACGTAATACGCCTGACGTGTTGTTATTAAAACCACCGTCATACCATGTAATGAAAAAACCACCATTTGATAATGCAATAGTTAATGGTGGTGAGGGCTGCGTTCCCACCTCTTCAACAACCACTCGTGGACTTGGGTCATACGTATCACCGTCTATTACAGCAAACTCAACGACATGATTACTCCTACTTACTTGGCTTATCACAATATCTCCATTGCTAAGCTCTACTATGTTAACATATGGCAAATCACCTTCGTCGCTACCTTGAACAGCGTTCATACCAGCCAAAACAAAATTTGTGGTCCCATTAATGGGGACTTGGGTTCCGTCTGAAGCATAAACTTCATAGACCAGCGAACCAGCATCATCTGAACCAGCGCGTCCATAAAAAGAGATAATGAAGTTACCATTGGAAAGCTCTTGTGTCACTGGCGGCCCGGCATTACTAACGTTATCTACGACTACCCTGCCACTTTCTGCTATTAAAGTATCAGTACTTGCATCGTAATTGAATACTTG
Source organism: Vibrio sp. nBUS_14 (assembly GCF_051201655.1). Classification (NCBI taxonomy): domain Bacteria; kingdom Pseudomonadati; phylum Pseudomonadota; class Gammaproteobacteria; order Vibrionales; family Vibrionaceae; genus Vibrio; species Vibrio sp. nBUS_14. The sequence continues at coordinate 54,116 of NZ_CP179208.1, forward strand.
GAATTGAACAACTTGGGATACCCCGACTTCACTAACCACAATATTATGATTACCCGAAGCATTTAACTGATTCAAAGATAAAGGAGGAAGGTCAAAGCCATCACTTCCGTGTGGAAAGTCTAGTGCAGTAATCTCTTCATTTTGCAACAGGACACCTTCAGAGTCAAAAATCGCTAAGTAAGGTCTTGCGGTTACATTTCCTCCGCTTGCATTTGAATAATAAGCGACAGCAAAACCGCCATCATTCAATGGTTGAGTGACAGGGCCGGAAAGAACTGAACCAGTATCAGCGATATCAAATTCAGGTCCGGCAGTTTTGAGTTCGGTATCGACAATAACACCCTGCAAATTGTCATTATCACCTACCCAAGTTATCAATACATTATTATTAGTAAGTGTCACTGCGGTCACTGTGTCGACATCGAGACCATCTCGACCACTAACCCCTGTTGTACCGATAGAGATTACGCTTCCTGAAGTATTGCCATCTTCGTCAAAATACTGACCACTCAATTGCCCGGCTGGCGCAAGAGTCCCATTTTCATACCAAACCGTAAAGTATCCGCCACCCATGCCATGTAAGGCAGTATTAATAGGGGGAGAGACATTAGACGTGGTTGATACTTGGCTTTCTGAGAAGCTAACAATTTCAGTAATTTTAGTTGTAGAAGCATCAGTGACTGATACCGTTACTGATTGTGTCTCTTCCTTATAACCAGAGTTCGAAAGGGTCACATCAAAAGTAATACTTGGTTCAGTATCAAAATCTAATGACTGCCCTGCCTTTAGCATTAACTTATCACCAACAACTTCAAATCTCGAGTCAGATACCACCCAAGTATACCCTAATTTAGCATCTCCAGAGCCGTCAAAGGTAAGAGCACCAATCTCAGCTCCAAAAGAGTTGGCTTCACTAACACTCGCTCCCGTTGGCACTGTTACTTGTGTTTGGAGCTCATAACGTTCAGTTGCACCTCTTCCATTTAACAAGTTTAAATCTATAAAGGTATTATCTGCGACGGAAATGGAAATAACACCATCAGACTCAGCAGTGCTCGCCAGTGGGGAAAGCGTCGCAGTGTACTCAACTGTGCCGTCAGGATTTACAGTCTCAGCGCTTAATGCCGTTAAGTTCCCTCCAGTTACGACAATATCACTATCAGTAAACCCTTGAACAGGCTCAGAGAATTGGAATGTTATGGTCGCACTTTCTGATGGAAGGAATATGTTATCTGCGTCATCATCCAGGATGAACAATTGTGGAGGCGTATCAACATCTTTAACAATAGTCTTACTAACAGGAGAAGCTGGATTTCCAGCCTGATCCGAGACACTCGCTTCGACAGGTAGAGCGTTGTTATCTTTTAGTAAAGAGACATCAGCAGTACCTTCAAAAGTTCCATCAGCCTCAACCAAAGCATAATATAGCAACCCACCGATAGAAACCGTTACTGTTTGACCAACCTCAACCCCGGTGGTGGTGCCATCAAAGGTCACGTTCGTTAAATTGGTAGAATCCCCACTATCGATGATGTCGTCGGTCGACACACTCACGCGGTCAATGCTCGGCGCGGTGGTGTCTTTAACAAATTCACCTCCGAACTCTGTCGCCGCATTCCCTGCCACATCACTCACATTCGCAGTAAATGGAAGGTTTGTGCCCGTCAGCCCCGTTAAATCCACCGTGCCGCTGAACGCATTGTCGCTCACCGCCACCAACACGCTTTGCCCCGCAATGTTGACCGTCACCGTCTGACCATTTTCCACATTGCTGGTTGTGCCGTTAAACGTCACGGCGCTCTCTGGGTCCGATAGATTCACGATGTTGTCACCAGAGATCGTCAAATCATCAATACTTGGGGTGGTGGTGCCTTTCGTAAATTTGCCGGTCCCCGTCGCCTCATTACCCGCCGCATCACTCACGCGAGCTTGAGTCGGGATATCGACCCCATCGGCCAACGTACTGAGGTTTACGTTTCCACTGAACGCGTTGCTATTGACCTCGGCCTGCGCAAGGATCCCCCCGATATCGAGGGTCACCGTCTGGCCGTCATCCACCCCGGTGGTGGTACCACTAAAGGTCACGGAATTAAGATTGGTATCGGTGTTGTCAATGACATTATCCCCCGAAACCTTAATGGTCTCCACCGTCGGTGCCGCGCGGTCTTTCACGAAGGTGCTAGTAAAGGTTGGCGCCGCATTCCCTGAGGCATCACTCACGTCCGCCTGCACCGCTAAGGCGGCCCCATCGCTCTGTGTCGTCAAGTCCACCGTGCCACTGAACGCGTTATCGCTCACCGCCACCAATACGCTTTGCCCCGCAATGTTGACCGTCACCGTCTGACCATTTTCCACATTGCGGGTTGTGCCGTTAAACGTCACGGCGCTCTCTGAGTCCGATAGGTTCACGATGTTGTCACCTGAGACCGTCACACCCTCAATCGTCGGCACGGTGCTGCCTTTCGAAATCGTGTCTGGAATCGTGGCGCTTTGGGTCGCCTTATTGCCCGCTCGGTCTGTCACCTCCACATTGACGGGAATACTCGCCCCATCGGCTAAGGTGCTCAAATCGACGGTGCCGCTGAACGCATTACTGAACACTAATGCCGTCACTGTGATGCCACCAATATCTAGCGTCAACGTTTGACCGTCGTCAACCCCAGTGGTGGTGCCTTCAAAAGGCACGGCTGTAACCGTGTCGGTTACCCCAATATTGCCGTCGCCTGAGATCTGCAGAGTGGCAATCGTTGGCGCGGCCGTGTCTTTCACTATGGTGCTGTTAAAGGTTGGCGCCGCATACCCTGAGGCATCACTCACGTCTGCCTGCACCGCTAAGGCAGCCCCATCGCTCTCCGCCGTCAAATCCACCGTGCCGCTGAACGCATTGTCGCTCACCGCCACCAACACGCTTTGCCCCGCAATGTTGACCGTCACCGTCTGACCGTCCTCAACCCCGGTGGTAGTGCCGCTAAAGGCCACCGCCGCCACGTCACTGCTGCTCACTACGTTATCGCTGGACACCACAACGCTGTCTATGCTCGGCGCGGTCGTGTCTTTCGAGATAGTGCCATTAAAGCTTGGCGCCGCATTGCCTGCTGCGTCTTGCACATCAGCCTTGACGGAGATCGCCTTCCCATCGGCTAAGGTGCTCAAGTCGGCGGTGCCGCTGAACGTATTACTGAACACTAACGCCGTCACTGTGATGCCACCAATATCTAGCGTCACTGTTTGACCTTCATCAACCCCAGTGGTGGTGCCTTCAAAGGTCACGCTCGTTAAATTGGTATCCTTACTATCGATGACGCCGTCAGTCGACACCTTCACGCTGACAATGCTCGGCGCAGCCGTGTCTTTCACGAAGGTGCTGTTAAAGGTTGGCGCCACATTACCTAATGCATCACTCACGTCCGCCTGCACCGCTAAGGCGGCCCCATCGACCTCTGTCGTCAAATCCACCGTGCCACTGAACGCATTGTCGCTCACCGCCACCAACGCGCTTTGCCCCGCGATGTTGACCGTCACCGTCTGACCATCATCAACCCCAGTGGTGACACCGCTGAAATTCACAATAAGCAATGTGTCGCTCATATTCACCACGTTATCCGTGGACACCACGACACGGTCTATGCTCGGCGCGGTGGTGTCTTTATCGATGGTGCTATTAAAGGTGGGCGCCGCATTGCCTGCTGCGTCTTGCACATCAGCCTTGACGGGGATCGCCGTCCCATCGGCTAAAGTGCTCAAATTGGCGGTGCCGCTGAACGCGTTACTGAACACTAACGCCGTCACTGGGATGCCACCAATATCTAGCGTCACCGTCTGGCCGTCATCTACCCCGGTGGTGGTGCCATCAAAGGTCACGTTCGTTAAATTGGTAGAATCCCCACTATCGATGATGTCGTCGGTCGACACACTCACGCGGTCAATGCTCGGCGCGGTGGTGTCTTTAACAAATTCACCTCCGAACGTTGTCGCCGCATTCCCTGCCACATCACTCACATTCGCAGTAAATGGAAGGTTTGTGCCCGTCAGCCCCGTTAAATCCACCGTGCCGCTGAACGCATTGTCGCTCACCGCCACCAACACGCTTTGCCCCGCAATGTTGACCGTCACCGTCTGACCATTTTCCACATTGCGGGTTGTGCCGTTAAACGTCACGGCGCTCTCTGGGTCCGATAGATTCACGATGTTGTCACCAGAGATCGTCAAATCATCAATACTTGGGGTGGTGGTGCCTTTCGTAAATTTGCCGGTCCCCGTCGCCTCATTACCCGCCGCATCACTCACGCGAGCTTGAGTCGGGATATCGACCCCATCGGCCAACGTACTGAGGTTTACGTTTCCACTGAACGCGTTGCTATTGACCTCGGCCTGCGCAAGGATCCCCCCGATATCGAGGGTCACCGTCTGGCCGTCATCCACCCCGGTGGTGGTACCACTAAAGGTCACGGAATTAAGATTGGTATCGGTGTTGTCAATGACGTTATCCCCCGAAACCTTAATGGTCTCCACCGTCGGTGCCGCGCGGTCTTTCACGAAGGTGCTAGTAAAGGTTGGCGCCGCATTCCCTGAGGCATCACTCACGTCCGCCTGCACCGCTAAGGCGGCCCCATCGCTCTGTGTCGTCAAGTCCACCGTGCCACTGAACGCGTTATCGCTCACCGCCACCAATACGCTTTGCCCCGCAATGTTGACCGTCACCGTCTGACCATTTTCCACATTGCGGGTTGTGCCGTTAAACGTCACGGCGCTCTCTGAGTCCGATAGGTTCACGATGTTGTCACCTGAGACCGTCACACCCTCAATCGTCGGCACGGTGCTGCCTTTCGAAATCGTGTCTGGAATCGTGGCGCTTTGGGTCGCCTTATTGCCCGCTCGGTCTGTCACCTCCACATTGACGGGAATACTCGCCCCATCGGCTAAGGTGCTCAAATCGGCGGTGCCGCTGAACGCATTACTGAACACTAATGCCGTCACTGTGATGCCACCAATATCTAGCGTCAACGTTTGACCGTCGTCAACCCCAGTGGTGGTGCCTTCAAAAGGCACGGCTGTAACCGTGTCGGTTACCCCAATATTGCCGTCGCCTGAGATCTGCAGAGTGGCAATCGTTGGCGCGGCCGTGTCTTTCACTATGGTGCTGTTAAAGGTTGGCGCCGCATACCCTGAGGCATCACTCACGTCTGCCTGCACCGCTAAGGCAGCCCCATCGCTCTCTGCCGTCAAATCCACCGTGCCGCTGAACGCATTGTCGCTCACCGCCACCAACACGCTTTGCCCCGCAATGTTGACCGTCACCGTCTGACCGTCCTCAACCCCGGTGGTAGTGCCGCTAAAGGCCACCGCCGCCACGTCACTGCTGCTCACTACGTTATCGCTGGACACCACAACGCTGTCTATGCTCGGCGCGGTCGTGTCTTTCGAGATAGTGCCATTAAAGCTTGGCGCCGCATTGCCTGCTGCGTCTTGCACATCAGCCTTGACGGAGATCGCCTTCCCATCGGCTAAGGTGCTCAAGTCGGCGGTGCCGCTGAACGTATTACTGAACACTAACGCCGTCACTGTGATGCCACCAATATCTAGCGTCACTGTTTGACCTTCATCAACCCCAGTGGTGGTGCCTTCAAAGGTCACACTCGTTAAATTGGTATCCTTACTATCGATGACGCCGTCGGTCGACACCTTCACGCTGACAATGCTCGGCGCAGCCGTGTCTTTCACGAAGGTGCTGTTAAAGGTTGGCGCCACATTACCTAATGCATCACTCACGTCCGCCTGCACCGCTAAGGCGGCCCCATCGACCTCTGTCGTCAAATCCACCGTGCCACTGAACGCATTGTCGCTCACCGCCACCAACGCGCTTTGCCCCGCGATGTTGACCGTCACCGTCTGACCATCATCAACCCCAGTGGTGACACCGCTGAAATTCACAATAAGCAATGTGTCGCTCATATTCACCACGTTATCCGTGGACACCACGACACGGTCTATGCTCGGCGCGGTGGTGTCTTTATCGATGGTGCTATTAAAGGTGGGCGCCGCATTGCCTGCTGCGTCTTGCACATCAGCCTTGACGGGGATCGCCGTCCCATCGGCTAAAGTGCTCAAATTGGCGGTGCCGCTGAACGCGTTACTGAACACTAACGCCGTCACTGGGATGCCACCAATATCTAGCGTCACCGTCTGGCCGTCATCTACCCCGGTGGTGGTGCCATCAAAGGTCACGTTCGTTAAATTGGTAGAATCCCCACTATCGATGATGTCGTCGGTCGACACACTCACGCGGTCAATGCTCGGCGCGGTGGTGTCTTTAACAAATTCACCTCCGAATTCTGTCGCCGCATTCCCTGCCACATCACTCACATTCGCAGTAAAGGCTAAGTTTGTGCCCGTCAGCCCCGTTAAATTCACCGTACCGCTGAACGCATTGTCGCTCACCGCCACCAATACGCTTTGCCCCGCAATGTTGACCGTCACCGTCTGACCATTTTCCACATTGCTGGTTGTGCCGTTAAACGTCACGGCGCTCTCTGGGTCCGATAGATTCACGATGTTGTCACCAGAGATCGTCAAATCATCAATACTTGGGGTGGTGGTGCCTTTCGTAAATTTGCCGGTCCCCGTCGCCTCATTACCCGCCGCATCACTCACGCGAGCTTGAGTCGGGATATCGACCCCATCGGCCAACGTACTGAGGTTTACGTTTCCACTGAACGCGTTGCTATTGACCTCGGCCTGCACAAGGATCCCCCCGATATCGAGGGTCACCGTCTGGCCGTTATCCACTCCGGTGGTGGTACCACTAAAGGTCACGGAATTAAGATTGGTATCGGTGTTGTCAATGACGTTATCCCCCGAAACCTTAATGGTCTCCACCGTCGGTGCCGCGCGGTCTTTCACGAAGGTGCTAGTAAAGGTTGGCGCCGCATTCCCTGAGGCATCACTCACGTCCGCCTGCACCGCTAAGGCGGCCCCATCGCTCTGTGTCGTCAAGTCCACCGTGCCACTGAACGCGTTATCGCTCACCGCCACCAATACGCTTTGCCCCGCAATGTTGACCGTCACCGTCTGACCATTTTCCACATTGCGGGTTGTACCGTTAAACGTCACGGCGCTCTCTGAGTCCGATAGGTTCACGATGTTGTCACCTGAGACCGTCACACCCTCAATCGTCGGCACGGTGCTGCCTTTCGAAATCGTATCGCTTTGGGTCGCCTTATTGCCCGCTCGGTCTGTCACCTCCACATTGACGGAAATACTCGCCCCATCGGCTAAGGTGCTCAAATCGGCGGTGCCGCTGAACGCGTTACTGAACACTAACGCCGTCACTGTGATGCCACCAATATCTAGCGTCACCGTCTGGCCTTCTTCGACCCCGGTGGTGGTGCCTTCAAAAGGCACGGCTGTCAACGTGTCGGTTGCCCCAATAATGCCGTCGCCTGAGATCTGCAGAGTGGCAATCGTTGGCGCGGCCGTGTCTTTCACTATGGTGCTGTTAAAGGTTGGCGCCGCATAACCTGAGGCATCACTCACGTCTGCTTGCACCGCTAATGCGGCCCCATCGCTCTCCGCCGTCAAATCCACCGTGCCGCTGAACGCATTGTCGCTCACCGCCACCAACACGCTTTGCCCCGCAATGTTGACCGTCACCGTCTGACCGTCCTCAACCCCGGTGGTAGTGCCGCTAAAGGCCACCGCCGCCACGTCACTGCTGCTCACTACGTTATCGCTGGACACCACAACGCTGTCTATGCTCGGCGCGGTCGTGTCTTTCGAGATAGTGCCATTAAAGCTTGGCGCCGCATTGCCTGCTGCGTCTTGCACATCAGCCTTGACGGAGATCGCCTTCCCATCGGCTAAGGTGCTCAAGTCGGCGGTGCCGCTGAACGTATTACTGAACACTAACGCCGTCACTGTGATGCCACCAATATCTAGCGTCACTGTTTGACCTTCATCAACCCCAGTGGTGGTGCCTTCAAAGGTCACGCTCGTTAAATTGGTATCCTTACTATCGATGACGCCGTCAGTCGACACCTTCACGCTGACAATGCTCGGCGCAGCCGTGTCTTTCACGAAGGTGCTGTTAAAGGTTGGCGCCACATTACCTAATGCATCATTCACGTCCGCCTGCACCGCTAAGGCGGCCCCATCGACCTCTGTCGTCAAATCCACCGTGCCACTGAACGCATTGTCGCTCACCGCCACCAACGCGCTTTGCCCCGCGATGTTGACCGTCACCGTCTGACCATCATCAACCCCAGTGGTGACACCGCTGAAATTCACAATAAGCAATGTGTCGCTCATATTCACCACGTTATCCGTGGACACCACGACACGGTCTATGCTCGGCGCGGTGGTGTCTTTATCGATGGTGCTATTAAAGGTGGGCGCCGCATTGCCTGCTGCGTCTTGCACATCAGCCTTGACGGGGATCGCCGTCCCATCGGCTAAAGTGCTCAAATTGGCGGTGCCGCTGAACGCGTTACTGAACACTAACGCCGTCACTGGGATGCCACCAATATCTAGCGTCACCGTCTGGCCGTCATCTACCCCGGTGGTGGTGCCATCAAAGGTCACGTTCGTTAAATTGGTAGAATCCCCACTATCGATGATGTCGTCGGTCGACACACTCACGCGGTCAATGCTCGGCGCGGTGGTGTCTTTAACAAATTCACCTCCGAATTCTGTCGCCGCATTCCCTGCCACATCACTCACATTCGCAGTAAAGGCTAAGTTTGTGCCCGTCAGCCCCGTTAAATTCACCGTACCGCTGAACGCATTGTCGCTCACCGCCACCAATACGCTTTGCCCCGCAATGTTGACCGTCACCGTCTGACCATTTTCCACATTGCTGGTTGTGCCGTTAAACGTCACGGCGCTCTCTGGGTCCGATAGATTCACGATGTTGTCACCAGAGATCGTCAAATCATCAATACTTGGGGTGGTGGTGCCTTTCGTAAATTTGCCGGTCCCCGTCGCCTCATTACCCGCCGCATCACTCACGCGAGCTTGAGTCGGGATATCGACCCCATCGGCCAACGTACTGAGGTTTACGTTTCCACTGAACGCGTTGCTATTGACCTCGGCCTGCATAAGGATCCCCCCGATATCGAGGGTCACCATCTGGCCGTCATCCACCCCGGTGGTGGTACCACTAAAGGTCACGGAATTAAGATTGGTATCGGTGTTGTCAATGACGTTATCCCCCGAAACCTTAATGGTCTCCACCGTCGGTGCCGCGCGGTCTTTCACGAAGGTGCTAGTAAAGGTTGGCGCCGCATTCCCTAATGCATCACTCACGTCCGCCTGCACCGCTAAGTCCTTCCCATCGCTCACTCCCGTTAAATTCACCGTGCCGCTGAACGCGTCGCCGCTCACGACGGCCGTCACTTCGACGCCCTCGATATCCAGCGTCACCGTCTGACCATCCTCCACATTGCTGGTCGTACCGTTAAACGTCACCTTATCCTCTGGGTCCTCTAGGTTCACGATGTTGTTATCAGAGACCGTCAAATCATCAATACTTGGGGTGGTGGTGCCTTTCGAAATCGTATCGCTTTGGGTCGCCTTATTGCCCGCTCGGTCTGTCACCTCCACATTGACGGGAATACTCGCCCCATCGGCTAAGGTGCTCAAATCGGCGGTGCCGCTGAACGCGTTACTGAACACTAACGCCGTCACTGTGATGCCACCAATATCTAGCGTCACCGTCTGGCCTTCTTCAACCCCAGTGGTGGTGCCTTCAAAAGGCACGGCTGTAACCGTGTCGGTTACCCCAATATTGCCGTCGCCTGAGATCTGCAGAGTGGCAATCGTTGGCGCGGCCGTGTCTTTCACTATGGTGCTGTTAAAGGTTGGCGCCGCATACCCTGAGGCATCACTCACGTCTGCCTGCACCGCTAAGGCAGCCCCATCGCTCTCTGCCGTCAAATCCACCGTGCCGCTGAACGCATTGTCGCTCACCGCCACCAACACGCTTTGCCCCGCAATGTTGACCGTCACCGTCTGACCGTCCTCAACCCCGGTGGTAGTGCCGCTAAAGGCCACCGCCGCCACGTCACTGCTGCTCACTACGTTATCGCTGGACACCACAACGCTGTCTATGCTCGGCGCGGTCGTGTCTTTCGAGATAGTGCCATTAAAGCTTGGCGCCGCATTGCCTGCTGCGTCTTGCACATCAGCCTTGACGGAGATCGCCTTCCCATCGGCTAAGGTGCTCAAGTCGGCGGTGCCGCTGAACGTATTACTGAACACTAACGCCGTCACTGTGATGCCACCAATATCTAGCGTCACTGTTTGACCTTCATCAACCCCAGTGGTGGTGCCTTCAAAGGTCACGCTCGTTAAATTGGTATCCTTACTATCGATGACGCCGTCAGTCGACACCTTCACGCTGACAATGCTCGGCGCAGCCGTGTCTTTCACGAAGGTGCTGTTAAAGGTTGGCGCCACATTACCTAATGCATCACTCACGTCCGCCTGCACCGCTAAGGCGGCCCCATCGACCTCTGTCGTCAAATCCACCGTGCCACTGAACGCATTGTCGCTCACCGCCACCAACGCGCTTTGCCCCGCGATGTTGACCGTCACCGTCTGACCATCATCAACCCCAGTGGTGACACCGCTGAAATTCACAATAAGCAATGTGTCGCTCATATTCACCACGTTATCCGTGGACACCACGACACGGTCTATGCTCGGCGCGGTGGTGTCTTTATCGATGGTGCTATTAAAGGTGGGCGCCGCATTGCCTGCTGCGTCTTGCACATCAGCCTTGACGGGGATCGCCGTCCCATCGGCTAAAGTGCTCAAATTGGCGGTGCCGCTGAACGCGTTACTGAACACTAACGCCGTCACTGGGATGCCACCAATATCTAGCGTCACCGTCTGGCCGTCATCTACCCCGGTGGTGGTGCCATCAAAGGTCACGTTCGTTAAATTGGTAGAATCCCCACTATCGATGATGTCGTCGGTCGACACACTCACGCGGTCAATGCTCGGCGCGGTGGTGTCTTTAACAAATTCACCTCCGAATTCTGTCGCCGCATTCCCTGCCACATCACTCACATTCGCAGTAAAGGCTAAGTTTGTGCCCGTCAGCCCCGTTAAATTCACCGTACCGCTGAACGCATTGTCGCTCACCGCCACCAATACGCTTTGCCCCGCAATGTTGACCGTCACCGTCTGACCATTTTCCACATTGCTGGTTGTGCCGTTAAACGTCACGGCGCTCTCTGGGTCCGATAGATTCACGATGTTGTCACCAGAGATCGTCAAATCATCAATACTTGGGGTGGTGGTGCCTTTCGTAAATTTGCCGGTCCCCGTCGCCTCATTACCCGCCGCATCACTCACGCGAGCTTGAGTCGGGATATCGACCCCATCGGCCAATGTACTGAGGTTTACGTTTCCACTGAACGCGTTGCTATTGACCTCGGCCTGCACAAGGATCCCCCCGATATCGAGGGTCACCGTCTGGCCGTCATCCACCCCGGTGGTGGTACCACTAAAGGTCACGGAATTAAGATTGGTATCGGTGTTGTCAATGACGTTATCCCCCGAAACCTTAATGGTCTCCACCGTCGGTGCCGCGCGGTCTTTCACGAAGGTGCTAGTAAAGGTTGGCGCCGCATTCCCTAATGCATCACTCACGTTCGCCTCGACCGCTAAGTCCTTCCCATCGCTCACTCCCGTTAAATTCACCGTGCCGCTGAACGCGTCGCCGCTCACGACGGCCGTCACTTCGACGCCCTCGATATCCAGCGTCACCGTCTGACCATCCTCCACATTGCTGGTCGTACCGTTAAACGTCACCTTATCCTCTGGGTCCTCTAGGTTCACGATGTTGTTATCAGAGACCGTCAAATCATCAATACTTGGGGTGGTGGTGCCTTTCGAAATCGTATCGCTCTGGGTCGCCTTATTGCCCGCTCGGTCTGTCACCTCCACATTGACGGGAATACTCGCCCCATCGGCTAAGGTGCTCAAATCGGCGGTGCCGCTGAACGCATTACTGAACACTAATGCCGTCACTGTGATGCCACCAATATCTAGCGTCAACGTTTGACCGTCGTCAACCCCAGTGGTGGTGCCTTCAAAAGGCACGGCTGTAACCGTGTCGGTTACCCCAATATTGCCGTCGCCTGAGATCTGCAGAGTGGCAATCGTTGGCGCGGCCGTGTCTTTCACTATGGTGCTGTTAAAGGTTGGCGCCGCATACCCTGAGGCATCACTCACGTCTGCCTGCACCGCTAAGGCAGCCCCATCGCTCTCTGCCGTCAAATCCACCGTGCCGCTGAACGCATTGTCGCTCACCGCCACCAACACGCTTTGCCCCGCAATGTTGACCGTCACCGTCTGACCGTCCTCAACCCCGGTGGTAGTGCCGCTAAAGGCCACCGCCGCCACGTCACTGCTGCTCACTACGTTATCGCTGGACACCACAACGCTGTCTATGCTCGGCGCGGTCGTGTCTTTCGAGATAGTGCCATTAAAGCTTGGCGCCGCATTGCCTGCTGCGTCTTGCACATCAGCCTTGACGGAGATCGCCTTCCCATCGGCTAAGGTGCTCAAGTCGGCGGTGCCGCTGAACGTATTACTGAACACTAACGCCGTCACTGTGATGCCACCAATATCTAGCGTCACTGTTTGACCTTCATCAACCCCAGTGGTGGTGCCTTCAAAGGTCACACTCGTTAAATTGGTATCCTTACTATCGATGACGCCGTCGGTCGACACCTTCACGCTGACAATGCTCGGCGCAGCCGTGTCTTTCACGAAGGTGCTGTTAAAGGTTGGCGCCACATTACCTAATGCATCACTCACGTCCGCCTGCACCGCTAAGGCGGCCCCATCGACCTCTGTCGTCAAATCCACCGTGCCACTGAACGCATTGTCGCTCACCGCCACCAACGCGCTTTGCCCCGCGATGTTGACCGTCACCGTCTGACCATCATCAACCCCAGTGGTGACACCGCTGAAATTCACAATAAGCAATGTGTCGCTCATATTCACCACGTTATCCGTGGACACCACGACACGGTCTATGCTCGGCGCGGTGGTGTCTTTATCGATGGTGCTATTAAAGGTGGGCGCCGCATTGCCTGCTGCGTCTTGCACATCAGCCTTGACGGGGATCGCCGTCCCATCGGCTAAAGTGCTCAAATTGGCGGTGCCGCTGAACGCGTTACTGAACACTAACGCCGTCACTGGGATGCCACCAATATCTAGCGTCACCGTCTGGCCGTCATCTACCCCGGTGGTGGTGCCATCAAAGGTCACGTTCGTTAAATTGGTAGAATCCCCACTATCGATGATGTCGTCGGTCGACACACTCACGCGGTCAATGCTCGGCGCGGTGGTGTCTTTAACAAATTCACCTCCGAATTCTGTCGCCGCATTCCCTGCCACATCACTCACATTCGCAGTAAAGGCTAAGTTTGTGCCCGTCAGCCCCGTTAAATTCACCGTACCGCTGAACGCATTGTCGCTCACCGCCACCAATACGCTTTGCCCCGCAATGTTGACCGTCACCGTCTGACCATTTTCCACATTGCTGGTTGTGCCGTTAAACGTCACGGCGCTCTCTGGGTCCGATAGATTCACGATGTTGTCACCAGAGATCGTCAAATCATCAATACTTGGGGTGGTGGTGCCTTTCGTAAATTTGCCGGTCCCCGTCGCCTCATTACCCGCCGCATCACTCACGCGAGCTTGAGTCGGGATATCGACCCCATCGGCCAACGTACTGAGGTTTACGTTTCCACTGAACGCGTTGCTATTGACCTCGGCCTGCGCAAGGATCCCCCCGATATCGAGGGTCACCGTCTGGCCGTCATCCACCCCGGTGGTGGTACCACTAAAGGTCACGGAATTAAGATTGGTATCGGTGTTGTCAATGACGTTATCCCCCGAAACCTTAATGGTCTCCACCGTCGGTGCCGCGCGGTCTTTCACGAAGGTGCTAGTAAAGGTTGGCGCCGCATTCCCTAATGCATCACTCACGCTCGCCTCGACCGCTAAGTCCTTCCCATCGCTCACTCCCGTTAAATTCACCGTGCCGCTGAACGCGTCGCCGCTCACGACGGCCGTCACTTCGACGCCCTCGATATCCAGCGTCACCGTCTGACCATCCTCCACATTGCTGGTCGTACCGTTAAACGTCACCTTATCCTCTGGGTCCTCTAGGTTCACGATGTTGTTATCAGAAACCGCCACCCCCTCAATCGTCGGAACAGTGCCGCTTTTCGAAATCGTATCGCTCTGGGTCGCCTTGTTGCCCGCTCGGTCTGTCACCTCCACATTGACGGGAATACTCGCCCCATCGGCTAAGGTGCTCAAATCGGCGGTGCCGCTGAACGCGTTACTGAACACTAACGCCGTCACTGTGATGCCACCAATATCTAGCGTCAACGTTTGACCGTCGTCAACCCCAGTGGTGGTGCCACTAAAGGTCACGGCTGTAACATCATCGCCTGGTCTAATATTGCCGTCGTCTGAAATCTTCAGCTCGGTAATCGTTGGCGCGGCGGTGTCTTTCACGATTGTACTCGTAAAAGTTGGCGCCGCATTCCCTAATGCATCACTCACGTCTGCCTGCACCGCTAAGGCGCTACCATCGCTCACTCCCGTTAAATTCACCGTGCCGCTGAACGCATTGTCGCTCACTGCCACCAACGCGCTTTGCCCCGCAATATCAAGGGTCACCGTCTGGCCATCCTCCACCCCAGTAGTGGTGCCGCTAAAGGCCACCGCCGCTGCGTCATCTTCAAGGTTCACCACGTCATCGATGGACACCACAAAGCTGTTTATGCTCGGCGCGCTCGTGTCTTTCGAGATAGTGCTATTAAAGGTGGGCGCCGCATTGCCCGCCACGTCCATCACATCCACCTGAACAGGAAGGGTGGTCCCATCGGCTAAGCTGCTCAAATCGGCGGTGCCGCTGAACGCGTTATCGCTCACCGCCACCAACACGCTTTGCCCAGCAATATCAAGGATCACCGTCTGACCGTCTTCGACCCCAGTGGTGGTGCCGCTAAAGGCCACTGCCGCCACGTCATCCTCAAGGTTCACCACGTTATCGGTGGACACCACAAGGCTATTTATGCTCGGCGCGCTCGTGTCTTTATCGATGCTGCCACTGAAGGTGGGCGCCGCATTCCCTGAGGCATCACTCACGTCCGCCTGCACCGCTAAAGCAGCCCCATCGGCCTGTGCCGTCAAGTCCACCGTGCCGCTGAACGCATTGTCGCTCACCGCCACCAACACGCTTTGCCCCGCAATGTTGACCGTCACCGTCTGGCCGTCTTCGACCCCGGTAGTGGTGCCGCTAAAGGCTACCGCCGCTGTGTCATCTTCAAGGTTCACCACGTCATCGGTGGACACCACAAGGCTGTTTATGCTCGGCGCGCTCGTGTCTTTATCGATGCTGCCACTGAAGGTGGGCGCCGCATTGCCCGCCACGTCCATCACATCCACCTGAACAGGAAGGGTGGTCCCATCGGCTAAACTGCTCAAATCGGCGGTGCCGCTGAACGCGTCACTGCTCACGACCGCCGTTGCTTGGATGCCACCAATATCTAGCGTCACCGTCTGGCCGTCTTCGACCCCGGTGGTGGTGCCGCTAAAGGCAACTGCCGCCACGTCATCCTCAAGGTTCACCACGTTATCGGTGGACACCTCTAGTGTCGCAATCGTTGGCGCTACCGTATCTTTATCGAAATAATGGGTAAATACAGGCGCCGCGTTACCCGCTACGTCCTTTACTTCCCCTATGATCCTTAAACCGCTACCATTGACACGACTTAAATCCACAGTGCCGCTGAACGCGTTATCGCTCACCGTCACCAACACGCTTTGCCCCGCAATATCAAGGGTCACCGTCTGGCCATCCTCCACCCCAGTAGTGGTGCCGCTAAAGGCCACCGCCGCTGCGTCATCTTCAAGGTTCACCACGTCATCGATGGACACCACAAAGCTGTTTATGCTCGGCGCGCTCGTGTCTTTCGAGATAGTGCTATTAAAGGTGGGCGCCGCATTGCCCGCCACGTCCATCACATCCACCTGAACAGGAAGGGTGGTCCCATCGGCTAAGCTGCTCAAATCGGCGGTGCCGCTGAACGCGTTACTGAACACTAACGCCGTCACTGGGATGCCACCAATATCTAGCGTCATCGTCTGACCGTCTTCGACCCCAGTGGTGGTGCCGCTAAAGGCCACTGCCGCCACGTCATCCTCAAGGTTCACCACGTCATCGATGGACACCACAAGGCTGTTTATGCTCGGCGCGCTCGTGTCTTTATCGATGCTGACACTGAAGGTGGGCGCCGCATTCCCTGAGGCATCACTCACGTCCGCCTGCACCGCTAAAGCGGCCCCATCGCTCACTCCCGTCAAGTCCACCGTGCCGCTGAACGCATTGTCGCTCACTGCCACCAACACGCTTTGCCCCGCAATGTTGACCGTCACCGTCTGGCCGTCTTCGACCCCGGTAGTGGTGCCGCTAAAGGCCACCGCCGCTGCGTCATCTTCAAGGTTCACCACGTCATCGATGGACACCACAAGGCTGTTTATGCTCGGCGCGCTCGTGTCTTTATCGATGCTGCCACTGAAGGTGGGCGCCGCATTGCCCGCCACGTCCATCACATCCACATGAACAGGAAGGGTGGTCCCATCGGCTAAACTGCTCAAATCGGCGGTGCCGCTGAACGCGTCACTGCTCACGACCGCCGTTGCTTGGATGCCCCCTATATCAAGGGTCACCGTCTGGCCGTCCTCCACCCCAGTGGTGGTGCCGCTAAAGGCCACTGCCGCCACGTCATCCTCAAGGTTCACCACGTTATCGGTGGACACCACAAGGCTATTTATGCTCGGCGCGCTCGTGTCTTTATCGATGCTGCCACTGAAGGTGGGCGCCGCATTCCCTGAGGCATCACTCACGTCCGCCTGCACCGCTAAAGCAGCCCCATCGGCCTGTGCCGTCAAGTCCACCGTGCCGCTGAACGCATTGTCGCTCACCGCCACCAACACGCTTTGCCCCGCAATGTTGACCGTCACCGTCTGGCCGTCTTCGACCCCGGTAGTGGTGCCGCTAAAGGCTACCGCCGCTGTGTCATCTTCAAGGTTCACCACGTCATCGATGGACACCACAAGGCTGTTTATGCTCGGCGCGCTCGTGTCTTTATCGATGCTGCCACTGAAGGTGGGCGCCGCATTGCCCGCCACGTCCATCACATCCACCTGAACAGGAAGGGTGGTCCCATCGGCTAAACTGCTCAAATCGGCGGTGCCGCTGAACGCGTCACTGCTCACGACCGCCGTTGCTTGGATGCCACCAATATCTAGCGTCACCGTCTGGCCGTCTTCGACCCCGGTGGTGGTGCCGCTAAAGGCCACTGCCGCCACGTCATCCTCAAGGTTCACCACGTTATCGGTGGACACCTCTAGTGTCGCAATCGTTGGCGCTACCGTATCTTTATCGAAATAATGGGTAAATACAGGCGCCGCGTTACCCGCTACGTCCTTTACTTCCCCTATGATCCTTAAACCGCTACCATTGACACGACTTAAATCCACAGTGCCGCTGAACGCGTTATCGCTCACCGTCACCAACACGCTTTGCCCCGCAATATCAAGGGTCACCGTCTGGCCATCCTCCACCCCAGTAGTGGTGCCGCTAAAGGCCACCGCCGCTGCGTCATCTTCAAGGTTCACCACGTCATCGATGGACACCACAAAGCTGTTTATGCTCGGCGCGCTCGTGTCTTTCGAGATAGTGCTATTAAAGGTGGGCGCCGCATTGCCCGCCACGTCCATCACATCCACCTGAACAGGAAGGGTGGTCCCATCGGCTAAACTGCTCAAATCGGCGGTGCCGCTGAACGCGTTATCGTTCACCGCCACCAACACGCTTTGCCCAGCGATATCAAGGGTCACCGTCTGGCCGTCCTCCACCCCAGTGGTGGTGCCGCTAAAGGCCACTGCCGCCACGTCATCCTCAAGGTTCACCACGTCATCGGTGGACACCACAAGGCTGTTTATGCTCGGCGCGCTCGTGTCTTTATCGATGCTGACACTGAAGGTGGGCGCCGCATTCCCTGAGGCATCACTCACGTCCGCCTGCACCGCTAAAGCGGCCCCATCGCTCACTCCCGTCAAGTCCACCGTGCCGCTGAACGCATTGTCGCTCACTGCCACCAACACGCTTTGCCCCGCAATGTTGACCGTCACCGTCTGGCCGTCTTCGACCCCGGTAGTGGTACCGCTAAAGGCCACTGCCGCCACGTCATCCTCAAGGTTCACCACGTCATCGGTGGACACCACAAGGCTGTTTATGCTCGGCGCGCTCGTGTCTTTATCGATGCTGCCACTGAAGGTGGGCGCCGCATTGCCCGCCACGTCCATCACATCCACATGAACAGGAAGGGTGGTCCCATCGGCTAAGCTACTCAAATCGGCGGTGCCGCTGAACGCGTCACTGCTCACGACCGCCGTCGCTTGGATGCCACCAATATCTAGCGTCACCGTCTGGCCGTCTTCGACCCCGGTAGTGGTGCCGCTAAAGGTCACCGCCGCCACGTCATCCTCAAGGTTCACCACGTTATCGCTGGACACCTCCAGCGTCGCAATCGTTGGCACGGTCGCATCTCTATTAGTCGCATCTCTATTGGTCGTATCTTGATTGCTACTGCCATTAGAACTAATTGCTAATGCGGCGATGCCCAGCGATGCAGCGCCAACACCAATTTCTATGATATTGCTTCCAAAAGCAGGGGTACTAGTGAGCAATGAACTAGGGTTATACAGTAATTGCCCCCCTCCTATATCGCTCCCTTGAAGAAGGCTTGAGAGAGAAGGATCATTAACTAATCCAGTTATAAGCTCACTATCGCCTGAAGCATATACCAAACTTTCCCCACTGATTCCTAAGGGCTCCCCGACACTATCAGGAGAGAGAGAAATAGCCTCCCCGGCTCCATCGGGAAGTAGCACTTGACAACTACTTGCCGCTTCTCCAGAACAAACCAAATAGTAATCTTTTATAACGACTTCGCTTCCATCTGCATATTTTAAGATTAAATCATCGCCTTTTCTTATCGCTATCACATTTTTTTTCAGCAAATTGTTACTGTTTACAGCTTCAACAGTTAGAGGCGAATTTTCTAAAGTCGGCGGCAGCTGTTTATCTAAAACAACATAGTTTTGATTTTCTTGAGCATTTATAACTGTTTCTAATGCTTCACCGCTAACAATTAGTTGGTTATTGTTGGAAATACTAGCGTCCATAGTGACCTCTAAAATAAAAAACATAACTACTGATAAAATTGTTATTTATAAGTTATAGGTACCAAAAATCAAAAAATCAAAAAATCAAAAATAAAAAAAGATTTCCCCGAGCATGCACCTGTCTTTCATACATAAATCCTGCGATGAAAATCGCAGGATTGTTTTGTATCTTTTAGCATATTTCCGATCTCAACTATAAATAAACAGTTGAGGGTGGATATGATGTTTTCAGTTAATGCAGAACAATGGGCTACAGAGACATTTTCGGACACAGAGTTAGGCGACCTAAGACGAACCAAGCGACTCGTTAAAATAACGACATCCCTGCCAATCATATAGGTCAATCTATTGTGCAATCTCTAGAGGGGCTTGTTGCAAAAATCTCATGAGCAGCCAGACTTTAACTATGATTCATCACTGAGCAATACTTTATGGTCAAGTCTGAATTCAAATGGCGACATTTCTCCCCCCGAACTTATCTTATGGTGTGTCCGTTGGTATGGCACTACCGCAATGAGCTATGCAAACCTCAGTGGTAGGTTGTCCGAACGAGGTGTCTTCGTTAATCGCTCCACGATTTATCGTTGGTTCATTCACTATGGGCCTATCCTACATAAGAAGTTACGCCGTTATCCATTCACTCGTATCGACACCTCCTGGCAGCTTGATGAAACTTACTTCAAGGTGAAAGGCAAATGGCATTATCTCTACCGAGCCATCAATAAACGTGGGGAAACCCTGGATTTCTTTTTCTCTCGTAAACGCAATAAAGAGGCGGCTTATCAATTCTTAAAACGCTGCTTACGCCGCTATCTTGCGAATCCCCTCATAATTAGGCATAAAAACAATGAGGTAGACGCGCATCGCCGTCTTTGATCTAATGAATATCGCTGAACACACATTTCGAACAAGTGAACCGGCGACGGTGTCGCCTGAGCGGCCTACGGCCGAAAACAAAGAGACTCAACCTACTAGGGTGCTTTACATGGATCGTTTATCCTATAGGTCATGCATCCGAATAAGCCCATCAAACAACTCTTCAATACCAACGATACTTGGCTGAACTACCTCAATAAGTACCGAGAAACCCTCCGAACCGTCGTCATTGAAAACGTCACCAAGATGCTCGCTTGCAGTACCGCTGCTTTTGGATCTAAAGAGTATCGATGCACTCATGCTGACTGCACCCATCACAAATACATTCACCAGACGTGTAAATCTCGCTTTTGCAGCAGTTGTGGCATAAAAGCCACAGAGCGGTGGATACGAAAGCAACAACATGTCTTTCCTGAGTGTGAGTATCAATACGTTACGTTGACGCTACCACACACGTTGTGGCCCATCTTTCGGGATAATCGTTTTCTTCTCAATCATCTCTTTAGCTGCGCAGCCAAAATCTTCTTAGGATGGGCAAAGCAACTCGATATCGATATTGGCGTGTTCTGTGCACTTCATACCTACGGGAGAAAGCTGAATTGGAATGTGCACATCCATTTGTCTGTCACCCGTGGGGGTTTATGTAAGGAGACTGGTCTATGGAAGCTGCACTTTGCAAAGAAAACAGCCAACGTGACGCCAACCATGACTTACCTCGGCCGATACCTAAAACGGCCACCGATATCGGCGTCGCGTTTACGACATAACTTCCAGGGAGGCTTGGTGACGTTTGATTACCTCAACCATAGGAATGGTCGAACGGAATCCCTCATTTTGAGTCCAGAAGCTCTGATAGAACGCATGATTGAGCATATTCCAGATAAGCACTTCAAAATGATTCGATACTTCGGTTTTCTATCAAACCGACGTCGTGGTGAGATGCTCCCTAAGGTCTACGGTGCCTTGGGTGTCGCTCCTAAAGACGCACCTGAAATGCCCGGTTACGCAGCTATGCTGAAAGGGTATGTGAAGGTTGATCCGTTTGAGTGCATTCTTTGTGGGCACCGTTTAACGTTTCTTCGCTTTAGGGCTGGGGAGCCGCTGTCAGAGCTGGTCCACCATGCTCTGGTTCAAGCCCAAATCAGGTCAATTTAGGCGTTTCACAGGATGGGTGTATCTGAAATAGCGAAAACAGCATGAAAGTGTTCAACAAACATCCGTGTTTAGATTGTAGAGCAGAAGTTAGGTCTGTCCGGGACTCATTCTGACGTGAGTTATGCCGCGATTGTTCAGGTCAGGAAACATTGAGATTCCTTACCTTGAACACTAAAAATCTGTTACCTGAAATTATTATTCCATAAGATCCATGCGATGGTAGAAGACCGAATCAAACTGCATGTCTGCAGGCATAGTGATAATCCCCATGCGCACGCTCTCTATTGCCAATTTATGTTGCTCAGTCAAATCACCATTCACCGGATACGATAGAACAATGTTGAATGCTTCTTTCGCCAGCTGCAACATTGGGTTGTCTGGCACTGTTTCTGCGGCAAGTTTAGCACGCTCTTGTGCTTCGCCTTTGTTATCACTTTTTTGCTTCCATTCAAATATGAACTCTAAAGCGACAATACTCTTACCTCGATAACGTGCTTTGTAGCCATACGAGCCTGAACCTTCGTCAACAAGAAAAGCGAGTTCCTTCTTTACCTCTTCATTAGAGGAGAGCTCTTCAATCGGTTTGCGGATACAGCGCTCTAGGAAAACCTTATTATTGCCATAACTCGACTTCGTTAGGGTCCCTTTCTCATCTAATAAGCCAAACAATCCATGCAGTTGCTCAATAGACTGCTCATGCAGTTTCATTCCAGGTTTCTTAAAACGAGACAAAATACTATACAGACGCTTAGAGTGTTCTGATTTCAAGCTTCTAAAAGAGAGATGGTTAATCTGAGCATGACCCGCCGATTGTGCTAAATAAGCATCCATAAGCTCTGCGTTTGGCACCATGATCAATGCCCCTTTCTTATAAGCAACGCGGCTAAAGAGTGGCATAAAATCAAACTCTTGCTCAGCATCGTTCATTAAACCGACTTTACGGGAGGAAAGGCGCTTGGCCATTGGCTTTAATGTTGGGTATAACTGCTTTGCAGATAAGCCAAACCACTCCTTAAGTACTTCGGACTGAAAGGTGTATTCAGGCGCATAAACATGACGACCTTCTTGGTAGGCTACCCAATGATCTTCGTGCAAACGCGATAAGAACAGCGCAAATGTATCGTGTTCACGAGCCGTTAAACCAAGCTGACTGAATACAAGTGCATGACTTTTCTTAAAAAAGTCGTTCGGCAACTCTCTATAGTCTTCTGTAGTTATCAGTTGGCGATGGTCTGTCATAGTAATTAGCTTCAGGTAAGAACCGGCGACGGTGTCGCCTGAGCGGCCTACGGCCGAAAACAAAGAGACTCAACCTACTAGGGCGCTTTGGATGAATCGTTTATCCTATAGGTCATGCATCCGAATAAGCCCATCAAACAACTCTTCAATGCCAACGATACTTGGCTGAACTACCTCAATAAGTACCGAGAAACCCTCCGAACCGTCGTCATTGAAAACGTCACCAAGATGCTCGCTTGCAGTACCGCTGCTTTTGGCTCTAAAGAGTATCGATGCACTCATGCTGACTGCACCCATCACAAATACATTCACCAGACGTGTAAATCTCGCTTTTGCAGCAGTTGTGGCATAAAAGCCACAGAGCGGTGGATACGAAAGCAACAACATGTCTTTCCTGAGTGTGAGTATCAATACGTTACGTTGACGCTACCACACACGTTGTGGCCCATCTTTCGGGATAATCGTTTTCTTCTCAATCATCTCTTTAGCTGCGCAGCCAAAATCTTCTTAGGATGGGCAAAGCAACTCGATATCGATATTGGCGTGTTCTGTGCACTTCATACCTACGGCAGAAAGCTGAATTGGAATGTGCACATCCATTTGTCTGTCACCCGTGGGGGTTTATGTAAGAAGACTGGTCTATGGAAGCCGATTTTCTTTAAAGCTAAGACCACTGAGAAGTGTTGGCGCGGTGCCATCACTCAACTTCTCAGCTCCAATTACTCAGAGTTAGACTTGAGTGGAGAGGACTGCCCTTTCATTCGTAATGAGCAAGATTGGTCCCGATTTTTAACCAGCCAATATTGCCGTCGATGGAAGCTGCACTTTGCAAAGAAAACAGCCAACGTGACGCCAACCATGACTTACCTGGGTCGATACCTAAAACGGCCACCGATATCGGCGTCGCGTTTACGACATAACTTCCAGGGAGGCTTGGTGACGTTTGATTACCTCAACCATAGAAATGGTCGAACGGAATCCCTCATTTTGAGTCCAGAAGCTCTGATAGAACGCATGATTGAGCATATTCCAGATAAGCACTTCAAAATGATTCGATACTTCGGTTTTCTATCAAACCGACGTCGTGGTGAGATGCTCCCTAAGGTCTACGGTGCCTTGGGTGTCGCACCTAAAGACGCACCTGAAATGCCCGGTTACGCAGCTATGCTGAAAGGGTATGTGAAGGTTGACCCGTTTGAGTGCATTCTTTGTGGGCACCGTTTAACGTTTCTTCGCTTTAGGGCTGGGGAGCCGCTGTCAGAGCTGGTCCACCATGCTCTGGTTCAAGCCCAAATCAGGTCAATTTAGGCGTTTCACAGGATGGGTGTATCTGAAATAGCGAAAACAGCATGAAAGTGTTCAACAAACATCCGTGTTTAGATTGTAGAGCAGAAGTTAGGTCTGTCCGGGACTCATTCTGACGTGAGTTATGCCGCGATTGTTCAGGTCAGGAAACATTGAGATTCCTTACCTTAAATATCGGTTATTCACATTATCCACAGTATCTATAACAGTATATAACCTCTATATGATCTATAGGGTATATAAGATATATAGAGAGAGAAAAAACCTTTATAATCATGTATATAAACACTTTCAGGTAACGTGTTTTTAGTGTTATTGATCTTATTTTTAGTCTGGTTGATCGTTTAATTAGTACATTGGTAACAGATTTTTAGTGTACACGATCGTTTTATTAGTGTTGGGGTCACATATTTTTAGTGTCTAAAACGTTTTTATCCCCTGCACGGGAATATTGGTCAAACAATGTTAGCATTTCTTTGAAGGTAACAGGAATTTAGTTAATTAATGCGATCTTTCTTCTTGAGGTTACGGAGATTTAGTCTTACTCTTATTTGAGACTAAAAACTTGAAGGTAAGGAATCTCAATGTTTCCTGACCTGAACAATCGCGGCATAACTCACGTCAGAATGAGTCCCGGACAGACCTAACTTCTGCTCTACAATCTAAACACGGATGTTTGTTGAACACTTTCATGCTGTTTTCGCTATTTCAGATACACCCATCCTGTGAAACGCCTAAATTGACCTGATTTGGGCTTGAACCAGAGCATGGTGGACCAGCTCTGACAGCGGCTCCCCAGCCCTAAAGCGAAGAAACGTTAAACGGTGCCCACAAAGAATGCACTCAAACGGATCAACCTTCACATACCCTTTCAGCATAGCTGCGTAACCGGGCATTTCAGGTGCGTCTTTAGGAGCGACACCCAAGGCACCGTAGACCTTAGGGAGCATCTCACCACGACGTCGGTTTGATAGAAAACCGAAGTATCGAATCATTTTGAAGTGCTTATCTGGAATATGCTCAATCATGCGTTCTATCAGAGCTTCTGGACTCAAAATGAGGGATTCCGTTCGACCATTCCTATGGTTGAGGTAATCAAACGTCACCAAGCCTCCCTGGAAGTTATGTCGTAAACGCGACGCCGATATCGGTGGCCGTTTTAGGTATCGACCCAGGTAAGTCATGGTTGGCGTCACGTTGGCTGTTTTCTTTGCAAAGTGCAGCTTCCATCGACGGCAATATTGGCTGGTTAAAAATCGGGACCAATCTTGCTCATTACGAATGAAAGGGCAGTCCTCTCCACTCAAGTCTAACTCTGAGTAATTGGAGCTGAGAAGTTGAGTGATGGCACCGCGCCAACACTTCTCAGTGGTCTTAGCTTTAAAGAAAATCGGCTTCCATAGACCAGTCTTCTTACATAAACCCCCACGGGTGACAGACAAATGGATGTGCACATTCCAATTCAGCTTTCTGCCGTAGGTATGAAGTGCACAGAACACGCCAATATCGATATCGAGTTGCTTTGCCCATCCTAAGAAGATTTTGGCTGCGCAGCTAAAGAGATGATTGAGAAGAAAACGATTATCCCGAAAGATGGGCCACAACGTGTGTGGTAGCGTCAACGTAACGTATTGATACTCACACTCAGGAAAGACATGTTGTTGCTTTCGTATCCACCGCTCTGTGGCTTTTATGCCACAACTGCTGCAAAAGCGAGATTTACACGTCTGGTGAATGTATTTGTGATGGGTGCAGTCAGCATGAGTGCATCGATACTCTTTAGAGCCAAAAGCAGCGGTACTGCAAGCGAGCATCTTGGTGACGTTTTCAATGACGACGGTTCGGAGGGTTTCTCGGTACTTATTGAGGTAGTTCAGCCAAGTATCGTTGGCATTGAAGAGTTGTTTGATGGGCTTATTCGGATGCATGACCTATAGGATAAACGATTCATCCAAAGCGCCCTAGTAGGTTGAGTCTCTTTGTTTTCGGCCGTAGGCCGCTCAGGCGACACCGTCGCCGGTTCCATAGCATTCATAAGTGATTCCCAATACTTGGGTATTCTCATGTCAAGTGTGGGTTCGTGTTCACGGTGCAATGGTTTAGATCTGTTTCGCCGTAATGCTAAGTTTTCCATACTTGATTACATATAATTACGGAAAAATCCGTCTATAAAGCGTTAAATGCCTTTAGATTTTGGCTCTTAGAAAAGCGAAAAGCACCCCGCGGGGTGCTCTCTAGAATGCTCAAGTTAGAGATATTGGCGAGAATTTTATTACCAACACTGTAGCCTAACGAGCTAGTGACTGAATTATGGTACAAAGCTGCTGTAGTGTCAACTATACAACCCCAGGGAGTATAGTAACTATGCCTCGCTTACCGATAACCTCATATACGTTTGAACTGTTTACTATAGTATTAAAACGTCTTTTCGCTTGCGTGGGGGTTAGTATATTACTGTATGAAAGAGACTTGTATACATCTAGAGCTTCAATGCTTGTAAGCCAATCAAAATGCGATTTGTAATGAGAGTCCAGATAGTCGTTTTTTCTATCTTCGGATACCCAGCCTAATATCCGGCACAATCGTTCATTTAAAGTTTTCATTCGTTGAATACTTTCTTCTGGCGTTGATGCTGCCGGATAAATCTCTTGGTTGGTGCTGTGGTGTCTAATCTGAGTGAACTTCCAGATAGGTTCGTGGTGAGCAATCCGGTTTCTTAGTTCATTTACCTGACTCAACCGCATTAAAAAGTCTTCTAATGCGTTTTGAGACCAATAAGTAGAGTGGAGGGCAAAGTGCCCTTTAAGTCCATTGAACAATGCGCTTTGCCAGTCTATTGAGTTGTTCGACGAAGTATCATTAATTAAAAATCCCCAGAAACCAAAACTTTGTGCAGCGATTACTTTTCCCGGTGTTGGTACCGGGTTTTTTGCTATTAATTGATTTCGACGTCTTCTTCCACGACCTCGTGATTGCAAATGGGTCACTTTGCGAATCATATTCACTGTCTTAGGCTTTAATTTATCTTGGGCAATCAAGTGCTCATACCAATCATTATCGAATGCATGCCCTTGCTGTCGGTGTGCATTGAATTGGTGAGATAGCTCCCTATGAATAGTATTGCGAAGAGCTACTTCAAAGATACTAATTAATTTAAAAAAGGAGGCAGAGAGAGCGTCATTCCACAAGTACAGCCCTAAGCACTCTTCATCTGAGTTCAGATTAAAGTAGCTACGGTAACTATTGAGACGATCGGAAGAGATCGTGTTAATGGTTTCAGTAATATTGTTAGGTTTCATATGCTTGTGGGTAGAAAAAGAAAGCTGCATTATAAGGTAGATTTACGTGTGCGTCTAAATGCATTTAACAGATAAGGATTAAGCGTTGCGCAGCCAACAAGCCCGAGCCTCTATATAAGTAAATTGTGAGATCTGCTCTAGAAGGGGGGCGGCCTTGATGCTTTTCTCAAGACTATTACGGTCTTCGTAAAGTAGGGATTTCGACACAACATCACCCGCTGCGTTCCGCATGTCATTTTCCTATTTGACATACTTTTAGTTATTCATGAATTGCTAATATTCGATTTTCCGAAAATAATTATTGTCCACAAATCACTTAGAACAAATACTCTAAAACATATTGAATGATTGATTCCAACCGCTCGGCGCAATCCCGTAGCTGGCGTAGACAGTCGAAGGGTGAGCAAGCGGAATGTCACGGTGTTAAGTTAGAATGCGGTCACTGTAGCCTTACTGTGATAAGGTCTAGCCTCATTCCGTATATGGAATCCACGTATTTACAAAGTGATTTTGGCAATAAAAGTTAAGATGCGGTCGTATATTCGGCTTCTTATTGAAGGAGCTACCCTCTAGCCTTTGATGTTTTGCGCACCTACTGTCCTTATCGCGTTAGCAGCTTTTTACAGCATGACAGAATGGCCAGGTTCTCAGTAGGTTGGTCTTACCTTTTATGCATCATCATTTTGTAAAATTTAAAAATTTGTTAATGATTAATTAGTGAGTAATACTGGTTTATATTCAGTCTCATACCGAAGCATTGCCCACGCAGTACGTACCACTTTGTTAGCCAGTGCAATACAGGCCTTCTTGAAGCCGATACGATCTATGATGCTCCTCAACCAAGCATCCTTCCGAGTCTTCGGTTTTTCGGGTAGTCGTCCAACGTAAGACATTGCGCCAAGATAAAGAAGCGAGCGTAGCTCCTTCACACCACCGCATTTATCGATCCCAATCATAAAAACTTTGCCACCTGAACTGTGCTGTTTAGGTGTAAGACCAACAAATGCTGAAGCTTGTCTTCCATTCTTGAAGTGCTTTCCATCACCAAGAGTTGTATAGAGCATCGCAGCAGTTGTTTCACCAACACCTTCAATGCCCATTAATCGTTGGCACGGTTCTATCTGACGGGTTAAAGCATTTTTCTCTTTTTCGAATGCGATAAGTTTTGCTTTAAGTTCTTGATATTGCTCCCACAGCATCGACAGAACGGATACGACATTAGAAGGTATTGGTGTATCTCCATCAAGCACGGTTTGAACCGACGCTTTTAAGCCTTTTTCACCTCTAGGGTTTGCTATCCCGTAGCCCAAAATTGTCCCTCTAATGTGAAGAGCTAGGGAAACAACACTACGAGATAAGAATCTACGACTAGTTTCTAAAGAATGCATAGCTTGTTGTTCCAATGACTTTGGACGGCTGTACTTGATACCAATTTGGATAGCAGCATTAGCGATAGCAAGGGCATCATTATGATCAGTTTTATGTCCTTCTAGGTAGCCTTTCACTTTCTTCGGATTGATAATCCGCACTTCGTGTCCAAACTTTTCAGCTAACTGACCCCAATAATGACATCCGCAACACCCTTCCATCGCGACAATGGAAGGCTTAGCCTTGGCAAGAAACTCTTTCATTTTCTGTCGACTTAAAGGTTTATTGGACAGCATCTCACCATGAACACTGATATGACAGACTTGTAGAACATTTTTAGCTAGGTCGATAGCGATAATATTATTGCTCAACATATTGGAACCCTCGTATTTATCTCATTCTCCTAAGTCTAGCTTGGCAAAGGAGGGAGTGGATTCCATACATCATGTTAAGATTATGACATGAAAAAGACAACCCCAACCCCACACGATGCGCTCTTTAAGCAGTTTATGACTCACCCAGAAACCGCTAAAGATTTACTGGATATTCATCTACCCGTTGAACTGCGCGAAATCTGTGATTTAACGACACTCAAGCTCGAGTCTGGCAGTTTTATCGAAGAAAACTTACGTCCTTACTATTCGGATGTGCTCTATTCTCTCAAAACCTCTCAGGGGATAGGGTACGTATTCGCGTTAATCGAACACCAAAGCCGACCAGATAAAAATATGGCCTTTCGCTTGATGAGATATGCTATCGCCGCTATGCAGCAGCATATCGATGCTGGCCACGAACATTTACCTTTGGTAATACCACTGCAGTTTTACCATGGCAAAGTCTCACCTTATCCCTATGAAATGAATTGGTTGAAAGGTTTTGCTAACCCTGACCAGGCTAAAGCACTTTATACTCAGGATTTTCCTTTGGTCGATGTTACCGTTATACCTGACGATGAGATAATGCAGCATCGTCGTATTGCTTTGCTTGAGCTCGTACAAAAGCACGCTCGGCATCGAGATATCATGGATTTCATTCAGCCTCTGGTCACATTGCTATTAACCGATTACACTACAGAGAAGCAAGTACAGTCATTGATGAGTTATCTACTTCAAGTAGGTGAAACAGACGATATAGAGGCGTTAATCACGTCACTGGCCTCATCAGTACCGAAACACGAGGACACACTTATGACGATTGCAGAGCAATTACGCCAACAGGGCGAACAAAGAGGCATTCAACGTGGACGCCAAGAAGGACGTCAAGAAGGACGCCAAGAAGGACGCCAAGAAGGGCGTCAAGAAACTCTAAAAGAGATGGCTCGAAAAATGATGCTCAATGGAATGGATCAACAATCCGTTGCAGAAGTCACAGGACTGAGTAAAGACGAAATAGCACAACTTTCTCACTAGACTGCCGAATAAACAAAGCAGCCTTGCCAGCTCGACGGCGAGGCTAACTTTCGCTTCGCTCTGCCCTCATTCTTTTAACGACACGAACAACCGTTCGTGGTGACACTCCCACAAACTTAGCTGTCTCATGAATACTCATTTCTTTCAACACCCTAAGTTTATAAATTTGTTCGTGTAACTCTAAATTGGGCCTTCTACCTAGATACTTGCCCATCTCCTTAGCTTTCTCAATACCTTCCTTTTGACGTCGACGTCTATCTTCATAATCTTTGCGAGAAATCGCCGCTAGCATATCCATCATCATGTTATTGATAGCCTTAATCATCGAGCTCGTAAACTCATCCGATATTTCTGGGGCTAGTGCGATGTGACTGGTCGGAAGATCTAAACTAATGACTTTCAATTCTTTCTCGTACAGCATTTCTTTCAATTGAGACCAACTTGCTTCATTTAAACGAGAAAGCCTATCTATCTGCTCAATAAGGATCACATCACCTTTTCTAGCATCACTGAGTAATTGCAGTAATTTAGGTCTTTGCAATGATGCACCTGATTGCTGCTCAACGTACCACGCAGCAACTCGAAGTCCTCTTTGCTCTACAAAGTTTGATAAGGTTTTTTTTGCTCTTTCTGCATCCTGTTCGACAGTTGATGCTCTTAGGTAGCCAAATATGTACATAATGATGATTTAAGACTTTTAGGTTATGATCTAAGTGGGTGTGACATTAATATTATGTCATTACTAAGTTGATAGCAATTTAATGCCTATGCTTTTCATCTATACCTATATGGCACAGCCAATTATCATAATTAGAAACTTATTCATTGCAACAATGGATAAGGATAGCATTATCCATTGTTGCTACAATGATTAAGGAGGAGAAGATGTCGGAAGTGAGAATGAGCCAAATTCAAAAAGCTGTCTTGAGTTGTTTGGCCAAAGCGTTCACCAAAGGTGTGAAAGAAGGTAAATCAACGGTCATCAACCAGGCCGTAAATCATTTACTTCAAAAAGATATCCACCCGAACAATTTTCGAGTCTCATGCAAAACACTAGAGGAGCGCGGGCTAATCATGCGTAAGAAAGTGGATTTAGATTGGTATATCAATATAACGCCAGAGGGATTTGAGATGGCGCTGTCTTGGCTAGACTGAAAAAGGTGGAGCTTTACTGTGCTGATTACGGGTTTTTAGGGCTTGAAAAGTCGGAAAATTTGAATTGAATTTCATTGGAATTATCGTACAAATCAGATAAAGGGCTACTATTTCAAAAAAAACCGACATATAATCACACCGTAGCACATTGGTAGGTTATGTTTTGAAGCGGTTAGATGCAAGTTCCTTAGTGTATGTTTTCAATGAAAACCAGTTAGAAAAGATGTTGTCTTCAGAATCAACTTCTGTGACGCACATATATTGCACCCTTAAACACGAAGACTTAAAGCCGTTATTAATCAATAAATTAATGTGCAGCACACTGACATCTATTAGCTTTAGCGATGCTTATACCCTCTATCCTAACAACGGGGTTTAATAACTGATTTCTATCGGTGCAAGTCCCCTCCCTCACGCAAAAGAATCGAAACATCACAAGTTAACTAACTTGCCGACTAAATAATTTTTGGTTTTCGAGCTAGAAAATGCCACGGGTAAAATTCAACCTGTGAAGGCTTTGGACATAAACGAGTTTCGAAAAATCGTACATTAGTGTGATCGTACATTAGCAAGAAATGAATAACTACAGTTATGGCAAGCTGAAAAAAGCCCACTACCAGAGATTAGGATAGTGGGCAAAATAAGGTAGACATGATGATATCAAGTGTTATGCAAGCTCATTATATGCAATCAGTTTAACTTTAGCAACAGTTTTGCTATGACCTAGAGCTCATTTTTGGACAATTATAAATCAGGGCCTTTGCTAAATTAGCAAACCATGAATAACTACAGGTATCGCATTCACTTGTGAAGAGCTAGTGCGATGAGTTACATCGCACTAGAAAAAGTATTGGTTTAGATTAGGTTTGCACTAAGTACCTTTACGGTAAATCACAGCTTTTGCCACGCCCCATTATTAAATTCATAGCAGTAACTCCCTCCAGTAGAAAGTGTGTCGGATGAAATACCAGGATAATCATAATAAATGAGCGAGTCATAAGCGGCTTGTGAGTCAAACACTACAACCTTACCCTCTTCGATATTTTCAGTGGGCAGTATGAATGAGTCAATCCATGAACCATTTTGAGTTGACACATGAACTTCATCATATTCTTGTAACCATAGATTAATGTTGGAATTGAAATCATTCAGGTCAGATTGAGTAGAGATACGCAAACTGAAACTCAATACACTCGATGCCATTTGTAATGAATCAGCAGTATAAAATGAAACGTAAACATCCGTTTTTGGAGTTTCTTCAAATTTAAGCTTTATCTTGTCACTTGAATTTTCACTAACAGTAGCTTTGATTGGTTCTGTGGATAGCAACCGAAGATTTACCGATTTATTAGATTTAGATGATAAGTTAATTTCATACTCCCTCGTATCGACCTTAACAATACTATTGATGAATACATCTGGATTTATGAGCTTATTGCCTAAGCTAGGTAAATATTCATAAACAACCTTTCGCCCAAAAACATCATCAATTCCATTAAATGATGGCCAACCACTTTCATGACTAAAACCATGATTATGGTAATACTCATGCACTAATCCCTGCCAAGCATCAAT
Organism: Vibrio sp. nBUS_14; assembly: GCF_051201655.1. NCBI lineage: Bacteria > Pseudomonadati > Pseudomonadota > Gammaproteobacteria > Vibrionales > Vibrionaceae > Vibrio > Vibrio sp. nBUS_14. Next base: position 86,781 of record NZ_CP179208.1, read on the forward strand.
AGCTGTCGCATCAAAACTATCATGCACATTAGCCATCAATACTGGAGACATCCAAATATTTAAACTTTTATTTGGAGATTCTGATGAGTTGAAGTTTAGTGCTGGCTGGCTACCCAACCCCCAGACGTTGTCATTAATCCAAAACCGAGTCTTCATACTCGATACAGATTTAGCAAAATAAGTATCTGTAGCATACTGTTCTACAGGCTCGCCATAGTTATAACACTCTGGGTTATCGGGGCATATTGACCGTAGTTGCTCAGTTATTTCTGATAAGGTTGAAGGGGAGTTTGTCATGTATCGATCATATATTTGTACGAGTTCCGCAGTGTTTCTTTCGGCAGTATTTGCAAGTCTTGAGCCTGCCGGGTCGGCAGGTGGCGTGCTTGATTGATATTCAAATGTCGAATTTGCCAATATTGTAAAATTAACGACTTCATACCCCTCCCAAGAAATATTAAGATTTCCTTGAGTGTATTTAGGCAAACCGCCCTCGACTCCTACTAGGAAAAACTTTCCGTTTTCTTTTAAAATCAATTCAGATATTTCATAAGGGGTATTATTCTTAATAATTGTCCCAGATATTGAAACATCATTAAGGTTTACTTGACTTGGAGGAGAAAGTGACACTAATTTATTAACTTTCATATCCTTTTCCACATTAATAATCAGTGGGTACGTTTTATTAAGAGATATGACTTCAAGGCCATTGCTATCAATAAAAGTACTAGCTTCAGTCCTCTCTTCAGGCGACACAGTCCCAGCCCCTTCTCCACACCCCCACAATAGGAACATAGATAATATAAAAATAGTGCTTCGCATACATATACCAAAAAAATAATTAAACGAGATAATACAAGGAAAAAAATTAATATCAGGTATTCATAATTCCTACTATACAAACCCCGCGAGTTTTCTATCAGAAACAGTCCTCAGAATCCATCAGACGCTTTTTGTTCAAAGATTTATACATTAACTTCTATATGTTACACAAGCGATTTACAGGCAAAAATCAGCGAGCTTAACTGGAGCAAGAACAGAACCATGAGGCTATTTTTCGGATTTTGTGAGTTTTGGTTGTCAGATTAGCTCTATCAGGTCAAAAAAAACCAACTGTGATTGTGGACTTTTTAGCGATACAATTTAGGGGGTACTTTCGAGCTAGAAAGTGCCAAGGGTAAAAATTCAACCTGAGAAGCTCTTGGACAAAAATTAGCTAGTTTAATTACTCTAATAATGAGGTGGAAAAAGAGGATTTTGTATGGATATTCACTCATTGTGAATAGGGAGGATTACCTCCCTTAATTATAAACACTAAGCAATAGTAGATTTCTTGATTAAATCATAAATCACATCATCAGCATACTGTGTCTTAAACTCAACTTTTACGTCTTTACTAATTTGGTTGAACAGCTCTTTGGCGTGCTCAATTTTACGCTCTTCTTCTTTTCTTAAACTGTCTTTACCATCAACATTTTTTGTTTCAATGATGAAGTTTAAGTACTCCCCCTTGCTTGTTTTCACAACGTAAGCAAAATCGGGTGAATACGTATAACCGCCTGATACTGGTATCTTGATTGAATTCTTTGGTATCTTGGTGAAAACAGTAACGGATAATAAATCACCGTTGATCTCGCCCTGAGTGATGTTCATTTTCTCTAAATCAGAGTCATAGAACACATCTTCAAACAAATAGCTATCCAGTGGATTAACAGCGTCATCAGACTTAACCCCAAGATCGCTAGCTGCAACGTCTGCTAGTGGTTGGCCAGTTTCGTTTGTAAACTTAGTCGGATGCACGCTGTTAGATATTATGCTGTAACCTAAACCAAACTTACTAAACGAGTTATGGAGCAAGAATTTACTGAATCCAGACTTTATCTTTCGGATCGTTTGAATATTCAAATAGTCTGTAACATCAATAGTATCTTGTACCGCAACAAAAGCTTTGTGTATTGTAGACGGTTTAATAAAAGCAGCTTGTGATAGACGATTAACAAACTCTTTGTAAGTCATAGTGCAAAACTTAGTAAAGTCGTCGTCATCACCCAACAACGTTTGAGACATAGCAGTATCATTGCTGATATTCACCATCTCTTTACGTGTCTGAATACCTGTTTTCTTAAACTTGTCTGATTCTTCAACTAGGTAGCTTTTGAATAAGTTCAAGAACTCCTCTTCACTAGTGATTTTATACTCAAGAACCGCTTTTTGGTTGATCATATCCCAAAGCTGTTTTAGCTCGTCAAACTTGCCGACTCGCATCTTGGAACGGCTTTTTCCCTCTGTTGCTATTTTGATCTTGTTTGGTTTAACACCAGATGGGAAAGCATTTGGATATTCTTCTTTCAGCCTCGCGTAAGCTCCAGCACCAATGAAGTTTTCATTCTCATCAATGATACCTTTACTTACCAAGTCCATCATCACTTTCAATGAAGACAAATCAGGGTAATGAGCCGCTATCTTGTCTTTGATTTCTGTTGTTAGTTTTGATGGGACTGTTTCTTTAAACGATGTTTCGTTAACTTCCTGCACCAATGATGAAACAAAGTCTTTCTCTGTGAAATCAACAAAGTAGTTCAGACGAAACTCGCCATTTACACGAGCCATAAATTCGTTGACGGGTAAGCGCAAACCACGACCAACTTCTTGTAGTTTCGATGTTGTACTACCACTAGAACGTAGTTTACAAAGCGTAAAGATGTTGGGATTGTCCCAACCCTCTCGAAGGGTCCATTTAGAGAAGATAAATCGTCTAGGGTTATCAAGTGACAAAAGCAGTTCTTTATCATGCAAGATCTCATTGATTTCTTGCTCGATTTTTTCATCTTTGTCGCTGTTATCTTTAGAGAAGTAACCACCATGAACACTACTAATGTCAGCAATGGTTTTCTTAAGATATTGCTTGTAAAACGGGTCTTGTTCTTGTTTCAGAACTGATTTTGCTTCTGCTAATACCCATTCTTCAAACTTTGTTTTCAAACTACCAGAGTTGTTATTTCCATCACGGTAGCCTTCAATGTCATTTATGAAAAACAAAGTAAGAGGCTTGATACGTGGACGCTGCGTAAGCATTTCTTTTTCGACTTTGAAATGTTCTTTAATTGCTCTACGCATCATGTTTTCTTCGAGTGTTTCTGAGTAGGCGAAAGGATTTATAGACTTATTAAGTTTAAGGTCAACACCGTTACTCAAAAGAACAAACTTGTCTTTAACCGATATATTTTCAATGGTTAAATCGTGTAATTCTGAATGTGCATTTACTAAAGATTCACCTTTTCCGATCTTTATTGATTTCTTAGCGCCATTTTCATTAAGCTCAAATGTAACTTCTTTACTAGTTAACTTTTTGAGTGTCAGACTGGCGACATCATCACCGACCATTTCTTCAATAAATGCATTAATACCTTTTACAAGATCGTCATTAAACGCATCAACCGCAGTCAGACGATAAACAAGATTGGCGTATTTTTCATTGAATGTCGCACCATAACGAATAATGTTCTGTGCATTGAACTTGTTGATCGCAACCCATGTTTTACCGCCCTCGGGAAACTTATGCGGTTCATCAATAATGACAAACGGCTTAACTGCACCGATAGCTTCTATCGGTGTGTTGTATTTGTTATCAAGTAAGCCACGGTCATACACCTCTGTCATAGATGGTGACGTTACCATTCCAGAGTTAATAACCAAAACATGAATATATTTCTTGTTGAAGTTATTCGCTTCAACAAAATCATGAACGGCTTGCGGTATATATGATTTGGTGTTTCTCTTCGATGACTTTTTACTTTCAACAACGTATGTCTTCAATTCACGGTCTGTTTCTCTAAAGTGATCTTTCAGCGCATCACTTTTTAAGAAATTGACAGTACCCGCTTTGATTGAGAGTGTCGGTACAATGATAATAAACTTGTTGATACCAAATGCTTTGTTTAGCTCAAACATTGTCTTGGTATACGTGTATGTTTTACCCGTACCAGTCTCCATAGAGACATCAATCACATTACTATTGTCGTTGTAGTATTCTTTAGTATGCTCGATATTGTTGAATTCATGAATCTTCTTAATATTCAAAGAACGCTGTTGTTTAGTGATCACTAACTCAGGGTTAGCAAGCATACGAATACTTTGATCATCATCTAACTGTGGCTCTGCACCAACAAACATACTCAGAACCGAATCCACACCAGCTTTCTGGTGCGGCAAGTTCTTTTCAAATGTAAAGCCTTTACTTTTTTGAATAGACATTAGTTGCGTACCACCAAATCAATTTCGATAGACTTCTTGTTTGTGTAGCTCTTTAAAGCTTCGTTCAACTCCATCTGTTTACTGCTATCAAAGTTGTTTGAATAGTAAACAATCTTGTTAGGGTCAAAGTCTTTGTCGTCAGTATCATCAAGCTTATGAAGAAGTGCTTTCAGTGCATCAGCATTGAAATCTGGAGCAATCATATACAAATGTCTATCGCATAGATGTGCGGTATAACCAGCAAGATCAATATCAATAATCGGTGCTGTTAACTCGCTACCATCATACAAAGCCCAAGTTGTTAACAAAGTACGGTATTGTTCATCTGATAAAAGTACATCATTGAACATGGTGTAGTTTGATATAGAAAGTTCTTTGTCATCATCTTCAACACGGAAATCTTCGACAGTTTCAAAGATCTTAAAACCAAGATCGCCTTTATAATCTGGATAACGCTCAGATAGTTGCTCAGAAGCTTTAAGAACCGGCGACGGTGTCGCCTGAGCGGCCTACGGCCGAAAACAAAGAGACTCAACCTACTAGGGTGCTTTACATGGATCGTTTATCCTATAGGTCATGCATCCGAATAAGCCCATCAAACAACTCTTCAATGCCAACGATACTTGGCTGAACTACCTCAATAAGTACCGAGAAACCCTCCGAACCGTCGTCATTGAAAACGTCACCAAGATGCTCGCTTGCAGTACCGCTGCTTTTGGCTCTAAAGAGTATCGATGCACTCATGCTGACTGCACCCATCACAAATACATTCACCAGACGTGTAAATCTCGCTTTTGCAGCAGTTGTGGCATAAAAGCCACAGAGCGGTGGATACGAAAGCAACAACATGTCTTTCCTGAGTGTGAGTATCAACACGTTACGTTGACGCTACCACACACGTTGTGGCCCATCTTTCGGGATAATCGTTTTCTTCTCAATCATCTCTTTAGCTGCGCAGCCAAAATCTTCTTAGGATGGGCAAAGCAACTCGATATCGATATTGGCGTGTTCTGTGCACTTCATACCTACGGCAGAAAGCTGAATTGGAATGTGCACATCCATTTGTCTGTCACCCGTGGGGGTTTATGTAAGAAGACTGGTCTATGGAAGCCGATTTTCTTTAAAGCTAAGACCACTGAGAAGTGTTGGCGCGGTGCCATCACTCAACTTCTCAGCTCCAATTACTCAGAGTTAGACTTGAGTGGAGAGGACTGCCCTTTCATTCGTAATGAGCAAGATTGGTCCCGATTTTTAACCAGCCAATATTGCCGACGATGGAAACTGCACTTTGCTAAGAAAACGGCCAATGTGACCCCCACCATGACCTACATGGGTCGATACCTAAAGCGGCCACCGATATCGGCGTCTAGGTTACGACATGATTTCCAAGGAGGATTAGTGACATTTGATTATCTTAATCATAGGAATGGTCAGACGGAATCCCTCATTTTGAGTCCAGAAGCTCTGATAGAACGCATGATTGAGCATATTCCAGATAAGCACTTCAAAATGATTCGATACTTCGGTTTTCTATCAAACCGACGTCGTGGTGAGATGCTCCCTAAGGTCTACGGTGCCTTGGGTGTCGCACCTAAAGACGCACCTGAAATGCCCGGTTACGCAGCTATGCTGAAAGGGTATGTGAAGGTTGATCCGTTTGAGTGCATTCTTTGTGGGCACCGTTTAACGTTTCTTCGCTTTAGGGCTGGGGAGCCGCTGTCAGAGCTGGTCCACCATGCTCTGGTTCAAGCCCAAATCAGGTCAATTTAGGCGTTTCACAGGATGGGTGTATCTGAAATAGCGAAAACAGCATGAAAGTGTTCAACAAACATCCGTGTTTAGATTGTAGAGCAGAAGTTAGGTCTGTCCGGGACTCATTCTGACGTGAGTTATGCCGCGATTGTTCAGGTCAGGAAACATTGAGATTCCTTACCTTGAACAAGTGAACTAACGATGCGCGATATTCAGATTTTACAACAAACCATACAAAATCAATGCCCCTCCATTCACAAAAAACGCGTTAGTTCTCTGATACTTGCTACAAAAAGTGTACTTGACGGCTCAGACTTAACGCTAACTAAACTAGGTCGCAAACTGGAAACTAATACCACGGTAAAACATGCGATCAAACGCGTTGATAGACTGCTTGGAAATCGCCAACTACATCGTGAAAAAGACCTAATTTATAAATGGCATGCCTACTTAATAACGGGCGCCAACTCATGCCCTGTGATCCTTGTGGACTGGTCTGATGTTCGTGAACAACTTCGTTATATGACGTTAAGAGCATCCGTTGCACTTGATGGTCGAGCCATCACAATCTTTGAACAAGTTTTTGAGTATGGCCAATATAATTCACCGAAAAGTCACCAAACATTCCTCGATAAATTGCAGAGTATTTTACCGAATAAAATCAGCCCGATCATCGTTTCTGATGCGGGTTTTAGAAATACTTGGTTTCGCCAAGTTCAGGAGAAAGGCTGGTTTTGGTTAGGTCGTGTCCGAGGAGAAGTATCAATCAAACAACCTCATAAACCTTGGGTCTCAAATAAAACCTTTTATCCAACCGCTGTCCATAAACCCAAATATCTTGGCCACTGCTTACTAGCAAAGAGATCACCGATATCTTGTGAAGCCTATGTTTATAAGGGATTAGAAAAAGGCCGAAAAGCCCAACGCCATAGCAGAACCAGTCAAAAACACTCCGCTACACATCTCTATCAACGCAGTGCAAAGGAGCCGTGGTTACTCGCGACGAATGTCCCTAGACATATCTTAAATGAAGTACAAATTACCAATCTGTACGCCAAGCGTATGCAGATAGAAGAGGCCTTCCGCGATCTAAAGAGTACCGCCTATGGGATCGCACTTCGTCACAACAGAACTCGTTGTACTAAACGATTAGATATCCTGCTTCTTATTGCGTTGCTCGCTGAAATCTTGATGTGGTGGAATGGCCTCATTGCAGTACAGGCCAAATGGCATTTTGACTTCCAAGCCAACAGCATTAAACACCGCCGAGTTCTCTCCATACCTCGTCTAGGGAGAGAGGTTCGAAATCATCGGCGATATCAAATTAATGAATCCCAATATCAATGGGGAATGTTCGAATATCAAAGGCTCACACACAACGCAGGACTAGGGAAATTATGAGGGGATCCGTCAGCGCCCTTGTAACTGAGCAGCTTCAACCATGGTCAACGACAACTGCTGAGTTAGGGTTGATAAATGAAGCTTCATTTCATCTGAATCAGGGTTATCTTTCTGAACTAGCTTTAACGTCTCAAGAGACTTATTTAAGAAGTCTATTAATGTAACTCCAGCAGCTAATGTTACTGACATGAAAATTCCTTAAAATTAATACCATGGCAGGCATATAACAGTTTGTATGGATAATAGGCGTTGTTGCCTAAATCCATTGAACCTTTTCCAAGTCCTGCGATCTGATCCTTTGTGATGGTTAGGACGTTGGTAATATGGGTAAAGCAAAAAAGAAGATAACTAACTGGGCAGAGTACAATAAAGCACTGTGCAAGCGTGGGTCAGTTACGTTTTGGATAGATGACTCCGCCATAGATGCATGGCAATGCAAAACCCATCATGGTAAACGTGGTAGAGGCTTCTTGTATTCAGATACAGCGATTGAAACTGCCTTGATGATCAAGGGTATCTTCTCTCTGCCATTGCGTGCACTTCAAGGTTTTATCGACTCGGTCTTCGAGCTACTGGATGTTCCACTGACATCCCCTGACTACACCTGTATCAGTAAACGTTCGAAGACGGTTCAGGTTAAATATCGCAATAAATCTAGAGGAGCCATTCGGCATATAGCTATTGACTCAACTGGCCTCAAAGTCTTTGGCGAGGGTGAGTGAAAAGTGAAAAAGCATGGCGCAGAAAAACGCAGAACATGGCGTAAACTGCACTTAGCTGTAGATATGGATACTCACGAAGCTGTTAGTGCGGAAGTCAGCCTTGTAAATGTTGGCGATAGTGAAGTGTTACCGACGCTGCTCAATCCACTACGCAGAAAGATCGTTGCCGTATCCGCAGATGGAGCCTATGATAGTAAGCGTCTACGAACCGACTCATTGACTTTCTAATATCTACGCAGATACCGCCAACTAAGGCGGTATCTGTCATTCTGAGCGGTATTCTGTAGGGGCGGACTATTCCGTCTTTGGCATGTTCCAAGGTAGAAGATGACCATGGTCATCCTCACTCTTCAGTTTCGGGATTTCTCGTAACACGTATTCGAGGTACTCATACGGCTCACAGTCGTTAGCCTTCGCGGTTTCGATAAGACTGTACAACACTGCACTGGCGCGGGCTCCATTATGAGTCTTTGAGAACAACCAGTTGTTCCGTCCTACCGTGAACGGACGTACTGAACGTTCCGCTCGGTTATTATCCATGCTTAACCGGCCATCATCGATAACTCTTACTAGCTTCGACCATTGATTGAGACTGTAGCTAATCGCCTCACCCAATTTACTTTTAGGGGGCACCTGAGTGACCGATTTATCTAACCACGCCTTGAATTCATTGAGCAGAGACTGAGTCTTTGACTGGCGGGTAACATATCGCTCTTCCCTCGTCTTATCTTTGAGTGCTTGTTCAACACGATAGAGCTTTTGGAACCAACTCACTGCCCACTGGATTTTACCCCCTTTTCCTTGCTTGCCTTTTGGTTGGCTCTGCTCTGCCTCTATGAACTTACGTCTTGCATGAGCCCAGCAACCCACCAACTTCGCTTCTGTCTTTTCATACGCTTTATACCCATCAACATGAAGGTATCCAGTGTAGTTTGACAGGTACGATTCAGGGCAGTGGTGCCCCCGATTCCCTTCCTGGTAGTCGAACAAGACGATACCGGGAGATTGCGCATTACCGCCCCGGTCTGGACCACACCCATACAACCAGATGTAACTTTTCTTTCTTTCGTCATCGAGCACGGTCAACGTGGTCTCGTCCGCGAACAGAACATCTTGTGCAAGGAGGGTTTCTTTCAGTAAGGCGATTAACGGCTCTACCTTATCAGCGCAACGCAGTATCCATTGACTGATCGTTTTTCGGCTGAGCGCTAGCCCATATTGTCTGAACAGCGATTCTTGACGATAGAGAGGCAGGGCGTAGTGGTATTTGTTCGTGATAATTTGCGCAAGCAAAGAGGGAGTCGCGATGCTTTTCGGGATAATCGATGCTGGCGGTGGAGCCATTGCAACAACACCCTTCTCTCCTAACGCGTCACATTGACGACAGACGTATTTGGGTCTTTCAGTGACTTCGACATACAACTTGGCCGGGATATACACCAGTTTTTCACTGGTGCTTTGCCCCATCCTGCAGAGTATCGACTGACAACACGAGCAGGTTTTTTCTGATTCTGGTATGTCCACCACGACTCGCTCTCGTGGCAGGTCTTCAGGAAGCTTTGGGCGACCACGACGTTTTGTCTCGGATGAAGTGTTTTCCGCTTCCGAAGCGTCATCATTCGGATTATCGGGTGCTTCCTCTTCACCTGTCGTATCGGCATGAGTCTCCGCCTCATTGAACTCTAAGTCCTGAGGGGGCAGGGTTTCACTAGTGCTACCAAAGCGTTTACGCCGCGCTAGGTTGAGTTTTTCAACCAGCGATTGGATGGTTAATTCGCTCTCGCTTAGAGATTGGCGAAGTGTGAGTACCGTAGATTCAAGCTCAGTCACTTTTGAACGTAAGAGCGCTAGCTCATCTTCTTTATTTGTATTTGGCATATAAGGAAGATCGCAGAGAGCCGCGAAAGTTCCTTATCCGCTAATATTTTTTAATTTAATTAAGACTTTGGTAATTCAATGTTTGATGGGGTTTCATTTTTTCAATATCGAGCCCATCAAGCAACCAATGCCACTGCTCTTCCGTTAATGAGAGGGTTTTCCCTGGCATTTTTCTTGGCCAAGCGAACTTGTCTTTTTCGAGTCGCTTTTGCCAGAGGCAAAAGCCATTACGCTGCCAGTAGAGAACTTTGAGCTTATCCCGCGTGCGATTACAGAAGACGAATAGCGCTTCGGAGAAGGGATTAAGGTTCATATTCTGTTCAACAATAAAGCTCAAGCCGTTAATGCCCTTTCTAAAATCGACGGGCGCCTTGTGGAGATAGATAACAGAGATATCAGGGAACATTTTCATACAACAGCAAGCTCCTTCAATAGAAGACCGAGCCACTGAGGTGCTACATCACGAGGTACATGAAGAGAGCATGCTCCCGCTTCAAGGCGTAATTCCGTAGGTAACGTAGAGGGAGGCAGTTGCTCGGTTTTGGTATTTAGTATGGCTATTTTTTCAACAACAACGAATTCAGAAAGTGAATCTTCTCGTTTTTTAGGCAGGTTGACTAAGTGGTGTAGTTTGCGACGGTTGTTATCAAATGTTTTTGGATGAAGATTGTGCTCTAAACAAAACTGAGCGGCAGACTGCTCACTATTGTAATACTTCTGAACAAGGCGAAGCCATTCTTGCTGAGATCTATGCTGAGGCATTTTCGAGTACCTTTAACGATAAAAGTTAAAGGTTACGACGTTTATTAAAAGGATTGAATGAGTCGATTTAAAGACGCTTACGCTTCAACGAAAACTCTCACGACTGAAAACAACTGATGTAGTTATCGATTGTTTTCCTGAAGTGTGCCCTTGCTGTGCCCAGTCAGATATCGATATTCAAGGTGGTCCTTACTACCGCCATCAGGTCTTTGATATTCCAAAACCCAGTGTTGATATCACTGAATACCGTTTATTTTCAGGTTAATGCCGCCACTGTAAAGAAACAGTAAAAGCTCAAAAGCCCGACAATGCATCACAAGGTATTATCGGTCCATCTTCTTCAGGTAAAACCTCTTTGGCGCGTGCCTTGGTTGGCTTCTGGAAACCGGCAAACGGTGAGGTACGTCTGGGGGGGGGGCTGATTTGCATCAATATGAAAGTGACAGGCTGGGGCATTTGCTCGGTTATCTGCCTTAGGATATGAAAGTGTTCTCAGGTACGGTGGCAGAAAACATCGCACGTTTTGCAGAAAATGTCGACTCAGTTGAAGTTATCAACGCCAGCAAACTGGCTGCGGCGCATGAATTGGTGCTGGGCCTGCCTAAAGGTTATGACACTCAAGTCAGTGCGTGCGGTAAACTGTCAGGGGGGCAGCTTCAGCGTATCGGTTTGGCAAGAGCCTTTTATGGTGATCCTGTCATGCTGGTACTTGATGAGCCAAATTCTAGCCTGGATGAAGCGGGTGTCACGGCTGTGAATCAGGCAATTGCGAATGCGCGTTAACAAGGAAAAATTGTTCTAGTGATCTCACACCGGCCTTCAGCTTTGGCGGAATGTAACAAAGTCCTGATGCTTGATGATGGTCAGATGCGTGCCTTCGGACCGCGTGAAAAAGTGCTAAACCAGGTGGTCAGGCCGATGAGAAAAAGTAGTTAGGTATATGCAGGAAAATGCGATGACATCAGAATATCACTCAACAAAAAGCCATCTTGTCAAAGGTCTATTGGTGCTGCTGTTTGGTATCGGCGGTTTTGTGTTCTGGTCCCTGACAAGCAAAATCGAAGGAGCCATCGTTGCCTCTGGACAGGTCACCGTTGAAGCCAAACGCCAAGCGGTTCAACACCCCGATGGTGGTTTGGTTACTGAGTTACATGTTAAAGAAGGTTCGTCGGTTGAAGCTGGTGCACCTTTATTGACACTGGACGGCACAGAGCTCAATACGCAACAAGCGGTGCTGCAAAGAAAGATTGTTGAAACCCGTGCACGTATCGAACGGCTGTTTGCCGAAATCAAACAAGCCGAGGGGATTGGATTCAGCGATACGCTGCACTCGATGGGTGAAAATATTGAAGATATGCAAAGCATTTTGCAGAATGAACGACTACTGTTTGCAGCTCGCCGTACTATCATGCAGCAGACACATGCTCAACTTAAAGCAGTAGGCATGTACGCAAAGGATTATTTTCGGGTTGACGCGTCAACTCAGAGCCACCAGAAAGCAGCTCAGATTGATCAATGAAGATTTGCAAGCACAAGAAAGCCTGCGCGCGCAGAACTTTACCTCAAAAACGCAAGTTAGCGCTTTGCGCCGGGAAGTGACAGAACATGAAGGGGAACTTGGTAAGTTGGAAGCCAGCATTGCTGAAGCGCAAACACCATTGCCGGTTATGAAATTGAATGGTTGCGTCAAAAAGCTGCCTTTCAGGAAGAGGCGCAAAGCCAGTTGCATGAAATGCAACTGCATGAAGCCGAATTGCGTGAAAATCTTGAACTGTTAATAATCAAGGCCGGGCAGCTTGTGTTGCGTGCGCCGATGACAGGAAGAGTGTTGGCGCTGTCGGCCAATACGATCGGTGGTGTAATTCCAGCGGGTGCTGAAATTGCCTCTATTTAAGGTAAGGAATCTCAATGTTTCCTGACCTGAACAATCGCGGCATAACTCACGTCAGAATGAGTCCCGGACAGACCTAACTTCTGCTCTACAATCTAAACACGGATGTTTGTTGAACACTTTCATGCTGTTTTCGCTATTTCAGATATACCCATCCTGTGAAACGCCTAAATTGACCTGATTTGGGCTTGAACCAGAGCATGGTGGACCAGCTCTGACAGCGGCTCCCCAGCCCTAAAGCGAAGAAACGTTAAACGGTGCCCACAAAGAATGCACTCAAACGGATCAACCTTCACATACCCTTTCAGCATAGCTGCGTAACCGGGCATTTCAGGTGCGTCTTTAGGTGCGACACCCAAGGCACCGTAGACCTTAGGGAGCATCTCACCACGACGTCGGTTTGATAGAAAACCGAAGTATCGAATCATTTTGAAGTGCTTATCTGGAATATGCTCAATCATGCGCTCTATCAGAGCTTCTGGACTCAAAATGAGGGATTCCGTTCGACCATTTCTATGGTTGAGGTAATCAAACGTCACCAAGCCTCCCTGGAAGTTATGTCGTAAACGCGACGCCGATATCGGTGGCCGTTTTAGGTATCGACCCAGGTAAGTCATGGTTGGCGTCACGTTGGCTGTTTTCTTTGCAAAGTGCAGCTTCCATCGACGGCAATATTGGCTGGTTAAAAATCGGGACCAATCTTGCTCATTACGAATGAAAGGGCAGTCCTCTCCACTCAAGTCTAACTCTGAGTAATTGGAGCTGAGAAGTTGAGTGATGGCACCGCGCCAACACTTCTCAGTGGTCTTAGCTTTAAAGAAAATCGGCTTCCATAGACCAGTCTTCTTACATAAACCCCCACGGGAGACAGACAAATGGATGTGCACATTCCAATTCAGCTTTCTGCCGTAGGTATGAAGTGCACAGAACACGCCAATATCGATATCGAGTTGCTTTGCCCATCCTAAGAAGATTTTGGCTGCGCAGCTAAAGAGATGATTGAGAAGAAAACGATTATCCCGAAAGATGGGCCACAACGTGTGTGGTAGCGTCAACGTAACGTGTTGATACTCACACTCAGGAAAGACATGTTGTTGCTTTCGTATCCACCGCTCTGTGGCTTTTATGCCACAACTGCTGCAAAAGCGAGATTTACACGTCTGGTGAATGTATTTGTGATGGGTGCAGTCAGCATGAGTGCATCGATACTCTTTAGAGCCAAAAGCAGCGGTACTGCAAGCGAGCATCTTGGTGACGTTTTCAATGACGACGGTTCGGAGGGTTTCTCGGTACTTATTGAGGTAGTTCAGCCAAGTATCGTTGGCATTGAAGAGTTGTTTGATGGGCTTATTCGGATGCATGACCTATAGGATAAACGATCCATGTAAAGCACCCTAGTAGGTTGAGTCTCTTTGTTTTCGGCCGTAGGCCGCTCAGGCGACACCGTCGCCGGTTCAGATGTTACAACGCTCAAGTTGGTGAAATCATGGCGAATGTTAAAGCCATAAACAAAGTCATAGGACTAGGTATGCCCGTAAGAAACTAACGGTAAGTTATACATGGCGTCGTTGATCTTCTGCCTGATTTGATCAACAACGCCCTTCTTTTACCCTCGTAAACAGAACCATACGAATGTTTCTTGTATTTACTTTAGACACTTAGAGGGACTTGAATTGATAGATCAAATGTCATTAGATGTTCAGTATTTATCATAAATACGACCTCTATTTTTCATAACTTAGAGTAGCAGCTCCCAGCGAATATCAGTTAACATAGTTCTTGGCATGGTATTGTTTATAGTTTAACTTTTAGCGAAGGACATTATAACTCGTTACCATGCTATTCAAAAAAAATTCACAAAAGATCAACATGCCCTAGTTAAATTATGAAAAAAATATTTAAAACTTTACCTTTTATCGCAGCGGTATTTTCTGGATTTTCCAACGCAGCTATTGGTAATTATAAGGTGGTTCTTATCCACGGTTTCCAGCCTGAACAATTACAAACCAAACCTTCAGGCTCTCAAGTTGAAAAAGAGGGCGCTGATTACTGGAAAGACTACTGGATGCAATATGCCGACGCCCGGATCGACTGGCCTTCACATGAGCGCATAGAAGGAAAAATAACTAGCGACTATGTATGGCCGAAGCTTCAAGAATTATCGAGAAGAGGTACTTGCCAGCAAGGTTGTATCTTTGTGACTCACTCTACAGGAGATCTTGTCGCCAGGTATCTTCTCGACAACCAAGAGAATTGGTTAACAAATGCAGACCTTTCTCCACTCAATATTGTTGCAACTTTTGACTTCGCTGGAGCTGGCGGCGGTTCAGAGCTCGGTGATATCGCGGTTAATCTTACTGAAGGCTCTAACTGGACAAGTAGCGTTATTCGTAAAGCTATTTCATTCTGGCTCGGCGAAATACCGAACAAAAATAATGTCGGAGTCTTGAATGACCTTAAAGTATCAAATGCTCGCCAAATCGCGCGACTTCCAGATAACCGAATTCCGAGGATCCGCTTTGTTGGTAATGGTAGTGACTATTTTAAAATGACGGGAGTTTTACTACCAGGTAACGACGATGGTGTCGTTTCAGCGCACTCATCGTGCGGTTCTTCACTGCCTGGTCATTTTAACAGTTGTTCAACTAACTTAGCGATGGATGGAAAAGTCACGGTGCAAAGTAAAGGGGTTACAAGTTTGATGCCTAACCATTATCCCTTCATCATAGCCAACGGTTATAGCCATAGTGACCTGATAGGTGCAAAACATAAAGGGAAAGTTACTTCTGGTAATGCATCTCTTGTGCTAGCCGATGGGCAATCGGTAAAAGTTGAGAAGTATCAACAAAATGGATGGTTTGGATCTAAGTACGTTTATGTTGACGGTTCTCAGCAAGATACTGTATCCGAGATTGCAACAGGACTATGATTAAGTAAGTTCCCCAAAAAGTAAAGCCAAGCTGATTGGACGCTTGGCTCTTTATATGCCATAGAAGCTGATTAAAGAGGTTTAACTTGAACAATAAAAAATGCATTCTTCTTACTATAATTACAATGGTGAGTACAGCCGCTGTTATGATTTGGACGCATTTCCTCGATAAACAACAAGCTTTAGTTACGATAACAGTATCCGATGCTATAGAGGCGAATCAGAGACCCTCCTTAGATCTTGTGGAAAAAAAAGAAACGCCGTCAACTAATATTGCAACTAATAATACCTCCATTATAGATAACATTACTTCCACACAAGAGCTTAAGTTAATTGCTTCACAGCACGAGCAAGTTTTAAGATATCCACCGTATTCTCAACCGATCCTAGATAAAGAAAGTCCATTTTTAGACTGGAATCATTTCGAGGAAGTACCCGCTCCCGTTTTAGATGGAAAACATACCTCAACTCTAAGCCTAAAAAAATATCGACATTTCTTTCCTGATGAAATAGAAGTTAACTTAAAATCCTCTCTTGGGGTGATGACAGCTTTATTAGATGTTGAAGATGTGGTGAATAAAAAAAAGCTAGCCACTTTTTCAATGAAGGAATACGGGTGGCGTATTGTTCCAAAAAGTGATTGGCCAGAAGAATTAAGGCTGGTTGCTCATGTCAGCTTCGGGCAAGGTGACGATGTAATTAGTGCTGATTTACGCCTTTATCATTCTGTAGCAAGAATAATCGAAGTCGGAAGCAGTAGCTCAAACAATACAGATATGATTATTCCTATCAAATTGCAAATTGATAAAGCAGGTATCTACCGAGTCAGGGCCAATCTATATCAATTTAATGGCTCTCCTGTTGCGTCACTGATTATTAAGCAGTATTTATCGGAAGGGGAACAAACCGTTGATTTAAGAGCTTTTCACAGAGTCCTTACCGCAGGAGAATCAGAGTATGAGCTTCGTGATATCATGATAGAGCGGATGTCAGGCTTTCCTGGAGAAAAGGCACAGTATGGCCGAAGCCAAAAAATCGCCTATCCTATCGGTCTGTTCGATTCTAGTATTCTCTCTAATGAACCTTACACTATGAGTGACAAAGAGAGACAACAACTTGATTTTCTCAATCATAAATACAATTAACGTTTTTTTGAACAGGACAAGTTATCACTTCCGACAAAACGAGGCTCTTGAAAAATTTAGAGCATTAAATGCAAAGAACCGGCGACGGTGTCGTCTGAGCGGCCTACGGCCGAAAACAAAGAGACTCAACCTACTAGGATGCTTTACATGGATCGTTTATCCTATAGGTCATGCATCCGAATAAGCCCATCAAACAACTCTTCAATGCCAACGATACTTGGCTGAACTACCTCAATAAGTACGGCCCAGTTAACTTTGAACAACAAAATGTCGCTTAATGAAGGTAAGCGCTCCATAAAACCCGCATTCTAATCGCCTAGCGCGAAGAATAATATCAAGTCTCCAACCATGAGGAGATTTGAAATGGGAAAACGACACACTAATCAAGAATGGCAAACGCTCATCGAGCAGTCTGAATCGAGTTCATTGTCAACGCTTGCATTTTGTAAGCTTAATGAACTCAACCCCTCGACGTTTTATGCTAAGCGCCAGCAACTCAAAAAAGCAGATGTCTCTCAAGGCTTTGTACGGGCAGAGGTCGTCGAAAAGACAACGAAATATCAAGCTCAAATAGCCACCGCTAACATGACACTTCTCATCAATGATGTGGCGTTGAGCATTCCTCAAGGCACGCCCGCTGCCTACCTGGCAGAACTCATTGGAGCCTTGTCATGAAACATATGCTCAGCGCACCAGAGATTTATCTGTATCGTGAGAGTGTCGATTTTAGAAAGTCCATCAATGGCCTCGCGGCGATTATCGAAAGTGACACCGATTTACCCTTGGGAAGCGGCGCACTGTTCCTGTTCACCAATAAACAGCGCGACAAAATCAAAGTGCTGTACTGGGATAAAACTGGCTTTGCGCTTTGGTATAAACGCCTTGAAAAGCCAAGTATAAATGGCCTACAAAAGAGCAAAATGAAGTGTTTACCCTGACTCAATTCGAGCTTGATAGACTGCTTTCTGGCTTCACGATTATCGGCCATAAACCCGTTCAAATAAACGATTTTACAATGACTTAATCGATAATAAAGCCTTATCTACCAAGCGTTAACGGCATGATTTTTAGTATAGTAAATGCCATGAAAAAGACGCCAAATATTAACCCAGAAAGCCAAGATATTGCCGAGCTACAAGCGATGGTGAAAGCGCTGATGGCGTCAGAAAACCAATGGAAACAAGAGCGTCAATCTCTGCTTGAGCAACTCAAACTTGCTTTCGACCGCCAGTTCGCAAAACGCTCGGAGGCGTTAAAGCCTTACGATGAATCTCAAGGTGACCTCTTCAACGAAGTGGAATGTGAAGCCGCTAAGGGAGAGGTGGTTGAGGTAACAACGACCACAACGAAGAAGCGTGGTAAACGCAAGCCACTTCCAAAGACTTTGCCTCGTGAGGTTATCGAACTCGATTTAGACGACCATGAAAAACAGTGTGCATGCTGCCAACATAGTCTGCATAAAATCGGTGAAGACCGCAGTGAGAAACTTGAGTTCTCACCAGCCGTATCGTTCAAAAGCCAGCGCCCCAGAGCATCATCCCTAAAAGCTTCGCGACAGAAAGCTTGCTAGCCAACATCCATTCTTGGTAAATATCAATACGCAATGCCACTGTACCGCCAAGAGTCGCTATTTACTCAGTCGGGTATTGAGCTATCGCGAACTACTATGGCAAGGTGGGTTATCCAAGTCAGTGAGAAGTTCAAACCCCTCTATGCCGCCTTGAAAGAGCATCTACTCCAACAAGTGGTGGTTCAGGCGGATGAAACGCCGCTCAATGTCCTCAAAGAAGATAAACAGTGTTATATGTGGCTCTACTGCTCGGGCGCAGACTCGCCCGACGCCGCACTGCCGAATGTAAAGAATATCGTCTTGTACGATTATAAAAACAGTCGCGCGAGGGCATGCACTGTTGCCTTCTTGGGGGATTATAGTGGTTATCTGCAAACCGATGGCTATGGTGCCTATGATGGTCTTCATCACGTAACCAATGTTGGTTGCTTGGCACATGCACGGCGTAAGTTCATGGATGCTAAGAAGCTTCAAGGTAAAGGTAAGTCAGGCAAAGCAGGTAAAGCGCTAGCCAAAATCCAGAAGCTCTATGGGATAGAATCGCGCTTAAAAGGTGCGACTGTCGAAACACGAAAAGCAGAACGTCAACAACATGCCAAGCCGATACTGGATGAGCTGCACGACTGGATGACGTCTCAACAAGTAATAAGCTCTAGTCCATTAGGAAAAGCAATTAAGTATACGCTCGGCCAATGGCCGAAACTTATCCACTATATCGATGACGGTCATTTATCTATCGATAATAATCGTGCTGAACGCGCCATTAAACCGCTGGTCATTGGCAGAAAAAATTGCCTCTTCTCGAACACACCAAATGGTGCTGATGCGAGCGCGATGCTTTACAGTATCGTTGAGACAGCGAAAGCCAACGGCCTTATCCTCTACGACTACATGGTCAAGTGCATGAAAGAGCTCGCGAAAGCGGAGCCTGATATAGATGCGCTCATACCTTGGAACTTCAAACATTAACAACATCGCCCCGTGGGTTCATGGGGCGTTTACCTTTTATTCTCCTAAGGCCTCAAGCTCAGTTTCAAGCCAATCTCTTATAAAATTTATAGAGACAAAATAAGAATAACGTTCTAAATGAATAGCTTCATTCTTTTCAAGTAGAATCGGAGGTT
This sequence comes from Vibrio sp. nBUS_14, assembly GCF_051201655.1. NCBI lineage: Bacteria > Pseudomonadati > Pseudomonadota > Gammaproteobacteria > Vibrionales > Vibrionaceae > Vibrio > Vibrio sp. nBUS_14. The sequence continues at coordinate 106,209 of NZ_CP179208.1, forward strand.
CATAACCTATACCATGAATAACACCAACTAATTCTCCAGAACTGTTTATGACAGGTCCTCCGGACATTCCGGACATTTGAGGAGCTGTATTTAAGCTATAATTACATTCGGGATAAGTTGCAATTATGACATCAATAACATATATCCCTTCCCCTTTAACTATCTTTCCCGACATGTCATAACCATGGTTAGTCAGAGCTTCTCCAGAGCGTATCATTCCTAAACTCATCTTATTTCGATTCTGGTTATTTTCTTCAATTAATGCTACGTCACAAGTTGGATGGTAAGCGATAACATTACTATAGTCATACTTAGCCACATGTGCAGCCGTTAAACTTATGGAGTCTGTGATAGGAATTCCAGAACCATTCCCACCAAAGATGAAAGGTAGCAGTATTGGTAGATAGTTGATATCCGGTGGATTTTCATCAAAATGTAAATCACCGTTATGTACATGTAGACAACCTTGAATTAATAATAAACATGAAACAGTCCCACTAAAAAAAATTTTTTTTATCAGTAGTAAATTTCTTTTATTTCTAATTTTCAAACTGTGCAATATAAGAAATAAGACGTTTTTTAATTTGTAAATATTCAAATTGTTGATCATACACACCTCTCTTCATAATATTTTTAGCATAGTTTACCTCCCGATAACTTCCATATTTGGAAGGGAAATTGTAAGCGTCTACGAACCGACTCATTGACTTTCTAATTTCTACGCAGATACCGCCAACTAAGGCGGTATCTGTCGTTCGGGACCTCGTGGATTACATAATAGAATCTTCCTTAACTTTTTAGAGGTGTTTCGTAAACGCCCCATGAACCCACGGGGCGATGTTGTTAATATTTGAAGTTCCAAGGGAAAGGTCTAGATTACAATGGTCGGGTAGACGACACTTGTTACCAAGTGCCGTCCCCCTAAGAACCCAACGTGCAACTTTCACTGCACTAGGCTCAAGCCTTCACGAAGGCATCGTTTGATACCCAGCAACTTATAAAGCAGTGAGAATAGGCTCCTTCCAAGAGTTGCGAGCTTGCCTTTTTGACTTTCTCTTAGCCAAGTATTCTTGGTGTTGAGGGTCATATGGTGTCGCTGCACTTCGGATTTTTACATGCCTCTCGATCGGTACTTTGGCTATTTGGAAGAGATTGAACTGGCAATCCATATCCATGACCTTCTGCCAACCATGAAAATGCCATTGGCCTTTTCGGTTGACGAAGTATTTAAGGGCCACCCAAGTTTTGGATTTTGTCGGATGACGCCTCACTGCCCAGTGCCATAATGCAAGAAATAGCTTATGACCAACATATCCGAATACCTGTTTAGCCACGCAATGGCGATAATAATTAGCCCAACCCCTTACTTTCGGATTTATCAGTTTGATAAGATCGTTTACAGAGGTTGTTGCATGCTTTTTGATGAGTTCGCGCAGATTACTCAAGAACAGCAATGTGTTAGATTTACTCGGTTTAATGATCAATTTCCCTTTGTACTTCCTATGGTTGAATCCTAGAAAGTTAAAGCCGTTATCGATGTGTGTAATGTGCGTTTTCTCTTCGGATAATGTTAATCCTCTTTCCGCTAAAAAGTCAGCGTTCAACGGTTTAATATCGTTCTCCAACACTTCCTTTGAAGCGCAGGTGACGACGAAATCGTCGGCGTATCCGATGAAATTGGCTCTACTACCCTTTTTGAGGGCCGTAGACTTAATATGCTGCTCAAGTCCAGCAAGAGTCATTAGCATGAACCGGCGACGGTGTCGCCTGAGCGGCCTACGGCCGAAAACAAAGAGACTCAACCTACTAGGGCGCTTTGGATGAATCGTTTATCCTATAGGTCATGCATCCGAATAAGCCCATCAAACAACTCTTCAATGCCAACGATACTTGGCTGAACTACCTCAATAAGTACCGAGAAACCCTCCGAACCGTCGTCATTGAAAACGTCACCAAGATGCTCGCTTGCAGTACCGCTGCTTTTGGCTCTAAAGAGTATCGATGCACTCATGCTGACTGCACCCATCACAAATACATTCACCAGACGTGTAAATCTCGCTTTTGCAGCAGTTGTGGCATAAAAGCCACAGAGCGGTGGATACGAAAGCAACAACATGTCTTTCCTGAGTGTGAGTATCAACACGTTACGTTGACGCTACCACACACGTTGTGGCCCATCTTTCGGGATAATCGTTTTCTTCTCAATCATCTCTTTAGCTGCGCAGCCAAAATCTTCTTAGGATGGGCAAAGCAACTCGATATCGATATTGGCGTGTTCTGTGCACTTCATACCTACGGCAGAAAGCTGAATTGGAATGTGCACATCCATTTGTCTGTCACCCGTGGGGGTTTATGTAAGAAGACTGGTCTATGGAAGCCGATTTTCTTTAAAGCTAAGACCACTGAGAAGTGTTGGCGCGGTGCCATCACTCAACTTCTCAGCTCCAATTACTCAGAGTTAGACTTGAGTGGAGAGGACTGCCCTTTCATTCGTAATGAGCAAGATTGGTCCCGATTTTTAACCAGCCAATATTGCCGTCGATGGAAGCTGCACTTTGCAAAGAAAACAGCCAACGTGACGCCAACCATGACTTACCTGGGTCGATACCTAAAACGGCCACCGATATCGGCGTCGCGTTTACGACATAACTTCCAGGGAGGCTTGGTGACGTTTGATTACCTCAACCATAGGAATGGTCGAACGGAATCCCTCATTTTGAGTCCAGAAGCTCTGATAGAACGCATGATTGAGCATATTCCAGATAAGCACTTCAAAATGATTCGATACTTCGGTTTTCTATCAAACCGACGTCGTGGTGAGATGCTCCCTAAGGTCTACGGTGCCTTGGGTGTCGCACCTAAAGACGCACCTGAAATGCCCGGTTACGCAGCTATGCTGAAAGGGTATGTGAAGGTTGATCCGTTTGAGTGCATTCTTTGTGGGCACCGTTTAACGTTTCTTCGCTTTAGGGCTGGGGAGCCGCTGTCAGAGCTGGTCCACCATGCTCTGGTTCAAGCCCAAATCAGGTCAATTTAGGCGTTTCACAGGATGGGTGTATCTGAAATAGCGAAAACAGCATGAAAGTGTTCAACAAACATCCGTGTTTAGATTGTAGAGCAGAAGTTAGGTCTGTCCGGGACTCATTCTGACGTGAGTTATGCCGCGATTGTTCAGGTCAGGAAACATTGAGATTCCTTACCTTTCAAGCGGAGAGCCTTGCCCGAAGGGTAACGCCCAACTCAAGCTCATACCACAACGCAGCACTTAAAAGCCGCCTATCAAACCCTATAAGGCATAAATCCACAAAGTGGCACCATGACAAAGCAATATAATCAAACACAGAGCAAATGGGCGTACTGTGGTACTGAGAGCCGGTTTGACGACCGCTTGCGGTCGAGCCTTTGGCTCAACCTCTTTTAGCGCAGAAACCCAAGCGTACACAGCAATCACGAGGTAAAAAAAATGCCTCTAGGATAAGAGGCATTTCAGAAAACATATTTGTACATTAAACGTTGATATGACTACCAACCCAAAACGCGGCACCGGCTACCGTCGCAATCATCGCGAAGGCTGTTGCAATAATGAGATTTTTAACGGAACTCACCTCATTACGAACCCCCTGAATATCAGACTTCAACTCATTACGAACATCCTGAATTTCAGACTTCAGTTCATTACGAACCGTGTCGATTTTATCTGAAAGCTCATGACGAACAGCTTCGATCTTGTGATCGAGTTCTTTACGCGTATCATTTAACTGCTCTTGAGTGGCAGCATGCGCGGTAAGATTGATCAGCTCTTCAACGCTTAATGTGACTTTGCTTGATTCAGACATAGTAGAAACCTTATTTAATTGATTACAGTTTATAGCATTATGATGTGGAAGTCATTCACGCCAGAATAGGCGTGAATGAGAAACATTTTTCACTAATTAATGGTTATATCCAACCACGCTCCGCAAACGACACCACATCTTCAAAAGACACCACGAAGTGATCGAGTACTCGAATATCAACCAAGGCTAACGCGTCGGTCAGTCGTCGAGTAATACGTCGAGTAATACGTCGAGTAATACGTCGAGTAATACGTCGAGTAATACGTCGAGTAATACGTCGAGTAATACGTCGAGTAATACGTCGAGTAATACGTCGATCGGCTTGGCTGGGTGTGGCATCACCGCTGGGATGGTTATGATAAAAAATGACCGCGCTTGCATTTGTGGCCAGTGACTCTTTGACCACTTCACGCGGGTAAACGGATGCGGCGTCAATGGTGCCGTTAAACATCTCTTTTGTGCGTAAAACTCGATGCTGACTATCAAGAAATATCACCCCAAACACTTCGCTTTCATTGGAAGCGAGTGAAGTCTGACAAAATGACTTCACCAATTCAGGGGAATTGAGGGGCGTCTGCTCTGACACAAACAACTTAGATTTTAAAATGCTCGCGGCATGGTTCAAGATATCTTTTTCTTCGACTGAGAAGAGGCTGTGATTCGAGTAGTTAGCAAGTACAGACATAATAGATCCCTTTTAATATTTAAAGTCGTGATGGGTGGCGTCAGTTGGTGTTATTAGCCATACAAGCTAGTTAAAAAATCTGTCGCTATGGCTTGATGCTTAGCGGTCGTTTCAACGTTTTTCTCTTCTTTTTTCGCGTAGGCGTAATCTTCCCGCATCTGTTTTACCGTCGTCACTCGGTCACATACGCTAATGCTCACCCCTTTTCCTTTTAGGCTTTCTTCCAAGACCAAAGAGTCGGTATAGCCAAACTCCTTAAGTAAAATCTCATGCACTTTGACCGCTCGAACCGTCGAATTAAAGTCAGTGGAATTTACCCAGATAAGTCTTTTTGAAATAGTCGCTGAAACGGTCGAGCGCACAGCACGTTCAACGATCGGACTAGAGACATCATTTTTTGGTGAGCTTTCGTGCCCAGCGGCGAAACGCTGGTCGCTGAGTATGGGTTTAGAGAGAGTTGGGCTTGAGTGTCGTTGTGCCATGAGGAGTTCCCTTTTTGTTTGAGTATCACTTTTATGGAGCCGCTTGGCTGTCCCTACCTCAAACAGGGTTCTTCTCTGCAGGGGCGCGCAGCGTTCATTTACCCTTGCAGATAAGGTTCTGATTGAGGAGGGTTAACAGCCTGCGAGCCCCATAAAATGATGCGAGTCGAAAGGGAAATCGGCACATAAGACAACACGCCCTTACTCGAACTTAACCAATGTCAGTGAAAAGAGTGAGGAGGCACGACGAACAGTAACGAGGAAGAATGACGAGGCGCAACGAACGCAGTGAGAGAAGTGCGTTCAGGATTGAAGCGATATCCTTTGAGATAGGGGCTGTAGAGAGGCACATCCTGGGGCGGCACGCAGTGACTCACCAGGGTGATGCCACTCTTAGGCCATAACTGAAAGATACGAGCGGAAAGCCTGGCCGCGAAGCGGCAACGCCCGACGAAAGAGAAAGGGACACTTTATCGACCAAAGATACTCAAACCTTTGTCAGTAATACGCCAATAAATTTTTGCAGAGTTGCGGCCAAAACTATTACCAAATACAACCTCACCATCTTTATTGAGCACTCTTCTTTCTACAAATCCAGCGTCTAACAAAGCATAGAGCGCTTTGTGTGAATTACTCAGACTTGGAACATCGAGAAGGTTACTTTTCAGAGAGTTGGCTTCAAAGAACACCTTACCTTCATCATCACGATCTCTTTCTACCTTCCCTTTGTCCAGGTCTTGTTCACAAAGATTCATTAACGTTAGGAACTGAAAGCATAGAGAAACCCTAGTTAGCTGAGACATTTCCTGAAGGTTTTTGGTATAAGTTTCAAATTTTACACTCATGATTCACTCTCTTGTTTCATCTGTTGTATATCACGCACGGCTTCGACACATACCTTAAGCCACGCAAAGCCTAACTCTCCTTCTAGATTCACCGGCAGTTCTTTTGACAACTCATCATAATCTGGTTCATCACCACCACGTTCACGAACGAACATGGCAATCATTGCGAACCATTCAGACTGTTTAGTTGGTGCCCAACCTAGCTCCATCAAGCAAAGGTAAGCAGACTTAGCCAACCACTGCGGTAAATGTTTATACTTTTCTGGCTGATATACGCGGTTTCTCAACCAGTCAGCAGTCATAGACTCTTTATCAGTAAGTTGAAACTTCTTGGCCATATCAAAGAGCATTGCTGCACTTTTTTCTCGATCTTCTCTCGATTTTTCTACGGCATTTAGAAAAGCCACAACCAATGTTCTGTACTCGCCTTTTAGGCGTTCATTGTAATTATCAATTTTCATTTTTTTTCCATTCGTCAAAAACGTATCACTTAGTTTTACGTTAGCGACTTTGATTCTTTATCGGCTTCTAGAGCAATATTGAGCCAAGACCCAATAGCCCTCTCCCACTCCTTGGTAACAGTGTGTCCGTTTAGAAGTAAGTATCGTGCCGCGATGGCTTTGCTTAGGTCGTCATGTGGCCGCCACTCTTTTTCAACCAGGTAATCGAAAGCTGCACGGCATGCCCACTGCGGTGCTTTTTTAGCTTTAACCCAACATTTCAAAGATTCACCAGGAGGGGCGTGCCTAACGGTTATATATTTTCTATCAGTTGCTATTTTAGTTAGACACTCTGCTGCCTGAGTGCTCGTTCCATCGAACTGATAAGAAAACCATTTAATCAAATAGGCTCGCTTGGGATTAACCACGCGAGCCAAAGTATTTTTAGCTGTCATATCAAGTTATGTGGTAACCAATCAGATCAATATCTGACACGGATACACTCCGTGCCTCTGGACTACCGTCTAGCAACACCATGAGTTCTCCATCTTCAGTATCCCCTGAGATATCGATAACACCGTATGCACCATCAACTTTCACTCGAATCGCTTTAGGACTAGCTTTAGCTTTGCGATCTTTTTTTGCAGGAACTCGGCTAGTTGGCCCGCTTTCTGAAGCGCCAACGGTGTTACCGCTTTTGAGTTCTCTTGTCAGTTCTTGCGCTTGTTTACGTGAAACACCATCTCCACTAGAAAGCATGCTTTCTGTAGCTTTAGGATCTAAGTCGTGAGCAATTCGAAGTGAGTTGATTGTATCGACGTCACCAATGGTCCCCTCACTGTAAGCCTTTATCACAACTTCAGGTGCTTCAATCGCCTTTAAGTATGCGCTGACTTTAGGTGTGGAAATACCAAGTTTCTTGGCCACGCCCTTATTATCAAGGTCATGCTCTTTCTTACCTTGCTCGATGGCCATGCCGATTTCAAAAGGCGTCAAATCCTCACGAATGATATTTTCAGCAAGTTGGCCCCAGATGGAACCAGGCGCACGCACGAGACAATCTAAATGCGTGATCTTGTCACTCATCTTAGCGCCTCTCCAACGGCGCTCTCCCTTTTGAATACAGTAACCACGAGAATCACGTTCACTGACAACAATAGGTTGGATTTGCCCTTCTTGCTCCAAGCTAAAAGCCATTTCTTCAATACTTTCGGCATTAAAGTTCTTTCTTACTTGTTCGGTACTGTAAATATCTGTCTTAGGAATTCGGACTATCTGTTCACCAGGGAGTATCTGGACGGCCGATTCATCTAACAGGTCGACGCCTTCTAATGCTTTAGCTCTTTCTCTTAAGCTCATGCACTCATCTCCAAACGAGTTTGAAATTCATCGACAAAGGCATTAAATCCAAAGTCTTCAGCATGCTTAGGGGAGAACTCGACCAATGCTTGCCCTGTTTCAATCGCCTCGGAAACACGAACGGTTTTATATAGTTTGTTTTCAAAAACCAATGATGGGTAATGTTTTCGTAAGTCGTGCTCTTTCTCAGCTTGGTTCTTAGGCGCTGGTCGCTCGGCAAGATTGATAACGATACCGATAATTTCAAGGTCTGGATTTAGGCGCTTTTTAATTTGGGCTTGTGTCGTCATCACCTTATCGACACCTTTAATGGATTGTCCTTGAGCCTGAGAGACAATCAAACCTTTGTTAGATACAGCTAACGCTGTGTGTTGTAATGCACCAACGCTAGGCGGACAGTCAATAAATATGTAGTCGTAGTTATCTTTAATAGCATCTAAGCTGTCAGCGAAGTCAAACATGTTGTCTTGGGTTACGCTAGCTAACTTTTTCGAACTGCTCATAACATGAATATTCTCATTCACGGCATACGGTTTGGCTTCTACAACGCCGCTAAACATGTACATAACATTGCTTGGGTGCTCGCCACTTTCAAAACCCTCCATTGAGGCAAGTTCTGGGGCTAATGCTTCACCTAAGTTATTTTGAGGGTCGAAGTCCAAAAACAGACAACGCTTGCCTTGTAAGGCAAGTGTTTTTCCTAGATTGACACATACTGACGTTTTACCCACGCCACCTTTTTGGTTTGCTATACAAATGATAGTGCTCATTGTTGATACTCCTTTGAGAATGGCGTTAACGCCTGATTACCTAAGTCATATTACGCTTTGAAAATAAAAAGTCAATAGGGAAATATATAATTTTGCATGCAAAATTGATGAGTTACAGTAACCACTCTTAACCAATTCACAAGTGAAAATTTCAATATATCGACTTACCATAGCTCATGTATCGAAGACTGCTGCATGCAAACTTCCAAATCGAATTTTGCATGCAAAACTGCCCATCCTTATCTTATTTGGAAAACTGCAATTTGAGGTCATTGTGCAAAAATACCTTTAGGAATTTTGCATGCAAAACCTTTAAAGGTTTTTTGTATCAGGTTTTATTAAATCACCTACTACAGTCTAGGCTACACCATCAATACAATTAAGAGACAAGAAAACATTAATAGATACCTTTCCACCATATAGTCTTACCAAGGGAGTAGGGAACAAAAGGGGAGGGGAGGTAGGAAAGTGTTAATTGACAGTTTAGGCTACACCATAGGTCAAAAGTGGGTTTAACAACTTAAAGGGCAAAGGCAATAATTACAGTTTAGGCTACACCACTATGACTACGTACTGCCCATAAAGGTATCAACGAAATATGCAAACTGCCGACTGAAGAAGCCGATTAAAATTTTGCATGCAAAATTTGAAGCTTGTATATCACATCCAAGATGCAGTCTGTGCTACACCAACAAGTTGAACGAAGCAACCATATAGAGAAATGAACATTAATAACAGATTGAATAAATTGAGGTTTACATAAGTAACTTGCCGCAACCATGGTAGATACTGTGGGTAATAGATGGCTGGTTTGCAGTCTGCGCTACACCAAAATAAGCCTGCACAACATATGAGTACAAAAAAAGGATAGCGGCCAATAGCAAATAATAGGGGGAACAGAAGCTCATTGTACGACTAGAGCGCTAAATTTGTGGCATTGGCTAAGCATAAAGTGTCCATTTGCAGTTTATGCTACACAAAATATATTTGAATAAGCAGTAATGGCTACACTTTCGGAAGTTAGAACAGACTAGATGGTTATAGAGGGGCCAATTTTTGCGATGAAATCATATGCAAAATACAGTCTGCGCTACACAACACTCGTGCCAGCTAGACTCATAGGAGAATTAAGCATCACCAGTCTTTGCTACACCTCATAGTATAAAAAAACAACAATGCTAATTTATTCAATTACTTAAAGTGGAAAGCGAAATAGAGAATACAGTTAATGCTACACCCAAGGCTTACAATAAGACTCGGTATCAGA
>NZ_CP179209.1:0-72409 GCF_051201655.1 Vibrio sp. nBUS_14
GATTATGACATGAAAAAGACAACCCCAACCCCACACGATGCGCTCTTTAAGCAGTTTATGACTCACCCAGAAACCGCTAAAGATTTACTGGATATTCATCTACCCGTTGAGCTGCGCGAAATCTGTGATTTAACGACACTCAAGCTCGAGTCTGGCAGTTTTATCGAAGAAAACTTACGTCCTTACTATTCGGATGTGCTCTATTCTCTCAAAACCTCTCAGGGGAAAGGGTACGTATTCGCGTTAATCGAACACCAAAGCCGACCAGATAAAAATATGGCCTTTCGCTTGATGAGATATGCTATCGCCGCTATGCAGCAGCATATCGATGCTGGCCACGAACATTTACCTTTGGTAATACCACTGCAGTTTTACCATGGCAAAGTCTCACCTTATCCCTATGAAATGAATTGGTTGAAAGGTTTTACTAACCCTGACCAGGCTAAAGCACTTTATACTCAGGATTTTCCTTTGGTCGATGTTACCGTTATGCCTGACGATGAGATAATGCAGCATCGTCGTATTGCCTTGCTTGAGCTCGTACAAAAGCACGCTCGGCATCGAGATATCATGGATTTCATTCAGCCTCTGGTCACATTGCTATTAACCGATTACACTACAGAGAAGCAAGTACAGTCATTGATGAGTTATCTACTTCAAGTAGGTGAAACAGACGATATAGAGGCGTTAATCACGTCACTGGCCTCATCAGTACCGAAACACGAGGACACACTTATGACGATTGCAGAGCAATTACGCCAACAGGGCGAACAAAGAGGCATTCAACGTGGACGCCAAGAAGGACGTCAAGAAGGCATCCAATTAGGCGAAAAAAAAGGACGTCAAGAAGCCCTAAAAGAGATGGCTCGAAAAATGATGCTCAATGGAATGGATCAACAATCCGTTGCAGAAGTCACAGGACTGAGTAAAGACGAAATAGCACAACTTTCTCACTAGACTGCCGAATAAACAAAGCAGCCTTGCCAGCTCGACGGCGAGGCTAACTTTCGCTTCGCTCTGCCCTCATTCTTTTAACTACACGAACAACCGTTCGTGGTGACACTCCCAGAAACTTAGCTGTCTCATGAATACTCATTTCTTTCAACACCCTAAGTTTATAAATTTGTTCGTGTAACTCTAAATTGGGCCTTCTACCTAGATACTTGCCCATCTCCTTAGCTTTCTCAATACCTTCCTTTTGACGTCGACGTCTATCTTCATAATCTTTGCGAGAAATCGCCGCTAGCATATCCATCATCATGTTATTGATGGCCTTAATCATCGAGCTCGTAAACTCATCCGATATTTCTGGGGCTAGTGCGATGTGACTGGTCGGAAGATCTAAACTAATGACTTTCAATTCTTTCTCGTACAGCATTTCTTTCAATTGAGACCAACTTGCTTCATTTAAACGAGAAAGCCTATCTATCTGCTCAATAAGGATCACATCACCTTTTCTAGCATCACTGAGTAATTGCAGTAATTTAGGTCTTTGCAATGATGCACCTGATTGCTGCTCAACGTACCACGCAGCAACTCGAAGCCCTCTTTGCCCTACAAAGTTTGATAAAGTTTTTTTTGCTCTTTCTGCATCCTGTTCGACAGTTGATGCTCTTAGGTAGCCAAATATGTACATAATGATGATTTAAGACTTTTAGGTTATGATCTAAGTAGGTGTGACATTAATATTATGCCATTACTAAGTTGATGGCAATTTAATGCCTATGCTTTTCACCTATACCTTTATGACACAGCTAATTATCATAACTAGAATCTTATTCATTGCAGCAATGGATAAAGATGGTATCCTCTAATCATTGCTACAATGATTAGAGGAAGAGTGATGGCGGAAGTCAGAATGAGCCAAATTCAGAAAGCTGTGTTGAGTTGTTTGGCCAAAGCGTTCACAAAAGGTGTGAAAGAAGGTAAATCAACGGTCATCAACCAGGCCGTGAATCATTTACTTCAAAAAGATATCCACCCGAACAATTTTCGAGTCTCATGCAAAACACTAGAGGAGCGCGGGCTAATCATGCGTAAGAAAGTGGATTTGGATTGGTATATCAACATAACGCCCGAGGGATTTGAGATGGCGCTGTCTTGGCTAGACTGAAAAAGGTAGAGCTTTACTGTGCTGATTACGGGTTTTTAGGGCTTGAAAAGTCGGAAAATTTGAATTGAATTTCATTGGAATTATCGTACAAATCAGATAAAGGGCTACTATTCCAAAAAAAACCGACATATAATCACACCGTTGCACATTAGTAGGTTATGTTTTGAAGCGGTTAGATGCAAGTTCCTTAGTGTATGTTTTCAATGAAAACCAGTTAGAAAAGATGTTGTCTTCAGAATCAACTTCTGTGACACACATATATTGCACCCTTAAACACGAAGACTTAAAGCCGTTATTAATCAATAAATTATTGTGCAGCACACTGACATCTATTAGCTTTAGCGATGCTTATACCCTCTATCCTAACAACGGGGTTTAATAACTGATTTCTATCGGTGCAAATCCCCTCCCTCACGCAAAACAATCGAAACATCACAAGTTAACTAACTTGCCGACTAAATAATTTTTGGTTTTCGAGCTAGAAAATGCCACGGGTAAAAATTCAACCTGTGAAGGTTTTGGACAAAAATCATTTTCGGAAAATCGAACATTAGCAATTCATGAATAACTTAAGGTATGGCAAATCTACTTGTGAAGAGCTAGTGCGATGAGTAGCATCGCACTAGCAAAAGTATTGTTTTAGGTACGTATTAAGTGTGATTACGTTAAATTCAAGCAAAAGCTACACACGTCTAAATCTCGGTACAGTTTATGTCTGCTTATGTTCAATAGTGCAATCCTGCCAATTCAGTGCAATCTATTGTATTTAAAGGTCTAATCTGCGAGGGTTGGGGTGAGGGAAATCCAACCCCGCCAGAGTGTAAAGGCTAATGCGAATGGCCACAGGTAGGGAATTAAGTAAGAATGAAGACTGGAAACAATTTAAAATGTTGTACTGCGGCTCTTTTTATTGGGGTACACCGCCTAAATAAATTGCGGTGCACCTCTTTTGCAAACTGTGGAATATCGTATTAACAAAGGTTAGCTACATCATTCTCATGAAGTAAGGAATAATCAGGGCGTTCGCTAAATCAATGAAGAAAGCGCATACCAATGGAACGATGATGAAGGCTTGTGTTGAATGTCCATATTTCTGGCTTACTGCCGACATGTTCGCCATGGCTGTCGGTGTGGAACCTAACGAAATCCCTCCAAACCCAGCACATACAACGGCTGCATCATAGGTCTTACCCATTGATGGGAACACGATGAAGATATTGATTATCACCGCCAGTAGCAGCTGCATTGCCAATACCGCGAAGATAGGACCTGCCAAATCAATGAGCGTCCAAAGCTGCATGCTCATTAGTGACATCGCCAAAAATGTACCTAGGGAGATTTCAGCAATTAAGTCGATAGCGGGCGAGCGTGTCGGCCATTTAGCGCCTGAAATTCTTGGGTAGGAGTCTGGCATTACGTTGGTGATCACGATACCCGCAAATAAACACGATACGAACAATGGAAGCTGTAATCCTGTCTGACTGAGCAATTCATTAAGCAACGCGCCAACAATGATGCAAATATGAATCGCTAACACGGCGTCTAAAAATTGAAATGATGTGAGGGCTTGTTGTTGCTTTTTGACATTTGAATCGATTGAGCCTGATTGTCCGTCGGCTGGTTTGAGGTTGTGACGCTTGATGAGAAACTTCGCAATAGGACCACCCATTAGGCTGGCTAAAATCAGCCCGAATGTTGCACTGGCAATACCAATTTCCATCGCGCTTTCTAGGCCGAACTCTTCTACAACCTTGGGGGCCCAAGCAATCGCGGTACCATGTCCGCCAATCAGCGAAATACTTCCACTGAGTAGACCAAAGACAGGTTCTAAACCGAACATTGATGCAACAGAAATACCGACAATGTTCTGCATGATCATGAAGAAGATAGTGATTGCTAGCAAAATGACCAAGGGCTTTCCGCCTTTGAACAGGTCTTTTAAACTTGAGTTAATACCAATTGTGGTAAAGAAGTAGACTAATAATACATCGCGAGCAAACAGATCGAACTGCACTTCAATTGAGGTCGTCGCGTAAAGAGCCGCAAACAGGAGCGATGCTAAAATCCCGCCAGAGACAGGTTCAGGAATACTGAACTCTTTCAAAAAACCGATGACCTGATTGAGCCTCCGACCGATAAATAGAACCACGATCCCCATGGTCACTGCAAAGAATGACCCGAGATGTAAGATGTTGTTTTCAAATTCCATAGTGATCCTTGTAAAGGTAAAATAATGACGTGATTTTTGATTGCCAGATTGCGCTTTAATAAGCAACTATATTGGTATTTTTTGTTATATTCAAATAAGCCATTGATACAATGTATTTCTAGCTCGAAAATGCCACGTGTAAAAATTCAACCTGTGAAGGTTTTGGACATTTATCTGCCAGCGCTTTTGCTAAATTAGCAAACTACGAATAACCACAAGTATGGCAAAGTATGTTTCCAGCAGTAAGTCTGAAACAAAGATCACACTGAAAGGAAGCTAGGGTAAAGTGCAGACCAAGAAGATTTACGTTAAACTCGGTTTACTCAACAACCAATGCTAATCTTGCCAGTGCCTAATCTAACAAATATGAATGACCACCTATCTCCTATCAATAAGAACCAAATCCAAAAGCTTATCCGAGAAGAATTAGCACCGACGTGGTTTGATAGTAAATCAGCGACACCAGATATGTCTTGGGTAACACCAACGGTACTTGATGTATTATTTTCTGAGTTGATAACGCACACACGCGGTAACCAATCAAAGGCGGCAAGAATTTTGGGTGTCAACAGAGGCAACTTCAGTAAAAAATTAAACCAGATTATAAGCCGAGAATTTGATAGTCATGAGGCAAAGTAAATATCACGCCTATTGGTACTCTGCGGATGGTGCCGAGCTTGAGAAGCCGCCACTTGCCTTGAAGAGGTCCATGACGGCCTCCTTAGTTCTCGCTTCGAGAATCACTGGCGGTAATATAATTAAATTGCAGAGGAGTCACCATTGGGCTCTTTTAGAAGTCGACGAATATACCCGACTATTAGTCGCTCGATAGGTTTTAATACTGATGCCTTTCGCTTCTGCATCTGCTTAGATTTGTACGACAGAATCGCTCGATCATCACAGTGCCAGAACTGGTTGGCCTGACACGATCTTGGACACAAAAGAGCTAGCATTGTCTCTGGACTAAGTGTTTAGGAGGAAAACTACAAACGTCTTAACAAGTCGTAAACATCACACTTCCATACTAGCACAGTAACAACCCTAGATTTACATTGAACAAAAGATTACATTGGCCACATTTATTACTTGATTAGGAGTGCGAAACTAATGCTAATGAAAATGCTGAGGTTACTAAAGCAATCTATTGTTCTATTTTGGGTTATGTTGATACTAAGTTTTGTAGTTGACCATTCAGGTATTCAAAACGAAATGGCATTTACAATTTTAGGCGTATCTATTTTCATTTCAGCTGTCACAGCTTGGTTTCTACCGCTCATAATCGTACTAGTTAACAAAGAAGTTCAGAGTAAAGGAATGATACTATTCCTCTCATTAGGCCTCCCAGTATTCGGTGGAGTAATTAGTTATATGATTTTAACTAAACAAATAAGAATGATGACAACGTAAAGTCGAATTTTAAGGCGATACTAAACAAACGTGCCACTTTTCATACTTAATAAACGATTTAGTTATATGGAAAAGTAAGTGTAGTGGGCAGCTAAATCAGCCAACATTTGACATTAGATTTTGTTGGGGAAACACGCGTCCTTTAAGTTTGAACATGTTTTTTCTAAATCATATTGGGGCAAAAACTTGCCAGCGCTTTTGCTAAATTAGAAAACCAACAATAACTACATGTATTGCAAGTTTACTTGTGAAGAGCTAGTGCGATGAGTAGCATCGCACTAGTAATAAAAAGTATTGGTTTGGTTCGCACTAAGTGACGTGACGTTACGTTAAATCCGGCATAGAAAACCTTATTTGATTAAGCTATCAATAAGCACGAGGTTTCCTCCAAGTTTTCTCCGTGCTAAAAAAACGGCTCCCAATTGGGAGCCGTTCTTGTGTCTAAATCTGGGTTCGCACTAAGTGACGTTATGGTAAAAAGAAAATACAAAGCAATAGCATTTTAGCTAGACCGTTTAAATTTAACATCATAAGCATGAATAGGAGCCTTCCCGTTTCTTATATTTCGGAAGATCTGCTTACCAACAAGCTCCTGCTCATGAGCTTGTAATAACATTGAACCAAAAGACAAGGATTTATCGGAAGAAGGTGTGAAAGTTAAAGATATAAAACCATCTCGAATCTCCCCCTCAAAGGACATCTTACTTGTGTGTTTTTGGTCATTTTCTCTTCGTGTGATTGCTTCATAATCTCCATTTAATACTCGTCCTTTTTGTATTATTGACAACGATAATTCCCATTGTCTATTACCTTTTAATGCCTCGCCTTGCCACTGACCTGAGATATAAATACCTCTGTAACTCCAAGCTTCAAAAGTTTGCCGAGCTTTTAAAAGAAGGGTTTTAGACATGTATAATAAAAAACTTACCATCAACCCCGTAAAGACACCAAAAACCATAGGTTGGAACTCATTCATAAATAACCGTATACAGTAAAAAAACATTATTGTAATGTTTAAAAATACAAAAATCAGGTGAGTGTTCTTCACCCGTAAAACTGAAGATCTGTCTAAGAGAAAAATGCTATCAAACCTCTAAAAAATCGGTGTTCATTATTCATATTATGTTCAATCGAGTGACTTCGTAACGAAGAACGGCTCCCAATCGGGAGCCGTTCTTGCGTCTAAGTCTAGGTTCGCACTAAGTGACGTTATGGTAAATCATATCAATTTTAAGGTAATAACCGAACTGTCTTCCCACCATTAGACACCTCAATATCGCTAACTCCAATCCTTTTGACTAGAGATAAGTACTTGTCTTCAGTCTTTTTACCATAATCTTTATCGTAACACTCTCCCTTCACTCTAGAAGGCCATTCAGGCTTCTCAACCTTATGATCATGCGCTTTAAGGATCTCATAATAGACCTCGGCATTCTCCATACAACCGGCACCTGTTTCCATCTCTGAGATGTACTCAATCTTAAAAGAGCTTTCATTTTTGATGTAAGAGATAATCATAACCAACTTCCTTCATAATTTTTCGAGCTAGTCTATATGCATAAGAAACAGAATCAACCGTTACATGGAAGCTGTTATTGTGTCTGAATCTGGGGTCGCACTAAGTGCTGTCACGTTAAGTTCAATCCCCCTGAATAACAGAGATATTTCCATATTGGTCGTAGGATATAGAGCTATTAGGACTTATTTCACTTAATTTCCCATTAAGCCAACCTGTCACTTTATTTCTAAGGTTTGGCAGCGATTCCTCAAGAAGAGTCAGTGGAAAACTAAAATCATAGTCTTGGCTAGAAAAGACGAAACGGGTTGGGTTATCTACCACCTTAAATTCACAACCAAAGGTCTCAGTAAGTAACTCAAGAATGCTATCTTCTACTAAGTTAATATCCATTAAAAATCCCACAATAAATTAAATACAAGTTGCATATTGTATCATGAGTAACAGCATACAAATGTAGCTTATCCTTACAGCTAAGAACGCCCCCCAATCGGGAGCCGTTCTTAGTCTAAATCTGAGTACGCACTAAGTGACGTTAAATTCAATTCCACACATTAAGCTACATGTTGCCGTCTAACATTCAAAAATCGGTTTAAGCCTTTGATTTTATATTGATCATGAAAGATAAAAAATGCATAAATCACCTTTAGAAAGCGTTATGATTACTATTGAGGTGTGTATGCATGAGACAAAATGGCGAGAGATAATATGTGATTGGATGAGATCGGCATGGTCCGAAGATATATACATTGAAGAAGCGTATACACCTTATGGCACTGATGTCATTCATAACAAGTTAGCCAGACCAGATATCCTCAGAATATCTCCTGAGGGCGGTATAAGCATAATAGAAGTCAAAAAGTGGGGAAGCTCTGAGTTCAATAAATGGGCTGTTTTGGGGCAACTTCAGTTATATACATTTTTGACCGAGACGCAGTATTTTCAAGACAATGAAAACTACTTTTGGATGCAAAACTTAATAAAGAAAGGTCTTTTAAACCAGTCAGTTATCGACAATATAGAGAGTAGATTTGAAGAATTGGACTACATCGTTGATGAATGGTGTGTAGTAATTGTTGGCGGTGATAAAGAAGAGATTGAGCAATCAGAAATTCTTTGGCACATGTATGATTTTGTAAATCTAAACCTGGAAAGTAACTCCAACTTTCGACCGTTAACTCTGTTACATGCCACAGAGCAAAACGGAGAATATCGTTGTGATAATCTAGAGTGTTGGTTTAGAAAAAATTGATCTGCACCAGTCAAACTGGACATCAACCAAAGAGAGAATTGCTCTCAAACCTCTCAAAAAAATCGGTGTTTATTATTCCTATTATGGTAAATCCGCGTGACTCTGTAACGAAGAACGGCTCCCAATCGGGAGCCGTTCTTACGTCTAAATCACAATGACCTAATAACTTGAAATTATTCTTTCCTGCGTTTTTTATCACCTTCTTTTTGAGATGGAGTCCTGTCATTCCCAGAATTCCCTCTATGATCAATACTTCCATCTTTTTTGTTCTTATCGCTGACCAACCCAGCATTTGTATTTTTACTTGAAGATCCACCAAAAAATTTTCCAAACATCTTATGCGTACCCTTTATTACTCATTCTGTAATGAATCGGAATCATACTATGATTAACTACGAAATCATTATAAAAGCCGGTGTTCATTATTCCTATTATGGTAAATGTGTGAGTTTGCTATCAGAAACAGCCCTCAGACCGCCTTAAACGCTCTTAGCGAAGATTTTACACTCTTGAACAAAGCGGTATGTTTCTATAACGCTTTGTAAGTTTATGACGTTTTAAGAGCGGTTTGAAGAGCAAAAGTCATCGAGTTTCTTTGAACTAAGAATTGCACTCCGATAACTATTTTTCGTACTTTATGAGTTTTGGGTTTCAGATTAGTTATGTTTGGTCAAAACCCATCCGACCGAGAGCGTGGATTTTTTGGCGAAACTAACAATGGGGCATTTTCGCAGCTAGAAAATGCCACGAGTAACAAAATGCCACGAGTAACATGGAGGTTAATGCGTTTTTGATTTAAGAGCGCTTCTACAATGGTGAACTTCAGTTCTGGTAGTAATTGTCTGAGATCGGGCGCGGCGTAATTTTTCTCTACAATTCCTGCCAATTCAAGCTCATGTTTAACACATTCAATCACCTCGCCTCGTGTGATCAAGATTGTCATATTGATTGTTTCTCTTAGCTTCTTCTTTGTTCGATGTATAGCCATGAGCGACTAAGCACCCTTTATTTGCTTTGTAAGGTAAGCCTGCGATACCAATATTGATTCTTTTACGCCAAACTAAAAGGTCTTCTAGTGAGCTTGCTCTACTTATTTGTCGTTGTATTTTTTCGAAGTATTCGTTAAAAGTCATAAAAAGCTGTTTGTATTGTATTAACTTAGCGATTCTAGGATTGCTCCCATATGATGGCCCCTATACTGCAAGTAACGAATCACCTTAGCTTTTTCTTTTTCATCTTTCGGCTTATTCGAGCCAAACTTTTTCACTCTAGCGGTTAGACAAAGCTCAAACCAATCAACATCGAGATCTTCAAGGGATTGTGCGATTAACAACGCATCAAGCCCTTTTTTTCTTAATTCGTGCTTAATACGCGTTTCGCCATGGAGCTTTGTGAGCTGCTTTTGAATCTCTCGCTCGATAAGCCGTGTGTCATCTACATAGTGGTGAGATAGCAACCTTTCCATAACCGCATCAACCTGGTGCTCATCGGATAAGCGCGATAGTTGGTATTTCAAATCTCCAGATGAGTAATCACGTTTTGATAGTAAAGTAACCGCATACTCGTAAAGCTCTTGCTCTGTCATATAGCCTCCTTGGTGAACAGAAAAAATTCATTATGAACTTAATTAAATCGAGCATAAATGCAATCCCGGTTGCTCTTTGTGTATGGTTGGATAAATCTTCATACTCGCAAGGACAGAGTGGGCTAAAAAGATAGCAACAAAACAGTGAAGATGAAGCGTGTGAAAATGCCACGGTAAAAATTCAATCTAAGAAGTTTTTGGACAGAATCCTGCTGTGACAACCCCCATTGTTTTACTTGAAATAATCGACCAAACCCTTGTTATATATAGTCTTAAGCATCACTGTGATAAAAGGTTGTTTTTATTCATCACCAGATAAAACACGTTTGATGTATGCATCAATCTTGTTCATCTTTTCAGAGCCAATGCGAGAAAATTCGAATTTCACCATGTTTCTATCAGCACTGCGACTTACTTTAGCGTAAGCATTTTTGTCGTCAAATTCAGCCAGTTTATCTGTCTCCCATGTGGCTTTTTTTGGCTTGCCGGTAGTATTCTCTGCAATGAACAATTCTAGTAAATCTAAGGTTTTTCTTTGGCTTTCAGAAACGTCATTGCTCAAACCAGTTAGGTTCTTTTTGAACTCTGCCATTGATTTGTCAATTTCTTTACCCGCTTTAACTAGCGCTCTCTGGTGTTTAGCAAGCTTGCTGTAGAAACTATTTGGTATACCCTCAAAATCCACAAATACTTTGCGTATTGAAGGCTCAACGTTATTCGCTTCGAGTCGCTTACGTAGTGACTCCCTACCGATTGAAAGTGCTGCTGCTAAGTCTTCGACCTTAGTGTTTTCAACATCGATGCCTTGACGTTCCGCTATGGTTAAAAGATACCTTGCATGTTCAGGATATGACCAACGCTTAACCTCTTGGCTATCATTGATGATTCCAAGTATTTGATCGTCTCTAACATCTCCCTGTATCTCCCACAGTGGTAAATCAACACCACCATTGATACACGAAAAACGACGGCGACTTGCATCTAAAAGCAATAGCTTGCTAGTAGTAGGGCACCTAACAGCAACACCCTCTTGGTTAACACCGTTTTCACAGATTGACGGGAAAATGTCTCTGACAGCGTCTAACGTAAGTGCTTCCTGGTTACGTGGGTTGAGTGGGTGAATATCTGTTTTAGACTCAACTTCAGATGCAGGGATGACAATACGCTTAGCCGTTACTAGTCCTTTTAAATATGTTCGAGTCTGAGCGCTGGTTAGGCTACTAGTGCGTGACTTGGCGCTGCCAGTCAACAAGCTCTTGCCTTTTTTCATAATAGATCTACCTACTTATTGTTTTTACTTGTTAACGCTTTCAAATCAGAGATAAACGTATTGTATACCTCGTTCACAGAATTGATTGCATCGTAGTATTGAATGTCAGTACATGTACTTTCAGAACGAATGATGTCATAGATAGTACGATTCTTGTCAGCTGCTTCATGGAAGAACGGACTATGCTTAATGGCTTTAGTGATCATATCGCTCCCCACCGTTCTTAGAAGTCGATCGTAAGTCTTACGCTCTTGCTTATTCGACTCGTTATAGTTTACTGGCAAGATTTTGAACCACTTCACGTTGTCACCTTGAGAAGGTAAATCCTCCAATTGCTCAGACATAGTTAGAAGGTAAGACATTGTACTAACATAGTCGTAAGTTCTAGGCGTTACTGGAGAAAGGATCATATCAGCAGCTTCTATAGCTGACCAAGTAATAGGGCTATTTTGAGGTGGCAGGTCTAAATAAATGATGTCGTATTGTGATTTCAGAATGGGTACAACTTTGTTGGCAAACGCTGTCAGCAATTCAACACGCTTTTCTTTGTCCAGTGACCAGTATAGCTTTGTAAATTGTTCGTCCGTTGGGAAAGCTGTCATAACATCGAGGTTTGGTAAATGAGTCGAGAATGGTGCCGCTAGAACCACATCTTCAAAACTATGTCCTGTTTCTTGGAATTCAGTGGCTTCATTTGCAAACTCATGAGAATCAAACTCTTTAAATAGTGAGCGAAGCAAGTCAGATAGTGTGATGAAAACTTCTTCACTCTCATCTTCTACGTTAATGATACCTCGTGCACTGCCTTGTGGATCGAGGTCAATAATAAGAACACGAGCGTTCAGGTTGAGGTCTAGCGCGGTTTTAACAGCAAGTGAAGTGTTCGTCGTGGTTTTACCCGTGCCGCCTTTATAGTTACTGACTAACACAACTGTTGAATCATGATTATCAGAGAACTTTTCAAAACCAAAGTGGTTCATTACGGCATGGACATGCTCTAGTGTAAACATGTGGCTTCTATTGTAGAGGTAGGGTTCATCAATAACACCTTCTTCGATCAATTGTGCGATTCGTTTGATATACGTGTTTTTCGATAGACCAAGAATGTCGACACCTAGTTTAGTTTTGTTGACAGCATGGTTGTGAACTAGGCGCGTTACACCATTTTCCAAAAGGTCATCTTTAAAACGAATCGCTGACTGTTCTAACAGCTCTTCCTTAAGCGATACGTTTTCATGAAACATCCTGGTTCCCAGGTCGGTAGCTTTTTCTTTGAAGTTCATTCGTTATAAGTCCTGTTGAATATATCCTTTAAGTTAAAAATAGATTACATGCAATTTGAACCATTAACAAGTTCATTTTATGTTTTTTGGTTCAGGTTGTGGGTCGAACTATATACAATAAGTTGTTTTGTTATTTGGCCGTTTGAGGCTCACCTAATCGTGCGTAATAACATTCGCTTTGGATAATGAGTGAGCCTTGCTCTGAGCGTTACCCTTCGGGCAAGGCTTTTCGCTCGTATCTTTCAGTTATGGCCTAAGAGTGGCATCACCCTGGTGAGTCACTGCGTGCCGCCCCAGGATGTGCCTCTCTACAGCCCCTATCTCAAAGGATATCGCTTCAATCCTGAACGCACTTCTCTCACTGCGTTCGTTGCGCCTCGTCATTCTTCCTCGTTACTGTTCGTCGTGCCTCCTCACTCTTTTCACTGACATTGGTTAAGTTCGAGTAAGGGCGTGTTGTCTTATGTGCCGATTTCCCTTTCGACTCGCATCATTTTATGGGGCTCGCAGGCTGTTAACCCTCCTCAATCAGAACCTTATCTGCAAGGGTAAATGAACGCTGCGCGCCCCTGCAGAGAAGAACCCTGTTTGAGGTAGGGACAGCCAAGCGGCTCCATAAAAGTGATACTCAAACAAAAAGGGAACTCCTCATGGCACAACGACACTCAAGCCCAACTCTCTCTAAACCCATACTCAGCGACCAGCGTTTCGCCGCTGGGCACGAAAGCTCACCAAAAAATGATGTCTCTAGTCCGATCGTTGAACGTGCTGTGCGCTCGACCGTTTCAGCGACTATTTCAAAAAGACTTATCTGGGTAAATTCCACTGACTTTAATTCGACGGTTCGAGCGGTCAAAGTGCATGAGATTTTACTTAAGGAGTTTGGCTATACCGACTCTTTGGTCTTGGAAGAAAGCCTAAAAGGAAAAGGGGTGAGCATTAGCGTATGTGACCGAGTGACGACGGTAAAACAGATGCGGGAAGATTACGCCTACGCGAAAAAAGAAGAGAAAAACGTTGAAACGACCGCTAAGCATCAAGCCATAGCGACAGATTTTTTAACTAGCTTGTATGGCTAATAACACCAACTGACGCCACCCATCACGACTTTAAAGGTAAGGAATCTCAATGTTTCCTGACCTGAACAATCGCGGCATAACTCACGTCAGAATGAGTCCCGGACAGACCTAACTTCTGCTCTACAATCTAAACACGGATGTTTGTTGAACACTTTCATGCTGTTTTCGCTATTTCAGATACACCCATCCTGTGAAACGCCTAAATTGACCTGATTTGGGCTTGAACCAGAGCATGGTGGACCAGCTCTGACAGCGGCTCCCCAGCCCTAAAGCGAAGAAACGTTAAACGGTGCCCACAAAGAATGCACTCAAACGGATCAACCTTCACATACCCTTTCAGCATAGCTGCGTAACCGGGCATTTCAGGTGCGTCTTTAGGAGCGACACCCAAGGCACCGTAGACCTTAGGGAGCATCTCACCACGACGTCGGTTTGATAGAAAACCGAAGTATCGAATCATTTTGAAGTGCTTATCTGGAATATGCTCAATCATGCGTTCTATCAGAGCTTCTGGACTCAAAATGAGGGATTCCGTTCGACCATTCCTATGGTTGAGGTAATCAAACGTCACCAAGCCTCCCTGGAAGTTATGTCGTAAACGCGACGCCGATATCGGTGGCCGTTTTAGGTATCGACCCAGGTAAGTCATGGTTGGCGTCACGTTGGCTGTTTTCTTTGCAAAGTGCAGCTTCCATCGACGGCAATATTGGCTGGTTAAAAATCGGGACCAATCTTGCTCATTACGAATGAAAGGGCAGTCCTCTCCACTCAAGTCTAACTCTGAGTAATTGGAGCTGAGAAGTTGAGTGATGGCACCGCGCCAACACTTCTCAGTGGTCTTAGCTTTAAAGAAAATCGGCTTCCATAGACCAGTCTTCTTACATAAACCCCCACGGGTGACAGACAAATGGATGTGCACATTCCAATTCAGCTTTCTGCCGTAGGTATGAAGTGCACAGAACACGCCAATATCGATATCGAGTTGCTTTGCCCATCCTAAGAAGATTTTGGCTGCGCAGCTAAAGAGATGATTGAGAAGAAAACGATTATCCCGAAAGATGGGCCACAGCGTGTGAGGTAGCGTCAACGTAACGTGTTGATACTCACACTCAGGAAAGACATGTTGTTGCTTTCGTATCCACCGCTCTGTGGCTTTTATGCCACAACTGCTGCAAAAGCGAGATTTACACGTCTGGTGAATGTATTTGTGATGGGTGCAGTCAGCATGAGTGCATCGATACTCTTTAGAGCCAAAAGCAGCGGTACTGCAAGCGAGCATCTTGGTGACGTTTTCAATGACGACGGTTCGGAGGGTTTCTCGGTACTTATTGAGGTAGTTCAGCCAAGTATCGTTGGCATTGAAGAGTTGTTTGATGGGCTTATTCGGATGCATGACCTATAGGATAAACGATCCATGTAAAGCACCCTAGTCGGTTGAGTCTCTTTGTTTTCGGCCGTAGGCCGCTCAGGCGACACCGTCGCCGGTTCAGGTAAGGAATCTCAATGTTTCCTGACCTGAACAATCGCGGCATAACTCACGTCAGAATGAGTCAAGGGCACGAATGTACTTTGTTAATTTGATGTAAACAAAACCGAAGCTCTGTAATCTTTGTCCCATACCGCTTTATTCATCTTCCTGGGTACTGACAAGTTCCCTTCGGATTTTCTAAACAAGTTCTGAACAAAACGTCTGCAACAAGCCATATTTAGTGCTGAATCTCCAGCATAAATACATTGTTCATCTTCTTTGAAAATAACGTCCAACGCCCAGTGCTGCTGGTTCTCGATGTGCCAGTGTTTTCTGGTCGCTTGTAAGGCTAACTCTAACGACAAGTGATCTGTGCAAATATAATACGATGTTTCATAACTTCCTTTCCCTTTGACACTTCTATCTCTCACCACTGCAACAACACTTTTAACGACAGACCACTTTTCTCTGAGTGCTTCACTGAAGGCTGCTGGGAGAACGTAAACCTCACGAACCTCTTTTCTGCCATGCCCTTTATCTTCGGTGATGTATGACTCTTGTTTATCTTCAGGCAAAGACCAATAGTCTTGGAATTGTGCATCCACTTCTGCAAGCAAACTGGGCTGATTCAGTTTGACTTGCACTAAGAAATCGCCACCTTTATCAACCACTTTATTCAGAGTTTCAACCTGACAATGCAGGGCATCAGCCGTTAATAGACATCCTTTTATATCTAAAGTATCTAACAGGTTTCTTATCGCTGTTAGCTCCGTCCCTTTGCCTTTACAGGGTTGATGTGTGAGGGTCAAACCTTCATCAACATCGAATGCCGAGACCATATAAAGGGGGTTATCTTGTTTGTTTGCTTTAGCACCTTTTAGTACCTTCCCGTCAACACTGATGATAGGTTGAGCATGCCTCTCTCTATGCAAATTAACCCAGCCCACCATAGCTTCTAAGAGTGTTTCAGGAACAATAGTCCTCATAATTGCTGCAATATTATGACGAGTAGGAAGGCCATTTTCGTAGGGGAAATACTCACGTAACCAGTCGATATTTCCTTCACCAAAATCCTTGATATCCGTCCACTTGTTTTGACCACAAAGCATGGCTGTTATGACAACAAAAGCGACTTCTATAACAGGGTAGACTTGGTTGATGTGCGAACGGGTATCTTTCACTTTTTTTAGCTGTTCAATGATAATCATGCGAGTTTCTCATATTTTTTATTTCATGATCTGATCGTGACTATCAGGAAAAGTTCCAATTGAAAATAAAGTTATTTATTTTCAATAACTAAAGTTCGATCCCGCCCTTAGAATGAGTCCCGGACAGACCTAACTTCTGCTCTACAATCTAAACACGGATGTTTGTTGAACACTTTCATGCTGTTTTCGCTATTTCAGATACACCCATCCTGTGAAACGCCTAAATTGACCTGATTTGGGCTTGAACCAGAGCATGGTGGACCAGCTCTGACAGCGGCTCCCCAGCCCTAAAGCGAAGAAACGTTAAACGGTGCCCACAAAGAATGCACTCAAACGGATCAACCTTCACATACCCTTTCAGCATAGCTGCGTAACCGGGCATTTCAGGTGCGTCTTTAGGTGCGACACCCAAGGCACCGTAGACCTTAGGGAGCATCTCACCACGACGTCGGTTTGATAGAAAACCGAAGTATCGAATCATTTTGAAGTGCTTATCTGGAATATGCTCAATCATGCGTTCTATCAGAGCTTCTGGACTCAAAATGAGGGATTCCGTTCGACCATTCCTATGGTTGAGGTAATCAAACGTCACCAAGCCTCCCTGGAAGTTATGTCGTAAACGCGACGCCGATATCGGTGGCCGTTTTAGGTATCGACCCAGGTAAGTCATGGTTGGCGTCACGTTGGCTGTTTTCTTTGCAAAGTGCAGCTTCCATCGACGGCAATATTGGCTGGTTAAAAATCGGGACCAATCTTGCTCATTACGAATGAAAGGGCAGTCCTCTCCACTCAAGTCTAACTCTGAGTAATTGGAGCTGAGAAGTTGAGTGATGGCACCGCGCCAACACTTCTCAGTGGTCTTAGCTTTAAAGAAAATCGGCTTCCATAGACCAGTCTTCTTACATAAACCCCCACGGGTGACAGACAAATGGATGTGCACATTCCAATTCAGCTTTCTGCCGTAGGTATGAAGTGCACAGAACACGCCAATATCGATATCGAGTTGCTTTGCCCATCCTAAGAAGATTTTGGCTGCGCAGCTAAAGAGATGATTGAGAAGAAAACGATTATCCCGAAAGATGGGCCACAACGTGTGTGGTAGCGTCAACGTAACGTGTTGATACTCACACTCAGGAAAGACATGTTGTTGCTTTCGTATCCACCGCTCTGTGGCTTTTATGCCACAACTGCTGCAAAAGCGAGATTTACACGTCTGGTGAATGTATTTGTGATGGGTGCAGTCAGCATGAGTGCATCGATACTCTTTAGAGCCAAAAGCAGCGGTACTGCAAGCGAGCATCTTGGTGACGTTTTCAATGACGACGGTTCGGAGGGTTTCTCGGTACTTATTGAGGTAGTTCAGCCAAGTATCGTTGGCATTGAAGAGTTGTTTGATGGGCTTATTCGGATGCATGACCTATAGGATAAACGATCCATGTAAAGCACCCTAGTCGGTTGAGTCTCTTTGTTTTCGGCCGTAGGCCGCTCAGGCGACACCGTCGCCGGTTCAATATTAAAAGGGATCTATTATGTCTGTACTTGCTAACTACTCGAATCACAGCCTCTTCTCAGTCGAAGAAAAAGATATCTTGAACCATGCCGCGAGCATTTTAAAATCTAAGTTGTTTGTGTCAGAGCAGACGCCCCTCAATTCCCCTGAATTGGTGAAGTCATTTTGTCAGACTTCACTCGCTTCCAATGAAAGCGAAGTGTTTGGGGTGATATTTCTTGATAGTCAGCATCGAGTTTTACGCACAAAAGAGATGTTTAACGGCACCATTGACGCCGCATCCGTTTACCCGCGTGAAGTGGTCAAAGAGTCACTGGCCACAAATGCAAGCGCGGTCATTTTTTATCATAACCATCCCAGCGGTGATGCCACACCCAGCCAAGCCGATCGACGTATTACTCGACGACTGACCGACGCGTTAGCCTTGGTTGATATTCGAGTACTCGATCACTTCGTGGTGTCTTTTGAAGATGTGGTGTCGTTTGCGGAGCGCGGTTGGATATAACTAAAAGTGAAATATCTCTTGTTCACGCCTATCCAGGCGTGAATGACTTCCACATCATAATGCTATAAACTGTAATCAATTAAATAAGGTTTCTACTATGTCTGAATCAAGCAAAGTCACATTAAGCGTTGAAGAGCTGATCAATCTTACCGCGCATGCTGCCACTCAAGAGCAGTTAAATGATACGCGTAAAGAACTCGATCACAAGATCGAAGCCGTTCGTCATGAGCTTTCAGATAAAATCGACACGGTTCGCAATGAACTTTCAGATAAAATCGATACGGTTCGTAATGAAGTGAGTTCCCTTAAAAACCTCATTATTGCAACAGCCTTCGCGATGATTGCGACTGTAGCCGGTGCCGCGTTTTGGGTTGGTAGTCATATCAACGTTTAATGTTCAAATATGTTTTCTGAAATGCCTCTTATCCTAGAGGCATTTTTTTTGTCCTCGTTATGTCCTTCGATCGCTTCAACGCTCGCGCTAAAAGACGTTGAGCCAAAGGCTCGACCGCAAGCGGTCGTCAAACTGGCTCTCAGGAGGACGATCGGCCCATTAAATTGATGTTTGATTGTATTACAGTGTATTGATGTCAATTTGTGGTTACGTAGTTGATAGAGCTTAATTGGCGAGTTTTTTATGAGGATCGTTTAAAGCAGATCTCAAGCACAGCGTCATGGTAAAGGGTTGGATTGGGCGTTACCCTTCGGGCAAGGCTTTTCGCTTGTATCTTTCATCTATGGCCTAAGAGTGGCATCACCCTGGTGAGTCACTGCGTGCCGCCCCAAAATGTGCCTCTCTACAGCCCCTATCTCAAAGGATATCGCTGCAATCCTGAACGCCTGCGCCTCGTCATTCTTCCTCGTTGCCGCTCGTCGTGCCTCCTCACTCCTTTCACTGACTGAACGAAAGGATCTGTAAGATGGATTTTGTTTTTCGCCTGTCTTTTTTCCTTTGATTTCTCATTACCGTGTCGCGGTCTTCCTGCTTAACGTCCCAAATCAGAACCCCAAAAACAAGGGTATATGAACGCTTCGCGCCCTTGTTTTGATGAACCGTGATTTTGGGTCGAGCAGTCAGGCGACAACGGGAATGAAAAATTAATCAAAGGAAAAACGTATGACAGACTCAATCCTCAATCCATCAACAGCTCCTAACGTTCAATCAGCGACAAACGTATCCCCGTTTGAGCCGTCAGGCTCATCCAAGAATGAATTTTTGAAAAGCTTTTCAGGTCATAAATTGCGTAAAAACGCGAAGGCTAAAATTGCGAAGCTGTTGGAATATGCCGACTCGTTGATCTTAAAAACTCAGTCAATGGGGATGGATGATTGCTTTAGAAGTAATGAGCCTGTCACGATGGATAAATCCGAGTTTTGGGATTGGTACGAAAAGAACTACAGCGACATGGTTATTTTATTGACCATCCGAGAAGGCGCTCTAGTGAAAGTGCAGGTCTGTGATTGTATCTATCATTTTTCTAATGATGTGGTGATGACGTTCTCTTTGGATGGAGAGGAGGCGCAAAGCACGATGATTGAGGGGGAATGCTCAGAAGTGGAGGGCACCGAAGAGGTGAAAGAGCCGGTAAAGCTTGCCCCGTTCGACCAGTACGAAAACCTGGAAAAGACCGCCGTTGTGAAGCAAGTGATTATTGATTGGAGTGAATCCAATTTATTCTCTGATGGCGATGCGTACACCCTTGATGATTACAATAAAAAAGCAAGCCAAGAAGCGATGGAAGTGGGCCGCAATAACGGTTACAGCAAGACGATGATGTATATCGAGTTTGATAATGGTGACTTGGAGCGATTTAGACATGATATCGATGCGAACTATCCCACGCTTTGCCACTACTACGCGGCGGTGACTGAGACAAAATTGTTGGGATTGTCTAAAGTGCGCTTTACGTTTGAGCAAGTGACAAAGGCATTGATTGACGGTTATCTTTCCCCGCTTAACAGTGACGAGAAGAAGCCAACCCCGCCACCACAAGATAAAGCTCGAAAAGTGGTAGCGCTGGGAGACTATCAAGAGCGACAAGAAGCGAAGCGTGAACGATTAGAAGAGCGCGCCGCTAAAGCGGCGGCGGTCTCTAATGAGCGATTCAATACCGCGAGTACATTAGGGAAAATGTTGCCTTTCGGTCAGCCAATCCTGGTTGGCCACCACTCAGAAGCGAAGCACCGTAAACACGCGGAGAGCATCAATACCAACATGCGAAAAAGCGTAGAGGCTCAGGATAAAGCGGACTATCTGAGCCGTCGCGCTGATAGTGTCGGCTCTGCCGGTATCGCGTCAGATGACCCAGAAGCGGTTGAGAAATTGAAGAAAAAGCTCGAGGGTTTGATTAAAAGTCATGAACTCATGAAAGCCGTTAATAAGATCGTTCGCTCTAGTCATATGACCGAGGAAGACAAGATCGAATACTTGGTTAATACACACGGGCAGACAGAAGAAAGAGCAAAGAAATTATTACGCCCGTGTGAGTTTTTTGGAAAGTTTGGCTTTGATGCATACGCACTACAGAATAGTAATGCCAATATCCGAACAACGAGAAAGCGTTTAGAGCACTTGGAAGCGTTGCATAATGAAGCGCCGCTACAGGGTAATGGCGAGGCCATGGGGACGGCTTGGGAGCTGTACGAAGAAGAGGGCCGCATTAAGTTTTCATTTGACGGTATTCCAGCCGAAGAGGTGCGCAAAAAATTAAAAAGTAACGGCTTTAAATGGTCCCGATACTCAAAAGCGTGGGTGCGTAAACTGACGCCCAACGCGGTCTTTGTGACAAAAAGACTCATGACTTTATTAGATTAAAACCGAATGAGATGCCTCTTATCCTGGAGGCATCATTTTCCTTTGTGATTTCCGTGAACGCTGTGGTCGCGCTAAAAGACGTTGAGCCAAAGGCTCGACCGCAAGCGGTCGCCAAGCTGGCTCTGAGGAGGACTGTAGACCCATTAAATTGATGTTTGATTGTATTGCAGTGTATGGATGTCAATTAGTGGTTGCGTGGCTGATAGAGCTTAATTGACGAGTTTTTTATGATGATCGTTTAAAGCGGATTTGATGCACAGTGTCATGGTAAGGGCTTCGATTGGGCGTTACCCTTCGGGCAAGGCTCTCCGCTTGTATCTTTCATCTATGGCCTAAGAGTGGCATCACCCTGGCGAGTCACTGCGTGCCGCTCCAGAATGTGCCTCTCTACAGCCCCTATCTAAAAGGATATCGCTGCAATCCTGAACGCACTTCTCTCACTGCGTTCGTTGCGCCTCGTCGTGCCTCCTCGTTGCTCTCCCTGGCTTTGAATAAGTTCGAGTAAGGCTTGTTTTCTTATGCGCCGATTTCCTTTCACTCGCATCATTTGCGGGCTCGCAGGCTGTTCACCGTCTCTCCCCACAACCTGATTTGCAAGGGTAAATGAACGCTGCGCGCCCTTGCAAAGCAGAACGATGGTGAGAGAGCGGACAGCCAAGCGGCTCCGAAAAGTGATACTCAAACAAAAGGAAAATCCTCATGGCGCAACAAAATTCAAACCTAACTCTCTCTAATTCAAATTCAGTGACCAGCGTTTCGCCGCTGGAGCACGAAAGCTCACCAAAAAATGATATCTCTAAGCGCGTGCAACCAGTCGAGCCAAGTCGTGATGTGGCCCTATCAGGATCAACATCTGTGGGAAATATTGTCGTGATGTGGCCCTATCAGGATCAACATCTGTGGGAAATATTGTCGTGATTGGCGCTCATGTAAAAGCAAGAGCCAGGCATTCCAGTGTTTGGCTAGAGCTGACGGTTTTATTCCCAGAAACAGAACTCAATAAGCCGTACTGGGGGCAAGGCATCGCGAGAGGTCATGTGATTACTGAAACAAATAAGGTAGGGCTGAATAGTCGTGCTGTCGTCATGGGATGGGTGACAGATAGCCATCAATACATCGAAGCATAAATGGAGACTTAAATAATGAAATATCTCTCACACTATATTCAAGACAAACAAACTCAGGCTTTTAATGATGCTGGGGCGTTCTTTGCTTTTTCTAATCAGCAGCTCGATGAGGCAAAAAAAGAGGGCGTGAAATACGCGTCACTAGGTATGGGGTTAATTTGCCCCGTTGATAATGCCAAGCAATTAATGACCCGTTTAGATTCCATCGCTCAAGAAGGGATCGCCGAAGATATCAAAGAGAACGGGAAAAAGGCGATCATTCGCCGTGAGCTATTTAATCACGAATGTTTCTATACCAATGATATTTGTGATTGTGTGGAAAAGCTCGAAGGGTATGGCATTTCATACGATGAGATTTATGAAGTGTTTAATCACATTCGTAAAACGGAAGACGTTTATTAAACCTGAAATTAAAGCGCCTTGATATTTGTTCCATCAAATATCAAGGCATGTTCAGTTCAACTACATTGGAGTTTCATTAAATGAACGTTTTAAATACTACACAAAACAGTGAAGAAACAAAAGCAAAATGTTACGTCTGTACGGCCGTGCCGTTTTTGTTGGGGAAGGTGGTCTATACACAAGGCGTCGATTATCTATTGAATAACCATATCGGTGTGAATTTGTCGATATATTTGCAGCGTCATCAAAGTGGCGATTGGGGAGATGTTTGTATTGAAGATAAAATCAGCAATGATGAGGCAACGAAAACCGGTGAGCGAGTGATATCGAGTTATACCATTTGTGATCAATCGGTTTGGGTAATAACGGAACGTGATCGCAGTGTCACTACAATTTTATTACCTTGTGAATATTGATATCTCTATAGGGTGGCATAAAATGAGAGTCCTATTATTAGGGCTCTTTTTTATGAGAAAACCATTACTTTATCTTTCGTTGTTATCGCCGTGTTTCAGTTGGGCTTTTTGCTTTGATGAGGCAGGGCGATATTATAATGTCGAACCACTGCTTTTAAAATCCATCGCCATGGTAGAAAGTAGCCTAAACCCGAACGCGTACAATGAAAATAAAAATAAATCCGGTCAAGTCGTCAGTCGTGATTTTGGCTTGATGCAAATTAATTCTCATTGGTTTGATAAGTTATCCGATTTTAATATCAACGAAACAAACATTTATGAACCCTGCTTTAATGTTCATTTGGGCGCGTGGGTATTAAGTTCAAACTTTGCCAGTCATGGCTATAATTGGAACAGTGTCGGTGCGTATAATGCGGGGTTTTCAAAGCGCACCAAGAACGCCAGAAAAATATACATCCAAAAAGTCCAATCGGTTTATTATCAGCGAAATCTTAAATAAAGGACATCGCACCATAACGGTGCAATGTCCTTTGTCGTTATGGCTTGTCCACTTTGTCCATTGCATCCTTTTTCATCTCACTATCTCTACCGATTCAATCGCCACCTGGTCGGCTTTTGCCTTTCGCTTTTCTCCAGATCCCACTGATTAGATTCTTTTGCTCGATAGAAAGCGTCCGAGAAGTCGGAGGCTTTTGAAAGTCACCACACCCTACGCTAAATCGAAATTCGATTTAAATAGTTGTCTGTAAAAATATAAAATCCATTAAAACAACAACTTATAGGTGTGACTATGGCGTAAAAGTCGCTTTGAAAAATTTTTAAAATTTCAACTAATTAGCCGTTAATTTTCCAATGAAAAAATATGTACATCCAATGAATATTCATTGAGCCTATATTTGTAAAGGGCTGGGAAGTGTTTCAATGACTTTTAAATGGAATTTAATTGAATGTCCATTGGTTCCTTTGTTTTATTGGCTTTGATAGGTTTTTTGATAAAGCTTCTCAATAGTATCTCAATGAAGTATCATTGATTTTCAATGAAGGAGAAAGGGGTTAATTTTGAAGAAAGGTTACTCGTTACAAAGCACAATTAGGGATCAGTTGGAGCTGGACTTTATCAAGTATAGGGATCGAGAAGGACTAAGCGACGCCGAAGCCACTCGACAACTTTTGGCTTTAGCATTGCGCATCAAGCTGAACGAGAGTGATGATGATAGACCATCCAATCGTGAGCTGATGGAAGAGATGTACCGTCGCATTCGACAGGTGCAAGGGACGGGGAATTTAAATTTTGCGCATAGCTTTGATGGTGAGCGATATTATAAAAATAAAGCCGATTCCATCGAGCAAAGAAGAGCCAATAGCGCGCTGGTTGATAAAGCCGTGGATGAGTTTCTGTCAGGCGAAAAAAAAGGGTAGCCATGGGCTACCCTTTTTATTACTGATTATCGCTCCAGTTCTTTTTCTATTTCTCGGTCTTCATGAGAGTTGTCTCTATCCTTTTCGAACGAGATGGATTCTTTTTGTTGGCTTAGGTTACTATTGTCGAAATAGTCCAATGCTTGACTGTCTTGCGCTTTTCTTTCCTTTAATTCATCGATTTCTAATCGCTGCGAGTGTTCGTCTTTGAGAATATCGGTCACCTCTTCTTCTTTGATGCTAGATACGTTATCGAGTTTATGTAGACACGATTGAATATCGCGATGCAAATCGTCTTCTGCTATAAAGGTAATGTCTCTCCCACTAAAGTTCTCCATAATTTTTTCAATGTTGTTGGGGTTCAAATCTTGATTACCTTGACTCAAGACAATCATCACATTTTGTCTTAATTCGTCAGTGGATAGATTTTGGATGTCATTTTTATGATTGACGTGAATAATGTCGATATTCCCTTGGGTTTCTTCCCGAATTAAAAAAGATTGCTCAATAGACGTGCTGATGATTGTCGCGTTTAAATGCTCACCCTGGTGAAACTGCGTAAATTGCTTCGATTTCGTTCCCAATATTCTCGGGTTAATGTCGAGGGTGTTGTCTTTATTTCCGCTTGAATCTAAATAGGTAATTTCAACAGCTCTCGTTTCTCCATGTTTATCGTGAATGTTCGTGAGCATCGCGGGGTGGAGGGCTTTATCTTCAGAAGAGTACACGGAGGGGTGGTATTTTACATGCTCATTCTCAATATTATTGACACCCAACTTATTCAGGTACGTTTGTACTAATGAATCGTTAATCGGTTGACTCTGCTTGATATACGCCTTGGCCCTCTCTTCAAATTGCGCAATTTTTCTTGGTGTGGTGTTCAGTAATTTATCGTGATTCGGGTTTTCAGACAGTTGATGTTTACCTGGAGCATTGATCATACTGTTCGCCATATTCATCGCCTCCTTATAGCCGATGTCTTTGTGACTCATCATGAGGTTAACAAGTGAGCCTTTTTCACCTGTGGTGTAGTCTTTGAAATAACCACGGTGGGAGCCGGTTAAACTCACTTTAATCGCGGATTGCCCAATCCCAAACGTCAAATAATCTCGATCGGATTTACTCCTGTTTGGCGCGCCTAATAATGCTTCTGCGAGGCTCTCTGTATATTTAGGGAGCGTCTCATTAATGTGTGTTTTGAATTTTTGATAATCAAAATCACCACTGGCATTTTGAAAACGCGTGTCCTCATGGGGCAGCGCATTGCGGTTAAAATACACGGTGTTGGTGGGCGGCGTCTGCTCGATGGTTTCCAACGCGCTCGATTTGTGGCTTTCTTTGGATAGCCAGGTTTTGACCAGGTGCTCGGTGTTATCGGTATAGAGACGTATGTGCTGACTGGCACGGGTGACATCGATACCGGCGCGTCGAAGATTGGTCAATGCGCCTTTGCTCTTAATCGCGGTGATGACGTGTGGGTAGGTTGCCCCTTGAGCCATATCCGCCGTGCGGCTATAGGCGTAATCCCAATGCCCATCTTGCAGGGTAGAGGGGTTGATGGTCAGTGATTGTCCCGTCGATGATTGCGCCAAGATGGCCTCGGGGGTCGCGTGAGTAATGCGGTATTCAACGTTCGCTTTGATGTCACGCGCTTTATCGGTAAAGCGCGTCACGATCTTATCACCGGTTGAGAGTGGCTTTTCAGACACCGAAAACAGGGTGGTGAACGTGTGGTCACGGTTTCGAGGCAAAAAAGTCGCCGTTTTACCCGTTCTCTCTCTTTGAAGTGTCACGATGCCATGCTCAGAGTCGACGCCGGTAATGGTCGCGTATTCCCCAGGCTTAGTACTTAATATTAAGCCTTTTTGATAAGGCATCATGGTGGAGAGCTCCTCGCCTGTTGCGCCCACGGAGCGAAGGCGTGTCGCCACGATGCTCTCTTTACCTAGCTCCCCGTTTTTGATGAGGCCACTGCGAATGTGCTCGGTAATGTCATCACGCTCGGCGTTGGTGTAGGCGATGATGAGAGTATGCTCTCGCGTCTCTGGTGTGCGCTCTAAGTAATCTTTGGCCACAACATAAGGAAGTTTAGCGGTGGCCTCCAATTGCGCCTGGCGTTTATTTTGGGTGTGCTCATTGAGCGTTGAGATAACATTCTGGGTTTTCCCTTGCGTGTCGGGGGCCTGTTTTTGGAGTTTATCGAGCGCACTGTCTGGTTGCTTATCAATGGTGTTTTGCGCTGCATTAAGTAGCGTGTCGTTTTGCTGACGGACGATGTCGGTCATATCCGCGCTATCGATGCGGCCTTGACTCATCGCCAGCTCAAACGGCTTACCGGCACTGAGTGACAACAACTGCTCTTTGTCCCCTAAAAGAACGGCTTTGGAGCCGCTGGCTAAAATGAGATCGGTAAATTCTTTGGCTTGTTTGTTGCTGACCATCGAGCTTTCATCCAAAAAGAAGAGGCTGTCCTGGTAATCGCTCGGTTGACGGTTTCCTTGGCGCAGTTCGGTTAATAAACTTTCTAAGGTCTGAGCATTGACGCCCTTACTTTCGAGCTCTGAGACGGCCGCGTGGGTAGGGGCTAGGCCAATGACGGTTTGCGCTTTCTCCTGGTTAACGGCTTTCACCGATTGAATGAGTTCAATATTGGATTCAAGCATGGTGGATTTACCCGTGCCGGCTAACCCCTGAATGGCTACAACACTGTCTTTGGTGGTTGAAATGAGCGTGACGCTGCCTTTTTGACCCTCTGTGAGTCTGGGTCTGTCGGCCAGATACTGCGCCACCTGTTTTGCTGAGGCAAACGACGGGTGCTGATTTTTCCCTTGATCAATGTTCCGTAAGATATGCTTTTCGGTGTCTAGCGCGGCCTGTGTGGTCCATCGCGTGCCGTCACTGTACTGCGCGGATAACGTGTCGCTGCGCTTGGCCAGCTCCGTCTCAATGTGCGACTTGGTGATCGAGGTGCCGGCTTCTTCAAACGCATAACGAACCGCTTCAATGACGAGCGATTTTTGACTAAAGGCGGCTTCTCGATCTGAGAGGTGGTTCAGTGCAAAGCTCACGGCTTTTTCTATGATAGGGGCGTTTTGCTCGCGAGAGAGGGCGGACAGGGCCGCGTTGACGTCTTGTTTTAGCTCATTCGACGTACGATCACTGAGGTAGCGGTCGTTGACTGGGGTCGGTGCCATGATGCGTTCGATGGCTGACGGGGTGGCTTGCGTTTTACCGAGGGCATGATGCGCTTTGTCCATATTGTCGGTAAAGACATCGATGCGCGCGCTTTTTTCTGTCAGCTCTGTGAGCAGTGGTTTAGACAAAGTAAACGCCTTGGCTGATAGCAGAGTATGCGATTTTGATTGGATATGACTGGCCGTATGGACGTAGTCATAGTTCAGGGGCGTATCTTTGAGTGCGTTAAGCGGCAGGCTCTTGGTTTGGCCTTGATTCTCTAGTGTGATGGTGTCTTTATCGAGCGCTGTGATGCGATAGCTTTGATGCGCGATTAAACCGGCGGCTTTATGGTGGCTGACGGCCTTAATGCGTTCACCGACAGCCACATTCAGGCTGTCAGGTTTGGTGAGCTGCATGCGTCTGTTTTTAAAGTCAGAGCTGGATGGGTCAAAGCGAACGCTCTGGCCATCTTGCTGGCGAAATGCGGTCATGGTATTGCTCTCTTTATCGATGCTGGCGATGACAAAGCGATGGGGCTGCTTGCTTTCCCACTGAGTGAGTATCATGCCGGGTTTGTAGTGTTGAACGAGGGGCTGTTGCGTTTTAGAGAGGAAGTGAGGAACTTGAGTAAATAGGGTGCTCTCGATGCGAGACAGGGCGTGGGTGTTTTTTAATTGTGTTCTTATCGCTTCGGTCAGTCGCCGTTGTTCAACGCCAGAGGTGGCCAACACTTGGGTTTGGTCTTTATCGGGCAGGTCGGCATAGACACGGGCGAGTCGTTGTGTGTCACTCTGATGAAGCGTCACTTGGCTGTCTTGGCTTTTCCCATTGACCCAAGTGTGGCTCTCAACATGGCCCTTACGGTAGAGCTCGATGGCATTGTGGGCTTTAAAGCCTTGACGGTTCGTGACGCGATTGAGCATCACCACTTTGCTGTTCGATTGCTTGGCCTTTTCAGTCAGCCCCAGCAATTCATTGGCACTCAGTGTATTGGCTTCATCGATGAGTAAGACGTCTTTGTTGGTCAGAGGTAAGTCACCGTTCAACAAACTGTGTGTGGTATGACGATGCTCTGAGCTGAACAGCTGGCTTGCCCAGGCGCTCAAAGTGTGGCTTTGTCGTTGAATGCTGTCCATGCTGTCTTGTTTCTCCCTGGCATTGGGTGAAACCAAGTGAACCCGTTTGTGGCTGTGGTGACCGACATTCAGTAGCTGCTGAGTCATCGGTTTTGAGTCGCCATGAACGTTCACGATGTGGAACTGTTTGGTTGACTGGTACACCTCCGTGAGAATTTGTTGCTGCTTGTGAGAGGCGTTGAGCTGATTAAGAACGCCTGGATTAACGTGGGTTCTCATGTGGTGCGCTCGGCCTTGAGTCACGTCCATGAGCGCGCGTTCGTTATCGAGGAGAGCTTTGGATGTATATTGTCCTTTTTCCTGAAGCGCAATCAACTGACCGCTTTTGATGAGTTCATCGGTGGCTTGCTTTAAATCTAGAGCATTTAATTGCGTTTTACCGAAAGTGAAATCAGCAGCCGCGATTTCGATGATTTTTTCAATGTGCAAGGTGGTTTTATATTGTCCCAAATGTTCAACGGCGCGATGGATGGCAGCCTTAGCTTCTTGTGGTGAGGGGGCGACGCGTTCAGTGGAAGTATGCTGTGCTTGGACTACGAGTTGAGTTGGCTCATGCCCGTGCTCTTGGATCTTGGCTTGCCATTGGTGATTGAGTGTTTCATGGCTGTGATAGGTTTTAGCTTTGCGTGTATCGAGGGCGGCCGTATCTCTGGCGGTTTGGGTATTACCGAAACCCAACGCTTGTTGGTCTATTTGTTTTTTTCTTGTGGAAAAAGCATCAATAAGAGATTCTGGTACGCCAGTCACTTCAAACTGGCCATTTCCGACCCCCCGCATACAAAAGCCAAGGTTTTCAGCGCTTTTGGCAAGGTGGCTTTGGTACAGTGAGGTGTAATATTTTTGAAAATAATAGATGCGTTCACCCGCTCCGTTAATCACCCCTCCTTTTTGCTTGAGGCACGTTGATAACGCGCGTAATTCTCCTGCTTGATCCCGCGTCATATTGGCGGCGAGGGCGTGAGAGTGGAGCTGCATGTCATTCTCACGACTGGTTTTATGGCGGATCACTGCAAACATCATGGCGTCGGTGTCTTCGTACTCCTGGACGCCTTTTTCATGCGTTACTTTGACTTGTGCGACGTCTTTCTCTAGCTCTGCGAGCGCAAACTTAACCGCACTGTTGTGAGCGTCGATTAACCGTGTCTCACCCCCCGCTAAAGCTAAGATACTGATGGACTTCGGGGCTGAGAACGTCAGGTCGAAGCCTGATTTATGATTGGCTCGCTTGCCTTTAATGGTTTCTTGGCCAAGATGGCCAGAAAGGACAGACTCTAAGGTCTCTTTCTCGACTGGCTTTCCCGTTAAATTGACGTCTTCTGCCAATTTCCCGTGCCAAAAAGTGGTTTCAGGTTGGTCGGCTTCTTTTAGGTAATAATTATCACCGTCTCCTTTCTCAAGGGTGATGTCGGGGAGGTCTTTCGGGTTTTCTTCACCAAGGTAGTATTTGGCCGCGCCAGAGGCGGATTTGAGGGGGCTAATCGAAAGCATGGCATTTTCCTTGTGCAATGCCAACGACCGCTGGCAGCAATGCTGAGCGGTCATTGGGGTAAATGGGGTTTTAAATACCTTGGATAGCAAGGTTTCAATGAGTCGTTAATGTACTTCTAGTGCACTATAACTAAATTGTTTGTTGTTAATGAGACGGAAACAACGCGCTTTTGGAGAGCAGTAAACCGCAATACAAGAAGAGCAATCCAATAAAGTGGAGTACCCCGAATAGTGAATGCTCCATCGTGTTGCACAGTAGTAATATTACCCCCACCGAAGTCAGCGCAAGGTAGTGAGGGGGAGTTGGGACGGCTTTTTAAACATACAGCCGCGATGCGCTTAAATCCATAAAGGGATAATGACCCTATGGCTGCGATGAAAAAGTGCGTCCATTGAAATGGGAGTTCGGTGATCTGCATTAAGCACAGTGCGGAAAATAAGAGCGAGACTACGAGGGCCTCAAAAATGAGCTGAGATAGGTGAGAGGTCATTTAATATCACCTTAATTTAGAATGTGCCATCCTAGTGATGACACATCGTTGGTGTGAGATAAGGACTCGGTTAGGGGGAGAAGCTTGAATGTGATGGAGTGTCTACGTTGACGTTATTCCACCATGCCTCCAGGCTCCATCTCAACGGGAGGTGAGATGGCTTGCTCTTCAATGATACGTTGCGCCTGCTCCTGGTACGCGTGATTCGTTTCGGGCTCTGACGTCACCATTTGTTGCACCGTATCGCTTTGCATGGCTTCTTTCATTTGTCTTGTTTCTGTCACCATTTCTTCTTTGCTTTCAAACTGACCGTGTTGACGGTTGAGAAGAGGTTGCTGATCTTCTTTTGAAAGGTGAAGGCCCGGCGCGACCGTTTCGTAGTAGACGGCTTGCGAATAGGCTTCTTGCATGCCTTGTGACAATGTCACTTCCCTTT
Organism: Vibrio sp. nBUS_14; assembly: GCF_051201655.1. Lineage (NCBI taxonomy): Bacteria > Pseudomonadati > Pseudomonadota > Gammaproteobacteria > Vibrionales > Vibrionaceae > Vibrio > Vibrio sp. nBUS_14. The sequence goes on from NZ_CP179209.1 coordinate 31,313, forward strand.
TATGGAACGAAGGGCAGATGTCTTTCATGACATCGAACTCTAAGTCCAATTTCGTAATGAGATCGACACCTGGCGTGCGCAAGTAACATTGTAAATCGTCCAGAGCTTGTATTTCACTTGGAGAAACCACCGGTCTGGTCACCGTCTGATGCCCTAGAGATACGCCATCACGCAAGGTATTCGCGCCATACGACACGTTTTCCTTGGAAATGTCGACCTCTTGCTCCCCTAAATCCTTGGAGGAGATTTGCGCCATTTGGGCTGAGGGCGCTCGAAAGAAAAAGCGCGTGTTTAATAAATCAAACATCTCATCGGCGGCGTTCTTACCGTAGGTTTTCACCAACTGGGCGTAAGATTGAATACCAATGAGGTAGCAGCCCCCAAACTTTCTCACTTCGGCAATGATGGAGCCCAGCTCTGGCAGTTTATGTAAGCTCGGCATTTCGTCCATTAACACCCAAATACGTCGATCTTCATCGGGCTCCAACCCTAAAATGGCATTGGATGCTATTGCGAGCCACATCGAGATCAGTGGTCTCAGTGACGCATGTTGCTGCGCGTTGCTCGATAGGAACAAAAACCCACTTTGCTCATCGTCTTGTACCCAATCAGTGATGGAGAATTTCTTTTGCAGAGCGTCACTGCGTTTGCTGTCGTCCAACCCATCCAAGAAGCGCAAGCTTTTCATGTAGGTCGCCAGTACGGATTTTATGGAAATTGCCGTTTTTTTGATGTCTTTTGAGGCGAGAGACGCCGCTTCGGTGCCTTCTAGAAAGTTACCGAGCGCTTCGAGCTCACTCGTGAGGATCAGGCTGAGTAAGCGGGCGGTGGTCGCCGGTTTACTGTCTTGGCCCATACGGTACGCCGTCGATGAGAAAATGGTGCGGGCCGACTCAACCCAGAACGGATCGCCATCGCCGTGTTGCGGGATGAGGGCCGCCGCCATATTTTCAAAATCGGGCGCGTCTTTGGCATCGCACCAGACGTCCCAGTTGGCGCATCGGGCATCAAACGGGTTTAAGATGACATCCGTTTCGGGGCGATAGAACTTACTGGTGAACACACAACCTTTATCGTAAATGATGGCTTTATCGCCTCGCTCGCGTATCCAGCGCACCAACTTTCGGATCATGACCGATTTACCCGCGCCCGTGGTGCCATCAATGAGCAAGTGTTGGACCTCAAATGACTGCTTAAGCAGAGCATGACCATCAATCTTGAACGGTGAAATGGAGCCGTCGCCATAACCGCGTTTACGGTTCACTTTGGCGCGCTTGATTTGTGTCTTGGTCAGGACGTCAGGAGCCACCAAACGAAAACCACGCACATGGAAGTCTTCACTCTGTTTCTCCCCTTGCGCTTTGAAAAAGCGTTGCAAGAGATAGAAAATGAAAAAGCCGATGGCCATAGAGAGCAAATAGTAAACTTGAACGTTGTGCCACAGTTGATCGTGGATATCGAGCAGCACAGAGTTCTCAAGTTGAGTCGCGAGCGCAGACTGATAGCGCTCCCCCTCCCAAACGGTGGTCACCATGCTGTCGAGGGGTTTTCCTAATTTGGCGTAAATGATATTGCGCCAGTAGTAGAACTCGCCCCACAGCGCATTGGGTGGCGCTTGCCAAAATGTCAGCCCCAACGTTGAGATGAGCATCCCTATACCGATGAACTTGATGAGCGCGTTATTGACTTGAAAGAACATTCGTATGGAGTGAAAGGTGACTTGGCCACCACGAGTAAAGTGGTTACTTTTTTTACGGGTACGCATCTGCGCTCCTTATTCAGAGTGAACATAAAGATAAAATGAAGGTAGGCGGGCGAAAGCCGCGCTCAAAGTCCGCAGGGCCATGATTTTTAAGGAGACTTAGGTCTATAATGCGCGCAATATTTCACACACGGATACGAACATGAGTCACAACCTCAAACACTACCAAGCTCTGGATGAGCTGGTGACCCATTCGTTATTGACGCAATCTGAAATTGAAGAAGGATTTGATGAGGCCAACCGAAAAATCAAACCCTTGGCCATGACCGTGAAAACCACCCGACTTAAAACGCTGATTGAAGCGATGCAAGCCAAAGGCGTCTATCGTGTGGAAATCGACCATGTGGATGAGCAGGAAGTGATTCATCTGCTTTTACACCGAACGACTCCTTAAACATCATGGGTAACCTATGACTGAAATGATAAAAACATTGTTGAACATTCGCGCGCTTCGTACGTACTCACGCGAATTAACGTTAGAGCAACTGGAAGAAGTACTCGATAAACTCACGACCGTGTGTCTTGAGCGTGTTGAAATTGAAGAAGCAGCCGAACAAGCGCGCGCAGAGAAAGAAGAAAAGGTGGCTCAACTTGCCAAACAAATCGCACAAGAAGGCATTGAGGTTGAAGCGTTAATTGCCGCGCTGTCGGGACACTCGGCAAAGAAAACGAAAGGGAAGCGCACTAAAATACCTAACTAAATTTTAAAATGTGTATTTGCGTATGCCTGCTAGGCTTGGTGCAATTAAAATCGTTATAAAAGAACTGAGCCGCCAAAGGGGCGACTCATGAAACTGATGTGTTAGTAGTATCGGTACGGGGTCACTGCATCGACCTTGTAGAGAGTCTTTTCAACGTTGGTATCAGCAATTCGGTATTTCACCGCGGTTCCAAGCTCGATAGGATGTTTCAACAAAGTTTGATCTACATTGTGAAGTGTGCGGCGACGTTCTGAATCTGGGAATCGATTCAGACCAACAATAGTACTAATCGCTTGCGGAGGCACTTCAACATTTAAGTTAGTACGTGTTTCAATATCATTATCTACATACATTGAGACGGAATCGATTTTCAGATATTTTCCGGTTTTATTGTGAATCTTCAATCTACCATTTTCCGCTTTCACTACCACAACCTTATCAGTCATGCTTGGAAAATATGGTACATAAAACTCTTTCTTCGAAATTACCGTTAGACTAATTTGTTCCAACGACTTGTCGTTTAGGTCTGCTGTAAAGTCACAACCAGAAATAGAATAGTTCCAACCACTAAACAGGCTAATGTTACAGTATGTCTTAAATTTAACGTCAGATCTGATTTGAGCGTCTATTTTATCTAGCTCGATATATAGGTCTTCTACCTTATTGAAAGCTTTCGTTCTAACCGATTCGAATCTAGATTCGCTTGATTTAATGCCGATACTAACAATATCCTTTGGTAGCTCACCAAATAGCTTACTTTTATCAATAAAGTTGACCTTAATCGACTTATCTAAAAGTGCGCGTTTAGATTCTATCTCAGTGTTAAGTATTTTTTTTCGTTGAACTAGCTCTGCATCAAACTTATTCAAGGCAACAAGAACAGGTTGTATGTCGAAGTTAGCCTTGGCTTCCTTGAGAGCGTCAATGTATGCCTCTTCGTTAAATTCTACTGTGTAGTAACCTTTAACTGCTGTACCAAGCGTATACACTGTTGCAAAAGTATTTAATAAAGTATTTGCTAGAACGTCACCCGTAGTAATTGAGGAATCATAAAATAGGTTTTCTCGCGTTTTTATATCAGAACAGACTTGATCGTTTTGAGATTCGACACCGAACATCGTCTCAGTAGAGCAATCTGAACCTAAAGTAGAAAATATCGGATTTAGCTGATTGAGGTCTACCCACGCCGAAGTTGTCTTGGAGTTAGGTCGAGCAGTCGTAAAGCGTGTAAATTCATAATGACCCGATTCACCCTTAGACAACATTGCATATAGCTCTTGGCCTTTGAGTTGAGAACCATAGCCTTGTCCGTAAGGTTCGCTATCTATATTTGCAACACTGGAGCATGCAGTTATTAAGAGCGCGACTGATGTAGTAGACAGTTTTTTTATTGTTGATTTCATAAGTTTATCCCTCTGAGCAGTAAGTTCCCTTCTTTTAAGGGCTACAGTCTGAATAAAAACATAAATGCAATCAATTACACATGTAGGGCTTGTATATTTTATGATGAATATATGTGATACATGTGCGATTTTCGGAGCTTTATTGAATTAGTATTTTTTCTGGGCTTCATGAAGTAGTGCTAGAAAGCTTTCGACTCGGATCCGTAATCCAAAACTAGCAAAGCATATTGCTGATGCTTCATGGGGCGAGTTCGTCAATTGAAGTATAAAGCTGAATGGGCCATGCACACTATCTCTGAGATAGATCGCTTCTTTCCTAGCTCAAAGCGTTGTAATGGTTGTGGGTTCGTATATGAATCAATGCCGTTGAATATCAGTGACTGGACATGCCCTAGACTGCAAGACGTACCAAGACCGCGATATTAACGACATTTTCTCCAGGCGTAAAAAAGGCAAGCTAGGCTTACCTTTTTTCTATCATGCTTATCATTGCTCAGTCTAAAACCGATGTGTTCAGGGCTGCGCCTCTCGATACAAGAGGTAGCCGCGATGTGACGTTCGCTTTAACAATCGCAAGGCTTGAGCGTAAGTTGTGCGAATGTAGCGCCAGTCGTTTCCTTCCAGCATTTCTAAAATCATGCGATCGTTAGGGTTATATTTCATGCTGTTGTTTTTCCCTTGAAGGCTAGGTTTGCTTAGTAGTTAAAACCAACTAGACGGTGCGCCTGTGGCACTTGGTCGTAGCAAGGGTATTTAGTCTGTAGACCGTATTCAATAAGGGCTGTTGAGGACATGAAAGATGCTGCACCATTGTAGGAATCAAAGCGACCTGGCTTATACTGCAAATCCCGCTCTAACCCAAACCAAATGATGCTCTCGATGAACTCGGTTGGATTTTTCGCGTTGTAGCTGACCGTTTTTAAGCTGCCTCCTGGCGGACAAAACCACGGCACCACATTAGTCTGAATTTGTTGGTTGATGCTGCCAATGTGCGCCGACTGCATCCCCCACAAAAACGCCTTGAGCTGCGCGTGCTCCGGCGTACCCGGCTTATCAAGGTAACGAATGAAGTAAGAAAGGTTGTCGACTTCCTCCATTTGTCTGCGTCTAAAATCAGACAAATCATCCGACTCGTACTTCGCGTTGAGCTTGGTGATCAGCGCCTCCAATTCAGGGCTTTTATGCCATGGCTGCGCCATCGCAGGCAAGCACACTAACACGCTCAGTAATCCCGTTATCATCCACTTCATGCTTCATTCCTACCTTGAATCCGTGCCGCCATATTAACACAGTTTACTATGTGTTTAAATATACAGCGCTGTTTTTTTAACCACTGCTTTGGGGCGGTTGATAAAGAGGGTAGCTCGTATTGGTCGGACTGCCCACCCGCGTCGGTTTGACTGGCTCCACCTCTGGTTCTACGACGGTTTCTACTGAACCCGTTTTAACCGGAGGAGACGACAACGTTGACTCTACTTGATTCTGCATGTGACCCGCGTACAACAAAGCATTACCTTTCACGTTGTCGTAAGTGCTATCAACAAACAATTGCCCACTTTCATTGAGCTGAAACATCTCCGCCGAGATTTCATCGGTCTGAGCGCGCGCCTTGCTGGCTCCCGAGCTAATAAACGAACTCTGCTCAGGCTTAAGCGTCAGCAACGTGCTTAAATCTTGCGGCTCATAGCGATCTTTAAGCGCCTCAAGAGAGGCTTTTGAGGTGTCGACCCCGTAGTGCTTTTGAAAATCGTCACTGTGAGCGTGTTCATTGAATAACTCTCGAACACGCTGCACATCCTCCGGCTTGTAGGCATTCATCAGGCGAGCCACTTCTTTAGGATTACTATCCTCCAAATACTGCTGAAAACCCGTGATGGCGCTGGCACTGAAGTTCACCGTGTCGTTTTTCAATCTTGACTGCATGTGACTGAGGGTGTCGACGTCCGCATTGGACGCGTTGACCGCCGCGGCCGTTTGTTGAGTGCGTTGGAAGTTGAGCGCAAAGTCGTGCGCGTACTGCTCTGCTTCACTGCGGTTGTCCTTCGCATCGAGCGTGCGGCCCGCGCGCTGCATCTCTGTGGCCCCTTCGGTGTATTGCTCTGTGGCTTGAGACAGCGCTTGTTTCTGCTCCGCGCTCATATGACTGAACGATTCTCGGTCATCTTGACTCCAGCTGACGCCCGCTTTTGCGCTCGCTCCAAAGAAGGATGGGGTGCCCACTTCAATACCGGCATTTTTTGCCGTCACGTACGCTTTCGCTTGGTCGTGGCTCCAGCCGGTGGTCTCCGACACACTCTGAATGGCCGATTCCATTTTCGAATGCGACTGACTGATTTGGCCTTCCGTCGACATGGATTGACCGTCCCCATAACTGCGATTGTGACTCCAGTTGTCATTCCAACGGTCGCTTTGCGAAAAGCCCTTTGAAAAGCTGTCATTGAAACTGTTCATGTGCTGCGTTTGAGCGGTTTTCGCGTCTGTGTATTGATCATTGATGCTGTTTTGCAGCATGGATGAGGCTTGCGCTTGCCACAACGGTTTGGATTCGGCTTCTTGGGCGTTGTACGTCCTACGGCCGCCGTCGTTTTGAAAGCGCGTCACACTGGTGCCATCCGCTTGCTGCGCGGTGCTCATCCCAGTTCGCATCAGGAGATTGTCGTCAAACTTATTGGCCGAGGTGTTATTGAAGCTGTGGTTTTGCATCTGCAAGTTACCAAAGTCCAAGTTGCCGGTCGAAGAGGCCGCCGACACGCGCGCATTGGTGCTGTTAATCATGCTGGCCAATTGATAGTTCATGGCCTGAGCGGCAGCCACCCCACCTTGCAGGATTTTGCCCGCTAAGACCGGGATCGACATCATTAAAAAGCCCGCCATGTAACCGTAACGCATGTGCAGCTCATCGAGCGCATTACCGTTAGACAGCGACAGTCCTTTCATTGGATTGGCCGTCGCGCTTGAATGCGATTCGAGCGTCCACGTCATGATGGCATTGAGGAGCGCAAACAAAGCGGGCCACGTCGCCAAATACGCAAACGTCTTAATGTAGTTGCCCAGCACCATCTTGGTGAACGCGGGGATCAGCGCCACCGCCGCGACCATGAACCCAAGACAGCTGAACAAGGTAAAGAGCATGGTGTGCATCATGGGGATGAACTCACGCGCTTGCATCCCCAAGGTGGCCCACATCGAGGTTTGCTGCATCTTGTTCGAGGTGTACGCGTAGTTCATGGCCGAGGCCGATGGGTCGAGGGTATTGATACTGTGACGAATGGCATTCATCGCCATGTTTTGATTGAGCACATTGACGGCGTTATTACTTATCCCAATGTATTTTTGGTAACTGTTCGACATGGCATTTTGCACGTGCGCTTTGTAGGTGCTCGCTTTACTGCCATTAAGGTAGGTCGAAATCAAATCCAGCTCTTCGGCGGACTCGCCCAAGAATTGTGTCTTGATGTCAGGGTAGACCTCCTCACACGTTTGAAAGGTCTGGTTGATATCGTTCAATATCACCCCGCGTAGCGGGCTCATCCTCTGCCCATCGAGAAAAGTAAAAATGTCCGGCGCGTTTAAGAGCGAGTCCCAGGAGTATTTCTTGTTGATTTGGATGTCGCCAACAATGCAGTTTTTGAAAAAGTCATCCCATAACCGGCGCAGCTCGGTGTCTTTTAAGTCAGCTTGGCGTGACAATTGATAAAGCTCGGAGCCAAACATCATGCCTGTGCGGCCATAACGTTCATCGTCCACCGTCGTAAAGATAGACTCGATCGCATCGGCGCTGCCCGCCATTAAGGTGGAAAAGAACCAGGTTGGCAGGGCCACGATGTAGGGTACGTTGCCCACGGTATACGCCGAGCTCGGCTCGGTCTTATCGATGATCTGCATGGTCACCGTTTGCTTGATCAACATCGAGGGCACCAAGGTAAACACCAATGCCCACATGTAAATGTGCTTTGGGTTACGTGACGCCACAAAGTGCGCGTAAGTCAGGGCCGCTCCAATCATAAGACTGATGGACATCATCGAGGCGAACGATTGGCTGGCAAAAAACATGGCAATGGCATTGAGCGCTTTTTGTATCGCCGCGCCTTGGGTGTAGGTGTAGTATTCGAGTGTCACGTTACCCTCCAAAAGACAGGTTTTGTAGAAGTTGCTTATTGACCTTACTCATGGCGTCTCGATCCGTTTCTTTATACGCCTGAGTCAGTTGCTCCTGCGTTAAAATCAGTCGTTTGGCTTTGTCGGCGAGGCCGTCTGTAAAGCGGCGAGCGCGGTCGACGTCGCTCATAATGAGATCGATGTCTTTGCTATCGACTTGCGTTTGATTGAGGGACGTGGACACCACCGTCAACATGTTGTTGAGGTAGCGCGTCAACAGCTCAATCGCAATGATGCGTGAATACGCTGCAAAGTTCGGGTACTGATTGCTTCTGACCGAGCTCACGAACACAGCAAGGACGGGCGTTTCGGTGTATTCCAAAAAGCTTTTTTGACTCTTGGTGAGTTTAGTGTCGTTGGCGACGCTCATGTAAAGCGCTTCGAGCGTTTTACGTATGCGCGATTCCAGCCCTTTGTCTTGCGCTAACGTCAGTTCTTTCTTCTTCGGTGACAGACAGGCTTTTGGGCCTTGTTTGTCACACTTGTAGTACTCCACCTTCCCGCCTTTGAGTAGCGCTTGCACCAAGTTGTTATTATCGGCCAGCAGTGACGCGTAATAGTTGGGTTTTCCGTTGGCATCGTAGACGTAGGTGCCCGATAAACTCATCAAAAACTCCGCCAAGGCTTTGTCTTTGGCTAACCATTGGTTTTTGACCGCCGCTGACCAAACAATGTTGTGGCTGGTCTTGGTGATGTCATCGAGCCCCGAGGTATCATCCGCGCGCGCTTTGGCCAATTGCGCTTTGGCTTGACCACCGACGCCGCATTCCGTTTGAGAGGAGACCCAGTCGTCAAACACATTGTCCTTCGTCCCCAGTGTTTTGCAGACGTGTTTTTTGGCATCCGGTCCCCCAAACTTTGCGGCTAACCCTCTAACCCCCGCTTGCGCGGCCTCACACGAGTTGATGGATTGGTTGAGAAACTCATCGGCGATGGATTGCATGTTGTCGCGGATTTGTTTGACTTGTGGTGCCCAGATTTGCAGTGCCAAATCGACCGCAAAAGGGGCCGCATTTTGCACCACCGCTTTACCAAACTGCACCAGGGCATCGGAGCTAATGTGAGAAAAGGCGCCCATATGAAGGTCGATGCCGCCACACCCGGCCGACAGGTCGGGCAGTGTTACATCCATTAACTGAACGCTCATGATGGGGGAGCGAAGCGAAAGCGAGCCCGCGTTGTAATAACTGGCCGCTTGGCCTTTGTAGGCGTTCGGGTGCGTCACATTCGTGTTGTAACCCAAACCGTTAAAAAAGCTGTCCAGAGAGCCATTGACGCCGCCCGCCTGCACGTTGCTTATCATGAGTCCACTTAGCCCCACTACGAGGGCGAAGGGACGCCATCTTGGTCGTCGTTTTGTTGGATTCATTGCAACGCCTCCAGAGTCTTCGGATCGCCTAAAATGCGCGTGACACTTTGGTTGAGTACATCGGCGGCCACATCGCCAATCGATAAGCGCACAAACTTTCTGGAATGGACATTGATCAAAAAGGTGGCCGGGACGGTCACGCTGCGCGGATTATCAAAAAACATCGCCCCTATCTCTGGCGTGGCCGGGATAGGCACGGGGTAGTGGGGAATGGATTGACCATCAAGTGAAAACGCGTAGGTTTGCAGTTGATGACGCTCGGTGACGTGTTTCAGTTTCGGTGCAAAGCGGTGACAGTAAGGGCAATCACTACGAAAGAAAAACACCATCGCATAATCGTCATTTTGGGCGGCCTGCGCCGTCGATAGGGGGAGCCAAGCGAAAAGGCATACTAGTAGGGTTCGGATTAACATACATAGACTCTTTGGGTCGCGGCAAGCGTTCGCTGCCTTAAAAATCGGGGGTTTGATAGTCGTTGGCCACGTTATAAAAACGGCCTAACAGCGCAGTTTGAGAGATAAAGCCGTACGCCAAGGGTTTCATCTCGCCCGTACTCGGGTTCACTAAAATCAGGGCGGGGGCATAAGGCACGGCCACCTTGTTGTCGTTGGCTCGGTTTTCCCGAATGCCGGACACAAAGGTGCGGTCGCGGGATAAGCCCAAAATCTCAATCCCGTGCGTATCGGCAAAGCTTTGCATCGAGGGGGCCAGCTTCTGGCTGAGGGCGTCTTGGCCGTCATAGACAAAGAAAAAGCCCCATCCTTCGTCTCGCATTTGTGCCACCGCCGCGATTTTCTTGTCTCGCTCTAATTGGTGATAGGTGCCACGCGCCGCAAACTCGGCTGGGCGGTCTTTTAGATAAGAAAGCGCTGGGTTGGCGTGTAACACTTTTTTAAAGGTCATGCCCGTTTCACTGGTCCGTTCGCCAATGAACTGATGAAGTTGCATCACCGTTTTGAGCTTGTCTTCGTCTTTCGAATTAATCGTGGCGTCGTTAAGCGCTTCCTTGTAGGTCTGATGAAACCAGTCCATTTGCTCGGTCGCGCTCATCACTCGCGTGGTTTGGTTGGGGGGAATGGGCTTAGGGGGCGTTTTCTTAGGGTCCGGTTTGGCCGCCGGCTCGTTGTACCACTTCCAGCCCTGGGGGGACTGGTTAGCCTGCACGCTGCCCCCATAAAGCAGGGTCAGCGCAAGCAGGGCGCGTGCAATGTGCGTCATTGTTTATCCTCCCATGGCACTGGAAATACGGTCTTGGATTTCATTGGATGAGGGCAGATTAGTATTGCTGTTCATCTCAGCAAAAAAGTCTGAAAAATCGATGTCTTCAAAATTGATTTGCTGCATTTGCTCTGGGGTGATGGCCCCACACACCGGCGCTCTGGGCGTTCCGAGACTAAGGCCCAATTGCCCTTGAACGCCTTGCTGCTGAACAATGCGCGCCAATAAGCTGTCAAACAGGCAGTACGCCTGCTTTTTACGAATGCACTTACCGAGTACCTTTTCGGCGCAATAACTGCCTAAATAAATGGTCAATTTGTCCTCCTTGGCTTTGCCAAGCGCCTTTTCTTGCTCACTGCAACGGGCGAGACCGATATCAGTACCCCAGCCTCCGTCTTTACAGCAGTTGGCAATGCCCGCGATTTTCTTACTACAGGTTTGGCCTTGGCCAGTGAAAATTTTGGGTGGATCGCCCAGCCCTTCGGCGGCCTTAGCCAAGGCCGCGAGCGCGGCGGCGGATTCATTAAAGTCGTCGGACGGGGTCGGCATTTCGCCATAGCAGTCGCCATCGAGACAAAAGCTCTCTTCGCCGCACATGAGATTGGTGCTGCTACACCGCTTTTCAGGGCAAGATTTTTTCAGCTCCTGCTCAATGCACACGCCTTTTTGTTGTGCGCTGCAATGGGTGGCAGTGGTGGTGCAATCGGCAGGCAGCGCAAGACACGTGTTCGGTCGAGTGCATCGATGATTGACTTGATATTTCCAGCAATTGAGTGTGGTGGGTATGCCATTGATGCGACGTGTCGCTCTGCCTTCAACACAACGCTGAGAGGTCACCTTGCACTCTTTGAGTAGCGAGCAATGAGACGTCCATCGAACGATGTTTTTTATGCAGTTACCGCCGGATAAGGTGTAGCCGGTAGGGCACTGCGTTTCATGCCTGCAAATTTCATACTGGTCAGGCCCTAAACCAAAGCCAGACATACGGAATTTACCTCTAGTATAAAAGATATTGGGACTGTCTTCATTTGAAACGATTCCTTTCCATTGCAGCCATGGCGGAGACGAATCTGACCACGCATAATTATACAAGTCCCAGCGGCAAACTTTAGATACTGTTCCGCTTGTCGTTGTCACCGAAAATTGAGGCACTTTTGTGCAGGGTACGTTGTTGTTGGTCGGTTGGCGGCAGACTTTGGGGAGGTAATCTATGGTGCATTGGGTGGCGTTATCGCAATCGACGTATTGATTGGAAATGCCATGACTGATTTCATAGGCGTTGTCTTGGGCAACGAGCGCAAACTCATACGCGGGGTTGTTTTTCACCGTTGGGCGACCTTGATCGAAGCTGCTTTTTACGGCTTGCGCCTCGGCGTTGCTGTGCATCGCCGACTGCTTTTTCGATGTCATATTGCCGTCGGTCAGGCTCGCTTCCTCGGGTCTCGCGATTTTACGCTCACATCCAGGCTCTGCGCAGTAGTCGCCGGCATTTAACTGGCCTTGAGCTCTGGCAGGGACCGCTTGCTGGGCATGTTTCACCCAATCGACGTTATCGTAATATTTATCGCCCTGCGCATCGGCCTGGACGGACAACGGCAAACCTATCAGGAGCAATAGCGCCGCCACACTGAAAAAGAACGTCTTATTCATCACCTTTCCTCAATAGCGAACGAACCACCTCGGGGTTATCCCCTTCGGCCAATAAGTGGAGCGCGTCAGGCAGCGAAACGTTCCCCGTCAAACGGTCAAAGTCACTGGCCTCGCAAGGCTGCTTAGGGAGGCATCGCCCTGGCTTAACCGCGACGAAGGTCGGCACTTCGGTCACCTCAAAGGTGCGAAACCATTCCGGGTTAATGGCAAACCCGCTCTGAATGGGCGCATCAAGCGTTTGGGTTTTCAGTAACGACTGAATGCGTCTCGCCGTTGCTGGAAAGCCGTCAGGTAGCACGCCCCGTATCACCAAGGGCACTTGCCACTGCTCACTTTGCTTGAGTAGGGCTCGCAGCGTGGCGTCCGGCATCGTCAAAGACACAAACACCATCACCCCCGTTGGGGCCGCATTGGGGTTTTGTTTCGGCTCTGGAATATCGATGACCCGCTCAAGGTGTTGGGGCTTTAATTTTTCCTGCCAAAACCGGGCCATCTCTTGCGCCTTGGCGGCATGCGCATCACTGGCTTGATATTGAGCGTCGATGGTGCGTGCCGTCTCGTTTGAAACCGGATTGGTCAGCATCGAGGCTTCAAGCTCACTGAACGCTTGAAGCTCTTCTGGGGTGTACGCGTGACACAAGGTCGACACAAGCAGGGCAGCCATGGCAACCCAAGAGAAGAAAGGAGACATAAAGACCTCAACGAAATAAAAGCTCCACGCAAGCGTGGTACTCCTTTTGACAGGGCAGGCAAGCCTACCCCGCCAAAAGCGAGCTCAAGTTAAAAGGTGGGTTAACTCAGAAGCCAATAAAAAGGTGGATAAAGCGAACAACGATGAGGATGGCTTACTTTCTTCTTTGATTGGCTCGTTGATTAAAGACGTGTTGATATTGCGTTTTGATGGCTTCTAATGATTGGTAGGTATAGGGGGGCCCTCCGCCTAGTGAGTTCCATCGCTTTCGAGGTAAATGATCATTTATCGCCTCATCATCAATACCGCATTGCCGGTAATATTCAATCAGCGCGATATCTAAACACTCACCTCGGCCATGGCACTGACTGCACCACCCTTGATCGGCCACTAGGTAACCATAATGCTGAAACACGCCAGGCGCACAGGCATCACACACCTGACTAGGCAATGGAGGCTGCGTCTCATTTTCGATGGCCTGATGTACATCACTCGGGCTCAAGGTATAAGTAAACAAAGGCATGAGCGCCTCATTAATGAGCGCTTTTTTCTCATGCCTTCTCAGCTTGAGCGGCGCGACTAGGGCGGATAATTCACTCTGTCGATAACGGTGATTCTCCGCACCGTGAGAGAAAATCAGTCGAATACCGCTTTGCTGACACTTCGCCAAAAAAGCCGCAAGCGACGCTATGTTAGGGGGCGAGTTAGTTGATAATAATGACAAGTTATACTCCTAGATGAGCGAAATCATGGCGATTGAACGTGATAGCTATGCTGGTTTGTCTTGCCCATCACATTGAACTAGGCTGTGATAAAACTCTGGATGACGTATGACCGAGAGGAATGATTGAAAACAGCCTTTACGCAAAAAGACGTGACTAAACTGCATTTTTCACACCGAGTGCTCTACCAAGGGCCTTCAAACGTCAAAAAGAGATCGATTAACGCCAGTGGCCCACATTGGCATGTAACAACGGTTCGATTATCCGATGTAGTGGGGAGCCTAGAACCCCGATACGCCGGGAAATCGTGGCTGGAACTGTTTCCATCTATTGATGCCCCTAGTGGATTGAAGCGTGGTCATCGATTCGCAAGACAACTTCAAGAATCTCCTTTGTATTACCTTCCTGAGCATGAGAAGCCAAATATCTCTTTTCGAAATATTGATGGCGAGCTTTATATCGATGATGGTCACCACCGAACCATCATTGGTCGTGTGTTCTTAGAAGCAAATGGCTTTGAACCCATCTTTCACAATGTGGTGGTGGGGTATTACACTGGTGGATTCAAACATCGATTACACATTTTACCGCGACGACTTAAACGCCAAGGGATAAGCCTGCTCAATCGATGCTACCGACTGATAAGACGGCGCCTCACCTCTTAACCCCCATCGCGCTTTGGGGAGCTGGCGCTCGATGGTGGCTTCCTCAATGCCGCATTGTCGATAATGCTCAATTAACGCGGCATCAATGCACGGCCCATTTTGATGACACTGACTGCACCAACAGCGTTGTGACAAAGGCTCGCCATAGTGAACAAACAACCCGGGCGCACAGCGTTGGCACAATTGGCAAGGAAAGTCAGGGGGCTCAGCGCTGTGGATGGCCGCCGAACAGGCGCTGACGCCGATATCAAACACCGACATAGGCCGAAGGTACGTTTCGAGAAATCGCGCTCTTTCCTCATCCGATAGCGTCAATGGTTCGAGCCATCGCGCAAGCGCGTTTTCTCGCGCCTGTTGTGATGCAAAACGGGAAGGAAATTGAAACTGCACGCCTCTTAAATGAGCGAGCAATAAAAACGCGTTAAGCGCATCATCTGGCAGGCAACGCCTCAATTGGTATGTGTCCAGGGCCCTGCGCGCTTTGAATACAAGCGACATTCGTTTCTCCTTATGGTCTGATTACAGAAAGACACAATTACGTTTACGCCACTGCACGAAACCAAAGTTATCGCCGGTGGTGGGGTTATCGTGGCCCATCTCCCAAATCGTGGTCGTCGTGGTGTAAGGGTGACACCAGGCTGCGTCCGTAATGGGGGCGCTCATTTGATAGCGGTATCGAGACTTGGGTAAGATCGGGGTTGGGTGCTGGTAACACACCGCGCCATCTTCACCGCGCGTTTCCCACACCATGCCTTGCCGATGCAGCTTGTAATTCAGCCGCTCCATAATAAGCGTGCCCGCTTGGATGGGAGTATCTCGATAGTTGGTGTTGCCCGTTAACGGATAAGCGCTGCCTTGCGAGCCCAAACACCAAAACAGAAAATCAAAGGGCAGGGCGAGGTTAGTAGTGGTCGCGATGGACTCAGGGATGCAGGCCAATTGGGCGATGGGGTTACCAAATAAGATGGCTTCGGGGTTTAAAATGAACGCCAGCTCATCGTCATTCCACAGGGGATCGACTTCGGTCAAATACGCCACATCAAAATTATCCGTGGCCATGCACGCCGCCGATTGCATCAATTGCAGCCAATATATCAGCGGGTATTTGTACCAGTGCGCGTGATAAAACCCGCCATCGCTCGACGTCGATTCGCGAGAAGTGGTTCGCCCGCCTATTTTTTGCTGATTGGCCCCCGCCAATTGCATCCCCATGTTGACCATGCAGTACGGCACCCTTGTCACGTCAGTCAGGGCGTATGGCTCCCAATAGCCAATATTGAGTCCAATTTGCATGAAAATGGGCGGGGGTTTAGGGCAAAAAGAGATCGGCATACTGGGGTTATGGGTATCCGGGTAAGCCGAGGGAATGAGGGGCACCGAGCCGAGCGTCATGGGGAACAAGCAACGCCAACACACATCGGTGATGGGGTTGATGAAACGACTCACGCACGCCGCGCCACCGGCGTTGGCGCTCGGTGGGCCAAGTAGTACCAGGCACAGCACCAGCGCGCGCCAAAAACGAAAAGGGATCATGGTCACTCCTCAAAAGGGCGCAAATGCTGAACATCAAACTCTTGCACCCGCCACGCCTTGCCCGATTGCTCAACCAGACTCGGCACGGCTTGGATACGCAGCTTCTCGCTCAGCGTCCCTTGTTGATCAAAGTAAATGCGTTGGCCAAGTTGCTTCGCGACGCGATTGGGGCTGCCCCGGTCAACACGAACAACAGCGGTTTGTCGTGCTTAAGCGCCAAAGCAAACGTCAATTGCCGCGGGTCCCGCGCATCCAAAAACACCAAGGCTTTGCGGTACTCAAACTGGGGTAAACGGGCTTCACTGGGCCACGTCGCCGTATCAAAAGGGTTCACTCGCGTGCCCGCTTTGGCAAACACGCGGCCTTGCGCGTCCGTTAAGTCCTTGGGCACGACAATGCTGGGGTCAACGAGATACGTCTTAGGCTCCGTGGTGGTACGAAGCGCCAGCGGCGGGGGCGTTTGCACACTTTTTTTCACTTGTTCCGAAAATTCGTGCTGCATTTGGGCCAATTTCCCATTTTGCTCAAACTGCTTCAGACGCGCTTGTATCCAGCTCAGCATGTCGATTTCCCCAATGGGGAAGGTGGGCCCCACGCGGCCAAGGTCTTTGGCCATCAAGGGGGCGGCCAGCAGCGCCGTGAGCAGCCCAAGGTAAGAGAGGGGTCGCATCGCGCCTCCTACGGTTGATAACGCTCAACGATGGCGCGTTGAATGTGATTGGTGATGTCCGGCGTGCCATCGACCACCGCGGCGCTGACGAGCACCACTTGACCGTGCGCCTTGGCGTAACCCGCCACTTCTTCGTTCATCACCTTGGCAAACGCCGCCAATTTGTCGGCTTGCTCTGGGACGGTCAAAGACGAGTCCAGTAACGTTTTGTGGTACTGGTCGAGGGTGCTTTTAACATCAAAGCTAACCAGAGGAGGCGGCGTGTCCAGCGCCCAAGTGGTGGCCACCGAAGCGGCCACACTCAGACACAAGACGCTAAACAGGCGGTGTAACTCATGCCTCATGAAGGGCTCCTTGCGCTTGTTGAGAAAGGGCGCGTTGGTAGTCGGTAATTTCTTGGCCATAGAAGTGCTGCGCCGTGACTTCAATGGCGTCTAGGGTGTCCATCCCTTGCTGAACAAGCTGCTCACAATATTCAAACTCGTGGGCTTCGGTGCTGTAACACGCGCGCGTAAATGGGTCTGAAAACACGCGGTGATAGGTGGTGTGACCGCCCGCTTTAATGCGCACGCAGCTGTAGCCGGCGTCCGAGGCGCGCGGGAAGCTTTTGATGATCCCTTGCTCCAACTCATTGAAGGTTTTCGGGTTATCTTGCAAAAACTTCTCAAACCCTTCGCCTTGTCGCAGCGTAATATGAATGTCCGAGTTGTCGTAGGAGGCCCGCGCCTCTTCATTGACGAAGAAGTCACCGATCCCTTGGGTAACCGTACAAAATGAGCCCCCAAACTTACGGGCGGTGCGATAACCGGTATTGATGAAGGTGCGGGTTTGCGCATTGGTGCCCGACATCAAGCTCCACGCCTCTTCGATGATGCACATCTTGGGCGTTGAGCGAGAGCCCGATAGGTACATTTGCTGGTTGATCGATACGATCAGGGCAAACACCACCGGACGCAACACGTCTTCGGGAAACCCTTCCAGCTCCAATGTGGTGATGTCGACATTGGGATCGAGCATCGACGGTCGATTGAACGTGTCGCCATACACGCCATCGGCGCAATATTTATTGAGCTGCACGGCAATATCACGAATGCGTCGGTCATTACCGTGCTCTTTGGCCAGCGCAAACAACTGCGTTTGCACATCGTCGACTTGCGTGGCCGTGCCGTGCTGCTCCCAGGCTCTTAAGATCCCATCACCCAGCACGGCGGTCTGATACCCTTCTAGCTCGGCATGGGGCGAGGCGATGGTCGAAAACAGCGCGGTGATGTTACTGAGCGCTTCTTTCATCGGATCAACCCGCTCGCCGTCGTCCCACTCTGCAGGGGCATGGCGCTGAAGTTGGTCTAAGTGCGTGAACGGGTTTAAGAAGATGTTGCTGTGATTGAGGTACGAGCCTCCCAGCATCAAGGTCAGCTTCTTGTAGCTGTCGCCTTTGTCTAAGATCCAACACTTGCCCCCTTTGGCGTACACGCTGCGCACCAAGCCTTGTGTAAAAAAGCTTTTTCCCGCGCCTGAGCCGCCGGTCAGCGCGATGTTTTTGTTGTCACTGCCACAATGAAACGGGTCGAAAAACGACACCTGTCCACGCATGGTGGGCAGCAGCATGCCACTGACTAACCGTTTGAAGTCGAGCACCATAGGAAAAAAATTGACCACATTGGCGCTTTTCATGGTCCGAACCCGCCCCGCGCGGCCGCAGTCTTCCCACAGTCCTTCGCTCATCAGAAACGGTAAGGCGCTGAGCAGGCTTTGACTTTGCATCATAATCTGCTCTTTGATGTCGAGCCCCGTCGCTGAAAACGCCTCTTTGGCCGCTTGCACGTCACGGCGTTGCTGCGCCTTGGTGGTGAACAAGGTTAAATTCAACACCATTGAGCAGACGGTGGTCGCCTTATCAGCCAAGCCTTTTTGCAGGGCGGTGCGCTCTTCGAGCTCATCGCCAGCCGTTGGGGAGAGGATGGCCATCGGTGACTTCAAGGTTTTGGTCAGGTCGCTGATTTTTTTGTTGTTCTGATGCTCAAAATTGCCCGTGACGTTGTGACGAAAACTCAAGGTCAACACATGAGGGCACGTCAACATCTTGGCCACGTTACGCAGTGAAGCGAACGCTTCGGGCATGGCATACAGCCGAAAATCGGTCGGCGCGCGCGCCAGCCCTAAACACACGGTTCGACCGTGGGTCTCTTGGCCTTTCGAGTTGGTGAAGCGCGTGGCAATGTGATCGCGTTTCATGAGTATTTCGGTGTCCGGGGAGAGCACCTGGCGGTTGATGGGATCAAAGGGATTGTAGGCTCGCGTTTGGGGGCGGTCTTGCGTGGCATCGAAGTTTAAGAGATCGCCCGCAAAGGTCACCAAGGTTGCCGGCGTCACTCGCTCGGTCTCCACGCCCAGTTGCAGCAGTACGGTTTCCATCGCGGCGCGCACATCATCGAGCTTGTCGTCTTTTTTCTCTTTCGTCGACACAAAGAAATACGCCTCGTAATCGCGCAAATCAAATCGGTGCCGCTGTCGGTGGAAAAACCCGTGCGTGGCAGAAAAGCCGGCGTATCGCACCTCTTCCTCGGCCAAGCGGCGGCAGATCCCGCCACGCTGAGCCATCGCCTCACCGTTCGCCGCCAAATAATGCGCCACGCGATGATGGCCAAACATGGATAACTGGTAATCCCACTTGTCCCCTTGAGGAAAGTCCATCACCATCTTATTGAGTGAGGCCACCAATTCGTCGTTAGCCCCGCCCAACACCGACAGTTTGAGCGCAAACCCGCGTGAATGACGATTGTGAAAAATCTGACGCTCTCCATCAAACTCGCGATAAGGCAGCTCATGGTGCAGGTGGTTTTGATGGCGGTTGGCGTCTTTGACCAGCGCATCAAGCCCCAATGACGCGGCCCCCTTGAAACGTTTTCTTAGCATGATTAATCCTTCCAAATGGCTTTGGGCGGTCGCCCGGTCCAGCGGCTCTCATCGAGAATCACGTAGATGTCGGTGGTGTCGACGTAATGCCCGAGCGGATCAACAAACGGAAACACCGTGACTTTTTTCACCACATCGTCGGTGCGCGCCGGCGCGCCTAGTCGATCCCGCCTTGGCAAGGTCAAAAACACATTGCCTGGGGCCGGGGCGGCCGCTTTCGCCGTTGTGCCAAGGGGCTGACGACGTATCTCATCCATGGTGGTGCATCCCGCTGCGCCACCGACCTGAGTACAACTGAAATCTTCACCAAGACCGGCGGCGCAGCCGTTTAAAAGTAAGGGCAATAACACCCAGAATACGCGCATAGCGCCTCCTTATTGATGGCCAAACGGCGACGGCGGCACTTGAATGCCTTGCGCGCTGATTTGGTTGGCTAATGGGTTTTCGGTGACACTGCTGATCACCTCCATGATTTGATTGGATTGAGACTGATGGGTCTCCGCTTGAGCTTGTTCGTACTCAGCGGCCGCAATCGGATCGAGGGGGAAGCCTTCTAAAAACACGATGTTCACGATGGCCCCAGGGTTAATCTCGACAATCGGGTGGTACATCTCCGCGAGCCCAATGTAATAGTCGGCCAATTTCGCGCCAACGGACGCGGTCGCATTGCCCAGTAAGTTGAGCCCAATGTCTTCACCAGACACGCTGGACGTGGCGCCTAACGCCGACGTTGAGGTCGTCTCTGACAGACCTTTCCCCGCTTCGCCAAGCCCCGTTAAAATCCCCGACAAACCGGCCATTTGCACCACTTTCCCGTTTTTCAAAATGGTGGTACCGCGGATGCCATTGCGCCCAAAGTTGAACACGGTGCCTTTGACCGCCACATCCAATATCTCATCGTTGTCGAAGATACAGCTCATGCGGTTGGTGCGAACGATGCCGCGCGACGAAGAGATCTCCCCATAGGTCGCCCCGGTGACCGTACAATCCTTCAACTTGGATTTTTTTCCATTCGGTAAAATGCCTTCGTTGAGCGTTTGCAGCACCACTGGGGTCGTGTCCCCTTGACCCAGAACCCCCGCATTGGCGTCGGCCCCGCCGGTGACTACCGCGGTCACAAACGTGCCCGTGGGGACGTAGTTATCGATAGTGCGCTTTGCCGGGCTCACTTCCTCAGCCCAGGAAAAATCGGTACTGTCGAACTGAGACGGCGCGAACGCGTGTTGCTGGCGATCAGAATAGGCCATGCGGTCCATGTCGGGGTTATTCTGGGAGGTCGGGATAGGACGCGGCGGCAGCTTCGCTTGCCCAAAAGTTTCCGGCTCGCCTAGCCACTCATCACCGGTGATAGGGGCTTCATGCCTATTCTCACCCGGCGCGAGCGGCGCGCTGGCTTGCAGCTCGGTGATTTTGGCTTGCAGCGCATCGACCGTCCCTTGCATCTCACGGCGCACGCGCTCTTCGACCAGAGACGCGGTATCTTCTTTCGCACTGTCGATGCGGTGCTCGGTGTCTTTCTCAAGGCGAACCATGGTGTCTTTGAGCGAGCGCATCTCTTTGTTGAGCGTTGCGATCAACTGCTGCTGCAAAGACAAGGCCGATTGGTTGTCCTTATCGGTGAAGTCTTTATCGACAATGGCACCAAAGGTCACGGCTTGCTCTGGCGCGGCGGTGACGGCTTTCGGGCGGGTATACTGATACACCCCAAGGACGATAACCACCAACGTGCTCATCACCACCGTTGTCAGATGTTTATTACGCTGGGTCGTCTCGGCATTGATGTCGCCGCCGCGCTCAAAATCGCCGTCTTTATCATCAAAAAGCCGCGCTTTGATTTTATCGAACATCGCTGACTCCTCCGCCCGTCACTAAATACAGATGAGTATGCTCGCCAGGCGCGAGCGTCAGCGTATCGAGCGCCGCACTGTGCGCCGCGTAACTGTAGAACTGCGCCGTGGTGAGCGTGACCGCGTCACTTGAGCGATTGTGGACGTCGTAAATGATGCCCGAGTAGTCTTGCCCCACAAACACCACTTGAGGGGTTAACGGTAAGTCGCCGGACTTAGTCTCTAACGTGCTTGGGTCGACCGGATGCACAGAGAAACCGTCAATCGGCGTGGCGTCTCGCTGCCAGAGCATCATTTTTTTGGTGAACTGCGCGAGCGCCGTCGGATAATCAAACTCACGTTCAAAAACCGAAGGGCGAAGCCTATCGGCATCACTAGGCGCAAACTCGGTCACCCCCGACGGCGTCTTTTTTGGGCTCACAAACAATGAAAAAACGCGCCCTTTTTGGGTCGTTACATGCACGTTAAACGGCAATTGAATGTTGATTTTGAGCGACACCGAGCCCGTTTTGTCTTTTTGGTTGGCAGTGGTCGTACAAAACCCGCTCGGACAAGTGAGGTTAACGATTTTATCGCCTTTGACCATTAAGCGGTTTATGTTGAGCGATGAGAGCGAGACGGGAATGGTGTCCCCATCGGTGAAATCAATCACGCGCTTGGCGACATTGTCCGCCAGCACGGCAGGGCTCAACAGCGCCGCCAGTAACGGCACCATAATGAAAAAACGTGTCACAATGGGACTCCTTCTTTTTTGATACCCACAAGCTCAAGCACCCCATTGGGGTAGGCCATCTGAACCACGACCGTCACCAGCTCGGGCGCTAAGTCTCGATCCCCCACACTTTTGTACAGGGTGCCCGATTGCTTAAATTGCATCGATTCGAGTGCCACTAAGGTGCCATCGTTGTCTGGGACAAACCGGCTCGATATGTTGCTTTTGATGATGTGCTCGGCGTCCGACACCAACGAAGGCTGAATATCGGCCCAGTAAGGAGCGGGCACATAATCGAGCAGTAACCCGTATTGACGTGAAACGCTGGCGGGGGTGAGGTCGTATTTCAGGTGCAGAAAATAGCTGCCCATCAACGACAAATACGCCTCATCGACATCGCCATCGGAGACCGAAAACGCGCGCGAGAGCGTGGGCGGCACCAACGTTCGACTCTCTTTAAACGACAGGTAGGCAAGCGCGCCGCCTAACCCTACGCTAGTCAGGCTGGCGAGCAGAAACCCGACCGCCAAAAACACATTGAGCAACTTGCTCATCGCCAACAGGTCTTTTTTGTTTGAAATCTCCATCGCTTTTCCTTAAGACAACCAATAACGCTGAATCGAAGGCGGCGTATGCTGAAACACCATGCGACTTATCGAAGCGCTGCCCCACCAATAAAGGGCGTACGCGACGATGTGCTCACCGTATTGGGTTTTGATGTACCGAAGTCCCATAAACCAGGCGGCCGCTAACACAAAGCCAATGGCATAGTGTTTGGCAAAAAAGCCGAGTACGAAGATACACAGCGCCGGAAGCAGCTCCTCACGAGGTAAGCCACACATCCGCTTGCCCGAATTGAGGTACTTGGGTATTGAGTAATACTGCGCATTGAGATTCATGGCTACGCCGCCTCCGTATTAGGCCAACCCGACGAGCGGTTTCACCGTTTCCCAGAACATCATGCCGCCAGCGAAACCGCCGACCGCCCCAAACCAGTTACGCGAAGTGATGCCCACCACGGCCGCACTGAGCGCGGAAAAGCCGAGCATCGCGGTTTCGATCCCCGAGTCGTCCCCGGCGTTTTTCTTGACCATCTCTTTGCCAGTGGCGAATAAGTCCGTGGCCGCTGCCATGGCTGGCTCAGTGGCTAAGACACACAGCGTTGCCATGCCGAGCAGAAGTAAAACACGCCCACGGGCGTGAGGAGTTGTGATTTGCATGTGCAAAGTTCCTTGTTTTTATCGATAAGTAAGCCCTTAAGGGCAGATGCAGCCAAAGTCGGCCGATACCAATGCACTCAACTCACGGCTGTGGGTTAAGGCAAAAGAGAGATAAATGGAATGAATGTGAGGCGGGTTACGAATGTAACGGCGCGTGGTAAGCGTTAAAGACGTGCTTACGTTTAAAAAATTGGGTCCACGAGTGTTCAGACAAGGTGCGCTTTTGTTCAGCGCGAAGGTAGCGCTTCATTGCGCGTTTTGATTTCTGAGATTGACCAATATTAGAGACGGGCCTCTTCAAGGCACGTGCTCTTAGTGTCGGTGTGTGGATCGTTAATAACTGAAATTCTTGGGGTGGAATCGATGTGATCGGATCAGGAGACTCGACCAGTGCAGCAAAGAGGATTTGGCCATCGACGTGACCACAAGGTTTGATTCGCTTAATACACAGATGTTGATTGATGGGTCCAGCAAACGAATTAAGGTCATGATTTTGCGAGGCCGCAAAGATAATCGCCAACATAGTGCGCTCCTTTTGATGGGTTTCCTTTGCCTTCTGTACAAAAAGGCAAAGGAAAGCGCACTGAAACAGTGCGCTCCCTCGCAATCTAGGCTTATTAGTCCCAGCGAAAGGGCTAAAACTGGACACATTCCCGACCCTGACAGTATCGGCCTACGCTTGTCCGTTCCATTTTTCAGGTTAGCGTACACATGCTCTAATTTATTTGGGTTAAATTAAGGTCTATCCCAGGCCGCGAAGCCGCGTCCTTTGACCATAGTGTTACTTTAGGCTCTCGCAGGAGCGGCAGCCTAACCGCTCCAACGAAACCAGATCTTTCATGCCGCTCAAACCCTGAAATAGGATCATGAGAAGCAAAAAAATCAGTTCTTATCTTGGCTAACAGGCAGCTCCCATTGAGCACCGTAACGCTCTAAATGATCAGCCAAACGCTTGGCCGCCTCCTGACGCTTACTTCTGCCACTCAACTTTTTAGAGTTATTGAGTATCGCATTGTGCTTATCACCAAGTTTTACGTTTACTGAAATACCGGTTTCTTTTGTCATCATCGACCTTCGATTCCTTCATTCATGACTCACTCCTCACAAGATAGCTAAAGAGCATACATGTATGTTTGAACAGCTATTTATGCAAATAATAAAGCAACCACTTGCGCATGTAAAGTTTTAACCTCAAAATCATCATTGTTAAAAAGTTTTTCTTTCAAGTTTTGTTCTAAATTATCTACATGAAAAGTTTAAGTTCGAAATTAAAAAGCAAAAGAATGGCTTTGGGGCTTAGTCAACGTGAGCTTGCAAAGAAAGTAGGAGTAACTGGGACATCTATCTCCCAATGGGAGAGAGAAGAAAACATTCCTAAAGGGGCGAGTTTATTCAAATTAGCTGAAGTATTAGAGGTATCTATAGAGTGGCTTACCAATGGAAAACTCGAACTAAAGCATCCCCCAGAGTACAATATACCAGTAGACTATTATCCTAATGTGAAAGCATCTGGTGGGGGTGGAGCTTTTATTGAAAACGAAATTGCACAAACAATTTTTATTCCTAGAAATGCCATTAAGAGCTCATCAAAAGAAAATATAAAATGTATCCATGTATCTGGTGACAGCATGGAGCCCTCAATTCTAGAGGGGGCCATAATTGCAATTGATGTACAATTGACCGATTTAATTGATGGGCATTTTTATGTTTTTGACCAAGAGGGGCATTTACGGGTTAAAGAACTACGTAATGGTATAAATCAGATAATAATTCATAGCGCCAATCCCAACTATAGTGATGAAACAGCAAAACATGAACAAATAAGGATCATTGGTGAAGTCAAATGGGTGTCAAATTTCCTTTAACTTTGTAAAGTTTTTCTTTCTTGATTTCACAAACATATTAATCGATAATATCCATAGGCTTTAAAGTAAAAGTGCATTACATAGCACGCTACTACATAGTTTACTATGTAGTGTATTTTTTAAAGTTAGAATGTGTTGGACCGCGAATCTGACATCATAGCATTCGTAAAAAAACCGCCTCTCCGTAAGTAGGCGGTTTTTTTATACCTAAAAATCAATAATTTGATCTTTTTGATCAAGTAATATACATTATTACTGTACATGTTTCGGATTCGCACCCGGAACACCCCAAACCTTACGGAATCAAACATGAAAAAATTAGCCAATAGTTGCTCTCCGCAACTTATAAAAAATAGACACATCTATCATTCACACTCAACCAGTGTTAAAGCACTTTTATGGTCTGGTGTAGAAGGTATGTGTCATGACAACACCTAATCGAACCTTAACGCCTCTAGAACATCACAACCAGTTGACTGATGTAATTGCTTGCGACGAGAGCATTCCGGCCGATGAGAAAGCTTTACTCATTGCTATATCTACCTTTTACAACCTTTCAAATCAATGTGCATTCCCAAACCGAAAACAGATCGCTGCAAGAATGGGTCGTTGCGTTAATTACGTTACAGAGTTAATTAGCAAGGCCAAAAAGTCAGGTCGTCTAATATCAACCGCTCAGTTCATTCAAGTAGAGGGCGAAGCTGCACCACGACAAATTGCTAACAAGTACGAATTTGTCCTTGAGAAATTTGGGCTGTTCTACAGCAAAGCCAAAGCCATACTCAACCGTAACTTGAGAAAAAAGAAAAAAGAAAAACAAGTTCGACAAGCTGCTGCCAACTCTAGAGTCGCACATGTAGATCGTACGCTTAATGAAACACATAAAGCGACATCACAAGATTCTTATCAACCCGAATGGGAAGATTATACACCTCCTGAATAACTCCATTAAGCTTCATTCATGCCGTTAGCTCGGTAGGCTCCACCACACCTAGACAAATACCAGTGTGATCTTCTTATCAAAACAGTGTTAAACGCCATCTTAGCAGAGCAAAAATCCTTCTGAATTTTCTATCAAAACAATAAGAAACTTACCTTTTACTCACCCCCTAAAGATTTTAAGTTATGGATTCCTAAAGAATTATGTAAAGGGAACCCTCAAGATATCAAGGTAACTAAAACAAAAGAATTAATAGACATAAGAATTAATTAACAGTGGTGATCGCACCAGATTTGTGTGTGGGTAACTTTCGTGAGGTACGAGCGAATAGTTATCCATCGCCCAAATCCGACACAGCAACGCCACAGCGTTGCCCGTCAGTACTGTACGCATGTCTAACTTGATCGAAGGGGTAGATTTACAGTGACAGTGCCATAGAAAGGCATTTGCGATATTCCGCTTGCTCACCCTTCGACTGGCTACGCCAGCTACGGGATTGCGCCGAGCGTGTGAGTAGAAAAGGCCAAAAGTAAATTGGGTAATTGATTATTCAAAGATGATCTGCGTGTTATCTAAGGCAAGTATGGACAGATGAGTGCTTACTAAAAGATCAACAAGATGCTGCTGACTCGAGGTAAGCGTCTTTAAATCGACTCATTCAATCCTTTTAATAAACGTCGTAACCTTTAACTTTTATCGTTAAAGGTACTCGAAAATGTCTCAGCATAGATCTCAGCAAGAATGGCTACGCCTTGAAGGTAAGGAATCTCAATGTTTCCTGACCTGAACAATCGCGCCATAACTCACGTCAGAATGAGTCCCGGACAGACCTAACTTATGCCCTACAATCGAAACTCGGGTGTTAATTGAACACTTTCATGCTGTTTTCGCTATTTCAGATACACCCATCCTGTGAAACGCCTAAATTGACCTGATTTTGGCTTGAACCAGAGCATGGTGGACCAGCTCTGACAGCGGCACCCCAGCCCTAAAGCGAAGAAACGTTAAACGGTGCCCACAAAGAATTCATTCAAACGGATCAACCTTCACATACCCTTTCAGCATAGCTGCGTAACCGGGCATTTCAGGTGCGTCTTTAGGAGCGACACCCAAGGCACCGTAGACCTTAGGGAGCATCTCACCACGACGTCGGTTTGATAGAAAACCGAAGTATCGAATCATTTTGAAGTGCTTATCTGGAAGGTAAGGAATCTCAATGTTTCCTGACCTGAACAATCGCGGCATAACTCACGTCAGAATGAGTCCCGGACAGACCTAACTTCTGCTCTACAATCTAAACACGGATGTTTGTTGAACACTTTCACGCTGTTTTCGCTATTTCAGATACTCTCATCCTAAGAAATGCCTAAATTGACCTGATTTGGGCTTGAACCAGAGCATGGTGGACCAGCTCTGACAGCGGCTCCCCAGCCCTAAAGCGAAGAAACGTTAAACGGTGCCCACAAAGAATGCACTCAAACGGATCAACCTTCACATACCCTTTCAACATGGCGGCGTAGCCGGGCATTTCAGGTGCGTCTTTAGGGGCGATGCCTAAGGCATCGTAGACCTTAGGGAGCATCTCACCACGACGTCGGTTTGATAGAAAACCGAAGTATCGAATCATTTTGAAGTGCTTATCAGGAATATGTTCAATCATGCGCTCTATCAGAGCTTCTGGACTCAAAATGAGGGATTCCGTCTGACCATTCCTATGATTAAGATAATCAAATGTCACTAATCCTCCTTGGAAATCATGTCGTAACCTAGACGCTGATATGGGCGGTCGCTTTAGATATCGACCGAGGTAAGTCATGGTGGGCGTCACGTTGGCTGTTTTCTTTGCAAAGTGCAGTTTCCATCGACGGCAATATTGGCTGGTTAAAAATCGGGACCAATCTTGCTCATTACGAATGAAAGGGCAGTCCTCTCCACTCAAGTCTAACTCTGAGTAATTGGAGCTGAGAAGTTGAGTGATGGCACCGCGCCAACACTTCTCAGTGGTCTTAGCTTTAAAGAAAATGGGCTTCCATAGACCTGTCCTCTTACATAAACCACCACGTGTGACAGACAAATGGATGTGCACATTCCAATTCAGCTTTCTGCCGTAGGTATGAAGTGCACAGAACACGCCAATATCGATATCGAGTTGCTTTGCCCATCCTAAGAAGATTTTGGCTGCACAGCTAAAGAGATGATTGAGAAGAAAACGATTATCCCGAAAGATTGGCCACAGCGTGTGAGGAAGCGTCAACGTAACGTGTTGATACTCACACTCAGGAAAGACATGTTGTTGCTTTCGTATCCACCGCTCTGTGGCTTTTATGCCACAACTGCTGCAAAAGCGAGATTTACACGTCTGGTGAATGTATTTGTGATGGGTGCAGTCAGCATGAGTGCATCGATACTCTTTAGAGCCAAAAGCAGCGGTACTGCAAGCGAGCATCTTGGTGACGTTTTCAATGACGACGGTTCGGAGGGTTTCTCGGTACTTGTTGAGGTAGTTCAGCCAAGTATCGTTGGCATTGAAGAGTTGTTTGATGGGCTTATTCGGATGCATGACCTATAGGATAAACGATCCATGTAAAGCACCCTAGTAGGTTGAGTCTCTTTGTTTTCGGCCGTAGGCCGCTCAGGCGACACAGTCGCCGGTTCTTCTGTGTGAGAACTGATAAGTACCACAAAATGGCTCCCTTTACATCTTGATCAAAATCTATCTATCTGATCTAAAAGGTTATTATCTGAAGATTCGTCTCTCTAAAAGATCTACACCCAAATCAATTGGTTAGGGTTGCTCTGTTAACAAAGTCAATATTAATCCCCAAGAAGCTGAAATTTATATTTATTTTCTCAGGTCTCTTCAATCAGGGAAAAGACAATCTTTGGTAAGAAAGGAGAAAACTATCAATTTAACGAACGACGCCACTCTGGTTTTAGTCTGTAAGCGCCCCGCATTACACCAGGGTAAACAGCGCCTTGCTAAAACTATAGGGGCTGAAAAAGCATTAATTTTTGCCCAGCATCTACTTGCTTGTGCCCTGGAAGATTTATCTTGCTGGCATGGAAAGATAGTGGTATCTCCGTCTCATACCAGTGACAAACAGTGGGCCGCAGAGTTACTAACAAAGCCCACTCAAATTATTCCACAAGTTGAAGGTAATTTAGGTCAACGACTCAATATTTTGGATCAGCAGCTGAGGGCCCAAGGCCATCAGCAAATCATCTATATCGGAAGTGATGCGCCCATTTTATCGGCGAGGGATTATCAGGAAACCATAGAAGCCTTAAAAAACCATGACGTAGCGCTTTGTCCTGCACTCGATGGTGGCGTAACAATAATGGCTTGTAAAAAGCCCTGGCCTGATATGACAGATTTACCCTGGAGTACAGACCTGCTTGGTTCATCACTCAAACAACTTTGTCAGTCGCATCAGCTCACAGTCGCAAATACCGCATCAACATACGACATAGATACCCAAGAGCAACTGATTCAATTAGCGCAAGATCTTAGCCAGGATAAACGCCCTGCCAGACAAGCTCTGATCACTCAGATAAATCAACTAATAAAGACATCTCACTATGCATAATCAAGTACAGGAATATTACGGGAAAACTTTACAAGGCTCAGATGATCTACAAACCAACGCCTGTTGCACCGATGATGCGATGCCAGAATTTTTAAAACCTGTGCTTAGCAATATTCACGATGAGGTGATGATGCGCTACTACGGTTGTGGTCTGGTTTGCCCAGAGCAACTGAAAGGAGCCAAAATTCTTGATCTTGGTAGCGGCTCGGGTCGTGACGTTTATGCCCTGGCTCAACTGGTCGGCGAACAGGGTGATGTCGTTGGCGTAGATATGACAGATGAGCAACTTGAGGTCGCCAATCGCCATATCGAATACCATAGAGAAAAATTTGACTTTGCCAAAGCCAATACCAGCTTTAAAGAAGGTTATATCGAAAAGCTGAATGAACTAGATCTTGAGCCTGCCAGCTTCGATATCATTGTGTCCAACTGTGTTATCAACCTATCACCTGATAAGGAAGCTGTCCTAAAACAGGCTTTTAACCTACTAAAACCAGGGGGGGAAATCTATTTCTCCGATGTCTATACCGACCGCCGTGTTCCGCAAACCTTGGTTAATGATCCCTTGCTATATGGCGAATGTTTAAGTGGCGCTCTCTACTGGAACGATTTTATCAACCTGGCCAAAAAAGCCGGTTTCGCCGATCCACGGCTGGTCAGTGATAGGCCTATCACCATAGATAATCCAAAGATCAGCGCCAAAATAGGACATATCAACTTCTTCTCGGCAACCTACCGCTTGTTTAAGTTACTCGACCTGGAAAGTCACTGTGAAGATTATGGCCAAGCTGTTATTTATAAAGGCAGCATAGAGCACCAGCCCAATGCCTTTACCCTGGATAAACACCACTATATCGAAACAGGCAAAGTCTTCCCCGTTTGTGGCAACACCTGGAAGATGCTACATGACACAAGATTTAAACCGCACTTTGAATTTATCGGCAATTTCGATACTCACTTTGGTATCTTTGATGGCTGCGGAACCAGCCTGCCTTTTGACCAGGACAAGGACCAAAACAACAGCGATGGATGCTGTTAAGGGTTTGTAATGATAGCAACAAAAAAATCAAACGCCTGGAACTATACACCGCAAGGCGAGCCCCGCGGCTATATCCAGCCGGGACTGTTAAAAGAGCTATGGTTTCATACCGGAACACGCTGTAATCTGGCCTGTGACTTTTGCCTGGAAGGTTCAAACCCAACCGATAAACGCTTGGGTTCACCAACACTGGCCGAGGTTAAACCCTATATAGCTCAGGCTCTGGAAATGGGTGTCGAGAATTTTTCCTTTACTGGCGGTGAACCTTTTCTGGTTAAGGAGATCATTGAGATCCTTGATTACGCCTCACAATACAAGCCCGTTCTGGTGCTCACCAATGGCACGGAGCCCTTAATCAAACGCCTGGATAAACTCACAAAGCTAACGGCTAACCCCTATCCCATCTCATTAAGAATTAGCCTGGATCATCTGGATCCCGCCAGCCATGATGCTCACCGGGGAGAAGGTAACTTTGCCAAGGCTATTACCGGCTTAAACGCCTTGCATAAGCGAGGCTTTCATATTTCCGTTGCCCGCCATATGGAAAAAGATGAAAACACAACAGAGATTGAGCGAGGTTTTAAGCAACTTTTTGCCCTCAACGGCCTGCCTGAGGATCTGCCTATGGTTGCCTTTCCTGATTTTCTATCTCCAGGCTCTCTGCCACAGGTCCCGCATATTAGTGAACACTGTATGACCCACTATCAAAGTGCTGAAAGCCGGGAAAAGTTTATGTGCCATTTCTCCAAAATGGTAGTAAAGCGAAATGGGACAATGAAAGTGTATGCCTGTACTCTGGTTGATGATGATCTTGAATATGAAATGGCTAGCGATCTCAAACTCAGTCAGGATCAGAGAATAAGCATGAAGCATCACAGGTGTTACAGCTGCTTTGCCTATGGCTCTTCTTGTAGCGAAACATAAGGATATTCGCAATGAAGCAAAAAACCAGAGTGCTATTTTTATGCACCGGCAACTCCTGTCGCAGTCAAATGGCGGAAGGTTGGGCAAAATCCCTTAACCTGCCTGATGTTGAGTTTTATTCTGCTGGTATCGAAGCGCATGGACTCAACCCTAATGCCATTAAAGTGATGCAGGAATCTGGCGTCGATATTAGTGGGCATAACTCCCAGCTACTGAGTGAATTCTCGGATATAGAGTTTGATCTGGTCTACGCGGTTTGCGACAACGCCAGCAAAAGCTGCCCTTCATTTAACTCCAAAACCCAAGTCATTTGTCATCAGTTCGATGATCCACCCAAGCTGGCAAAAGGGCTAAAAGATAAAACCCTGGTTCTGGACTGTTATCGTCGGGTCAGAGACCAGATAAAGAACTGGATCGAAGAATTACCACAACAGCTAATCACCCCTCATTAAAGGAATAACAAGATGCTCGCAATTATAGGTGGCACAGGAATTTACCAATTTGAAGGCCTGGATATTATTGCTAAACACCAGGTAGAAACACCTTATGGCCAGCCTTCAGCAGAAATTATCGAAGGCCAGTACGGCGAACTAACGCTGTTTTTTCTACCAAGACATGGCAGTGCCCATCAGCTATTACCTCATGAAGTTAACTATCGTGCTAACATCTGGGCACTCAAAAGTCTGGGAGTGACGCAAATTATCGGCCTCTCGGCGACAGGCTCTCTGCAACAGGAAATATCTCCTGGCGATCTATCACTTCCATCTCAATATTTTGATTTTATAAAAGGACATAGGGAGAAAAGCTTCTTTGGTGAAGGTATTGCTGCACACGTATCAACGGCAGAGCCAACCTGCCCATCACTGGCAGAAAATCTCACTAAGGCGGCAGAGCAATTAGGCATTACGCTTCATCAAAAAAAAACCTATGCCTGCGTAGATGGCCCGCGCTTAGGCACTCGTGCTGAAAGCCTGTTTTTGAAAAATGCCGTAAAAGCTGATTTGGTTGGCATGACTAATGTACCAGAAGTGTTTTTAGCTAGAGAAGCGCAAATTTGCTACTGCACTATCGCTATCGCAACCGATTACGATTGCTGGCAAGAAGATCCCGCTCATCATGTTACTGTTGAGCAAGTGATCTCTCGCTATGGTCAAAGTCTGGAAAAAGCAAGATCTCTACTAAAAACCTATCTTACCCATCACCACCAAGAAGCCGACGACAATAATCCACAGAGACAAAGTCTGGCTTGCGCGGTGCTCACACCAACAGAGCATATTCCTGAAGAGAAAAAAGCCTTACTGGAAATACTCAAAAGATAAGATGAGCAAACCTTTACTCTCCATTGTGATCCCACTGGCCAAAGGTGAAGGCCAGTGGCAACGCTTATGTCAGGATTTTGACCTGTTACCTGGTGGCAGCGAAATTATCTTTGTTGCTGCTGAGGGCGACTATGTAGGCGAACAGTTAGCAAACTTAAAGCAAGGCTTTCCCAAGCTAAACTGGCAGCTTACCTACAGCCCTCAAGGTCGAGGGATCCAGCTTAATAAAGGGGGAGCCTTGGCTAGTCTCCCCTTTATCTGGTTTTTGCATGCTGATAGCCAAATCACTCAAGACAACATCAAAGCATTGCTCAAGTGCCTGTCTGATAAAGATAGCCAAAACTCACTATTTTATTTCGATCTCTATTTTTATGATAAAGCCAGCGGGCTGCTAAAAATCAATGAAATGGGAGCCAAGTTTCGCTCCAATGTGCTTGGTCTGCCCTTTGGTGATCAGGGTTTTTTCCTTGCCAAAGAAACCTTTAATACCTTAGGAGGTTATATCGAAGATGCCCCTTACGGAGAAGACCACCTATTAGTATGGCAAGCTAAACATCAAGGAATAAAACTGCGCCGCTGCCCAAGTCAACTCGCCACCAGTGCCAGAAAATACCAGCATCACGGCTGGCGCTCCCTGACGCTAAAATATCAATACCTTTGGCCCAAGCAGGCTATTCCCCAACTAGTAAAACTGATAAGAATAAAGCTGTCTTGAATCTAGTGTTCTTAGAGAACATGACAAGCCTCTATAATTGCGCGTCCAACGACCGCGCAATTTTCTAACAAGTTCCACCATGCGCCCCTTCTACCGTGAGTACCGATTCCAACCAGTTATATAGTACTGGGACAGCATCATTCCTTAGTCGACGGTGTAAGGTTGGGGCCGCCCTCTCATCAACACCACATTACTTCAGAGGTTCTTCTCCGCTTAGGTGAGCTTGATATTTGATAAAAGATTGCGAGGGTTTCGGGAACAGCTGTTTGTCTTATTTTCAGCTGCATGGTAAGCGTCTACGAACCGACTCATTGACTTTCTAATATCTACGCAGATACCGCCAACTAAGGCGGTATCTGTCATTCTGAGCGGTATTCTGTCGGGGCGGACTATTCCGTCTTTGGCATGTTCCAAGGTAGAAGATGACCATGGTCACCCCCACTCTTCAGTTTCGGGATTTCTCGTAACACGTATTCGAGGTACTCATACGGATCACAGTCGTTAGCCTTCGCGGTTTCGATAAGACTGTACAACACTGCACTGGCGCGGGCTCCATTATGAGTCTTAGAGAACAACCAGTTGTTCCGTCCTACCGTGAACGGACGTACTGAACGTTCCGATCGGTTATTATCCATGCTTAACCGGCCTTCATCGATAACTCTTACTAGCTTCGACCATTGATTGAGACTGTAGCTAAACGCCTCACCCAAATAACTTTTAGGGCTGACGAATCCCCACGAAGTGTTAGTTTTAACTGAGTAAGGGATCGACCTTTGAGCAACTATGTGATCAAATCATTGGAAAAAATGAGATTATCACAGTGACTGTATTTCAAACCCTTAAAGAAGATATTGCAACGACTTACCCTGATATTCACTCCGTCAGGCTAAGTACCGTTTTTACTTTTGTTGAATCGGGAATGCGTGACCAACGAGCGTCTGTCACATACCTTGGTCGTGGTCTTAAAAATAGCTCTGATACAGATAAGAAGCACGATATAAAGCGAGCCGACAGGTTAATTGGGAACCCTTACTTGCACAGTGAACTGCTCAATTTTTATGAGTTCATGACTGAACATTTGGTTGGCCATAACCCTCACCCTCTTGTCATTGTCGATTGGTCTCCTATCAATGGTCAGGAAATGTTTCAAGTACTTAGGGCTAGTACCCCTATGGGTGGAAGAGCATTAACGTTATATGAAAAAGTGTATCCAGAGTCTGAATTAAACTCAGAAAAGGCCCACATTGACTTGCTGGATAATCTTGCACATTGCTTGCCTGTCGATTGCCAGCCTATCATCTTATCCGATGCTATTTTTAAGACGCCTTGAAGGTAAGGAATCTGAATGATTCCTTACCTTAATGATCGCGGCATAACTCACGTCAGAATGAGTCGCTGATTGATCTAACTTCTGCTCTACAATCTAAACACGGATGTTTGTTGAACACTTTCATGCTGTTTTCGCTATTTCAGATACACCCATCCTGTGAAACGCCTAAATTGACCTGATTTGGGCTTGAACCAGAGCATGGTGGACCAGCTCTGACAGCGGCTCCCCTGCCCTAAAGCGAAGAAACGTTAAACGGTGCCCACAAAGAATGCACTCAAACGGATCAATCTTCACATACCCTTTCAGCATAGCTGCGTAACCGGGCATTTCAGGTGCGTCTTTAGGTGCGACACCCAAGGCACCGTAGACCTTAGGGAGCATCTCACCACGACGTCGGTTTGATAGAAAACCGAAGTATCGAATCATTTTGAAGTGCTTATCTGGAATATGCTCAATCATGCGATCTATCAGAGCTTCTGGACTCAAAATGAGGGATTCCGTTCGACCATTCCTATGGTTGAGGTAATCAAACGTCACCAAGCCTCCCTGGAAGTTATGTCGTAAACGCGACGCCGATATCGGTGGCCGTTTTAGGTATCGGCCGAGGTAAGTCATGGTTGGCGTCACGTTGGCTGTTTTCTTTGCAAAGTGCAGCTTCCATCGACGGCAATATTGGCTGGTTAAAAATCGGGACCAATCTTGCTCATTGCGAATAAAAGGGCAGTTTTCTCCACTTAAGTCTAACTCTGCGTAATGGGAACTGAGAAGTTGAGTGATGGCACCTCGCCAACACTTCTCAGTGGTCTTAGCTTTAAAGAAAATCGGCTTCCATAGACCAGTCTTCTTACATAACCCCCCACGGGTGACAGACAAATGGATGTGCACATTCCAATTCAGCTTTCTGTCGTAGGTATGAAGTGCACAGAACACGCCAATATCGATATCGAGTTGCTTTGCCCATCCTAAGAAGATTTTGGCTGCACAGCTAAAGAGATGATTGAGAAGAAAACGATTATCCCGAAAGATTGGCCACAGCGTGTGAGGAAGCGTCAACGTAACGTGTTGATACTCACACTCAGGAAAGACATGTTGTTGCTTTCGTATCCACCGCTCTGTGGCTTTTATGCCACAACTGCTGCAAAAGCGAGATTTACACGTCTGGTGAATGTATTTGTGATGGGTGCAGTCAGCATGACTGCATCGATACTCTTTAGAGCCAAAAGCAGCGGTACTGCAAGCGAGCATCTTGGTGACGTTTTCAATGACGACGGTTCGGAGGGTTTCTCGGTACTTATTGAGGTAGTTCAGCCAAGTATCGTTGGCATTAAAGAGTTTTTTGATGGGCTTATTCGGATGCATGACCTATAGGATAAACGAACCATGTAAAGCACCCTAGTAGGTTGAGTCTCTTTGTTTTCGGCCGTAGGCCGCTCAGGCGACACCGTCGCCGGTTCAATATGCTCAATCATGCGTTCTATCAGAGCTTCTGGACTCAAAATGAGGGATTCCGTTCGACCATTCCTATGGTTGAGGTAATCAAACGTCACCAAGCCTCCCTGGAAGTTATGTCGTAAACGCGACGCCGATATCGGTGGCCGTTTTAGGTATCGGCCGAGGTAAGTCATGGTTGGCGTCACGTTGGCTGTTTTCTTTGCAAAGTGCAGCTTCCATCGACGGCAATATTGGCTGGTTAAAAATCGGGACCAATCTTGCTCATTACGAATGAAAGGGCAGTCCTCTCCACTCAAGTCTAACTCTGAGTAATTGGAGCTGAGAAGTTGAGTGATGGCACCGCGCCAACACTTCTCAGTGGTCTTAGCTTTAAAGAAAATGGGCTTCCATAGACCTGTCCTCTTACATAAACCCCCACGGGTGACAGACAAATGGATGTGCACATTCCAATTCAGCTTTCTGCCGTAGGTATGAAGTGCACAGAACACGCCAATATCGATATCGAGTTGCTTTGCCCATCCTAAGAAGATTTTGGCTGCACAGCTAAAGAGATGATTGAGAAGAAAACGATTATCCCGAAAGATGGGCCACAGCGTGTGAGGAAGCGTCAATGTAACGTGTTGATACTCACACTCAGGAAAGACATGTTGTTGCTTTCGTATCCACCGCTCTGTGGCTTTTATGCCACAACTGCTGCAAAAGCGAGATTTACACGTCTGGTGAATGTATTTGTGATGGGTGCAGTCAGCCTGACTGCATCGATACTCTTTAGAGCCAAAAGCAGCGGTACTGCAAGCGAGCATCTTGGTGACGTTTTCAATGACGACGGTTCGGAGGGTTTCTCGGTACTTATTGAGGTAGTTCAGCCAAGTATCGTTGGCATTGAAGAGTTGTTTGATGGGCTTATTCGGATGCATGACCTATAGGATAAACGATCCATGTAAAGCACCCTAGTCGGTTGAGTCTCTTTGTTTTCGGCCGTAGGCCGCTCAGGCGACACCGTCGCCGGTTCTAATCTAGACCTTTTACTCATTCACAACCTGTTCATATGTGTTTTCCCTACCATAGCTAACCTATGATACTGTGAATTATCGCTGCAAAAAAGTGCCTAAAAGGCTGCTTATAAAACAACTCTTGCTAGTCTGTTCATAGGTATGGTTGAGTCGTTTTGACAGAGTTTGGTGATTTTATACGTGCAAATCGCTGACTGATATGTGTTAGGTGCAACACGTGCACCCAAAGGTATTGACATCAATGTCAAGCTAAAACATCGAAAAGAGGTCCTATATGACGGAGAATAAATGTATTGCTGTATTTGGTGCTACTGGGAAGGTTGGACGTGAGTTTGTCAAAATGGCTCTCGATTCTGGCTACTTCCTACGAGTATTGGTTAGAAAACGTAGCAGTTTTGAGCTAAATATTGATAATCGTGTTGAGGTTATTGAAGGGGATGCTACCAATGCCGAAGATGTAACTGCCGTTGTCTCTGGATCTCATGTTGTAGTCAGTACTCTTGGTAACCCTTACCCAAGTCGTGGTGTACATATTATGTTGAAAGCAACAGAAAATATAATGAAAGCTGCAGCAAAGCAGCCTAATCAACCACGGTGCTTGATGATTTCTAGTGTTGGATCAGGAGGCTCTTCTTGGTTGATCAAAATAGCGTTAACGCTTGCTAATGGGCGTGCAGGATTCAAGGATTATGAAGACGCAGAGGCGCGTGTTCGTAATGAAACGTATGTGCCATTTATAGTTGTCAGACCTTACGCTCTAACCGATAAACCTGCCAAGGGTCAATACAAGGTCCTACCAGGACAGACGGCACACTTCGCTAAACCTATACCACGACCTGATGTAGCTAGATTCTTTCTGGATTGTGTTGAAGATGTTAGTAAGGATGGTTCTTGTGTCAATATTGGGGGCGCATAATAATCTCACTGGTTTTCCGATTTCTACGCGTGAGAGAGGTAAGTTTCTCAATCGGTGATCGATTTTATTACGGCAGACGCAAAGCCACGGATCAAGGAGGTACCTAATGTCTATGCCACTAAGTAAACTGGAAAAATTTTTCTATTTCGACAAGCTGGTCATCCACTCTCTCGATCTTGCTCTGTATCAAGTCTCGGTTGTAGTCGACGGAAAGGAACACTTTGTTACTGACGATAAAGGGAAGTTTTTAAGGGCGCATTCGATATTGGAGTTGCAAAAGCAATGTCGTAACTTGAAAGCGAACAAACAGGTGCTTCGCCAGAAAAGTGCCTACGATGAAATGGTTGGGCAGCCAAGTAGGAGTAATACTAACGAGCTGGAAGTGTTGCTAAGAGACAACGAGCTCTATTGAATTTAGATTGAAAGGGGAGAAAGTGCGAGTTAGGTTTGTTATATCGCACCCTACCCTTACTAATTAACTTGAGATCGGTTTAAGCCATCACCATCAATCCTGTCTTTTCAGTGTTTGTGATGTTGAGTGATGGCTTCTCTGGTTTCCTGACTTGCTAATTATGGTTTTGCGAAGATGATTCTTGTCCAAAAGCGAGCTATAGGTCATAGAAACACTGTTGCCAATATGCGTTTGTGTGCCTATTATTAACTTGCTTACTTTGAATATCATCATGTCACCCATATTTTGCCCACTTTCTTAACTTCGATCCGTGGGCTTTTTTTTCACTTTGCCATACCTTAAGTTATTCATGAATTTCTAATATTCGATTCACACTAATATTCGATTTGCCGAAACGCATTTTTGCCCCATTGTGTTTTACGTTAGTTTTTCTACATAGCATTCAGTTTGGTATTTGACTTACTTTTCCTTATAACAAAAACTCTAGCTATGTGGTCAAATTTACTCATCCACTACACCTTAGTGGAGGCTTGAGCCGTATGCAGTGAAAGTTGCACGTACGGTTCTTAGGAGAGCGGCACTTGGTAACAGGTGTCGCTTATCCGACCAAGACGAGTTATGGACACTTCGAGCCCCACTTCATTAACTCTGAAATTGACCAACTTTTTCTTATATACCAAAAGTGTTAAAAAGATAAGAGAACATCGAATGATGCCCCCTTAAACATCGAGTAGAGCAATGCTAAATGGTAAATACATTTTATTCGTGAATGAGATCGTACAAAAAGGCCGCAATCAGCGGCCTAGTTTAAAATCTACTAATTCAAAGCTAAAGCATCAACTTGAAGCTCTTTAAGTGTGAGATGAAGCTCGGGAGTCTCTGCTTTTGTAAGCAAGCTAAAAACTCGTCTTGGCTCATTGGTGGTCTTTTTAATGAAGCTCTTTGTTGCTGAGCAGCCTTAACGCATGCGCTACTGTCCAATTCGAACATATCGCACAGGAACTCGTCTGGATGTATTGCTGATAGACCTAAAGGCTCGAGTTCGCAAGAAGGAAAGTCTTTTAGGTTGAACGTAATGATAGACTCAGCCTGACCTTTAATAGCGGCAGCTACAACATGTCTATCATCAACATCGGGTAAAGTAAGGCCATCAATTAAAGACTCATACCCTTCAATCAAACAGTCTGGAACATTTGCGTTCATTAACTGTCGAGTTCTTTGCAGTTGTTCTGCATTTAGCTCTGGCCTATTTTTCAGTAGATTTCGAGTCCA
This sequence comes from Vibrio sp. nBUS_14, assembly GCF_051201655.1. Classification (NCBI taxonomy): domain Bacteria; kingdom Pseudomonadati; phylum Pseudomonadota; class Gammaproteobacteria; order Vibrionales; family Vibrionaceae; genus Vibrio; species Vibrio sp. nBUS_14. The sequence continues at coordinate 71,334 of NZ_CP179209.1, forward strand.
TTCATCATGTATCTGTTCTGTCCATCGCGCTCTAAACAGGCCAGTATTGGCCAAGTACATTAGGTAGCTTCGGAGTGGAGCTGGGTACATTACACATGCGTCTAGAATTACCGTATATGACGCCATCAATATCCCATATCCATTTCTTGGTCTAATGCAGATAGTTCAGCAAGAGCAGCTAGTCTGTTCTCTTCTAGGCAGTTCTTGTACTCCATAAGATCAGCATAAGCTACCTTTCTACGGTTGCCAGTACGACTAAACGGAATATCACCTGAATCAAGAAGCTTAATGAAAGTAGGACGAGACATGTTTAGCATATCTGCACCTTCTTGCGTTGTGAGTTCCGCATGAATAGGTGTGATGCTAACAGAGTTGCCTTGACCTAATTGAGTAAGCATCTCGATCATCATATTTAATGCGCTTGCTGGAATAGTTACTTCGTGAGTCTTACCAGACTTATCGACAACGTTAATCCTTTGAGCTTCACCATTAATTTCTATAACGGCTGACAACTCTTGGCTACCAAGCTTAGCCAGTGCCATTTCTTCAGCGCTTGGCAATTTTGTAGCAGTATTCATCGTGTTTCTCTCTAGTTTTTAGTTTCTGATTTCATGGTATACAAATCTTCTTACCATGACATTATCCGAAATATTCGAAAAAAAGTCAACATTCGAAATATTCGAAATCAAGAGAGTGTCACATTATCGTTGGACTTAGTGCTCGTAGGCGGCCTAGTTTAAGGTCTATCAACGCATGCTTAACTATCTTTAATCATAGTACTTCAATATGTAGTGGATGAGCGATTTTGGTCCGTCACATATAGGCTGGCAGCATGGTTGCGATACTAGAAGTAATGCAAAAAGTCGAGATGGTTTATCGATCGTAACTCGGAAATGTCCATAAATCGCTTAGAACAAATACTCTAAAATATATTGAATGATTGATTCCAACCGCTCGGCGCAATCCCGTAGCTGGTGTAGACAGTCGAAGGGTGAGCAAGCGGAATGTCACGGTGTTAAGCTAGAATGCGGTCACTGTAGCCTTACTGTGATAAGGTTTAGCCTCATTCAGTGTTA